>NZ_JAGDEL010000009.1 GCF_017497975.1 Metabacillus bambusae | reverse complement strand
TCTCAGGGAGCAAGCTCCCATTGATTCGCTCGACTTGCATGTATTAGGCACGCCGCCAGCGTTCGTCCTGAGCCAGGATCAAACTCTCCAATAAAGTGTTTGATATAGCTCATAAGTTTGTACTATATAGTACGTTTTTGATAATTAGATTAACGTTGACGTTTCTGTTTTGTTTAGTTTTCAAAGAACTATTAATTTGAGGCAGAAATATAATATACCATTCTATTAATATCTTGTCAATAACTTTTTCAAAATACTTTAATTTGAAAAATTAACATGAATCGTTATATTAAGTACCTTTATTCTGCAATCATGTGAGGACATTAATTTCTATCCCTCAATGCGATAAAAACTATATTACTATATCGACTCTCTAGAGTCAACAAATAATTTACACATATTTCTCACATTGTTATAAATAAAGTTTATAGAAGGTTAAATCCATTCTGTTTCTGATGCTAATTCATCAATCTATTGAAATTACTATGGGAACATAAAGAAATGGCGACTAGTTGATTATGGTCGCCATTTCTTTATTGCTTATTTACCTATAAATTGCTGAGTCCAGTAATTCCCCTCAGCCACATACCCCACACCAATATGGGTAAAGTTCGCGCTTAAAATATTTTTACGGTGTCCTTCACTGTTCATCCACGCATTCACAACTTCTTCTGGTGAACGTTGGCCCTTTGCAATGTTTTCTCCTGCTGCTTTATATGTGATCCCAAATTGCTTCATCATATCAAATGGTGAGCCATAGGTTGGGCTTGTGTGTGAGAAATAGTTGTTTCTTTGCATGTCCGATGATTTTTCACGGGCAACCTTACTTAACTCAAGGTCCACTTTTAATGCAGGAAGTCCATTTTTTGCACGCTCCTGATTTGTTAAGTCTACCACTTGTTGTTCATATTCACTTAATTGAGACGAAGTCTGTTCTGTCTTATTCGTTTGCTCTGCTTGTGGTGATTGCTGCTCAGCAGGTTGTTGTGCTACAGGCTGTTCTTTTGTCGGTTGTTGATTTGTTGTATTCGTTTCTTCTATAGGTGCTTCTACTTCATTTTGTTGAGTATTTGGTTGTTTAATTTGATAGTTTTGTAGGTAATTCTTGACTAACTGATTGATTTCTTCAAAATCTACATTACTAGAATTGTAATAGTACACCTTTGCTTGTGCATTTGTAGAAAATGAAGTAGCTTCTGCCTTATTTGCTACTGGGTTTGCCATTAATAAAGCTGCCCCAGCAACTACCGATAATAACATTTTTTTGTTCAATTTGTTCATCCTCCCTCGTAATAATTGCCTTCGGGAGATATCTTAACATGGCTTTTCTTGTAATATTTGAGGAAGGAATTAACATATTGGTTTTTATACTTATCCACTTTAGGATTATTTACGTAGACTATCTTCTTAAGGATTTGAATCTATCAGCGCTTTTAATAGATTATGGGAAAAGAAATGATTAAATGAAATAAATTACTTTTATGTAATAAAAAGGTTATTTATCCAATATTTAATTTAATTTTATATGTTGACAACTATTATAAACCTCTTAGTTATTACAGATATAACTAAGAGGTTACAAAAATTAATGTAATTTTTCACAACAAACTTTGAAATCGTAGCTTAAAAGAGAAAAAGGAATCCAGGCAGATAAAGCCTGGATTCCTTCCTTACTGCTGAAGTTGCTATTTTTCGACAAATTCCGGGGAGTGACAGGCACCACCTCAACCCTTCTTCTGCACCCAGCCCAAAATCATTTCTCTTAAAATTTTACTAGCCGTATTTGCTGTTTGCTCAGAATTATCATAGATCGGTGCAACCTCTACTAAATCCGAACCAACGACACGAATATCGGATTTCGCAATTTCATGAATTGATGCTAACAGTTCTTTAGAAGTAATTCCGCCTGCATCTACTGTACCTGTTCCTGGTGCGTGTGCAGGATCTAGAACATCAATGTCTATTGTGACGTATACCGGACGTCCGGCAAGCGTTGGTAATACTTCTTTTAATGGTTCAAGTACATCAAATTTTGAGATGTGCATGCCCACCTCTTTTGCCCATTGGAACTCTTCCTTCATACCTGAGCGAATCCCAAATGAATAGACATTTTTTGGCCCGATTAAATCAGCAATTTTTTTAATTGGTGTTGAATGTGATAATGGTTCACCTTCATATTCATCACGTAAATCTGTATGTGCATCCATATGAATGATTGCTAAATCAGGATATTTTTTATACATCGCCTTCATTACTGGCCAGGAAACCAAATGTTCACCACCCATTCCTAATGGGTATTTACCGTCTGCTAGTAATTGGTCGATATATTCCTCGATCATATCGATGCTTCTTTGTGGATTTCCAAATGGAAGCGGAATGTCTCCGGCATCATAATATTTTACTTCATCTAACTCTCGATCTAAATAAGCACTATATTCTTCAAGCCCAATTGATACCTCACGAATACGAGCTGGACCAAAACGGGAGCCTGGTCTGTAGCTTACTGTCCAATCCATAGGCATTCCGTAAATTACTGCTTCACTTTCTTCATAGTTAGGATGGCTCTTGATAAATACATTACCTGAATATGCTTCATCAAATCTCATTTACTTTTCCTCCTATAAAAAAGTGAGAGAACTATTCCCTCACTTAAAGTTTTCTTGATTCACTTTATTTTATTGTGTTTGACTTCTTATATAATGAGAATTACTTAATTAAGTCACTTACGAATTTCGGTAATACGAAGCAAGCTTTGTGTAATTCTTTTGTATAATATTTAGTTTCAATTTCATGGAAACGTTCTTCACTTACTTCAAGTGGATCATATTTTTTAGAACCAATTGTGAATGTCCATAAACCACTTGGGTATGTTGGGATGTTCGCAGTGTAAAGACGTGTAATCGGGAATATTTCCTTCACATCACGTTGGACATTTGTAATTAGTTCTGGTGTAAACCAAGGGTTGTCTGTTTGTGCTACAAAAACGCCATCTTCTTTAAGCGCTTTTGAAATACCAGCATAAAATCCTTTTGTAAATAAGTTTACAGCAGGCCCCATTGGTTCAGTAGAATCTACCATAATGACGTCATACTCATTTTCACTTTCAGCGATATGCATGAAGCCATCGCCTACTTTTACATCTACACGTGGGTCTTCAAGTTTTCCTGCAATTTCAGGAAGGAATTTTTTTGAATACTCGATGACTTTTCCATCTATATCAACAAGAGTTGCTTTCTTCACTTGAGGATGCTTCAGTACTTCACGGATAACACCGCCATCACCACCGCCAACAACAAGAACATTTTCAGGGTTAGGGTGTGTAAATAAAGGAACATGTGCAACCATTTCATGATAAACAAACTCGTCCTTTTGTGATGTCATGACCATTCCATCAAGAAAAAGCATATTTCCGAATTCTTCCGTTTCAACCATTTCTAAGTATTGAAAGTCTGTTTGCTCTGTATGTAACGTTTGTTTAATTTTTAATGTAATCCCGAAATTCTTTGTTTGTTTTTCTGTGTACCATAATTCACTCATTTTATTACCATCCTTTCATCTATCAGCTCTCAACTATACATTTATCCTTTTACATTTATGTCAAACCTTAAGAGACAGAATTCATGTATTTAAGCTTGTTTTATTATTTTAACCGGTATGTCATAAGAACATCCGGAAAATTTTTCTTTATTATCCTTTTAAAACTATAGATGAATCTAGTAAAAAATCAAGAAAAAATTCATGACTTTTTATCAAAATGTTTAAAAACCTTTTAAAAAACTCATAATGGCTAATAGTATCTTAGTTCGGACAACTTATGATCAGCTCCTGCGCCTAGCCCCTCGAGTCATAAGCCACTCATGAATTGAAGGTAAAGAACACCTTTTATTCATGAGCGTCTTTAAGCCCGAGGCTGAATAATGCAGGCGCCCTGAGCTTTTCTATTTTAGATCGGAGGTGAGCAAAATGGATGTGATCACACCTAAACGAATTCGAATTACGTTAAAGACAATCCGTGCCATTACGTTTATTAGTTTGCTATTATTAGTCTTTTTTTCAACGATTATTCTTAGTGTTGTTATGTATGCCAAATGGCAAGGACCTCCCTCTTTAACAGTGCCACAATCGACGATTATTTATGCGAGTGATGGGTCAAAGATTGGGGAATTACATAATGGGCAAAAACGGTATTGGGTGAAGCTTGATGATATTTCTGAAAATGTTCTTCAAGCAACGATCGCAATCGAGGATCGAAGCTTTTATAATCATAATGGTTTTGATTTTAAACGAATTGCAGGGGCTGCTTTAGCGGATTTAAAGGCAATGGCCAAGGTTCAAGGGGCTAGTACGATTACACAGCAATATGCTCGTAATCTATTTTTAGAACATGAAAAAACCTGGCAAAGAAAAGCGATGGAAGCCTTTTACACCATACGCCTTGAACAAAATTATAGTAAGGATGAAATTTTAGAGGGTTATTTAAATACGATTTATTATGGCCATGGAGTATATGGGATCGAAGCTGCTGCTAAATATTACTTTGGAAAGAATTCCAGTGAGTTATCTTTAGGAGAAGCCGCTATGCTTGCAGGCATCCCAAAGGGTCCCAACCTTTATTCTCCTTACGTTAATCAAGAAAAATCCAAAGGTAGACAAGCGATCATCTTGAAAACGATGGAAAAAGAGGGCTATATTACGGAAAAACAATTAGCCAGCGCATTAAGCGAGAGTCTAATTTTTACAACAAAGGAAGATAAGGTTCAAAAAGGTATTGCCCCTTATTTTCAAGATGCTGTTATGAGTTCTTTAGCAGACGAGTTAAATATTAACGCGCAAATGATTGAAACAAAAGGGTTAAGAATTTATACGACATTAGATTTAACAATGCAAGAAATCGCAGAGGACCTGGTGGAAAAATCAATCGAAAAGAAGTCTGATATTCAAGCTGGTTTTGTCGCGATTGATCCGGCTACAGGCTATGTAAAGGCCTTGATAGGTGGGCGCGACTATAAAGAAAGTCCTTTTAATCGCGCAACACAGGCGAAAAGACAGCCCGGATCAACAATAAAGCCTTTATTATATTACGCAGCGATAAACAAGGGATTTACGCCATCTACAGAGATGCTGAGTGAGCCAACGACATTTTCATATGATGATGGCAATGCTTCATATAAACCTAGCAACTATAATGACTATTATGCGAATGACTTTATTACGATGCTTCAAGCCATCGCTTTATCTGATAACATTTATGCTGTTAAAACTCATATGATGCTCGGGATGGAAAACCTTGTAAAAACGGGAGAGTTATTTGGACTTAACACGAAAATTAAAAACATCCCTTCAACAGCTTTAGGAACATCTCCAGTTCGTTTAGTCGAGATTGTAAATGCTTACGGTATGCTAGAGAATGGTGGAAGAAATATTGAGCCTACCTTTATTACTAAGGTAGAGGATGCCACTGGTGAAGTTATTTATAAAGCTGATACTAAAAAGGAACAAATCCTTAATGAACAAGCTGCTTTTGTTACAACTCATATGATGACAGGAATGTTTGATACAGCATTAAATGATTATACTTCTGTCACTGGTCATAGCATTGCTGACTCTTTAACGAGAGACTACGCCGGAAAATCTGGTACTACATCAACAGATAGCTGGATGATTGGTTTTTCACCACAATTAGTAGCTGGGGTTTGGACTGGATATGACAAAGGAAAAACAATTGATCTCGTTCAAGAACGGGGCTATGCGAAAGCAATCTGGGCTAAGTTCATGGAAAAGGCTTTGGACAATGAGTCTGTTAAAGCATTTCGTCCACCAGATGGTACCGTAGGAGTGTACATAAATCCCGCTAGCGGGAAGCTTGCTACTGAGGATTGTCCTGTCCGAAGGCTCACCTACTTTATTGAAGGCACAGAACCAACAGAATATTGTACAGAGCATCTTACAGAAACCGATGATGAAAAGATTCATGATCACAAGAAGAAAGAAAAAGATAGTTGGTATGACATTTTTAAATGGTGGGATTGATGAATCCACTATTTTTAAAGACAATATTCCATTCAACAAAATAAAAAACCCCGAACTAAGTTGTTCGGGGTTTTTTATGTCCTAGTTTTATAACTGTATTCTTAGTCTACTAATTTTACCGAAGAACCACAAGAATTTACCAAGTTATTCACAAAATCGTCACATTTTCGACATATTTCAGTTAGCATTTAGGTCGTCTTTTAATTTTTGATCAGAGTGTTCCCACATATGTTTATCATGCTTTTTTAAGTATCCAGCAAGGATTTCCTTTGAACGTTCATCCATATGGTCGACAATAATATGACGTTTCATTGATTTATCCATTCGGTTAACATGTTCCGGAAGTGATTTATAGCCTCTTCTTATGGAACGATCAACTGTCATCTCACATGCTGCAACACCAGCGTAATATGGACCTTCTGCCTTACGATCAATCGTGACCCATACTAGCCAATAAGGCTTTCCATTAGGAACCTCTTCTTTAGTTTTAAGAAATTTAATTCCCTTTTCAACAACACTTCTTGCATGCATAGCCCCAATATCAACGAAGGCCTCTCCTTCTTCAATATCTATAAATACTGGTGATACATTATCAAGACTTAGTGCACCAACACCATAACCTCCATGTCCATCAGTTGGATCACTCTTTATAATATTAAAGCCAATGCTTTTCTTCTTTTTATTTTCCTCCATGTTTAAACCTCCTAAATCATTTAACCTATAATATTGGACCTAAAAGTAAGTGAAACAAGTCCATCACCGCTGTTCTACCAACAGCAAAAATTGGCTGAATAATATAACCATCAAGTGGTGTAATTACTAATATCAGAAAAATAATGATTCCATAACTCTCATATTGAGTCATTTTCGCTCTAATATTTGCAGGAGCGAGATCTTCAATAATCCGGTACCCATCTAGTGGTGGAAATGGAAGTAAATTAAATATAAATAGCATCACATTAAGTGACACAAATATATTGAAAAAATCCTGAAGACCGTTCACATAAAATTCTGGTAGTGCTGTTACTGCATTTGTTGCTAATAGAATATACCAAATTGCAGTACCAAGAAAAGCGATCACTAAATTACTAAGTGGACCTGCAACTGAAACGAGAACACCTGCTAAACGAGGTCTTTTAAAATAGGAACGATTAACAGGTACAGGTCTTGCCCAACCAAAGCCTGCAATAAAAATGAGCAGAGTACCAAAGGGATCTAGATGTGCGAGTGGAGAAAGCGTTAATCTACCTTGCCTTTGTGCCGTTGGATCACCAAATTTATATGCTACATAAGCATGAGCATATTCGTGAATTGTAAAAGCAATCATTAACGTAATGACAACATATGGAATCATTTCAAGTGGAAATGCTAAAAAACTATTTATACTATTTAAATTGTCCATCTCTCTCTCCTTTAGACTTTTAAAGTTGGTTCTTTTTTAAGAGATTGTTGCTTTTAAAACAAAAAACTAATTCAGGTTGATTGGAGCGGAAGTGCGAGACTCCTGCGGGAGCAGCGGGACAGGTGAGACTCATGCAGGCGTTTACGTCGAGGAGGCTCACCGCCCGCCCCGCGGAAAGCGAGCATCTCTCGCTGCAATCAACCACACTATTTGGTAAATAGCAACAAAGTTTGCAAAACAGCCTTAAAGTTCAACTTAAACTAAATTCAATCTATTTACTACTAGCTTAACATGTTATGCAAACCATTTCGCTTAAAGTATACTATATTTACAGGCTGATTTCGTACTATTTTGATCACGATAAAGCCCATACATATGAAGGAGTGATATACAATGCCATACGTAACAGTTAAAATGCTCGAAGGAAGAACAGACGAGCAAAAAAGAGCATTAGTCGAAAAAGTAACTGCCGCTGTATCGGAAACAACTGGGGCACCTGCTGAAAAAATTGCTGTCTTTATCGATGAAATGAGTAAAAGCAATTATGCGCTTGGTGGTAAAAGATTAAGCGACCAATAACAAAAGCTCAGGGCGCCTTGATTAGCCTCGGGCAATAAGATGATTTAGAATAGAAGGCGTTCTTTGCCTTCAATTCTAAATTAGCTAGACCCTAGAGGGGCTAGGTGCTGGAGCTGGATGTCGTGCGCTTATCCACAGTTCAAGAATTTTGTAATTTCCTAAACGATGAAGAAAAGCTCGCCAACTTAATGTTTGGCGAGCTCTTCTGCAACTAAACCTCGTATATTCTCAATATATTTATACGCCTCTAGAATCTCTTCTTCTGTATAACGCTGCTTACTCTTTAATGTAAATACCTTCTCTTTAACCTCTTCTTGTTCTAATCCATCAAAATATAAAACCGTTGAAACAAGCTCTAAAAATCTTGAGCTTTGCTCATTTAGATGAAGCATACAACCTTCAAATGGAGGCAGATCTAGATCATAATGACCTAAAAATTCAGTTCCAGTATCTGTTAATGAATAGCGATATTGAAAATAGCCACCCCTTTTTTCATGAACTTCATTTAAGAACCCTAAATTACAAAGCTCTTCAATACGAAGTGTCAGCTCCTCAGAGTACGGCCCATAAAAGTGAAAGTTATATTTTTCATAAAAAGGCAGATCTATCTTTTTCGCGATATAAATCATCTTTTGTAGCTTTTTCCGACCAATGATTTCCCCAGCCGATGAGATCACCTTCATCAACTTAGCGTGTTCTTTCATCAAAACCCCGTCATCTCCTAACTCTTTCTCTGTTTGATCGATAAAAGGTGTAATTATCTGTACTTTACTTATTTGTGTCTAGCTCTAATATCCCAGAACATTTAATTTCAGGATGTCGCACTTTTCCAATCTATTTAGATAGGTTTAATAATTCTAATATCTTTTTCTTAGCTGATCGTTTCGTTGAAAAATCCTCTAGTAAATCTAATGGGAAATATAATTTATGATCTGTTCTTCTTTTTCCTGAGATCGCATCAACGATTTCAGATTGTCTTGATAGCTCTCTAAGATCTCCGTTTGACATTTGTAAATGGATTGGCAACCGCTCTTCTTCCTCACCAGGTCGATAAAAATCATATGGTAGGTCTGAAGAAGAATCGACAACTAAATAATAGTCAGGATCAATGCCTGCCTTCTTAAATAAGGTGGTTAGCTCCATCAATGTCATCATCTGTACATTTGGATTAAATTCTACATATTTAAACAATTTGCGATTCATAAAACGTCTGCATAAATCACTTAAAATCGAATCTTCCTCATCCTGCCATGCTTGAAAATAATACATAATAACAGATTCATCCAATTTTAAGTAGTCTTCTAATGTAAGCTCATCCTCAAATATGGAATAAAAATGGATAGGACTATGCTTAAAGGAGTAAAATTCCTGATGTAGTTGTTTTGCTCGATGAAGTATTTTTGTCAGGATCACTTCAGCACTTCTAGTAACAGGGTGAAAATAAACCTGCCAGTACATTTGATAGCGACTCATAATATAATCCTCAACAGCATGCATCCCACTGCTTTTTATAACAACTTGATCTTCACGAGGGCGCATGACACGGAGAATTCTTTCCATATCAAAATGACCATAGCTAACCCCTGTATAATAGGCATCACGCTGCAAGTAATCCATGCGATCTGCATCAATCTGGCTAGATATTAAACTAACAACCTGTTTATTTTCATAGGTTTTTGCAATAACCTCTGCAACCTTCTTCGGAAAATCATCCCCATTTTCTTTTAAAACAGAATGAACCTCGGTACGTCCTAGTATAATCGCCTGAGTAAAGTCCTCATGATCAAGGTGAAATACCTTTTCAAAGGAATGTGAAAATGGTCCATGACCTAAATCATGTAGAAGTGCAGCACAAAGACATAAGAGTCTCTCTTCATCATCCCATTGTGGGCGCCCCTTAAAGACATCATCCACAATTCGTCTAACAATTTCATATACACCTAAAGAATGGTTAAACCGACTATGCTCTGCACCATGAAACGTTAAATAGGTTGTACCAAGCTGACGAATTCTTCTAAGTCGTTGGAATTCCTTCGTTCCAATTAGATCCCAAATGAGTTTATCACGAACATGTATATAGCGGTGAACGGGATCTTTAAATACCTTTTCTTCAGACAATTTTCCATTTTCCATTGTCTTCCCTCTTCCGTTCTGACTTGTCTCTTAATTGTATTTCACTAATGGTTTAATTTCTTTTTTCACTTCTTTTATTATATCGATTCCTAATTGATATTCACACTTAAATCTTACATAAAACGACAATAAAAAATCACCTTTGTATCGATCAACAAGGGTGATGTTATTTTTTTAATTTTTTTTCGATTTTTTCAATGAGTTCATCTTCTGTTAGTGCTGACATAGGACGATTGTTTACAAATGCAAAAGCTTTCTTTCTTCCTGGACCACAGTAAGATTGACATGCTATATCAATCGAAGCTTCCGAATCTATTTTTTCTAATCGTGGCACTAATGTTTTAATGTTTGTTGCTTGACAATCATCACAAATTCTAAATTCATTTGCCATCGAGCTACAATCCTTTCTACGATACAAAACGAATAAGACGTTTTTAAGTTATCAACTTCAATAAAAGGTGGAACAAGCTAATACTACATTGCTTTATTTAACTATAAATCGTCTACGCGCTAGCTAAATTCAACAAATCGTTTAGGTTCCGTTTCCTTTTCTTCATCTAAACCTTCCGTTTTCACTAAAAGGTATTTTACCGCGTATCCAAGCCCAATGCAAGTAAGCAAGGACAGTCAAACCTGAGATTTACCTTCCATCAATGGATAATATCACCTCGGATAGTAGATTCTAAAGATGAAAGATATATTGTTGAATGAAATCATTACTAATTAATTTCCATAAAAAACTAGTATCCTCTTAAGAAATTTGTATAAAATCCTTCGAAATTGTCCATGCTTAATAACAGTTAATGAATTAAACCATCTATTTATATAGGGAGTTGGAAAAAGATGAAACAAAGACAAGATGCTTGGTCTGAAGAGAATGATTTATTACTAGCTGAAACTGTTTTACGTCATGTACGGGAGGGAAGTACACAGTTAAATGCCTTTGAAGAAGTAGGAGATAAGCTGAATCGCACCTCTGCTGCATGTGGCTTCCGTTGGAATGCAGTTGTAAGACATGATTATGAAAAAGCACTTCAACTAGCTAAAAAACAACGCAAACAACGTATGAGAGCTTTAGGAAAGGGACAGCCAGTCAAAAAGCAGCTTCTTTATTCTCCAGATTTACCTTCTATTGAAATTGATGTGGATGAACAAGAAGAGCTTACGATGATGTCAGCTTTAGAGAGTCATATGGCCGAAGTTATGCCTGCTGATGAGGATGTAACTGCTAACTTACCGAAACCAACACCAAAACCAGTAGCAGCACAACCATTTACAGGTATGAATCAACAAGCTGTATCACCTAACAGAATGACGATGGAGCAGGTTATTGCATTCTTGCATTCTTATAAATCAAATAATGAGCATTCAGAGGCTCTTATGAGTGAAAATAGACGATTAAAGCGTGAAAATCAAGAGCTCACTTCACAAAACGAAGAATTAATGAAAAAGGTTGAGAGACTTGAACAAGATACCGTTACAGTCCAAGAAGACTATGAAACATTAATGAAAATCATGAACCGCGCAAGAAAACTAGTATTATTTGATGAAGACGATCGCGCATCCACCACAACATTTAAAATGGATCGTAATGGCAATTTGGAAAAAATGGCTGAATAATAATTTATTAAGACGTGAGGAGATTCCACGTCTTTTTTTTTTGGCACTTTTCTAAGAGATTGTTGCTTTTAATTTTAAGGTTGATTGGAGCGGAGGTGCGAGACTCCTGCGGGAGCAGCGGACAGGTGAGACTCATGCAGGCGTTTACGCCGAGGAGGCTCACCGCCCGCCCCGCGGAAAGCGAGCATCTCTCGCTGCAATCAACCACACCGCATTACTTAGTAAATAGCAACAAGGTTTGCGAAAACAGCCTTTTTTTGGTATGAATGGACTAATCATTTTAGGTTTAAAAGATCTTATTATCGGAGAGTATGGTTAAAATCTCGGGGAAACTATATTATTATGGAACCTATTAAAAGGTCAAACGTAATACAGTTATACAAGTATAAATGATAAATTAATGAAAAGGTTGGTATGACGTGGAAACTAAGGATTGGTTACAAACAGAGCTACAAGCAATTGAAAAATGGGAGAAGGATCAACAGGGTCTTTGGTTTTGGGAAAAAATTGGCCGCCTTCCTTTTAAGCTATTAGATAAAGTAACTCCTGCTTTTATCCAAAAGAAAATTGGTGTTTTACTAGATGAGCTAGGATCTTTCGTTCAAACAGGTGGACAATACTTAACACAGGAAAAGGCTATTTTAGCAAAACTACGGAAGCATTCACAAAAAGAGACCATTGAGCTTGATGATATAGCTTCCCTTCCATTATCCACTATGGATGCTGTTGGCCAAGAATTAAAGACTAACCGAAGTCAGCTAGCTACTATCCAAGGAGCAACCACTGGAATCGGTGGGATCTTCACGTTAGCGGTTGATATTCCTGTACTGCTTGGTCTTTCATTAAAAACGCTTCAGGAAATTGCGATCGCTTATGGCTATGATCCAAAAGATCGTAATGAGCGGATTTTCATTGTAAAAAGTCTTCAATTTGCCTCAGCGGATGTTGTTGGAAAACAAGCCATTTTAAATGAATTATCAGCATTTTATCATCGCGACAAAACAACAAATAATGAAATGATTTCCCAACTACAAGGCTGGCGTGAGGTCGTTTACACGTATCGTGATCAATTCGGTTGGAAAAAGCTACTACAAATGGTGCCAATCGCAGGAATGGTATTTGGAGCACTCACAAATCGATCTATGATCCATGACTTGGCTGAAGCAGGTATGATGCTTTATCGGAAAAGAAGAATTCTTGAAAGACTGGGAGAAGATGAGAAGATCAACACCTAGTTTCGAGCTTTAACCAAAACCGCTTCAAAAAAAAAACGGACACCTGTTTTTTGAAGCGGTTAAAGTCAATTATGTTCTCGCTTCACCTTCTATTCGAAATAAATCTCTTACACCTCTACCTTAGTTATTCTTAAAATGATTGATTATGTTAACCTAAATACATGGGCGATTGGAATATTTCCTTCCTTTTCCTCCACTTTTGGTATTCTTACAGATATTCCTTCTTCCATCTGACTAAATTCAAGATTTCCTTCACCGCCCAGAATATCTATACGCCGTACCTTTTCAGTATAAGGAATGTAAACATATTCATCCTTATAACGATCATCTTCGCTTTGATATAACCGGAAACAGTAAGCTGTTTCACCTTTTCTTGTGAAAGCTAGACCTCCTTTGAAATACGGTGCACAAATGCGTGTACCATAGACGGCTTCACCGTAAACCTTCAACCAAGCTCCAAGCTCTTTCATCCTTTTAATGGCTCCCTCAGGTAAGCGCCCATCAGGTTGTGGTGCAACATTTAATGCAAGATTTCCGCCTTTAGATATGATTTCAATCAACGTGTGGACAATATCGCGTGTAGACTTATACTTATCTTCATATTTAAAGGAAAAAGAAGTTCCCATCGTTATACAACTTTCCCATGGCACACTCATCGGATTGTCAGGAATCGTCTGTTCAGGGGTAATATAGTTTTCAAACTCCCCGCCGATCGTACGGTCAGCTGTAAGCAACCATGGCTGTATTTCACGGGCTTTTTCCACCACTTCTCCGAGGCGGATGTCCTGCCTCCCTTTACCAACCCATCCTGCATCTAACCACAACACGTCAATTCGACCATATTTGGACATTAGCTCCATTATCTGATTATGAGTAAAGTTCACAAACTTATCCCACAACCATGGGTATTCATCTGGGTCATATGACGGACCTCGCCACATCTCCCTACCCCGAGCCATGCCAGGTGCCCAATAGTAAGGTGTATGCCAATCTGCCTTAGAAAAATATGCTGCGATTCCCAAGCCCTTTTCACGAAAAGCATCAAAGACATGCTTGCATATATCAGCATACTTATGATTGTGAAAAGGACATTCTGATGAAGTAACACGGTAATCAGTCTCTTTCGTGTCCCACATACTAAAGCCATCATGATGTTTCGTCGTGAAAATGAAATATCTAAAACCGCCCTCTGCGGCTAAGTCAGCCCAAACTTCAGGTTGAAAACGAACAGGGTTAAATGTTTTATTTAGATTGAAATATTGTCGCTTAAATTCCTCTCCATCTTCTTCCCAGTCAATATCCGTACGTGACCAATCGCCATCCTTATCACTTAGAGCCCATGATTCCACAACACCAAGCTGAGAATACGGCCCCCAGTGCATCATCAAAGCTAATTTTTGGTCCTTAAACCATTCTAATCGATCCAATATCACTGGGTCTTTTGGTTTGAACCATTTCTCTTCTGCACTAAAATTATGGACACCATGATTTACTTCCTTGTCTTTCGGGTCAGTCGTCATATTTTCATTCCTTTCAAGTATATCTTCTCTATAATTATCTCAATCTCATTCTCATTATGTTACATTTTAGGAATTAAGCTTCTTCCCAGAAACGTCTTAGATTATCCATTCCAATTTTGCAAGCTTCTCTGCATTCTTCCATTCCTTCAAATTCCAATGTTATATAACCGTCATAACCGGAATCTTTAATCAGTTTCACAATTTCTCTTATTTCAATATCACCTTGTCCAACAATTGCACCTCTTAAAAAGTTGCCATTAGACGTTTTAAACCATTTTCCTGCACCTGGGTCGTTATAGTAAGGACGGAAGTAAAAATCCTTAAAATGCACGAGTGATGCATATGGCAGGTTCTTCTTTACACCTACAATAGGATTTTCATCGACACACATGAAATTTCCTACATCCAACGTCGTTTTAAAGTTAGGTCTGTCCACTGCTTGTAGCACCCTTTGAACTCGATCGCTATGCTGGACAGCAACTCCATGATTTTCAATTGTTGTTGTAATCCCGAATTTTGCTGCATAGTCAGCGATGCGGCGGCTTCCTTCAATAATTTGCGGTAGGCTGTTTTCAAAGTATTTGATTGTCATTTTTTCAGGGGGTAAGGTAAATGCCGTCACATCATGGCGCATATGTTTGATGCCCATGCGATCTAAAAGATCTATATGTTCCTTCATTCTTGCAACCTCTGCCGCAAATTCTTCCTCGGTATCCTGAACAAAATTAGCAGGCATTGAATAGTTTGATAGCTCAATGCCAACTTCTTTTGCTTTTTCTCGTACTTTATCTGCTAGTTCCAAGTTATCTACTAAAGTAAATCCATAAGGGACAATTTCCATATGCTCTCCACCATTATCGGCAATCCACTCGATAACATCCAGAATATCCATTTCTCCCGCGTTAATGGCATCTAGCAAACTATACGTACTTAATCCTAATTTCATCTCATAACACCCCTAATTTAATAAATTTTTTAGAATCTACTATTTAGCTTTTCCACGATGACAGACATTGTCCGATATAATTCATCCAGCTCTTCTAATTTTTCATCACATTCGAAGCTATTTGGAGACATCGTCATAAACCTTTCAAAAGACTCTTTGTCCCAGCTGTTCCATGATGTCACAACCATACCGGGCATTTTATCTTCTGATCCTTGTTCTTGAGCCTGGCGTTTGCTTTCGTTAAAGAAATCAATAGCAGCATTTGTTTTGAACCAACATGCTGGAATGACGGTAAAGCCTTTCTCTATAAAATTGCGAATCGAAGGATACTCATCCAATTTTTCATAATGCCAATCCATCATCACAATATCTTTAGGTATGAGATCAATTGCTTTATGGGTGCCAAACGTATCCCCTTCCCATTGGTCATAGCCCAGCTTCGCACTGTCGTTTAACCGATCTCCCCACATAAACATTTCAACACCGCGCTCTTTTACTAAATGCTTGTGAAGATCATTAACAACTTTGGCAAATAAATCGGCTCTGTCCTTCCCTTGACAGCGAGGACATTGATCATCTGCCAGTACAAATACTTCATCCATACCAACATGGAATGCATCAGCTCGAAACGCGTCGATAAGTTCATCCATTAGCTCAAATATAAACTGATTAACGTCTGGATGTTCCGGACACCAGCTCCTGCAGAAAATATCTGGCCACTTTGCATCAAATGGCACATGAGGTGTTTCATCAAATTCAGGATGCGCTTTCAAAATTGAATTCGGTGCACCTCCCCAACCTTGGTGACCTAGACATTGGAATAAAGGGATAAGTCGTATCCCTTTATTTTTGCATACTGCTGCTATTTCTCTTGCATCCTGCTTTGTTAATGTTCCACCAGTGACTTCTGGGTGTGATTCAAATACAAAAGACGTATTACATTCCAAAACTAAATGGTTAATTCCTTTTGGGACCAACACCTTCTCAATAAATTTCTTAAATGAATCAACCAAGTCATGTGACCCGAATCTTAAATGAAATGCGCGTACAGGTTCTGTTACATTCACTTTTTGGACACTCCCCATTAAACTTCCACTAATTTAAATACAGCTTTTTTATTCCCTACAAGTTTGTTGTTGTCGTTATATATTTCTTTTTGAGACAAGTTATACAACCTTTGGATAGTATCCTGATTTTTATACTCGATTTGTTCGAGAATACTTGCAACGATTAATGGCCATTGTTCCTCAGAACCGTCCATTACTTTCAAGGAAAAACCTAATTTCTCCTCTTTTAATCCAAAGCAATAAACCCCTTGCGCTCCACCTTTTGCAACGATATTGTCATCCATTAACAAACTTGTACAAATCGCATTTGTTCCTGAAATAATTTCTGGATGTTCATTCATCATGCTTGTTATTTTGATAACTGCATCTTGAATGGATTGGTCACAAATAAGCTCTGGTCTTGCAAATCGCAGGTAGGTATTTGCAAGAAATTTAAGTGGCAGTGCATAGACAGGAACACCACACCCATCCACACCCATCCTAATTTGATCAATACTGCACCCGGAAATACTAGAAAGCGCTATAAGGATTTCCTGCTGTACCGGATGTTCTAATTCAAAATATCCTTCAGTATTTACACCGAGAACTTTTGCCAGTGCAAGCATTCCTAGATGCTTGCCAGAACAATTATGGTATAGCTTTCTTTTCGGTTGATTCTTTTTTAGGAGTGCTTCCTTTGCCCTTGAATTTAGTGGGTATGTCGGGTGGCATAGCAATTCTTCTTCTGCTACCCCGATTTTATCCAGTAATTTCTCCAGCTCATCGATATGTAATTCTTCACCTCGATGTGATGCAGCAATTAGGGATGTTTCACGATTCGTTAGCTTGAAATGCTCCTGAATATGATTAGCAATTGCTGGAATCGCCTGTATTGGCTTTAATGCGGACCGCAAAAAAGTCCAATGCTCTGTATCTCCTACCTTGTATTTGATAATTCCTGTTGCATTCACCCCACAAATATGACCAGGATGGATATTTTCAAGGTAACCATTTCGATAATCATTTACTAGAACTTCAACACTCATATGTTTCACCTCCATAATCACTCTCGTTTATCTTTCTTACCTATTTGCTAATGGACTGCCTTTTACAAACAGAAGACATTGGGTTAATAAAAATTCACTAAACATCGAATTGGCCATGAGAACCAAGGCCTTGTAAATTTATCTTTTTAATTCATATCCATTTTCTGTTTTATTGTAGGCTTCCCATCCATACATTTTTTGATTTAATTGGCTACCTTTTCTTTCAATGTCATTTGATTTATTAAACTATTCAATCGTTCGTATATGGGAAAATGACTATTTTTGTATTTTCCCATGTTCAATCCTCCAAAATATAATGATGAATCGTATACCCTCTTTTTATTAGGGGCATACGATCCATCCTTTATTTTCATATTAATTTATTAGTCTATCAGGGATTAGAATATAATGTTAATCCTATTAACTATCTTTCCAACGATCGTAAGCATCTTGGTAAACTTGAATATATTTTTCTATATTCATATCTTCAATCGTTTTTACGTATTTATCCCAATTAGATAATGGTTCAACCCCAGTGATGAATTTTGCTTCCATTTGTTCTACATAGGATTGTAAATCCACTTCAATGGTATTTACTGTTGCTTGCTCTTCATTTGTTAAATAGGTAAGTGGAAATGGAACCTTTGCATAAGGATCAATCTTTTCCTTCGTTTCAGCTTCAATAAACTTATCAAATTCTGATAGTTCAACACCTTCGATTCGAGCCGTAACAGTTGGTGCAGTAATTCCATATGCAGGCGTTAATGTTCCTCGATAATCTTCACTACTATCAAAACCTTCTGGTACCTCTTGATACACTCTTTCACCGTTTTCACCTTTTTTCCAAAGATATCCTTCAGGTCCATCATTTAAGTATTCACGACCTTCTTTTGAATAGAAATAATCAACCCATCGAATCGTAGCTTCTGGATTTTCATTGTTACTTGTGATAGCGAAAGCACCCCTACTTATTCCAGGACTACGTGGGAACAATGGCTCATCTGAAACTGAACTAGTTAGAGGATGAAACATTGGATTGTTTATTGCTACTTCTTGTGTTTCACCAGTAGTAAAGAATGAGAAATAATCTGGGAATAATCCAAGCCGGTTCGCTTGTCCTTTTGCTTTTTTCTGTTCATCAGATTGTGAAAACGTCTCTGGATCTAATAGTCCTTCTTCAAAAAGTTTATTCATATAAGTTAAATATTCTTTATAATTGTCTGTCATAGGCGTATATCTTACTTTTCCATCAACTTCATCAATACCCCACTCTTTCAATCCAAAAGCACCGAGTAACCAAGGACGTGTGCTATCCATTTTTACATCTGTT
Source organism: Metabacillus bambusae (assembly GCF_017497975.1). Taxonomy (GTDB): domain Bacteria; phylum Bacillota; class Bacilli; order Bacillales; family Bacillaceae; genus Metabacillus; species Metabacillus bambusae. The sequence goes on along the minus strand of NZ_JAGDEL010000009.1, from coordinate 186,267 downwards.
AATGGAATTTCATCTGCTTTTCCATTTCCATTTGGATCTTCAGTTTTAAACCGTACTAATAAATCATATAGTTCATCAGTGGTCTTAGGTAATTCTTTCACACCTAATGCTTTTAGCCATTGACCATTGAACCACATTGGACCTCTATACCAGCCAGATGTCGGATGCATATTGATAGCAGGTAGTGAATAGATGTGCCCATCAACAGTTGTAACGGATTTTTTAATTTCAGGGTTTTCATCAAATATTTTTTGTATATTAGGAGCATATTCTTTAATAAGATCTTCTAAAGGTACCAATACTCCTTGTTTTCCATAATCTACTTCCATACCAGGAGTCAAATTCGTTGACCCTGCTGCATAAATAACATCTGCAATATCTCCACTAGCAAATGCTAGATTTAATTTAGTCTGGAAATCACTCATTGGTGGAGTAATATATTCAAAGTTAATTTTTGTTTTCTCTGCATACTCCTTTAAAGTAGGCATGTCTTTCCATTCAGCCATACCAGTACCAGGTGCCATCATGGATAATTTTATTTCTTCTTCTACAATTGGGAATCCTTCTTTATTCACTTCTGCACTTTTAGAAGGCTCTTTACTTACTTTTTCTTTCGAACTGCATGCCGTAAGTAATAATATAGCTGTTAAAAGCAGTATTAGTATTTTTTTCATCCTTGCATCCCCTTTCATTTTTAACCATAATTCTTTGATTTAAATGGCAGATTTTAAACGATCACCCCCTTAAATCAATACATTTTATAAAGAAGACCATCCTACCTAGCCTTTCAGTGAGCCTATCATTACGCCTTTCACAAAATAACGTTGTAAAAATGGATAAACAATAATAATAGGAAGTGTAGAGACAATCATTACCCCATACTTAATGACAGCTGCAAGTTGCTGCTTACTATGAATCGCCTCTGCCATAGAGCCTGTTAGATTTGTACTTTGAGATGACATTTCCTGCAATACAAGTATTTCTCTTAAAACTAATTGAAGTGGGAACATCTCTTTGTCAGATAAATAGATTAATGCATTAAAATATCCATTCCAGTGACCAACACCATAGAATAATGCCATTACTGCAATAATTGGTGCTGATAATGGTAAGATAATTTTGATAAACATTTTAAAATTAGAGGCTCCATCAATGATTGCTGCCTCTTCCAATTCTTTTGGTATAGACGTTTGGAAAAACACGCGCGCAATCACGATGTTCCATACTGCAGCAGCATTTGGTAGAACCATCGCCCAAATTGTGTCAATAAGCCCTAAATTTTTTACAACTAAGTAAGTTGGAATTAGCCCCCCACTAAAAAACATCGTCAGGACAAACATACCCATAAGAAGATTTCTACCAACAAAATCTTTGCGCGAAAGTGCGTATGCAGCAGGAATTGTCACTGCTAAGTTAACGAAAGTACCTAAAACAGTATAAAAAATCGTATTGAGATACCCTCTCCAGATATCGCCATTTTCAAAAATTAATTTGTAGCCTTCAAATGTAATATCCTTTGGAAAAAGCCACATTTCCCCTGTGTTAACATCTGATGGATTACTTATCGATGCACTAACAATATAAATCAAAGGATAAAGTACGATCACTAATGCACCTGAGAGAAAAATATAAACAAATGCTTTAAATATTTTGTCTGTTTTCGTTTCATGTATTGAACTATTCATAGTCTAATCCCCCTCTTACCATAGACTTGTCTCACTAGTCTTTTTCGCGATCTTGTTTACAGTTATTAGTAAGATAGCATTTATAACAGCATTGAACAGCCCAACTGCCGATGCAAAACTATACTGTGCGTCTAATAAACCTGCTTGATAAACGAATGTCGCAATCACATTCGAGGACTCAAGATTTAGAGGATTTTGCAATAGTAAAATCTTCTCGAATCCAAGCGCCATAATACTGCCAACGTTCATAATTAACAAAATAATCATTGTTGGAACAATTGCTGGAATGTTTATATGCCAGATACGCTGAAAACGTGTGGCACCATCAACTATTGCAGCTTCATGATGCTGTGGATCCACCCCTGCAAGGGCGGCAAGGTAAATGATAGTTCCCCACCCCGTACTTTGCCATACACCAGATAATACATATACCGTTTTAAACCAAGCTGGATCACTCAAAAATGCAATAGGTTCAAAACCCAAAAATTGTATGCCGTGGTTTATTATACCTGTCGCAGGAGAAAGAAACGCTATGATCATCCCTGACATAACAACAACCGAAATAAAATGAGGTGCATATGTAACCGTCTGTACAGTCCGCTTAAAAAAACTGTCTTTAACCTCATTTAAAGCCAACGCTAAAATAATCGGTAATGGAAAACCAACGATTAATTCGTAGACACTAATCCCTAAGGTATTTTTGATTAGATCCCAAAAATAATACGATTCAAAAAATCGGGTAAAATGTTCAAATCCAACCCATTCGCTTCCCCATATTCCTAAGGTTGGAATGAAATTTTTAAATGCAATTTGTACTCCGTACATAGGAATATAATGAAAAATAAGAAAGTATAAAAATGCTGGCAGTACGAATATGTAAAGTTGCCAGTTTTGTAGAATCTTTCTGCTCTTCTTTAGTTTTCTAGGATTTTTTAGTCCTAATTTATGGGGTTTCGTAAAACCCTTATTAACATTTTCTTTCTGTTGTAATGGGGAAGTTGCCGTACTTGAGCTTGAACTCATTCAATAACCCCTCCTTCTGCTTTTATATGAAACTACCGTAATGTTAGCGCTTTCTTTTAGATGTAATCAATATGTTATTTCATTAAGCGTTGTCAAAATACTAAAAATCGAATTAAATACGCTTAAAAATAAAGGCTTAATCACTCTAGCAATATGTTAATCTTGCTTTGATATGTCATCCTTTACATTTCGCTGAAATGGCTTTGTAGTGGTGTTTCAAGGGCTTAACAATTCATGATAAAGTGAAACTTCCACCAATGATATGTACCCCATGTCGTGTTTACACGATAACTCTTCTTTTAAGTGTGTTTTAAACAACAATGTATGTGCGAGTTGCCTAAAGAACAAAAGCGCAAGTGCCTTGAACAGCCTCGGGCAAATAAGAAGCTTAAGAATAGAAGGTGTTCTTTACCTTCAATTCTTAAGTGGCTGTAGACCCAAGAGGGGCTAGGCGCTGGAGCTGGACGCCAAGCGCTTAGCCACAGTACATTTTATAATTTCCTAGACGATTAAAAAGGCCATGATTTATCAAAATCATGGCCTTAGACGTGTATTCTATTACCTGTTTAAATTACGATATTGTCCAGGTGTTACACCTACTACCTTCTTAAACTTTCGTGTGAAATTTGCAACATCCAAATACCCTACTTGAACGACAATATCTTTAATTGACTTATCAGTCTCCTTTAACTGCCTCTTTACATCTTCCATACGGAGATCCTGTAAGTATTGCGTAAATGTAACACCCGTTTGTCCTTTTATAAAGCGGCTAACATAAGATACAGATAGTTGAAATTTAAGCGCTAAACTTTCCAAAGATAGTTCATAATTATTATAGTTGTCTCTAATATAGTCCAAGATATCGTTTCTCAGTTTATCGTTATGGCTTTCCTTCTTATCGTCAACCTCTTTACATATTGTTAAAATTAACGTGTGTAGTTGTTTGTGCAATTGTTCAATAGAATGGAAATCTGCTATTGCTTTAAAATCCCGAATATATTTACTCAATCCCATTTCAGACGTTGTTTTCACTATCGAATTGATAATATCAAAGCAGATGCACTTTAATACCTGAATTGACAAATCTTTATCAGCAAGATTTGAAAACATGTTGCGTAATGTTTCAGCAGCAACAATTTGGTCCCCTTGCTTTAAACTTTGAACAAGTTTCATTTGTTCTTCTATCGGGTAACCAAGTGACTGTTCTGGTAGAATACTGATTTCCTCAAAATAGATCACACTACCTTGAGGCTTTGCAAATTTATATTCTAAGGTTGCGAGCGCCTCTATATAGGATCTGTTTATCAAATTTTTTTCATCGTAAAACCCTCCCACCCCAATTGTAGGATCAAAATTGCAGGTTTCTCGAATATATCTCTGAATCTGTAGAACTAGCTTTCGACGTTCAATATTCGCCTCTTCTTCTAGTTTATTCATACTGACAATTAGTGCTATTGCATCATTATAAAACAAATCAATACCGTGTGCTGTTGCATTTGCAAGCGAAATATTCGATAGGCTGCTAAAGAGTTTTTCCCGCTCCTCTAAATTATCCTCTACAAAAGCACCTTTTTCAAAGTAAACAATTGCTACAAAATAATGGCCATCCTTCATTTGAACATTTAACGAACTTAGCAATGCCTTTATTTCATCACCTTTACTAAGGTCACCTTTTAATAGCTTTACTAGAAATTGATCTCTTGCGAAAGGCTTTTGTAAATACATCGTTTCATTTAAAATCTGTTGGTCTTCAAATACATGTGTTATCGTCTTGCGAATGGTTTCTAATTCATTTCCACCTTCAAGCTCAACTTTTTTCCTACCGTTCCTGTTTGTAATTTCAAACAGATTTTGGATTGGCTTATATTGATATTTCCCAAGTAATACTGCTAATATAAATCCAGCTATTAATAAGGCAATCAATATGGCAAATATTAAGATTGTCGTATTGTCTAACCGTTGAAAAAACTGGTCAGCATCCATCAATGCTATAAATTTCCAGCCGCTTAACTCAGAATTAACTGACACAAGCGAATACTCTTTTCCATCCAATTCAACATTATTTACTCCGAAAAGATCACTTGGAAGAGACGTTAATTGTTTTGAACTTATCGATCTATCATTATTGGAAGATGCAATAACTTGATTATGTTCATTGAAAATATAAACATTACCTTCATATTCGCCTAGTATGTTTTGAATTAGATCTGTCATCGTAGATTCCTCAATAAAATACATAACTGTACCATAAGGATTGTGACTGTTGGGGCTAATTGGAAATAAATATGCGATCATATTCTTATATTTTTCATTATTAATCACTACTTTATTAATAGGTTTTATAAATGGTATTTTCGTATGTAAATCACTAATGAGATCCTCTTTTCCCCATTCAACAAATCGATATTTTTTTTTCATGAAAGCTTCTAATGAATACGAGCCGTTGGTGGAATAGATCCTCTCATCATTATGATAATAGATAAATAGTTCTTCAATAATCGAGCTATTTGCTTTATATTTTTTTAATTCCTCAATCGCTTCTCCACTATAATAGCCATGACTAATCATATACGGAGTAAGCCTAGGATCATATGAAATTCTTGCTGCAAGTGTTTCTAATTCTTTCATTCGTTCATTTGTTAGATTTTCTACTTGTTCTAATTTGTTAATGTTTGATTGTTCAATTTCCTGCCTTAGACTTGCTACAGAATGATAATAAATAATTGTACTCATTATAAGAAACGGAACAAGAAAAACAAGTAGATAGGAGACGATATACTTATATAATAGTCGAGATTTAATCCTATTACGTAACACAACCCAACCCCCTAATCTTTGTCTAATCTATTTTGAACATATATATAATGAAAAGGATAAAATGAGGACTAGGAATAATTTAAGGTTCTGAAAAGGGTTTTAGTAAAAAGCTAAATCGATAAAATATTTGCACTATACAGTTATGGTTGTACCGTTTCATGGCTAAGTAAGACACCATTTAAAGATATATCAGCATGACTTCTTATATTAAGCGCTTTCAATTTTTCTTTTAAAGAAATGGTCATAAAAGAAACCGGCATCTGCCGATTTCCTTTATGTACCATAAGTATAGCATATATTTGGTTAGTAGTGCACAATTTGCGGGCATATAAGTATACTATTATACCTTAATAACATATAATTTTAACCTCATCAGGACGGTAAACAGAGATGATATTTCCCATTTTATCTGTTGCAAACATAACCGTTCTTTCAGTCTCCAGTAAAAATGTGTTTTTATGTATTGACAGGTCATATAGAGCTAGGATCCTTTTACACTCTTCATGCAGACACCGCTCGATAAACCCAACTGCCCAAATTAAACTTAAAGATTATTAATCTAATCCTTTAAGAAAAGCTCAACAACTGGTACAAGTACATCTGGTTTCTGCACCAGAAGATGAAAATACAACTGAATGAATATCAATTTTTGGTTCTGTACTTGTAATGACTTCCTCGGGATTAAATTCTCTATAAAAAACCTCTGATACCTATCATATCTATTGCAGACAGAAACCGTAAATATGTAAATCTATCAGCAATATGTAAACCTTTACAAAAAAAGAGTTAATATACTGCATTAACCTTATACTTTATGTTTGGTGCTGGATGACGTGTGCTTATCCACAGTACAAAATTTTATAATTGAACAATAAAAAAAGCACAAGACTTAATAATCTTGTGATTGGAGTTCCGGTAAATTATAGAATCAACGTTAATTTATTTTTAGTTTACTTTAGTTTTAACATCAAGCTTAGCTATTAACGACCTTTTTAATCTCTTGAAGGATCTTTCCATCAATAGAATAACGAAAATCTCTACCAACTCGCACCCCTGAGCCAAAATGATATTGCCCCGCTTGCAGAGTTCGATGAATGAACTCGATATTGTTTAGATCAAGTCCTGAACCAGGCATAATAATTGGCTTTTCCGAACCGTTTACAGAGTCCGCTAACAATTTACGTAACGTATTTAATCCTTCCATTACGTTAGGTGCTCCCCCTGAAGTTAGTACTTGATTTACCTTAAAAGGTGAATCACAAAGGGATGTATATATTTCTAGTGGCTTTGTTTCATCAATGGCACGGTGAAATGTAATGGACAATCCGTTAGCTTCTTCTATCACCGTTTGAAGAATATCATAATCTACTAATTTCTCATCAGTTAGTGCACCGAAAACAATCCCTGCAGCACCTAGTTCTCGAGCAACTTTAATGTCTTCAACCATCATCTCCCATTCTTCCTTCTGATAGACAAAGGAATAACTATGAGGACGAATCATCACCATAACAGGAATACTAACACTGTTTACGACTCGCTTAATTGCTCCATAGCTCGGGGTTAATCCACCTTCACTAATGGCTGAAACCAATTCTAATCGATCCGCTCCATACGCCTCAGCAATTTTTGCATCTTCTTGATTTAAAACAATCACTTCAACTTTACTCATATAAAATCCCTCTAGTCACAGTCTTATTTAGCGCTCTTTAAAAAGACTTTGTCATTTCGATCATTCATTCTTACTAAATATTGCTGAAATGTTTGCTGCTCTTGGGCGGTCAATGATGATGACAGCAACTGCTGACTATGCTGCTTTAATGTTGTTAATAGCTCAAATAAAAGCTTTTCAACGGTAAGTTCAATTCCCAGTAAATCACTTAATGATGACATCGTTTCAGGTTCTATCTTTGGAAAGATAAACTTTGTTTGTTCCTTTTTCAAGGATATTTCATAAAATTGACGGATCAAATCAGCGCGGCCTTCACCACTTCCTGTCACACAAAGATAGATTTGAACCGCAATTCCCCTTTGAAGTCGGCGTTGTGAAATACCAGCAAACTTCTTCCCATTAATACTTAGATCATAGCTTCCAGGACAATAAGATCCAACAATTTCACGTGCTTCAACCTGACTGCCATTTTCCTTTAACATACGTTTTATTAAATCCAGCATCGCATCATACCCACGATTAATGTCGATGCCCTTATCACGATCAGGAAAAATGAGAGAAATGTTTAACACATCCTTGTCCAATACAACGGCAAGTCCACCAGAGTTTCTTACGATGACGTGATAGCCCATGTTTTTTAAAAAATTTACTCCATCCTCTAAATATGGCAGCTTCGTATCCTGAATCCCAAGCACGATTGTATTATGATGCACCCATGTTCTCGCAGTTGCTGGTGATTCCTGCTTTCCAACACTTGCACATAATGTATCATCAATTGCAAATGAGTGCTTAGCCTCAAATTGAGGTCCAAGACTAGATTGGTCGATAATTCTCCATTCAGGTTGATTGATTAAAGAGGCTGTTGTTGAAAGGTCCATACTATGTATTACTCCCTTGAAATTAACATTTTTCCCTTTCATTATATCACTTTCAGGATTGTGGAAAAGGCTTTAAAGAATGGAAAAAGCAAAGCAATCAAACTTCTAACAAGTTTTGATCGATTGTTTGTACTTAATGCTGACATGATAAAAAATATTATTACTACACCAGGTTCATTGCGTAATATTCTGCATACACACACAGTGTCGAGCAAATAATAATGGAAGAATCTTCAGTCTTTAATGAAATTGGAGCTTCACTCTACATCGGCACCTGCAGAATTTGGAGTATGACTTACTAAAAGGGTGATTATTAATATGTGGAAAATGGTATATTCCTATCTTCCAGACTGGAAAGTTTTTCTTCAAGGATTTATCGCATTTTTCGTTCCGTTTGCGATCTCAAGATTTTTTAAATGGGCCCGTACTTTAGAGGAAGAGTGATGAAGATGAAATGGACATCAAAGAAAAATCAAAGACAACATCCTTCCATTCAAAGTAAAAATGAGCAAAATTCTAACCTTTTTCAGGATTCAACAGACCAAATGACTGGCGATTTCAAGGTGGACCTAGAGCTTGTCAAGCAAGAAATCGTCGCTAACTCAGATGTACATGTTCGTGAGTTAAACTTAGGGCGTACAGGAATTCGGGCTGCAATCATTTTTGTTGATGGTTTGTCAGATAGAGATCTCATCGACAAACATCTTATGAAATCATTGATGCTAGATTTTTGCGAAGAGTTTAAAGAGGAAACTCCTCATGTGAAAGGTACACTTTCACATGAATTTATCGTAAATCAAGTTCTTTCCATTAGTGAAGTTAAAGTAGTCAATCACGTAAAAGAAATAGTGACAAAGGTATTTACAGGTTCAACCGCACTTTTAATTGATGGTTCCCCTGATGCCTTTATCCTTGGCACGACAAAAGGGAAAACTCGTGATATTAACGAGCCATTAACAGAGGCATTAGTCAGAGGTCCAAGGGTCGGATTCACTGAATCTTTATCCGATAACACTGCCCTATTAAGAAGAAGCGGTGAGAATGGAAACTTAACATTAACGAAATTCAAAGTAGGAAAGCGAGAAAAAAAAGAGCTTGTCATCGCCTATATGAAAGAGATTACGGACTTAGAATTAGTAGATGAGGTAATCAAAAGAATTAAGAAAATAGATATAGATGATGTACCTGAATCAGGTTATATAGAGCAGTTGATCGAAGATAATTATCTTAGTCCCTTTTCCCAGGTACAAAGTACGGAACGTCCTGACCGTGTAATCAGTGCAATGATGGAGGGGCGAGTAGCAATCCTGTTAGATGGGACACCATTCGCTTTGATCGCTCCGGTTACATTCAGCATGCTTTTGCAATCGCCAGAAGATTATTATGAACGATGGATTCCAGGAACCCTTTTACGGCTATTACGATTTGGTGCAGCTATGGTTACGTTGTTTGCTCCTGCATTATATATATCTTTTATCTCCTTTCATCCAGGATTGATTCCAACCAAGTTAGCCATTTCGATTATAGGTTCTAGAGAAGGTGTCCCATTCCCTTCCTTAATCGAGGCACTGCTCATGGAAATAGCTATTGAAATCTTAAGGGAAGCAGGACTACGCTTGCCTAAACCGATTGGACCAGCTATGGGAATTGTTGGCGGACTGATTATTGGAGAAGCGGCGGTACAAGCTGGGATTGTCAGCAATATTATGGTTATCGTTGTGGCAATAACAGCTATATCCTCCTTTGCCCTTCCTAATTATAGTGCCGGTATTTCATTGCGTATTCTTCGCTTTGTAGCAATGTTTAGTGCTGCATTGTTTGGATTGTACGGTGTCATTCTGTTTTTTCTCCTCCTATGCAGTCATTTAGTGAAATTGAAAAGCTTCGGCGTTCCTTATGTAAGTCCTGCAGTACCTTATCAAATAAGTGATTGGAAAGATTTTATGGTTCGCATGCCGCTTCAAATGATGAAACGTCGTCCAAAAATGTTGAATGGAAAAGATCCAATACGCAAAGGATAGCCTTCTACGAAAGGAAGTGAAGCAAGGATGAATCTCAGTCCTAATGATCGAATTACCACTTCGCAAGCAGCTGTCGTCGTCATTAATTATATACTTGCTACCGGGATTCTCACCCTGCCAAGAACCTCTGTGGAGAAGGTAAAAACACCAGATGTTTGGATTAGCGTTCTCATAGGCGGGCTGATCGCAATGATCGCAGGGGTAATCATCGTGAAATTAAGTCAACAATTTCCCGAAAAAACGTTTTATCAATACAGTCAGGAGATTATAGGAAAATGGGCAGGAGGATTCCTTTGTCTGATTTTAATCGTTTACTTTTTTTCTCTTTCGGCATTTGAAGTCAGAGCCCTAGCAGAAGTCACAGGTTACATGTTGTTAGAAGGCACTCCTACCTGGGCGATTATCATGCCCTTCATGTGGGTGGGTCTCTATTTGATATTGGGAGGTATTAATCCAATTGCTCGTCTATTTGAAATTATTTTCCCAATTACCGTGATCATTTTTTTGCTGGTTTCCTTGATGAGTTTCAAACTATTTGAACTAAATAATTTACGCCCGGTATTAGGGTTAGGAATTATGCCGGTATTAAAAGGGATAAAGACAACATCTCTCGCATTCATTGGCCCTGAAATCATGCTGCTCCTAACAGCGTTTATGAAACATCCAAAAAAAGCAGTGAAAGCCGTTCTGATTGGTGTTTCAATCCCTATAGCCTTTTATATGATCACAGTTGTGATGGTTATCGGTGCGTTATCCGTTGATGGAGTGATTACAAGGACCTGGCCATCCATTGACCTTATTCGTAGTTTTGAAATCCCTGGTTTGATCTTTGAGCGATTTGAGTCGTTGTTGTTAGTGATTTGGATTATGCAAATATTTTCCACCTTCACAATTACATACTACGCTGCTTCTTTAGGGCTTGCTCAGCTCTCAAAAAAAAATATTCATCGATTTATCTACGGCTTGCTTCCCATTATTTATCTCATTGCCATGGTTCCAAAAAACATCAACGACCTGTTTAAATTTGGGGATATCTTAGGTAATATTGCCTTGTATTTATTTGGCTTACTTCCTATGCTTCTCCTCTTGGCTTCTCGATTGAGAGGGAAAAAATCATGAATATACGTCATGATCTGCGGTTCCTTTTGGTTTGGCCGACATTTTTACTTCTCCTCCTTACTGGATGCTGGAGCAACCTTGAAATTGAAGACCTAGGCATCGTATCCGGTTTGGCGCTAGATATAGCAACAGAGTCACCAATTGAGGAGGAGCTAAAAAAACAAGGAGGGGGATATTCGAAAAAGGATCTGATTACATCAACCTATCAGATTGCTACACCACCATCATCAGAACAGGCTAGCAAAGGTGGAGGCTCAAATCAAAAACCTTATAAGAATATTTCTGAAACTGGTGATTCACTCATTCAATCAGTACGTGAAATATCATTGAGAAGAGATGCTCCCCCGATTGGCCACCACTTAAAAGTGATTGTTATCAATGAGGAGCTTGTTCGATTATATAGTTTAGAGCAATTACTGGATTTTCCTCTACGTGATAACGATTTTAGACCAAGCTGCCTTGTGCTTATTAGCAAGGGACTAGCTAGCAAAACACTAGAATCAAATGATACAACTGAGATTCCCGCATTTCGTTTGATTGGGATCGTAGATAATGAATATCGAACATCAAGGATTTTGCCCCCATTGTCACTTGCTAAATTAACGAGCAAGATGCAATCTGGATCCAGTTTTCTGTTGCAAAATGTCATCTCTTCAAGTGGAGAAGTAAAGTTTGCAGGAGCGGCTGTCATTGAAGGAAAGACTAAGATGCTTCTTGGTTTTTTGAATGAAGAAGAATTGGATGGTTTAACATGGTTAACCGGAAAGGGAAAAGGTGGTTTGGTTAAAACCTTCGATGTAGAAACAAAACAGCCAATCTTATACGAGATAGAGTCAATGAAAAGCAAAATCATCCCTCATGTTAAGGGAAGCAACATCTCTTTCGATGTCAATATTGAATCTGAAGGACGCATCTCTGAAAATTGGGTGACTTCCGAGAAAACACCTGAGAAGACATTTATAAAAAAGGCTGAAAAATCCACTGAAGATGAAATCAATCGATTAGTGAATCTTGTCATAAAGAAAATGCAAGAAGATTACCAAGTCGATGTAGCCGGCTTTGGAAACCAATTAAGAATAAAAAATCCTAAATTATGGGAAAACATTAAAATGGATTGGGATAAAACATTTAGTGAGGTTCAGATCAAATCAACCGTGAACATCACGATAACAGACTATGGAACATCAGAGATAAGCAGATGATCGATCAAACAATAAATGTGACACGATTTTTTAATCATTTCTTGAAACAAGATGGGGGAAAAGCATGATGCAAAGCCTTAAAAATGCAGAAATCCTTTTGGTTTCGCTTCCTGTCCTATTGCTCCTTTTCCTAGCAGGATGCTGGAACAGCAATGAAATTGAAGATTTAGGCTTAAGTATAGGTCTTGCATTAGATGTAGGGAAAGAGCCACCAATTGAAAAAGATTTTAGGGAATATGGAGGAGAATACTTTAAAGGAGATTGTATAAAGCTAACCTATCAGTTCGCAAACCTACAAAGTACAGAGTCAGCGAGCAATGGAGAAGGAATACAACTAAAGCCATATGAGAATATCTCCGAAACAGGTGATTCCGTACATCAAATGACTCGGGAATTTTCTTTGAGAAGGAATACTCCCATGTTCAGTCCCCATCTAAAAGTCATCGTTATCGGAGAGGATCTTGCAAGCAAACATAGTTTGGAACAATTACTTGATCAATTTTTCCGGGATAATGAAATTAGACCTAGCTGCCTTGTGCTCATTAGTAAAGGGCAAGCCAGTCAAACTCTTGAATCAAAAGATACAGTCGATATTCCATCGTTTCGATTGCTAGGAATTTCAGCTAATGGATATAAAACAACAAGGATATTGCCTCCTATAACCCTTGCAAAAATAGAAGGAACAATGAATTCCGGCAACAGTTTTCTTTTGCAAAATGTGATTTCAGCAAATGGAGAAGTAAAATTTTCTGGAGCAGCTGTTATTGAAGGAAAGACTAAAAAGCTGCTAGGTTTTTTTAATGAAGATGAATTGGACGGCTTAACCTGGCTAACCGGAAAAGGAAAAGGCGGAATAGTTAAAAGCTTAGACAAAGAGACAAGTCAGCCAATCATGTACGAGGTAACGACAATGAAAAGCAAAATCATACCTCATGTTGATGGAAATAACATCTCTTTTGATGTCAACATTGAATCTACTGGGCGAATCTCTGAAAATTGGGTGGTTTCAAAGAAATTATCTAAACAAGCATTTTTAAAATTTGCTGAAAGATCCACCGAAAAAGAAGTGAATCGACTTGTAAATCTTGCATTAAATAAAATGCAAAATGATTACAAAGTTGACGTCGCCGGCTTCGGAAACCAATTAAGAATAAAACATCCTAAACTATGGAAAAAACGCAAAAAGGATTGGGACAAAACATTTAGCAAGATCCCAATCAAATATAATGTGAACATATCAATCACGGATTTTGGATTCAAAGAAAACCCATCAAAATAAAAATAAGAGGGTGACTCAAAAAGGTCTGACACCTCCCAACAATCACATATATCGTTAAAAAATGTTAAGGAGCTATATATTGTGTTGGGGGGCTGAACCTTTGGTTTTGAGGCACTCTCTTTTGCCATTAAGCTTGAGCAGCAGTAATCAATGCTAATTTATAAACATCTTCAGCATTACAACCACGTGATAAATCATTAACAGGCTTATTTAAACCCTGTAGGATTGGACCAACTGCTTCAAAATTACCTAAACGCTGCGCAATTTTGTAGCCGATGTTTCCTGCTTCAAGGCTTGGGAAGACGAATACATTTGCATCACCTTTTATAACAGAGCCTGGTGCTTTCTTTTCAGCGACTGAAGGTACAAACGCCGCATCAAATTGGAATTCTCCGTCTAATACTAAGCTTGGATTAAGCTCTTTTGCAATTTGGACAGCTTGGGCAACTTTTTCTGTTTCAGGAGATTTCGCTGAACCTTTCGTTGAAAAGCTTAGTAATGCAACACGTGGGTCAATATTAAACATGTTCGCTGTTTCTGCACTAGCAATGGCGATTTCAGCAAGATCTTGACTATCTGGTGCGATATTGATGGCACAGTCAGCAAATACATATTTCTCATCATCACGAACCATAATGAAGACGCCAGAAGTCTTTTTAATTCCTTCTTTTGTTTTAATGATTTGTAGAGCAGGGCGTACTGTATCTGCTGTAGAGTGTGCAGCACCACTCACAAGGCCCTGGGCTTTTTCAAGATGAACTAGCATTGTCCCGAAATAATTTTCATCTAAGAGAATTTTACGTGCATCCTCTTCTGTTGCTTTCCCTTTACGTCGTTCAACAAATGCAGCAACAAGCTGGTCTATTTCAGCATAGCTATGTGGATCATATATCTCCACACCATCTAATGTTACGTTTAATTCTTTTGCTTTATTTGTTACTTCTTGTTGGTTTCCGATCAAAATTGGTTGAAGGATACCTTCACTAGCTAATCTACTAACAGCAGTTAAAATCCGCTCGTCTAATCCTTCTGGGAAAACAATTTTAATCTGTTGTCCGCTCACTTTTTCTTTTAATGTTGAAAATAAATCTGACACAAAAAAACCTCCTTGAATGGGAATATTATTCCTTCTACAACTAGGATACTCTACTTATTACTAATTTCAAACATTTCCACAGGGTAACAACGCTTACACGTTAAAAGTTTTTAATTTCAAAATAAACTAAAAATTCACAATACTAAATTAAGGTACCTTTTCACAAGTCATTCTAATTTGTTAATATACTCCTTTTCTCAAAATCTAACCTGATAATTTTCAAGTTTTATTCACATGGTTGGTTGGACAAACTATGATATAGTTAAAGTGTACATAACGAATTACAAAATAGGAGTGAATATATATGAGTGAAGCAGCACAAACACTAGATGGTTGGTATTGTTTACATGATTTCCGTTCAATTGATTGGTCAGCATGGAAGCTTTTAACAAGTGATGAGCGTCAAGCTGCCATCCATGAATTTTTAGGACTTCTTGAAAAGTGGAATGTAGCAGAGGATGCTGAGCAAGGAAGCCATACTCTTTATTCAATTGTTGGTCAAAAGGCAGACTTCATGTTAATGATCCTACGCCCAACAATGGAGGAACTTAATGAAATCGAGCTTGAGTTTAACAAAACGAAGCTTGCTGAATATGCGATTCCTACCTATTCATATGTTTCTGTTGTCGAGCTAAGCAATTATTTGGCTGGGGAAAGCAATGAAGATCCATACCAAAACCCACATGTTCGCTCAAGATTGTATCCAAAGCTGCCACAATCTAAATACTCTTGCTTCTATCCAATGGATAAACGCCGTCAAGGAAATGACAATTGGTACTCTCTTTCAATGGATGAGCGCCGTAGCTTAATGAAGAGTCACGGACTAATCGGTCGTTCTTATGCTGGAAAAGTGAAGCAGATTATTACTGGTTCAGTTGGCTTTGACGATTATGAATGGGGAGTAACTCTTTTCTCAGACGATGTTCTTCAATTTAAAAAGCTTGTTTATGAAATGCGCTTTGATGAAGTAAGTGCTCGCTACGGAGAATTTGGTTCATTCTTTGTCGGAAACCTTTTAAGTACTTCTAAACTGCATTCTTTCTTTTATGTTAATTAAGTATAAAAATTAAGGCTTTCGGTTTAAAGCAACAATCTCTTAGAAAAGAGCCTTAATTAAAAACTGACTCTACCAATAAACCTTATTCTAAAGAGGCTTACACGGTACAGTCAGTTTTTTCTATTTCAATATTACCTTCTGATAACAATCTACTTCTTTATTATCCTTGAATCGCTTTGTTTCATAATAAGTAAAGCCTACTGATTCCCAAAATTGCTTTGCTTTAGCATTTCCCTTTAAAACCCCTAAACGTACATCAGATTTACCTGTGTGTAGAAGTTCACCTTCATATTTAGCATATGCTAGCTTTGCATAACCTTTTCCCTGTTGATCTCTATGGATCATTAACAGCCCTAACCAAGGGAAGCCATCCTTTGGGTTTTCATCCAAATAATCTATGACTCCAATATAACTATTGTCTAATTTAATTAACATGCTTTTTGTTTTTGAATTTAGAAACTCCTCTTTCAGCTCTTCGGTTGTTCGCGTTTCTCGACCATTTTCTAGAAGATTATAACTGTTATTAGAATGAACAATTTCTTGAACAATTGTAAGCTTTTCATCTGTTATTTCTTCAAATATTATTGTCCGCATTTTATTCCTCCGATGGATTATTTTTTCATTAAAGTCATAAGTTGTTTGTCCTTTACATACCTATGAATGAGCAAAGAATGATTTAAGGAGTCCCTAGGGCTATCTTTTATCAAGGAGCAAGGCAAAGTGAAGTCGATTTTTCAAGGAAGTGTATTTAGGGACAAAGACATCATTCCGCGAAAATATTCTTTATAGTTTTTCCCTGCAGGAGATTGTCCTGCACAATGGTTTAATCAATCGAATGCAGGCCGGTATAAATCAGATTGCTTCTATTCGCAGAATCAATCTGATTGTCCAGTTGTTTACTAACTTTTTGAGGAGGGTAATCTAGTATGGCAAAAAAAGTTCAAGGTCAACCTTATGGCTATGACATGCAGGGGATGCAGGGGATGCCAGGTGTTCAAGGAGCTCAAGCAGGTCAACCAATGCAAATGCAGCAAGGTGCAGGATATCAACCATATCCTACATATCAATATCCAGGTCAATTTGCTCAACCTGGTTTACAAGTACCTCCAATGCCACAACAACAAGCACCATCTCAAAATATCCCTGGCATGCTACCAATTGAAGAATCGTATATTGAAAATATTTTACGTTTGAATCGCGGAAAAGTGGCAACTGTTTATATGACGTTTGAAAACAATCGTGAGTGGAATGCAAAGGTGTTTAAAGGTGTAATCGAGGCAGCAGGTCGTGATCATATCATCCTCAGCGACCCTCAGACTGGAATGCGTTATTTATTATTAATGGTTTATTTAGATTATGTAACATTTGATGAAGAATTAAATTACGATATTCAAGGCTTAGTTTCATATTCACCAAGATAACATTCAAAGGATGGCTGACTTTTAGAGTCAGCCTCAACCCTTTTATAGAAATCGAATAGCGACATATCCTAATAAAATCCAGCCAGCTAAAAAAGCGAGACCACCTAAAGGAGTAATTGCTCCTAAAACACTAATTTGTGTCACACTTAACACATATAAGCTACCTGAAAATAGAATGATCCCCACTAAAAACAACCATCCCGCTGTTGTTAATAATCCAACATTGGACAATTTGTCTACTAAAAAGGCGATCACAAATAATCCACCTGCGTGAAACATTTGATAGGTTACACCGGTTTGCCACGTCTTTATGTACTTTTCGGGTATTTTTCCCTCTAATCCATGTGCACCAAATGCCCCTAATGCAACAGCTAAAAAAGCATTAATCGCTCCTAAAATAAGAAAAAGCTTCATATCTATCCTACCTCCCTTATTTGTTCCTCTTCCATCTTACCCTACTATTTTGTCTTTTCAACTTGTTTAATTGAGGTATTTTTGACGATTTATTAACCATTGAGGATTTTGCAACAGCGAGATGATTTGGTTGGAAGCTTTTTTTCTGGGAATTGGATTGTTTTATCTTGCTATTGAACCACTATTAATGAGAATTGAACCACTTTCTTCGTTAATTAAACCACTCTTTTATGTTTTTGAATCATTAAGACTGAGGTTTGAACCACTCTTCTTCACTTTTGAATCACTACTTTTTCGAACAGAAAAAGAGCCACATCACATGGCTCCTACCGATTTTGTAAATAAACCTTCAATACATTTGCTACATCGTGCTCGTTATTGACTGCTTTAATATAATAATGGTCACCATCTAAATATGATTGAAAGTTGCTATAGCCTTCGTTCCTTAAAAAATCGTCAATATCTTGGACAGATTCCTGTGCACTTAATAAATACTTTTGACCAATGTAGTCCTGGTTTACATAAACATCATATCTGTCATGGGATAGTTTTGTATTTGACTGGTCATTAAACAAACCCATATCAAATCTACCTCTCCCCATATTAAACAAATCATCGTATGCCATATTAATAACCTCCAATGAATATTTACTATCATTGTGTCCTGATTAGGTTATAATATGATGGATTTCTTTGGAGCGTTTGCCTATGTTATGGCAACACGATTATTCCAGGAACTTAAAAATCAAAAAGTGAATCACCGTTTGCATCACTTTCCTTGAATGGTGTAGATGAAATTGTCGGTTGTTGTTTAACAGCTGTTGACATATTTCCCATCATTTTTTGAAGCTCTGCTTGATTAATTTCATTTGAAGTAGGTGAAGGTATGTTTAAAGAACTCGACTTTTCATCCAGTATAACTTCACATAGAGATTTGATCACAACTAGCTTTTCTCTCAATTCTTTATCTGTATCGCTTTTTTTCGCTTTATCTAGCTCTTCCTCCATTTTTTGAAGGAGCTTTGACACATGAATATTCAATGTTAGTACCTCCTCCGGTTTAAGGCTTATTTGACTTCTGTTCATATTTAAGGCAGGTGATACCTGAGGATTTCATTACCATAATGGCTGGTCTACTTGCTGATTTAAA
Organism: Metabacillus bambusae; assembly: GCF_017497975.1. Taxonomy (GTDB): domain Bacteria; phylum Bacillota; class Bacilli; order Bacillales; family Bacillaceae; genus Metabacillus; species Metabacillus bambusae. Next base: position 167,436 of record NZ_JAGDEL010000009.1, on the reverse strand, counting down.
TCCGTATGCACGACAACCATTGGGAAACTTGGCGTCCCATGTGACATAAAAATGCTTACACTTTATGCAATTTACTGTTGCCTCTTTCACTTATTTTTTAACTCCTTTATGAAAAACTAACTCTCATCTAAGCACCAATCAATTTCTTTCACTTTACACTGTTTTAAATAATCATTTGTTTTAGAGAATGGTTTACTTCCAAAAAAACCTTTTCTAGCTGAGAATGGGCTAGGATGTGGAGACTCGATTATTAGATGTTGAGGCGATGTAATAAATCGCTTCTTCTCCCCAGCATGTTTTCCCCATAAAATAAAAACAATCGGTTGTTCACGCTTGTTCAATCGTTTGATGATTTCATCTGTGAATTGTTCCCAGCCTTGACCTTTATGGGAATTAGCTACACCTTTTTTAACAGTTAGTACTGTGTTTAATAACAATACACCTTCATTTGCCCATTTTAATAATGAACCATTCGCAGGTGGATTACAGCTTATATCTTCTTGGAGCTCAATAAAAATATTCCGAAGTGAGGGGGGAAGCTTTACATCTGGCTGAACAGAAAAGCTTAAGCCCTGAGCTTGTCCGTCACCATGGTATGGATCTTGTCCCAATATAACTGCTTTTACAGCCTCATAAGGAGTTTTATTCAACGCTTCGAAAATATGCTCACGATTTGGAAAAACGGTTTCTTCGTTATATTGTTCGTGTAAAAATTGTGTGAGTTGTTTAAAATATGGTTGTTCAAATTGATCATTTAATAAGTTTGACCAATCATTCTTTACTAATTGCTTCACCTGTTTCACTCCTGTTCTACTATTCGTGAACGAAGAGGTTTGCCATCCCAAACAATCTCTGTGTCTGCTTCACGTTCCTTCATTGCAGGCTCTTCTAAAAGCACAAAAAAGTTTTTCGTCGGTAAGTCTCCTAATTGATGCTTATCACATAATTTGTCTAAATAGTATTTTCTGTTATTGGTTAGGTCTGCTGATTGATTATTTCCATTTTCGGCAAATGCATAGATGACACTTGCTATCGGCATTCTTTTGACACGACATACTTTAGCAGCTCGTAAGAAAAAGTCCCAATCCCAATAGTTATGCACCTCAGGGTCAAATAAACCAATTTGATCATGGAGTTCTTTCTTATAAGCACTGCCTGATGGAATATAGGTTGAAAATTCCCTCATCGCTTGGAGATCATAATGATATGCGAATGTACGTCTAGCCAAAGGAAAACGCATATTCTTTTTCGTTTCAAAGCTGACAATTTCTGCATCAGAATAAACAAAGTCTGCGGTCTTTAGTTCATTTTGTATTTGCTTGATATGGTTTTCTGTTAAGAAATCATCGTCATCACAGAGCATAATTACATCACCTGTTACATAATTTACACCAATATTTCTAGCGTGAACATGCTTAACATTTTCCTCTAGCTCAATCGCCTTAATCGGCATTTCCTTATATAACTCGACTAATGGTGTGATCGTTTCTCCTGCATCATTTACGATAATAATTTCATACGGTGCAACAGTTTGCTTATGGATCGATTCTAGAAGCTCTGCTAGTTCTGTTATCCTATTATAGGTTGCAATGACAATTGATATTTTCATAAGTATCACCTCAGGTCTATCTTTATTTTAACAAAGTGAATAGCAGTTTTTATAGGAAAAGATTACATATGACTTTCTTCTCATTTTTTCTTCACAAGGTTTTCTGTTAAAACAGGAGGGTATTATCAAACTATCAACAAAAAGGAGATGAAAAGATCATGAAAACATATGTTGTTGAAAATGGTGTACATGCTACAGAAACAATTAGAAACTTAGAAGTTCAAGGATTTACAAAGGATGACATCTATTTATTTGCTCATGATACAACTCGCTCCAAGCATTTAACAGAGAATACGGACACAAATAATATCGGCTTAAAAGAAGAAGGTCTTTTTGATAAGATGGCGAATGCGTTCCGTTCACGTGGTGACGAGCTTCGTGCAAGAATGACATCATTAGGTGTTAGCGATACTGAAGCTATGCGACTTGAGGAAGAATTGGACGAAGGTAAGGTTGTTATTGTTACACAGTAATGAACAAAAGCGCAAGCGCCTTGAACAGCCTCGGGCAAATAAGACGCTCATGAATAGAAGGTGTTTTTTACCTTCAATTCATGAGTGGCTGTAGAACCAAGAGGGTCTAGGCGCTGGAGCTGGATGTCAAAGCGACTATCCACAGTACTAGAGTTTTATTTTTTTTGCTAGAGTTAAGGCTGCCATTAGGCAGCCTTTCTTATATCCAGTGCTTAGGATATTGTCTTGATTGAAATAAATTATTATAAAGTAAGGACATTAAGACTAAAAGTACACTACACAATAAAATACTTAGCATTAATCCCCAGCCTGCTCCAGTATTTATTGCGACAATAGCACTTGCCGCAGCTGGAGGATGAATCGTGTTCGTTAAGAACATTATGATAATCGCGACAGCTAAAGTTATCCCAATAGTCAAAAAACTCCGACCGAACATATCCCATATCGCAAGAGATGCAAAGGTTGCAATGAAATGACCACCGATGATATGTCGTGGTTGTGAAAATGGACCATTATGTGCCCCGAAGATTAATAAACAGCTAGCTCCAATTGGACCAAGAACCATAGGATAGCCAAGAGATATGGCAATCATACTAATAATGCTCATCGCAACAAGACCACCGACTGCTGAAATCATTAAATCCACATAGTTTAAGTTGGATTTAAACGTGGCTTCACCCTTCATTTTTTTTATATATGTACCGAACCCAAGAGGTAATGAGCTAACCTCGGTTCTCCTCATTTTTTCGATATTCATTAGATCCCCCTACACTATACGAAATTGCAATTAGTTTGTAAGTGTTTCTTACAGATAAATTTTATTGTAAATGATCCTTACGTCAAAATAAAGAGAAAAGAGGTAAAAATTATACTTCTTTTTCCCTCTATAAAATGTAAGCGCTCCAGTATGATTGAACCATTTTTCTTCCTAAAGAACAAAAGCGCAAGCGTCGATGTTGACTTATCGTACAGAGGTGAGGGGAGTCCACTAGTCGCTGGGCGCTGGAGCTGGATGTCGTGCGCTTATCCACAGTTCAAGAATTTTATAATTTCCTAAACGACAAAAAAATGCCTCCTTACAGGTAAGGAGGCCATACATTATATAAAGATTAGGGGGGGATTACTAACATTATCACCACTATACAATTATCTTATACTAGCAAATTCACTTTAGTTTATTTTTTTCTGAAGCTCTTCAATAAAACGCAAAAAGCCTTGTTGACCTGATTTGTCGCGTTTAAATACACCGGCATGCTCCAAAATTGTCGCAAACACTTGGCCTACTTCTTCTAGCAATAGTTGATAGCTATTTGTTTGATCCAAATTTGGGTATTTCTTTTTCATACGTGTTGCCCAGTCATAGTGTTTGTTTAAGTCAGGATCATCTAAAATAATAGACATTTCCTTATCTTCACCAAGGACATCGGCTAATTTTTTTAGTTCATCTAGTAGTCTGCCAGGTAATACAGCTAAGCCCATTACCTCAATTAAACCAATGTTCTCTTTTTTAATATGATGAACCTCTTGATGTGGATGATAAATCCCAAATGGGTGTTCATCATTTGTTCGGTTATTACGTAGCACTAAATCAAGTTCAAACAGATTTCCTCTTCTTCTTGCGATCGGAGTAATTGTATTATGCGGAGTTTCCCCAGAAAAGGCTAAAATCTCAACTGATTCATCACTATAATTCTTCCATTCCTGCAAAATTTCATCTGCTGCATTGATCAGATCCTGCTGATTCGTTCCTTGCAGTCTCAACACAGACATTGGCCATTTTACAATTCCTAACTCAACGCTTGAATATTTGTCTAGCTTGAAGGAGTATTCAACCTCTGCAACCTCCATTGGAAAGGTATGATGCCCACCCTGGAAGTGATCGTGACTTAAAATTGAGCCACCTACAATTGGTAAATCAGCATTAGAACCAAGAAAATAGTGAGGATACTGCTCAACGAAATGAAGTAGCTTCGTAAAACTTTCCTTGGAGATCTTCATCGGTTTATGCTCTCCTGAAAAGACAATCGCATGTTCATTGTAATACACATACGGAGAAAACTGAAAAAACCACTGTTCATCATTTAAGCTTACCGGGATAATGCGATGATTCTGTCTTGCTGGGTGATCTAGGCGTCCAGCATAGCCCACATTCTCCTTACAAAGCAGACATGTTGGATACTCACTTTTTTGTAAGTTACGAGCAGCTGCAATGGCAACAGGGTCCTTCTCAGGTTTAGACAAGTTAATTGTCATCTGTAGGTCACCATATTCAGTTTTAGCAAGCCATTTTTCATTTTTAGCGATACGATCTGTTCGTATATAATGAACATCTTGCGAAAACTGGTAAAAGGCCCCTGTTGCTTTTTCTGGTCCATATTGGTCAACAGTCGTTTGAAAGTTTCGAATGATTTCACCTTGTGATTGAACAAGACATCCCATTAGCTTTGTATCGAGTAAATCACGATAGGTTACAGTGTTTTCGAGTAAACGTTCATTCAGGACAGCCCAATCCAGAATATTCTCTAATATAGGAACAGGTGAGGAAAGCTCCTCGTCTTCTACCGTAACCGCTTTAAAATCATTTAATTGTAAAACTTCTAGAAGCTTGTTACGAGTTAAATCTACGTCCCACTCTGAAATGAGTTGCTTTTTACGTCCGAATTGCAGCAGTCGTTCGATTTCTAGATATATATTGATAGACATATAATCATCCCCTCGTGGCATTTACAAGCATGAGCTTTTTCATCTTTGGTTCTGTTATACTTGGTTGTTGATTTCCGCTGCAGGCGTTCGCTTTTCTCGGGCGGTCCGTGAGCCTCCCGCAGGAGTCTCACGTATACGTTCCAATCAACAAAGTGCCAAAATCAATAGTGAGCTTTAACAGAGCCTTATCTTCAAAAATTTGGAAATAGCAAGTATTAACAATATACCCGCTATTCCCTTTTTTAGTATAACCTTATTTTTCGTAACCGCTTGGATGCTTTTGGAACCAGTTCCAAGCACTCTCAATCATCGTGTGAAGATCAGCATATTTCGGTTTCCAGCCAAGCTCATTGATTGCTTTTTCAGATGAAGCGATTAAGATTGCTGGATCGCCTGCACGACGAGGTGCTACTTCTGCTGGAATTGGATGACCTGTTACCTTTCTTGCTGTCTCGATGACTTCTTTAACAGAAAAGCCATTTCCATTCCCTAGGTTATAGGTAGCACTTTCGTTATCTTTACGAAGCTTATCGATTGCTAAGATATGCGCATCAGCCAAGTCTGTTACGTGAATATAATCACGAATACAAGTACCGTCAACTGTGTTATAATCATCACCGAAAATCATGATTTTTTCGCGATCTCCTAGTGCTACTTGTAAAATGATCGGGATTAAATGTGTTTCAGGCTGATGATCTTCCCCAAGCTTTCCTTCCATATGTGCACCAGCAACATTAAAGTATCGAAGAACAACATAATTCAGTCCATATGCTTGCTGACTCCATTTCAGCATTTTTTCAACGGCAAGTTTTGTTTCTCCATATGGATTTGTTGGAACAGTTGGGTCAGTTTCTAAAATTGGAATATTTTCTGCCTCTCCATAAGTTGCTGCTGTTGAAGAAAAGACAATTTTCTTAACACCGAATTCTGTCATGACCTTTAAAAGACACATTGTTCCATATACATTGTTATCATAGTATTGAAGAGGCTTCTCAACACTTTCACCAACAAGTGAATCTGCTGCAAAATGAATGACTGCTTCAATCTCATTTTCTTTAAAAACATTTTTTAGGAAAACTTCATCACGTAAATCCCCTGAATAAAGCTTTGCACCTTCTAAAACAGCTGGTTTATGGCCTTTTTGAAGATTATCAACAACAATAACCTCTTCATTACGATCTAAAAGCTCTGATACTGTGTGACTTCCGATATAACCTGCTCCACCACATACTAATACTGCCATGCTTTTACCTCCAATTTATCATTTTATCTCTTTTGCGCCATCGCCTACATTGGCTACATAAAATTCGGCTGTTAAGCCTGTTTTTTCATTGTAGCTTTTTCCTACTTCTTCAATAAACGCCTCTATCTTATCATTTTCAACAATTGATACTGTACAACCACCAAAGCCTGCTCCAGTCATTCGCGAACCAATGACACCAGACTGATTCATCGCAGCTTCAACCAATGTATCTAATTCAAAACCTGTTACTTCATAGTCATCTCTTAACGAAGTATGAGAATCACACATTAGCTTCCCAAAGCTCGCTATATCTCCTTCTTGGAGCTTCTCTACCGCTTGAATGGTACGCGCATTTTCATAAACAGCATGCTTTGCACGCTTTCGATCAATGTCATTACGAATGAAATGGCTATTGCCCTCAAATTGCTCTGGTGTTAAATCTCCTAATGATTGAATTGGAAGCTCCTTTTGTAAATCCTCTAGAGCACGCTCACATTCAGAACGTCGTTCATTATATTTTGAATCCGCTAGTGTTCTACGTTTATTTGTATTTGCTATGACAAGAGATGCATCCTTAAGCAGGATCGGACTATATTTATACTCTAAGGTTTGACAATTCAATAATATCGCATTATTTTCCTTGCCCATCCCAATCGCAAATTGATCCATAATTCCACAGCTTACCCCGATAAATTCATTTTCAGCATGCTGACTCATTTTTACAAGTTCAACAGTTGAGAAGTTTGTTTCATAAATACCTTGTAGGATAACAGCTGTAGCAAGTTCGATTGAGGCAGAGGAGGATAAACCTGCTCCATTTGGAATATTGCCATAGAATAATACATCAAAGCCCTGATCTAAGTTTACACCTTTATCAACAAATTCCTTTATAACACCCTTTGGATAATTTGCCCAATCATGTTCTTTCTTAAAGGCTAGCCCTTCATCAATTGAAAAAGAAATGATGCCAACATCAGGGAAGTTCATTGAATGCATTTGGATCTTTTGATCATTTCTTAATGCTACCAAAGCGTAAGTCCCAAATGTTAGTGCACAAGGAAATACATGACCACCATTATAATCAGTGTGCTCTCCAATTAAATTCACTCGACCAGGTGCAAAAAAGGTTCGAACGTCATTACCTGTGTTAAATAGCTTTGTAAATTGATCCATCATTTGTTCCCGCATGAAAATCACCCTTCATTATATCTTATTTAGTAGAGACTATCCTTTTTTTTCTAGATCATTATCCTTTATTAGTTATAATTGTAAATTTCCTTCTCACTCGTTACAATGGTAAAATTAAATTGAGAAATTAGCACATATTTGCTCAAGTTTGCTTTCACTCTTAAGTAAATCATTGTTTAATAACCTTATAAAATAGAACAACTTTATACAATCACCCTTTTTTTGCTTCAGCGCTCAGAAAAAGGGTAGAAAAAGGGGATTATTTTGCTATGGATAAGAAAACTGGAGCCATCGCATTTCGGTTTACAGATCAACATGTCAATCACGTAGCCCAAATATGGTCAGTAGGATGGGACGAGCAACATTCTTCGCTTTATAATTGGAGTGGAACTGAGAGAAAGGATCAAGAAAAGTATATCTTCCAATATACTTTATCAGGACATGGTGAAATCAATATTGATGGAAAGATTCATCAAGTAAAAGCAGGACATGCATTTATTGTTAGCAGCCCAAGTAACTATCATTATTATTTACCTAAGGATTCGGTGAAGTGGGAATTTATCTATTTAACTCTTTACGGAAATGAAGCAAAGCGCTGCTGGAATTTTGTGAAAAACTCTGCAAATCAAGTTGTGCGTTTTCATCCTGAATCTACTCCGATCAAGCTAGTTAAACAAATCTATGATGCTGCGAAAGAAAAAAAAATCACCAATGCATACGAAGGTTCAAGCATAGCCTACAATTTCATTATGGAGCTATATGTCTATCTTTCAAATAGTGATAAGCTAATGGAAGATTGGTCAGAGGGTGTCATTAGTGCGGCATTATTTGCAAGAAATTACTATCAAGATGATATTGGGGCAGAAGAAATGGCTGATGCTTCACAATTATCGAAATATCACTTTACACGGACTTTTAAAAAAGAAACAGGCATAACACCTATTCAATATTTAACAAATATTCGCCTGCAAAAATCGATTGAGCTTCTGCAACACACGAAATACTCGGTTGACGAAATTGCTCAATTAGTTGGCTATAAAAATGCGAATTATTTAAACAAAGTAACGCGCAAGCTTATGGGTAAATCACCTGGAGAGATTAGGCAGGGGAAATGAGAAAAGCTCAGGGCGCCTTGATCAAACCCGACAAGCATAAGACGCTCAGAAATAGAAGACGTTCATTGTCTTCGATTCATGAGTGGCTTATACCCCCGAGGGTCTAGGCGCTGGAGCTAGACACCAATACTAAGTACAAAAAGTTTATCCTTTCTATACTTTCATTCCTTCATTTATTCAAATCAATCTGTATCGAGCCTTTCTGATGCATGATTGTCATGGTTGTCCCAGGGGTCATCATATTTTCTAAAATATCCTTTGCAGCTTGCAGAGCAAATTCAATACGCTCTAGCTTTTCAGTCTCTTCCTCACGCTGACTTCCAGGCTTTTCTGAAAGCTGTTTTGCATATTGGAGTGATTTGAGATGGTAGTCTGCAATCGTTTCGTACACTTCATTGTACAGCTCTTCGATTTCTTTTTTCATGGCCTCCGCTCCCTTTTATTATCTACTTGTATACTATCATACAAGACGAAGGGATTAAGATAAAAACGTACTTTATTATGTACCCTTCAAAAGTCGTTTGTGGATCCAGATTGCTGCCTGGCATCCATCAGCCATAGCAATTGTAACCTGTTCTGAATGGGCAACAACATCACCAGCAGCCCACACATTTGTAATATTTGTTTCCTTTGTTCTCGGATCTACTAGGACATGCTTATTTTCTAGCAACTCGACTCCTAGTTGCTTTGCTAACTCAGAGTGAACAAGATTGCCGCCAAATCCGATAAATCCTCTATCTCCACTAACCGTTTGACCGTTGTTCAGCTTAACACCCTTAAATGATGACTCATTTTCAGCTATTACTGCTTCAATTTGTTCGTTTATGATCGTAATATTGTTTTGCTTAAGCTTATCCTTGATATCTAGTTCAAGTTCCTTTGAATCATGATTAATAAAAGTAATTCGGTTTGTCCAATAAGTTAATGTTAAAGCAAGATTTGCTCCAGTACTACCTGACCCTAATAATAAAACATGCTTATCCCTTACCTCATACCCATCACAATCAGGGCAAACATATATCGATATCCCTAAGCATGGTTCGATATCCTTGATAGTTGGAATCCGATCTTTTATCCCAGTCGAAATTAACAAGGTTTTTGTTTTATACTCCGTTCCTTGCTTTGTTCGAAGTAAAATCTCCTTGTCATGTTTTTCTGCCTCAATCACAAGATCATTGATAAATTCGATCCCAAGGCTTTTTGCCTGTTTTTGACCTAACTCCCTAAGGGTTTGTCCACTTACTCCATTAGGCCAGCCAAGGATATTATGATACCCCCGACAAAGATTAGACCTTCCATTATGACTATCGATTACAAGCACATTATGCATATACCTTCCAAGCTGAATGGCAGCCTGCAATCCAGCAATACCTGCCCCAACAATGATGCATTCATACATATTCTTCGCCATTCTTACACGTCCTTTTTTATTCGTTCAAATTAGATTGTGTCAAAATGAATGGCATCATTCATGATTTAAGAAAGAGTCTCTATTTACACTCCTGGAAAATTAGTCACTCGTGTAGAAGTTTTCTTCTCCTTTTATTCATACACAAAAAAAGGAACTGGACTTAAGCCACCCCATTAAAATTTATTTTCAATTGTGGGTAACTTAACTAAAAACTCTTAAAATTTCATTATACTAAATGGTTTTACACTTATATGCTTTAAAAATTTAGATATTAACAACCGATTTTTCAGATAACAACACGTTATCCACAAAAGTTATCAACATATCCACAATTTCTATCCACATTTTGTGCGGGTACACATGTTCGCCACAATATATATTAGGACTTTTACCCACTATTCACAGGTTATACACAGGACGTTCGTCACCATTTTCACTATTTATTCATAAAAAGACATTATTTTTTAGATAACTTTCTCGTAATGGAAGATATATGTCGAATGATAGTGAATGGTATTGTCCACCGTTTATATTGAGTACCTGTCAATCACAAATCTTGAATCAGCTGATGCTACGAATACATAAGTTGGAGCAAGTTTATTGGTTGCCCCACTTTAGACGTCAATCAGCCACTGTTCAAATTTTTCGATTGAACCATCTTTGTAATTTATTGAATCTCTTTTCTCGAGAATTGAACCCCTTGTTGCATTAATTACACCTATTTTTTAGAAGATTGAACCACTTCCACTTTTTGAAACACCAACATCACATCCATAGAAAACAAAAAATAAAAGGCCGCTCAAATGTCATATTTGAGCGACCCCTGTCAGAATGGCTTTACAATTCTTTTTACAATAAAAGCAAACACTAAAAGTAATATAGAGCATATGAATACTGTTATAGCAACCATTGCTAAACCTATCCCAAACCATGGATTTGTCATGGCACCTATTACAAAGCTACTAATAAAAATCAGTACAGCAAGACCAATGCTGATGTATGCAGGTAAAAAGACTTTGCCTGAATTCCGTTGTAAATAAACGGTGATCCCACCTAAGAATAGGACATAATAAACGGCTATTGCTGCATCACTTAGTAAAAAATCAACTGTCTTTATAAACCAATGATTTTCTTCAGATGCTGGTAGCTCTAGATCAATGGGTACAGGTTCCTCCCCTTCGATTGAAACGGTCATAAGTTGATATTGTTCTGGATCACCTGGCCAGTTTTTATATTCAAGAAAAGCAATGTTATTTGTATGATGAAAAAAGACGGGTGACTGAACATTCTTTTTTAAATGTGTGAGTTGTTTTGTTTCATTTGATTCAGTATTCCTCAAATATAACTCATATTCAAATAATGAGCTGTTTTTCGATTCCTCCGAAACAGCAGTAAACGCAAGGAGTTTTTTATCTTGTGAGAATACGGCTGAATACATATCATCACTTATTCCTGCGGCTGCCCCTACCTTCAATTCCTTCTTCTCATTAATTGTAAAAGCATATAGCTCTTCTTTCGTTTCAAATAAGCTATAAAACAACTGTTGTCCATCATTCGAGACGGAAAGGTTATTCATTGAAAAATGATCTTTGTTTGTTAATTGCATTCCTTCTTTTCCATTCATGCTTACGGCAAATAAGTCATAGCCTTCTTTCGTTTCACCTTCAGCCTTTTTATAGTCCTCAGCAGGCATGGCGATGTAATAAATGGTATCACCCACTGGAGAAATAACGGCATCAGATACATGCAGACTTTCCTCTGTCAGCTGCTTGCTGTTGCTTCCATCGGCATCCATTATCATTAGTGACTGAATACCCTCACTGTTTTCCTTTAAATAGGCGACCTTCTTTCCGTCAAAAGAAAATCGTGGTGTATGGACTCTACCTTCGTCCGCTTTACTGATTTTCGTTATTTCGGTTCCATCAGGGTTTGCCGTATAAATGGCTTCATTCCCATCTAGGTAGTAAGAGAAAGCTAGCTTTTCATCATTTGGAGAAATAGCAAGCTCACTCCCTAAGCCTGTGTGGTATTTGTATGGATCACGCTCATGAAAAATGCTATAAAGAATGGATGAGATCAGAAGTCCCAAACTAATGACCATAAACAATAGTAGTAGTCGCTTTCTTTGCAACGTATTAACCTCCTTTTAGATTTTGACTAAATTATGAAGTTTTATTAAGAAATGTAAAATCGATTGATTTAGTTTTAACTTCATTTTTCATTGATTTACTATCTACCTTTTTTCTCTTAAAATAAACCGGTCTTCCTGTTGTCACTCTTGAATACCCTTCAACCATGAATGTAACTGCGAGAATCGTTAGCGCAAAACAGACAATTGGTGTTAATGGAATCCATGGAGCCCATTGCAGAAAAATTTTTGTTCCACCAATCAAGCCAGACCATTCATTTGTTAATGATTGTGGCGGATCACCCTCTAATGCACCTGGATCGGACATTAACGTCCCCCCAAAGTACAGATTAAACAATCCAAGGTGTGCCATAACAAGTAATGTTTGCACAAATTGTTGTCCAAAAAGAATCAAAAATCGAGTCTTTAACAGAGGGAAAATATGCTTTATCAAGATATGAAGCCGAGTCCCCCCTAATGTTCTTGCACTTAATACGAACTCACTTTTGAATAACTCACTTGTTTCGTTGCCTATTAGGACTGTTAAAATGGGGATGGTTAATAATGTTAGCACGACAACTTCAATGGTCATTCGCTCTATTAAGGAGTATGTAACAGCACCTGGATATTGAATAAGAACTGGGCTCAGTAAATATAAAGCAATAATCGTTAACGGGATAAAGTGAAAGACATCAACTAAGCTATTCACAAACTTTTGTATCCTCGAAAGATAGGAGCCTAAAGCTAAGCCGAGTGGAATTGAGATTATCATGCGCAGTGCTGCTATAACAAATGCTGCAATGATCGTAAATTTCGCACCTATTAGTATTTTGCTTAACATATCATAGCCTAATTTGTCTGTACCAAGAGGAACTTCTTTTCTAGGTGCTATTGGCGCAGAATCGATAAGTTCATTTCCTTCACCAAATATATGATAAATTTGGTGAACCTTATGATCGACAATCTCCGAATAAATAAAGCTAGTACTTAACAGACCCATAACAAATAAAAATCCTATTAAAAAGAAAGGATTTTTAAATAGCCTTATCATGATAAGGTTTCACCACCTTTGATCGTTAAATCAAGAATCCATTTCACAAAGTGATAAAAGATAAAGATTGGTACAAAAATAAACAGCAGAATAAAGGTAAAGATCTCAGGGATCATATAGTTGGTTAAATAATGGGTTATCCCAAAAATACCAAATAAGAGCTCAACAACAACTAACGTAGAAAGCATAAACCATATCGTCTTTTTCAAATGGAAAAATAATGAGATTACCGTATTTCTTAACATATGGATGATTAATAGGAAAGTGTACTTTAACCCCTTAGCTTTTCCTAGTAAAACATAATCCTTCAATAATTCTTCTTCATATAAATGAAGTGTTATTCGATAAAGTTGAATAGTTGGTAGCATAGCTAAACAAATGATAGGTAATAAATAGGCACGTGAATCGCCAACTGTCACAACCTTCATTAGTAACACATCCGTCTTTTTAAAAATTGTAATAATGAAAAGTTGTAACAATAGCACAACAAGAATATCAGGTAATGACTCAATGAAAAAAATGATCATTTTAATTTTATCTCTAAGCCATTTTGGGAATTGCATCGTCCCAACTGTTAATAGGATCGAAGCTATGTATGCTAACACTAAAGCAGAAAATATGAGAGTTAACGAATAAAATGCACCCTCTACTATAAATGGATATACCTTATATTCCTCCCCGTTTATTAGAAAGGTCATCTGATCAAAATGGATGAGACTATATATGACCCTCTTTATTGTCTCGATGAATAAATAAAAATGGTTTTCCCCTGTGTCTGTTGCAACAAATAATGATGGCAGTGCTCCAAATACAATGATGCAGGTACAGGCAGTTATGAACTGTAGAAAGATTACCGCGATTTTTTTCACTATTCCACCCCCATACATAATGCATTATTTTCACCAATTATACTATATTTGTAAAATGTTGGACTGTTGTTTTAAAGAATGGTGTCATTTTGATCATAAAAAAAGGCCTGTTTAATCAGACCTTTTGTGTTATCGTTTATTAAACCCTTTATTCTCGACAAATTCCTTCATATACATTCTTGTTGGTCTAGCTAATAAACCCGCCATCTGACCAGTCCACGTATCCTTTCTTTGCCCATTTGTTCGTTTTTCATAATAGGTTGAAATCGCTTGATCATATTGTTCTAGCTGTGCCAAATACTCTGCTTTATCTTGCTCATATTCATCTTCATGATATATATGCTCTATCGGCAATCTTTGCTTTTGATCAGGCTTATGCACTGGATAACCAACCGCAACTCCAAATAGCGGTAGAACTCGAGCTGGCGTTTTTAACACATCACATACCTCATTTAGCTGATTCCTTAAGCCGCCTATATACACGGCGCCAAGCCCCATCGACTCAGCTGCAAGCACTGCATTTTGCGCAGCAAGAGTAGCATCAATTACAGCTACCATAAACTTCTCCGTACTTTCTAATACCTCCCCCGCATCCTGATCATTTGTTTCTGCGATTACTTGATGACGATAGAGGTCTGCACAAAATACAAAAAAATGACCATTTTCAGCTACATATGTTTGGCCGCCAGCAAGTTCAGCTAACCGAGCCTTTTTCTGCTTATCCTTTACCCCGATAATTGAGTATGCTTGCACAAAGCTTGAAGTCGAGGCTGCTTGGGCACTTTGGACAATTGTTTTTATTTGCACGTCTGTCAATAATTTATCTTCAAATTTTCTAATCGAGCGGTGATCAAGTATTGTTTCAATAACCTTATTCAAAGCTTTATCCTCCTTTTGTTAAACTAGTTCTAGCATACCTATTCAATTCTTTTTTGGCATTGATAATGCTTTAAACGAGTTCAGTCGCTTCCTTCATACAAAAATAGAGATTAGCTTTTAACTAATCTCTACATAGTGGTTATCACTTATACTAGCTCTTTTTGTTTTGTTTCCTCACCAAGTAATAATACAGCAAGGGCACCAATTAAAATCGAGACTGCAAATATAAAAAAGATTGTATGGATCGGTACATCTGCTGTAACTAAATAACCAACTGTTAACGGACCTAGGATTCCTCCAACTCTCCCGAATGAGGCAGCTAAGCCCGAGCCTGTACCACGGACCTCTGTTGGATAATGCTCAGGTGTGTACGCGTATAGCGCACCCCATGCTCCCAGGTTAAAAAAGGATAAAAAGATACCTGACGTAAGCAATAATGGGAGTGTCTCTGCATTTCCAAAGAAATAGGCACTGACCGCTGTTCCAACTAAAAAGGTAATTAACACAAATTTCCGTCCTGCTCGCTCGATTAAATACGCTGCTAAAAAGTAACCAGGCAGTTGTGCAAGTGTCATGATTAATACATATTGAAAGCTTTTGATGAGACTAAAGCCTTTCATAACCATCACGCTTGGCAACCAAAGAAACATTCCATAATAAGAGAAAACAACACAAAACCATAGGATCCAAAGCATGATCGTTTGCTTAACATAAGGCTTTGCCCATACTTTTGCGATTTTCTTTAAAGGAGATTCCTTTTGTTTAGACACATTTATTGCTTGAAAACGTGGTGAGTCAGGTAGTTTCATACGTAAATATAAAGCATAGAAGGCTGGAAGGGCACTTAATAATAACGCTGCTTGCCAACCGTAGCTAGGAATAACAAAGTAGGAAATAAGTGCTGCAATTAGCCACCCACCTGCCCAAAAGCTTTCCAATAACACCACAACTCTTCCACGTTCATGGGCTGGTACACTTTCTGAAACAAGTGTAGATGCAACCGGTAGCTCTCCACCTAATCCCATCCCAATGATGAAGCGCAAAATTAAAAATAGTGCTAAAGAGGTTGTAAAGGCTGATAAACCACTTCCCACTGAGAAAAGAAGGAGTGTGATGATAAACACACGCTTTCTCCCAACTCGATCTGCCATTAAGCCAAATACTAACGCACCGACAGCCATACCAATTGAATTGACACTACCAATCCAACCCATTTCCGAAGTAGTTAAGTTCCATTCTTTTTGCAAAGCAGCAATAATAAATGAAAGAATTCCTACGTCCATTGCATCAAACATCCAGCCTAAGCCGGCAATACCAAGTAATTTTTTTCTAGATATTTCTTTCGTTGTCTTCATTCAAACCACCTTTCAAGATTCAAACAATTATCTAGTGGGTATTGACATTATAACTAGTCATACACAACTAGATGATTTCACTTTCTCTATGATAGATTAACTCTCCATCTTCACTTATACTGCAAACAATTTATTTCAGTCAATATTTAATGCTTAACATGCCATATTCTTTTCTCCCTCATTCATTTTTTAGGTTTTTTTCCCTTTATTATCGGGAATAGATATGATATATTAAATGTAACAAAAAGTTCACAAATTGTCCTTTTTTTTGACACAAATATGAAAACGGTAACAATTATAAGGAGCTGAATAATATGGATGTATTTTTCGCTTATTTATTAATTTCAAGTTCTACTCCATTGTTTTTATGGAAAGAAAATAGAAAATTAGCAATTTGCCATATCCCAGTTGTCATCGCAATGTGGATCGTATTTATTTCGTATATGACTTTTGATCTTGGTTTAACAGGGCACATCCTGTTCGGACTATCATTTTTAGCAAACGTAGTTATTGCTCATATGACAATCTTTCACTTGTTCGTTGTCCCATTCTTTAAGATGATGTCAAAACCGAAAAGCTTAATTTAAAACCTGTGCAAGAAAACGAGCCATGCTATTTGGCTCGTTTTTTTATGGGCAATTTATTCCTCACTATTTATTCCTCGCTTAAATCTTCAAAAGATAAATGGTGCACTCTGTCCTTTGTTGCCCCATCTCTAGAAAGTTCCATAGAATGAAGCAGCCTTGATGAGAGAAAAGGTGAAGAAATTAGGAGGAATTCTCTTATCTTCTGGTTGGTTATTTCTGCACCAAAAAGGAGATAGTAATCCTTTAATGCAGAAAGATGTGCAGCCTTTTCTTTATGTTTACATTGATCACAAAACCAGTTCCCATGGACTCTTAACATAGAAAGATGATGACATAAAGGACAAAAAACACCTTTAAGGATCTCTTCAAACTGAATTTCAAATTTATCTAAAATTGATTGATCTAATGGTCTATGTTCCTTTTGTAACATTCTAATCATCTTTTTCATTTCTTTCTCTGATAGCCTTTTTTCAGGGAAATCCTTCTTTAACTGATTAATTTTAGTCGGGAGAAAATGATGGTGGATAACCTTTTGATTCAGATCGTGGTTTTCAGGGGCGGTACAAATAAGCGTATTCGAGTTGCTTATAACAACTAGAGATAGAATGGGGACTTTTGACCATTTGTTTTTGGTTAACCACTTTTTAAGTTGCAACTCTTGACGACTTGTTTGAATGAGCGGATCTTTCAGAACAGTTTCTTTTCCATCATGTGTACGGATTAATTGGTGAAATTCTTGGTCAAAATAGATGGTACCTGCAATATTCTTTACTTCCAATATGATAATGAAATTAGGACATATCAATAATGTATCCAGTTGGAAATAGTGGGTTGAATCATGTAAGCGAAGATCGTGAAGAATGTAGTAATCTTTTTCTGGGAGAAAGCTTAATGGATAATCAATCGCCTTTTCGCCTTTATAGCCTGCGAGCCTTTTCGATAGATTTTCTTTGATTAGGAGAAACTTCGGATGGGTAGGTGGCAGGCGACGTTGCAATGCTTGTAATTTTAGAATTGATAGGGGAATCGTGCGCATTTTACTAATCATTTGATCACTCCAATCTTATTTTCCAACTTTATTCGCTATTTTCCACTGAAATCCTGCAAAAAAGGATAAGAATTTTTGTGGCCGTGAATGGCATTTTGCAATTTCCGACCATAATCTTGCAACAATTGTCCATAATTTTGCAACTTTACTGAGGAATTTTGCAAATTTCCAATATAATTTTGTAACTTCGTCAATTAATCTATCATTCGACAAAATTCGAGCTATATCGCACGATGCCGATGCTGGTGCCGGGCCCAATCTAAAGCCTACTCTAATCTCTCCACGCAAAAAACGCCGCATTCGCGCGGCGCTATTTCTCTCTTACTTTCTCTTCAGCAATCTTCTTTATATATCGATTTCTTGTTATTAGAAATTCTTTCATATATTGCTCTAAAAACATCTGATCTACCATCTTACCAATCACACCAAATGGAGAAGTATAATCAAAAGTGTCGATCATAAGTGTTCCATTCGCTTTTTTCACAAACTCATGAACATGGTAAAAGCGTTTGAATGCACCTTTTTCCATTTCATCTACGAAGCGGTTTGGAAAATCGTATTCAGTGATTCGGACTGTTAGCTTTTGCTTGATTCCAAAATGGATGGCTTCCCAGGTTACCGTCTCGTTTAACCCAATCAATCCACTTGTCACACCTGCGATTGCTCGTTCATTTGTGTGACTTGTCGATTGAGTATGTATATCAATATCTCGTGCAACATCAAAGCAAATGTCACGCGGTGCATAAATAAACATATCGGTTTTTATTATTGGCACTTTCTATCTTCCTATCTTAATAGCTTTTTACCTGAAGTAAGTCAAACCGATTACCGTAAAGGTCCTCAAATACAACTTCAATTCCCCAAGGCATATCCTTTGGCTCACCTAAGAAGGTGACACCCTTTTCCTTCATATTATTATAATCGCGGATACAATCATCTGTTTCAATGACGAGAAAAACATGCCCCGCTACCTGAGAGCCAACACGTTCTTTCTTTTCATCAGTATCAGCTTCAACAAATACGATCGCTGTTTCGTGCTGCTTAGCGGGAGCAACCGTTACCCAACGCATACCTTCGCCAAACGAATTATCTGAAATTAACGTAAAATCTAAAGTATTTGTATAAAAATCAATCGCCTCATCATAATCCTTTACAAGAATCGTGATATGCCCAATTTTACGTGTCATGACCTACATCCTTTACGCTATTTTTTCAAATTAAGCTTCGCAAGTGCATCAGCTAATGCTGAATTTGTAAAGTCTTCATCCTGGTTTTTCATATACTTCGCAACATCACGTTTCGAAACCTTACTATTTTGATTCTTTTTTCGTCGTTCTTGGAAGGTAGACATTTTTTCGCGATGACCACAGCGGCATACGAAAATTTGGCCTTCTCCCTCACCTCTAAGCTCAAGCTTTTTATGACAATTCGGACAACGTGCATTGGTTACTTTTGAAACACCTTTGCGATAGCCGCACTCACGGTCCTGACATACAAGCATTTTTCCCTTTTTACCGTTTACCTCTAGGAGAAGCTTACTGCATTCAGGACATTTACTTCCTGTGATATTATCGTGTTTATAGCTTTGTTTGCTATTTTTTATTTCATTTACGACTTCTTTTGCGTAATGCTTCATTTCATTTAAAAAGGCTTGCTTTGATAGAGTGCCTTTTGAGATTTTTGTTAACTTCTGCTCCCAGTCTGCTGTTAATACTGGTGATTTTAAATCTTCGGGTACTAGCTTTAATAGCTGCTTACCCTTTGAAGTGATGAAGATTTCCTTACCCTTTTTCTCAATTAGGAAGCTGCTATAAAGCTTTTCAATAATATCCGCTCGTGTTGCAACTGTTCCAAGTCCACCAGTTTCTCCAATTGTTTTAATTAATTCCTTACTCTCCCCAGCCATATACTTTGTTGGATTTTCCATTGCCGAAAGGAGGGCAGCCTCATTAAACCTAGATGGCGGCTTTGTTTCACCAGTTGTTTTTGTTAATGAAACAATTGACAGCAGATCCCCTTTTGATAATGCAGGTAGCTTTTGTTCATCTTCATTGTCCTCATCTGTGTAATCACTATAGACTTCCTTCCAGCCTTGCGCGAGAATTCTCTTTCCCTTTGCAGTAAACTGCTCATCACCTATTTTAGCTGTAACAACAGTCTGTTCAAATTGGTAGGCAGGTAAAAGCACTGCTAAGAAACGCTTTACGACTAAGTCATAAATTTTACGTTCTTTATCACTTAAAGCACTCAGTGGCACAGATTCTTCAGTTGGAATAATCGCATGATGGTCTGATACCTTCCCGTCATCAACAAATGACTTATTTGCTTTGATAGGCTGCTTCGTAATTTTAGCGATAACCTGTGCATATGGCTTTATTCGACATGCCTCTAGGCGATCCTTGATTGTTTCAACAATATCACTTGTGATATAACGTGAGTCAGTTCTAGGGTATGTTAACACCTTATGCTGCTCATATAATTTTTGCATGATGGAAAGCGTCTCTTTTGCCGAGTAGCCGTAACGCTTATTTGCATCACGTTGTAGCTCTGTTAAGTCATAGAGTGCTGGTGAGTAGGTCTTTTTAGGCGTTGTTTTTATATCAACAACTGTTGCTGACTTACCTTTTAGCTTCCCTAGCTTTTCATCAATTTGCTGCTCAGTGAATGTTCGCGTATCATTTGTTTTAGCGTCTTGCCACGTAAGCGTTAATCGGTTATTAGTGATAGCCTTCATTCCATAATATTTTTTCGGCTTGAAGCCTCTTATTTCTTCTTCACGCTGAGCAATCATCGCAAGTGTTGGTGTTTGTACACGTCCAGATGAAAGCTGAGCATTGTACTTTGTTGTTAAGGCTCTTGTTGCGTTTAAGCCAACAATCCAGTCTGCTTCAGCTCTTGCAACAGCTGATGCGTACAAATTTTCATATTCTTTCCCAGCTTTTAATTTTCGGAAGCCCTCTTTAATTGCTTTATCGGTAACCGATGAGATCCATAAACGTTTTATTGGTTTATTCACTCGTGCTTTTTCAATAATCCAGCGGGCAACAAGCTCTCCTTCACGACCTGCATCTGTGGCAATAACAATGTCACGTACATCTTTTCGTAAAAGCTGTGTCTTAACTGATTGAAATTGCTTGCCTGTTTTTTTTATCACCACTAGCTTTAGCGGTGCTGGCAGCATTGGCAAATCTTCTAACCGCCACGATTTATAGTTATCACCATAGCTTTCCGGATCAGCTAATGTTACAAGATGGCCAAGTGCCCATGTGACAATATACTGGTCTCCCTCCAGAAAACCATTTCCTTTTTTATGACAATTTAACACTCTAGCTAAATCTCTTCCTACAGAAGGCTTTTCTGCTAGAACGACTGTTTTACTCATATAAACATCCTTTCAAAACCTATTTCCTTCTTCTATTATATGTGTAATTGTTTTGGAAATCTAATCAGATTGATTAAAAGCAACATAGGATCTTACTTTTAGCAAGAATCCTATCCATAGTTTCATTCGTTTACCAGTAGCATATTAAATAAGAAAATAGTAGAATGAGCAAAGATACTGTTTACTCTTGGAGGGTTAAAAGGAAATGAGTCTATTAACGATCGATAATCTCAGTCACAGCTTTGGTGACCGTACCTTATTTAAAGATGTATCACTTCGCCTATTAGCAGGTGAACGAGTAGGTCTTGTTGGAGCTAATGGAGTAGGGAAATCTACTTTAATGAATATTATTACAGGGCAGCTAATTCACGACACTGGTCGAGTAGAATGGACACCAGGAGTTCGTTATGGCTATCTTGATCAGCATACAGTTTTAACAAAAGGAAAAACAATTCGTGATATTTTAAACGATGCATTTCTTCCGCTTTTTGAGCAGGAGAAAGAATTAAATATTGTTACAGACAAAATGGCAACAGCTACACCTGAAGAGC
Organism: Metabacillus bambusae; assembly: GCF_017497975.1. Taxonomy (GTDB): domain Bacteria; phylum Bacillota; class Bacilli; order Bacillales; family Bacillaceae; genus Metabacillus; species Metabacillus bambusae. The sequence goes on along the minus strand of NZ_JAGDEL010000009.1, from coordinate 145,844 downwards.
TAGAGGAACTATTAGAAAAAATGGCTGAAATTCAGGATCGCTTAGATGCTGGTGGCTTTTATTTATTAGATATGAAGGTTGAAGAAACAGCTAGAGGCTTAGGACTTGATGCAATTGGTCTTGACCGTGATGTATCTGCACTAAGTGGTGGTCAACGTACGAAGGTTCTTCTTGCCAAGCTTTTACTTGAGCAGCCAGATGTCTTATTACTTGATGAACCGACGAACTACTTAGACGTTGAACATATTCGTTGGCTAAGCACTTATTTAAGAGATTATCCACATGCCTTTCTATTAATCTCACATGATACTGAATTTATGAACGGCGTCTCCAATGTGATTTTTCAATTAGAGTTTGCTAAGCTAACACGTTATACAGCAACATATGAAAAATTCCTTGAGCTTGCCGAGATTAATAAAAATCAACATCTTCATGCTTATGAAAAACAAAAGGAATTCATTAAAAAGCAAGAAGACTTTATCGCCAAAAATAAAGCACGCTATTCAACAACAGGCCGTGCAAAAAGCCGTCAGAAACAATTAGATCGAATTGAACGGATTGATCGTCCTGAATCAGCGATTAAACCAACATTTGAATTTAAGGAATCTAGAGGCAGTAGTCGCTATGTGTTTGAAGCAAAGGATCTTGAAATTGGCTATGATACACCACTATTGCCAAAGCTTTCGATGACAATTGAACGTGGCGAAAAAATTGCGATTGTTGGCTGTAACGGTATTGGAAAGTCGACTTTACTGAAAACGATTCTAGGAAAAATCGAGCCATTAGGCGGAACGACGAATCGTGGAGACTTCCTGTTCCCATCTTATTTTGAGCAAGAGGTAAAAGCCGATTCCATCACACCGATTGATGATGTTTGGAACGCATTCCCACATTTAGATCAGCATCAAGTTAGAGCACTTTTAGCACGCTGCGGGCTGAAAAATGAACATATTTCACGTCCATTAACTCAGTTAAGTGGTGGAGAACAAGCAAAGGTTCGTCTCTGTAAGCTGCAAATGAATGAAAGCAACTGGTTGTTATTTGACGAACCAACAAACCACCTTGATATCACGGCAAAAGAAGAATTAAAACGTGCCATTAAAGCATATAAAGGCACAGTTGTCCTTGTATGTCATGAACCTGATTTTTATGAAGATTGGGTAACAAAGGTATGGGATATTGAGGATTGGGCGGCAAAATAATGAATAGGGAAAAAGCAGCCACTTTGTTGGCTGCTCTTTTCTAGTGTTACGCATTTATTTGCTCTAAAGCATAGGCCAGTGAGGCAGTCGTTCTTACTTCATTGAAATCAAGACCTAACTGAATGGCCGTTTGGGCAATTTCTGGTCTTATTCCAGATAATGTTGATTTTACACCTAACAGCTTTAGCGTTTTAATTAGATTGAAAATTTCATGGGCAACCATTGTATCGATGATGACAACACCTGATAAATCAATACAAAGATGCTCGATCTTAAGTTCTGCACATTGGGTTAATGTATTTTCTAAAATTAATTTAGCTCGTGCTGTATCAATATCCCCAATTAAAGGTAGTAAGGCCGTTTTATTTTGTAAGCGAATAACAGGTGAGCTTAATTCGTTAATCATTTGCTTTTGTGCTTCTAGCTGTTTCATCGTGTTTTTATGTGCTGCATCAATATAAATATAAATGGATAGATTAAAAACTTTTCTAATGATGTCAAGCCAAGAGAATAATTGATCAACACTGACATTGTCTATATTTTCTTTATAGAAATTATTTATATAAGTCGTATATACATCTTGGGTTCTCATAAATTCTCTCACAACATAATGATCAGGTGTTTTTAAGTGCTTTTGGTCACTTGCGAGCTCTTCAGACCATTTCTTAAACTCACTAAAAAACATGACTTCTTCCTCAATAAAAAGTTTGTGTAAACGAAGAAAATAATCTTGGTTCTGTTCCTTTAAGGTATTGATGATCTTAGGATCTTTTGTAGAATAGATCGAGCTAGGATCTTGATCTTCAACCATACTATACCAATCCTCAGTCATTTGCTGGGAATTCCTCACTAAGAAATGATATAACTCTTGGTTTCTATGCATGTTTGTCTCCCCCAAAATATAAGATATAGCCTTTTAATATATGTATCAGATTCCAAGTACTTACTTCTATTTTACTAGTGAATGTTTAAAAGCATAGATGACTGCTTGTGTTCGATCCTGTACCTCAAGCTTACTTAATATGTTGCTCACATGCGTTTTCGCTGTTTTCAAGGCAATAAACAGTTCATCAGCTATTTCTTGATTTGATTTCCCCTCAGCCATTAGCATAAGAATCTCCATTTCTCGGGATGTTAATTGATCATGAGGATGTGTTACATCTTTTTGGCGCATTTTCATCATCATCTTACCTGTTACTTCAGGCTCAAGAATGGATTGCCCATGAAATGTTGAGCGGACAGCACCCGCAATTTCACTTGCCTTTGACGTCTTTAATAAATAGCTTGTTGCTCCAGCCTCTAATGCTGGATATACCTTTTCATCGTCAAGAAAGCTTGTGACGATAATAATTTTTGCCTCAGGCCATGCGTCAATGATTTGTTTTGTTGCTTCGATTCCATCCATTTCCTTCATCACTAAATCCATTAAAATAATATCTGGGCGTAAGCTAAGCGAAAGCTCGACACCCTTCTTACCATTATCAGCTTCACCAATGACTTCAATGTCTGGCTGAGCAGATAAATAAGAAGAAACCCCAATCCTTACCATTTCATGATCATCAACAAATACTACTTTTATCATTCCACATCACCCTCTATCCGCAATACAGGAACCTTTACCTCTAACCGTGTTCCCTTGTTTTTTAAGCTGACAATTTTCAATGTACCACCAATTTCAACCGCTCGTTCGTGCATATTTTGCAAGCCATAAGATCCCGTTTTACCTTCATCAACCTCGAAACCAATGCCATCGTCTGTAACTCGCATAATGACAAAATCATCCCGTTTAATTAACAGGACATCAAGGCTTGTTGCTTTTGCATGACGAAGAGTGTTCGATACAGACTCTTGAAGAATCCTAAATAAATGATCTTCAACCCCTTTATCCAGTGGGATCGGCTCTACCTTCCACTTTATATTCATTGTCACCTTTTGCATTAATTCTACTAATAATTCTTGAACACCTTCCTGAAGTGACTTTCCCTTTAATGCAGCAGGACGTAAATGCAAGAGCAGAGCCCTCATTTCGAGCTGTGATTGGTGGATTGTTTCCTCAATTAATTTCAACTGTTTTGACTCTCTATCATCTGATAGCGGCTTTGATTCCGTAATCGCCGACATCATCATAGAGGCAGCAAATAGCTGTTGACTGACTGAATCATGAAGCTCACGAGCTAATCGATTTCTTTCTTGGGAGACCATTTCCTGGATTCTCTTTTCCTGATCCTCTGCTTTTTCATTGGCTAGCTTTTGAGAAAGCTTTGTTTGCTCAAATATATGGTTTTGTACCTTTTCAATTCTAACCCAAATATCATGAATTTCAGGAATTGCGTGTGGCTCAACTGGTATTGGTCGTCCCTTTTCAAGCTCCCTTACTGCTGTTTCAACAGTAATGAGTTGTTTTTTCCAAAAATACCCCGACAATAATCCGTAACATACTCCCAACAGAAGGCTTATGCTTGGAACAATATAAATAAAGGGTAAATCAATCACCCTCCGCTCCCACAATGAACTCCAGCTCTCCAAAGGAAACGCAATAAAAAACATAACAGAAAATAAAATAAACAACACAAGTGAAAAAATTGCAGTGAGTAAAACCTGTCTTTGGATAATACTCATACTCGCTTCACCTCAAGTTTACCTGTAATACTTGCGGTAATAAGCTTCACTTTCTGTTCAGCAGACTCAAATTCTGCGGTTTCATAGACAATCGTCTCATTTATAACTCGCTGCTCTTGCTCCTGAAAAATCTCTACAGTTCCAGCCATAATCGAATGATTGATATGAACTTCCACCTCATACGGAACAAGGATTTGAACATTACCGACTAAATTTCGAATTGATATAATCGCTTCCCCATTAGGCAATACGGTATCACTAAGATCAATGACTATGTTCCCAATTCCAACCTGGATATTTACATCATTCCATTCATACACATGTTCCGGTGTCTGCTGACTTGTAAAGAATTTATTTTCAAAGATTTTTTGTCTCTTTAGATAAGGTTCAGATTCTGCTTTAAAATTGCCCTCTAAAATAACAGGCTTAATCTCTCTAGGCTGCTTTTGTGATTGAAAAAATTGCACGATAATATATAAGAGGACGACACATAAAAAGTAGCGAAATGTCATCATATTTAGCACAGTTGCGATTAGCCAAATCCAGCCAATCCAAAAGAAGGCCTTCCCCATAAATCGAGGCTTCCACTTCTTTCCTAAATAAATAAAGCTAATCGATAAAATAAATGTGACAATTAAGCCTCCATTAAAAAACAAGACCTCTAAAAGAAGGAGGAGAATCCCTATTAAAATGATCCAGTTTAAGTAATCTGATTTTATGTTTCGTAGCATGAGATAGCCTCCTTCCAATGAAAACGCGTAATTGTGAAACATAAGTCGATTCATAATAGAAGGTGCGATTACCTTCCATTATGAATTGACTTATATCCTAAGCTTGCAAAGCATAGTTTATGCTTAAATAAGGCGTAGAGACCTACGCCTTATTAGCATACCATGTTTTAATTATGAAATAGTATTTGTTTCTTGGCTTTTCTCTTGTTTTTCAAGCTGTGCAATTCGTGCATCAATTGTATTGCGGTGGTAAGCTGAATTTACTTGGTGCTCTAAACGATCAAGATAGCTTTCCATTTCTTCAAATCGAGAGAATGCCTTTGTCGAATAGCTGTTGTTATCAACAACTTTGTTCATACGGTGGTGAGCACGAGCCATATTCTCTCTACCCATAAGCTCCATGCGTTTAATATGCATATCCTTTAGCTTATGCTTCATCTCTTCATATTTTTGTTCAAGCTCCTCAAGTTGACGATTTGTTTGCCCACGTGATTCATTTAAACGTGCAACTCGTTCTTCGTAATAAGTTTGCTCCTTTAGAGCAAATTCATAAAGTTCTGCTTCTCCAGCTTTTGAAGCAATTTCTGCTTGATGCTTACGCTTTTCAGCTAAATGCAATGCCTCATTGTACTCACGATTAAACTCTTCCTTTAATAAGTACTGTCGTTCAACGAGTTTACGAACCTTTTCCGTTTCATTTTCACATTGTCTTAAATAATGATTAAGCACGGATATTGGGTTTTTTTGCTCCTTTTGATCGATTACCTCATGAAGATCAGCTGTAATTGAATCCTTTATTCTAGTAAAAATGTTTGCCATGTTTATCTCTCCTTTTTTATTGGCTCTATTAACTTGGTTGTCGATTTCCGCTGCAGGCGTTCGCTCCAATCAACAAAGTGCCAAAATCAACAGTGAACAGAGCCTTTTTATTAATAATAAAGTATAAGTCTTTGTACGTAATGTTAGTGTCTTACTCCTGTTATACGCTGCTGAGCAAGGCGCTTGCGCTTTTCTTAGTAATTACCTTTTAAATCATTCCATTCTTTTTCAAAGTTTGTGAATGGATCATTATCTTCCATTTTGTTAGCTGCTGTTGGGTTTTTCCATTTTTTAAAGACAATATATAAAACATACGCAGCAACAAATCCTAGAATAGCTGGAAGGTTAGATGCTGATGCAAATAATGCAATGACACCAATGATCGCTAAGACAACTTTATTAAATGTTGAATTTGTTTTGATAAAGCCTTTATATGAGTAGTACATGATAAGTAGGCTGATTCCTAATGCGATCATAGGGGCAAGATTTGAAAGCAATACAACAACTGCCACCCCGCCTAAAAGTAAGTAACCAAGTTTTTTCATTCTCATTTCCTCCTTTCAAGTTGTGTTCGTTTCTATGTCCTTATCTTACCTACTTTTAAAAATCCTCATAACGAGCGCTAGCTTTATTTTCATCTAAGACTTGAGGCGTAGACTGGATCAGACTACCCTCAAATTCGGATGAGAAAAAGTGGTAGAACCCGCTATCTAGCTATATTCAGTCAACATTTTTCACCTTATTGGAGCTTTGGGGTTTACTTATTCTTAAACGTGCCTAGATTACGCTTTAACCGTTTTGTATACGCGGTACATGATTTCAATGATTTTGGTAAAAATTATCTGTATGGAATATGAATGTTATTGAAGGAGGAATTCAATTGACCGAAGAATTTCCACAAGGAAAAATGCCATATGAACCTGAACCATACTGGAAGGAATCAACACAGTTACCTACTTTCTCCCCCCTTTCAATTGATACTGAAGTTGATGTCGCAATTGTTGGAGGTGGTATAACGGGGATAACTACCGCTTATTTGTTAACAAAACAAGGGATGAAGGTTGCCATTTTAGAAGCAAGCCAAATTCTTAACGGTACAACAGGTCATACCACTGCAAAAATCACAGCACAGCATGGTTTGATCTATGATGAATTTATTCAACATATGGGTGAAGAAAAAGCAAAGCAATATTATGAAGCAAACAATGATGCACTTAGATTTGTTCGACAAACTGTTAAAGACCTAGCAATAGAATGTGACTTATCAGAAGAAGATGCCTATATGTATGCGGTAAGTGATGAATATGCACGGAAAATAATGAAGGAATACGATGCCTATCAAAAGCTAGGGATACATAGTGATTTCTCTGAAGATATACCTTTACCTATAGATGTCAAAGGTGCAGTCATTATGAAAAGCCAAGGGCAATTCCATCCATTAAGTTATTTAAAAGCACTTGTGAATGAAATAACGAACGCTGGCGGAGAAATCTACGAGCAAACGACAGCAATTGATATTGATGAAACAACGCCAAAACCAATGATTATTACACGAGAAGGTCGTCGAGTTGCTTGTAAATATGCTATTGCTTGCTCACATTTCCCTTTCTTTGATGGCAAAGGATTTTACTTTACTAGACTGCATGCAGAGCGATCCTATATTTTAGGTGTCAAAACAAAACAGGAGTTTCCTGGTGGTATGTTCTACAGTGCTGATTCTCCTACTCGATCATTACGTTACACACCGATGAATGGGGAAAAATTAGTTTTAATTAGTGGGGATGGCCATAAAACAGGTCAAGGAACTTCTACTTACAAGCACTATAAAGCACTTGAAGAGTTTGGCGAGGAAGTGTTGGGAATTGAAGAAATCAAATACCGTTGGTCTGCACAAGATCTATACACGCTAGACAAAGTCCCTTATGTTGGACCAATCACATCAAATAAGCCAAATATTCTTGTCGCAACAGGTTATCGCAAATGGGGGATGTCGAATGGAACAGCTGCAGCAAAATTGCTTAGTGACCTTGTCTTAGAAAAAGAAAACCCGTATCTGGAGTTATATAGTCCAGCACGCTTTTATGCAGATCCAAGTATCAAAAAGTTTCTCATGCAAAACTTAGATGTAGCAGGTCATTTAATTGAGGGTAAAATCGATATTGCGGATAAACGAATTGAAGATATTAGAAATGATGAAGGTTCAGTTGTTGTTGTAAACGGGAAACGCGCCGGCTGTTATAAGGATAAAGAGGGGAATATAAACCTTGTTGACACAACCTGTACTCATATGGGCTGTGAAGTAGAGTGGAATAGCGGTGACCGCTCTTGGGATTGTCCATGTCACGGTTCTAGATATACTGTACAAGGTGATGTTATTGAAGGACCTGCTAAAAAGCCGTTGAAAAAAGTAGATTTGAATTAGCTAAGGGTCAGACATATGTCTGACCCTTTTTTAACAGTTAAGAAAGTTTAAAATTTTGTACTTAGTTTTGGTGTCTAGCTCCAGCGCCTAGCCCCTCTTGGGTCTAAGCCACAAATGAATTGAAGACAAAGATCGTCTTCTATTCATTTGTGGCTTATTGCCCGAGGCTGATCAAGGCGCTTGCGCTTTTCTTATTCCTCTTTAACAACTTTACCAATTTTCGCCTTTGATTTCTTAATGATTCTAACTAAAGTATCTGCCTTATCAAGCTTGTGAAAGGTTATGTTTGAAATGTCTAGTCCATGACCTAACGTTTCATATACATGTCCCTGTCTAGGATCTATTAGTTTATTTCCTTCATAGTAAATACGTGGTGTTTTCCAGAGTGCTACTAACGCTTTTCCTAAAGACATTTCATGATAGCGCTCAGGCCACATACTTTTAATATGTTCCTTCACTAATGGGTAATACTTTGAGCTCATCCCTGGAAAAAGATGATGCTCTGTATGATATGAAAAGTTAAAGTGTAAGAAATCAACCCATTTTGGGACAGTTACCGTTAAGCTATTTGCTAATGGGTCATTCACCTCAGTAATCGGGTTCAAGCGGTGGTTTGTTGAGATATACCCCATAACAATGGCATTCGCAATAAATAACGGTAATAAGAAAGCAAAAAACCATTTAAATGGCCCCATAATGAATAATAGGGATATCCAAAATACCCATGGTAAGATGAATTGCATCCATACTGAAGGCTGATGCTTTGGATTAAATTCTTTTATATAAGCAGTAAACATTTTTGCTGAATGTAATGAAAACATAACTGTTAATGAACAAAAGCTTACAAATGCACGAAATCCCTGTGGTAAACGATAGATCCAACGTAAGACTTTCGTTTTAGAAAGCCTTTCTAGTGTTGGCCATGAATCTGGATCATGATCCTCTTTCTGTGTATGAACGTGATGTGTTAAGTTATGCCACTTTCTCCACAATCTTGGTCCAGTGCTTAATGGCCAAAAAGCAATGGCACCTAATAAATCTCGTAGCCACGGTTTTCTAACAACCGTGCCATGTAAAATTTCATGCCCAAGAAATCCCATTGCTGCAAAACTAGTACCAAGTACTATTGCAATGGCTAAGTAAATAAACGGGTTTAAAGAAAATAAACCGATTGTTAAAAACCCTGCAATGACAATTAGCAGATAGGCTAATCCTCCCCAGAGGCGTCCAGGGACAGGCTTAAATGCCTTTTTCGGTAATTTTGGAGATATACGCGCTGCATACCATGCAAATGAATGAAGTTCTTTCACAACATTACTCCTTCCATAATCAACTATATACGTTAATGTTAGTGTCAAAAATCGACCACATCTGGATTAGAAAGTTATTATTAATATTCTTTCCCGATCTTTATCTTAGGCTTTTTCACTATTTACCAAGTAGTCCGGTATGGTTGATTGCAGCGAGGGATGCTCGCTTTCCGCAGGGCGGGCGGTGAGCCTCCTCGGCGTAAACGCCTGCATGAGTCTCACCTGTCCTGCTACTCCCGCAGGAGTCTCGCAATCCGTTCCAATCAACCTGAATCAGTTTTCTCGTAGAAAAGAGCCTTATCCCATTAACAGCAACATGGTTTATCGTACCAAGCTAAATGATAAATAGCAATGTAACATTATTACCAGGTGCTAATAATAGGTGGTAGAGTGACTGATGTGTGAATTTTTAACAAGTAAAATAAGCTTTTATTTCTTCATGTTAATACCCATTTTGGACAGACTAAAAACTAACATTACAAAAAGGAGATGGTCAATTTGAATAAAATAAATCATGATAAAAATATGAAAAACCCCAATGGTGGAAAAATATACAAAAGGAAATCTGATGCTCTTTCAGAATACAACATAACACTTCCAGAACAACCACTTCCTCAACCAAAGGATTATGAAGAAATAGAATATTGATGATATGACGAAGGAAAAACGGAGTCAACGAAAATCTTAACTTTAATTAAGCGTGGGAAAACATAATTGTTCATCTATTTTCAAACCCTTTTTTCGCTTATAAAAACAAGGTAAAAAGTTCCGATTTCTTTCCTTCCTACAGCAATAGATTATCCCACAACCTTATTGTAATTATACTTGAAAGGATATTGATTTTTTGCAAATTTATACAATTATCCTTACTTCATCAAGCCTAAATTTGATTTTAAAAAATAAAAGCTGAATCAATAAGACCTACTCCATTTAAGCAAGAGCATCTTATTGATTCAGCCTTTTTAGTACGTTTTAGATGAAACGATTAACTCAGTGCTCTTCTGTGAATAGTCTCCTACCGATAATTTATTATTTTCATCCTGCATTTTTGGTTGAAGACCATAATTAGTAGCAGTTAGCCATGCTTGTTTACTTAGGCAGATGAAATCAGTAGTTGATGCTAATGACTGAATAGATACGCCATAATGTGTAGCTTGCTTCATAAAAGTGTGAACTGAATCACTTGTGGAAAAGAGAATTGCTGAGATTGAAGCATCTTCAATTGACCTCCTAATAATCGGTTCGTACCTTTTATCAATTGATGCTTGATAAACACCAGCATAATCATGTTCACCATATTTGTAATCAAGCTTCCATTTCTTTTCACAATGATCATTTGATCCAATTATTAATAAGCTTCCTTCACTATCTATTTCATCTGCTAATCCTGCAAGGAATCCTTTATCTTCTAGGAGCTTAATTGTTGATAATTGCTTACAAAAAAGTCTTGCTTGTAATTGTCGAATATCTATTTTGTACTTTTTTAATAGCTTAAAAAAGTTCGTTGCCGCTTCTGTTGACATAAAAAGCATTCTTTTATAAACAGTTAACTTTTTTCTGACCTTAACATCTAAAGAGCCTTCATTTATTTCCCACTTAGGGAATTCAATTACGTCTGCTCCTTGATCTACATACTCATGTGCGAAACACTCTTCTTCAGCACATCCGCGAACATAGAGAAGTTGTTGGCCAAACAACGGTTTTTTCTCAAACCATTTTATTTTTTCCCTAGTCGCTACAATATCACCAACTAAGGTAATAGCCGGGTTTTCAATGTTTCCCTCCCGGACCTTTTCAACAATAGATGAAAGCGTACCGACTACACTTTCCTGTCTACTCCAAGTGCCCCAGCGAATCACGATAACAGGAGTATCTGGTGCTTTCCCGTGAAGAATAAGATTTTCACATATATGTTCTAAATTTGAGACCCCCATATAAAACGCAATCGTTTGGACACCTCTAGCCAGCCCTTCCCAATCGATATCAGGCTTACCATTTTTTGATTTATCATGTGCTGTCACCATTGCAAAGGAGCCTGCGTAATCGCGATGTGTAACAGGAATTCCTGCATAAAGAGGAGCTGCAATACCCGAGGTTATCCCGGGTACAATTTCATAGGCTACATTTTGTTCGGCTAGAACTTCAGCTTCCTCGCCAACTCTTCCAAAGACGCTAGGATCTCCACCTTTTAGCCTTACAACTGTAAAACCAGCCAATGCCTTTTCAAGCAATGTCCGATTTATCTCCTCCTGCTTCATAAAATGTCGGGTAGGAAGCTTCCCACAATAGATCAATTCACAGTCTGCATTAGCATAATCAAGTAGTTTGGGGTTAACTAAGCGATCGTAAAGGATAACCTCCGCCTTTTTAATAACTTCCATCCCTTTTACTGTTATTAACTCACTATCTCCAGGACCAGCCCCAACTAAATACACCTTACCTATCCGCATTTTTCCATTCCTCCCTTAACATTTTGTTTAATTATTCATGCACTTTGTTGTTCTCAAAGTAAGGGAGGACACTCTCTTAATTGGCATAAGAACCCTTTAGCTACTTTACTTTTGTTTTCTCCCCTATTTGGTTAAATTAAGAGGAATACATCTCCCTCTTCGATTAGAGTTTCATATTTTTTGACACAGCCAAAGTCTGGTGCTTGAACCTTACCGTCTTCTAGGCAGATCTTCCAGTCATGCATCGGACAAAACACATGCTCTCCACTAACAATTCCTTCACTCAAGACTCCGCCTTTATGAGGACATTTATTTTCCACAGCTTTGACTGTTCCATTAGAAAGTTTAAAAACTGCAACTTCCTTATCCTTTTCTAATTGAACAGTTTTTCCAACTCGTTCTGGTAATTCTAAAAGGGGACCAACGTACACCTTTGTTTTTGTCATTTCCTTCATGTCCATCTTCCTCCTTGACGAAATATTCTGTTTTTTATGTGTATACCTTGATAAAAGAACGTTTCTTTTCTAACAGTTCACAGATCAAGAAATGCCAACTGTTTCAAATAGTTCCTTCGTTGTTTTCTTGCTCTCAATAATTTCTTTCCAAGGATCCTTATAAACAGATAGCGCCTCATCCATACGAGCATTTAACTCTGTACGCTTGTTTTTATCATCTAGTACGGATTGGACATGAGCTAAGCCAACACGTTCGATCCATGCTGAAGTACGTTCCAAATAGTTTGCTGTTTCACGATAATATTGTAAATATGCACCGGTAATTTCCATTGCTTCTTGATCTGTTTTTACTTTGTATAATAAGTCTCCTCCACGTACATGTGTACCACCATTTCCACCAACGTAGATTTCCCATCCACCATCAATACCAATGAATCCAATATCTTTAAAACCTGATTCTGCACAGCTTCTAGGACAAGCAGATACAGCCATTTTTACTTTGTGAGGTGTTTGTAATCCTTCAAATTTCTTTTCAAGGTCAATTCCTAAGCCCATTGAATCTTGGGTACCAAAGCGACAGAATGTTTCACCAACACATGTTTTCACTGTACGTAGTGATTTTCCATATGCATAGCCTGAATTCATATCTAGATCCTGCCATACCTTTGGTAGGTCATCTTTTTTAACACCAAACAGGTCAATACGTTGTCCACCGGTTACTTTTACTAATGGAATTTCATATTTTTCAACAACATCTGCAATACGGCGTAATTCGTTTGCATTTGTGACACCACCGTACATTCTAGGGACAACTGAGTATGTTCCATCCTTTTGAATATTTGCATGCATACGCTCATTAACAAAGCGTGATTCTCTTTCATCTTCATATTGTTTTGGATTTACCATTCCTAAATAATAGTTAACAGCTGGACGACATTTTGAACAGCCTTCTTCAGATTCCCATCCAAGAACATTCATGACTTCTCTTATATGTGTTAGACCTTTCTCTTTAATGCCATCGACAATTTCTTCTCGAGATAATGTCGTACATCCACAAATTGCCTCTTTTTGTGCGGAAGCATCGAATTCAGATCCAAGGGTAAGCTGCAGGACATCTGCAACTAGTGGTTTACATCCTCCACAAGATCGAGAAGCACTAGTACATGCTTTAATTGCGTCAACAGAAGTACAGCCTTTTTCCTGAATCGCTTGAACGATCGCACCCTTTGAAACCCCGTTACACCCACAGATGATTTCATCAGCGCTCATTGAAGCAACTAAGCTAGCGCCAGCTTCCTCTCCTACCGGCTGCAAAATTGTGATCTTTTCTGTATCTGAAATGTCTGCTTCTTTTTTAATCATCGAAAACAGTCGATTTCCTTCTTTGCTATCTCCAAATAATACGGCTCCGACAATTTTATTTCCTTTTAAAACAATCTTTTTATAAATTCCATCTTGTTCATCAAATATTTTTAGAGACTTTTTGTCGTCACCATCCATAAAGTCACCTGCTGAAAATACTTCAACACCAGAAACCTTTAATTGAGTGGATAATACAGAACCCTGATATGGTGCTGCTTCTTGACCACAAATGTGACTAGCTAGTACTTTGGCTTGCTCATATAAAGGAGCAACTAGACCATATGGAATTCCGTTATGCTCGGCACATTCACCAACAGAATAAACATGTGGAAGATCTGTTTGTAAAAAGTCATTTACGATGATTCCTCTATTAACAGCTATCCCACTTTCTTTAGCTAACTCGATATTAGGCTTAATCCCAACTGCCATAACAACTAAGTCTGCTTCAAGATGTGTTCCATCTTTAAATTTCAATCCTTCTACTCGATCTGCCCCGTAAATTTCTTGTGTTTGCGCTTCTAATAAAAATTTCATTCCTTGTTTTTCAAGTTCTTTTTGTAAAAGGCGTCCAGCTGTTTCATCTAGCTGGCGTTCCATTAATGTTGGAGCGATATGAATAACAGAGACATCCATCCCTAAGTTTAATAAGCCACGTGCTGCTTCTAATCCAAGTAAGCCTCCGCCTATAACTGCTGCTTTTTTATAATTTTTAGATGCTTCTAGCATAATGTCGGTATCTTTAATATCACGGAATGCTGTAACACCTTGCTTATCAGCACCAGGTAGTGGAAGGATAAATGGTACAGATCCAGTTGCGATAATCAATTCATCATATGGTACAACTCTACCTTTATCTGATACGACTGCCATCATCTCTGGATTAATTTTCGTTACTGTTTCACCTGTATAGAGGGTAATATTATTTTCTTCATACCATTCCCAGTCATTTAGTGTAATATCTTTTACCTTGGTATCTCCCTGTAACACCTTTGATAATAGGATTCTATTATAGTTAGGATGTGGTTCACTCCCAAAGATTGTTATATCGAATAAATCTTTCGAAACCTTTAAAATTTCTTCGATCGCTCTTACACCGGCCATTCCATTTCCTATTAGAACTAATTTCTTTTTTTCCACCTGATTTTCCTCCCCTTGGAAAGTTTCCTCTACTATAGCACGGTGAAATAAAAGATTTTACATACATGTTAGGTTTTCTGACATTGTTTTATTTTGTGTCATGATCATCCCTTTGAGATCGAGTCGAGAGTTATCCATCTTACTAAATGAAATATGGCTTATTGTCCATATTTCTTGTTATATTGTCGGGTGCGCATATTTTATCGACCATTTTTTTACTTTATTGTCCGAAATCAGTGATATATCAACCGAATTCACCAAGATATCGACCATTCGACTAATAACGACAAATCCCAAATTAAAGCGAGACCTATCGGATCTAAACAGGCATGCATCCCACACCTATCTTCTTTACTACTTAAGAATGAAAAAAAGAGGTGCATTTTTGCACCTCTAACTCCAACTCTTTGCATTCTAAACTGGTGTTACATTTACAGCACTTACTTTAAAACCAGGCATTTTACACGATGGGTCTAATTCTTCACCAACTAACAGGTTTACATTTTGACTATCTGCCCAGTGAAATGGAACAAACACAGTATCTTGCCTTATTTTATCTGACCATTTACTTCTTACTACAATCTTTCCTCGCTTAGAGGCAACAGATACTAAGCGATTATTGTCAATATTATACCTTTTCGCTGTCTCTGGATGAATTTCAAGATAGGATTCAAAGTTTCTTGCTGCAAGTGCAGCACTTTTCCTTGTTTGTACTCCTGTTAAATAATGTGACATCACTCTTCCTGTAGTTAAATACAGCGGGAATTCTTCACTCGGTTTTTCCTTTGGCACCTCTGGTATGTTTGGTACAGCGATCATCTTTGCTTTTCCATCTGGATGGGCAAATGATTCTTCAAATAGCCGTGTTGTACCTTGATGTTCTAGTTCAGGACAAGGCCAGAGAATGCCTTTTTCTTTTCTTATACGTTCATAGGTTATCCCGTAATAATCAGCTGTCCCACCTCGACTAGCTAATCTTAATTCATTAAAAATGTCCTCTGCATTTTTATATGAAAAATACTCCTCTTTACCAAGCACTTTAGCAATCTCGCAAATGATTTCCCAGTCATGTTTTACTTCACCAGGACATGGACGACTCGCTTCTCTGAGGGTGACTCTTCCTTCTAAATTAGTCATTGTTCCTTCATCTTCTAAATAGGAAGACGCTGGTAAGATAAGATCAGCCAGCTTGGCTGTCTCAGAAATAAACATATCAACAGCAACTAAAAACTTTAATTTTTTTAAGGCAGCTTTTACAAAATGTGCATTTGGATTGGACACGACTGGATTTGAGCACATAAGAAACATCCCTGTTATTTCGCCGTCATCAATCTTTTTAAACATCTCAAAGGCTGATACACCTTTTCTAGGTAGCTCTTCCTTGTCAACACCCCAAACACTCGAAATATATGCTCTGTGTTCTTCATTTTCTATCAATCGATAGCCTGGTAGTTGGTCGGCTTTTTGCCCATGCTCGCGTGCCCCTTGTCCATTTCCTTGCCCAGTAATTGCGCCATAGCCAGAGTATGGTTTGCCTATTTTTCCTGTTGAGATCAAAATATTCAGTAAATTCCTCACAGCTGCAGTTCCATCAATTTGCTGTTCTACCCCTCTTGCTGTGAAAAGCATGCCCGATTCTTCACTAGCAAATTTAATAGCTGCTAACCTGATTTGTTCACTCGGAACTCCAGTCATTTCTGAGAGATCATTTAAGGATAAAGACGTTACATATTCCCTTACTTCCTCAAATCCTGTCGCTCTTTCTTCGATAAATTGTTCATCAAGCAAATTTTCTTCAATAATAACCTTTAATAACCCATTAGCTAGGGCAGCATCCATACCTGGTTTAACCTTTAGGTGCAAATCAGCAATTTGGGTTGTTCCCGTTTCACGTGGGTCAATTGCGATAATATAGGCCCCATTTTCTTTAGCCTTTTCAAAATAAGGCATAATTGTTGGCTGACATTCGGCAATATTTGTACCAGCTAAAATAATCACTCGTGTGAACGGTACTTCTGTTAGCGCATTTGTTAATCCGCGGTCAAGACCAAAGGTTTGATTTGCTGCAGTTGCTGCTGCAGACATGCATAATCGACCATTGTAATCGATATAACGCGTTTTTAATGCTACTCTGGCAAATTTACCGAGCAAGTATGCTTCTTCATTTGTGATGGAGGCACTACCATACACGGATAATGCATCTAGTCCATCGACGGCTTGAATTTCTGTAAATTGCTCTTTAATATGGGCTAATGCTTCCTGCCATGAAATACGAACAAATTCCCCATTCACCTTTAATAACGGGTAGGTAATACGATCTTGATGAAAGGGATGCTGATGGGCATTCATTCCTTTAATACATAATCTACCTTCAGATGTAGGGTTATCTTTCCCTACCGTTGTGTACTTTTTTCTTGAAACAATTGATTGTTCAATTAATTGCATCTTACATTGCATACTACAAAACGGACATTGCGTTTCATATACTTTTTCTGATTGTACTTCTTGTTGCTTTGTCCGGAAATATTTTAATAATAACTCGGTCAAGGCACATCATCCTTTATTCTATTAATTTATGATTTTCATCTATTTATACAGGCTTTCCCACAAATGGAAGCACTTCTGCCTCAAGGCGTTCAACCAACTGATCTCGTAATGAATCCTCAAAAAGTACTTCCCTTATATGGATCAAGCCTACTCTTTCGATCCATTCACCTATTTGCTCAAGGTAGTTCGCTGTCTCTCTGTAATATTGGACAAATCCACATATTAACTGTTTCGCTTCCTGACTGTTACTGGCTACTGTAAATAATTCGCCTTGCTTAACGCTAGGATTACTACTTCCACCCACGTAGATTTCCCATCCTCTGTTGACTCCAATTATACTAATATCCTTTGTTATCATATCTATTTCTCTATGTTTACAGGCTGATATACCTAATACGACTCTATGAGGTGTTAATAAATACTCCGTTTCCTTTTCCAATTCAATCGCTAATTGTAAGGCGTGTTTGTTTTCACACTGACATATTTGTTCACCAAAACAAGTATTCACATGACGGATCGTATTAGTACGCACTGGACTTAATTGCATATTTAATTCTGAACAAACAGCTTGAATATGCTCCTTTTCAATACCTTTTAGTTGAATTCTTTGTTCAGCAGTTATGCCAACATTGGTTATCTTAAATTTTTCGATAATACTAGCAAGCCTTCGAAACTCCGCTGCGTTTGTCATCCCTCCATACATTTGCGGAACGACAGAATATGTGCCATCCTTTTCTAGATAGGCCCCAATATTTTCATTGACAGAGAATTTTTCATTTAGACCATCAGTATCTGGGTATATCATCGCTAAATAATAACTAATAGCTGGAGCACAACTCGAGCATCCACTCTTCGTTTTCCAACCAAGCTCAACAAACACATCTTGTAATGTAGATAGATTTCGTTGTTGTATTTGTAATACAACCTCATCCTCTGTTAACGATGTACAAGCACATAGTGACTTTTGCTGAAAGATTTCCTCACATTCATCACTATGAATATAAGCAAGCAAATCTGAGACAAGTGATTTGCAGCCACCACATGAGCCAGATGCCTTTGTACACTGTTTCACTTGTTCAACTGATGTTAATCCTTTCTGCTGAACAGCCTCGATAATTGTTCCTTTAGATACACCATTACAATTACAAATGATCTCACTTGCCTTCATTGATTTTATCGAAGATGCATCTTTATTCGCTGATTCGAGGATCTTTCGTTTTTCTTCATCACTAACATGTTTTCTTTTTACAATTAAATCTAATAGTCTTGATTGATCGTTTGTATCTCCAAATAACACAGCGCCAACAATTATATCTCCACGGACGACAATTTTTTTATATACTTCATCCATTTCATTCAACATCTTTAACGTCTTAGTCGTATCATCCTCATCAAATTCTCCTACGGAAAAGAGGTCAATACCAGGAACCTTTAAGCTAGTTGATAAGATTGAGCCCTTATATCCTTGTTCAGCTAAACCACAAATATGCTTTGCCAACACTTGACCTTGTTCATATAGTGGTTTGACTAATCCATAGACTACTCCATTATGTTGGACACACTCTCCAACTGCATAAATATCTGAAATACTGGTTTCCATAAAGTCATTGACAACAATTCCTCGATCCGTAAGAATCCCACTGGTTTTTGCCATCTCAATATTCGGTATGACACCGACAGCCATCACAACTAAATCTGCATCTATTGAAGATCCATCAGTAAAAAGGAGTCCCTCTACTTTGTTATCGCCAACGATTTCTTGTGTTACCTTACCTAAAAGAAATCCAATACCTTGTTTCTCTAATTTTTCTCTCAGCATGTTTGACGCAGTAACATCAAGTTGACGTTGCATTAAGTAATCTGTATTGTGAACAACCTTTACATCTAAACCAAGATTCAAAAGACCTCTAGCTGCCTCTAGTCCTAATACTCCTCCACCAATAACTACAGCTTTTTTCGCCTTATCTGACGTTTCAATAATTGCTTTACAATCCTCTATTGTTCGAAATGTAACAACTCCATTTTTCTCAACTCCTGGAACAGGAAGAACAAAAGGTGACGATCCAGTTGCAATAATTAATTTGTCATATGGTAGTGAGCGATTTTGATCTGTAGTGATTTCTTTTTTATGTGAATCTATTTTAATAGCTGCTTCACCAGAAAAAAGCTTTATTCGATTCAGTTCATACCAATCGATATCATTAATCGTTATATCTTGAAATGTTGCCTCTCCTTGTAATACAGAGGACAATAAAATCCGATTATAATTAAGGTGTGGTTCACTCCCTATGATCGAAACATCAAAATCTTGAGAATTATGCTTTAATATCTCTTCAACACAGCGGACACCCGCCATTCCATTTCCGATAACTACCAATTTTTGCTTCATCTTAACCCTCCAGCATCAATGGTCTGACCTCATCTAATGGTTTCATTATTTCATATAATTCCTCTCAACAAATTATTGTTGTCACATTTCCTAACACGAAATCTTACTTTTACTCATCAACTTCATCACAGCTATTTTTAATCTTTATATATTCTTCATAAAAAATAATTCCATGTTATATTTGCTCACAAGTAACTTTTATACTATTTCCCCCCCCATTATAATGACCTCATGAACAACAGGACAGAAAATTCAAATAACTAGTTCAACTATTGAAAGGAGTAACACATATGAAATTATCTGAATTAAAAACAAGTGGTCACCCGAAAACTCTTTTTTCTTCCTTTTTGTATTTTGATGTAAGCTTTATGATTTGGGTTATTCTTGGCGCCCTTGGAGTTTTCATCACTCAAGATTTTGGTTTATCACCATCCCAAAAAGGGCTAATTGTTGCAGTTCCGATTTTAGCAGGTTCCTTCTTCCGAATTATACTCGGGATATTAACGGACCGAATCGGACCTAAGAAAACAGCTATTTTAGGAATGAGCATTACCACGATCCCTTTACTTTGGGGATTAATTGCAGGTAACACACTACCTGAGTTATATATGATTGGGATTTTATTAGGGGTTGCTGGTGCAAGCTTCGCCGTTTCTTTACCAATGGCAAGCAGATGGTATCCTCCACACCTCCAAGGCTTAGCAATGGGAATTGCTGGTGCAGGAAACAGTGGTACTTTACTAGCAACATTATTTGGTCCTCGGTTAGCTGAAAATTTTGGCTGGCATGTAACGATGGGAATTGCCCTTATTCCTCTTCTTATAACATTTGTGATTTTTATTGTTTTAGCGAAGGATGCACCAACACAACCAGCACCACAGCCACTAGCAAACTATTTCAAAGTATTTGCTTATAAAGATACATGGTTTTTCTGTTTACTTTATAGTGTGACATTTGGCGGTTTTGTCGGCCTATCAAGCTTTTTGAGTATGTTTTTTGTTGATGAATACCAATTATCAAATGTCCAAGCAGGAGATTTTGTTACCATTTGCGTTGCAGCAGGAAGCTTCTTCCGACCTGTAGGAGGTTTTATTGCTGACAGAGTTGGCGGTGTGAAGGTTTTATCTTTCTTATTTATCGGGGTTGCCATTTGTATGCTTGGCGTTAGTCAACTACCTCCGTTATTAGCAATTACTGCTCTATTATTTATAGGTATGATGTGTTTAGGTATGGGAAATGGTGCGGTATTCCAGTTAGTCCCACAGCGTTTCCAAAAAGAAATCGGGATGATCACGGGAATCGTAGGTGCTGCCGGCGGAATTGGCGGATTCTTTTTGCCAAACATTTTAGGTACCTTAAAAGAACTGACAGGCTCTTACTCTTCTGGATTCATTACCTTTTCTGTCATAGCATTGTTAGCATTTGTTATATTGCTATTAGCAAGCTACTCTTGGAAGAAATCGTGGAATTTAAAAAGCGATACCGTAAAGATTTAATTTAGCTCGCATTACCTACCCTTGGCTCACTCTAGCCAAGGTTTTTTTCTTTGCCACATCATGCTGCTTCCTTTACAAATTTCTAATTTCTGATATGCTTATTAAGCAGGATATTTACCTAGGTAAATATTAATCACTTACTTACGTATATAAAGTTGGACCTTCACCAGTTGGTAAATAAACGATACTTACCTAAGTAAATAAAACGAGGTGACATCAGATGGAAAACACAAACAAGCTATTTCATACACTTTATCGAAAAACTCGCTTCATGACGAAAGAGCTAAATGAACAGTTGCAAAAACACGATTTATATAGTTCCCAATGGTCGATACTTTATTGCCTAAAGATTAATGGACCAATGACACAAAGTGATATTTGGCGTTATTTAGTAGTTGAAGCACCTACAGTTACAAGAACCTTGGTGAAGCTCGAGGAAAGTGGTTGGGTAAAACGAACACAGGGTAGCGATAAACGTGAACGTCTTGTATCACTGACAGATAAAGCCATTCAACATTTACCAGCTGTTGAAGATGAAGTGAAATCCTTTGAACAGAGGATGGTGAAAAATTTATCAAACGAAGAAAAGGATTACTTCTTCCACTTATTAAACAAACTAGGTACATCATTACATGAAGAGGAGGAATAAATTCGGATGAACAATGAAAAACAACCAATTTGGACCAAAAGCTTTATCAGTATTTCCTTAAGTAACTTTTTTATCTTTATTGCCTTTTACGGCTTATTAACCTCCTTACCAATATATGTAGTCGATGAACTACATCGTTCCGAGATCGATGCAGGTCTTATCGTAACTATTTTCCTTCTTTCCGCCATCATCGTTCGTCCATTTTCAGGGAAGTTATTAGAGGATTTTGGCAAAAAAAGTATGTTAATGATAAGTCTTATTTTCTTTACACTGTGCTCGTTTATGTACCTTTGGATTGAAAACTATACGTTATTACTTGCACTGCGATTCTTTCAAGGAATTTGGTTTAGTATTGCAACGACAGCGACTGGTGGGATTGCAGCTGATCTCGTTCCAATAAAAAGGCGTGGAGAAGGTCTTGGATATTTTGTGATGTCAACGAACCTTGCTGTTGTTTTTGGTCCGCTAATCGCACTAACTCTAATACAAGTTGCATCATTTTCTATTCTCTTTCTTGTGTTTGCTTTATTAATTACAGCAGGAGTACTGTTTACTGCTTCAAGTAAAATAAATGAAGCACATTCAAAAGTAACGAAGAGCAAGAAAAGTTTACAGCTTTCCGACCTGATTGATCGAAAGGCATTACCAATAGCTTTTATCGGTAGTTTAGTTGCCGTTGCTTATTCAAGTGTCCTTTCATTTTTATCTATTTATGCACAAGAGCTCAATTTATTAGATGCAGCTAGCTTTTTCTTCGTGGTCTTTGCTATTGTCATGCTAATTGCTCGTCCTTTTAGTGGCCGTTTATTTGATTCAAAAGGGCCCCATATTGTTATCTATCCAGCACTCGGATTATTCCTGATCGGATTGGTTTTATTAAGTATAACTCAAACTTCGTTCATGCTGCTTTTATCAGGAGCATTCATTGGGCTTGGCTATGGAACCGTCGTCCCTTCCTTGCAAACACTTGCCATCCAAGCAACTGATCGCAATAGAAGCGGGCATGCTACAGCAACATTTTTCACACTCTTTGATACAGGAATTGCTGCAGGCTCATACATCCTAGGCATCGTTGCTACACAGCTTGGTTACGGCCATCTGTATTTCTATACAGCTATATTTATGATTATTGTCATTGTGTGTTATAAATTGGTCTTACATCGAAAAGAAGTGACAAAGTTCAATTTGAAGGAGACTCATTAACGGAAAGTACTTCACTTAAGAATAGACGGCTGACTACTTTATATAGTAGATCGGCCTTTTTTAGTTATTTAATCTGTCTTTCGGTGAAATGAATCAAAAAGAGTTAAAGTCCGAGAAAGGCTTTAACTCTAATTCTTTTTAGTATGCACCACGAATATTCGGATGGATTTCCTGTTTATAGAATGTTGATAGTTGTTTTAATTCTGCTTCACTAAATGATTGAACCACTGTCGCTTGCAGATTATCTTCAACTTGTTTAACTGTTTTAAATCCAGGTATAACAGTCGTAATTTCCTCATGATCAAGAATCCAACGCAGTGCTGCTCTCGTCATATTTCCACGTCCGTCAGCGATCCAGCTAAGCTGTTCACTTAACTCGACACCTTTTGAAAATTCTACACCTGCAAATGTTTCACCTACATTGAAGTGCTCACCATCTTTATTGAAGCTACGATGGTCATCAGCCTCAAATTTTGCTTGTTTTGTAAATTTACCTGTTAACAAGCCACTTGCTAAAGGAACCCGTGCTAATAGACCAACACCTTTTTCCTTTGCTTGTGGAAGTAATTCAGTAACTGCCTTTTGGCGGAAGATATTAAAAATAACTTGCAGTGCTTTTACATTAGCTTGCTCCAAGCAAAGTAAGCCTTCTTCCACCGTTTCTACACTAACACCATAGTGGCGAATTTTCCCCTGCTGTTGCAGCTTATCTAGCACATTAAAGACACTGCCATCCTTTAGGATTTCCATAGGTGGACAGTGAATTTGATAAAGATCAATCGCTTCACGCTGAAGTCTTTTTAAGCTTGCTTCACAATATTCAGTTACGGACTTTTCAGAATAGGTTTCTGGATCAAAAATATCTCCTGCACGGCAAAACTTTGTTGCAATGTGAATTTTATCTTCTTTTCCCTTTGTCGCTTTTGCCAATAACTCTTCACTGTGGCCATCTCCATAAACATCTGCAGTATCAAAGAAATTAACCCCTGCATCCATCGCACGCTCTAATCCCTTTAACGCTTCCTGGTCATCAGATTTCCCCCAAGAGCCACCAATTGCCCATGTACCAAAGCTTAATTCACTGACTTTTAACTCTGTATCACCTAGCTGACGATAATTCACGTTCTCCACCATCCCTAATTATGTAGCTTTTGTATAATGCCTTGAACAAGTTAATTATAGTAAAATTAAAGCGCTAACAAAAGTAATTAGCCTTAAGTCTTCATCCTACATTTAACAATAGGAAGTGCTTTTTTCGATTTCACACATCCCATATTATTATAAATGACTCGGTTTTCCTCAAAAAAACGAGGTTGACTCAACCAGTAGCCTGGCCCTACCTGAGTCAACCTCGTTACTACTTGTAACGGAAAATCACATCTCCACAATCGTACTATTCAGGTTTGTTCGCTTGCAACTCCTGATAAAAGTGAACTAGTGCAATGATCGCACTACCCATTCGCTCCTCTTCTGGTACAACCATTCGAGTAATGCCAACCTCTCGCAACGCTTGGGCAGTTACTTTTCCAACTGAAACAGCGATAACATTTGTTGCAAAGGCATGTAACACTTCCTCCTCTACACCCTTTTCCTTAGCATGCGCCATTAAAAAACGTGCTTGTGGTGTGCTGGTGAAGTTTACCGCATCAATCTCACCTCTTAATATTTCACCAACCAACTGCTCCATCACTTCAGGTTTAGGGGGAATATGCTTATAAGGTAAGATTTCTCTATATTCTGCACCCTGTTCCTCAAGCCAGTCAATCAATACTGGAGCTGGATCACCATGTAGCTGAAGAGCAACACGTAAGCCCGTTAAACGATGGGCGTTTAATTCTCTTACTAGCCCTGCAGTGCTCCCATCATCATCTCTTACAATAGGTATAATTCCTAGCTTCTTTAATACATTAACAGTTTTATACCCTCTTGCTGCCACCTTTGATTTTTTTAAGGCTTCAATAAATTTTTCACCTAAGCCGATATTCACAGCCGTTTGATAAAGTTTGTCTGTCCCTAAGCCTGTCGTGAAAATTAGCCAATCAAAGTTCCCATCCACCAAGGCTTGGATTTCCTTTTCCACATTGGAATCATCAAGAAAAACCGTACCCTGCGCTGGGCGTACTAAAGCGACACCACCTAAATTCTCAACGAGCTTACTTAATTCCTCAGACTTTCTCTGTCCTGCCAGTGCAATGGTTTTGCCATTTAATCGTTTCACGACAATCCCTCCCAGTTATTTTCTAATTGCTAATATTGTATCATCATTTCTTAATAGATAGTTTATTCTGTTTCTTCTATATAAAATGGTAGCGATTACACTTCGTTATATTTTAGAAAAAATCTGCAAAGACAACAACTTACATAATCGTGATAAATAAAAAACCCCTTAAAAAGGGGATTCACATTAAAAAACAATCGTTTTATTTTGATGAACAATAATGCGGTCTTCCAAATGCCATTTTACCGCTCTTGCTAGTACGCTTCTTTCAATCGAACGACCAATTTTTTTCAAATTATCAACATTATCTCGGTGATCGACACGACCGATATCCTGCTCGATAATTGGTCCTTCATCAAGATCATTTGTAACATAATGTGAGGTTGCACCAATTAATTTTACGCCACGCCCATACGCTCGTTCATATGGTCTTGCTCCAATAAAGGCAGGTAAGAATGAATGGTGGATATTAATAATTTTATTAGGATTCGCTGCTACAAAATTTGGTGTTAGGATTTGCATATAACGAGCTAGTACAATTAAATCAATATCATAGTCTTTTAATAACTGTAATTGCTTTTCTTCGACTTGAGCGCGAATATCTTTATTAGCCGGAATGTGATAAAACGGGATATTAAGTCCTTCCACAACATCTCTTGCTTCTTCGTGGTTACTTATGACAAGGGCAATATCAGCCATTAAATCTCCACTTTGCCATTCCCATAAAAGCTCAAGCAAGCAGTGTAGCTCTTTTGATACAAAGATAGCCGCTTTTTTCACATGGTAAACATGAGTTAATTTCCACTCAAATGAAAATTCTTTCGCCAATTCAGCAAACTGATGCTCCATGTCTTTCGCTTTCTCTTTAAGATTAGGGCATTCAAACTCAATACGAATGAAAAACGTTCCATCTTCTGGATTTGTTGAATACTGACTTGATTCAATGATATTTGCATGATGTGAAAACAAAAACTTTGAGATTGTCGAAACAATCCCTGGTTGATCCGGGCAACTAACTAAAAGACGTCCACGATTCTGATTACGTTCCTGAAATAATTCTATTTGATCTTTAATATATGAATTCATTGTTAAAACCTCTCTATAAGTGATGAAAAACATTATACATGAGCAAGCTTAATTGGTTAAGAATTTTAGTGAATTTTTTTATTAGGAAATACACCCATTTAGGATTGCATCGTTTTCCTAAGACTAGCCTTTCGAATAATCTGGTTAATAACTTCTGATAAAACCAACCCGATTGCGATTGCACCAGAGATCATAAACGCTTTTGCAGCAAGAGGAATTGCGGCATTATAATCATTTTCTACGACCTGCCTCATTGCATCGTAAGCTAAACCACCTGGTACTAGTGGTATGATACCTGAAACATTAAAAATAATCATTGGTGTTTTGTAGGCCTTAGCAAAAAATTGACTAATAATCGCTATAAAGAAAGATGCAATTAGTGTCGCAAATACACTATCTAGTGTGTATTCATAAAGACCAATATAAACCATCCAGCCGACCATTCCAACGAAACCACACTTGAATAACGTTTTAACTGGTGCATTAAAGATGATTCCAAATGCAGATGACGCAATAAAGCTAGTAATAAACTGTTCGATCATAATGTAAGCCCCCTGCCTTACTTTTAATAAGGCTGATTTCTAAGAGATTGTTACTTTTAAAACAAAAACTAATTCAAGTTGATTGGAACGGATTGCGAAACTCCTGCGGGAACAGCGGGACAGGTGAGACTCATGCAGGCGTTTACGCCGAGGAGGCTCACCGCCCGCCCCGCGGAAAGCAAGCAACTGGAGTGGAAATCAACCACACCGCATTATTTGGTAAATAGCAACACAGTTTGGCGAGTCAGCCTTTAATAAAATGAAAAGACAACAGCAACACCCGCTCCGATCGCAAATGCTGTTAAAAACGCTTCAGCCCCTTTTGAAATACCAGAAACTAAATGTCCCGCCATTAAATCTCTAACTGCATTAGTAATTAACAAGCCCGGAACTAACGGCATTACGGATGCAATAATGATTTTATCAAGCTCCGTTCCAAGGCTTATCACAACAAACAATACAGCTATCAACCCGATAATAAAGGATGCTAAAAACTCTGCGAAAAACTTTATTTCTACTAATTGATGGATATAGATCAAGCATGAGAATCCAATTCCTCCGGCAATTAATGCGGGAAGAAAATCAGTCCAGCCACCTTTAAACATAATTAAAAAACAACCACTCGCTATAGATGCAGCAGCAATCTGTAACCAAATGGGGTATGCATGTGCATCATTTTCTATCTCTTTTAGATGTTCGTATGCCTCTTGAACTGAAAGCTCTCCACTACTGATTAATCTTGAGACACTATTCACTTTTGCCACCTTTTGTAGGTCTGTTGAACGGTCGACGATTCTTACTAATTTTGTTGGGTTATGACTGTCTATAGAAAAAATGATCCCAGTAGGAGTAACATAGCTATGTGAATGTAAAATACCATAGGCCGCCGCTATGCGCATCATCGTATCTTCAACCCGATACGTCTCCGCACCACTTCTAAGCATGATCTTTCCAGCTAATAAACACACCTCGATAATCTCAAACGTTTGATTTTGTTTATTTTCCAACATTCCTTCACTCCATAACAGATGTCTATATAGAGTTTAATGAAGAAGGTTCATTTAAGCAAATCTTTCTTTCCTTCTTTGACTTTTCCCTGTCCTCACCATTTTATTACCACCTGAATAGCTTAGTATAAATACCTATTCAGGCGGTGACTTGAATAATGGAACTTCCAATCCTATTATCAGGACCGATCATTCGCAAAGTAGACCCAACACAGGTGTATATTTGGATTACTACAAGCAAGGACTTTCATATAGAAGCAGATCTTTATCAAATAGGCAATCAAACTAACAAAGGTGATAAACAGCTACAAGTTCGTACAAAGTTAAAATCTGTTCGTCTTGGAAAACAACTCTTTGTCCATTTAGTACACATCACACCTTCACAAGAAAACCTACCTGTTGATCAATTACTTGGCTATAATTTGTTTTTTACAAGGGGATCTAATAGATATGATTTAAACAGCCTGGGTCTACTTTCTCCTGACAACCCTAACTCAATTATCTATGGTGATTTCTCATATCCTACCTTCTATATTAATTCAAAAGCAGAATCAACCATTCTTTATGGCTCATGCAGAAAATTACACGGAAAAGGACAGGATGCCTTAGCAAAGGCAGACGAAATGATTGCACAAAAACCATTAGATAAAGAAGCGAGGCCTAGCTCCCTCTATATGTTAGGTGATCAAATCTATGCAGACGATGTTGCAGATCCAATTTTTCCTATTATCCAAGAAATGAGCCATCAATTAATAGGAGATGAACAGGAAGACTTATCAATAGTGGAGCCGTCTCTTAAAAGGAGTAGCCTTAAACAGCGCATAACAAAAATCCAGGGCAGACAATTTATTGTCGAACAGCTTTGTAAATTCACCTCTTCCAATGCATACAACCACCTTATGACTTTCGGAGAATATGCAACAATGTACTTATTAAGCTGGAGTCCAGTACTTTGGCAAGCGGCGAAGGAAGAGAATGTGCTGTATACGTTCGAGGAAGCTTATCAAAACAATCTGGTTCATTTTACTTTTCCTAAAAAGGCAACGTCTCTTAAGGAGCATCATGATGAGTATCTCCAGCGTAAGGATCGCTATCATGAACAATTACTCGATATCAACCAATTCCAACAGTCGGTTGCAAAGGTTCGACGCTTATTAGCCAATATCCCCACCTATATGATATTTGATGATCATGATATTACAGATGACTGGAATATTTCATTAGAATGGAAAAAACAAGTCCATACTGCTCCATTAGGAAGACATACAATCGCTAACGGTCTTGCTGCATACTGGGCTTTCCAAGGGTGGGGAAATGACCCAAGCCGTTTTGACCAAACCTTTATTACAGCCATGAAGCAGTATTTCAAAGGTTTCCATGTAGGAACACCCGCTTACAAGTACTGGCTTCAAACGTTGGAGGAATTTCAATCATGGCATTTTACCGCTCCAACTACACCTTTGACACTATTCCTTGATACTCGAACATTACGAGAATATGATTCAACTTCAAAGCATGTAAAATGGATGAATTTGATTAAAGAAACGGCAAAAACGCCTAAGTTAATTGGGGAAAAGGGATGGGAGCTTGTTGATCAAACATTACAAGATAGCGGTTGGAATAAAGGGGAACCTCTCATAATCGCTTCTCCAGCACCACTATATGGAATCGGTTTGATCGAATCTTTTTTTAAAAACAATATCTACCCATTTCGAGCACTAGGTGTCCCAGTCCATTACAAATTAGACTTCGAAGCTTGGAAATATAATATTGAAGGCTTCTCTTCTTTTCTTCATCACCTTAAGGAATGGAAGCCTAGCGAATGCATCATTTTATCGGGGGATGTTCATTATGCTTCAAATGTAAAAGCTGATGTCGAAATAAACAAAGAACATCTCACTATCTATCAGCTGACAAGTAGTCCAATGAAGAACATGAGCTTTGAAGGATTGTTCGGGAGTTTGCTCAAACTCATTGTTTGGATTACGACACTCAGACAAAAGGGGAAAACGGTAAACAAATATTATGATGATCAGAATCATATTCTCAAAGAGAGTGACTTATCTCATCAGTCAGGAAACGTAGTGTGGAAAGAAAAAATTAGCTATCAATCTTTAGAACATGGCACTATCATAGAAACAGCTAATAACCTAGGTCTTTTGACACGAACGAATAAGGCTATTCAAAATATGCTATTACTTGACTCTAATGAACAATATGGAAGGTTTGAGTCTCTACCTTTAAAGAAGAAGGAAGACTGCTAACTAATAGCTACCGCCAATAGCAATTCAAATACGAAACCTATTCGGCTGACTCAAAACCATAGGGGAAGACCCTTTTGAGTCAGCCTCTAGAAACTAATAATCCCTTACATAATGATTTTTTTACGAACAACCCTTTGAAGTCAGCAATAACGATAATAGCTTGATTATAGACAGATAGAGTCGTTTGCTATATGATTTATGAAATATTATGACACTGTTTTTAAGCTAAATTGTTGGAAAAGGAAGAAGGAAAAGATTTGAGTAACAAAAGTAAATATCCAATTTATATTTCTCTATTTTTCGTTATGGTGATTTGGGGATTCAATGTTATTGCGACAAAACTGCTTGTCACAAGCTTTATGCCAGTCACAATGACAGCACTCCGAATTTTCACGGCAGGTGTTGGTGTGTTCATCATCCTGTTTTACTTAAAACTAATTAGAAAGCCCTCCAAAAAAGAATTTCTTTATATTCTCATCTGTTCACTTTTTAATGTTGTTGGGCATCACTACTTTTTATCCGTTGGATTAAAGGGAACGTCAGCATCTAACGGTGGGCTTATATTAGGTATGGGGCCTATATTAACAACGATTCTAGCAATCTTTTTTCTAAAAAACAAAGTGACCTTACTACGCTTTTGTGGAGTTATTTTTGGTTTTATCGGAATTTCATTTATTGTGTTCCAAAGTGGTGAAGGGCTACAATTCATGTCTTTAGGTGATATTCACGTATTTTTATCAATATTTTTACAAACGATAAGCTTTATCATGATCAAAAAGGTTTCTTCAACATTAGATCCACGTCTTATGACAGGATATATGTTGATCATTGGGTCAGTTTTCTTATTCATCATCAGCCTAATTGTAGAGCCAAATGGCATTCAAAGCATGGCTATGGCTAGTGGATCGTACACAGTGTGGATCATCTTTTTTGCATCTGCCTTCTTAGCAACATCTGTTGGACATATGACATACAATTACGCGATTGGAAAAGTTGGTGCAGCCGAATCTGCGATATTCATTAACCTTAACCCATTCTTCGCATTAGTTGGAGCTGCACTGTTTTTAGATGAAATGATTACCTTCACTCAAGTAATCGGGTTTATTTTTATCATATTTGGTGTTGTCTTAGGTGCTGGAGGATTAGAGGATTTGTTACGACACCAAAAAAGCAAAAGGGAAATGATTATATCAAAATAAATCAGTTTGAAGCTTTAATTGTAAAAGGATCACATTAACACAACGTTAAAAAACTTGACATAGAATGTTAGGGTAACTAATATTTATCGTAATAGGCTGTTTCCAAATCTATACAAAGACAGTCATTAAATAATCAAAAAGCATATCATAACATTCTCTTTCACTCTCAAAGTAGGTCATTCGAAAGCCGCAGAAAGGAAGTAATTCACACTTTTTTCATGCGGTTTTTTTCGTATATAACGAAAGGAGTTTTTATTTTTATGGAACCATTTATAAGAAAGCTCACAGCATCAGCCAAGAAAATAAAGGCTGATTTAGTCATTAAAAACGGTAAAATCATTGATGTATTTAATGGTGAATTGATTGAAGAAACAATCGCCATTACTGACGGAATCATTGTTGGGATTGGCGACTATGAAGGGGTAAAAACGCTTGATGCAGAAGGAAAGTTTATCTCTCCAGGCTTTATCGATGGCCATGTTCATATCGAATCTGCGATGGTAACGCCTTTTCAATTCTCACAGGTTGTTATACCACATGGAGTAACTACGGTCATTGCTGATCCTCATGAGATTGCAAATGTTAATGGAACCGATGGAATACAGTTTATGATCGATTCCGCGAAGGACGCACCCTTAAACATTTATTACATGCTCCCTTCATGTGTTCCTGCAACACCGTTTGAACATGCTGGCGCAATTCTTTCAGCTGAAGACTTGCAACCTTTTTATGAGCATGACTGCGTATTAGGCTTAGGAGAAGTCATGGACTTTCCATCAGTATTTAATCAAGATCCAGCCATGTTAAAAAAGCTCCATGCCGCTAATCTGCTATCGAAAAAAATTGACGGCCATGCAGCTGGAATTTCAGGTGATCCCTTAAATGTTTACTTAACAGCTGGTATAAAAACAGACCATGAATGTGTCACACCAGAAGAAGCGTATGATCGTTTAAAAAGGGGCATGTATGTCATGCTTAGAGAAGGGTCTGCTGCAAAGGATTTAGTATCATTATTGCCAGTGGTCACTGAAAGAAATGCCCGTCGCTGTTTATTTGTTACTGATGATAAACATTTAGATGATTTACTTGCTGAAGGTAGCATCGATTATAGTATTTCGCTTTCCATTAAAAACGGGTTAGATCCGATTCTTGCATACCAAATGGCTACAATTAATGCAGCTGAATGCTTCGACTTAAAGACAAAGGGTGCAATTGCTCCTGGGTATGATGCAGATCTGATCTTATTAAATGATCTTGAGACGGTTGAAATAGACCAAGTTTTTATCAAAGGCAAACGTATAGCCGAAAAGGGTGTTTTTATTAACACCGAAAACACTACAGCAGATGTAAGGATACCTAACAGGTTATTAAATACAGTTCATTTTAAAAATTTCGCAGTCGATGAGTTACGATTAAAATCTCCAGAGAATGCTAAAGCAAATATTATTGAGGTTCTTCCAAATAAAATAATAACGAGGCATATTGTCGAAGAAATCGAAACAAGCAATGGGTTCTTTCAACCATCGATTGATAAGGATCAGCTTAAAATTGCTGTAATTGAACGACATAGCCATACAGGAAATATTGGGTTAGGCATCGTAAAGGGGTTCGGTCTAACAACCGGAGCAATTGCCACAACTATCGCCCATGATTCACATAATGTTGTTGCACTTGCTACAAACGATTATGATTTATACAAAGCAACTGAAATGATGAAGGATATGGGTGGAGGAATGGTTGTTGTAAAGGATGGTGAAATACTAGCTTCTTTACCACTAGAAATATCTGGATTGATGACTGCTAGTCCCTTTGCAATCATAAATGATAAGTTAATGCTTATCGATCATGCCTTAAAAGAAATTGGCTTTAAAGGGAACTTTAATCCTTTTTTAACTTTGTCGTTTTTGGCTTTACCGGTAATACCAGAACTAAAACTTACTGATCTCGGACTCTTTCAAGTGAAAGACTTTAAACATATTGATGTTATTCTTTAATTTCAACTATAAAGTAGTAATGTTCTAGTTCCGAACAGTTTTCTGTCAAACGAGGAATTTGCGCTTGATATTGAGAGAATCGGTGGATTTTTCGATTCTCTCACTTCAAAGCGTGCTAACATTAATTAACTTACCCGCAGCATTTTTTGTACTTTTTCCCACTTCCACAAGGGCATGGTTCATTTCTTCCAACCTTTTCAGTACTTACAGGCGGACCAGCCTTAGTTAATTTCAACTTCCATTCCTCCATAAGTGGATGATCCAACCCAATGATTTTATAGTAGCTATACGCTAACTGCTCAACTTCAACTAAAAATGAGGTAGGCCTTTCACTTACATATTGATTAATTTCTGGTTCTGCTGCAGGACTTAACTGATGGACAAGTGCTTCAATAATGATGGCTTGACTATCTTCATCCTCGACCTCACGATAAGCATTTCGTAAAACCTCTACTGCATAATCAGTCTTGATATTCTCTATTATAGAAGCAGCAAAAATATTCGATTCTTCAATTAAAAGATATGGCACAACCGCCTCGACAACCTCATCCGTTTGCAAGGAAATCAAAGTTGCGGCAACTTCCTCTAGCAGTATGTCCTCATCTCGTACAAGCAAGGGGGCTAGTGTTTGTATGTACTTATCATTCTTCATTAAACCAATCATATAGACGACAAGGATTCCATTATAACTAAACCATTTATCTTTTAGGTTTTCTTGTACAGTTTTATCTAGTTGAGCTTCAGTTACCCAACCTTTTTTCACAAGCGTATAAGCAACTTTTTTGGCTGTTATATATAAATTCGAATTAAGGTTTGTTTCAGCCTCTAGCTTGTTAACAATGTCCTCAAATAAAATCCAGACCTCTTCTTCAGTCCTATTTACTAGGACATCATATAGAGACCAGTAATCATTAGGAAGAAATGGAGTTAGATCCTCCTTATGTTTTAAGGCAAGTTCAGGATCCAAATCAGCTAACAACTGAAAATATAAATGGCGCATATTACTAGGCGCACGTCGGGCTCCTTCAACTAAATGTCCAACAATCTCTTCATGCATAGGATCAATTGATAAATAAATTAAAATTGTCGAGCTTTTTTCTTCATTTTCCACAGCTTCTCTGACAAGCTTTTCAACCCAGCTCTTACTAACATTTGGGTAATCATGTAAGGCTTGGACAACAAATTCCTGAACGATTAGATCATCCGTAATGAGGAAAGGTTCAATTCTGTCTTTAAAGTTCATATTATCGTCCTCTCTATTTCTATAGTTATTACTTCATTTCTGTTGCGAAAAAAATGGTCTACCTATGTTTTAACATGTGTATCTTTTCAAAACAATGACGCACTACTATTGAGAGAAAAAAATCATAAAGTAGGGGTTTGAACTATTTAGAGTAGCGGGAATAATTTACTACAATTATTATTTGAAAACGCATTTATTTTTATTGACAACATGTATATACAAGTTTAAGATAAACACATGACATGTATATACATATTTCGACAGGCTGCTTCAATAATGAAAACGCTACGCTTGTGCAAATATGTATTAAAATATTTTTACCAAATTGATGGGTATGGAGGGAAAACCATGAGTGTTGATCAAAAACAAGTAAGTCAAATTATAGATGCAATAGGTGGTAAAGATAATATATCAGCAGCTACACACTGTGTTACACGCTTACGCTTTGCGTTAGCAGATGAAGGAAAAGTAGATAAAGAGGCGCTTGAATCGATCGATCTTGTAAAAGGGTCATTTTCAACCAATGGACAGTTTCAAGTAGTTATTGGCCAAGGTACTGTTGATAAGGTATATAAAGAGCTCGTAAGTCAAACTGGAGTAGGGGAAGCATCTAAAGATGATGTAAAAAAAGCTTCTGAGAAGAATTTAAACCCTCTACAACGTGCGATTAAAACATTAGCAGATATCTTTATTCCTATCTTACCTGCCATTGTTACAGCTGGTTTATTAATGGGGATCAATAACCTCTTAACGGGGCCAGGAATTTTCTTTGATGAGGCTTTAATCGAGGTTTATCCTCAATGGGCAGATGTAGCAAGCATCATTAACTTAATAGCTAACACTGCGTTTGTGTTCTTACCTGGATTAATCGGTTGGTCTGCTGTAAATAGATTCGGTGGAAGTCCATTACTAGGTATCGTGCTTGGTTTAATGCTTGTTCACCCTGACCTTTTAAACGCTTGGGGCTATGGAGCAGCTGAGGAAATTCCGACATGGAACTTATTTGGTTTAGAAGTACAGAAGGTTGGTTACCAAGGACAAGTTTTACCAGTCCTGCTTGCTTCATATGTGTTATCTAAGCTTGAAGTGTTCTTAAGAAAACTCATTCCAGATGCATTTCAGCTACTACTTGTTGCACCAATTACGCTTTTGGTAACCGGACTTGTTTCATTTATCGCAATTGGACCAATTACATTTGCAATTGGTAACGTTATTACAGATGCGGTTGTAGGAATTTTCGATGTAGCACCAATTGTTGGAGGATTAATTTACGGTGGGCTTTACGCACCTTTAGTTATCACGGGTATGCACCATACATTCTTAGCAGTAGACCTACAGTTAATCGGCAACACTGGCGGTACCTTCTTATGGCCAATGGTTGCATTATCAAATATTGCTCAAGGTACCGCAGCGCTAGCAATGATGTTCATATTAAAAGATGAGAAACTCAAAAGTCTATCGATAACATCCGCTGTTTCTGCTTATCTTGGTATTACTGAGCCAGCAATGTTCGGTGTAAACTTACGATTCCGCTTTGCCTTCATCTCAGCTATTATTGGGTCGGCACTTGCAGGAGCGTTTATCTCAATTCAAGGCGTAAAGGCTCCATCTATAGGTGTCGGTGGCCTACCCGGATTCCTATCCATCTTCCCGGAAAACTGGGGATCATTCTTTATCGGTATGGCCATTGTAATTGTAGTACCATTTGTCCTAACCTTGTTATTCGGGAAAATGCGTAAAGAAAAATAATAGATAAAAGCGGAGAGCCTATCGTTTAGATTAGGCTCCCTGCTATTTCACATCATATAGCAAAATATTGAACCTGACAGGATGGTGTAAAAAATGAAACAACCTTGGTGGAAAAAAGCGGTCGTCTATCAAATTTACCCGAAAAGCTTTAATGATACGAATGGAAGCGGGGTAGGCGATCTACAGGGGATTATTAGCAAACTAAATTACTTAGAAAAACTAGGTGTAGATATCATCTGGCTTACACCGATTTATGCATCTCCGCAAAAAGATAATGGCTACGATATTAGTGATTACTACTCGATTCATGAAGAGTATGGCACAATGGAAGACTTTGATGAATTACTTGATAAGGCTCATCAACATGGCATTAAAGTCATTATGGATATTGTTGTAAATCACACATCAACTGAGCATGAGTGGTTCAAGCAAGCTGCATCATCAAAGGATAACCCATATCGTGATTTCTACATTTGGAAGGATCCTAAAGCTGATGGTTCTTTACCTACCAACTGGGAATCAAAATTTGGTGGCCCTGCATGGGAATACGACAAGAAAACAGAACAATATTACCTCCATCTATTTGATGTCACACAGGCTGATTTAAATTGGGAAAATGAAGGCCTTCGTAATGAAGTCTATAAAATGATGGAATTTTGGTTTGAAAAGGGTGTCGATGGATTCCGTCTTGATGTCATCAACCTCATTTCGAAAAATCAAGACTTCCCAGATGATGACGGATCAGTACCACCTGGTGATGGAAGAAAATTTTACACAGATGGTCCTCTCGTCCACGAGTATATTCATGAAATGAATACGGAAGTGTTCTCAAAACATAATAGTATGACAGTCGGTGAAATGTCCTCCACGACAATTGACCATTGTATTAAATATTCCAATCCCGAGCGTCAAGAACTAAGTATGACGTTTAACTTCCATCATTTAAAGGTCGACTACCCTAATGGTGAAAAATGGGCAATTGGAGAAATGGATTTCCTTGCATTAAAAAATATTTTATCCACCTGGCAAACAGGAATGAATAAAGGCGGAGGCTGGAATGCACTATTTTGGTGCAACCATGATCAACCTAGAATTGTTTCCCGCTATGGTAATGATGGAGAATATCACCGTGAATCAGCGAAAATGCTCGCAACGACCATTCATATGATGCAAGGAACTCCTTATATTTATCAGGGCGAAGAGTTTGGCATGACAGACCCTAAGTTCACATCGATTGAAAAATACCGTGATGTTGAATCGTTAAATATGTACAGCATTTTGCAGCAAAAGTGCATGTCTGAAGAAGAAATTCTTGAAATACTAAGACATAAATCACGTGATAACTCTAGAACTCCAGTGCAATGGGACAACACAAAACATGCAGGTTTCACAACTGGAACTCCTTGGATTGATGTCGCGAATAATTATAAAGAGATTAATGCAGAGGATGCTGTAAATGATCCAAACTCAATCTTTTATCACTATCAAAAGCTAATTTCATTACGTAAAGAATACGACATTATTACAGATGGCGATTACGAGCTACTATTACAAGATGATCAACAAATTTTTGCATATATAAGAACAACAGCAAACGAAAAGCTACTAGTTGTTAATAATTTTTATGAAAAATCAACAACATTCGCATTGCCTGACCACATCAAAGTGGACGGATTTTCAAGAAAAAAATTAGTATCTAACTATCCAGATTCTGTTGAGACATTTGAAAAAATGGAACTTCGCCCATATGAATCTGTTGTATATTATTTACAAACTATTAAATAGAAAGATTAAAGGAACAAAAGCGCTGGAGCTGGATGTCGTGCGCTTATCCACAGTTCAAGAATTTTATAATTTCATAAACGATCAAAATGCATCGTCATACTTGTTCATGGTAAGATAATAATGGTGATAAAATATGAGAAATAATAAATACCTTGCCATCTACAAAGAATGGACAGATAAAATAAATTCTGGTGAAATCAAAGCAGGCGAAGCACTTCCATCTGAGCATGACTTAGCTGAAACATATGACACGAGCAGAGAGACGATCCGTAAAGCGTTAAATCTCTTATCCCAAAACGGCTTTATTCAAAAAATAAGAGGCAAAGGCTCAATTGTCATTGATGTACAAAAGATGAGTTTCCCAATCTCAGGATTAGTGAGCTTTAAAGAAGTTTCTAAAAACTTAAATATGGACCCGATAACAACTGTCCATGATTTCGGTTTAGTGAAGCCTGACCCATTTATAAAACAACAATTAAATGCTTCAAGCAAGGATGAGATCTGGAAGGTGTTTCGCTCACGAACGATTGGTGGCGAACATATCATCTTAGATAAGGACTATTTCCTAAAGAAATATGTGCCAACCTTAACTAAACAAATTTGTGAAGATTCAATCTATGAGTACTTAGAAAAAGAGCTTCAATTAAACATTAGCTTTGCAAAAAAGGAGATCGTTGTTGAGGATTGTACGGAGGAAGACAGACAATATCTCGACTTAGAAGGCTTTTCCCACATCGTTGTCGTCAAAAACTATGTGTATTTAGATAATGCAAGTTTGTTCCAATATACAGAGTCGCGTCATCGTCTCGATAAATTTCGGTTTGTTGACTTTGCGCGGCGTGGGGTTTGAACTACTTTTACATTTAGAGAGTTCTAAATTAAAATAACGAAAAAACACATTGATTCTACTTATGAATCATGTGTTTTTTTCTTTGAGCAATTATTCTTACTTTAACCAATACATAGTTCGTAATAATAATGCAAACGTTAATATATAGGAATCATTCATACACAGAAGTTTTTAGCTAATTTATCAATAAAAGCCTCTTATTTTGAAGGAGTTGAGTTTAGAATGACAGTTGAAGAAGGGATAAAGCAAACTGAAAAAGCCTATCAACAGATTACTGAAGGACATGCTATGATGTCTGATGCAGTTGTTAATGCCTTTTTATTTACATGGCAATGGTGGTTAGGAATTGGCTTAATTTTTCTCCCTTGGATTTTTTGGTTAATGTTTAGAAAAAGGGAAAGCACTGGTCGATTACTATTCGCTGGCGTTATTACAATGTTGCTATCAATAATGATTGACCTTATAGCGAGTTCTTTAGGCCTATGGTCTTATCCTATGAAGTTTTCACCTATAGCATCTCAACTATTTCTTCCTTATCATTTTTCATTAGCCCCAATTGCCGTTATGTTTTTTCTTCAAATTAAGCCAAACGCTAATCCATTAATAAAGGGTATTATCTTTTCTGCTTTGGCAGCCTTTATCGGAATGAATGTATTTAATATGCTTGATTTTTATAATCCGAAAGGTTGGTCAACATTTTATGACTTTTTTATTTATCTCTTATTGTTTTTTATAGCGTATTGGTTTAGTCGGATGGATAGTTTCAAAAAACTAAATGAGGAATGAAGATGATTGATATTCCTTTCTGAAGGGAAATTCTTGTAGAAGGGCGTGCATTATAAAATAGTTCCTTTAAAGAGCTGGTCTAACCAAGCTCTTTTTTATTGTATGTTCGCTTATTTTTCTGTTTGACCACAAAAGGATACATATATATATATCTATGCAATCATACATGCGATTCTGTTTTGATCATGATAAGATAAAACTATCCTACGATAAGAAAGGAAGTTCCCATGAAAAACGAGATTATTGAAAGATTTACTAATTACGTTAAAGTGGATACCCAATCAAATGAAAACAATGAATCCTGTCCATCAACACCTGGTCAGCTGACACTTGCAAATATGCTTGTTGAGGAGTTAAACGAAATTGGTATGAAAGAAGTCTCCATTGATGAAAACGGATACGTGATGGCAACTCTTCCTTCAAACACCGACAAGCAAGTCCCAACAATTGGATTTTTAGCACATGTGGATACAGCAACTGATTTTACAGGTACGAACGTTAAACCACAAATTGTTGAAAATTTTGATGGAAACGATATTGTTTTAAATCAACCATTACATATTGTCCTTTCTCCTACTCATTATCCAAATCTCAAAAATTATAAAGGACATACACTCATTACAACTGATGGCACAACACTTTTAGGTGCTGATAATAAAGCTGGAATTACGGAAATTATGACGGCGATGGCATATCTAATCAATCATCCAGAAATTAAGCATGGAAAAATTAGAGTGGCCTTTACACCTGATGAGGAAATTGGAAGGGGTCCCCACAAATTTGATGTAGCTGCATTTGATGCTGATTTTGCCTACACAGTGGATGGTGGACCTCTCGGTGAACTTCAATATGAAAGCTTTAACGCTGCTGCTGCCAAGATTACCTTCAAAGGAAATAATGTCCACCCTGGAACAGCTAAAGGGAAAATGATCAATTCGGCCAAGATCGCGATGGCGTTTAATAGCAAGCTCCCAGCAATGGAAGCACCCGAATTTACTGAGGGCTATGAAGG
Organism: Metabacillus bambusae; assembly: GCF_017497975.1. Lineage (GTDB taxonomy): Bacteria > Bacillota > Bacilli > Bacillales > Bacillaceae > Metabacillus > Metabacillus bambusae. Next base: position 105,318 of record NZ_JAGDEL010000009.1, on the reverse strand, counting down.
CTTCTATCATTTACTCACAATAACTGGTGATGTTGAAGAAACAAAGCTCCACTATATAATACGCGATTTCGATAAACAGCACTTTCAAGTAAGGAAAGATAAAATGGTTGGACTTGTCGATGAATTCAAAGCAGTATATGGACAGGAAACAATTATTTTAGAATTAAATGATCAATACTTTAATATGAAAGATAAAATTGAGCCAGTTAAGTACATAGTAGATATTGCTCATGAAGCGATGGAGAATTTAGGTATTCAACCTATCGTTGAACCAATCCGAGGCGGCACAGACGGATCCCAGCTTTCCTATATGGGACTGCCAACACCAAATATCTTTACAGGCGGAGAGAATTTCCACGGTAAATTTGAATTTATCTCGGTTGAAAATATGATCCAAGCAACGAATACAGTGATTGAAATTATTAAGTTGTTTGAAGAACGAGCAAGTAAATAAAAAGCTGTGACGGACTTTGTTTTTTGTCGATGAATTTTTAATTTCGAACTTAACTCTATCACTTTTTAAAGAAGGCACTGTTAAACTTGGTTGTTGATTTCCGCTGCAGGCGTTCGCTTTCCGCGGGCGGTCTGGGAGCCTCCTCGGTGCTTTGCACTTGCGTGAGTCTCCCTTGGACTCGCACTCCTGGAGGAGTCTCACATAGCAGCTCAAGAATAGAAGAGTTCTTTGTCTTCCATTTATGAGCGGCTATTTACGTTAGTTCAAAATAAGTATATTGGAGTTGATTTTGATGTTTATCCTTCATTTTATCGCCTTTTTATCAATTTCATCCTTTTTTTGTGAGGAGATAGAGATTTAGAGGCATCTCGCCTTGTATTCCTTAATAAGCTAAATTAGATTTCAACAAATCTCCTGTTTTTGTATCGATCTTAAAGTGCCAGTCATTCCTGCCGAACTTATCGGCTTGATCCCTTTCGCCTGCGCAAACTACAGATGGTTTATTACTAACAGTTGAAAAATATAAAAAGTGATATCCCTTCGGCGGTTCTTTTTCAAATAACAATTCTCCATCTAAGGTGAATCCTATTAGTTTTTCTTTCTCATGTTGACCACTGGAAATAACTAATATGATTGCACCCTTCATTTCTAATTTGGCAGTTAGTATATCTTCACATTCAACTTCAACCAATCTTTCATTATATAACCATGAGATGTTTCCATTTATCTTGTCGTATGTAAAAATACGCCTTCCGTCAAATGAAAAATAATAAAATTGAGTTTTCGATGACAAGTCTTTTCCGCATTCTATATAAACATATTCATTTTGTTGATCCAAAGTTGCAAATTGGATAGTTGAAAGATTTAGTTCAATCATTTCCTCATGATTGCTCCAGCTTACACTATTTGAATTCCAGATAAAGTCTTTTATTTTCATCAACTGCTCCTCTAAATGATCTTTTGCTTTAATACTAGCTTAATAGATTGAAGATAAGTAAACACATGATTATCCTGTCACTATCTAAACCAAAATCTTAATTTTCATTTGTTTTATGCTATATAATCATTTCTACTTACTAGTAAATCATAAAAATAGTCGAACGTTTCATTTTCATTATCTAATTCTTTGATTATAGAGTGGCCTCCACGCTCTCTTGTTTCGTATATATTCACCCATATTAATTTTCTCTGACTCAAACTTAAGTAGAAAATCTTTCTTCGTCATTATAATCCCCCTAGTATTTTGGGATGACCCCAATTCTCACTAGCATTTTGCATTGAGTGGTGTACAATTTGTTCTGCTCCACCGTTCATTAACAACTCCCCGGTAATGGTGTAGCTGTTCCTCTCAACCCATATACATAACCAATTGTAGTTTTACTATTTATTTAAAAATAACTTTTCCCACCAATCACCCAATACCTTTCATTCGTTGGGACATCCTCTAAAAAGTCTTTGTATACACTCTCCCAATTCTCAGGGACATACTCCTCATACGATGCTGGCTCAGGAAAACTAGAAATAAGTGTTTCAGTATCAAAATCAACAAATAATACTGGTTTATACTTATCAATTTCCTCCTTATTCGGCTCTTTCAATAAAAATTTACTAAGTTGATTTGTTGTCACTTTAAACTCTTCAATATGTTCAATAAAGTCTGCCGCCGTTTGTCTATTGACTATTGGAATATCAAATCGATCTGAAAAATCTCCTTGATTATGTAACTCATATCCAGCATCTATAAATGCTTGTTCATATTTTATTAAATCTAGAAACCACAGTTCTTTATCAGTAACATACCAATTCCACTTATCTCGATAATGTACCCAAACAATAATAGTTTCAGCGTATTCAATTTCGATTGTCATATTTTCCTCCTAGGTGATATACCAATATATTATCCTTTTCAAACTCTCATTCCAAATGTACAAAAATAGGCCTAATATCAAGAGAATTAGGCCCTACACTTCTACCAATTAGCATTAGGATAGAAAAATATTTATGTCTTTATCCGAGAAAACATTATTTAAATTTTCTGCTTCTAGTAATTGATTTACTTCTTGTTCAAAAAGATAAAGCATAAATACCTTTCTAAAAGTAATTAGTAAAGCTCTCTGATTATTAATTGGTACTGTAGACTGTATGGTGTTACCTTTGCTATCAATAAAAGATACAATTGAATTTGTATCATCTGCCTGCGTTAACATTATTGCTCTTCCATTTATTTGCGATTTATCGATAACATATAAAGAGGAAGGTATACCTATTAATGAGAATGCATTAACTAATTTGTGTTCATCAAAAGTTGGCCCGCCTATGTCCAATTCTGTATGATCCATTATAAATGGTCGAACTCTTTCTGAATAATAGTGAGAGGATAATCTGTCTAAAAGGAAGTATTTTGCACCTTCTGCTTCTGTATTAAATTCTTTTATCTTTCTCAAATAAGGATTATTTTCCCTTTCAAGAATAAATAATCCATATTCCCATTTCTCACCACTTTTTTCTAACATATAATAGTTTTCATAAGGTGGTACATCTTCTTTGATACAATTATCTTGATATGTAGTTAATTTCCCCACATGATTCAAAAGCCCTGATACCTGTCTTAAATCCACAAAATTCACCTCTTATTTTATTTCACGTATGTATCCTAACTTTTCCAAATTCTCTACTGTTGCTTCGACCATTTCTCCAGTCTCTATATCTATAACTTTTATATTACCCGTATAATACTGAGTTCCTCCTCCTGGTCTATCAAACCAAGGGGCAATTTTCCCACTTTCAACTCCAAATGGCTCTAATATTTCATATTTATGATATGGGGCTTCATCACTATGCAAAGCAAGCGCTCTTTGCTCATATGGAATACCCGCTGGAGATACAAAAGTTCCACTAGGAGCACCATATCTATCTATTACAGTTCCCCTTTCTATCTCTATTTTTATAGGTTTTCCTTCAAACCCATTGTTTGGCGGCCAGTTAATATTCCCAGTCTCTTGATCATAGTATTTTGGATTATCATAAACTTCTTTATACTTTAAATACTTCTGTTCGTTCGGTGGGTATGCCCAACCATCTAATTTAGCTCTATCTGCCTCACTTATTGCATCAATGGAATTAGAAAAATTACCTTTCGGAGCCTGATAAACCGCATTATCCGCCTGCAACTTATTAACATAATAAGCCCCACCACCAACAGCCAACAACCCTAGCGCCTGATAAAGGCTATTCTTCTGCTGCTCTTCTGTCAATTCATTCCCAAACATATCCTTACCAGTCAAGTATTCACTAAACCCATTGGCAGACACAAGCCCATAGATGCCCATCTCTGCTTTTTCAAGGGTAGAGAACGTATTTGCCGTTCGGTAGACATCTAATGCCTGGTCAGCGGCATGCATGCCCTTGGCGGTTTTGTAGATGGCACCTCCTCCTTTGACGATGCGCCCTGCCCAGCCTACGACTGGAATGAAGCCAGCTGCTGCCATGGCTCCGGCTGCGACACGTTGACCTGTTGTTAGTTTTTCGCCAGTAACCGGATCAACTCCTTCTGAAGCACGGATATAATCGTAGTATCCTGTGAGTTCGCCTGTGAAGGTTTTGATTCCGTCCCATGTTTTTTCGTACCATGGGCGATTTTCTAGCTCCTCTTGTCGCTTTAACTGTTCTCTGAATTTTTCTTGTTCGTCTTTGAATGAGAGGTATTCTTTTGTTTGCTTTTCAGCTTGTTCCTTCAGCTGATAGACGTCACTTGCTTTGTAGGCTTCTGCGTTGAAATGAATCGGTTGGATGTTGCTACCTTGGCGGGATGCTTCCATTAGCTGCTGAAAGAGTGCGACAACATATTGTTCATCACCCTCTGATAGGATGTATTCTGATTTTAGATTATTATCTATCTGGTCAACCGCATCAGCTGTGTCTTTCCGGTCTTTTTCTGCTTTTTCCATATGCTCATCAAATTGTTCCTTTGAGAAGACGTCGAGAGAAATCAGATCATCAATTCGGTTGAAGATCCTTTTCAATTCGTCCCGTTGGCTTGAGACCATTTCTTTATGGCTTCTCGCATGATGGGTGAGTTCATCCTCTAAAAATGGGACATGGACAACCGTATCACCTGATAAATCCTTGTCCTCAGCTGTTCCTGTGATGCCATTAAAAAAGGCAATGTTTCGATCAATCAGGCGGAGCCAGGCTTCGGCAACATCCATTTGGGCCTGGTAGAAGCCTTTGATGGCGTCGGCTCCCTTGCCTTGAAGTTGGTCGTCTAGATTGACGATATCATTGAATTGGCTTTTTACTTGTTCTAGCTTTCCCCGTAAGTCATTATAGCTTTTAGACCTTGCTTCCATTGAATCAATTAATGTTTTCGCTTCATATACTTTCACAGTCACCGTCTGCCCTTCCTTTCTTTTGGGTTCTTTTAAGAGATTGGTATAGAAAAGCGCAAGCGCCTTGATCATCGCCGTACAAACTGGAGGAGCATCGACTGAGATAAAGGAAACACGGTAAGCGTAGCGAACCGATGTTGACTTATCGTAGGGAGATGATCTGAAGTTTGATAGGCGATAGGCGCTGGAGCTAGACACCTAAACTAAGTACAAAAACTTATACTCTCTTACCTGGTATAAAAAAATAGGGGCTAAGTTGTCGATTGCGCCCCTCTCACCTCAAACGATCCCTTAACTCCCGAAGTAATAGCTTTTTGTACCAACACAGTAAAAACAACAAAGGCAACACTTAATTCCTTGTAATTGCTTCATCCTGTTCTTTTAATGAGCGTACATTTGCTTTTGTATCTTCTATGTTCTTCTCAACAACCTCAACATACTCACTTATGAGCTGATGAATTCTTGCTTCACGTTCAAGCCAATAAGTAGTAAAATCCAAACGATTTTTCCCTAGACTGCTAGATTGTGGTGGTTCAATCGTTACATTGGCTAATGCTGACTTCACTTCATTTAATTCTTTTATAACGGCTTCATAATTTAGTTTAATCGTGACCATTAATATAACCGCCTTTTCAAATCGCTAATTCGATCTGCAAGCTCATCTACAGCATCTTCACCCTTATCAATTAATTGACCAGCTTCATAGGCAAGGGCTCTTGTAACATTTAATAGATTCCGTTCCATCTCTAACATATTGATCTTACCTTCGATTAATCGTTGATAGCTAGAGTAATCAGTTTGCCCAATCTTCTGCATAACAGAATAGGCATCCTCACGTTCATGATCAAAATTGTCAGCTCTTTTCCCTGTCCATTCTATCCCTAAATCTGGTTGCTTTATTTTCTTTATTTCCTGGAGAAGGAGATCTTGCTCTCGACTTATATCACTTTTCGCTTGTGTTAATCGATCAATTTTTTCATCAAGATCATTCGATTGCGAAGAAATCGATCTTTGAATGGAATACAATATATTTGATAAACTCATCATCTTCACCTCTCAACCTATTTTGAAGAGATTTTTGCTTTATTAGCGGATTTACTCCATACAACTAATACTATAATTAACAACAAACTACATATGCCAACCATCGCCCAAATTAAAATGGTTAATGAAAGGTTGGAAGAGGATGGTGTATCCTCTTCCGTACTATTTATCATTGATGAATCTGCCTCTTTAAATAGCTCCATTTCTAGTGCTTTTGCTTTAATCGTATTGTTATCACTTGACTCGCCTAAAAATAACGTCGATTTCAAGATATCTTCTTTGGATATCTTTTCTCTTTGAAAGTTCAGGTCTTTTAATTCGTCAGGTATGTTTGAACGTTGGTTTGATAATGACTCATCATGAAGCAACTCATTATTTGTTTTGAATTGGTTTTTTTGATAATCATTCGGAACAAGCTCATCAATTACCGTGGTGTCTGCATGCACAACTCCTGCAAGCAATAGCTGAAAAGTTGTCATGATTAGCAGAATAAGAGAAACAAGTGAGACTTGCTTACATTGCATGGGTTTCTGACCCTTTCTCATTTGTACTCGTTCTTGCCTTTTCGATGAAATATTGCAGCATTCCAAGCCCCGCTAATATCAAGGCAAGGATCATAACAGCCTGTGTAAATAATGAATCTGTACCATATTGAATTGACATGTATACATTGGACATCGGATCTGAAAAAGTAAAGTTCGGTGTTGTTAATGCTAGCAATGGTGTTACATAAAAGATCACCATACCTACTGTGATAAACAGTCCAACTAGGTGATGAACAGTAAATGAAACTCTTACTAGGGCTGAACCTGCCGCAAGAAGAAGGATCGTAAATACAGTCCATTCAACCGCGCTTTCCTCTCGTAATGGGTAGATGTCTAAACCAAATAAACTAATAACAAATCCAACAATGAGAGTTAATAAGACAAATAGAATTCCCTGAATCCACAATGGTGGCTGTTGGAAATAATAACTCGTATACCCGATAAGTAGGCTGCATACAAGAACGATAAATAATACGACTACTGGCGGAATATTTTTCACAGTTGTACTTTCAGTTTCTTCTGGAATATCACCACTAATCTTAAGCGGGTTTGTTAAGAAATCATAAACATAACCATTTGATTGACCATCAACAAATGTATTACCGAGAACACTAAAGACGTCATCTCGAATTAACTCTGTTGACGAAACATTTGAAGCCCATTTATCGTTTAATTTATCTGCATCCACTTGAACATCACTTACTCTTACTTGAAGCTCTCCTGTATATTCTATGATGCTGCTTTGACTTTCACCAACAGAATCCATCCAAGTATGAATTGATTCCATTTGCTCACTAATTCTTTCTGTGCCTGAAACCATTTCCTGACCTTCAACAGTCGTTGTTGGTTCTACGACCGTAAGCATCTGGTCTGGCTGTTTAATTTGATCTAAAACGGTTGTCGCCTCCTGAAGAATTCCATCAAGGCTTTCAACTAACTTAGCTTGTTGCTCATCGACTGTTTGACGATATTCAGCCATAAATACGGTAAAGCCGTCCTCTAGCGTGTTTAACGCATCTTGGTTTGTCGGCATCTCCTTACCTAATTGATCCCAACTGGATTGTTCTTCACTTGTGATCGCGGCGATTTTATTTGCTTCTTGCTGTAATTCTTCATTTCCAAGAACGGCTACTATGGCAGTGTTTTCTGCAAGCATGCTGTTTAATGTAGCCTCATATCGATCTAAATATGAGAAGTAAAACATCATCTGGAGAAGATCTTTACTTTTTATATCCTTGGAAAAGATCTCATTTACATGCTCTTTTCTTGTTTCGGAAAGTGCTTTAGAAGCAAGAATTGATTTTTCCTTTTTCTCAATTTCTTCTTTGATGTTAGTTTCATAGTCTTTGTATAAAGTTAGCTCTGTTTCAAGCTCACTTTTTATTTCCTCTAAATTATCAACATCTGTTTCCAATTGTAAATTGTCTTCTATTAGTTGTTTGTTATCATCTTCTAGTTGCTGAATTTGACTATTTTTATTTGCAATTGTTTCATCCAGCGTGTTTTTAACACCTAGTAATTCATTGAATGAATCCTGAAGTTCTTTTAAATCATCCTCTAATGGGTTTTTATCTGTTTCTTTCGTATCAAGTGCTGTTTTTAAAGCAAGGATACGATCATTGATAGTACCCAAGCCTGATAACGAGGTCTCCATCTCTTCCGGTTTCGGATCAACCAGGTTAGTAAGTTCAGCCTTTATCCTTGTAAGCTCCTCTGAAATTGAGGTTAACTCTGCCATCTCACTTTCGAAATCGACAACAGGTACTTTAGGATCGTTTGGCTGTTCTGGTTTTTCTGGATCAAGAGGCATCTCAGGTTCCACCTGATCTGTGGTGTCTTCACCAGGAGTTTCGTCATGATTACCTGACTCATTACTATTTTCTTCTGTATTCAAGGTAACTAATTTTTGATCTTTTTCATCAGATTTACCTGGATTATCTTTTTCTTCCTCAGTTGGTTCTTCAGGTTCTTCAGGCTCCTCACCAACACTAAGCTGATCACTTAAAGTCGCAAGCTGTCCCTCAACATCATTTAGCAAAGTTGTGTCTTTTAATTGCTGATAAAACTCAAGAATTTTTTCTTGCAGCTTGTAAAACTCACTAATTTGTCTTCCGACCTGACTATATCTTTGTTCCTCAAGTTGCCCGAAGACTTGCTGTGTGTTTTCCATACGGCTATCAAGCTTTGCCATACTTTCGATAAACGTATTGCCTTCATCTTCAAATAGACTTGTAGATTTGATGAACAAAGGCTGTTGATCTTCAGTTGCTTGATTAACAGACTGGATTGAATTTGCTTGGATTTCCGCTAAAAGAATTTGTTGTTTCGCTTGATATTCCTTATATTGCTCCACATATTCAACAAAGGTTTCCAAATTTTGCTCATAGCCTTCCATTGTTGCTTGTTGTTCTGGAGTTCTTTCACCAATCTGCTGAATAGAAGATTGCAAGCTTGTTAGCATTGCTTTCTGTTCATCAATTTGTCCAGCTAGGTTTTTTGAGCTTGGCTTATAAAAAGCTGTCATTGTTTCTTGAAATGCTACTTCCTTTTGAAGAATTTCATCAAACTCCTGGCGGATATGCTCCATGTCTGCTGAAATATAATTCCAGTAGAGCGATGAAATTTTTTGATTTACTCTTTTTGTTGCTTTTTCGAGCTCGACTAGCACTTTTTCTTTATTAACTGCATTTAGCTGACTTTGCACTTTATACTGAAAATTCGTTTTTACAGGGTTTGCCTCATCATAGGTCATAATATTTTCTGAGAAATCTGAGGGCATATAAACAATTGCATCGTATTTTAAATTACGCAGGCCATTTTCACCTGCACTTCTGCCTACAACCGTCCATTCAAAGTTTGAACTCTCCGCCAGGATTGACGCAACATCCTGACCGAACTGAATCTTTTCATCCGCTTCTTGTGTTCCGATATCCTCATTAATAATGGCAATGGATTTTGTTGCATTTTCCGTTTTAACCACCTTTAAAGGATTATCACCGATTGTACGGAAGAAAAGAAGGGGTGTAATGACAATTAATATGATGACTAGTATAAGCTTGAATATGCTTGCTTTTTCCGTCATACATGTACCTTCCTTTCTACATTTACAAGCGGTATCTGAATGCTTTGCTCTTTTCCATTTTCAACATAATAGCCGAAGCCTGGTTGAATCTCTGATTCCTTACGATCGTAAGTAAGAGTAAATAATGTTTGCTCAGATTTTTTCATTAAAATAACCGCTTGTCTAATTTGTTTTATTTCAATTGTTAAAGGATCATATCCTTTTGTTAATTCATTGTTGTTACCAGAGACGACCATATTAAAGCCAAGATGACTATAGCTTTTCATATATCGAACGATTCGATCCTGTGTCGGATTGTCAACACTTTGAAGGAAGCGTGAATACCCATCTACAACAAACAAGACTGGTGGAAATTGTGGTAATTGGTTGCCACTCTGTATTTGAAGATGATACGTTTCTTCTCGTTCAATAAAGACTTTCTCCAACTTATCTAACCATGAGGTTACATGGTCTTTTCCTTCAAGATAGACTAATTTCTCATCACCGATAAACGAAGACAAGCCACGATCAATCGAATCAAATATGGCAATATGTTCGATTTCCTGATCAAGTGCTGTATGAATTAGTACCTTTAAGGAATTTGTTTTACCTTTTTGAGCCTGCCCGAGCACAATACAATGCTTTGTCTTTAAGAAGTTGACATAGACAGGAGTCACATTCTCTTCATCAAGGCCAATTGGTAACTGGCCAATCTTCTCCTCTGTATAAGAAGAAAAATTGACAATCGTAAGCTCTGTAGGAAGCATTGGCACGGGATCTGGCTTCTTAACTGTTTTATATGCTTCCTTAATACTCTGTACTTCTTCCTTTAAATTCGTCATTTGCTCAAAGTCATCCTTACCATCTGTTGGGAGTAAGACTTGAGCAAAGAAGGCTGTATCTTTTTTAACAATGGCTCTTCCTGGCATTGCCTCATGTGAAAATGGCAGCCTGCCTAGCATCGTGTATGCCTCTGACTGATCCATTAAATAATGGACAATTTTCGTTTTTAAGTTATTCATCAATGCTTGGCGTACTGAATTTATCCGAGTGGCAGTTAGAATCGTATAAATGCCTAACGACCCGCCATCACGAGCAAATTGGTTTAAATGCTGTTCAAGATCAAGCATTTCCTCTTTAACAAGATCGAAATTATCAATCACAAGAAATAATAAAGGTAATGGCTCTTCACTTAAGGTGTTATACATTTTTATCGAGCTTACTTCTTGCTGTTGGAAAAGCTGTTTTCGTCTCGCAACTTCATCTCGTAAAATCCTCATAAATTTCTCGATTTTCCGTTCTTGATCAAGTAAAAAATAATCAGCTGTGTGTGGAAGCTGCTTAAGTGGTAATAATCCGCCATTGCCAAAGTCCATTAAATAATAATGAACTTCTTTAGGAGTAAATGCCTTAGCTATTCCTAGTAACAATGTTGTAATTGTATGTGTTTTACCATAGCCAGATGAACCAAATATTCCAATATTACCATCCTCGATTACGTCATACGTGTATGGTGATTGACTTTGTTTTTCTGGTTCATCAATCATCGCAAATAAGATGTTCGTTTTCTCATCCTGATTTGCACCTTCACGATAGAGACGACTAGGAAGTGGTGGTAGCCAAGGACTTGAAAGCCTCTCAATCTCCATGTCTTGTTGAAGCTGTTCAATTCTATCGACAATTTCACTAACCTCACTTACTGCGTCCTTTGACTTCTGCTCACTTGCGGATACTTCAGATAGAGGAATTAATCCTAGGTCTGTTACAATCGCAACTTCATCCTCTAGGTCATATGTTTCTTCCTCATGATATGGAGCACCACTCCATGCTGATTGGAAAAGTTCATACACCTCATTGTTACCAACCTGTAAATACCCTCGACCTGTTTCTGTGATTGATGCAGCATCACCATTTTTTAATATCTCACGGCTATCCTCCGTATTTTGCACCTTCAATGCAACACGAAAACGAGCATTACTCCAAATTTGATTATCGATGATACCACCGGGCTTTTGGGTAGCCAATATAAGATGAACACCAAGGCTTCGCCCAATACGTGCTGCACTAACTAATTCCCGAATAAAATCTGGTTCTTCTGTCTTAAGCTCAGCAAATTCATCTGAAATTAGAAATAAATGTGGAAGTGGCTTATCCGCCTTTCCTTGTTTAAATAGCTTTGTATAGTCATTAATATGTGAAACATTATAGTGATCAAATAAGCGTTGACGTCTTTTTAATTCACTCTTAATCGAAGCTAAAGCACGTAAGCTGAAATTTTTACTTCCTTCGATATTGGTGATCGTACCTAAAAGATGTGGCATGTTTTTAAAAGGTTGTGCCATGCCTCCACCTTTATAATCAATTAATAAAAAAGCAACTTCATGTGGGTGGAAATGTACAGCTAGTGATAATATGTAAGTTTGTAAAAACTCACTTTTCCCCGAACCTGTCGTACCCGCCAATAAGCCATGTGGACCATGAGCTTTTTCATGTAAGTTCAGTTCAACCGTTTCTTCCTTTCCTTTTAATCCAATTGGCACAGCTAAAGATTTTGCCGATTCCCTTGTGAGCCAGTTTTGTTTTATTGGAAGCTGATCAACACTTTTTACATTCATCATTTCAAGAAATGAAACTGCGGTTGGGATTGAATTTGTCATACCAATTTGGTGGTCAAGTGTTCGGAGCATACGAGCATAATTCTCGTTACTATCCCTTTTATGTACATCCAAATCAAACGGAATTCGTACCGCTTTTTTCTGTTGAATTAAAATATCTCCTTGGCCATCATTGATATATCGTACAAGGGTATGAATATTATCAGATAAACTTTCCTTTGCTTCAGCAGCAAAGATAACTGAAATACCAAGATGCCTATGATCCCCTTCTAAATATTCTAAGATCACATGATCGGAGATGAGTTGATGATTTGTAATCACAAAGACATAATGTGGTGTAAAACGGATCTTCTCTTTTTCTTCCTCTTGATCACGTTCTCTAACCATTTCATAAAGCGAATAAAGCAATTGATCCCTAGTTTTTTCGTTATAAATAAATCCCTTTGCAAAGGAATTTGGCAATTGAAAATGTGGTAGCCACTTCATCCATTCCCATTCCTTGTATTCTGTTTCATCAAAAATAAAAACAAAGCGCAAATCATGGTAACTATGGAAAAAGGTAAGCTGTCCGATCAGCTGGTGTAATTCATTCTTCAATACAGCATCTTTCCCAATTAATCCAATAGCTCCCTCTGAAAGATTTGCTGTTATTGGCAGGTTTTTTAAATATTTATAAGCTCTTTCAAGCATTTGTGATTCCTCTAATAAATCATCCATCTCTCTGTTGGACATATCTGATTGTGACGACGAGATGGTATAGCTAGCTGGAACAGTTCCAACACCAAGTCGAAATTGCAGAAAATCAGGGCTTTCAGGTGTTCTTTCCCAAAGCCTGTCAGAAATCTGATCTGTTAAATACTTCATTCGTTCAAAGGATGGATAGTGAAACGTTAAAACATCCTTTTGTTTATCAGCAAGATTTTGCAGTTCTTGTCTTTTTGCATCTAAATATTGATTATAAATACGTTTACGGCGTTCCTTTGATTTCTTTTGATTCCCTCGATCCTTGAAGTATTGAACAGTTGAGGTTACCAAGGTTGTCATAAACATGACTAATGATACCATTATAAAAATCCCTCTAGGAACAAGTATCGCCACAAGCCCCATAACAATCAGCATAATAAGCGGTGGCATAATAATAAGCCATAAACTTCGGTTAGAGCTTTCTGAATCTTGAGAAGGAAAGGAAAACTGAACCTTTTCATCAGGCAGATCATAAACCATCCTTGGTGTACGTCGGTACACTGGATATTTTTTCTGCATTTCTGATTGAGGCTTAATCGTCTCTGATAAAATCGTCGCAAAATCTTGTAAGCTATCAATCTGAATTAAATCATCCTCTAAAAGGGTAATTGTCATAAGAGGCCAAAGCAGTTGATCACCAACCTCCAGCTTTGATGTTTGATTGATTAGCTGGCCATTTTTGAAAAGAGTCTGTTTTTCCTCTACTTTTATTTCCCAGGCATTATTTTTTTTGTGAAGCGTAAATGAGTCTTGTTTAAAAGCAGAAACATAGGCCTTATAAAAAGTGGCATCCTGTCTAGCTGTTGAAAAGGTCACCTCATCCATGTGCCCAATATAATACGAGTTTGTTAGTACTGGAGCTGAAGTGATCATCACAGAGATATCTTCTTCACCAAAACGAATTGGATACAGTTTGTTTTGTTCGATCTGTTGCACATGATCCTCTTCTTGGAAAAGCCAAAAGGAGTCATCGCGATATTTCACCCTAATTGACTTTGGGGAAGAAGGCACCTTTTGAAGAGTAATCGAATGATTCCAATCACACCCGATTGTTAACTCTTGCTTAGGACTGGATTTGAATGTCACCTGTTGATAGGATTCACGATAAAAAACCCATAAAATAGACATGTTGTCACCACCTATATTTGTTCAATTTAAAAGGCACTTTTCTAAAGGAATATTGGTTTCGCTTAACGGAGTGCTCTTTTTTCTACGTCGTTAAACGGCGCTTTCGCTTTTATTGTCTAGCTCAAGCACCAAGCCCCTCGGGGTCATAAGCCACTCCATAATTGAAGGCAAAGAACACCTTCTATTATGGAGCGCCTTATGCCTGTCGGCGCTGTTCAAGGCACTTCCGCTTTTCTTATTTTTTTACTTGATTAGTAGTTGTGTCATTAGAAGGAGCCTCTGTTTTTTCATCTACTTGTTGAGTTTTCGCCTCAGTTGATGGGCTGGTTTGTTCCGCTGTTTCTTCTTGTGCTTCTTCTTGTGTTTCTTCCGAGGTAGCCTGTTCTTCTTCCTCTTCTTTCATTTCATCTTGGTATTCTGTTATTTCGTTTTCGATATCAGCTAATAGTTGTTGTCTCTCTTCTCTATCTAAATCATCATTTGATTTTACTTGTTCCTTGTATTTTACAAGTCCATATAAAATCAATGATCGGTCTTCAAGATACCTTGCTATATCGAGTGCTTCTTCAGCATTTCCACGTCCTATAAGGATCCAATATTCAAAATAAAGGGGATCTGACTGTAAAGACACAGTATTTCGAATGACTTCTTTTTGTTCCTCTGTCAACGATTCATTAATGATATATGATAAAGATAGTTCGTATTGAGTGACCTTCGGCATTTCCTTAATTTCATATGGCTGTAAAGCTGTGACAACTTCACTATATTCATTATTTAAAAACTTTTCCTGTGCATGAATAAAGCTTGTCTGTTTCGGCTGAAGAAAAAACAAAGAATACATTGAATAAACTAATGCTGGGATTAAGCATAGGGAGACACCATACAAAACATAACGATTTATTTTCCATGTCTTCTTATTAACTGTCATCAGAAGTGCTTTTTCAGCATTCTCATGTTGTATCCGTTCTTCAATGATACTTATTAACTCATTAAAGCTCTGCGCACTACTTACTTTTTTTGTAAAATCAGAAAGCTTCAATGTTTCAAAATAGTGAACATATTGTTCAAAGGAATACTGTTTGTCAACAATTGCTGCAACTGTCGCTTTTACTTCTTTCAATAATTGATCAGAATTTTTTTCATACGGTGGAAGACTTTCTTTTACCCCAAAATGAAGAAAATATGGATTCAGCCCTTGATCAAGGACAATGTTTCCTGGGCATACAAGCAAATGAATTCTTGATAAGGAATGGATTTCAGCCTTTTGCACAACTTTATACGCAATCCTCAGCTGATCTCTCACATCTACTTGATCCAAACGAGGAAGAAAAGTGTAAGTATTAGGGATTGTATGAAGAATGGATAATTCATCATCCATCATGGTAATTTCTTTTTTAATTTTTGGGTTTATCTCCTTTAAAAAAGAAATTTCGGTAGGATCATCTAATTTTATTTTTTCTATTTGAAACGTGAAAGCTATTGATTGTTCATCATGTTTAATAACAGCTTCTAGTTTTTCTTGTAAGTATGAGAAATCGTTTTGTGATGACATTCCCATTATCTCCTTCATAATATTTCAATTCTGTCTCCAGTTGTAATGCCAACATCTAATAGGCGTTTATTACCTTGGACAACTTTATGTTTATTAATGACCCTTACCCAGGAGCCTTCTTTAGGTTCCATGTGTAATTCCTTTGCCTGCCAGACGATGTCAATCATTTTTTTTACTGAGTGATAGTTTGATAGTCGTAAATCAAAGCTATCCTCTTGATAGTTTTTTAAATCAATCGTGATTTCTATGTACATATGTATTCACCTCATAGGGAAGGAGCGCAACTTTTTTATAAAAAGAGCGCTCCTTTATCTCTTAACTGACTGTAAGAAGGTAAGGGGACGGAACCAGTTAACATTCCAAATTAGTAAGCTATTAGACTAGCTTACTTCTAAAAAAGATATTGCAGCCTATTTCACCCTAATTTGGCTTTCTGCATTACTCCGTTTCTTTCCTTCGTGTTGACATTAAAACAAAATGCCATAGAGGTTTTGTATGTAGATTATCCTCTAATTTGACTTGCAATTTGTTGATCAGCATCCTCAAGTGCTTTAGCCGTGCTGTTCAATTGAGTAGAAATGTCATCAAGTAACTGTTGCATTTGGATGAAAGATGGTCTTAGCGTTTGGTATTGATCGCTGAATGCTCTGCTTGATTCACCCTCCCACATTCCTTCTAATTCTCTAATCATTGTATCAAGACGAGAAACTTGCTCTCCAACTTGGCTGCTTTCACTTGAATAACGGTTTGACATACTCACTAGTTCAGCTGGGGTAACGCGAATGATTCCAGACATTTAAAATCTCTCCCTATTATTTGTTTTATTTGGTATTCATCTATATTAATTGTGAGTACCCTGATTATCATTTTTCTATTAAACTAGAGTTTCTTAAACATGGTGTTCCTATTAACGTTCTTTTTACCTACTCTCTCCAAACACCAGGTTTTTCCTATAATATACCAATAACATATCTTCCCAGATAAATACAGAAAAAATCTATTCCAGCCATAAAAAGAGATCTTTATCCCTATAACCCAAAAATGTCTACAGTATTATGTTCATAAAAGTCTATCCTCGATTTTGAGTAATAAGTACTTAGAAAATAAGTGGAAACATTTTAAGTTAGGACTTTAATCACGAACAATAAAAAAACCACCCCTGAATGGAGGTGATCTCTTTTTCTAAATACGCATTTACCTAGGTATTACTTATTTACCTTAATTTTCTTGTGACTTTTGCAGCTCTTCTTCAAAATAAAAGGTGCTTGGATGTTCAATCACTTTGTATGAGTACTTTTTCATATGTTTTACATATTGTGATTTTGAAATTGTAACTAGCTCTCCTGTTTTCTGAACCCTTACCACTTCTCCATCATTGAACAGATTGTTTGAGTTTTTCAACCAGACACTTCCCTTCTTACGTAAGTATATCATATATAAAACATCTTATATTCCCACTTAATTGTTGTAGCTAAACAACAACTCTTCCTGTTATGGTCATTTTAACCCTTATTTCTGAAATATAGTCAGAATCACTTATGTTCACTTTTTTTACTTTTTAACAATCAGCCACAGTACATGACTTTTCAACTCATAGACACACACCTATTCCTCAATTGATCATACACTATTTTTATGTTCGAATGTTTAATAACAGTGATTTTGATTTTCATTCAGTGGGGGTCTTACTACCCGGTAAATACGGGATAAAGGATTGAGGTGTCTTAATTGTTGATTAGAAAGGCTAACTTGACAGAGACAAATAAGCTTCTACACATGACGATAGAGGTTATGAATGAAAGTACGATGGGTTTAGTTCAAATCGATGCTCAAAGTGGCTTCAACATATTTATTCCCTTATTAAATAGCGGTTCCTATTACCTCGTTGCCTTAGAAAATAATATGATTGCGGGATGGGTATTACTAGGACCTGACTTCAATCCTATAAATATGTACAAAACAGGCAGCATCACTTCTCTTTATGTTTTACCCGAGTTCAGAAAATCAGGTTTAGGCAAACAATTAATGATCCAGGCTCTGGAACACTTAAAGTATCAAGGTTTTCAAAAGATCATCCTAAATGTTTATGCAGGTAATCCAGCAAAACGATTATATGAACAGCTTGGATTTCAGGATCTTTCAAGTGTGATGGAATTAGATTTTTGAAGAATACAGAAAAGGAACTACGTTAATTAACATCCTTAAGATAAAGGGGAGCGGCAGTCATTTTCGAATTCCTTTCAATCCTGTTTTCTACCGCTTTTTCTTCATACAAGGAAATGTGTAGCTTTCATTTCGTGGGTAGATGTTTGCACACTGAGTCAGCCTATTTAAAATACATTGGATAATTTCTCTTTAAAAATTCTTTGTCGATCACTGCTTGTAGTAGGTGCTCTTGCATTAGCTCATCAGCAAGTTCTGGCTTTTTTTCTTTTATTGCAACTACTATTTCTTCATGTTGTGCAAAAATCGTATCCCAATTAAAGTCAGTAGCTAACCTTAGCATACGACTTCTATTAAAATGAACATTCATTTGCTGAATAATTAACCACGTATTCCTTTTGTTACAGCCTGAAAAAATCGTTTGATGATATTCTTCATCTAATTCAAACATTTTCCGATAATCCTGTTGTTCAATACACACCTTTTGCATGCTTAAGTTCATTTCAAGTGCCAATAAATTATCTTTTGAAAAATCCCTACAAGCTAATTGGATAACAGCTCTTTCAAGATGCTCCCGCATAAATCTTGCTTCTTCAGCAAGGTTTAAATCAATTAACGAAACAAATGTGCCTCTTTGCGGATAAACATCAAGTAGTCCTTCTTGTGAAAGACGGAGAAAGCTTTCTCTTATCGGTGTACGGCTAACATTGTATTCGAGTGACATTTCCTTTTCTGAAATGCTGGTACCAGGAACAAGCTGCAAACTTAAGATTTGTGATTTCAATTCTTGATAAACCTGTTCACGTGTCGATGTTGCTTGTGTTTTATAGTCGGTATACATGACGATCTTCCCCCTTCATTCCTATTTTTCAATACTAGTAAATACTGTCCCTTTTCCTTTGTACTTAGAACCAACAAGAAAGCATCACGTTTTTGACAAAAAGCATCCTGATGCAATCTTGTTATTTGAATCCTCACAGCTAATTTACGAGTTTAAGCCAGAGCTTGACCGCCAACAATTTCTTTTGACTGTTTTACTTTTTCTAAGCTATCCCAAATGCCCAAAATGTACATAATTCCAAGTGCACGATCATACAAGCCATAGCCAGGACGAGCCTGTTCACCCCAGATCATTCGCCCATGATCAGGTCGAATATAACCTGTGTATCCTGTATCATGTAACGCTTTTACAATTTCATATATGTCCAAAGAACCGTCACTGCTACGATGAGAACTTTCTGTAAAATCACCATTTTCATAGATTTTCACGTTACGAATATGAGCAAATGGAATTCGCCCCATTGCTGAAAAGTGTCTCATTATATCTGGAATATCGTTGTTTGGATTTGCACCTAATGATCCAGAACACAAAGTTAATCCATTGTATGGACTATCAACTAATTTCACAATTCTTTCTAGGTTTTCCTTATTTATCACAATTTTTGGTAGCCCAAAAATAGACCATGGCGGGTCATCTGGATGGATGGCCATTCTCACGTCACATTCCTCTGCAACTGGAATAATTTTCTCCAAAAAGTATTGTAGATGAGCAAATAAATCCTCTTCTGTAACATCTCTATATAATTCAAATGCACGCTTAATCTTACTAACACGTTCTGGTTCCCAACCCGGCATTGAAAAACCATTTGATGAGCTTTCGATCATTTTTATTAAAACAGCAGGATCTACCTCTTCTACTTTGGCCTTTTCATATGCTAATGCGGTTGATCCATCTGGTAATTCCTTCGCAAGCTCTGATCTCGTCCAGTCGAATATCGGCATAAAGTTATAACAAATAACCTTTATTCCAGCTTGAGCTAAATTTCGAATTGTCTCTTGATAATTGTTAATATAAAGATCACGTGTAGGAAGCCCTAATTTAATATCTTCATGCACATTAACACTTTCAATCACATCAAGATTTAAACCTTTATCTTCAATCTCTTTCTTTAATGCCAGAATTTGATCAAGCGGCCAAACTTCCCCAGCAGGAATATCATGAAGTCCTCCTACAATTCCATCCATACCAGGTATTTGCCTGATTTGGTCTAATGTAACACTATCATCTTGATTGCCAAACCATCGAAATGTGATTTTCATTTATATAACCTCCATCATTTATGTATTAGTTAAATCAAGCTATACTTTGTTATTTATAAAAATTGCTAGTTTAGTTTATATCAATTAAAAGCTTGGGAATTGATCATCATTTGTATTAATGCCATTAGAGAAATTGAAAGGGATTTTTCTCGGAAATATAGTGAATAGGAATGCCTGGAAAAAAGCCCTTTGTTAGTTCAGCAAGATACTCCATTCCTGGTTCCTCACTAGCGGCATGCCCTATACTAATTAACGCCTTATTTCTCCCTTGAAAGATGGCGTCCCGAACGTATTCGGGTGTCTCCCACTCGGGGCCCTCGCCGTAAATGATTAAATCAAGATCTCCCTGTTCAAATAGTGGTATAGCTATGTCCCCTCCACCTCGATATCCTGCTAATAATCCAATTCTAGTGCATGGCATCGACATATCTCCGATAACACGTACAAAAGGTATAGAAAGCTTTCTTTTTACATAATCAGCAATCTCCTTAACAGTCATAATAGGTATAGTCAGTAAAGTTGATGTTGCTTTATTTTTTTCAACATAGCGATCCCAACCTAATGCATGAACTAACCCCACCATAATTCCATCAGGTTGATACTTATGCCAATAGTCATGAAAGCGATAAATTGCAATACCCGTTTCATCAATCATTTTTCGCTTATTACGGTACACAGAATCAAGTTCTAGAAGTTCTATTCTGTCATGGTGACTGTAGAATGTACCTTCATGGGTTATGATAAGGTTTGCTCCCATGTCTATTGCACACTGAATTACGTAGTGGGATGCAACAAATGCGACTATAATACCTTTAACATCTGTGGACGGATCTCCAAACACTAGCTTATCAACACTTATTTCAAGCTTATCAACTGGTTTTGTTAATTTAGTTATTACATCCTGAATTGTTATCGTCATTTTATCAACTCCCTAACAGGAAAAGATTAACTTTTCTTGATATCTATTTACATGAAGGAGACTTATTCTGAATACCGGAATTTTAGAAATTTAAGCCAATCACAACTATACTAGTATGGTAGGATTATTTCTCCCAACCTACAATTGGGATTACAGTGGGGCTTAAAATCAACAAACTAGCTTATTTCTTTTGTATTAGAATTGCCACCCTAGTGGATTTTCTCCATTTTTAATCGTTTATGAAATTATAAAATTCTTGAACTGTGGATAAGCGCACGACATCCAGCTCCTAGCCCCTCTAGGGTCTAGCTAATTTAGAATTGAAGGCAAAGAACGCCTTCTCTTCTAAATCATCTTATTTGCCTTAGGCTGTTCAAGGCGCTTACGCTTTTGTTCATATTCTTTTCAATTGAATTTTCAGTACTTGGCTTTAAAAATTTCAATTCAAGATCTGTCAGCATCTCTTTCATATTTAGCATCATAAGGTAAGCAATAATGCTAGAAGTAAAAACAATTAAAAAATCCGTTGTTACGGTTGTAACAAATGCTACGATAAATAAAATCAAAAAATTACCGAATGTTTGTTTAAATTTCGTAAAGCTATAGTATACTGACAATTTCCAAACATCCCTTATTCTAAATTTATACCTAGCATTAATCGTAAGAATGTTTAAGCATAACATCGTCCATATTAACGTAAGAAGGAAAATCACAATGGATATTATTTGACTTGTATCAGATGTAGACTTGCGGAGATATTGTAAATCTACTATTAAAATGAAGTAAACGACTAGTATTGGCAACCACACAGAAAAGGTATCTTTTACATTCTTTTTGTAGCCATAGAAAAAATCACGTGTTGGTGATATTTCTTTCGTTCTTACAAGCTTCTCCATTGAGTAACACATAGCAGCAATTGCTGGTCCTGTTGGTAGTAATGCCAAAAAGTATAATAGAATATTAGAAAATGACGGTTTTAATGTCATAAAGAAAAAGATAAATAAGCTATTTGTTACTACAAAATAAATATTTGTTAACAGCAGCCAATAGATATAGTTTGTAATTATGTATAAGATTCCTTGACCAAACTCTTTCTTTTCTTCCATGATTTTTCACCATCTTTTTCTTTTTTTACAATTATTTTTACAACTTTTTATGTAAAATAGGCTATTTTTCTTTCAATTTCCTCTAATTTGATAAAACTAGGTTGCCCTTTCATACGAAAAGGCAACCTCCTATATCATTTACCTACTTTGACTATTTATTATCTTTATATGTTTTATTAGCAAGATCTAGGTATTGTTGTAGTCCTTGGCCTTCTAGTTCTTTAACAAATGCATCAAACTCGCTTAAATCACGTTCTCCAATGATAAACTTTAGTGTATTTTGAACTGAGTAGTCTTTTAATGGTGTATTTAGTAATGTTACCTTTTCTCTATCTTCCATTGAATACGGAATCGGTGGTTCTGCCGGAATTGCTGTTTTAACTTTTGCCATATCTTCCTGGAATTTAATCTCTTCCTCACTCATCATTGAATGTAGTAGATCTGTTGTTCCACCATAGGCAAATACTCCTCCAGAGAAACCAAACTCAGTTCGTAAATCCTTTGTGCCAGCTGGATTAAGCCCATTATAATTTACATCATCTACTAATTTTCTAACACCATCTGTTTTAGTAAATGTTGTTCCTTCAACACCCCATTTAGCAAATTCTTGGCCTTCGTCACTATAATAAAGCCAATCAATAAATTGTAGGATGGCATCGAAATTTTCACTTTCCTTCGCTTTTGAAGAGATCATAACACCATTTTCTAATCTAGAACCCGACATAAGTTGACCTGCTGGACCGCCTGGAACGGTAATTTTAGAAATTGAGTAGTTATCTTTACCAAGCGTTTTATCCATATCGTTTCGATGTAAGATAAGAGTTTGTGAATTACCATTAATAATAAAGGATTTACCAGTGACAAACTTTTGGACTGCCTGATCATCTTCCTGTGTAAAGCTTTCTTTATCAAGTAATCCTTCTGATACTAATTTATTAAAGTAAGTTAGTAATTCTTTATATTCGTTAGTTGTTGCAGAATAGATAAATTCATCTGCTGATTCATCATATGTTAATCCATTTCCATATCCCCAGCCTGCTTTTGTACCAAATCCAACAGCAGCTATATTAAGTGTACTATCAAATAAGAATCGATCTGAGAATGGTGTTACATCTGGATATAGTTCTTTTAATTTTTTCATTGCTTCATATAATTCATCCCAAGTAGTTGGAATTGCAATATTATGCTTTTCAAAAATATCTGTTCGAACAATTAGTGTATAATCTGGCCAAACTTCCTCATGTAGTCCTGGCAATAAATAAAATTTACCGTCATTTTGACGTAAGCCTTCTATCTCATCCTCTAGCTGCCATTTTTCCACTTTATCTTTGAAGTGAGGCATTTTATCAATATAATCACTAATTGGTAGAATCGCTCCAGAAGAAACAAAAGCTGACTCTTCACCTGGGTATGTTTTAGGGATAATTAATGGTGCATCACCTGAGCTAATTAACAAGCTACGTTTTTGAGTGTAATCACTCATTGGTACGATTGTAGGTTTTAGCGAAACATTCGTCATTTCTTTTATCTTTTCCCACAATAACCAATCTTCTTTATAAGGATAAGTTGGTTGATCCGAATATAGAATTGGTAATTCAATTTCTTCACTAGCTTTAAATGTATCACCTACACCGTATGACTCCATAGCACCCTTTTTAGTATTTTCGTTCTCTGTACTTGCAGACTCTTTATTAGAACAGCCAGCAATCACTAGTACAAACAAAGCTAATAAACAAAATATTGACTTTAACCTTTTACGACCATTTTTCATTTCTATTCCTCCCCTTTGTTAGTTTATATAAGAAAGCGTTTGAGCTTTTTCCACCCCAGTGTTTCGATACTCAACAAAACGCTTATCTACTAAAATAATTACCCCTTTTTTACTTAGGCTGCTTTTATAATGATTGTTGTTTTTCATGGAGTCTTTACTTAACAGATCCAAGCATAACACCTGATACGAAATACTTTTGAACGAAAGGATAAATTGTCAAAATTGGTAAAATGGTAAGAACCATCGTAACCGACTTAATGTTTGCTGATATTTGAGTTAAGTTATCAGCTGAGGTTGCTCCAGCTGATTGTCCTCCAGTAACACCAGCGATCAAATTTCTAAGGTAGATGGTGACTGGAAATAACTCTTTTTGATCCAAGTATAAGAAAGCTGGAAACCAAGAATTCCAATGCCCTACTGCATAAAAAAGAATCATAGTTGCAATTACTGCCTTGCTGAGCGGTAAAACAATCCTTAGGAGAATACCATATGTATTTAACCCATCGATAGATGCCGCTTCTTCTAACTCTTCAGGCATATTTTCAAAGAAGGATTTCATGATTAGCATATTATAGATACTAATGGCTCCAGGAATAACAATTGCCCACATTGTATTATCAAATCCAATACTATTAATTAATACATAGTTAGGAATTAATCCACCGTTAAAAAACATTGTAAATACAGCAAATACTGTAAAAAATCTACGTCCAGCCAATCTCCTCTTGGATAATGCATACGCAAATATTATTGTTAAAAACATTGATATAGCCGTTCCTACAACTGTATAGATTACAGTGTTTTTGTAATTGATCCAAAACATCTTGTCCTGAGTTACTGTTTTATATGTCTCGATATTAAAGCCCTTTGGTATTAAACTTACTTGCCCTGCATTAATATAGGCTTCACTACTAAAAGACTGAGCGATAACATTTAAAAATGGATATAGTGTACAGAAAACAATGACCAATAAGATAATCGCGTTAAACACTTTAAAAATCTTATATTGTACAGATTCCTTCATGGTCTTCCCCCTTTACCACAAGCTTCTTTCTGTTAATTTTCTTGAAATACCGTTAGCCGTTAATACTAACACCAATCCGATAAGAGATTCGAACAATCCAATCGCTGTCGCATAACTGAAATTACTTGATTCAAGTCCAACACGATATAAATAGGTAGAAATAACATCTGACGTTTCATAGTTTAATGGATTATATAAAAGTAATATTTTTTCAAAACCTACAGCCATAAAACTACCAATATTTAAGATTAATAAAGTAATAATTGTCGGTAGGATGCCTGGAATTGTAATATGGAGTGTCTGTTTCCAGCGATTTGCTCCATCAATTTTTGCAGCTTCATATAATGAATCATCAATAGTTGTTAGCGCTGCCAAATATAAAATTGCTCCCCAACCCATACCTTGCCAAATTTCTGAGGTAATATAAATCGTTCTAAACCATTCTGCTTGTTGAATAAAGTTAATTTTCTCTCCTGTAAAGAATTCTACTATGCTATTAATTGAACCATTTACTGCCGTTAATTGTAGAATCATTCCTGCAACAATTACAATAGATAAGAAGTGAGGCAAATAAGAAGCTGTCTGGACAAATTTCTTGAACTTTTTACCCTTCACTTCATTTAATAACAAGGCAAAAATAATCGGCATTGGGAAACAAAACAATAATGTTAGTCCACCAATAAGGAGGGTATTCGTAAAAACATTCCAAAAGGTAGGATCATTGATAAACATTTTAAAATAATGTAATCCAACCCATTCTTCCCCATAAATATTGCCCCCAGGCATAAATCTTCTGAATGCAATAACATTACCAATCATTGGACCATATTTAAAAATCAATAAGTAAATAATTGGTAAAATCAATAATGAGTAAAGCTGCCAATCCTTTTTTAGTGATACTCCAATAATGGCAAATTTACTTTTTTTCATATCCTTCAATACATTAACCTTACCCATCTTTTCGACCTTAACTTCCCCCATATTAACCCCCCACTCACTTAATAAATCTGAATATGTAGCCTTTGTTTTACTAAATACTGATCTGGATAAGCTCTCCTGCCTCAACTATAAAGCGCTTACAGAATTGAGATAAAGGTGTCTTACATATGTGTTTTTTACAGTCTTTCTGGAAATAGTTTAACATATTAGAATACTAGTATGGTAGTTCATTCCGCATAGACGTAGACTACTATTGGTGAAAAGTCAGTCTACCTCGTACTCTGTTACACATTAGACATACTAGTATGGTAGTTAAATTCATTGTAAACTAAATATTCTTTATATTCAATACGTTATTTTGTTTTTTAAAAATAAATTTTAACTTAATTTATTTAATAAACTATCAGACACTACATTAGCTGTAACTTTACAACTAAGTATCACGATATTTTATCCTAGATTTCATACCATTCATATTCATACTAAATAGTTTTTACATACCAGCAGACAAGCATAATCTTGATAAATTGTTAATAATGTAAATTACATATTAAATTTTTCGAGCGCTTACTATAACAAACTATTTTTCTTGTAAAATAAAAGAGATCGTTTACTAGGGAGGCCACATTTATGAAACGTTTTTCGAAAGAGGAAAATAGTTGGATATTCTATGATTGGGCAAGCTCCGCTTATTCAATTATTATTTCAACTGCTGTTTTTCCTTTATTTTATAAAGCAGCAGCGACAAATGCTGGAATTAGCCCTGCCAACTCTACTGCTTATTTGGGTTACACAATTGCGATTGCGACATTTATTTTAGCTATGCTTGGACCAATTCTAGGTACAATAGCTGATTATCAGGGATTTAAGAAGCGTTTTTTCAGTTTCTTCTTTTCTTTAGGGTTTATTTCTACGGGAATACTTGCCTTTATCCCAAGTGACCAGTGGCTACTCTTGCTTATTTGTTATACCGTTGCAGCAGTTGGATCTTCGGGTGCAAATGTATTTTATGATGCATTTTTAGTAGATGTTACGACAGAGGAACGAATGAACCGCATTTCTGCACACGGGTTTAGCTTTGGCTACATCGGCAGTACAATTCCATTTATTGTTAGTATTGCGATCATCATTTTAGCACAAAACGAGATAATTCCAATTTCCACAACAATAGCTAGTAAAATTGCCTTCATAATTACGGCTTTATGGTGGGCAGTCTTCACAATTCCTCTATTTAAAAATGTTCAACAACGATATTACATTAAACGAGAATCCAGCCCAGTTGTAAATAGCTTTAAACGTCTAGGAAAAACCTTAAAGGAAATCCGTAAATATCGATCATTATTTTTGTTCCTGATCGCTTATTTCTTTTATATTGACGGCGTAGGAACGATTATAACAATGTCTACAGCATATGGTACAGACTTAGGTATCAGCTCAACAAATCTACTTATTATTTTGTTTGTTACTCAGGTTGTTGCTGCACCATTTGCGATTCTTTATGGAAGATTGTCTGAGAGATTTACTGGAAAGAAAATGCTCTATGTTGGAATTATCATCTATATGATTGTTTGCATCTATGCTTACTTTTTAAAAACAACAGTAGACTTTTGGATTTTGGCCATGCTTGTAGCAACCTCACAAGGAGGAATTCAAGCCTTAAGTCGCTCATACTTCGCAAAACTTGTACCAAAGGAAAAAGCTAATGAGTTTTTTGGATTTTATAACATCTTTGGGAAATTTGCGTCAATAATGGGACCGCTATTAGTAGGAGTAACAGCACAGCTTACTGGGGATTCAAATAGTGGAGTGTTCAGCCTTATTCTTTTATTTATAGTTGGTCTTCTCATACTTGTTCGTGTTCCCGAACCGAAAACAGATATAGCTTCTCCTGTAGATCATAAATCCTTTTAAGGAAAAGCTTTTAAAAGATACACAAGCTATGTACAAATAGGAGCCAGCTTTTCATTTTGCTAGTTGGCTCCTTTTTATACATCATATCCTAAAATTTCATTACCCTTCAAGACCTGGTGAACTCGATACTTTTTCATTCACACCCTGTGCTTTCATTGCTTTTTGAATAACCTTATAAAAATAGAGAAACGAAAAATATGCACTTAGTGAGCCTACAAAGAATGGTAGTAAAAATGTAAAATTAAAGCTTATAAAGATGAGTGCTCCATTTATAAGTGCTACACCAATCGTAGAAAACGGACTACCTATAGCAAGAATGAACGAACTTTTTAATGAAGTAAAGAACTTCATTTCAAAGTGTACTGTATAAGAAAAGAAATAAGCATTCCACGTGAAAAAGAAGGCCGTTATCACCATAAACATAACGATAAAAAAGACAGATTGCTGCTGAAAGAACATAAGATAGTTTAAAACCCAACTTGTCCAAAATAAAGTAAAAACAACGCCTATAAGTAAACTTCTCTTATAATTTTCTTTATAATAGCGTAAATAAGACCTCAAAATTGGGATATCCCCATCTCCCATCACCCATTTTCTAACTACCCCATACATTGCAGCAGTAGCTGGAAAGAAAATAAATGGTGCTAATATGGCAATCATCAATAAACCCATCTGCAAGTTGGAAATGTCACCAACTAAAAGAGTCAACAAAATATACACAATAGGGAAATTAAAAAGAACCCACAAAACATTTGTTAACGAAAACCGCATAATTAAAACCGATAATTTATAAAAGCCGCCCATCATGCCGTTCATTTCCATTTGCTGCCCCACCTTTAAGCGTTTTCATTTTTAACTATTATAACATTACTAAACTAGTATCTATTAATAAATTTACATTAAATTCATTTTATTTTTACTTAATGGTCTTATTCGTGCTTTCCTTCAATCAAAAACTAAAAAAAGAGGTACCTTAGGGAACGCCCTTAGAGTAACACCTCTTTTGAATTTTTTACATTTAAGAATTACAGGTTATTTCCTGTTAATCAGTGTCAAAAAATTGTTTTACAATATTATAAGCAAGTTTAGGCCTTCTATAAGCGTCTACAATTCCTTTACTATTTTGGGTTCCAGCTCTATTAAGAAGCCAACCAGTTGCCTCAGTCACTCGACAATCACAAAATTGCCAAATGTACATACCTGAAATGAAATCTTTAGAAGTGTACGCCCTTAAATTCTGTTCAAGAATATCCGCTTGTCGTTCTTCTGTTCCTTTCACACGACTTGGTGAACGATATCCATAGTACCCATCTCCACCAAACTCACTCATAATAATTGGCTTGCCTTTTCCACCTAGTTCTTCTGCCCACTTTTTCGCTTGTTCTGCTAGCTCATTTGGATCTTCATCTGTATACCACTGTGGATACAAATTAAATGATACGATATCAACTAAATCAAAGCATATGTCTAATTCTCTTTGATGAGAAGCAAAGGTTAATGGCCTACTCTTATCCATTTTTCTGATTTGCTCTAGTTGTTTCTTATATTCAATTTTTCCTTCTACTGTATTACTTGCACATTCATTTAGAATCGCCCAAATAATAACACTTGGGTGATTATAGTGATTTTCAACCATTTCCCTGTTCACAGCTTCACATTGACGAGAGAAATTAGGATTTAGCATTTGTTCCAAACTTAGTCCTCTTGCATGATTTTCCTCCCACACAAAGATTCCTTGTTCATCACACAGATCTAAGAATCGTTCATCATTTGGATAATGGCTTGTGCGGACACTATTCGAACCCATATCCTTCATCAAGTTGAGATCTTGTACCATTAATTGATGGGGAATGGCTGCACCAACAATAGGATGATCTTCATGACGATTAAATCCTTTAAGTAAGATATCTTTTCCATTCACTTGGATTTTACCATTAAGGGTTGTAACGGTTCTAAATCCTACACGTTCAATTAAGTCATCTATAGGAATTTTATTACCATTTGAATATAGCTGAATGTCTAAAAGATATAATGTTGGGTCCTCATGTGACCATTCTTTTACATTTGGGAATTCCTTTCTGGTTGAAATAACTGTTGTCTCAAATGGAGGTATTTTTGCATTTCCTATATTCATCTGATCTTTACCTAGTGTTCCTTTTAATTCAATATCAATATCATGATCAGATATATTTCTTACTTTAATACTTACATCACTACTCCATATCCCATCCTTTAGTACCGGGGTAAATTGAATTCCTTCAATAAATGCTTCAGATATCTCTTCTAACACTACTGGCCGAATTAATCCACCATAAGTATAATAATCGTTTGGAATATGTAAAGCAGATGCTTCAGAAAATAAATTGTCCACATAAACCTTTAATTCATGCTCCCCCGCCTCTACATCGGTCATTACAAATGAGAACGGGGTATAGGCGTTATAATGCTCGCCTACCTTTTCCCCATCAAAATAAACTTCTCCCGTATGGCTTACACCTTTGAATTCCAATCGAAGCGATGTCTTTCTGCTTAATTCTATTTTTCTTCTATAAACACCCTTACCGCGATAGGTAAGAAGCTCTGGGTGCATTTCCCAACAACCAGGAACAGGCATTTTATAGGTGTATTTTATAGTAGATTCCTTTTCTATTTCTTCTACCTTTGCAAAATCCCAAGTACCATCTAATTCTGTGATTTTCCTTACTTTATGCGTTTGAAATAATCTAATCATGGTACTCCCCCCACTTACAGTACTCGGATCATCACTACTTTAGCTTATTGCTTGGGAAATTATATTAGCCTCTTATTCTTTTAAAGTTAATGCACTACTTTCAAATAAACTTCCTTTTAAATTGCTGAACGATTAAATGTTTATAACCTTATTTTAAGTTCTCCCACATTTGGATTTGGAAGCAATCGAACACCACTCATAGTAGCTTCAACAACTCCTCCTTCTAATGCTTTAAGTTCTTGGATTCCTCTCAAAAGAACACTCCAATTACTAGATGTTCCATTTGTAGAAATATAGATCTCGTTACCTTCCCGTTTAGCCTCGACCGTGAGTTTTGGCATTCCCTTTGGATCATAAACTGTTGTTGATGCTGATCTCCCATCCTGCAATTCATACAAATGCAACTCAACATTCTCGGCATAATCGTAGTCAGGTCTGTCATCTACCTCTCCTATAGCTAGTAAACTATTAGCACGAACGTATAAAGGCAAACTTTGATAGCCATGTTCTTCCTTTCTCCAGCCCCCACCTTCAACCTTCTCACCCGTCAAGTAATGTGTCCAATTTCCTTCAGGTAAATAAAAGGAAACTTGGCCGCCTTCTTGGAAAATTGGTGCAACCAATAAGGAATCACCAAGCATGTACTGACGATCTAGGTTCTCACATGCAGGATCATCTGGAAATTCAAGTAACATAGCCCTCATCATTGGATATCCTTTTTGTGAAGCATCACAAGCAGCGGAGAACATATATGGCATTAATCGACATTTCAGTTTTGTAAAGAAACGCAGAACATCGACTGATTCCTCATCATACATCCATGGTACTCTGTACGAACGGCTGCCATGTAAACGACTATGACTAGAAAGTAAGCCAAATGCAACCCAGCGTTTATATAAATCAGCAGAGGAAGTGCTTTCAAAACCTCCTATATCATGACTCCAAAATCCGAACCCAGACAGACCTAGTGACAAACCACCGCGCAAGCTTTCCGCCATTGCTTCATATGTTGAATCACAATCTCCACCCCAGTGCACAGGAAACTGCTGTCCGCCTACTGTTGCTGAACGAGCAAATAATGCAGCTTCTCCTTTACCAAGCTTTTCTTCAAGCACATCAAAAACAACTTTATTGTAAAGAAAACTATAATAATTGTGCATTTTATGCGGATCAGAACCATCGTAATAAACGACATCTGTTGGGATACGCTCTCCGAAATCGGTTTTAAAGCAATCTACACCCATATCGATCAACCTTCTCAAGTGAGAAGCAAACCATTCACACGCTTGTGGATTTGTAAAATCAACAATCCCCATACCTGGCTGCCATAAATCCCACTGCCACACGCTTCCATTCTCCTTTTGCAAAAGATATCCTTTTGACTTTCCTTCATCAAACAACTTTGACTTTTGAGCAATATATGGGTTGATCCAAACACAAATCTTTAGCCCTTTCTCTTTCAGGCGTCTCAACATGCCTTCAGGATCAGGGAACACCCGTCTATCCCATTCAAAATTACACCACTCATACTCTTTCATCCAGAAACAGTCAAAATGAAACACATGGAGTGGTATATCACGGTCGATCATTCCATCCACAAAATGGTTCACTGTTTCTTCGTCATAGTTTGTCGTGAACGAGGTCGTTAACCACAGTCCGAATGACCATGCCGGTGGCACAGCCGGTTTTCCTGTTAATGAAGTAAAGTTCTCTAAGACTTTTTTCGGAGAAGGACCATTAATAATGAAATACTCTAAATATTCACCGCTTACACTAAATTGGACCTTAGATACCTTTTCAGAACCAACTTCGAACGAAACATTTTCTGGATGATTGACAAAAACTCCGTAACCTTTATTGGTTAAATAAAACGGTATATTTTTATAGGCTTGCTCTGTACTTGTTCCACCGTCCTGATTCCAAATATCGATACTTTGCCCATTTTTAACAAAGGGAGTAAATCTTTCACCTAGACCATAAACAGATTCACCCACTCCTAGTCCTAATTGCTCTCTCATATATGTTTTCTTATCTTGGGTTGTTACATAGCCCATGCCTCTTGAGCCACTACCCGTTAACTTGCCCATGCTATTGTAAAAATCCACTGACCAGCCTTCTTGCTTATTAATCTTAACGGTCAGGTCTCCACTCGTTAAACTTGCTTCGGTTTCATTATTATTAATGCTCACAGGTGTATTGGAATGGGGGAAAAGTTCAAATTCTGGCCCTTGGTGTTGTTCTCCTTTAAAATGATACATTTGGACACGGATTACATCCTGCATTGGTGATGAAAATTTCATGGTAAATAGCGGTCCTGTTAACGTATGTCCACGTGTTTCAATATGCATGAAAGGTGCATAAACGGTTAATGACTGATCATCTTTTTCTACTTCATTCACTTCAAAGGGACTGTAAATATTTACTCCCTCTCGGTTTAACCAGTTACCATTACTAAATTTCATTTTTTCCATCTCCTTTACATATTTAATTAATAAAACCTTACATTACGGAAAAAACCCCTCTTTTTAAAACAAGAGGTTTTTCCACACCGATTTATTCCTTCACAGAGCCTAGTGTAATCCCATGAATAAAAAATCGTTGTAAAAACGGGTAAACGACTAATACAGGGAGCATAGCAATAAAGATTTTGGCTGCATTTAATGTTCTATTTGAAAGCTCACTCATTCGTTTATACTGATCCTCAGTCATGCTTGCCGGATCAAGGACCACCGTCAATTGCTGAATATATGTCTGTAATGGATAAAACTCTTCTCTTGTCATAAAAATTAAACCGTACAAAAACTCATTCCAATGATAAACAATACTAAAAAGGCTAACTGTTGCTAGTACTGGTACAGAGAGTGGAATATACAATTTGTATAAGATATACCAAGGCCCTGCGCCGTCCACTAGTGCTGCTTCTTCTAATTCCTTAGGTAAATTACGGAAAAAGTTTATTGCCAAAATAATATTAAACACGATCGTCTGTGCCCCACCAACTAGAACAAGAGACCAAATACTATTGAGTAAATCATATTCTTTAATCGTCAGATATAAAGGAATTAGCCCACCATTAAACAACATTGTAAAAATTAAAAGCCACATTAATATGTTTCGCAGTTTAAAGTCTTTTACAGTTTTAGACAGTGGATAAGCCATAAGGGGCACAATAATAAAGTTAAGGGCAGCTCCAAGTACTACACGCTTTATTGATATCCAAAAGGAATGAAAAAATTGTGCATCCCCTAATAATTGCTTATATGAGTTAATATTAAATCCCACAGGCCAAAACGCGACCTCTCCAGCACTTGCAGCTGATTTTGAGCTAAACGAAAGAGCTAATGTATACCATAGAGGCAGAATACACGTTATGGCAATTCCGACTAAAATAACAATGAGTAAAATGTCAAATACTCTTGAGCCAATCGTCTTATCTTTGACCATCCATCTTCACTCCAATCTTTTAGAAGATACGATAATTTGTTGTCTTGTAAGCCAAGAAATAAGATAAACTTATGAGAATAAATCCAGCTGCAGATTTTAATAAACCAACTGCTGTTGCAAGCTCATACTGTAGATCCAACAATCCGGTACGATACACCCAAGTATCAATGATGTCTCCTGTTGAATATACAAGTGGATTATATAAATTAAAGATTTGATCAAATCCAGCATTCAATACATTACCTAAGCTTAATACGGTTAGTAAAATAGCGGTTGTTCTAATTCCAGGAAGGGTGACATGCCACAAACTCTGTAAACGCGTGGCACCATCGATTGATGCAGCTTCGTACAAAGCTGGATTAATCCCTGTTAATGCTGCAAGGTAGATAATCGTATTGAATCCAAATTCCTTCCAAATATCACTTCCAACAACCAGAATAGGAAACAGGTCTGCTCTTCCAAAGAATAAGATCGGATCAATACCAAATAAAGATAAAAACTGGTTTACTGGACCGACATAAGCAAAAATATCTAAAAGAATGCCCCCTAAAATAACCCATGATAAAAAGTGAGGCAAATACACAATCGTCTGAATCCATCTTTTTAATACCATTAGGCGTAATTCATTAAGCATTAATGCAAAGATCAACGGAATAATGAGATTTCCTATAATTTTCAATACAGCAATAAAAATGGTGTTAAAAAAGATATCCATCGTATCATTTAATGTGAACATATACTCAAAATGCTCAAGACCAACCCATTCTGAGCCAAACACTCCTTGTACCGGATTATAGTCTTGAAAGGCAATTGCAATTCCAAACATTGGGACAATACTGAATAATAATAGCCAAATAAATCCTGGTAGAAGCATAAGGTAATAATGCTTGGCAAAACTTTTGTTTTTCATAGCCCGTTTCCCTCCTGACTTCTCTTTAATAGATTAATAGAAAAAGGCTGACTCAAAAGGGCTAACCCCTCCAACAAACACCAATATCATGAACTTTCCCTTTAGTGAAAAAATCCTACCTATTGGCTTTGAGGGATCTGGCCCTTAGTTTTTGAGACAGCCCGACTAGGAAATTTAATTATTCACTACTTCTGCTACTTCATCTGTTATTTTATCTCCGCCTTGTTTTTTCCAATCTTTAACAAATTTATCGAAATCATCAAGCGGTGCAGCGCCCATAATAATTTTTAGGAAAACTTCATCCTCCATCTTTTTAAGGTTTACCCATCTACTTTCCATCGTTTTTGTTTGTCCATAGATTTGGCTGTAAACCCCGTTAATTTCTTGATCTACAAGTGGTGTTCCACCAACCATCAGCGCATAGGAACGAGTCCATGCACCTAAATCAGCCTTTGGATCCCAGTACTGGATACCCAACTTGTCGTAAGGCTCCAATTTGACCTTTTTAATATTTTCTGCGTCTGTTACTAATAATTTATATTCTGGTTTATCTTTGAAGTCTTCAGCTGTTTTCGTACCCGCCAACACTTCCCTAAGTGCCTTAACACTATATTCAGTTTCATCAGAAGGGGCAAAAACGAGTCTCAATGGATAAAAGCCCGGGCCACCTTTACTAGGATCAAATGTGGCTTCATTTGCTAATAAGTTATTTAACATTTTCATAGCTGCTTCAGGATGTTCATAATCCTTACGTACTACCACAAAGCGGCTTGAAGGAGTACTCATGTGCGGACTATATTTTCCATCTGCATCAAGTGGTAGAGCATATGCTTGCCAATTCGCTTCTGGATTCGTATTGACCGCATCTGTTATTGGTCCATAAGGCATCCACCAAGGAGCAAAGAACATCCCAGAATTTCCACTAATAACAGATTCACCGGAATCTTCACGTACTCCCATTTCCTGATCTATTAATCCTTTAGCATACATATCTCTTAATTTAGCCAGTGCTTCTTTTGTTTCTGGTAAGGTGGAGCCATATACAGGATTACCATCTTCCCCCTCTACCCAGTAGCCAGGATTGGCATTGTATGCAGAAAAGATTCCATCAAACCCATATAGGTTGTTTGTCGACTCCAGAAAATTAGCATACAATTTATTATTTGTATCTGGCCCTGAAAGACCTATTGTATCTGCTTTCCCGTTACCATCTGGGTCTTGCTCAGCAAAAGCCTTTGCCACCTTCTCCAAGTCCTCAACTGTTTTCGGTGGCTCTAATCCTAATTTGTCCAACCAATCTTGACGAATCCACAATAAGTGAACCCCATCTGCCTGTAGCTGCACACTCGGGATTGCCATCATTTTCCCATCAAATGTAACACTTTCTTTTGCAAGGCCGTTCGTACTTTCAAGAATTCTTTTGATAGCAGGAGAAGCATACTGCTCGTAAATCTCTGTCAAGTCCGCAAGTTGCCCAGCCTCATACATTTGTCTTAATTCCACAGGTCCGACTATCATCGCATCTGGCAAATCGTTACTGGCAATGGCCAAACTGACTTTTTGATCGTAATTGGAAGGTGATGCAGTAAAATGATGTTCTACATTAATATTCAAATTTTCTTTTACGCTTCGAGTATATTGATTATCCAATGGTGTATCACCTGAAGGTAAACTCGTATCACTTGGATCAACCTCTTGGCCAACTCTTATCGTCACCGTTTCCTCGTATTTACCAAATGGGTCAGGTGGATTTTCAGAATTCGTTTTATTCGTTTGACTCGTTTCCTCAGATGAAGAACCACCATTCGAACATGCGGTAACGAAAAGTAACAGAATCGCAAGTAAAACCATCCAAGCTTGTTTATTTCTACGCATACTATTTCCCCCTTTTTTACTGTAATCTTTTAATCTACAAATGTACTATAACATAAATGTAACCGCTTCCAAGTTAGAAAGCGGTTGCCAGTTTAGGGAGAGTAATGACCAATTATCTTGCTCAAAACTTTCTTTTATTCTACTCATTTAAAATAATCAAACATATCTCACCCTAATAAAGGACATATCTCACCCTTTTTGATTCATTTTACGGTACTCGCTAGGTAAACTTCCTGTTTTTTTACGAAAAATACGACTGAAATACTTGTCATCCGCATAGCCTGTATTCTCAGCAATCCATGTTACCGTTTTATTAGTATGCACTAAATAGTCTTTCGCTTTTTCAACCCTTACGTGACGTACATATTCATTAAATGTCATACCTACCAAATCTTTAAAGCATTGGCTAAAATAACTTCGGCTCATATTGACCCTTTTTGCTATATCTGAAGCATGAACTGGACATGCCAATTCTTCATGTATGAATCGAACTGCTCTCATAATACTCTTTTGAACATCACTAGAAAATAGATTGTTTCCCATTGATTCGTTTAATATATCTCTGATCGAGTAAAACCAATTTTCAACATCATACCAACTATTCATTCCAACCGGTAGCTCTAACTTCGAAATGACATGGTTATAAATCCGGATCCATTCATTGATTAAAAAATACAAGAGATTTACTAATCTTGTTTTCGGCAAATGTAATCCTTTCATTTCATTCAATAGCTTTTCAAACTCGGAGGTCTGTTGTACCCAAGTTAGAGTCAACCATTGTTCCTTTAGCTGTGTAATCTTTTCCTCGTCAATGAGAGAAGTATTACTTTCTAGATCTTGTACAAACAGGTAGATCCTTTTTTTCTCTGGATGATAATCATAGAAGAAGCGATTTTCTTTATATTCAATCAAAAGTTTTTGGATTTCATTTTTATTTTTCCCAGTAAGCCCATTCAGTATAATGATTCTGCAATCACAATTATCTTTTTGATCATAAATTAATATCTTATCTAATATGTGTTTGCAGTCCTTCTCACTTGTAGGTAGCCAGAGCCAGACCCCCTCATCAATCAACTCTGGATGATAGTCTAGATCACCCTTTTCCTCTATGATTCTTTTCATAACATCGGTTTCAACAGTGGAAATCAAAGCATAGCCTTCATCGATTTCCAATACCTCAGAAGAATCCTCCCCCATAAAATGTCGGTCATTTTTGCCCTTTGCATCCAACATTCGCTTTTGAACTCTAGCCAAAACCTCTTCAAAACTTTCCATTTCCATTTGAACTTTAGCAATATAATCAATTGCCCCTAACCGTAAGGCATCTTGAATATATTCAAAATCTTGGTGCATTGTTAATACTACAATTGAAACACTGGGGTGAAGCTCACGGACACTCCTCATTAATTCTAAGCCTGACATCACAGGCATTGCTAAATCAGTAAATAGCAAATCGATCTCATTCGACTCCATGAATTCTAGTGCCTTTTCTCCATTTTTTGCTTCTCCTACCACTTTCATATCATAATCCTGCCACGGCATTGTCGAAGCGAGGCCTTTCCTAACTAATTTATCATCATCGACGATAAGCACCTTAATCACGAGCTTCCACCTCCAAAATTGGTAGAGTCAGAAAAACACTCGTTCCCTTACCTACTAGACTTTTAATCTCTAATTTCGCTTTTCCTTCATAATGATTTTCTAACATTCTCTTTACATAATTCAATCCAATTCCCATGCCATCCTTCTGCTGTTTCGTTTGATTTTGGTTTAATAATTTCTCTATATCTTCCTCTGAGATCCCCGCACCATTATCATTAACTTCTATTTGTATTTTATGGTTATCGTTCCTCACTTCTACATAAATGTAGCCTTCATCACTCAGCCCATGGTAAATTGCATTCTCTACAAGCGGTTGAAGGATAAATCGAGGCACCGGATAATTCAAAATTACATCATCAGTATGAATACGGACTTCAAAATCAAAGTCATAACGGAATTTCTGGATAGCCAAATATTGCTTTAATGTTTCGATCTCTTCTACAATTGTAGAGGTTTGTCCCGCCTTTCCTAAATTATAATACAGCAGCCTATTGAGAGATGTAACAAGCCGACTGATATCCTTTTGATCATTCATTACAGCAAGCCAGTTAGCGGTGTCCAATGTGTTCATAAGAAAGTGGGGATTGATTTGATATAATAGTTTCTCTACCTCAAGATCAGCTCTTCGCTTTTCTTTTTGTTCTACTTCCTTAAATAGATCTGAAATTTGATTTTTCATCTTGCGAAATTGACTGAGCAAATAGTCAAATTCCGGAATACGTGTACGAAAGGTCTCGGATTGAAAATCACTCTGCATCATCCAATTGATTTCTTTATCAAATTTCTGCAAAGGCTTATACACCATTTTCCACAGCAACCAAGCAATGCTGAGACTTAGCACTCCAAAAATTATGGATAAGTATATCATTTGCACAACCCATTGGTTTTTCTCTTCATTGTATTTTGCCACTGGTATTAATGAAATAATGCTCCACCCTTGATCACTCGTCTCTTTAAACCAGTAATATTGGTTGAGCAAACCTTTGCTAGATTTCCCACCTTCAAAATAGGTGTTTTTCTGAAAGAGGTTATCAACTTGACTATATACGATCCTCCCATTATTATCTAAAATCAGGTAATAATCCTGCTCTCCAGTTTGCTCTCTTTGTAATATATTTTGTGTAAGTTTTAAATCTGATTCAATATAAATATAGATATCATCCCTTTCTGGCAAGCCAACCTTTCTTAATACAGAAAATACATATCTATTACTATGGAGTTCATTACTAATATGTGGACCAAAGTTTGCGATTCTAAAATGATTAACTAGTAAGGGTAATCGACTAATTGTAAAGTCATTTTTCACACCAGAGGTATTAAATAAGTACCTATTTTCTTCATCAGAATAATACATCGTTAAACCTATTCCAGGGTTAGTGAAGGTAATTTCATTCAATTTCGTCTTGATATCCTGATAATATTTTGCACGTTCATATGGTTGTTCCGTGTGTAAATATGTGTCCAAATAACCCCCTACACTCCCGGGGATGACAAGTTGCTGTGAAACATGGTTCAAGTTGTCGATTGTACTTTCAATTGACTGTTGAACATTTTTCAAATTGCTTCGCACTCCAGAATCTAGTTTACTGCTCAGTATTGAAGACATGGCATTATATGAAATGAGTGCTGTACAGACAAAAGGAATTAGTGTACCAACAGCAAAAATAAACACGATTCTTTTTTTTAATGTAATCTGTTCCAAAAGGTTTGAAATCTTTCTGTTTATTTTCATTAGTAGCATCCTTGTCTCTATTTCTAGTATTATATCTTTATAATATCATGATAAATACACCTTGCAAGCGCTAACAACATATAACTTCTTTAAAAGCTATTTCTCCAGAACAAAAGCGAAAGCGCCTTGATCAGCCTAAGGCAAATAAGAATAGAAGGCGTTCTTTGCCTTCAATTCTAAATTAGCTTATGACCTCGAGGGGCTAGGCGCTGGAGCTGGATGTCGTGCGCTTATCCACAGTACAAGAATTTTATAATTTCCTAAGCGATAAAAAAGCAGGCTATCAGTTAAAAACTAATAGCCTGCTTCTACACTTATTCATCTAATAAGTAGATGTCCTAACTTTTTTCGCTTTACGCTTATTTATTACCTTTTTTGCAATCGGATAAATGATAGGGGCCCATTTCATGATTTTTTTCATTAGTCTTTTCATAGTTACCTCCTACTTCTTTATTATTGATATTCCCGAGTCTAGTAGAAGGTAAACATTGTCTTCACCCTAATTTACTATTTTCCAATGGCTGTTTCCGCAAACTTTGATGCTATTTACCAAGTAGTGCGGTGTGGTTGATTTCGTTTTAAAAGCAACAATCTCTTAGAAAAGAGTCTTTCCAATTATCTAGCCTACCCTTGAAACTTCTTTCCCTTGCTGAAGCTGGTACATTTGGAAGTACTTTCCCTTTTGGCCGAGTAACTCTTTATGGCTGCCACTCTCGACAATTTCCCCGTGGTCCAGTACAAGAATTTGGTCCGCATTACGAATCGTTGAAAGGCGATGAGCAATGATGAATGTTGTTCTACCTTCCTTCACAATATTTAATGCTTTTTGAATCATTGCTTCAGTCTCAGTATCAATATTAGCGGTTGCCTCATCTAAAATTAGAATCGCTGGATCATACGCCAATGCACTGGCAAAGGAGATTAGCTGCCGCTCACCAGCCGATAATGTGCTACCTTTTTCAAGAACGGGTTCCTCATATTGGTTTGGAAGCTTTTCAATAAATCGATCTGCTCCTACATCCTGTAGAGCCTTTTTAACTTTTTCCTTTGTAATTGCTGGATTCTCTAGACTCACATTCGTTTCTATTGTCCCAGTAAACAAAAACGGATCCTGCAGAACGATTCCCATATGCTTTCTAAGCTGTTGACGAGGAAGCTTACTGGTATCCATTTCGTCAATCGTAATACTCCCTCGATCAATGTCATAATAACGGAATAGAAGATTGATAATCGAGCTCTTTCCTGATCCAGTATGACCTACTAATGCGACAGTCTCTCCCTTTTTTGCTTCAAAAGAGATATCTTTTAAGACATCATTTTCTCCATCATAGGAAAACGAAACATGATGAAATTTAACATTCCCCTCATACCTTGGTAATTCATCCTCATTTACAGCCTCACCTTTTTCATCTAGAAGCTCAAAAACTCGTTCAGATGCAACTCGTGCTTGTTCTAACTGTGCAAGCTGATTCACAATATCAGTTACCGGCTGGAACAAACGGTTAAGGTAGTCAACAAATGCATAAAGCATTCCAATTGATACGATTCCAGCTGCACTTATCGATTGCCCGCCAAAATACCAAATTAACACAACAAACGTTACATTACGAAGGACATTAACTAAGTTATGAGAGGTCATTGAATTTAAGCTAAGTAACTTATTTTGATAAATAAAGTGTTCCTCGTTTAACGTCTCAAATTCCTTCATTGTTTGTTCCTTACGTCGAAATGCACGAATAATTGGCATTCCTTGTATGGATTCATTAATGATCCCATTAATGTCACTTACCCTTGTTCGGATTAAATGATTATACTTTGAGGCAATCTTTCGATAT
This sequence comes from Metabacillus bambusae, assembly GCF_017497975.1. Classification (GTDB taxonomy): domain Bacteria; phylum Bacillota; class Bacilli; order Bacillales; family Bacillaceae; genus Metabacillus; species Metabacillus bambusae. Next base: position 63,725 of record NZ_JAGDEL010000009.1, on the reverse strand, counting down.
AGCAACGTCCAAATTATTATGATTGGAACCAAGAGCAGTGTAATCAACGCAAGCTTTTGATCAAGGAAAAACAATGCCACAAAGATACCTGTCATATAGATACCACTTGTAAAAAAGGTCGCTAGAACTTTTACATATAGCTCTCTAATTGCTTCAGTATCATTTGTTACACGTGAAACAATTTTTCCAGCTGGTCGATTATCGAAATAGTTGATTGGAACTCTTTGTATATGCTCAAACACATCGGTTCTCATTTTTTGGATAATACGATTAGCTGCTTTTTGAAGCATGAGTGATTTTCCATATTGGAAAAATGCTGCAATAAAAAGCAAACCAACATAAAAACTAAGCAGGAGAATAATTGGTTTGATTTCAGGTTGATAAAATGCAAATAACTCCTGTTGGTTTAATTTATCTATTTCATAACTTACTTCGTCAGAACCATTTGATATTGTTAGCATGTCGCCACTAATTGATCTCTCGCCGTCAAAAGGGAGATGCTCCTTGGTTACATAAAAGGAACGTCCTACTTGGACAATTTGTATCTCGGCATCCCCCAAAGAGTTTTCTTCTGTAACATCCGAACTTCGTTTGAAATAATGCTCGTTATACAGAACAGCTTGATCATCCTTATTTGTCACTTCAACCCAAGGGCTTTCAATCCCTATCATGTGGTCATCAATCATCTTTTTTGCAAGGAAGGGCCCTGTAAGCTCAGCTGCAACAGCAAATGTTAGCATCGCAAGAGCTACTATAATAGTTTTTTTGTAGAGAAGTGCGTAATGAAGGAGGCGTCTTCCAGTTGTTTTTTGTTTCATTTAACTCACCTCTCCATAGGAATCAGACTGCTGCCGATCAAATTGCTCTTTATACCATTTTCCCTCTTTTAGGAGCTTTTCGTGTGTTCCTTCCTCCACAATTTCCCCTTCATCCATTACAACAATCCAATCAGCATGCTGAACAGCTGATAGCCGATGTGCTGTAATAAATGTTGTTTTTCCAGCTCTTTCCTTACGAATATTCTCAATAATCTTCGCCTCAGTTTTTCCATCCACAGCAGACATAGCATCATCAAGTAATAAAATTTCTGGATCTTTAATTAATGCCCTTGCAATTGAAATCCGCTGCTTCTGACCACCTGATAATGCAACACCCTTCTCACCAACAAGTGTATCTAACCCTTTTGGTAAAATAGCTAGATCATTATTAAAGGCAGCTAAGTGTAGCGCATTATCAATTTCCTTTTCACTCACTTCTTCTTTTCCAAACTGAAGATTTTCTCTGATCGTTCGTGAAAAAAGAATTTGCTCTTGTGGTACATACCCAACCCAGGAATGGACGCTGTCAATCGCAATAGCTTCTAGCGGTATACCTGATACTTTTAATTGTCCAGTCCCCAATGGATACTCCCGTAACAGCTGTTTTAACAAAGTAGTCTTTCCACTACCTGTTTTGCCAACAACTCCGATTGTTTCGCCTCTTTTCACATGTAACGAAACGTTTTTTAAGTTGTCATTTGTTGAGGTTGGGTAACGAAATGTAACATTTGAAAATACAATCGACTCTGCTACAGTTACTTCATCAGGATTGTCGTGATCCTTCACGTCTGCTTCATAAGTAAGGATTTCATTTACTCGATCTAGTGAAGCATTTCCACGCTGAAGGATATTGATAAGCTCACCAACAGCAAACATTGGCCAAATTAACATTCCTAAATAAATGTTAAAGCTAATTAATTCTCCTAATGTGATGATTTGATGAAAGACTAGATAAGCACCATAGCCAAGACCAATTACATAGCTTAAACCAACAAGAATTTTTATGGTAGGTTCAAATAAAGCATCAACCTTCGCAACAGCAATATTTTTGTTATAAACATCCTCTGTCATGTCATTAAAGCGTTTTTCATCAGCTTTTTCCTGTACATATGCACGGATAACTCTAACACCTGCAATTGACTCAAGAACATTGTCATTCAAATCACCAAAGGCATTTTGAGCGACTGTGAAACGTTGGTGAATAAGCTTTCCATAATAATTAATTGCAATTGCCATTAGTGGCAGTGGTAAAAGAGCAGCAAGTGTAAGCTTCAAACTAATCGTGAAGCTCATCACGATGATAATAATAATCATAAAAATGGTGGAATCAATTAAGGTTAAAATCCCGAAGCCTGCTGTCATTGAAATCGCCTTCAAATCATTTGTCGCTCTTGCCATTAAATCGCCTGTTCGATTCTTTTCATAAAAGCTAGGAGTCATCGATAATAAATGCCTCATAAAGCGATACCTTAAGATTCTCTCGATTAAATGAGCTCCTCCGAATAACTGGTACATCCATACGTAGGTTATGCCATAGCTCAAAACAATAAGTGCACCAAAGTAAACTAGTAACTCACGTAAGCGTTCACCAGTCATCTGCCCAAATTGAATATCATCAATCGCAATTCCGATAATTTTAGGTGGAATAACATCTAATATACTAACAATGATTAATAAAGTAATCGCAACTGTGTATCGTTTCCAATACTGTTTAAAAAACCAACTTATTTTCTTAAATACTGAGAACACTGAAAGGTCCCTCCCCTATTATTAAAAGTAAATATATGTTGTTAGCCACCTTTCATCCAATCTAAATAAATACGAATCACCTTTTCTTTTTCCATCTCAAAAACTCCTTTCAAAAATTCATCCCATTCTTAACGGGTATATCTATATAAACGAGCAAAATGCTCGGTATTTAAATTAAGGTTGTTTTATTAGATAAATACAGCAAACTATTAAAAAAGAGCCCTAAAAACACAAAAAGACATCATGCGTAATCGCACGATGTCATAAAAAGACACAAAATAAACGCACGTCACTTAAATAGTAACCTGCGTTAAATGTACATAATAAGGGTAGCTTTTTTACAAGAAAGGTTAGCCTATGTACAACTCTTGGCGGGTCACGTAGCAATATGAAATTTGATGAATAATGTTGCCTTTTACCTTTTTCATTTTGTAACCCTCCATTTCTTGTAATTTAATTTACCCTTTTTATTGTATAATTTTCCATTTGTTTCTGTCAATCCATTTTCAAAAAAATTCCTGTTCATTCCTCTGAAAAATTTAATTTATTACACTTATATTCATCAGGCTGAAGTTTATGATAAGAAATCTATGCACCGAGTTTTAAGGATTAGTCCTGCTTCTTATTTGTTCGGTTTGTACAGAATGCTTTTGGATCATTTATTCATATTAGCTAGAAATCCTCCAAGAAGGTCTTCTACGCTTTCTGTCTCTTCTTCTTGATCTTCTTCTGTTGCAGCTTGTTCCTGTCTAGCCTTTTCCCAATCAAAATTCATTAAATCATTATCCAGTTCATCATCAATAGCAAGAGGAACCTCTTGCGGTTCCTCTTGTTCAACATCGATGCTTGATTCTGCTGGAATTATAAAGTTATCTTCTATTTCTTCTTGTTTGTCCTCTTGCAAATACAGTGCTTCATTAATATCCAAAGCATTACTATTAAGCGATGCCAAAATTGATGTTGCACGAATTGGATCAGCTAACAATTGATAGACGATACTCCCTAACATAGCTTCTGAATGGGAGTGTTTTAACCAATTTTTTTGGTCTTTACTTAATTGTTTTGGTAATGGAAGTGTTACCGTTTCTCTCTCTTTCGATAATGAGCTATTAACACCCTCCAAAATAAACTCTGCCATTTTGCTAGAAAAGTTTCTTCTCTCTGTTTCTTTTAACTTTTGCAGTTGCTTTAGGATATGATCAGGTGTATCTGAAGGAAGACGAAATGTAATTGCTTGTCCCCTTTGTATACTTGCTGAGCCCTTTTTATTCATAAGACCACCCTATTTTTGTACTGGTTGTTTCTCTACCTTTTTTGCATTTGTGTTTGTATTATTATTCTTTCTTGCATAATCAGAAATTAATTTATAGTAAGCATTTGCCATCATCCAAATGCTTTCTTTTTCATCTTCAAAAAACTCAATGTTATAACCATCTAAACTATTATTTAACATTTTAATATAGTCTTTTAATACCATTGCTCCGCCACCAATGAAGTAACAGATTTCCGTTTGGGAGTTTTTCTGCCATACATTACGTAAGTGGCGATATTGCTTTTTAGCCAACTCTAAAAGAATACGATCTGTAATATCATGAACACTTGTCCGACTTCCTTTAACCATGATATGGTTTCGGTCGTTTTTTCGTGTAATGATTTCAACAACATCTCTACGACTATCTAACTCTACGCCATGCTTTGTACGAATTTCTTCTCTAATAGATTCAAGCGCTTCAGATACTCCAATATTAAAGCCTTGAGCTTTATCATCATCTACATTGCGATTTTTAATGACAGCAACATCTGTTGATAATCCCCCAATATCTTGGATAAGAATTCTTTTATCAATAAGATCACGGTTAATGATATTTAACTCATTATCCATTACTAGATTGATATAAGCTGCAAATCCTTCTGGGTAAACCTTTACTTCATCAAACTTTATATTCACTTTAATTCCTTGATATTTAGGAGTTACTAAAAATTCAACTTGATGAACTGAACTTAATAGCTGTGAGCGATAGCCTACATCCTTACCTTCTTTAACTTCGCGTAGAGGTAAACCAGTTCCCAGCGTGTAACTTGCATCAATTACATTGCCTGTTTTTTTGAAAATCCCTGAATTTTGTTCTCTCACTGCGTCTAATGCTAATGAGGCAAAAAGCATAACTAAAGTCTGATCTTCTTCTGATTTACTGCTACCAGGATCAAGCTCATTTGGATTGTCACTCTTTGTTGCTAAATTCCCAACACGATAAATAACGTTATTTTCTTTTAAGGCAGGGGAGTGAACTCGAATGTGAATTCCATCTAAAGGATCTTTTTCATTTAATTCTTCTATTCCAATGACTGGTCGATCTTCTGTATCTCTTGCAATTACATTCGGTATGTACAGGTTAAAATCTAATTTTCCAAATAATGCTTTTACGCAATCATTTCCAACGTCTATTGCTGCAATTCTACTAGTACTCATCCAATCATTCCTTTCATATAAAATAAATAAAGTATAAGAATATACCTTATCTATTTAATTCAAGGTTAAAGCAGTCGAAGATAATCGTCAATATTACTTTAGTTGTGTTCAACTAGAAAACAAGTTTTCTAGTTTGTATACAAATAGACAAAAGTGTTTACAACCTTACACACCAACAAGTTTACAGATTTGCAAACAAGTAAACACTTTTGTATTCAAAAAGAAAACATTTCGTATACTTGTATACATCGACGTAAACCTCTATTTCCCCTTTCCCTTCGACATGGTTTTCTCTTTCTTTTTACTCATATGCAAAAAGTGTCGCTAATTAAATAATTCTATTGTTTTTGTAGAGAAGCTAGGTTTAGACAATATTATAGGTTTGACCAAGGATTTATAAGAAAGCGGAAATCCCGTTTATCGAAGTATTATGATCCAGAGTACTTCGTATGAAATAAAGTGAGACTTGCTAAACGTACAAGTTATCCCCCACCTTCTCTTTCATTCTTCGATTCAAACTAGCTTAAGTGGATTTTACTGTGCGTTAATTTCGGCTATAGTAAACACGAAAATCATGAGCGATTCATTGTTGACTGATCGTAATGAGGCGTGTGAAGTTCAGTGGATGTTGAGCTTGGCAATAAAACAAAGAACAAAATCTATTACTTTTTATCTCTTAAAAGTAAATATTGTTTAATAATATGAATTCTATGTGCCTCATGACATAAGAAGGAACTGACGGGGATATTCGATTAAATGACACCACTATTTCTAACAGCAATTCAATTTCTATATATATGCAAGCTTTAAATAGGTTCTGTTAAAGCTCACTGTTGATTTTGGCACTTTGTTAATTGGGACGGATACGTGAGACTCCTGGGGGAGTGCGAGTCCAAGAGAGCCCGCGGAAAAACAACCAAGTTTAAAAGTGCCTTAAAATAATGTGAAACTTTGACATAATACAGATTTCAAGTATTTCAAGTCTACTCCGATATTATACATGTTAGAGCAAAGGTAATATTGGAGTAGGGATGTTGCAAAACTAAAATAATCCCTCGCAAATTACCTTCACACAAAAACTTATATCAAGCTTTATAACCGTTAAAAATAAGAGAATAAATTAAGTTGTCGTCAAACAAGAAAACATTGATGTGCAAATTGTATACAAAAAGGTATACATGTTTACATTTAAGTGCACAATAGATCGAAAAATGTGTACATCCAACAATACCAACATGCGTACGGATTTGTATGCATGTTTACTCTTATGTAAACAACACGTATGCGTTTTGTTTACTTGTATACAATATTGTAAACATTGGTTTTTTGGATACTTTACACATGAAAACATTGCTTATATCCTTTAGGTTCGACTCTACTAATATTGTTTCCTATAATAAGATTGTCTCACTGCTTTACTTAAGATTATCTATAGTGATTTGATTTACTTCATTTGCTATTATCTAAAATATAATCACTTTAATTGCTTTAATAGTAGCTTTTCCCAAAGTCTCCAAGGGAGAACAAATTTAAAGATAATCATTATTTTTACGCCCTTCCCTACCTTATACCGTAATGTAGTTTGTTTCTTTTGGGCAATGTTTGCAATTAATTTCGCAACTTGAACTGGATCACCAAGTTTATTTGCGCCTATCTCAATATGGTGTTCCAGCTTTTTCATTTGCTCATAGTAAGGTGAACTAGCTTTTAAAGATTTTTCAGTTACTTGTTTTCCTGATGACCAAATATTTGTTTGAAATGAACCTGGCTCTATAATAACAACGTCAATGCCAAACGGCTTCATCTCTAATCTAAGCGATTCACTCCAGCCTTCTAATGCATATTTAGAGGTTATATATGGTGACAAACCAGGAAATCCAATTCTACCACTTATACTACTAACATTTATGATTCTTCCCTTGCGTTGTTTTCTCATCATTGGAAGGACTGCTTGAGTGATACTGATAACCCCAAACACATTGGTCTCAAATTGTTTTCGATATTCTTCTACCGGAATCTCCTCCACAAAGCCTGCACCAGCATAACCTGCATTATTAACAAGAACATCAATTCTTCCGAGTTCCTCCATAAAGATCCTCCAATTATTAATTGAATGATTAGATGTAACATCTAACTCGAATAATTGGATTCTGTCTTTCACTCCAAGACGTTCAGCTTGATTGACCAAAGGGAAACCTTTGGTCATATCACGCATTGTTGCTATAACGTGAAACCCTTTTTGGGCTAACTCCAATGATGTTAACAAACCAAAGCCGCTAGAAGAACCAGTTACAACTGCAATTTGATGTTTCATACGCTTTCCCCTTTCATCCCATTTACAAGTCAGTATGAAGAAGTCTGTTGGACCGATTTTGTTTCTTCTTTTTTATAGGAAACAAAATAATTGTTGACCCCCCTTCCCTATTAACATTGCTATTAAATTCCTTCCTAATCACATCTTTTTACGTTTATCTAGTAGTGTAAGAATACCATCTTCATCTATTACATGGAAATTGTACTAGACCATTAATTACTAACTTCCTATGTTTGGAGAACGAGATAATAAAAGCACCCCCAAGTCATTCTGTGACCTGGGAGTGCTTACTTTTTTAGAAGTTATACCTAACTTTAAACAGTATCTAAATCAATCTACCATCGAGAAGTTAGCATTTTGCGTCTTGTATAAAATTCAACACCATCTGATCCATTCGCATGGAGATCTCCGTAGAATGAATTCTTCCAACCAGAGAATGGGAAGAAAGCCATAGGTGCAGGTACTCCGATATTGACACCAAGCATTCCAACTTCGATGTTTTCTCTGAAGTAACGAACATTACTGCCGTTCTGTGTGAATAGACATGCTCCATTTCCAAAGTCAGATTGGTTTGTTAACTCAATTGCCTCTTCAAGACTCTTAACACGTACAATCGAAAGCACTGGAGCAAAAATCTCATCCTTCCAAATTTTCATTGATGGGTTTACGTTGTCAAAGATTGTTGGTCCAATAAAGAATCCATTTTCATGGTATGCCTCATCTTTACGCCCATCCCGAATGAGTGTTGCACCTTCGTTTACTCCACTTTCAATATAGCTAACTGTTCTTTTTTTATGATCCTCGCGAATGACTGGTCCTAAAAACACATCTTCTTCAAGACCATTGCCAATTTTAATTTCATCTGCTTTTTCATTAAGCTTTTGGATTAGTGGTTCAACAACATCGTCAACAGCCACTACAACTGAGCAAGCCATACATCTCTCACCTGCAGAGCCATAGGCAGCAGCGATAATTTCCTTTACTGTAGTATCTAAATTGGCATCCGGCATAACAATTGAGTGATTCTTTGCACCAGCTAACGCTTGAACGCGCTTTCCATTTGCTGAGGCGGATTTATAGATATATTCTGCTACAGGCTGAGACCCAACAAACGAGATGGCTGGTACATCTTTATGATCCAGTAGGCCATTTACAACATCATGAGCTCCATGAATGATATTAAGTACACCATCTGGTAATCCGGCTTCCTTAAATAAATCTGCCAATCGATTCGCTAATAATGGTGTTCTTTCAGAAGGCTTTAAAACGAATGTGTTGCCCATTGCAATTGCTAGTGGGAACATCCAGCACGGAACCATCATCGGGAAGTTAAATGGCGTTATTCCGCCTATTACCCCAACAGGATAACGATACATACCTGATTCAATATTTGTAGCGATGTCAGGTAATTGTTTCCCCATCATTAATGATGGAGCACCAGCTGCAAATTCTACACACTCGATTCCCCGTAGAACCTCACCATGAGCTTCCTTAAAGCTTTTTCCATTTTCTAAAGTAATCAATCTAGCAAGTTCATTCCAGTTATCTACTAACAACTGCTGATATTTAAATAGAATACGCGCACGTTTTGGAACTGGTGTTTTACTCCAGGTTTTGAATGCTTCCTTCGCCGCCTTAACACCAGCATCTACATCTTCTTTTATAGAAATTGGTACTTGTGCTAATTCCTCACCTGTAGCAGGATTAGGTACAATTTGATATTGATCAGTTTTAGCGTCAATCCACTCACCATTAATATAATTCTTTAAAACTTGCGTAGTTGTTGTTGTCATAAAAATTTCCCCTCTCTTAACATGCTATAAAAAATATTTTTTAGAAGATTGAATATAAAATAACCGCTAAAACTAATACAATTGTTGGTAGTACTACACTTAGCATAAAGATTGGCCCATACGAGCGTTTATGCGTTTCCCCACAGATAGCTCTTATTGTTGTCACAACATATCCATTATGTGGTAGTGAGTCAAGGCCTCCAGATGCCAACGCAGAAATTCGGTGCATTGCACCTGGATCAAGTCCTTGTGCTAAATAAATCGGCGACAATATTGGTAATGCAATTCCTAATCCGCCAGAAGCTGATCCTGTTATTCCACAAATAAGTGTTACTGCAATCGCTAACCCCATTAATGGTGGTCCAGGTATATTAACTAAAGCATCAACGACAGTATCAAAGGCTGCAACTTGTGCGGCAACACTTCCAAACCCAACTACAGCACACGTATTCCCTACTGCAACCAAAGCATCTTGGGCACCTTTGGCAAGTGCGCCCCAGAACTCTTGTAAAAAGTTAAACATTAATACACATGCCATAAGAATTCCGGTAGCTAACGAAATTAATGCAGCACCTGTTGAAGATGTAAAGTTTGAAATCGTGTTAAGCATTGCAATTACGGTAACTAATGGTAACACCGCAAATATAATATTTGGATATTTTTTATCTGTAGATCCTGTTTCGGGCCTTTGTGCCTCAAGTTCTATACTTGCTGCAATTTCATCTGCTGCTTTTGACGATGCATCATTTGGTAGGGAGAAAACCTCTCCATTTTGAACAGCCTTTTTAACCATTCTCCCTAACCACCATCCACCAACAACCATTATAAGTAGCGCCATGATCACACCAATAACGCCACCCGCAGTCGGTTTTGTCCCAAAGAACTCAGTAGGAATCAAATTTTGGATCTCTGGAGAACCAGGAGCTGTCATCGTAAAGGATATTGATCCAAATACTAAAGCAACTGGAATAAATCGATGGGGCAAATTTGCTACTTTAAATAAAGAAACCGCAATTGGATATACGGCAAAGCCAACCACAAATAAACTAACCCCTCCGTACGTCATAATTGCTGCAGCTGCAACCACTGCAAACACCGCTCGTGATGGTCCGAGAGTATTCTTTACCCAATTTGCAATGCTATCTGCTGCCCGAGTTGCCTGCATGATTTTACCAAAAATGGCTCCTAGTAAGAAAATTAAAAACCACGATGCGAAATAGGATGTAAATCCTGTCATATAGTGCTCAGTCAAGGCAGTTTCTAGATTCAGGCCACCTGTAAGCGCAACCAATATTGCACTAAATATAGCAGCAATAATGATATTAATCCCCTTCATTGTTAAATAAATTAGTAGGATAAGTGAAGCGATCAATCCTAGCATTCCAATCATTTTATTTCCCCCTGTCCCCTGAACTACATTTACATAACCTTTTCTTCACTTGTGAATTGATAATCAAAGCAATTATGATAGAGTTCTTCTAATTCTACTCGAGTTGGAACTCTAGGGTTGTTAGCTGGGCTTCCGCTATCTAAGGCATCTACTGCCATCTTACCAACAACACGCTCAAATGCTCCACGTTCAATTCCCCAGCCTTTAAGGTTTGGAATATTTAGTTGCAAACAAAGATTTTTAACTGAAGTAACGGCTATTTCTGCTGCCTCTTCATTCGTCAGATTGATACCATTAGGCTTAAATATACGCCCTAAATCTGCTAAACGGTCAATACAAGCTTCCTTACTAAATTCTAAAACTGCAGGTAAGAGCATTGCATTTGAATATCCATGTGGGACATGAAATAATGCACCGATAGGTCTGGACATTCCATGGACAAGGCATACCGAGGCATTCGTAAACGCCATACCCGCTTGTAGTGACCCTAAACTCATCGCCTCAAGAGCATCAAGATCTTCCCCGTTATTGTAAGCGGTTAAAATATTCCCCACTAATAGTTTCATAGCAGATAACGCAATGGTATCTGTCATTGGATGAGCACGTTTCGAAAGGTAAGCCTCAATCGCATGGCTCAGCGCATCCACTCCTGTAGCTGCTGTAATATGCTGTGGAGATGTAATCGTCAATAATGGATCTACAATCGCTACATCTGGCATAAAGGCAGGTTGCTTAATCATCATCTTTACGTCATTTAATGTATTGGTTATCACCGTTACATCTGTTGCTTCTGAACCAGTTCCAGCTGTTGTTGGAATTGCGATATGTGCGATTGGTGTGTTCTCTACACTTTTTTTGTTCGCCCTATAATCACCAATGTAACCATCATTTGTAGCCAAGACAGCAATTGCCTTCGCAGTATCGATACAGCTTCCTCCACCAATAGAAATAACAACATCACATTTTTTCTTTTTTAATAGCTCTAAGGATTCTGCAACATATTGATCTGTTGGTTCAGAATCAACACCTAAATAAATCTCACTATTCACTCCCTCTTTTTGAAGGTAGCTTTGACATTGACTTACAAGCCCGAGCTGATTCATCACTTTATCACTAACAATGAGTGCCCTTTTCCCTCTAAGTGTACTTTCTGTTCCTACATTTTTAAAAGCTTCCCGCCCGTATAAAATTGTTTGTGGTGTACGAAAAACAGCAAATTTATCCACTTGGCTTATCACTCCTTTTTCCTATATACATATAAAGAAGCAAGAAGCGTGCCAACTTTTTCATCTTGTAAAATTAACATTTAGCCGAACAAAAGTGCAAGCGCCTTGATCAGCCCCGACAAGCATAAGATGATTTAGAATAGAAGGCGTTCCTTGCCTTCAATTCTAAATTAGCTTATGACCTCGAGGGGCTAGGCGCTGGAGCTGGATGATAAAAACTGTAGTTAACACACTACAACTGTAGTTGTTTTGTAGTGAAACCACTACACTACAATCAAGTAACCCTATACTTTTTTAACTTTTGATAAAGAGTTGTTCGATGAATGCCTAATAGTTCAGCAGCTTTTGATTTATTCCCACCAGCAGTTTTCAACGCCTTAATGATCAATTCCTTTTCTCGTTCGTTTTCATACATTTTTGCCTCTTCCATTAATCCTTTTCTACTTAAAGGCTTTCTTTCTTCAATTACATCCTTTTCAAAGCCTCTCATAGTTTCAGACAAATGCATTAGCTCAATAATAGGTCCATCTACTAAAGTAACTAGACTCTCGATCGAGTTCAGCATTTCACGAATATTACCTCTCCATTCATATTGCATAAATGCCGAAATAGCTTCCTGTGTGAAGTATTTTGTTTGTATCCTGTATTTATCACAAATTTCTTTTATATAATAGGAAAGGAGGATCGGTATATCTTGCCTCCGTTCGCGAAGAGCGGGGATATGTAAGTGAATAATGTTAAGTCGATAGAACAAATCTTCACGAAATTCCCCTTTGTCTACCATGCCCTTAAGGTTCCGGTTCGTTGCTGCAATAATTCTTACATTTATTTGATATTTTTTAATACCCCCAACGCGTTCAACCTCTCTCTCTTGTAAAACACGTAAAAGTTTTGTTTGCATCATTAACGGCATTTCTCCTATTTCATCTAAAAAGATCGTCCCATTATCAGCCAATTCAAATTTCCCTGGTTTTCCACCCTTCCTTGCCCCAGAAAAGGCACCTTCTTCATACCCAAATAATTCTGACTCAAATAAATGCTCAGGGATTGCCCCGCAATTCACACTTATAAATGGCCCTGTTGCAAACGGACTTAAATGGTGAATGCTTTTCGCAAACATTTCTTTCCCAGTACCACTCTCACCTGTAATTAAGACAGTTGCTGCCGTCCTTGCAGCCCTTCTTGCTAACCTTTTAATCGTTGTCATCGCATCACTGACACCAATTATTTGATCAAGCGTCATACGACTATCTTGTTCTTTATTTAAGGTAAATGGCCTTTCTATCGTTTGATCTTTTATATGATTCTCCTGTAACCGTTCATATATTTTATATATTTCTGTAACTCCTTCAAAAATGAGCATTCCTATTGCACCAACAACTTTTCCATCTTTAATAATAGGAATGCGATGAACAACCATATCTTGTCCTTGTATATTTTGGACAACACCTCGTTCTTGAATGGCTGTTTTTACTGTTAGATGGAGATTGGTATTATCAATGACTTCCGTTACATGCCGACCAATTGCATCATCTCTACTTATTCCTGTAAAACGACTATAGGCTTCGTTAAATTCTTGTAAAATACCATTCTCGTCAACAACTGCAATTCCTTCATATGCACTCTCTAAAATAACATTCAGTACTTCTGCACTATTTTGCTTTTGCTGCAGCCTATAAATATATTTTGAGAAGCCATCTAAAATATCTCTCTTTGTCAATATTCCTATAAGCATTCCAGATGTATCGATGACAGGTAATTGATTATATGGCATTGAAAAAACACCAAGAATTGAATCAAATTGATTAATAACAGCAAAATTCCGTTTTAATATACTACTTCCTACTAATTCATTCTCCTGCCCATTTACAAAATGATAAAGCGCCTGCCTCAATGTTACGATACCTATAAATTGAATATCATCAGTAACAATAGGGAGACCGTCTACCCTATTCTCTATCATCATCTCAGCAGCTTCCCTTATTGTTTGACCTTCTTTAATGCAAAAGGGATTTGGCGTCATCCAGTTTTTTACCTGAAGTAAATTTTCGAGATTCAATTCGTCTTTGCCTTTATGGATAAGATCATGTATAGCCATTTACATCCCCACTTCATAAATATATTGTTTCTACTAGTATCCTATTAACAATAACGATGAATTTTGAAGCGTTTTCAAAAAGAAATATAAAAGAAACTCATCTTTACTTCTTTTTATTATAGTATAACAAAACTTATCAAATAATTGGTAACATGGTGAATTTTCCTATTATTCTAATAAAATATCATTATTATTTAATAATAACCTAACATCCTAAAAACATAGTAAAACAAGGAAAATGATTATTTTTTGACAACACTAACCCACAAAAGTATTATAGTAGAAGAACAAAGGAGGTTGTATGATGTCAGACTTGAATAAACAGAAAATTGTGGCAAGTGTTCCTCAAAAAGGATTTTTTGGACATCCTAAGGGATTATTCACTCTTTTCTTTACAGAGTTTTGGGAGCGTTTCTCATACTATGGAATGAGAGCAATTCTTGTATTTTATATGTATTATGAAGTATCAAAGGGTGGATTAGGTCTAGATGAAAACATGGCTCTTGCCATTATGTCGATCTATGGATCACTAGTGTATATGTCCGGAATAATTGGTGGTTGGCTTGCGGACAGAATATTTGGTACGTCCAAGGCTATATTTTACGGTGGAATATTGATCATGTTTGGTCACATTGTATTAGCAATTCCTGGAAGCGTAGCCATGTTTTTTGTCTCTATGGTTCTTATTGTACTTGGTACAGGGCTACTAAAGCCAAACGTTTCAAGTGTTGTAGGTGAAATTTACAGTGAAGAAGACAACCGTCGCGATGCTGGATTTAGCATATTCTATATGGGGATTAACCTTGGAGGTTTCATTGCTCCATTAATTGTAGGAGAAGTAGGATTGAAGCATAACTTCCACTTAGGCTTTGCTATTGCCGCTGTCGGTATGTTTTTAGGATTATTAGTCTTTATTTTTACAAAGAAAAAAAATCTTGGTCTTGCAGGTACAGTTGTAGCAAACCCGCTTTCACCAACTGAAAAGAAAAAAGTCTTTTCGATTATTGGACTAGCTGCTTTACTTATAGCTATCATAATAGCAGTTACAATCCCACTCGGTATTCTAACATTTAAAACCTTTATAGCACTTATAGGAATTTTAGGGATTCTCATCCCAACGATCTATTTCATAGTTATGTACCGTAGTCCTAAAACAACAGCAGTCGAGCGGTCTAGAATCCTTGCTTATATTCCGCTATTTATTGCTTCTGTTATGTTCTGGGCGATTCAAGAACAAGGCTCAACTATTCTTGCCCATTATGCTGATAAACGTACTGATCTAGAGTTCGCAGGCTTTACAATCTCACCTGCATGGTTCCAATCATTAAATCCGTTATTTATTATCATTTTAGCGCCAGTATTTGCTTGGCTTTGGGTGAAACTAGGAAATCGTCAGCCCTCTGTTCCTAAGAAGTTCTCATTAGGCTTATTATTTGCTGGTTTGTCATTCCTTGTCATCCTGTTGCCAGGATACTTGACGGGTTCAGATTCATTGGTCAATCCATTATGGCTTGTTCTTAGCTATTTCATTGTCGTACTTGGTGAACTATGCTTGTCACCTGTAGGACTTTCAGCTACTACAAAATTAGCACCTGCAGCATTTTCAGCTCAGACGATGAGTTTATGGTTTTTATCAAACGCTGCTGCACAGGCCATTAATGCACAAATTGTTAAATTCTATACACCTGAAACAGAAATGGTTTACTTTGGTGTAATTGGAGGAGTAGCAATTCTTCTCAGCATCCTTCTTTTTGCCCTATCACCTAAAATTCAGGGCTTTATGAAAGGTGTACGTTAAATTTCATTGCTTGTTCGTATGAGCATTTGTTTATATCCCCTGGAATCCTGTGTGAATGTCCTGTTACACACAATTCCAGAGGATTTTTTTAATTAAGGCTCTTTTCTAAGTGACTGTTGCTTTAAAACGAAAACTGTTTAAGGTTGATTGGAACGGATTGCGAGACTCATACAGGCGTTTACGCCGAGGAGGCTCACCGCCCGCCCCGCGGAAAGCGAGCATCTCTCACTGCAATCAACCACACCTCACTACCTGTTAAATAGCAACAAAGTTTGCGAAAACAGCCTTAATTAATTTTTACAGGCCTATGACAACAACTGCTATATAACGTAACTAATACATAATCCGATTGATAAAAGGATTCCAAAAACAGTATTTGTCTGGGCAGTTGCCTTCATTGCTAAAATCATCTGTGCAGGAGAATGAGCACCGCCTAAAAAGCCTTTTAATGCTTGAACAGGCTTAGGGAAGCTTAGAAAAACAAGTAATAACCATGGACTCACAAATTCAACTAGTACTAACCCAGTAACCCAAAAATATGAAACTAAAAACATTGCTCCTAGTAAATAAACGGCCCTTTTTCTCCCAATTAAAATAGCTAAAGTCCTTCTCCCTCCCTTAGTGTCTTCTTCTATATCTCTAATATTATTTGATAAATTAATTGCCCCTACTAAAATTCCGATTGGAATTGATAAAAGGATACTTTGAACATTAAGAGTACCTGTTTGAATATAGAAGGAAATTAAAATAAAAATTGATCCCATACAAAGTCCTGACAAAAGTTCTCCAAAAGGAGTATAAGCGATAGGCAAAGGACCACCGGTATATAAATAGCCTATTAACATACCTATCCCCCCAATAAGAGCTAACCACCAGCTACTGTTCATACATATATATACACCTAATAATAGAGCAATTCCGTATGACCCCAATGCCAGCTTTAAAACCGTTTTCGGCTTCATTCCGTGACGTACGATGGCTCCTCCAATTCCAACAGAGTCCTCCGTGTCTAACCCACGTTTGAAATCATAATATTCATTAAACAGATTTGTAGCAATTTGGAGCCATAAACAAGATAAGAGCATCGTTATAAAAAGACTTGCATCAAGGTCTATATAAAACATAGCTAACACTGTACCAATCAATACAGGTACAAATGATGCGGTTAATGTATGAGGACGGGTTAATTGCCACAATATTTTACCTCTACTTAATGGTTCCTTTTGATTATTACTATTTTTTGTTTTCACATAAAACTTCCTTTCTTAAAAGTCCTTTTCATCTAGTTATAACTAAATATAAGTACTATTTAATTACTGGTTTATTCATTTAACTGAACTTCTCTAGATGTTCGTTCATTCATACATAAACATTATACATGATTAATTTCCTAAGCAATGAAAAAGAGCATCTGCAATTACAGATACTCTTTAATAATGTGATCCTATTTACTGTTCTATATCCTATCTTTTCAATGTACCTGCTTTTCAAACAGGATGTGACGTTCATTCATTTTTGCAATTCTGATCAATAAAAAAACGCATAAAACAATGAGAGTGAAACCTATTAAAAGGATAATCGTTGGATTGAAAAAAAATAACCCGCTTACCTGACTTAGTAATAGACCGATTATTGGCAAGACCGTAGCTCCTCCTATTTGTTGTGCTTCTTGAAATCCCTTTACACGTGCAGATATAAGAATATTAAGTAAGATCGTCAGTGCTGTAAGAGAAGGAACAACCCAACAAACAAACAACAGCCAATCCACCGTCAAAAAGAGAAAACGGTCAAATTGTCCATAAGTAAGGATATTAATGAAACATGAGCATAATAGAAAACCTCCAAGCGAAATACTCATCGATGGGATAAAGGCTGCAAGCATTTTACCAATAAACAAATCCTTGATCGCAATTGGCGCAAATAACAAGCTTTCTAATGTCCGTCTCTCTTTTTCTCCGACAAAACTGTTGGCAGCTATCATCATTGAAGAAATAACTGGTACAAGCAGATACATAGACGGAAGCATGTAATTTACGAATAAATAAATCGCCTGTCTCTCTTTAGTCGGAAGACTCCTTATTAACTCCCCATCATCCCCAGGTATTGTCCCTACTAAACTCATCATTTGATCAATCTCGTTTAGAAATGAAAGATTATTAGATTGAAGAAGATAAACAAGAATACCCGGCATTATAACACATAGCATTATTGGTAAAATCAACATTGGAAGTAATATCTGCTTGATTGCAAGGATCGATTTTATATCTTTTTTTGCAATGATCCACACCATTCCTTTATTCATCGTTTCTCCGCCTCACTTCAAAATAAATTGACTCCAAGCTTATATTTTCAATGTTTGTTGAATGTACCCAGGTTTCCTTTAAGATCTCATTTAATAAAGGTGATATCTCCCTTTTTGAAGGAAGAGTAAAGAGTATCGTAGTTTCATTTACCCGTTCAACAGGGTACCCACAATATGCAGTTGAATCCAATTTGAGTCCGGTTTCTACCCTTAACGAAATGTCTGTTATAAAGCCTTTCTCTAATTGTTGCCTTGTTCCCTGTGCTAGGACACTTCCCTTCTCCATAAATACATATGAGTGGCAAATATCCTCCAACTGCCGAAGAACATGAGAGCAAATTATTATTGTTGTTTGCTCCGTTTTATTCAGTTTTGTTAAATATTTCATAACATCCCTTATTCCATCAGGATCAAGGCCGTTTGTTGGTTCGTCTAGAAATAAAAGCTTCGGCTTATGAAGCAGTGCCTTCGCTAGTGCAAGTCGCTTCTTCATTCCAGTGCTATATGTTCCAACTTTCTTTTTACGATGGGCATAAAGATCAAAGTCTTTAAGCAATTCATTCACTCGTTTTATTGCTTTCCTGACTCCATAAATTTGTGAAAAAAATAATAGATTATCTTCTCCGCTCATTTCGTGATAGAGTCCTGCACCCTCTGTGACAATACCACTCATTTGACGGATTACATTTCCATCATTCAAAGGGTTAAAACCGTTAATTTTCATAGTTCCTTGCTCCGGCTGAATCACACCGTTCAACAGCCTAATCATCGTCGTTTTCCCAGAGCCATTCGGGCCCAGTAGCCCAACAATACTCCCTTTCTTCACCGTGAAACTCATCCCTGATAATACAGGCTGTGAACCAAACTGCTTATGAATATTGTTTACAGTTATCAACTGTTACACCTCCGCTTTTCCTCTTATGCTTATATGACGATACGAACTTAACAATCGTTTTTATAAATAGAAAATGTGCGCTTCCTTATTTAGACTAGGAACCTCTTTTACAGTAATAGTAGGGGAAACCTAATAAAAAACACCCCCTACAATAGGATTTCTCCTAAAGTAGGGGGCATTTTATTAGCATCAATATTTTTATCCATATTACATCGCTATCTTTGGCCAACAATAAACTATTTTTAATTTTCCCACTTATTTTCCCTTAATCTATATTATTATTCGATCCTACGAAACCTTTTTCGATATGGTCTAATCACAAAGAAATAATAAAACAAACTCGGCCATGGAAATTGAATCAATCCCCATATACCCCAAAACCAAGAATATGTCCCCTTTTTCTTTGCATCTACAAATAAAAGAATGCCCTGAGTAAGGAGGATAGGTGCTACTAGAAGAATCACCACTAAAACTTCAATATCCATTATCAAAACATAGTCACCTCATTTCGCTGCTTCCTTCTTCGTTTTTTTTCAAGCATAAAAATAATCGGAATTAAGAGCAATGCAAACCCTTGAATCCATATAAAAACAGTCATCATTTTAAAGGCAATTGTTGAGTATGAAATTAGAATAAGTAGAGCTGTTACTAAAAATGCTACCATTTCCCGTTTATAAGCCTTTTTACGTTCAGCTTTAAATTTCGTTAGGGAATGCATTAGTTGATAGGCTTCAGGAATTTCCGTTTCTTGCATTTCCTCTACCTTTTGCAAATCCTTAACTAAATGGCTGATCCATTCGTCTTCATTGTTCTCTTTCATCACTGCAACTCCTTTCTTATCCGCTTTAGACCATTGTGAACCCGGGTTTTTACTGTACCTTCTTTAAGATTGAGTATCTTTGCAATTTCTGGATACGTGAATCCATAGTAATGTCTTAGTAAAATAGGAGTACGAATATCTGGATCTAGTCTTGCAAACAACTCCAGATAGATCGTCCATTCCTGTCCATTTATCATGACATTCCATTTCATTTTTTGTTTTACGTCATCTCTAACCTTTTCATATCGCTTTTTATCCCTTACTTCCTTTCGTTGTTGATCAATAAATAATCGGGATGCAATGGAAATAAGCCATGTTGAATATTTTGATTCTCCCTTAAAGCTTTGAAGGTGGACATATGCTTTTAGCATTGTTTCTTGAATAAGATCTTCCGCCTGATCAGGGTGAAGGGTCAGTTTGATTAAATATTTATATAAGAACCTATAATTCATCTGAAACAGTTCGGTAAACGCCTCATCGTTCCCACGTTTTGCGTCGTTAACTAGTTTGCTCTCTTCTACCTGATCCAATCGATGACAAGCCCCCTTTCTGTTTGTTCTATCTATTAGACGTTTGTTTTCCTTTAACCGTTCATTTAAATATTTTTTGATAAGGCTCTTTTCTAAAAGATTGTTGCTTTTAAAACAAAAACTAATTCAGGTTGATTGGAACGGATTGCGAGACTCATGCAGGAGCAGCGGGACAGGTGAGACTCATGCAGGCGTTTACGCCGAAGAGGCTCACCGCCGCCAGCCCCGCGGAAAGCGAGCAACTCTCGCTGCAATCAACCACACCGCTTTACTTGGTTAATAGCAACAAAGTTTGCGAAAACAGCCTTTGATAATAAATGCACATAATCTATGATACATCTAAAACAGCTAACTAAAATCCTTAAAATTGGAATGAAACGTGACAAAAGTCACACCTTTATTCCTAAATAAAAAGTATGATAAACAAATATATCTATTTTTTTAAGGGGCTAGAGAAACAACAGCTTCTATAGAAGAGGTTGTATCCCGTTCAACTTTGATTAATAAATTGTCCAATCAATTAAATACGAATGTAAATAGATTTAAACGATAATTAAGTAAAGTGAAACAAGATGACTTTAGAACTATGTCATCTTGTTTTTTTTTGCCTTTCTAGAATTTCCTTTAAAACCACTGCTTGATTATGCTTCTGATCCTTTGCAGAATATATTAATGTTACATTCCTATTCTCTGCTACTAGATTCTTTAATTCTTCTAGTTGTGAATTTTTTTCTTTTTCATTCATTAGCTCCTCTATATATCTCTCCTTAAATTCACAAAATTTTACAGGATCATGATAAAACCACTTACGTAAATGAGTTGATGGAGCTACATGTTTCATCCAATAGTCAATTTTCACCTTTTCCCTTGCAAGACCTCTTGGCCATAATCTATCTACAAGAACACGGACACCATCATCTTTACACACTTCATCATAAATACGTTTGATCGTAACTGGCATACTATCATCTCCTTTATTCATTTTGTAACTTCACGATCTACCCTTTAACTGCAGAACAAAATTCAGGTGAGACCTTACAACAATTATTTCCCCATAAAAAAACTACATTTATTGGATTTGCCCTTTGATGAACTTAATTTCTTTTTTATAGGATTTCTCACGTTTCTCACATATTCCTTTAAACCCATTAGGGTCTATTTGTTGACTTTTATTCAAAGCGGCGTATAATGTAGAATCGTTAATATTTCGTATCACGAAATATTAACTAAGGTAAATGGATGAAGTCACGAGTAATGTACATAACCCATCATTGAAGCTCTGTACGCATGTTTAGTAAAGTTCACAACGCGCTTCTAGGCACTGCTGTTGAATGCCAAAGCGTTAACCATAGTACAGCAAGAACTTTCATTTATTAAGGCTCATTTCTAAGAGATTGTTTCTTTTAAAACGAAAACTATTTATAGTTGATTGGAGCGGAAGTGCGAGACTCCTGCGGGAGCAGCGGGACAGGTGAGACCCCGCAGGCGTTTACGCCGAGGAGGCTCACCGCCCGCCCCGCGGAAAGCGAGCATCTCTCGCTGCAATCAACCACACTGCATTACTTGGTAATTAGCAACAAAGTTTGCGAAAACAGCCTTTATTAAACAACAAGAAAAGCTAAGCAATAGAAATTTTCAACATATTTATGAAGGAAATGTCAAAACATATTGAAGATGCTAGTACAAGTATTGCTAACTACACCATTTCATTCTTTTAAAAAATATAATAAAAGGAGAGGATATGAGAAATGACCAACGATGCGAACATTTCAGGCCAGCAAATAAAAAAGGGCGCCATTCTTACGGTTATGCTTTTAGGCGCATTTGTAGCTATTTTAAACCAAACGTTAATGAATGTGGCCTTACCAGAAATGATGAAAGACTTGGATATGTCTGCAAATACAGCACAGTGGTTAACGACAGGATATATGCTTGTGAATGGAGTGTTAATCCCTGTTACAGCCTTTTTGATTGAACGATTTACGACGAGACAGCTCTTTTTGACATCAATGGGGTTATTTTCAGCCGGTACGCTCATTTGTGCGATTGCCCCTGATTTCACAATTCTTTTAACTGGGAGAGTTGTGCAAGCAGCTGGTGCAGGAATACTTATGCCATTGTTAATGATCGTTATATTAACAATCTTCCCCATAGCCAAGCGCGGTCAAGCCATGGGGCTAATAGGGTTAGCGGTGACTTTTGCTCCTGCTATTGGTCCAACACTTTCTGGATGGATTGTCCAAAATTATTCATGGAGAGTATTATTCTATATCGTTTTACCAATTGCCATTATCGATTTTCTTATTGCTATAGTCCTTCTTAAAAATGTGACGAAACAAACATATCCTACGATTGATATCACTGGAATCATTCTTTCCACATTAGGTTTTGGAGGGTTATTATATGGATTTAGTAGTGCCGGTAACTCAGGTTGGAATAGTGTAGAAGTCATAACAGCCATTATTGTTGGTATTATTACTCTTTCCTTATTTATTTGGCGACAAATGACTGTCAAAAACCCCATGCTGGAATTTAGAGTGTTTCAATATAATATGTTTACACTTACAACGATCATTAATGCCATAATCACAATGGCAATGTTTGCTGGAATGATTATAGTGCCAATTTATTTACAAAATATCCGCGGATTTACGCCACTTGAATCAGGGTTATTGTTATTGCCTGGGGCGATTTTAATGGGAATTATGTCTCCGATTACAGGGTGGATTTTTGATAAAATTGGTGCAAGATGGCTCTCTGTCATTGGTTTAGCGATCACCACCGTTACAACATGGGAATTCAGTGAACTGACAGACTCGACCACATATACATTTTTATTAGTCATATATACTGCTCGTATGTTTGGTATGTCAATGTTAATGATGCCGATTATGACCGCAGGGTTAAATCAGCTTCCACAACGATTAAATGCACATGGAACAGCTATGTCTAACACATTCAAGCAAATTTCCGGTGCACTTGGTACAGCTTTTCTTGTCACAGTTATGTCCAATCAGACAGAGAAACACGCAACTGAAATAGCAACAGCAACTGGTGTAACACCTGAAGCTAAAGAGCAGATGGGATCTATTTTAAAAGAAGCAACTATACAAGGGATCAATGATGCCTTCGTTGTGGCAACATACTTATCATTAATAGCAGTAATCCTTGCATTCTTTATTAAGAGAGTGGGCCCAGCAGAAGAAGATACAAAGCGAGAAGCAGTTAAAGAAAAAAGGCCACAAAAGATGGCACTAAATGAAGGATAGAATCATTCACTAAAAAAGAGCAACCACAAGGTCTTAAACAGAACCTTTTGGGGTTGCCCTTTTCATTTAAATAAACATACCTGCTATTGCTGCACTCAATAAGGAAGCTAACATTCCCGCGGCTACTGCACGGAGACCTAATCTTGCAATATCAGGGCGACGATTTGGTGCTAGTTCACCTAAGCCACCAAGAAGAATTGCCATAGAGCTTAGATTAGCAAAGCCACATAGTGCAAAACTTACAACAATTACTGTTTTATCAGACAATTGGTCGATTTGTGGTGCAAATGCTGAATAGGCAACAAACTCATTTAATACTAATTTTTGTCCAATAAAGCTACCCGCAGTAACTGCTTCTGACCAGGGTACACCCACAGCAAAAGCAATCGGAGAGAACAGGATTCCTAAAATTCCTTCAAGTGAAAGAGTTTCAAAACCAAATATTCCACCAATACCGCTCAAAATCCCATTAACTAAAGCTATTAATGCAATAAATGCTAATAACATCGCTCCAACATTTAATGCAAGCTTTAACCCGTCACTTGCACCACGTGCTGCTGCATCAATAACATTTACTGATTCTGTATCTTTGGAGATCTCAAAATCTGAGTCGGCTGATCTCTCTGTCTCTGGCATCATTATTTTCGCCATAACTAATCCTGCAGGTGCAGCCATAAAGCTTGCTGCAAGTAGGTATTCAAGTGGTACACCTAAAAGGGCATAGCCGACAAGTACAGAACCTGCGACAGAAGCAAGTCCACCCGTCATTACAGCAAAAAGTTCTGACTTCGTCATTTTAGCTAAATATGGTCTGATAACAAGTGGTGCTTCTGTTTGACCAACAAATATATTCGCAGCCGCTGATATTGATTCGGACTGACTCGTTCCTAAAAGCTTTGATAAGCCACCACCAATGATTTTTATAAACAATTGCATAATTCCTAAATAATATAAAACTGAAATTAACGATGAAAAGAAAATAATCACTGTTAACACTTGAAAAGCAAATACTAATCCAAATTCCCCGCCGCTTGCTAGTGGACCAAAAAGAAACGAAATTCCTTCATTTGCATAATTAATAATATCCTGGACCCTTAAAGTGAACCATTCCAGCCCAGATCTTCCCGCTTCCCACTTCAACACGATAAATGCAAAAATAATTTGGATCGCTAAGCCACCAATTATTGTTCTAAAATTAATCGCTTTCTTTCCACTGGATAAAAGAAATGCAATACCCAAAACAACTAAAATACCAAATATTCCCCATAATAAATTCATTATTGTCACCTCATGATGTATCAAGTTCAGTTAAGTACTAGAAGTATGTGCTTACCATTACTTGATAGGTTTTAGTTGTCGGTCATCAGACAACCATTTGATCTTACCAAACCCAACCTGAAATTTAAATGGATGTTTTGTGAATCCCTTAAGAGAAACACCAAAATCATGCTTATGTATTATATTTACCTGTATAAAGCAGTCCATTCATAAAAAGAAAAAAGTCCTTTTAATTTACGAAATGATTTTCGTTTCCCAAACTAGTCTTTTTATCACTAATTAATTACCTTGTATGGAACAAATTTAAATACAAAAAAACTAACCCAACTTTATAAGTGAAGGTTAGCTTTTTGTAACCGATTCAATTCCTAATTCGCCCAAATCGTGGATAACCAATCAAAATTGATATCACTCCACATACACCAATTAATAATGGATAAAATGAATATTGTAAAATACTTACTGGTGATATATTTGCAACCCCTGCAGCTACAAGCAGTTGTGCTCCATATGGGATTAACCCTTGGATACAGCACGAAAAAATATCTAACAAGCTTGCTGACTTACGTGGATCTATGTCATAATTATCGGCAATATTTTTAGCAAGCGGACCCGTGATGATAATAGAAATTGTATTATTTGCAGTTGAAAGATCTGTTAAACTAACAAGTCCAGCAATGCTAAATTCAGCACCCTTTTTTGATTTAATATTGCGTGTCACCTTATAGAGAAGATAATCAATACCTCCATTATGTTTAATCACTCCCACCATCCCTGCAATTAATATGGCAAGGAAAGAGATCTCATACATCCCAGACATTCCATTGCCTATTTGTTGAATGATATCCATTAAGCGGTAACTGCCATCTGCTAATCCAATAATTCCTGAAAAAACGACTCCAATGAAAAGTACGAGGAATACATTGACCCCTGCTAGTGCTGTGATAAGCACACAGATATATGGTAAAATTTTAAACCAACTATATGAATGCTGTGTGATAGCTGCCTGTTCTCCGATTGTTAAAAACCCTAAAATAACACAAGCGATTATTGCTGCTGGTAAGACAATGAAAAAATTCACTTTAAACTTATCTTTCATTTTTGTACCTTGTGTGCGCACAGCAGCAATCGTTGTATCTGAAATAAAAGACAAATTATCACCGAACATCGCACCACCAATAACAGCCGCCATTGAAAGTGCCAGTGAAATATCAGTTTGCTCACTAATTCCTACACCTATTGGTGCAAGTGCTACAATTGTTCCCATACTTGTCCCCATAGATAGAGAAATGAAACATGCAATTATGAATATACCAACCATTAATAAGTTTTGTGGTACAACTGATAATGCAAGATTCACCGTTGAATCAACCGCACCCATTCCCTTTGCGACTTCTGAAAAAGCACCAGCTAAAAGGAAAATTAAGACCATTAACATAATGTTTGTGTCACCGGCACCCTTACAAAAGATCTCAACCTTCTGATTAAATGACTCTTTTCGATTCGTTGCTAAAGCGACAGCTGCTGCGATTGTAATCGCCACTATAACTGGAAATTTATAAAAGTCTCCTGTTACGATTCCAGAGCCAATAAAGATTATTAAAAACACGACAAAGGGCAAAAGCGCCCATGGATTCCCTTTTCTGTCTGTACTCATGATGAACACCTCACTATTTTTTTACAAAACACCTTTTTCTTTCACTCCATCATCATATATGAAGGAAAAATAAAAAACCTCTTCTTTTCAAACAACTAGAAGAGGCCTTATTATAATAAAACACCCTTCTCATCTTTCAAGCATTTTCGCTTGCTGGATTTGGCACAGCACTCATCTTGAGCCTGCTGCCGAGACTTCATTGGGCCAGTCCCTCCGTCTCTCTTAATAAGAAGATCATCATATTTATCTTTTATTAAAAACATATATAAGAGTACAACATTTATATTCTTTTCGCAAGGGTATTAAAAATATATGATTATATTGCTAAAAGACAAGGAAAAAATCGATATATAGTCTACTCATCAGGGGACAGTCCCTCACAACATTAAAGCTGTAAAGCGGCGAGGGACTGTCCCCCTTTCCTCACTTACAGACGATCACTTCACGAATAAACGTCCCTTTTTTTGCGACAGCTCGATCAATAATAGCAAATCCCGCGTTTTTTAAAACCTCATCTATCGGTTCGATTGTTACCACAACCACTTTCTTTGCAAACCTCCGTGCGCTCTGGAGCATTTCCAGTTTTTCTTCATCTGTTATGACTGAACACAAATTGTAAGGTAAATCAATAATCGCTACATCATAATCATTAGTTATATCTCTGATATCTGCTAAATTTACTTCTCCAGTTAAACCAAAATGTTCGATGTTTTCTCGTGCTCCATTCAGGATTAGGTAATTTCGGTCACTTCCCACTATATCAATCCCCATTGATCGAGCTTCAACTAGTACTGTCCCAATCCCACAGCATGGGTCGATTGCCTTTATTCCACTTGGATCTGGAATGGCGATATTCACTACCGCCCTTGCAACACGTGTGTTGAGCGCAGTTGAATAACCATGAGGCTTCTTTTGATGTTTAAGCCAAACCGCCTCACTTTTGGTGTAGTCACCGAATACCCATCGTCCGTTTACATTCATGACCCCAAACAATCGATCTGGATTATGAAAATCTGCTTCACCGTTGACATGCAATCCAATCTCTCGCTCTACTGAACGTCGTTTCTCAAAGCCTTCTTTTTCAGTTTTTGCAAGCCCTCCATTTATTACATAAATAACTTTAAATGTCTCCTCTGCTAATTGTAGAGCTTTTACCTTTTTGACAAGGTCCTGAAGGCTTTCCCCCTCATATCTCACATCAATTCTTTCCTTAATAAACGGGCTTCGCGTGGGATTAACCTTTACTGGGCTTTCCAGAACTTTAGACTTAGACTCCTTTCCGAAAAAAGAGCGCATTTCCAAAGCACACAAAGAACTTTCATCATCAGGATAGGAGTAAGTATATACATAGTTCATTTTTTGGTCTTTAATGTCCAATTAATTTTCATCCTTTAATAATCTATTTCAGCTTCACTTCATGCGATATTTATCAAACATTAATTGATTATCGCAATCGTTACCTGTTCATTTCTTGTTTCATTATAACAAGAAGTGATCCTTTGCCAAACCGTTCACACTGCCCGAAAGATAAAACTTCGCTGAATTTGTTAAAATTAGAATGGAAAGTAACACCATGAAACAATTATCAATAGAAATAGATCATCCCATGACAACTCCACGGTTCTGCAAAATAGCAAACCGTTGAAATAGGGGTACAGACTAATCTTCCTTAGTACTAGATATCTTTAATAGTGGATCTGTTAAAGCTCACTGTTGAGTTTGGTACTTTGTTGATTAGAACGGATACGTGTGAGACTCCAGTGAGAGTGTGAGTCCAATGGAGACCCCACAACAGGCTCCCGGACCGCCCGCTGAAAGCGAACGCTTGCAGCGGAAATCAACAACAAAGTTTAACAGAGCTTAAATATTAAAAAAGGCTATTACCATAAAAAGTAATAGCCTCATTCTTATTTCACTAAGCTGTTTAATATATGATCAATAATTTGTTCATTTGCAATTGTTCCTGTATATAACCAGCTTTCATCAGGAGAGAATTCATAAAGATCCCCGGCCTCTACAGCAGGTATACTTTTCCATAAATTCTCACTCAATGGTGCTGAACCAGTAGCAGCATCACTATTAATTAAGAAGAGATGATCAGCGTCTAATTCTGCTAGTTTCTCTAATGAAATCTCACTCCAGTTCCCTGTTGCACTAGCAGATATTTCTTTTACGACTTCAGGTACTTTCAAACCTAAATCACCATACATGACCGCACCGCTTGAAAGTGTTTCACTCACCATGAAAAACTTGCCACCAACTAACCATATTGCTGCAACTGAAGGATTACCTAATTCCTCTTCAATTGTCGCTTTTGCCTCAGCAGCCTTAGTATCATAATTATCTAAAGCCTGCTGAGCAAGGTCTTCCTTACCAAGTACCTTTCCAACTTGAATTAATTCATCTCGCCAGTCGTTATTTACTTCAGTTCCAATTACATAGGTTGGGGCTATCTGACTGTACTGCTCGTATTTCCCACCTTCGACCATACTAGCAGAATCCATAATAATTAAGTCCGGGTTCATTTCTTGAACAGCTTCAAATGGAAGATCATGTGGAATAGTTGGGATGTCTTTTAGGCCATTTTGTAAATATCCTTGGATACTTTTCCCATCATTAACACTCCATTGAGCAACAGGCTTAACTCCAAGAGCAACAAGATTATCTTCAAGATAGCTAGCGATGATTCGTTCCGGATTAGCAGGGACCTCTACCTCATTCCCCATAGCATCAGTTAATGTTCTTGTCTGTGCTTCTTTGCTTTCGCTTGATGTCTGATCTGATTCTTTTGCTGAGCTTTGTCCTTGAGTGGCTTCCTTTTCACTACAAGCAGCTAAGGCTAGCGCTAATAACCCTACTCCAATTAACCTCAACAGTTTTTTACCTTTTATTTCTTTATACAATTTAAATCCTCCTAAAATTGTGCTAGAATAAACGTTATTATGTATGATAATGATTCTCAATTTCATAATTTATTTAATTATATTAACCTCTTATTGTCAACTATTATTTTTAAAGGGAAGTTGTTTATATGAATTTAAAATCACGAACGGATCATCCCCCACCACATCCAAATAGAAACCAGCTTGTAAGTTTGAGTATATTGCTTTTTGGTATAGTACTTTTGTTCTTCTCCATTATCATTTCAATTCATTTTGGTGCAGCTAATTTAAGCTATCGCGACGTGGTTTACGCAATATTTCAATTTGACAAAGAAAATTCTGCTCACATTATTATCCGAGAGCTACGATTGCCTCGTGCCATTGCGGCAATATGTGTAGGAGCTGCTTTAGCAGTTTCTGGAGCCATTATGCAAGGGATGACAAGGAATCCACTTGCTTCACCCTCCATCATGGGAGTTACAGCAGGCTCTTCCTTCTTAATTGCCATTGCACTTGCATTTATACCTGGTATTACGTACTTGGGTTTAATGATGTTTTCCTTTATCGGAGCAGGTGTAGGTGCTACTTTAGTCTTTGGCATATCATCGCTTTCTAAAGGTGGGATTACTCCTGTTAAGCTAGCTTTGGCTGGATCAGCAATTACATCCCTACTAAGCTCTTTATCTACAGCGACTGGAATCAAATTCAATATTTCAAAAGATATTAGCTATTGGTTTGTAGGGGGCGTTTCTAGTGTGCAGCCTCAGCATATCTATTTTGCGCTACCATTTATTTTGGGTGGGCTTGTTTTCGCTCTTTTCCTTTCTCGTTCAATTTCGATATTAAGCTTGGGTGAGGAAACAGCCAAAGGCCTTGGACAAAATACAAGTCTAGTGAAACTTTCAGGAACGATTGTTGTGTTATTACTAACAGGAGCTGCGGTGTCGATTGCAGGAATGATTGGATTTATTGGATTAGTGATTCCTCATATTACAAGGTTTTTGGTAGGAACTGATTATCGATGGATTATCCCCTTCTCTGCAATTTTAGGTGGCATACTATTAATTGCAGCTGATATTGTTGGACGAATGGTGAATCCACCGTTTGAAACGCCTGTTGGGGCAGTAACGGCCATTATTGGTGTTCCCTTTTTCCTCTATTTAGCTCGTAAGGAAGGGAGGGGCTTGTAATGAGAATGAATTTTTTAAAAAGAGCAAATAAGTATAGAGCATTACTGATCATTACTCTATTTTTAACTGCTATTGTATTTATCATTAGTATTAATGCAGGGCAAATAAAAATCCCCTTTAATGTGGTTATGACAACCTTATTAGGAAATGGAACTCCACAAAATGAATTAACCATTTTCCAATTTCGTTTACCTAGGATTGTATTAGCAATCCTTGTGGGTATGGGTATCGCAGTGTCTGGAGCGATTCTTCAGGGGATTTCTCAAAATCCGTTAGCTGACCCTGGAATTTTAGGGATTAATTCGGGAGCTGGCTTTGCGGTCGTTTTATATATGTTTTTCTTCCAAGGAACTGGATTTTTCACTGGGTGGGCATCTGTATTTATCATGCCATTCACTGCTTTATTAGGTGCATTTCTTGCAGCCTTTTTAATCTACGCCCTATCATGGAAAAATGGACAGGTTACACCAGTAAGACTTTTACTAGTAGGGATTGGCATAAACGCAGCATTCGGTGCAGGTATGATTATCTTTCAAATGAAAATGGAACCAAACAATTTTATGAAGGCGATTATCTGGCTGTCTGGAACAATCTGGGGGACAAATTGGACATTCGTTTGGACGCTATTACCTTGGTTAATTATTCTAATACCCATTACGATATTTAAATCAAAAGTTTTAGATGTTATGAGATTAAGTGATTCAATTGCAATCGGAGTTGGTGTTCGAGTAGAGCAGGAACGTAGACTATTATTATTCATTTCCGTTGCTTTAGCAGGGGCATGTGTTTCAGTAGGTGGCGGCATTACGTTTTTAGGTTTAATTGCACCACATATTGCTAGAAGATTAGTAGGAGCTACACATGCAAAAGTATTGCCACTAACTGCAGCCTTAGGTGGGTTACTGCTTTTATCCGCTGATACTTTAGGAAGAGTCATCATGGCACCTATGGAGCTACCAGTCGGAATTGTTGTTTCCATTTTAGGTGCACCCTATTTTATTTATTTACTGATTAGAAATGTTTAAATATTTCAACCTTTAATACGAAGATATGGTTGTTAACCAGTTATTTAGGTAACAACCATATTTTTATTTTAAGGTACTTACACATCTTCCTAGTTATTATTTATTATTTTAGAGCTTTATAGAGCTTTATATCGTTCGTAATGAAAGATATAACTTTGACTTCTTAGCCACTTGTGCAATCTTCCTCATCAAATGTCCCCATCATTTTTTAAAATAAATCAAGAACATTTCATACTACTCCCAAAATATCAGTTATTGAGAAATGTTGATAATAATTGAAAATTTAAGTTTTACCACCATAATCAATTTAGATCCTTTTACAATAACCATGGATTCCATAGAACCTACAATATTTGATACACAATAGCGATTAAAATAAATATCGATAGATCAAGTATTATCCTTGACAAAATAATGAGATTTATATAATAATTAATTTTGAATTAGAATTATTATTTATAACTAATAAAAACTAAGAAGAAATTATAGTTATTATTGGTTATTTAAAGTTTTGACTATCTGTCCAAAACTAGCTAATTAAAAATTTACAAAAACACTAGGAGGAACATTAATTATGTCATTAATTGGAAAAGAAGTACAACCATTCAAAGCACAAGCTTTTCATAACGGAGATTTTATCCAAGTTTCTGAAGAAAACCTAAAAGGAAAATGGAGCGTAGTTTGCTTTTATCCAGCAGACTTTACATTCGTATGCCCTACTGAGCTTGAGGATCTTCAAAATCAATACGCAACTTTAAAAGATCTTGGGGTTGAAGTGTATTCTGTTTCAACTGATACTCACTTTACTCATAAGGCATGGCACGATCACTCAGAAGCGATTGGCAAAATTGAATATATTATGATTGGTGACCCTTCACAAAAAATCTCTCGCAACTTCGATGTACTAAACGAAGAAGAAGGTCTTGCTGATCGTGGAACTTTCATCATCGATCCAGACGGTATCGTTCAAGCAGTTGAAATCAATGCGGGTGGAATCGGCCGTGATGCAAGCACTCTAGTTAACAAAATTAAAGCAGCACAATATGTACGCAACAATCCAGGTGAAGTTTGCCCAGCAAAATGGCAAGAAGGTTCTGCAACATTAAAGCCAAGCCTTGATCTTGTAGGGAAAATTTAAGGAGTAAGAGATTAATGATACTAGATGCAGATATTAAAGCACAATTAGCCCAATATCTTGAACTGATGGAAGGTAATGTGCTTCTCAAAGTTAGCGCAGGATCTGATGACGTTTCACGTGACATGTTGGCTTTAGTCGATGAATTAGCCACTATGTCATCAAAAATTAAAGTTGAGAACTCAGAATTACCAAAAACACCAAGCTTTAGTGTGAACCGTATCGGCGAAGACACTGGGGTAACTTTTGCTGGTATCCCTCTTGGACACGAATTTACTTCATTAGTGCTGGCTTTACTGCAAGTGAGTGGAAGAGCTCCGAAGGTTGAACAAAAGGTAATTGACCAAATTAAGAGTATAAAAGGTGAATATCACTTTGAATCTTACATCAGCCTAAGCTGTCACAATTGCCCTGATGTTGTACAAGCACTGAACTTGATGAGCATTTTAAACCCTGGCATTACCCATACCATGATTGATGGTGCAGCGTTTAAAGAAGAAGTTGAAAGCAAAGGCATCATGGCAGTACCAACAGTGTTCCTTAATGGTGAATCGTTCGGTAGCGGTCGTATGTCACTAGAGGAAATCCTTGCTAAGGTAGGTAGTACTCCAGATGCTTCAGAGTTTGCCGATAAGGATCCATTTGATGTGCTTGTTGTTGGAGGCGGACCAGCGGGTGCGAGTGCAGCAATCTATGCAGCACGTAAAGGCATTCGTACAGGTATTGTCGCTGAACGCTTTGGCGGTCAAATTATGGACACGGTGGGCATTGAAAACTTTATTAGTATGAAATACACTGAAGGTCCTAAACTTGCTGCAAGTCTTGAAGAACATGTGAAAGAGTACGATATTGATGTCATGAACTTACAGCGTGCCAAACGCTTAGAAAAGAATGACCTTATTGAAATTGAATTGGAAAACGGTGCTGTTCTTAAGAGTAAAACCGTGATCCTTTCAACAGGTGCTCGTTGGCGTAATGTTGGTGTACCTGGTGAAGCTGAATTTAAGAATAAAGGTGTAGCATACTGCCCTCACTGTGATGGTCCATTGTTTGCTGGAAAACACGTTGCTGTTATTGGTGGCGGTAATTCCGGTATTGAAGCAGCAATAGATCTTGCAGGAATTGTGAAGCATGTTACAGTTCTTGAATTTATGCCAGAACTTAAAGCTGATTCTGTTCTCCAAGAACGTTTATACAGTCTGCCTAATGTAACGGTCCTAAAGAATGTTCAAACAAAAGAAATTACCGGCACCGACAAGGTAAACGGTATTACCTATATTGAACGTGAAACAGGGGCTGAGCAGCATATTGAATTATCAGGCGTATTTGTTCAGATCGGTTTAGTACCAAATACCGATTGGTTAGGTGAAACAATTGAACGTACGAGAATCGGTGAGATTGTAGTAGATAATCATGGAGCAACAAACATTCCAGGGGTATTTGCTGCAGGTGACTGCACGAATAATCCATATAAGCAAATCATTATTTCGATGGGATCAGGCGCGAATGCATCCTTAGGTGCATTTGACTACCTAATCCGTAATTGATGAATATTTCGAAAGTCACTTAACTATCTTACTGGTAGATAAAGTGACTTTCTTCTTTATAAGGCTTTATTCGTATATCTTTCTCACCCTTTTTTCTAGTTATTTTTCTACTAGTTTATGATTTTGGTACCGGCTATAGTTAAGCTACTTATCACTAAGTAGGTTCTTGTCCTAAGTTACTAAGAGACCCCCAGCGTAACTTCATCCACTTTAGCCTCATATATCTGTCACATTTGTCCCTAACTCCCCTACTAGGTCTTTTTCTTTCATTTTTATTACTATCTAGGTCCAAACTTAAGGTTTTTAGTCTATGTATTACCATTCGTCTTTTTGTCAAACATTGTATGGATGTGTATTTCATAAAAGGGCTTGCAAAACTTAAAATCTTAGATATAATACTTGTATACAAGTATACTTGGATAAAAGTAAGAGGTGAGTTTATGACTGAATCTAGCGAATTTCTATACCCTGCAAAATGGCTTTCAAAAGCTTCTGCTGGTACTCGTGTAACATCTGAGCTTAGAATGAGGATTATTTCAGGTATGATTGAAAGCGGAACCATTTTATCTGAAAATAAATTAGCTGCAGATTTTGCTGTAAGTCGGTCACCCGTTCGTGAAGCGTTAAAAATACTTGCTTCCGAAAATATGATCCGTTTAGAAAGAATGGGTGCAGTTGTCATTGGTATAACCCAAAAAGAGATAAAGGAAATTTATGATGTACGTTTACTTATAGAATCGTTTGTATTTGAACAGCTTGTAAAGATGGACATAAATGGATTAGTAATGGAACTTAGTAAAATCCTTGAAATGATGAAGGTCGCGATAAAATATCAGGATGCTGATGAATTTGCATATCAAGACGTCCTATTCCATGAAACAATTATTAAAGCGATTAATCATTCCTATATCCAGATGATTTGGGATAATTTAAAACCCGTTATGGAAGGCTTCATTCTTTTATCCATGCGCGTCCGTTTTAAAGAAAAGTATGAAGACTTTACACGGATTGTGAAAAATCATGAGCTTTATATTGAAGCGATAAAAACAAAAGATAGGGCCAGAATGGTTGAGTCCTTACACCAGAACTTTGATGATGTTCAAGGAAAAGTAGAAGACCTATGGATGTCACAACTAATGTTATCTAAAGGAGTAGAGCATGAAAATGACTAGCTATATGTTAGGTATAGACATCGGTACCACAAGTACGAAAGCAGTTTTATTCACGAAAAAGGGTGAAGTCATCGGGCAAGAGAATATTGGGTATCCTCTTTACACACCTGATATTTCAACAGCTGAACAAGATCCGGAGCAAATTTTCCAGGCTGTTTTGCAAGCAGTTTCAAATATTATGAAAGCCCATCCACAGAAAAAGCCATCGTTTATTTCATTTAGCAGTGCGATGCATAGTGTCATTGCCATGGATAAAAATGACCAGCCGCTAACGCCATGTATCACCTGGGCTGATAATCGTAGTGAAGCATGGGCACATAAAATAAAGGACGAGCTGAATGGACATGAAATCTACAAGCGCACTGGGACACCGATTCACCCTATGTCCCCTCTGACCAAAATTGCTTGGATTGTGAATGAGCGTCCTGAAATCGCTAACAAAGCGAAAAAATATATTGGAATTAAAGAATTTATCTTTCATAGATTTTTTAAACAATATGTTGTCGATCATTCCCTTGCTTCAGCGATGGGCATGATGAATCTTCAAACATTGGATTGGGATGAAGAGGCGTTGAAGATTGCAGGTGTAACCTCAGCGCATTTATCTGAGCTCGTTCCGACTACAAAGGTCTTTAGCAACTGCAATCCAGATTTAGCGCGGCAAATTGGGATCGATTCCACAACTTTATTTGTTATCGGTGCGAGTGACGGAGTGCTTTCCAACCTCGGTGTAAACGCTATAAAAAAAGGTGAAATTGCGATCACAATCGGGACAAGCGGTGCAATTCGGACCATTATTGATCAGCCGCAAACAGATGAAAAAGAACGGATATTTTGCTATTGCCTTACAGAAAATCACTGGGTAATTGGCGGACCTGTAAACAATGGCGGGATGGTCCTTCGCTGGATAAGGGATGAATTTGCCTCTTCAGAAATAGAAACAGCGAAACGACTAGGAATTGACCCATACGAAGTATTAACGAAGATTGCGGAACGTGTACGACCAGGCGCCGATGGATTGTTATTTCATCCATATTTAGCTGGTGAACGTGCTCCACTATGGAATCCGGATGTGCGTGGCTCCTTTTTCGGCTTAACGATGTCACATAAGAAAGAACATATGATTCGAGCAGCACTAGAAGGAGTTATTTACAATTTATACACTGTGTTTTTAGCCTTAACCGAATGCATGGACGGTCCAGTAACACGAATTCAAGCAACTGGAGGCTTCGCAAGATCTGATGTTTGGCGACAAATGATGTCCGATATATTTGAATCTGAAGTAGTCGTTCCGGAAAGCTACGAAAGTTCGTGTCTAGGTGCATGTATTTTAGGCCTATATGCAACTGGAGAAATTGAGTCCTTTGAGATCGTTACTGAAATGATTGGTAGTACTTACGAACACACACCAAACGAAGCTGCCTCAAAAGAGTACAGGGAGCTTCTTCCAATTTTCATTAACTTATCAAGAGCATTAACAGAAGATTATACACGTATTGCAAACTACCAAAGAAGCTTAATAAAACACAACTAGCTAAATATTAGGAGGAATTACAATGCCGTTATTTATTGTCGCAATAGGAATCATAGCCTTACTCATTTTAATCATGGGCTTAAAATTAAACACGTTTATTTCGTTAATCATTGTATCATTTGGGGTTGCTTTAGCACTCGGCATGCCACTGGAGCAAATTGTTAAAACAATTGAAGCAGGATTAGGTGGAACACTTGGTCATTTGGCCTTAATTTTTGGACTTGGAGCAATGTTAGGTAAGTTAATTGCAGATTCTGGCGGTGCTCAACGGATTGCGATGACCCTTGTTAACAAATTTGGAGAAAAAAATATTCAATGGGCTGTCGTCGTATCTTCATTCATTATCGGTATTGCATTATTTTTTGAAGTAGGATTAGTGTTATTAATTCCAATTGTATTTGCCATTTCGAAAGAATTGAGAATTTCGATCTTATATCTAGGTATTCCAATGGTTGCTGCTTTATCAGTAACACATGGCTTCTTACCTCCACACCCAGGACCAACCGTTATTGCCGGTGAATATGGTGCTAATCTTGGTGAGGTTTTACTTTATGGATTCATTATCGCGGTTCCAACGGTTATTTTAGCAGGACCAATCTTTACAAAGCTGGCTAAAAAGCTTGTACCTGAATCATTTTCTAAAACAGGTAGCATTGCCTCTTTAGGAGAACAAAAAGTATTTAAGCTTGAAGATACACCTGGTTTTGGGATCAGTGTTTTTACTGCAATGCTTCCTGTTATTTTAATGTCAATCGCTACAATTATTACACTGCTTCAAAAAACTTTAGGTTTTGAAGATAATAGTTTACTTGCCATTATTCGCTTTATTGGTGATGCATCTACTTCTATGTTAATTTCCTTATTAGTTGCAGTCTATACGATGGGATTAGCAAGAAAGATTCCAATAAAAGATATCATGGAGTCTTGTACACAAGCAATCTTGCATATTGGGATGATGCTCTTAATTATCGGGGGCGGCGGAGCCTTCAAACAAGTATTAATTGATGGCGGTGTTGGTGACTATGTCGCTGAATTATTCAAAGGAACGACATTATCACCAATCCTGCTAGCATGGATCATCGCTGCCATCTTGCGTATTGCTTTAGGATCTGCCACTGTTGCCGCTTTAACGACTGCTGGATTGGTAATTCCAATGTTAGGCCAAACTGACGTGAACCTAGCTTTAGTCGTACTAGCAACAGGAGCAGGAAGCTTAATTGCTTCACATGTTAATGATGCCGGTTTCTGGATGTTTAAAGAGTATTTTGGTCTAAGCATGAAAGAAACATTTGCAACATGGACATTGCTTGAAACCATTATTTCAGTAGCTGGATTAGTGTTTATCCTTTTACTAAGTTTATTCGTATAAGCTATTTTTCTAAGGGCTAAAGTCCAAAGAAAGATTTATTACGAAAAAAAAAGCCTTTCTAGGCAGTAAATCCCCTACTTATTTTCTTAGTATTTTCTAAGTCTTTTAAGTTAGGGAATTACTGCCTATTAATCTGAATTAAAAGGAGCAAGGATAAATGTTTAATACAATTGGTGTTATTGGTTTGGGAGTAATGGGCAGTAATATTGCTCTAAACATGAATAGTAAAGGGGAAAAAGTCGCTGTCTATAACTATACAAGGGATTTAACCGATCAACTTGTTCAAAAAAGTAAAGGACAAGCAATCAATCCTTATTACGAAATACAAGATTTTGTTCAATCCTTAAGAACGCCTAGGAAGATCTTTCTCATGGTCACTGCAGGCAAAGCAATCGATTCGGTAATAGATTCATTAATTCCTTTTCTTGAAGCAGGAGATATTATCATGGACGGCGGTAACTCCCATTACGAAGATACTGAACGTAGATATGATGAATTGAAAACTAAAGGAATCGATTATTTAGGAATTGGTATTTCCGGTGGCGAGGTCGGTGCTTTAAAAGGCCCTTCTATTATGCCTGGTGGGGATAAAAATGCATATGAAAAGGTAGCGCCTATTCTTACAAAAATAGCAGCACAGGTTGAGAATACCCCTTGCTGTGTTTATATTGGTCCTAAAGGTGCAGGCCACTTTGTAAAAATGGTACATAACGGCATCGAGTATGCAGATATGCAATTAATCGCAGAAGCTTATACGTTTTTAAGAGAAAGATTGCATTTATCGGTTGATGAAATTGCTGATATCTTTGAAACATGGAATCAAGGTGAACTGAAAAGCTATTTAATTCAAATTACGGCTGAGATTTTAAAGAAAAAAGATGAAGAAATGGGCTTACCGTTAATAGATGTTATCCTTGATAAAGTTGGTCAAAAGGGCACGGGTAAATGGACGAGCATTCAAGCAATTAATAATGGGATCCCATCATCCATTATTACAGAGTCATTGTTTGCACGTTATATCTCCTCTTTAAAAGAGGAAAGAGTCTTTGCGGAAACGATCTTGGATGGTCCAGAGATGAATCAGGAAAGTTTAGATAAAGAATTATGGATTGAATACATTAAACAAGCATTATATATGGGTAAAGTTTGTGCCTATACACAAGGATTCACACAATATAAAATGACTTCTGAGCTTTACCGCTGGGATCTACCTTTAAAAGATATTGCCCTTATTTTCCGTGGCGGCTGTATCATTCGTGCGGAATTTTTAAACGTCATTAGCGAGGCATTTCAAGCACAAGCAAATCTTAATAATTTGTTAACCGCCCCATACTTCGCGAAAAAGGTTAAGGAATATCAAATGGGCTTACGAAAGGTTGTCTGTGAGGGCATCAATTCAGGTATCTCGTTTCCATGCTTAAGTGCTTCACTAACTTATTACGATAGCTATCGTACAGGCAAATCAAATGCAAGCTTACTGCAAGCACAACGTGACTATTTTGGTGCTCATACTTATGAGAGAAATGACATGGAAGGTGTCTTTCACACAAAATGGTAATATTGTAGTACGGGTACAAAAGCACCTATATCAATAAATAAAGAAGTTAGTCCAAAAGGATTTGTAACCCTTTTGGGCTAACTCTTTTTTTTCTCCCAAAAGATCCTCCAATATTATCACCTAATTTGTAAGCCTTTTGGCAATATAATCTACCAAACCCTTCATTATTTCGGGGTTATAAACAAAATTTCAGTAGTTTTTGATAGGATCCAAAGTTACCACATATACGGAATTAAGTTTTGCTTTTATGTGTGTGATTACTATCCCCCTTTTAAATATAATATCTTTTTCTAAAATAAGGCATCCTAATAATAAGAAAAGTATTTTGGTAATTAAACGATCATTAATTATTATTTTTTCAGTGATTAAACAACTTAATATACATATGAGTTGAAGGGAGATCTATTCGTGAAACTGTATCAAGTAAGAAAAGGACAATTTGTCTATTATAACAATGAGTTACACAAGGTATATGGGGTGAAACCGATTTATAAAAAATCCGTTCATCTTATAAGATTGAGGGATTTAACACAGCATTTAACCCAGGCTGTAAGCGTTGAAAGATACAAACCAAAGGAGTTTGACAGCTTTATTTTTAATCATAAAGCTTATACGCTCAAAAAAGAGCGAAAAGCTAAAGAAGGAGATTATATTTTAATTCATAATCCAATGCCCGATTCCCTGGACACTTATTCGTTAAATGAAATTGAAGTGGTTGAAGAAGTTGATAAACACGGGGTCATCACTAGTAATTCTCACGGGGTCAAGCATAATGAATATCTATTAATGGTACCCGGTCGCGCTACTGACTGCCACCCGATTGATTATCAAAATACTGAAAACGTTGAAACTCAAAACTTAGATGACATTGGGTTCAACAATTTTAATACTCCTAACAGTGAACTATTGCCAACCCTAGGGGATGTATACAAAAAGATTAACAGTGATACATCATTTGAAGCAATGGTGGTTGCAACTACTAACCAGACTGTTATCCTTGGAAGTGGTTTAGAGTTAACACTGGAAGAGTTGATGAACAAAGATAAGTGGGAATTTTTATATAATCTCCTTGATAAGTGATTGTCCCCTTTCCATGCTTGAAATCAATACCTTTTGATAACATTTTTAAAACTTATTTATCTTACATCAAACTTTACTAGGAGGTTTCTATGGATAGCAAAAAAAATAAAGGAAAAAGTGTTTTTATTATCTCTTTATTACTTACTCTTATTTTTATTTTTTGGGGAGTCTTTTTTACTGATAATCTCACCAAAGTTACCAATACCATTTATAATGGTTCGATTGATTATCTTGGATGGGTATATCTAGGTGCCACCCTATTCTTTGTAGTATTCTCCATATATTTACTTTTTTCTAAATACGGTGATATTCGACTAGGTAAAAAAACAGACCGACCTGATTTTAATACAGCATCTTGGCTTGCCATGCTGTTTGGTGCTGGTATGGGGATTGGAATTGTGTACTGGAGTGTTGCTGAACCTGTAACTCACTATACATCTCCTCCCTATGGAGAACCCTATACAATTGACGCAGCCAATACTGCAATGAAATATACATTCTTTCATTGGGGCCTAGACCCTTGGGCCATTTATACTGTAATCGGTTTAGCACTTGCCTTTTTTCAATATAACAAAAAGCTGCCTGCAGCGATTAGTTCGGCGTTCCAACCGATACTTGGAGATAGAATTTACGGACCGATAGGAAAAACAATTGATGTACTGTCGATCTTCGCAACAGTCTTTGGTATCGCAACATCCTTAGGCCTTGGTGCTATGCAGGTTACTGCAGGAATGCATGACATATTCGGCGTTCCCAATGAGTTATTTGTACAGTTGATAGTCATTGCTGTAGCAACTGTCCTTTTTATCACCTCAATCAATACAGGCTTAGAGAAAGGAATCCAATACCTATCTAATGCTGCAATGATCTTATCTTTTGCCATCATGTTGCTGATTTTGGTTGTCGGTCCTACCATGACTATTATTAAGGTCTTCTTCAATACCACCGGGATTTATCTTAGTGACTTTATACATATGAGTTTAAGGTTAAGGCCCTTTGGTGAAGGGGAATGGATTGCATCATGGACTTTATTTTATTGGGCATGGTGGATTGCATGGGCACCTTTCGTCGGTATGTTCATAGCCCGGGTTTCCAAAGGAAGAACAGTCAGGGAGTTTGTTATTGGCGTGTTGGTTGTTCCTACACTCGGAACATGTCTCTGGATGTCCATATTTGGGGGCTCAGCGCTTGATATTGTTCAAAACACGGGTAACAATGATCTGGCAAAATATATTACCGAGAACGTATCATTGTCTATCTTTACATTCTTTGATTATCTTCCATTAAGTTCTGTGTTAAGTATTTTGGGGTTTGCTGTCGTAGCCATTTATTATATAACTGTTGCCGATACAGCTACCTTTGTGTTGGGGATGCTAAGTGAAGGTGGAACATTAAATCCTTCAAATAAAATTAAAATGACATGGGGTGTCATTCAATCTGCTTTGGCTGCTGTATTGCTTTTAGCTGGCGGTTTGAATGTATTGCAAACAGCTTCCATCGCCGCCGCTCTACCTTTTGCCATTATCATGGTCATCATGTGCTTCTCCTTACTGAAAGGTTTAAAAAGTGAAGTCGAAGTACAAAAAGGGACTAAAAGAAGCATTCATCATTCTTAAAAGTTTATTAAAACAAAAAATCTTCCTGATTGTGTCATTA
The DNA here is from genome assembly GCF_017497975.1 of Metabacillus bambusae. Taxonomy (GTDB): domain Bacteria; phylum Bacillota; class Bacilli; order Bacillales; family Bacillaceae; genus Metabacillus; species Metabacillus bambusae. The sequence goes on along the minus strand of NZ_JAGDEL010000009.1, from coordinate 21,170 downwards.
ATCAGGGAGTTTTTGATTTGTACCTATAAGTTTACAGCTGAGTCTGTTTTGGACGATTTAAAACGTTTCTCCCTGATATTGCAAAATGAAGTTATACACCTTTATAAGGCATTATTAAATAGACTACGCAATTCAAAGGCGTCCATCTTTGCTAGATACAAAACAAAACGTTCATAGATTATGTATGTTTATCTTACTTTAAAAGAAGTAACTGTTTTTGATTTCTTAGCTACATTGGCAAATTCCTTTAGTAATTTCTTATCGATTCCCTGGAGACTATTTTTCTTTTCCTTCTTTTTAGACGCCATATGTCTTCTCTCCCATTCGGTTCATGGTTTGTATTTCTATTAGTTTATACAAAAACTTATTGGTTTAAACGTTCTATCACTTCTCTCTATTGAATAGACTTGCAATATAACAAATTGGTATTTTTATAAAAGGAATAAATAGAATAGATTTAAGCAATCGTTCGGAAGATTTTTAAGCTGAAGGTAGAAAAGAACGAGAATTTAATTATGTTAATTTAGAAGGAAGGGAAATAATATGAGTAAGTCCTATACTGATCAAAGGTTATATACAATATATGAAGAAGAACTTAATGAATTAACATATAATCCTACTGGACTTTTTGACAAACTACTACATCATGTATTACGAAAGTTTACTCAAACTATTGATCTTAAATACACATTTACTGTTCCTGTTTCAGACTTTCTTCGAGGCGAGCTTTTTTGTGAGGATGTTTCTGTAGTGATTGGAAAACCATTTACACAAACAAATTTAATCAGTATTCTTTTGGATGATTTTCTTTACCAAGCACAACATAAATGGAATCTATATGACTTATACCGCGATTTACACTCAGGCATTCAACACCCCATCGAAATCTTTCATTACAGTGGAGAGCGTGAAATTCTACATATCAATCATGAGACACAAAGAAACAAGGAAATAGACTGTACAATCAATAGAAAAAAAGCGCTAAGGCTTGAAGTCATACTAAGTGATTTAGCAAACTTAGAACCAGAAATAACATTCAGTGTAAATGATGTCTTACAATTCATATATTGTCATTTTATTCAAAAATACAAAGAAGGCACATTAACGAATGAGTTAAAAAGAATCGTAAAAAGATTAGCTTAAAAAAACACCTTCTTTGGAACTGCTAGTGAACCATACCGTTCGACCTGCTCCAAGGCCCCCAGCTACACCAACGCCCTGAATATCTCGGAAGAATTTCCCACGTTCTCTTTCAGCGACGGAGCAAAGTGGGAGAGGTTCTTATCAAGCAAATCTATCATTTCAGGTGTTGCACCCTTTTGAGGACAGAAAATTGCTGAAGCGTAGAAAAAGCTTCCGTGCGGCAATCATCCCGCTTCAGAATCTTAATCAACAGTAGTAGCATAATGTCAGTAATTTTAGAATAAAACCTTCTTTCAGACGGTCATTATCCATGCACAGTATAAATTCTCCATAAAAAAGAACAGCAGGTTTTCCTACTGTCTTGAAATTAACATTTGTCTATTAAAATTATAACGGTCACATAAAGTTAATAAAAGAAGCAAAGATAAAATAACGATTTGGAATTTGCAGTAATTATAATTTGTCTAGCCATTCCTTATCTATTACTATTTCCACTCTCTGTTTTATATTCTAATTGCGGTTTGTTTTTCTAGAAAAACACTTTAATAGTTTAAATATAGGGTGTTATGTTACTTTCTTCCTTACATACTATCCGCTCAGTATTTTTAGGACTTGGTTCCTCTCGTCCCTTCTAAGTTAACGGATAAAGTATTTATATTATAATTGTTCACCATTCGTTTGAATTACTTGTTTATACCACTCAAATGAATCCTTCTTATATCGTTTCATTGATCCGTTTCCTTCATTATCACGGTCAACATAGATCATACCATAGCGCTTTTTCATTTCACCTGTTGTAAATGAAACGATATCGATAATTCCCCATGGCGTGTAACCAATTAAATCAACACCATCGTAAGTTACTGCTTTTGCTAATGCTTCAATATGTGATTTTAAATATTGAATTCTTTCTGGATCATGGATTGAGCCATCCTCTTCTAATACATCCACTGCACCAAAGCCATTTTCTACGATAAACAATGGAACTTGATAACGATCATAGAAACGATTTAATGTATACCTTAATCCAGTTGGATCAATCGCCCAGCCCCAATCACTGGATTTGATATATGGATTTTCGATACCATTAGGCAATCCGCCATTCACAATATCTCCCGTATTATCATTTTTAACATCGCTTTTAACGGTTGTAGACATATAATAACTAAAGCCTAGATAATCAACGGTTCCATTTCTTAATATTTCTTCATCACCGTCTTCGAACTTGATATTATACCCTTCTCTTTCAAATTCTTTTAAAGCATAGCTTGGATAAAAACCGCGTACCTGGACATCAGGGAAGAAATATCGCTGTCTCATTTCTTCTTCCGCTAACATGACATCTTCCGGATTAGAGGAATAAGGATAAATAGGTACATGTGAAACCATTGCCCCAATTTGGAACTCAGGGTTGATTTCTTTTCCTTTTGTAACAGCTAATGCACTAGCAAGAAGTTCATGGTGTGCAGTTTGGTACATGACTTCCTTGGCATTTTCATTTTCCCCTACCAGAACACCCGAATTTGTCCATAAGAACAAGGGATTATTAACATCCATTTGGTTATTGATTTCGTTAAACGTCATCCAGTATTTCACTTTATCTTTATATCGATTGAAACAAACCTCAGCAAATTTCGCGAAAAAGTCTACTAATTTTCTATTTCTAAATCCGCCATATTCTCTTGCAAGGTGTAACGGTAATTCAAAGTGAGATAATGTAATAACTGGCTCAATTCCATACTTCAGCAATTCATCAAACACATTATCATAGAACTGCAATCCTTCTTCATTAGGTTCAGCCTCATCACCTTTTGGGAAAATTCTGCTCCAACCAATTGATGTTCTTAAACATTTTAAGCCCATTTCCGCAAATAAAGCGATATCTTCTTTATATCTATGATAGAAATCAATTGCCTCATGGTTCGGATAGAATTTACCCTCATCGATTGTTTCAGTGATTTCTCTCGGTACTCCATGTGCACCTGCTGTCATGACGTCAACTACACTTGGTCCTTTACCACCTTGATTCCAACCACCTTCAAATTGGTGGGCAGCCAAAGCACCGCCCCATAGGAAATCCTTTGAAATTTTTGTCATATCTTATTCCTCCTCAACTTACTAACGTAAATAATTTTTGATGTAATGAACTATCTTTAATATCTTCGATGATAATATCCTGATAAGCATGTGAGTTCGTTATGATAACAGGGGTAATTGTTTGTAAACCCTTATTCTGAATAAATACTTTATCAAATTCGACAAGCACATCACCTTTTTTGATTTTAGCCCCATCTTCTACCTTCAGGTTAAAAGGTCTTCCATCTAAAGTGACCGTATCTAATCCAATGTGTACAAGTAATTCGATACCAGATGTCGAACGAAGTCCGATCGCATGCTTTGTAGGTGCAACCATTACAATTGTTCCATCAAACGGAGCGTATAATTTATTGTCAGATGGCTCGATCGCTACCCCTTTACCCATAGCACCTGAGCTAAAAACCTCATCAGGAACCTCTGAAAGTGGTATTACCTTACCATTAAAAGGAGAATCTACTGTTTCTTCAGTGCTCTTAGCATAAGAAGGTGTTTCATTTTGACCGTCTAAATCAGCATTACCTACTTCTTTTGCTTTATCGTCACCAAAACCAAAAATCTGGATTAATACCACAGGTAGAATAATAGCAATGGCAGCCCCTATTAAAATTCCCCATATAGACAATGGGTAGTCTGAATTAATACCGTTTACAATTGTCAATGGACCAGGTAAACCTGCATATGCAAAGTAAAAAGGGTTAAAGAAACTTGCCACAATGGCACCAATAGCACCTGAAATACAACCGAAGATAAACGGTTTCTTGAATCTTAATGTCACCCCATAAATCGCGGGCTCTGTAATACCAAACAATCCCGTTACACCTGCGGAGATACTTACTTTCCGTATTTCTTGACTCTTAGCTTTTAAAATAACACCAAGTACGGCACCAACCTGTGCAATGACCGCAATCGTTTGATACGCTTGAAACGAATCTCTACCGTATAAATCATAGTTTGCTAGTACCATAGGCGTGATTCCCCAGTGCACTCCAAAAATTACCAACACTTGCCATAAAGCTCCAATGATTGCTCCAGCCAAAGCAGGTACATTTTCTGCTAAAAAATTATATCCATTAGCAACTCCATTAGCCCCCATTGTTGATAGAGGACCAATAACTAAGATCGTTAAAGGTACCATGATTAACATACATAAAAATGGAACAAACAACGGTCTAATTACTTCGTTCATTCTCTTGTTTAAAAACCTTTCAAGATAAGACAAGAACCAAACTAAAAATAATGGCGGTAAAACAGATGAAGTATATACTGTTTCACTTAAAGGTAAACCAAGAAATGAAATGCTACTTCCCGATGAAATCTGTGCTGCCATTTCCGCCCAAGTTGGACTAACTAATGCCGCACAACAAGCAACCGCGATATATGTGTTTGTTTTAAAATGATTTGATGCTGTAATTGCAATAAAAATCGGCAAAAAGGTAAATGGTGCCCAAGATATAAAACTTAAAACTTGGTAAGTCCCTGTTTCTGCAAAGCTATCAAACAATAAATTAATTATTATTAACGCACCCTGTAAAATACCGGCTGCAGCTAAAATGTAGACAAATGGTGCAAAGACTGCAGACATCGTTGCAATAACCCGGTTTAAAATCGTTCCTTTGTTTTCAACTTGTTCATCAGAAGTATCAAGATTTACTAAACCTGCAAACTTCTCAAAAACTTCTCCTACGTGCTGGCCTATGACTACTTGAAATTGACCGCCGTTTTCAACAACTGTTATAACTCCAGGCATTGAAGCTACTGCTTGTTTTGCCTTTGGATTTGATCGCTTAAGTACTAATCTAAGTCTAGTTGCACAGCGGGTTGCTCCAATAACATTCTCTTCCCCGCCAACTGCCTCCAAAATGTCTTTTGCTAACTTAGAATAATCTCTAACTTTTCCTGACATTTTAAGCCCTCCCTAATTCATAATACGCTTTCATTATAATTGTACCGGTATAATTTATCAAGACATAAATAATATATTTGTTATGTTATAATTTTTTTAGTAGCTTTGTGCTATAATAATCACAATGAATCGAGTAAATAAACTAGTGAGGAATAGATATGTTAAAGTACCAAGAAATCGCAAAAGAAATTGAAAAGTATATTGAGGATCATAAACTTCAACAAGGTGAAAAGCTGCCAGTATTAGAAACATTAATGGCTCAATTTGAGGTGAGCAAAAGTACCATTACTAAATCTTTAGATTTATTAGAGAGAAAAGGGGTCGTATTCCAAGTAAGAGGCAGTGGAATATTTGTAAGAAGGCATAAAAGAAAAGGCTATATAAGCTTGCTTTCTAATCAAGGATTTAAAAAGGATCTTGAGGATTTTCATGTAACCTCAAATGTCATCGAATTAGATGTGAGAAAGCCAACACAAGAAGCGGCTGATAATTTAAATATTACACTTGATGATGATGTTTATTATGTGAAGAGACTTCGATATATTAATGGGCAAACGTTATGCTTTGAAGAATCCTTTTATAATAAAGCAATCATTACGTATTTGAATAAAGAAATTGTTTCTGAATCCATATTTAATTACATTAGAGAAGGATTAGGCTTAAAGGTCGGCTTTTCAGATATGTTCCTTCATGTTGATAAACTTAATGAGGAAGAGGCAATATATTTAGGCTTGGCTAATGGATCACCTAAATTTTACGTTGAAAGCATCTTCCATTTAACCAATGGACAGCCATTCGATTTCTCTAAAGTTACTTATAACTATCAACAATCCCAGTTCTTTATCCAAGCAAATAGTCATTTATTATAAAAACAAAAACTTGGTTTCTTATTTTAAGAAATCAAGTTATTTTTGTATTTACATGTCGGAATATTCGGTTAACCATAAGCGTTAATATACAATCTTACACGTTAAGAGAAAGGAGGTTAATCATGATAGCCTTTTGGGGAGAAGTTGTTGGTACTGCAATTTTAATTTTTCTAGGAGGAAGTGTATGTGCTGGTGCAACTCTAAAAAAGTCATTTGCTTATGACGCTGGTTGGTTAGCGATTCAATTTGCATGGGGATTAGCGGTAACTTTAGCCATTTTTACTGTAGCGAAATACAGTGGCGCTCATTTAAATCCAGTAATAACTTTGGTCTTTGCATTTTCAGGAAATTTCCCTTGGGGACAAGTAATAGGCTACATAATCGCCCAGATTTTAGGCACTATGATTGGTGCAGCTGCGGTATACTTGCATTATTTACCTCATTGGGAAGAAACAAAGGATCAAAAAGCCATACTAGGTGTCTTCGCAACAAGTCCTGCTATTCAGCATACATTTGCCAATATTTTAAGTGAAATATTAGCAACCTTTATTCTAGTACTAGGGGTCCTATCAATTGGGGCTAATAAATTTACAGATGGCCTTTATCCATTAGCAGTTGGTGTTTTAATAATCACTCTAGGAATATCTTTAGGTGGATCAACAGGTGCTGCAATGAATCCAGCGCGTGATTTAGGACCAAGAATCATTCATTCTCTTCTACCTATTCCAGGTAAAGGAGATTCACAGTGGAGATATGCCTGGATACCGGTCATAGGTCCTACTCTTGGTGGATGCCTTGGTGGATTCTTCTATAATGGAGGGTTCCATGGAAAAATGATTTCACAATTGTTTATTACATTAGCATTAACTACCCTTGTATTATTTCTATCGTATCGTTTAGGAATAAAAAAGCAAAAACAAAAGCTTTTAAAAGCTGAGGTGGCATAAATAACTGATTTGTAAACAAATTAATGGTTGAATGGTTAAAAGGAGAATTCATGATTAACGAAAGAACAAAAGCACAAGCGCCTTGATCAGCCTAAGGCAAATAAGATGATTTAGAATAGAAGGCGTTCTTTGCCTTCAATTCTAAATTAGCTTATGACCTAGAGGGGCTAGGGCTGGAGCTGGATGTCGTGCGCTTAACCACAGTTCAAGAATTTTATAATTTCCTGGTAACGATAAAAAAGCACGTTTCTAATGACTAAGAAATTGTTCTTATCATGAGGAACGTGCTTTTATTTTTATTAAAATAAGGCTCTATTAAACTTGGTTGCTAATTTCCGCTGCAGGGAAAACTGCTAGTGAACAGTAAATGAGAGGGTTTCTAAAAAGGAATCTGTATAGGAAACCCTCTGACCAAGACTCTTTTATTTGGTTTCCCCTCAAACAAACATATTAAAACCTATGATACGGTTCTCCGATATAACTCTAAATGAGGTTTCCTCCTCTACTTTATATAATATCTAAAATACTCTTATTCGATTAGAAGCTTTTAATGTTTCTTTTTACCTGTCATTTCCATTAATTTAATAAAACTTTGTAAATCTACAAATATCGACAAATTCATCCTATTCTATTTAGTAGAATTGTAGTTAAAGTTTAATACTAACGTAAAATAACTGTAAACTTTTAATAAAGGGCCAAGGTTAAAGTCTAATGTTGTCAAAGGTGTGTATGGGGGGAATATTTTTGGAAAATGCTGTAGAACAATCAGTTATAGAAACTGATTACTCACGGAAAAAATCAGTTAAATGGTTTATAAATTGGAAGTTTATTACAACAACTATCATTATTGCACTCATATTAGTTACAATGAGCTATTATCAGGCATCCCATTTTAATACAGGTATTACGATTAATGGCGTAAAAGTAAATAGCCTGACTGCTGACCAGGCCCTAAAAAAGATACAAACATCAGTTTTAAAGAACGAAGTCTATGTTGGAAAACAACTAATTATAGATGGAAAAGATATGAAGATGGGATTTACTGCAAATGATCTGCCAGCAGTCAAAAAATTATTAAAAGGCCAGTGGACATTTTTTCCTTCTTTCAAGGAAAAAAATTATTCCTTAATGCCAAGCAAACATGACCAGTATCGTAGCGAAGTGCTGAAAACAGAACTAGAACAAAAACTCATCTCAATGAATCAAGATTTAAAAGCACCTAAAGATGCACAGGCATATCTGGAGGAAGGAAAAATTATCGTCTCAAAGAGTATTGATGGTAAACAATATGATGTTACAAGTCTATTAAAGGACTTCGAAAATCAGAGCTATACTAGTAAAATTCTTCTGAGCCCTGCATACCTACTCCCAATCAAGGAAGATAGCCAAATTGTAAAAAACGAAGAGAAAAGGTTACAAGAACTCCTTCAGCAAACCGTTGAATATAAGGTACAGGATCAAATTTATTCATTAAAGGCAAGCGAATTAATTAAAAGTGCTTCTGTGTCAAAGGATTTGAAAGTTTCAATAGACCCAGGCAATATTAAAAATAAAATTGCTGAAATTAATGAATCTCAATCCACATTAGGTAAAAATTTTAGCTTTAAGACCCATTCAGGTTCAGTCATTTCGGTTAAAGGACAGGGGTATGGCTGGGCACTTAATGTAGATAAAGAAACAGCACTGATTCAAGAAGCACTTGAAAAGGGAGAAAAATCGGTTTCTGCTTCAAATATTTACGGAAATGGCTGGAGCAATGAGGGTTATGGCTATGAAACAACAACAAACAATGGTATTGGTGATACTTATGCTGAAGTATCGATTGCAGAACAACGTATTTGGATCTACAGGGATGGAAAATTAGTAGTGACAACTAATGTTGTTACTGGAAAACATAGTACACAAGAGGATACATCAAAAGGAGTTTGGTATATCCTCTATAAACGAACACCATACACTCTAACGGGAAGTTCGTCAGGTAATCTCAATTATTCAATTGAGGTAGATTATTGGGCACCATTTACAAACAGTGGACAAGGCTTCCACGACGCTGGTTGGCGAAAAAACTGGGCAAGCAATGCCTATCTTACTGCAGGATCAGGTGGATGTGTCAACGTATCCCCTAGTGTAATGAAAACTGTGTATGATAATCTCAGTGTCTACCAGCCAGTTGTTGTCTATTAGAAAATAAAACTCAGGAATCGTAAATGATTCCTGAGTTTTTATTATTTATCTGTTGAAAACACACCGGATCTTTAAGTAATGCACACAATATCGTTTATAATTACTCTCTAAATAAGGTTTTAACATTCTTTGATCTCTCTTCTAGAAGAGAATTCAGCTAGTAGAATTATCTAACCAAACGATTTCAATCGAGTTATATCTTATTTGTTGTAACTTTGTCTTATTAATGTTTGGATAAAATAAGTATTGTATATATACAATAAGAAAGGCATATTATTTCATTTCCTAGTCTTAGATAGGCGTAATAAAGAAGGGCAGTGAAAGTGAATTATGGATACAGTTATCTATTTATTACTTACCATAGCTTACATTGTTCTATTTATACTAGGTATCCTTTTAGCTAAATATCACAGTTGGATTAACATTGGAAATGTCCTACTGATTGTTATTCTGGCTTTATTCTATGATAACGGGATTCTAGCATTCGGAAAATATTGGGGAGAAGGAGATTTACTTAGAGCATTAAACCAAACCCGGTATTGGTTGCATGCCCTTTTCACTCCCTTACTTGTACTATTTGCCTGGCATACCTTGGTGAATGCAAATCTACAATGGGCAAAAAAAAGAATAGTTCAATGGCTCGTTATAATATTAACCCTTTGTTTGATTATCATCGAACTCGTAACAGTGGTATGGGGCATCTCCTTAGAACCTATTTGGAAATATGGTGTCTTAAGCTATAAAAACGTAGGAAATGGTTCTCCCTTCATGATAATAGGTGTATCAATCATGTTATTAATCACATCGATTATTATTTGGTGGAAGCAAAAATGGCCATGGTATTTTGTTGGGACCTTGTTTTTAGGAATAACACCTATGATCCACTTATTTTTAAAGACCGATGCATTACATAATATATCTGAATTCTTATTAATGCTAGCACTCCTTGCTACAAACGCTTTTCAAGGTAGAAAAATGTAATGAAAAGTCAAAAAGGGTTACAAATACGGTTGTTCCGCTAGTAACCCTCTTTTTTTGAAAAACATTTAGGAAATTACTGCTCTTGTTGAGCTTTTCCCTATAATACAATTGATTTTTTGCCTATTATTTAACAGCTACACATCGAAATTATTTGACAGCTCTCATGGATGCCGCAATGTTTCTTGCTGTTCTTTCCATGTAATGTGCAGCATGTTCAAACGCATCTGGAAGTGTTACAATACCTGGAACTATGCTGAAAAGGGCATCAATTCCGTGTTCATACACTACATCGCTGTCCTCGGATAATGATCCCGCAAGTCCTATTACAGGCACACCATATTTTTTAGCTGCTTTTGCCACACCGATTGGAGTTTTCCCATAAATAGTTTGACTATCAATACGGCCTTCACCCGTGATAACAAGATCTGCATCTTTGACTACTTCTTCAAAGTTTACAGCATTCAGGACTATTTGGATCCCTCTTTTTAAGTCTGCGTTAAGAAAAGCCAGCAGACTTGCTCCAAGGCCACCAGCTGCACCGACACCCTCTATATCTCGAAAGGATTTCCCAAGTGCTCTTTCTGCGACGTCAGCAAAGTGAGACAGGTTCTTATCAAGCAAATCTATCATTTCAGGTGTGGCACCCTTTTGAGGACCGAAAATCGCTGAAGCACCTCTTGGTCCTGTTAAAGGATTATCCACGTCACAGGCCACTTCAATTTGAACATTTTTCAATCTGTCGTCTAGACCAGTCAAGTCTATTCTAACGATTTGTGAGAGTGCACCGCCTCCAGAAGCGATATCGTTTCCAAATTCATCAAGTAGTCTTCCCCCCAATGCCTGGACCATTCCGGCTCCCCCATCGTTTGTAGCACTGCCACCAAGCCCAATGATAATATGTTTTACACCAAAATCAAGTGCAGCTGATATTAATTCTCCTGTTCCTCTTGTCGAGGTGACTAACGGGTTTCTGTTTTTAACAGGTACAAGATGCAAACCTGATGCAGCAGCCATTTCTATAACAGCTGTTTTCCCGTCTCCAATTAATCCAAAGAATGCTTTAACTGGTTCACCCAAGGGGCCAGTTACGAACCGCTCCTCGATTTTGCCGTTTGTAGAATCTACGAGTGACTGTACGGTTCCCTCACCGCCATCTGCCATCGGCATTTTACTGTACACAGCATTTGGAAAAACCAATTTGAATCCTCTCTCAATTGCATTGGCAGCCTCCAGAGCCGATAAACTTTCCTTAAAAGAGTCCGGGGCAATTACAATTTTCATAGTTTTCCATCTCCTTTCTATTAATGGATATTTAAAAGTTCAATAAAACTAGCATAAGATTTGCTGACCCTATGTTCTTCACAGAATAAAAGTTTTCGGCTACGATATATCACACGACCGAACGTTAGCTTTTCTAGGACATCGTGATGTTTAATCGGGCTTCGTTAGCTGCTAGTTCTTTTTTTCTATTTTTTAGGCACGCACTTTTAACCAAAAAGCTTAAAGACTCCGAATATGATAGTTGAAATAATCGCAAGTGTTAAACCGACTAAAGACTCGTATGGCATCAATTTTAAGCGTTCCTTAATGTCCATATTGACACTTCCAGCTGTAGCGTGGAAAAAGCTTCCGTGCGGCAAGTGGTCTAGCACTGTTGCCCCAGCATGAATCATTGCTGCTCCAGCTAATGCTGATACACCCAATCCTAAAATCGTGCCACTGAAAACGCCGCTCGCTACTGCTGTACCAGCTGTTGTTGAAGCAGTTGCAGCTGACATGAAAATCCCAGACATAGGCGCCAATAAATAAGCTGGCAGACCTGAAGCACTTAACGAATTTATAATGATATCTTTCAAGGCAGAGTTAGCAATAATTCCGGCTAATGTTCCAGTACCTAATAGCATAATGGCTACGCCAGACATTTTGCTTAAACCAGAAACGGCATAATCATTGATTTTCCTTGTCTTTTTCATTGCAATAGCGCCAATGATTCCACCAACTGGCAGAGCAACCATCGGATCAATGTTGATATCAAATAATGGTCGCAATGAGAGCATTATAATCGTGACTAGCGGTGCAATCAATGCTGTTATGAAAATAGGAACCTCTGTATTATCCGTCATTTCGATATCTTTGCTTATCACTGCAGAGCCTTTATTTACAAGCTTTTTCGCAAAGAAATACGTAACAGCCAGTCCGAAAATGGCCGGGATAATTCCTGCAACCATAATGGATGTTAGCGGAACGCCAAATGCGTCAGAAGCAGCAATAGCATTCGGGTTCGGTGACATAATATTCCCTGCTTTACCGCCCCCAATCATCGCTAGTAAAATAGCAGTTTTTGAAAGATGTGCACGTTTAGCAATTGCCAAAGCAATCGGTGATACGGTAATAACAGCTACGTCTACGAACACCCCAACCGCTGTTAAGATCATCGTAGCAATAGATAATGCCAGCAACGCACGTGTTTCCCCAAATTTTTTGACAATCGTTTCCGCAATCGACGAGGCAGCTCCTGATTCAATCAAGACTCCGGCCAGGATACCCGCAGCCATAATTCGCAATACTGACGGAATGATTCCTTTGGCCCCTTCCATCATTAAGGTAACTGTATTTGTAATATCCACGCCGCCAATCAATCCGCCGATTAAAGCTCCAGCAACCATCCCATATGCTGGCGGCACTTTTTTTAAGATTAGTATAATCGCAATGATTAAGGCACTAATAGCCCCTAAAGCGCTTACGGTAACATCCATGCTGATTCCCCCTACAGTGCTTGTTTTGTTATGTCTACATTGTAAGCGTTTACTGATCTGATTACATTATGAAAGGTGATAAAATATTAGTACAAAAACTTATATTAATTGTGCATATGCACAATCAGCTAATGTCATGCAATAGCTTTGCCATATACAATTCAATTAAGTCCTTTATATTTCTCGGGTCTTTGTTTGTCAATTCTCTAATTTTTTCAAGGCGGTACCTTAGGGTATTTCGATGGATAAACAAGCTATCTGCAATCTTGTTCAATTCTCCACCCTCCCTTATATAGGCTTCCAGTGTATGGATCAGCTCTCCCTTCTTACCTTGATCTAGCAGCTTATGGTAATAGGAAAAAGCACTTTTGTCCTCCTCATCCTGTGCCAATTTTGCCAGCGTTACTTCTAATTGGTAATCCTCGTAATGATAGAAGCTCGCGTCAGGCAATAGCTTACTTCCTACCATAATTGCTCTTTTAGCCTGATAGAATGAAGATTTTAATTCTTTTATGTTTCCGGCCAGACTTCCACTTCCGATAAGGACCTTGCCGCCTGATACTTTTAGCAATCGCTTTAAGAATGGGGTTAACTCCCCTTTGGACTCTTTTACAGCTACTGCTTTAAGAATAACTATTTCATTATTAAAAGTAATACCGATTAAGTCAGTCTTACCAACTTCATATTGAACAGACCTAATTAGTTTTTGATTTGAGATTTCCGTATAATCTGATTTTTCTATGACAATAACAATTCTAGGATGTTCTAAATTAATCCCAAGAAATCCGGCACGTTCTTTTATTGATTCCTCATTCAATCCTTCTTCTGAAATAAGCTGATTCACAATCTCACTTTGGAGCATTTGCTTCCATTGCACCCTCTCCAGCAAAAATGACTGCTCCAAAACTAGTTCTGCTGCCATTTTTACAAGCTGGGCATAATTCCGGATTTGCTCTGGCTCCCCTGTAATACCCACAACACCAACAATTTGATTACTAAAGCGTATAGGTAAATTGATTCCAGGTCTAGAACCCTTCATTCTCACAGCCCTAGAACTATCTATTTCAACACTTTCTCCTTTTTTAAGGACGAGAAGAGCACCAGCATGGAGCTGATTAATCCTTTCGCTGTCTCCCGATCCTATGATAACCCCCTCATCATTCATTACATTTATATTTCTATTTAAAATTTTCATTGTACGCTCAACAATTTCTTGAGCAAGTTCATAGGTTATAAATTGCATGCTTGTTTACCTGCCTTCCTGCTCTTTTCATTAAAAATTTATCATAGTAAAGATGAACAATAAATGAAGCGCGCTAAGAAATGGGGGAAATATTTAGAGGTAAGTGAAAAAGATTGTAAACTAATTTCAGAAAAAATGGCGGATGTTAAAGGAGATTAGAAAGTTTTAATCTCCTTTTAACTTGTTGAGATATTCTCTATCGACTATTAATTCCACCCTGCTTCACCACGTGATACGATTCTCCGTATTATATCTAAGTAAGGTTTATTTCAAGATCACTTGAATTAGCGCTCGTAAAATAGAAATATCAGAACTCAAAAAATATACATCTTTTACTCTGCTAATATATCGTACTTTTTAAGGATTGAAAAATCTTTCCACTTTATGCTATTATTTATTTTGAAAACGGTTTCAAATTAACTTTTTACAATCTCCCTATTTGTGATGTATATATGACATGAAAATCATTTTTTAACTCCATGTTAGCTATGAAATATTTACAAACTATAAGAACCCCTACTTCACTATGTCGACTATCTATTTTCTTGGTCATAGGCATACCTATTACTTCAAATTTTTTACTTCTAAGTTATTATCATCCCTTTTAGTTTTGAAACTTTAAAAATGAAATGGGTTTCATTCTATGTTCATTCTCTTGAAAATGATATTCATACCTTAAAAGATAAATATTTTCGTTGATATATTTTATATACTTTCCTCACCAATAAAACCAAGTTAACTATATTCCCTTTTCCCTAAGGAGGTGGTAAATAAAAATTACTGAAAGTACTCTAGGTCGTCTAGTTTTTATGTTAAAAAGAGTAGTTGAAAGGAGAAAATAATGACAAAAAATAAGAAATTAAAATTCTCATTGGCTCTATCACTAAGTTTTTTATTATTTGGCTCAACGGTTAGTAATGCAAAAGAAAACAATTTAGCAGTTCCAAATAGCGATACCGCTCAAGAAATTGATATAAATGTAGAAAAAAAGTATCAGGAAATTGATGGATTCGGCGCTTCTGGTGCTTGGGCTTTAGACCCAATTGGTTCCGAATGGTCAGAAGAAAACAAAAACAAAGTAGCTGATTTACTATTCTCACAAGATAAAGGAATTGGTTTATCGCTATGGCGTTTTAATATTGGCGCAGGTAGTGAAGTGACAGATAAAGAAATTATTACAGATCGCTTTAGGAGAACAGAAAGTTTTAAAACAGCAGAAAATGAACCTTATGATTGGGATAAACAAGCTGGTCAGCAATGGTTTCTCAAAGCTGCAAAAGAACGTGGTGTTGAAGAATTTATTGCATTTGTGAATAGTCCGCCTGTATGGATGACAAAGAATGGACATGGGCAACCTGATCCTAGTGTAGGTAGCACAAATCTAAAAGAAGAAAAGATTGATGAATATGCAAAATTTTTAGCTGATGTATTAGAACATTTTGATCAAGAACAATTGCCGTTTAACTATATAAGTCCGATTAATGAGCCTACATGGGATTGGAACTACGCGGGGCAAGAAGGAAATCGTTACAATATAGAAGATATGAAAAAAGTAATAAGAGTTTTAAATAATGAACTAAAAAACCGAGACCTTGAAACTGAAATTGACGCACCAGAAGCTGTAGAATATACATCATTACTTGATGACGATATATACTCTGAATTTACAGGAAGCGATAGCCAGTATAGTAGTGGAAATGCTAGCGGTACATATCCAGGAAAGTACCGAGAATACATTAAGGAATTCTTAGGGGACCCTGAAATCAGTGAGATGATCGGAAACAAAATAAGTGCACATGCATATTGGTCTGATTATTTTTCAGGAGAGGATCGACTAATTCCGTTAAGAAAATCCGTACGGGAAAATATAAATCGATATAATACTAATGCAAAAATTTGGATGTCAGAGTACTGTATTTTGGGAGGTCATGGGCATGGTCGAGACCTATCGATACAGACTGCTCTTGATGTTGCTCGAGTCATTCATTATGACATGGTGGAAACACAAGCCTCAGCATGGCAATGGTGGTTATCTGTGTCTCCATATGATTACAAGGATGGTTTGATCTATACGGATTACTTAAAGCAAGGGGATGAAGAAACAATCATCGAATCTAAGTTACTATGGGCATTAGGTAATTACAGTCGGTTTGTTAGACCAGGGGCATATAGAGTTGACTTACAAGGAGCTAACGATAAGGATGGCCTAATGGGTTCAGCGTATTATCATGAGGAAGATACCCAGCTCTCTATTGTACTTGTAAATAACAGTAATGAAACAAAACCGGTGAATGTTAATGTAGATGATCTACCAGGAAATAGAGGAGCTATACAATTCAAACCATATGTGACTTCTGAAAACTATGACCTAGAACAACTAAACTTGTTCCCTGCCAATAAAACATTTAATGTACCACCTAGATCTGTCGTCACATTAGTAGCTCAATAATATAAATAGGTCAGACCAAAAAATTTTGCACCTTCACAAATATACATGAAGAATGCCGATTAAGAATTAAATAAATCCGGCATTCTTTTTATAATTTACTTTAGTGGCTCGGTACACCTTACTTTATCCATTTATTATTGAAAAAATGAGAAAAAAGACGGTTCAGTATTTGTGCCAATGTAGATTGAACACCTTGAAAATGTCCATTATACTCAGTACGAAATGTAGTTATTAAATCTTAATTATTGAGCAAAAAGTTTATATTGCGATTTAATCTAAAACGGCCACTTTAATTTGTTGAAGTGGCCGTTTTTTTTCATTATTCAGTGAAGTAATATTTCTATGAGGTATACCAACCTACTATTAAAGAGATTTTATTAAAGCTTATTTCCTCATGTTACACCCGAAAAACAGAAGGCTATCCTTCATTCATTTATTTATTAGAATAATTGTAAATAGAGGGAATTAACCAGCCTACCCCCAAAATCTTATAATGACTTTCTAAGCTTTTGTTGATAGTCACTTTTTGTCGAAAATATCTGTACGCCAAAAGTTCGACGTTTAGGATAACTTCCAGTTAACGATCCTATGGATTTTATACAGATTTTATTCTGTATAAAATGTATCTATTAAAATATATTTATACATTTTTAGACACTACAATTATGAGGGGGAGTTTTAGTGAATCTAGTTTTTAGGTGGCTTGTCAGATCATTGTTTGCACCTGTCACTGGAAATGCCGGAGCGGTAGCAAGTACACTTGGTTTTTTTCTGGCCTTTTTACCTTTAGATAGTTTAAGAATTCCATTATTGCTTGCTTTTTCACTTTTATTGCGTCTTAATATCATCGCCTTATTCCTTGGAACGTTGATTACAGTTTTTATTCCAAACATTCGTCAATTACCATCCTTGGATTTACGTGTATTGGAAGATTACTGGTTATCATCTGCCCTAATAACTAAAGTCCAATCTTCACAAGTCATTTCATCAGGTGTCTTCGGAGGCTTGGTTGGATTGGTCTGCTATTTTTTCTTCCACTGGTTTTACAATTTAGGGCTTAAAAAAAGGGAGCGAAATCAAGAACATGTTTTTCTTGATCCTGCAAAAAGACGCTGGACCATTATTAAACGAATGAGTGTGGGCTTTACTGTTTTAATTATTTTAGTATCAACTATTTTTATTGAAAGCCTTAATACTAACGCAGTATTTCCTGAGCTGCAATTGAATAATAAAAGCACAGCAAAGAGTGAGATCGAACCGATTAATACAATCTTCAGTGAAGAAGAGCTTGCCTCACAGGTTTCAAAAACAAGTCCTTCTCCTCTTATTCAAAAGAATATGGGTCAATTGAACCAAAAACAAATTGTGAGCAAACAAGAAGTGTTTGGTTTTTACGTAAATTGGGACGAAAACAGTAAAACTTCTTTCAAAAAAAATATAGACTCTATTACAACATTAGTGCCTGAGTGGCTGCAGCTTACTCCTAGCCTTACCCTTAAAACAAGTACGGACAGTTCTATTGTTGCTGAAGCAAAAGCACATGATATAAAGATTCTTCCATCAGTTACTAATTTTATTAATAATAAATGGGATGGCGATGCACTGCACCGATTATTTACTACTCCCGGCGCTGAAGATCTTTTTATTAAAAATATGCTGGCTTATGTAAGAACAAATGACTTTGACGGGATTAACATCGACTTCGAAGAGATCCATCAAAATGATAAAGATCATCTCACTCATTTTATGGACAAAGTTAATGTAGCATTTCATCAACATGATCTCATGGTCACACTGGATGTCCCTCCGAAGAACAATAGTTTTAACTATGCCTCTTTAGCAGCTAGCGTTGACCGCATGATTGTCATGTTATATGACGAGCACCACTCCATGAGTAATCCTGGACCTGTTGCTTCATCTAATTGGGTAAAAGAGAGCTTAACCCAGCTTAATATTCCATCCGAGAAATTGATTGTGAGTTTAGGAAGCTATGGTTACGATTGGGAAGAAAACTCCAGCAAACCTGCAGCTTCGATGACATTCGAGGATATCATGGATTTGGGAAGTGGAACCAGCCTCCAGATCCATTGGAATAAACCAGTAGGCAACCCTTATTTGCGATATAAAAAAAACGGAAGAAACCATATTGTTTGGTTTTTAGACGGTGCTACATTTTATAATCAAATGAAATTAGCGATAGATAGCGGCTCAAAAGGAATAGCGGTTTGGCGTCTTGGTTCTGAAGATCCTTCTATCTGGAATTTCATAAATAAACCAAAGGAAATCGACAAGCCATCCAATGCCCTTAATACCTTGGCCAGTTCTAATCCTGTTCAATATACAGGTGCTGGAGAGATTTTGAAAATAGTTTCTAAATCAGAAAAAGGGAAAAGAACGATTCAATTGGATTCACATGGGATGATCCAAAACGAAACCTATGTTAAATTACCAAAGCCATTTGAGGTGGCTCGGTATGGCAAACCTAAAACGAAGGAAGTCGTCCTTTCCTTTGATGACGGACCGGATCAAACCTATACACCACAAATACTGGACATTTTGGACAAGAATAATATTAAAGGAACCTTCTTTATTATTGGAGAGAATGCCTTGCTGCATCCAAAACTGGTTAAACGGATGTATAAAGAAGGCCATGAAATTGGCAACCATACATTTTCCCATTCTGATGTTGCATCCATGACACCACTTCAAACTAGGATAGAGCTAAATGCATCTCAGCGTTTATTTCAAGAAATAACCGGTCATTCAATGACCCTATTCCGCCCACCGTATGTGGCCGATGCGGAGCCGAGCACAAAGAACGAACTGGTCCCTATATTAAGAGCACAGGACATGGGTTATACCATGGTCGGTGAGTTCATTGACTCTGACGATTGGAAAAAACTTTCCAGTGATGAAATTGTGAATCGGGTATTAGATCAGCTACCAAATGGAAATGTGATTTTGCTTCACGATGGTGGCGGTGACCGCTCGAACACTGTAAAGGCCTTGCCTATTATTATTAATGAGCTTAAAAAGCGCGGCTACACATTTACCACTATTGCTGACCTAATTGGAAAAAGCGATACACAGATTATGCCCCCTGCTGATCAGGACAGCCCTTATTTGGTCTATGACAAGGCTGTATTCAAGGTTATGCAAGGCTGGCACTTTGGATTAAGCATTCTGTTCTACTCAGCCATCCTTTTAGGAATTTTGCGGCTGGCTATTTTCGTTTTCCTTTCTAGAAAACAGGTAAAAAGTTATAAAGAGACCCAAATCGACCCTGAGTTCACACCCTTTGTCAGTGTCGTTATTGCTGCCTATAACGAGGAAAAAGTTATTTGCAAAACACTTAATTCTATTTTATCTAGCAATTACCCGGCTTTTGAGATACTGATTATCGATGATGGATCAACGGATGATACTGCCGCTGTGGTTCAAAAAGCTTATGCAAACCATCCTCTCATCAGACTAATTAAAAAAAATAATGGTGGAAAATCTTCCGCTGTTAATCTTGGTTTTAAAGAAGCAAAGGGTGAAATCGTGGTTGCTCTTGACGCTGATACACTCATCGCCGAAAATGCCATCTCATTGCTCGTTAACCATTTTAAAAATGAAAATATTGCGGCCGTTTCAGGTAATGTAAAGGTCGGCAATAAGGGGAACCTCCTTACAAAATGGCAGCATATCGAATATGTTACAGGCTTTAACCTAGAGAGAAGGGCCTTTGCAGCCCTCAATTGCATTACGGTTGTACCAGGTGCAATCGGTGCATGGAGAAAGACGGCGGTAGAAGAAGCAGGATACTTTAAAGAGGATACACTGGCAGAGGATACCGATATCACTCTTACTCTTTTACGCAATGGGAAAAAGATTGAATTTGAAGAAAAGGCTTATGCCTATACAGAAGTGCCGGAAGATATTAAAAGTCTGGTAAAACAGCGCTACCGATGGGTCTATGGTACGTTACAATGCTTATGGAAGCATCGTGAGGCTTTATTCAATAAAAAACATAACTCATTAGGATATATCGCCCTTCCAAATATGTGGCTTTTCCAATATATTTATCAAACAATATCGCCTATTGCAGATATATTGTTCATTATCGCCCTTTTTAACACACACCCTGAAAAAGCAGCTATTGGATTTATTCTTTTTTACTTGTTGGATTTCCTTGCTTCTTTATATGCGTTTCGATTGGAAAAAGAAAGTCCTAAACCACTAGGTTCATTATTTCTACAACGAATCTTGTACAAACAGCTTATGACTTATGTGGTAATAAAGTCCCTTTTCTCAGCAATAAAGGGAGTAACCGTTGGTTGGAATAAACTAAAACGAAAAGGTAATGTAACTCAAGAAACCTCTATTGTAAAGGTTAAGGAAACTATTTAATGGAATCTTCACACAGGTCTTTCCCATCGGGAAGACCTTTTTTATATTAAATCATAATAGAAAAAGGATCACCTTCTTTTTGGTCTTATCCCCGTCAAGTAGACAATTAATAAAAGGTTCACTTATTAGGCAGCCTTAGCTCTATATTCAGTAGGGCTAAGGTTATTTAATTTTTTTTGAAAACGTTTATTGTTATAAAACTTAAT
>NZ_JAGDEL010000079.1 GCF_017497975.1 Metabacillus bambusae | reverse complement strand
AGATTCTGCAGAGGTGGACAGAGGGGCGCGCGCGGATTGGTTACGTCCCGGTCTCAATCGGATACATTGGCATTGGTGCACTCAGCCCGGAGGCGCCTTCTGTCGAAGGTGTTGTGGCCGGTGTCCTCTGTGGCGTGCTCGGCTCGCGTGGTTGATTTTTTCATTCAGTGCCGGTATCGCGCTGACCGCCGACGCTGTACTGGTGCGTAATTTGTTCAAATGGCACTGGATTCCTCTGTCCAAGGTTACTTCCGTCCAACCCGGATACTACGGTACAGAGGTTTTGTACTCACCGGGCGGCTGGATTATTTGCCTCGCGGTCCAGAAATCTAATTATGCGAAGTGGTTCCACCGCAGGACGCGGGCCGACATGATCTCGGAGGCTGTTCTCTCTGCCGCCGCAGCTGCAAAAAATGGTCGCCCGAGTGAAGCGGACGTCAGGTAGACGGCGGCGCTTCCCGCCGCAACGCCTCAGAAGCCGGCCATGGACTTGTCGAGCACAC
>NZ_JAGDEL010000008.1 GCF_017497975.1 Metabacillus bambusae | reverse complement strand
TTGAAGTACTTTTATCTCTTTAGTTG
This sequence comes from Metabacillus bambusae, assembly GCF_017497975.1. GTDB lineage: Bacteria > Bacillota > Bacilli > Bacillales > Bacillaceae > Metabacillus > Metabacillus bambusae. The sequence goes on along the minus strand of NZ_JAGDEL010000008.1, from coordinate 207,088 downwards.
AAAATGTTATTTTACTCATGTTGTCCCCTAATCCCCATTATCTTGAAATTAAAGTATATAAAAAAATACCTATAGATGAAACACTCTTTTATAAGTGTCCTATCTATAGGTACCATATTATATGAGTCACCCTAGTAAAATATTAATCTACTGCTATTCTATCTAAATAACAAATGCTGACTATGTACGCCTGCTTTTTTTAATAGCGCTTTCAATTCTTCCTGCTCTTCTGCAGAGAGACCAGAAAATGCACGGGCTATACGGATAGCATGTATTGGATATATTTCATCCAAGTATTTTTGTCCTTTGTCTGTTAATTTCGCATAAACAGAGCGTTTGTCTTTTGGATCTTGCTCCCGGTAAATAAATCCATTCTTTTCAAGCTTATCAATGACATACGTTACATTTCCACTAACTAATAATAATCTTGACCCAATTTGCTGTAACTTTTGTGGTCCCCTTGTAAAAAGCAATTCTAGCACAGCAAATTCTGTTGGGTTAAACCCATGTTCCTTGCTATCACGAATTGAATGCTCGGAGACACTTTTGAAAGCCCTTGCAAAAATTCGAAACAAATCTAATGCACTCTGTAACTCTTCTTCCGTGTATGATCTCATCCCATCGCCCTCTTATATTCAAAATTAACCATAGATAAACTTTACCAACATTAAAAACATAAAAATTATATAGTGGAATCTTAATTTTACTATGATTTTAATAATATTTGAAGGTTTTTACCAATAATAACTTGAAAATAAATAAATACTGTAAATATTGTACTAAAGAATTGGGAGGTTTTAAATGGAGTTTGCCATTAAGGAGTTGTTAAAAACGCTTGAAAAACAAGAAAATATTACGATTCTTTTTGCTTGTGAATCAGGGAGTCGAGCTTGGGGGACTAGTTCTCATAGTAGTGATTATGATGTTCGTTTTATCTATATCCGAGAGTTAGATTGGTACTTACAACTATTTGAAGGTCGTGATGTAATCGAGATCTCACCAAATGATAAAGTTGAGATGGTTGGTTGGGATCTGAAAAAAGCACTAAAACTTTTGCAAAAGTCAAATCCAACACTACTTGAATGGATCTACTCACCAATTATCTATTTAAGCGAAACAGCCTTCACATCTAAACTAAAAACACTATCACAATTAGCTTTTTCGTCAATACCAACCGTTCATCATTATTTAAATATGGCGAAGAAAAATTATCAAACTTTACTAAAGGAAAAGAGATCCACAACAAAAAGATATCTAAATATATTAAGACCATTACTTACATGCTTGTGGATTTTAGACAATCAAGAGATGCCAAAAATTGATATTACTTCACTCTCCCACCAGTATATTAATGATCCAAAACTTAATCAACAATTTGACCTGTTACTACAGTCAAAACAAAATGGTCAACAATATTTTGAATCTATGCAACTTAATATATATTGCGAAGAAACAATCCAGGTTGTTGAAGAAATGATTAAAAATGTCCAAAATGTTAGCCTGATGCCTACAAACACTTTAAATGAGTTTTTTTTAGAGATTGTAAAAAATGTTAGTCCTTAAACCCAACATTAAGAAGCGGATGAATGAACTCTGGTAGTGTTAGCCTCTTCTTAATGTCGCTTTTATTCTATACCTACATCGTACGATTTCGTTTTACTTGTGGATCATTATGATAAAAATAATTGTATTCATTCTTTAACTCAGTAAGGGTCATCTTATTCAAGACTTGTGTATTATATACTCCAATGGCGAGTAATTTTTGAGAGTAGTAATTTCTTTGTTCCTCAAGTGCATTTTGCAGCATTTTACTCATGACGCTCATCTCCATATAATAATTTTGCTACTTTTAACTTACCTTAAAATTGTTATAGGACGATTAACATAATGTTAAGATTTTCTTTCGAGTTATTAAATTTGTATAAATTTGTTTAAAGCGTTGAAAACATGTCGAGAATAGTTTCAACTTATGAAGGGGTTGAAACTATTGACATTACGAGTAGTAGCCAAAGAGGATTACGAAAATAAAACGAAGGTTTTTTATTTAAATTCCACGGAACCAAAGTCCCAACAGTTATACATGGCAATAATCAACGGGTCAGAAATTGTTACTTTAACAATTTACAACTTAAAATCAAACCAATTCGAAGAAGTTACAGCACTTTTCCAGCCTTCTTTTCTAAATAACCTTTCCCAGCAGCTTTTAAACCAGCTTACATATTACAATCAGGCAAAAGCATTATAATTCATTAACATTTACACAACTATTTTCTATCCGTTCACCATCCTCCCTCTTACTAAAACAAAACCTCTAATAAGGGTTGATTACTTTTCTATATTGTAATTTATCCCATAATAAGTTACATTCTCACTGTGACGAAACCTCACATGCTTTTTATACAATATATTTCTTTGTTAGATTTTCTAACAATGTAAATGTCATATCTTACATCAAAGGTTATACTTGTAAAAAGAAGTATCTCTTACGAGGGGTGGAGGAATGAATCAGCAAGACCGCTCATACAAGGATAAGAAGGTAATCTCGATTGGGACAGTAAGTGAGTTAACTGGATTAACCTTAAGACAAATTCGATATTATGAAGAAAGAAAATTAATCGCTCCATATCGGAATGATAGAGGTACAAGAAAATACTCATTCAATGATATTGAGACATTAATGGACATTGCAGATAAACGAGAGGACGGTGTTCAAACAACTGAGATATTAAAAGAAATGAGATTAAAAGAAAAACAACGTGAAAGTGAAGCTGAAGTTAAGAAAAAGATGCTTCAAGGTCAGTTGAATGCACAATTTAGATATGGTCGTGGTAGAAATTAAGGTCAAGCGCACTGCAGCATTTCTTAATATATCGCTGCAGTGTTGACTTTTATCTCTCTATTATTTTACACTCCCTATTAATCTCCCATAAATATCCCTCTTCAATCTCTTGTTTATAGAGGTAAGAATTTCTTATATGTAGCACTAAATAACCAAGGAAAATCTCCTCATTATTTAAAAAAAAATGAACAAGCCCCACTATATTTTTCTTGTTAGGAAATACTATTAACACAAAATATATAAGTTTCTATTGCCACTAACCCAATTTATAGTATTTTTTATTGATTTTTTTTAAAATCAGAAAAAAAACACACCAAACACTTTACAATAGGATAAAATATCCGATAATAGAATTACTAGGACTTTTCCACCTAGTAAAGCTAAGTGCGAGGTGGTCATTGTGATTTCGATTGATGCTGTAATCGAAGAATACCGGAAAAAAATGTTAATTATCGCAAAAGAAAATGGGATAGACTCGCATCTAACATTAATTGCAAGCCAAAACCTAGACCAACTATTAAATATAAAAATGAATGAAAAATCAGCAAAGCTTACTAAAAAAAAACCATTAAATAATTTTTTATTACATCAATAAGTAATTTATTGATGTATTTTTTTGTAAAATCAGATTAATAACTCTACACTTATAAGGATGTGAACTAGGATGAATTCACAAATTATTTGGCTAAGCAAAGGAACACCAAAAACATTATCTCATAAAGGAATCGAATACCGTTCCGGAATATCTAAAGATCCAGTTGAAAGGTTAGAGGTAACTTCTGAACGTATTACAGGTGATGATGTTGAAAATCATGAATTTCATGGTGGCTCTGAAAGAGTCATATGTGTATACCCATATGAACACTACGCATATTGGGAAAAAACCTATGGTAAAGCATTATCAAAAGCAGCTTTTGGTGAAAATTTAACTTTAACAAATATGCAAGAAACCGATGTTTGTATTGGTGATATTTTTCAGATTGGAGATGCCGTTTTACAGATCTCACAAGGCAGATTTCCATGCTCAACGATTAATAAACATACAGACATCAATACTTTGTTAAATAAGATCGTTGAAACGGGCTACACCGGATATTTCTTTCGTGTATTAAAAGAAGGAATCATAATGTCTCATTCAGATATCAAGCTTCTAGATAAACACCCTAAACAGATCTCGATTGCAACCATTCACAATACATATTTTCATAATAAAAAAGATCTTTCGCAAATCGAACACATACTTGCACTTGATGAACTCTCTGCAGAATGGAAAAATCGGATGATAAAGCTTTATGATCAAATGAAAGCTAAAGCTAAATAAGAACAAAAGAACAAGCGCCCGTTTAGCGACGTATGGACTGGACTGAGCCGTATCTAGCTGCGGCTCCTAGCTCTTCGAGTCATAAGCCAATCAGATATTGGAAAGAAAACCGCTTCCCATCATCTGCACGTCTTATGCTTGTCAGAGCTGGACAGTCGCCTCCGCTTTTAAGTCACATAAATCTACACTCATTTCCAGAATATCAAATAACGAAGGGTCATTTTTAGCTAATAATGCTAGCTCTAAATTACTCAGTTTATTAAAATTATCACTTGGTTTGAAATTAAAAGATGATTGAATGTCTTTTAATACTTATTCGTTTAGATTATTAACTTTTCTTGGATATATTTAGCATCGTCGAGTGAAATTGCTATAGCTGAAGAAGAAGATACAATAACAAAAAGATATGAAAATATACATAAATAGATAGTTCTAATCATAAAGTAACCTCCTTTTGACTTTTTTTAAAAAATTGGAAGGGATTTAGGAATATATGAACTATATGTTATTGAAGAATTTAGAGGAAAAGGAATCTCTAAACAATTAATGAGAATTGCTTTTAACCATCAAAGACAAGCTGGATACTCTGAAGTCCGTTTAAGTGCTTATGCAAAGATCCAAGCCATTAAACTATATGAAAAAATGGGATTTAACATAAGAACAGTTACTATGAGTTTACCGTTATAAACAGTGCTAACTATGATGTTACTTGGAATTAAAATGAACAAGCCGATGTTCACCCTTAACGTGGTGAAAACCGTCTATTTTTTATATCCAAATTCCTTAACGGTGTAAATCCGAGTTTTGCTGGTGGTACCTCTCTAAGAAACATAATATCCCAAGAGATTATATTCTTATCAAACTTTATAAGGAGAATTGTTCTTCCAATTGAATTACGTAGACCTTATGAGATACACATTGGAGATCAAATAGAGAAAGATTTATCAAGACCTGAATTAAAAAAAACAAAAAACATAGGCTGTTAACATATTATAATAACTAATATGTTAACAGCCTATTTATTAGGATTATTCCTCAACAATTGCCCCGATCGTATTGTTCCTCACGTTCTTTTTAAGATTATTTTTCTAATAGGGATCCCTTTCCTCCCCGGAATTTATGTCGATAACTTTAACCGGATTTTGCGGTGCGGCTACAGTCATACTGTTTGGAGCTTCTTCTTTGTTCTCTACCCAATTAACAAGCAGATCAAAAGCTTGATGGGTATAAGGCAATAAGGGTTGAAGCTCTCTGTCAGGATCTGTTGCTTGATTCCAGACCAGGCTGTCCACATGATTACCTTTATCGATCATGTATAGACGATGCAAATGATCTTTTCCTGCTTTTTTCACAAGTTTTCTGTATCCTTCTGCATGAATTGTAGGAAAAATGAGAGTATCCAATGAACCGGTTATGCTGATTAAAGGCACGTCAATATCACCGGTAATTGCTACCTCTTTTATGTTTTCTTTTATACTTTTTGGACGTGATACGTATTTATAATCTTCAAAGATATGATCATAACTGCGGTCTCTTGCCCCATTCACAAAATTTAAATAGTTTTTCCAGTTAATTCTTTTTGGCGCGTCAGGATCAAAGTGATCGCGGTATATATTTAAGGTTACAAACCAATATAACTGGTCATGATAGGCCCATAGTTTTTCGGATCCGAGTGGAAGACCTGCTTTGTACATTTCCTTTACTGCTTTGTCCCGTTCTTTCCCTCTGCCGAAAATGGCTTCATCGGCATTATTGACGACTGTTGTCAAAGAGCTAATTAAGTTCGGAGCCTTGTCTGTCCATAACACCCCTTCCCAATCAACTCCGCCGTCAAAAAGACGCTGCTCTCCTGTTTTTTTCGGTCCATCATTTTCAAGCGCATAACGGACAACATAGCCTCCGTTTGAAATTCCCAGAGCGTATGTAGGCACTTTATGGTCTTCCTTTATTAAACGGCTTGCAGGGTTTGCAGCATCATTCGATCGAATCAGCTTATCAGGGTAATGCTTGCTTAAATAGCTTTGAGCCGATTTTGTCACTTGGCGGAAGCGCAGATGCCATTCTGCTACACTATCATCCGCGCTGATTAGTGCATTTTTTACCTTTGCAAGCGGATCAATGGGGTCGCTTTCCCCCTGTGTCCCTTTATCAATTGCTACAAATGCAAAACCTTTTTCTAACACAAAATCACTAAAGAGGAGGTCTGTTGAAGTTTCATTCCGGGTGGCAGGTATACCGGAAACGACCAGTTTTCCATTCCAGTTCTCTGGTACACGAATAACGAAATGCGCATCGTCAAAAACTCCAGTTACCTGTGTCCCCTTAATTTCCGCAGGCTTATACATCTGATACCAACCGGTACCTTCTGTCAAATCCCCCCAATTATAAGGAGCCAAACCAAGGTTTCCATATACAACTGCTTTTTGATATTGCTGCGGATTTTTCGTAGTCAACCAGTTTCCATTTTCCCCATCAAAATAAATTTCAGATACATCATGTGCCCCGGGTATTAGCTCATCCATTTCAGAAGCATATGTTTGCTCCATCTTTTTCCCTCCAGGATAAAATGTAAATAGTAAAGACGAAGATAAAGCAAGCGATAACAATTTTCCTTTCAGACAACTCATCCCCTTCTCCTTTATGGAAGATTCAAACAATTCCAACAATACTATTTTACTGTTTCCTTCTTCTAAAATCACGGGGCCATTGTCACGATTTACCAGTTATTAATTTCATCATCTTTCATTTTTGAGTTGTTTTTTTATTTAAAACCGTGAATTTGACGTATAATCGACCACTTGTTCAAGTGCTTCTTTTAAGGCTCTTTTTCTTCTTTCCTTTGTGGACAAACCCCAACTTCACCAAATTTGATTCTGCTCTTAATTCTTGGTGCTTCTATCTTCACCTCGTTTTCTTATAATAGGCGATATCCAGCATTATCTTATCTCATATGAATTTTAAACGGGAATAAAAGCCCTTGATAGAATAAGAACTTTTATCATTGTTTACATTTAGTCATAGATAAGGGTTATAAGGACTTGACTTGAGCACTCTGTGAATACAATTGGTCTTGAAAAGCTGAAACAGTTTTTTATCCAGGTAACGAACCTATCTATCATAGCTACCGCGTCTCCGCTTACTGTCCTTGATGTGTGTGGAAGAATAACGCTTATAGTTTCTTCCTCCTGTTACTTTATTTCCTTCCAAAACATTTTCCTCCTCTCTTTACGTAGAATACTATAAAAAATTAGTGTATATAATGTTTCCAAATAGTTAGAAATCCTTCATTTTTATATCATTTTTATCATTACATACATTGAATACGGTAGAAAATCATATTGTATATAATGAGAAAATGTCAATTTAACCACATAAAAAACAAAAGTCCAAACATGGAAAAAAATTCAGGTGGGATTTTATTTCATGTTTGGACTTTATAAATTCTGTGAATAATGAGAATAAAGTTTACGAAAAAAATCTTAAAAACCACAATAGATTACTAATCCTATTGTGGTTTTTAATCTACTCTCAGAAAAAAGGTTTTTTATATAAGAATGATGGGTAAAAAATGTATAGGAGGTTTTATACATGTCTTTAAGTCAAGTTCTACAAAAACGCATTATTTTTCAACAATATAAAAATTGGTATGTATTAGATGACGAATTTTATTGGGACATTAAAACATTATCTAATACTATTTTTAAATACTTAGACTCAAATATTAATATCCCTGTTATTTTTTGTTCTATTTGTGAAGCGAATAATATCATAAGTGACTTAGGAGATGAAGAAGATGAATATTTACGATTCGCATCAGGTATTTATTGGAGAGAATTAGGGATTATCTTTATTTTTCGCTTCAGTGAATATATCCCATTAATTGAGACTCTTTTTCATGAATTTCGTCATGTTATGCAAGACCTCAATCCTGATTTTAGACATCATTTCGAATGTGATAAAAAATTACCTTATCAAGAGCGAATTACTGAAATTGATGCCTTTCAATTTGCAAAAGAAAAAACAAATGAATATCTAACATCTGAATCATTTAAAAAGGTTGACTTATGATCAGTTCAAAAAAAGGAACCACTCCACTAACAGTAGAATAATCCGTTTCTGGTCGTTCCACCAGCCAATTCTATAATTTTTATAGAAGTCCCGACGTCTAAGCGTGGATTGTATATTTAAGATAAATATTGTAAAAACATGTATTTTGGTCTATGAATCTATACTAAAAATACACTATATCATAAGAGATGCGTTGATATAGTCGGCTTGTTGGTGGGTTCGATACCCCCTAAACAAGCCGATCTTTTAATAAATTAGGAGCAAAGTTTTAATTCATCCCTTTAATCTTGTTACCAGGGTAAAGATTTTAAACAGTAGCTAAAGCAAAACAAGGGTCATTAAAGTAAACAACCTCTGAAAGAATCTTATATCCTTGAATGCTCACAATTGCTTTTTTTGCCTCTTCTTCCGTATCAAATTCAAACATTTTAGTGTTTTCCTTAGAATAGACCGTAATTACCCACATTAAAAAGATCCCCCAATAAAAAGATAATATTTTACCCCTTTGTTTTGTAAATTGATAGGTGATTTTAAAAAGTATTTGAAGCTAGTTAGGAGTATAGTTATTTCTAACAAAGATGATTAAAACATCTTAAAGACTTTTTTAATCGTGACAGTTTATTGACATAATTTCAATTTTTAAAACGTCAGTTTTCAGTGCCCTCCATAGCAAGGGGGGGATTTTCAGCATAAGCCTTTTGAGAGAAATTCGCTATTTCATATGGATAACGATATAATCAATAACCACATCTCTATTTTTGTAGGCTCGAACTGTCGGCACTCACGTTTAGAATGTCCCCTCTACCTCGTCAAACGGTAAAATATATCCTTTGTGTTCGAGACTTCTTATGCCACATTCTGAATCCAGACAGGCAGCATTATCCTGAGTACATTTTCTACAGTACATCTTTCTACAACTTTGACAACGGTAAATTTCTACTGATAATTCATTGCACCCACAATTTGTGCAAATAGCATAGTGTTTCATCACCAATGTTTCTACCACCTTAATTCGTTGTAATTGAACCATATAACCAAGGAATAATCAAAATACAAATCGTATCAGCAAAGCTTCCAGGCTTATATTTTAATTAATGACGCGTGTTTGTGTGTATAAAATATTGTCTTTTTCCCTCTTTACATCATGCTCTTGTTCCTACTTTTGGTTTTCCCTCAAGGTTAGATGCTGACCACAGAACATTGTAAGAAGTTCTAGATTCGTTCAAGGATCGCTATACTCATTGCACAATCAACACACGATTGTAGTATGAGCAATAGATAAGCCCTGTTTCTCCATCATTTCCACCAAATAATGTGGATGTTACAGAATAAATTCACCGTAAAAACATGCGTTTTCTTATCAAATTAAGAAATCTGCAAGAGTCAAGTAGATTCTTTGTAGAAAAACTCAACTAAACATTTTACATAAGATTAACGTCCAGTTGAGTATAATAATTTACCTTTGAAACTTTGCTTACGAGCGCTCAATCACTGTTGCAACACCTTGACCGCCGCCAATGCATAATGTCGCTAATCCGTAACGCCCATCTCTTCGTTTTAATTCATGCAGCAACGAAACTAAAATACGCGTTCCACTTGCACCAATAGGGTGTCCTAATGCAATTGCTCCACCATTCACATTTAAAATCTCTTGATCAAAATTCAATTCTTTCCCAACTGCTACCGACTGTGCTGCAAAAGCTTCGTTTGCTTCAATAAGATTTATATCTTCAATGGACAAACCGGCTTTTTCCAATGCTTTTTTCGTGGCTGGAACCGGACCAATTCCCATAATGCTTGGATCGACACCTGCACTTGCGTTTGCACGGATTGTTGCAAGCGGCTCAAGTCCCAATTCTTCTGCTTTTTGCTTGCTCATTACAACGACTGCTGCAGCTCCATCATTAATGCCTGATGCATTACCTGCAGTTACTATGCCATCTTTCTTGAAGGCTGGGCGTAGTCCTGCCAGTTTTTCAGCGGTTGTACCCACCCTTGGAAACTCATCCTTTGCAAAAACAATTGGTTCTCCTTTTCGCTGTGGAATGACAACAGGAACAATTTCATCTTCAAAACGGCCAGCCTCAATTGCTGCAACCGCTTTTTGTTGACTGTATGCAGCAAATTGATCAAGTTCTTCCCTAGTCAACTCATACTGTTCACAAAGGTTTTCTGCTGTAACACCCATATGATAATCGTTAAACGCACACCATAAACCATCTTTAATCATGCTGTCCAATACTTTTTGGTCTCCCATGCGGAATCCTGAACGTGCACCGTCTAATAGATACGGAGCTTGGCTCATGTTCTCCATTCCGCCTGCAACAACAATATCGGCATCACCGGCTAAAATCGACTGCATAGCCAAATGAACCGCTTTTAATCCAGATCCGCAGACTTTGTTAATCGTTAATGCTGGTACCTCTTGAGGTATCTCCGCTAGAATCGAAGCTTGTCGAGCAGGGTTTTGACCTAATCCGGCTTGTAGGACGTTCCCCATAATAACTTCATTTACTTGATCCGGTTTAATTCCTGCTTTTTCTATTGCTGATTTAATAACAAGAGCGCCTAGTTTTGTCGCTGAAACATCTTTTAAACTTCCACTAAAATTTCCGATTGGCGTCCGAACCGCACTTACAATAACTATTTCTTGTTGTACCATATTCTTCCTCTCCTTTTAGAAAAACTCATTAATTAATTAGCATCTACTATAATGTAAGCTTTCTTTCTGCTTGCTCCGGTTTTAATAGCAGCTTCAGCAACGGCAGTGGAAACAGAGGTTACAACCCGTTTATCGAAAGGAGTCGGAATAACGTAATCTGCTGTTAGCTCATTAGGTTGTATAAGATCTGCAATGGCATAAACGGCTGCAAGCTTCATTTATTGTTTAATTCTACTATTTTGATCGTTTTTCCAACCAGTCGACGACAGTTGGATAGGTTATCTTTACAGCTTTAGGTCCAAATGTTACAGACACATGGCCGGTAGGCAATGAAACGTACTCTTTATCTTTACTTGAGATAACGTCCATAAGTGCTTTTACTTGATGCGGTTGGGCAATATGGTCTTTATCAGCTGACATGTTGAGTACATTTGCCGTAATGTTTTTTAAATTAACCTTTCGACCGCGAATGACGAGCTCTCCTTTAATCAGCTTATTTTGCTGGTAGAAATCCCTGATCCACTGACGATATGCTTCACCTGGGAATGGAATGCCGTCGGATACCCACTTTTGCAATAATTTCCAATTATTAACAAACTGTTCGTTGTTGGCTCGATCAACAAGACTAACGTAAGGTCCGTAAAAGTTTGTCGTTGGTTTTAACATCTTGTTACCAAAATCAATCATTTCAGGTGGAATAAGACCGAGTGTATCGACAACATTGTCGATATCAAAGTAACGCTCATCAAGGAAACAACCATATAAGCCTGTTTCTTCGAAATCAAATGGACTTGTCATAAATACTAAGTTACGAACCGGCAATTCAGGATGAAGAGCGGCGAAAATAGATGTCATTGTACCACCCATACAATAACCTAGGATCGAAACTTCGTCTGCATTCGATGTTCGCAGCACTTTGCGAACAGCACGTGGGATGTAGTCTAAAATGTAGTCATCTAGTTTCATCGTTTTGTCTTCATAACCTGGTGTACCCCAATCAAGGAGATACACATCAAAACCACGGTTAACCAAATATTCTACTAAACTGTTTCCTGTAGTTAAATCTAAGATATAAGGTTTATTTATGAGTGCATAAACCAATAAGAGAGGCACTTTGAACTTTTTCGGCTGATCGGATACATACCTGTATAACTTCGCTTTGTTTTTTGTCCAAATAACTTCTTTCGGTGTTAGACCAACTTCAGGTTGAGGATCGGTTGTTAACACTTCTGTTGCTCTAGCTAAACGAGTATACGATTCTTGGAACTCATTTGGGATCGTTTCCATAAGTTGCTTCCACTCTTTTCTGTCTGTCATGCTCATAGAGTCTCACACCCTTCCTATTTGTTTGAAATTGAGTGCACTACATGTATAGTCCGCCGTTAATATTTAACTGCTGACCTGTGATATATTCACCATCTTTGCATAGAAAAACGACTCCACGCGCAATTTCATCCGGTTGACCAAAACGACGTGATGGAATTTTCGCAACAATTTTTTCGCGGACATTTTCTGGAATTTCTTGGACCATTTCTGTGTCAATAAATCCTGGACAAATTGCGTTAACGGTTACACCACTTTTTGCAAGCTCAAGTGCAAGCGATTTTGTGTAACCAATCATTCCTGCTTTTGCTGCAGCATAGTTTGTTTGCCCAAAGCCGCCAGCTTGTCCAATAATAGAGGAAATGTTAATGATTCGCCCTGCATCTGATTCAAGAAGGTGAGGCAAAGCCATGGAGGTTGTATTGTAAACACTGTTTAAATTCACATCAATTACTTTTCTCCAATTTTCTTCACTAAGTTTTTTGAAAGTAGAGTCACGTGTAATTCCCGCATTATTGACAAGAATATCAACTTTACCGAAATGATTAACAGCTTCTTCTACTAGTTTTCTAGATTGCTCTAAATCTGAAACATCTGCCTGCACTGCATAAACTTCTCTGCCTTCTGACTTAAGGTCTGTAATAAGCTTTTCTGCTGTTCCTTTGCTGCTATTATAGTTTATTACGACTTTTACACCGTTCTTAGCTAATTCCTTTGTAATTGCTTGTCCGATTCCTTTTGCGCCACCTGTTACAATTGCCACTTTGTTATTTAAATCTGTCATCTGGGAATGCACTCCTTATGTATTTATTATTATTAAAGTTTTTTTAATAGCCTTACGATTAATTATCTGATTTATTGATTCTCAACTGTCTTAGCTGTTTCATTGACGTTTCCAGCACTGCTTTTTTCATTTAACAAGGCTAGGATGTTATCAAGTTTATTGTTTAGACTCTTTATTTCATTTTTCACACGTGTCATTTCACGTTTTAGTTCTGCTTGGTTTACTTGATTTGAGCTGTTTTCTTCAACCAACTCTTCTAAACTATCAACCTTTGAGTCAACATTCACGACAAGGGAAGCGATGTTGGCAAGATCATTTTGAGTAGGGAGATTTACTTGACTCAAATAACCTTCTGTTGTTTCATTCAACATTTTCTTAAACTGAAGATTCATCTCCAGGACTTTCCCCATCCACTCGGAAAAATATTCTTCCTTCATTTTTTCATCCAATACGCTGCTCCAATAGGATTCAGACTGGTTATAAATATCTTTCCACAATTCCATTGGATTAAAGTTTTTTTGCTGAGTCATTTGTTCTCTCCTTCCAGTTGATTTAATATTTCGAATTTATATTAAATGATAATAAAAATGCTTACAAGACAAGCTTTGTAAATTTTTTGTCAAATAATTTTGTATTTTTAAAGTCTTGGATGTAAATATCATTACCAATTTGATAAAAATGCTGAGCCTAAATCCTTTACAATAATAACTATTTCAAAGAAATAGAGTGGATTACCACAATGAGAAAGATGAATAAAAAAATTGTCACAATTTGACTATTTATTTTTAGGCAGGCAATTCGGTTTGACAAACGAATCATATAGGTGTAAATTACACATATAGAAATTTTAATCTATTTGTAGGTGATCCATATGTCAATAAAAAAAGATGCTAATGACTCGAAATCAAAAGATGAGAAAGTAACGACCAGTGTTCCGAAAAACTTAATGATACCTGTGCTATTGTTAAGTCTCCGCGGCTGGAATTTGCATGGTTATAAATTGATTCAACAGTTGACCCAATTTGGTTTCTCATCTATTGACCAGGGAAATGTTTATCGAACGCTTAGACAACTAGAAAAAGATAATATGGTAAAGTCTGAATGGGATACTTCCACAGGTGGACCGGCAAAGCGAATCTACTCTTTAACAGATGCTGGTGAGGCATATCTAAATGCGTGGGCGGGGTCGCTTGAGCAATACCAATCGATACTTAACCGTTTTTTTACAATGTATACTGACATGTTCATGCCAAAATCTTCAACAAATCGTGATAAAGAAGATAAAGAGTAATTTCTTTTGTTGCTCTATGACGGAAAGTGATTCTGCAGTATTACTGCAACCACAATAAATATTTAATTTTTTTAGGAGGTTTTTTAAATGGCGGTAAACAAAAAAATCCAAAGTAACGATCAGAATAATTTTAATTTTATTGATTCTTTTTGGGACAGTTGGAAAAGCGGCTTAAACTTCGTCTACGATTCTCAAAAAGAAGTGGAAAATCTTGCGCTTCAAGCATTTGATCACCAAAAAGAAACATGGGATAAGGTAACTGTCAATATAGACAGGATTGAAGAGGAACAAAAAAGATTAATTAATGAACTGCGTCAATACTTTAATCAGAACATTCAATATGTTGGCGGTGAAGAGTCAAGCAAAATTTTCGAACAATCGAATGAGCGTCTTGATGAAGTAATAAGCCGCGTTCAACAACTAACCTCAGCTCCTTTTAAAGCGAATTTAAATGTACTAAGTCAGTCACAACTGCACTTCCAAGAAACTATTAAAACGGCTATCGACCATCAACAAAAAAATCGCGAAGAGCTAAAACCTCTATTGGAAAATTTTTTAAATCAAGTAAAACCAACACAAAAAGGAGTTCTCAATGCATTTGAAAACAACACAAAAGCTGCATTGAGTATGTATAACTAGAACAGCGGAAATTCGCTGTTCTTTTTTTGAAATATTGAAATATTAAATAGTAAAAGGAGATATAACGGCTTAAAAAGAAAGTCTAAATGTGATTTCTGATTGGCTGTTTTTCTGTTGATATCCTAAAATGATAAAAAAGAGGTGGAATTTTTGAAATTAGCAGATAAAGTAGTTATTATTACCGGTGGAGCAAGAGGGATTGGCAAAGAAACTGCTCAAAAATTCTTTCAAAAAGGTGCTAAGGTTGTCATATGTGATCGTGATAGATCTGCTGGTATGGCTGTCTTAGAAGAGTTTGGTGACAAAAACCGGGTTGAATTTTTTGAAGTCGATGTCACTAATACTGCACAAATAGAAGAAATGGTTCAATCAACGATAGATACTTATGGCAGGATAGATATATTAATCAATAATGCAGGAATAACGATTGATGGATTCCTTACAAAAATGAATGAAGATGATTGGGAAAAGGTAATTGCCGTAAATTTGTCAGGTGTCTTTAAATTCACGAAGGCTGTCATTCCAGTAATGATGCAACAGGGAGCAGGAGTGATTATCAATGCTTCATCCGTAGTTGCATTATATGGGAATATTGGTCAAACCAATTATGCTGCAACGAAAGCAGGAGTAATTGGTCTCACTAAAAGTTGGGCGAAAGAATTTGGACCAAAAGGCATTCGAGTCAATGCAATAGCTCCTGGTTTCATTGAAACAGACATGACATCAACAGTACCTGAAAAGGTTTTAGATATCATGAAAGAAAAGACACCACTGAAAAAACTTGGTAAACCTGAAGATATTGCCTCTGCCTATTTATTTTTGGCTTCAGATGATGCAAATTTTATAAATGGAGCAGTTTTAAGTGTCGATGGTGGTTTAGTTATTTGAAATAGCAGGACTATGAGTTAATACTGTAATTGTTCTGAGGCGGTACGACTGAAAAGGATAAATAACTTTTAAGTTTTTAAGCATTTTTTTATTAATTTTTTCTTGTTTTTAATAGACTCATTTCTTACGCTTTAGGCTTCATTTTCAGTGGGTTGTTAAGCTACACTTGTCAGCACATAGATTTTCACCTTCTCTAACCTAGAATGGTGGAATTGACGGAACGACGAATTGCCTTTGGCCCTGACCTAACAGTCTTTCAATGTCACTTATTTATTGACCATAGATTTATGCACCCTGTCGTTTATTCAACCAAACTAAACAATGAAACGATTGCATCTTAATCCTTAGTTGAAAAGAATCTCCATATTATTGATGATGTATCCGGGCCCAGTGGATCCGTATAGGAACCATTTGGGCTTCCACCTGACCATTTATGTCCCATTCTGTCGATCATCCAAAGTTCCATTAATAAAAATCCATCCTTATCGTTGTACACATGTTGAGTATAGCTTCTTCCATTTGAAATCCCAGCCTTTTGAAAATCAGGTATCAAATCAACTTTGCCTTTACCACCTTCCACAAGAAAATTCGTTTGAGCCCATTGTATAATAACCTGCTGCCCATTAATCGGGTGTACAGTGGTATCACAGATACCGTGAAAAACAATGACAGGCATTTTCCTTTTAAAATTCCCCATTTCATCATAGGCCATCTTCCCACACTCATACGGATCGGATGTACCTTTTATCATCACCTCTCTTGCAGTTTGTGCAGTTGGATCAGCTGGGATAAATACATCTACGGCATCGTACGGTAATCCAGAACATATTCCAATTCCACTAAATACATCTGGGTAGGTCACTCCAAGAATTGAAGCCATGGCTGCCCCTGCAGATAAACCAGTTGCAAACACCTTATTCGAGTCAATACTAAAATTTTTTTTGACATCATCGATTATTCCTTTAATTATCTTAGGCTGACCTCCTTGACGATGCTGATTATAATCTAAAAACCAATTCCAGCATCCATCAAGATTAAATTGAGCAAGATTAAAAGGGTTAAACAGGCGATTCATCTCTGGGTAAAGTACAATAAAGTTTTCTTGTTCAGCTAGATGATTCATTTTTGTTCCTGTAGCAAAGTCATCTGGATCTTGTTTACACCCATGGAGCATCACCATCAAAGCTACATCGTTTCCCACTTTGTACCTGCTCGGTACATAAAGTTTATACTTGTAACCTGCATGTGTATATTCTGAGAAACTACTCATAACCACATTCCCCCTTTATAAATATAATCGATTCCATATTTCTGGTGGAATTCCTTTATAAACAATAATAATATTTATTTTTCATAACAATTATGCAGGCCAGGAGAAAATTGATCCCCTTTTTACTCAATCTTTACCCAAAGAGCAGTACTCCTACATAGATTTCCTATCTCATCTTTTCCAAGGTGATAATTATCTAATCTTAGTTTTTTACTCAGATCTTTATACAATCTTAGAAGCTAATCAATTATTAGGAGGATCTCAAGTATTCGTTATTGAACTTCTGGTATTAGTAAAAAACGATATTCCGCATCATCTTGCCAATCAAATGCTTTTTCTAAGAGCACATGGTGATTATAATCAGAAAACTATTTTTGAATAACTCGATCTAAACCATCATTTTGATTTTAGATCGAATGTAGTCAATTTATGCTTTTCGGGTGAATAATTTGTATAGTTAACTTCTGCCTTATAGAGTTTTCCTTTATTTTTTTAGTTGCTCTTGATTTGTTTTGTTAAATTTTTTTTATCAAATTCAAGACATATTCCACTGAGGTTATCTTTATAATTTCCCACATACTGATTCTACAGTACCCTTTTTTAATGTATCGTGAGGATTATATTCGCCTGTATCACCCAAAGATTCGCCTTAATCTTGAGATAAACAAAGTAATCTAACTTTTTCTTTTCTAAATAAAAATCTCTCTGTAGTTCATTAAATAGCACATTTTTGTGTAGTACATCACCTGATAATTTCATAGACACAGCATCGAATCCTCGTATGCCTCTCCAAACTATCCATTATCAACAATCTACCTTCTCAAATATTCGAAATTTTCATTTGTGTATAATAATATAAATTTAAATCATTAGTAAACGGGTTCTGGTGCAAAGATAAAATAAAAGCCTTTCTCTTCAAAGGGCGTAAAAAAGGAGCACGTCAAATTAAAATGACTTTGTCTGGTCAATTTAAGATTGTCTACAATTTGAAACGAATACGACGAATTATGAAATAGTACTCTATTATATGTTTTATTAGATGGGCAAATCCATACAAACGAATGATGAAAGCAACACAAGATTACCACGTAGTTCCTATCTATTGAATCGCCAATTTAAGCAGGATGTTCCAGAAAAAGTCCTCCCACACCAAAAAATAAAAAACCACCTATACTACGGTTTCGGAAGTGAAGTAGTATATGAAATTGGGACAATATTGTCTTCATTTCATATGATTTTTAATTTTAGTAATAGGTACCAAATAAGGATAACAGGACACTAACACTAATTCTGTAAATTCAGGTTTGTATGAGATCGACCGATCTGATACATGATTGACATTTGGGTTGTTCTCCAGTTGTTTACGTTGAAATTCATTAAAAATAATTTTACTCATATTAGTTCCCCGTTCTCTCTATTTGTTTTGATGATAACGGTTCTTCTATGATCAAACATAAAAAATCCCGAAAAATGGACTTAAATATAAGTGTCCATTTTTCGGGATACAGTTCAATGAGTAAGGAAGTTTTTATTTTTAGTTAGATATACGTACATTCTGCATTCTACTAGTCTAATAGAATCATTATTTATCTTTTTTCAAAATATTCCGTTGACTAGTAACTTATTTATGATATAGTTAAAAAAGATTTTAATACTATTACCATTTTCTACTAGGGGAGTCCATTAGCCTGGACTGAGAGAGGAACGCGATTGAAGTTCTTTGACCCTTTGAACCTGATCTGGATGATACCAGCGTAGGGAAGTAGTAAGAGTTGTTAAGGAGCTACTAGCGCATCTTTTTCCTTACAATTATTACCTACACCGATCGGGTTCTGAATTTCAGAACCCGTTTTTTATTTGCCTTTCGCTGTTCTGAAAGAATTCATGTTCATTCACTTTTAAGGAGGAGTATCATGAAAATTAATATTAAAAAGCCATTTCCAGGAAGTAAAAAGGTTTTTGTTCAAGGAAGCACACCAGACATTCAAGTACCAGTAAGAGAAATCTCTCAAGGAGCAACACAAAATACATATGGTGAGGAAGCTAATCCACCAGTGCAAGTATATGATACAAGTGGTCCTTATACAGATGCAACTGCTGAAATCGACATTCGAAAAGGTTTGCCACGGATTAAAGAGCAATGGATTCTTGATCGAAATGATGTTGAACGATACGAAGGACGTATGGTAACACCTCAAGATAATGGCTACAAATCAGTTAGTAAGCAATCAAATTTAGAATTATTTCCATCACAACACATAAAGCCATTAGTAGCAAAAACAGGAAAAAGCGTCACCCAGCTTCACTATGCTCGTAAAGGCATTATCACTCCAGAAATGGAATTCATTGCGATAAGAGAGCAAATGGAACCTGAATTTGTTCGCAAAGAAGTAGCAGCAGGACGTGCAATTATTCCTTCCAACATCAATCATCCAGAAAGTGAGCCAATGATTATCGGCAAGAATTTTCACGTGAAAATCAATGCAAATATCGGAAATTCTGCTGTTTCTTCATCAATTGAAGAGGAAGTGGAAAAAATGACGTGGGCAACACGTTGGGGTGCTGATAATATTATGGACCTATCGACTGGTAAAGATATTCATACAACTAGAGAGTGGATTATCCGTAACTCCCCTGTTCCTGTGGGGACTGTCCCTATTTACCAGGCATTAGAGAAAGTAAACGGTATAGCTGAAGATTTAACATGGGAAGTATATCGTGACACACTCATTGAACAGGCTGAACAAGGTGTTGATTATTTTACAATTCATGCTGGTGTTCTCCTTAGATACATTCCTTTAACAGCAAAACGTACGACTGGAATTGTTTCAAGAGGTGGCTCTATTTTGGCCCAATGGTGTTTAGCCCATCACCAAGAAAATTTCCTATATTCTCATTTCCATGAGATTTGCGAAATTTTAACAAAGTATGATATTTCAGTTTCACTTGGTGACGGCTTAAGACCTGGATCAATTGCAGATGCGAATGATGAGGCACAATTTGCTGAGCTCGAAACTTTAGGTGAATTAACTGAAATTGCTTGGAAGTATGATGTACAAGTTATGATTGAAGGACCTGGTCACGTTCCGATGCATTTAATTAAAGAAAACGTAGAAAAACAGCAGGAAATTTGTAAAGAGGCTCCGTTTTATACTTTAGGGCCATTAACAACTGATATTGCTCCAGGATATGACCATATTACATCAGCCATCGGTGCAGCGATGATCGGCTGGTTTGGAACTGCGATGCTTTGCTATGTGACTCCAAAAGAACATCTTGGCTTACCAAACAAAGAAGATGTTCGCGAAGGGGTTATTGCATATAAAATTGCTGCACATGCTGCAGACTTGGCAAAAGGACATCCTGGTGCTCAAAATCGTGATGACGCTCTGTCAAAAGCACGCTTTGAATTCAGATGGCATGACCAATTTAATCTTTCTTTAGATCCCGAAAGAGCGCTGGAATATCATGATGAAACTTTACCGGCTGAAGGAGCTAAAACAGCCCACTTCTGTTCAATGTGTGGACCAAAGTTCTGTTCAATGAGAATCTCACAAGACATTAGACAAATGGCAAATGATGGCACTCTATCTGAACAAGATATTCTCACAAAAGGAATGGATGAAAAATCCAAGGAATTTATCGAAGGTGGATCTGCTATTTATCGATAATCCCGAAATCCGGAAAGAGGGCATACCACTGCCCTCTTTTTTACTAAATAAATTTTTATTTTCTTTATTGTTTGCGGTTTCGAGCACATTCTTCTATCAATTACCTTTGTAAAATTGCTGTGATTGAAACAAATAATATAGAAAACCATCTCACCTTAAGAGGTTAAAAATAAGGATCATCTCCGACAATATCCAGTGTTTTCCCTTTAAACCAATGATCGTGCTTAGGCCGATTCGGATCACCATATTTTACCCCGCCGAATTTTACCTCAAGTGGTTCATCGTAATTATAGTACGTTCTCATTTCAAATTCATGATAATGACTACCATCTGGTAAAGGGATCGCAGGACCTGTTTTCCCATAAAAACGATGATAATGTTTGTTTTCAAAGGAGGTAACCCCACGATACATATGAATATGTCGATCAAAGCTATTACCATTTACTGATCTTGTATAGCCTTCAATTGTGTGATAATGGGCTTTGGTAACAGTTGTTTTTGCCAAAAAGCGATGGGCATGGTGAGGCTTTAATGCTCCAATTATAAAACTCATAAACATCCCCCAAATAACCTTTTAAATCTTTTTATGTGAGATGAAAGAAATTTGAAAGTTGTCTTACATCCCTAACGTTCATGTCACTGACATATGTATTTATATCAAATACAACATAACTCTATCTTTTCATCAAACTGTCCTGACACTTTTCCTTATGTCTCAAAATAAAACCAACCGGGTCATTTTTTTCTTTTTGGCTCTCTTGCGCTAAACTTACTTTCCTTCTCCTACTTCATTCTATTATTTTCTATTACCAGTAGAATAATATTAAAAAATTCACAAATAATACCAGCATAAACCAACAATCGGAGGAAAGTAACGCATGAAAAAAGGATTAATCTTAAGCTTTTTATTCATTTTTATTGTCCAGCAAACAGCTTTTGCAGCACTGCCACAAGCTCAAGTAGATCAAATACTATCAGAATTAGGATGGACTAATCATGATCTAACTGAGTATCTTAACTATTACGAGCTAGCTATTGATGACTTTGAAACAATTGAAGATCTTAAAAGCATGCTTGGAACACCTTTAACTGATGAAAATTTGGCAGATTTATTACTTCAACATGAAATTACAAGGTCAGAGTTAGATACTTTATTAGCAGAGTTTGGCGAATCCGTAGAGGATTATTTCTTTATAGAAGACCTCGATATTGCAATTAGTTTTTATTTAGGCCACGACGAAGAGATGGCAGAACTAGAGGAATTCATGGCTTTAATCGGCTTAACAGATGCAGAAGTAGATTCATTGTTTACTCACTTTATGGAGCTTGACGAGACATTGCTTGAACAACAAATGGAAGACATTATTTCTAGATTAGATCCTTTTTTTATGCTTGAAGACACAACTGAGCTTACAAAAGCACAACAAGATGAACTGGTCGCTGTGTTAAAAGATATGATGACTATTTTACAGCTTGATCTTCGCTTTTTCTTAGTAGATAAAAATGGGGTAGAGGCCGCTGCAACCTTTAAGGAACTAATGGGTATGGAAGAATTATATGGGAATGAATTATTGATCCAGCTTTATAGCACAGATGGTGAATTACTTTTAGATATGCAGCTATCAGAGGAAATGCTTAGCTCAGAATTCCTTATTGAATCTGGTATAGAATTAGCACAGGTTGGTGATTTAGCAGGAGAACTCACTTCTCTATTCCATAATCGTTTACCAGATACGGCTTCATCTTTATGGGTAAATATGATATTAGGTTTGTTGGTAATTGGAATTGGCTTAATCGGCTTTCATTATTCAAAGAGATTTCAACAGGTAAACTAAGTGATTAAGCGTACTTTACCTAACCTGTCCATTGTTCTAATTTTTATTGGCTTAAGTATGTTTAGTTATTATGCTTACTGGACTTGGGTTGGTCTAAATTCAACAGATGAAAACATTGATGAACAAATTGCTATAGCAAAATCAGAAAATAAGGAAGCCCTGCTACCAGTCGTTACTACTATACCTCAGGATGGTGAAAAACTAGGTTCTCTTTCGATCCCTAAACTTAAGCAAACCTTTCCGATCTTTTTTGGTGATAGTGAGACGATTTTAAAAAAAGGCATTGGTCATATTAGAGGTACGGCTTTACCTGGCGAAGCAAGCAACTCTGTACTTGCAGGTCATCGGGATACCTTTTTTCGACATCTCGATCAATTAGTAGTAGGTGATAAACTTATTGTCGAGAGGTCTAGTACATATTACATATATAAGATCAAAAAAATTCGTATTGTTGATAATGATGATAATACAGTCATTGTACCTAAGCCAAGACACACATTAACATTAATAACTTGCTATCCCTTTACCTTTATTGGCCCGGCACCACAGCGATATATCATTGAAGCTGAACTCTTTTTAAAACCAAAGATGGAATCAAAAAAACAATAGCTCAAGACTTCGATGTTGACTAATCGCGTATAAGGGGTGTGAAATTTACTAGGCACTGGAGTTGGAATGTCAAAGCTTATCCACAGTAAAAGAATTTTATAATTTCCTACGAAAAAATGCTGACATGCATGTGGCAAATCACGTTCATGTCAGCACTTTCTATTAGAAAATTCCTTTATTAAGATGTTTGTGAAAAAAAACGTTAAACGATTACTTTCCAAATGAAGAAAGAAATTTCACACGATCTCCCATCGGTGGGATGTTGTGATCAACTAATTCAACCTCTAAAACAACTGGTCCATTTTCTAATCGAAGCAAATCGATTAGTTCAGGAGTTATATCGTCTAATCGTTGAACACGAGCACTTCGAACCCCTAAGGAATCAGCCATAGCAGAGATACTAACCGGTTGCTGTTCAAATCGGGAATGTGACCGTTGATATTGTAGGTTATGACCATGGTAAACCATTCCTAAACGCGCATTGTTCATGACAACAAATACGATTGGAAGCTGATATTCCTTTGCCGTCAAAATTTCCATTCCATGCATGAAAAAACAGCCATCACCTGTTATACAAACTACGTCTCTTTCTGGTTCAGCTAGCTTACTTCCTATTGCAGAACCAATTCCTGTACCCATGGCACCAAAGTGCACATTAATATCAAACGTGTGTGGAGCTTTAACATGCATATAATGGATCACATAAGACATAAACTCACCAATATCAATTGTATATCGTGTCGTTTCTGGTAACAGCTTTTGCAGAGCGACTAATACATTCTGACTATTAAACTCTTTCATATCTTGATCATCTTCAAATGGCTGTTCTCTATAAGAATAAATATGCTTATCTGTAATTCTTTTTTTCACTTCTGTTATGAGCGCATGTAGGCTAAGTTTTGCATCCCCAACTACAGGTAGATCAACATGGTACTTTCTATTAAACACTGACTCATCAATATCTACTTGAATAACATAACGATTTTTTGTTAAATTAGAATTCCAGTTATTAGTTGCGGTTTCCCCTAGACTTGATCCAATAACAAGAAGAGTATCTCCGCTTCCTTCATTAACTAAGCTTGATGCTTCCTCATGACCTGCAAAGCCAAATACTCCTTTAAATAATGGATGATCATTCCTAATTAATCCCTTCGCTTGAGGAGTAGTTAGGATCGACATATTCAACAATTCAGCCAATTCAATGACTTGGTTTACTGCACCACTCGCCCCTTGTCCGACAAAAATAATTCCATCCTGATGTGTAGTAATTTTCTCTACTACTTTGTTAATAACCTCTAAATCAGGCGATTGTTTCTTCACGATTGGAAAAGCTGGAATATCAGTATCATCTATTAAATTAAGCTGTACATCGATTGGAACTGCTACATGAACTGGGCCAGGTATTCCTGTTAAAGCAATTTCAACTGCTTTTACAATCGTAGCCAATAGTTCGCTTGAATTCTTAACTGTTACACTATATTTTGTCACTGACTCATATATCGGCTGCGCATTTAATTCCTGTGATGCATTAAGTCCATTTGTATGAACTGGCACAGCACCTGTCAAAAATAATATTGGTAAATGCTCCCGCATTGCATTTGCAGCACCTGTGACTAAGTTTGTGCCTCCAGGTCCACTACAACCAATACAAACGCTTAAAGACTCTGAGTATTTTGCATAAGCTGCCGCCATATAAGATGCCGCACCCTCATGCTTTGTAACAATCGGTGTCATTTCTGGGATGTCATATAGTTCATCAAAAAAGGCATTTACAGAGCCTGCAGGTATTCCAAAGACATATTTTACTCCACCATTTCTTAAATAATTAAGAACTCCACGTATTGCTTTCACCTTTAACGCCTCCCGTTCGGTTGAGAATGAAACAACAAAATTATTAAATTAAAAATAAGTTTCAACTAAATCATAAGGCTTTATAGGACGGGAATAATAATAACCCTGTATACGAAAACAATCATTTAATGATAAGAATTCAATTTGTTCTAATGACTCTACCCCTTCAGCAATAACATGTAGGTTTAAATTATGGGCTAATGTAATGATTGTATTGGTAATCGCTGCATTTTTAGGATCATGACAAACATCCTTGATAAAGGATCGATCGATTTTCAAAGTATTGATCGGAAAATTCTTCAAATAACCTAGAGAAGAATAGCCTGTCCCAAAATCATCAATTGATATCTTAATCCCTAGATCTTTTAATCTAGACATTTTATGTAAGGTTTCCTCTGTATTTTGAATAATTAGATTTTCTGTCAGCTCAAGCTCTAAAAAATGAGGTGATAATTGAGTTTCATCGATGATTTCTTTTACCATGTTTACAAAATGCGGTTTATTAAACTGCTGGGCAGAAACATTCACCGATACTGTAATTTCAGGATACCCTTTCATTTGCCACTCTTTTAGTTGCTTACACGCATTTCTTAGTACCCATTCACCAATCGGAACAATCAAGCCAGTTTCCTCTGCAAGTGGAATAAATTCTCCAGGGGAAATCATTCCTTTTGTTCGGTGCTCCCAGCGAAGTAGTGCCTCAACACCGAAGATTCGCTTATTCTTATTATCATACTGTGGCTGGTAGTAAATCCTTAATTCATCGAAATCAAGTGCCTTGTATAACGAATTCTCTAATTTCACATTTTCGAGCGTATGATTATCCATTGCTGATGTATAAAATTGATATTCATTTCCAGCTAACTCTTTTGACTTATACATAGCAGTGTCAGCCTTTTTTATTAAATCTTCTGCATCTACACCATCTTGTGGATACAAGCTGATTCCAATGCTTGTTTTTACAAAGATCTCATTTCCTTTTAAATCAAAAGGTTCTTCAAATGCTGCTATTACGTTTTCTGAGAAAACTTTTACCTCTTTTTCACAGCGAACAATGGGTAAAATAATTGTAAATTCATCTCCACCTTGACGAGAAACAGTACACCCTTTATACGCACAATGACTTAAACGCTCAGCAACCTTTTGAAGTAATAAGTCTCCATAGCTATGGCCTAACGTATCATTAATGGTTTTAAAACGATCTAAATCAAGGAATAAAACAGCAAGCTGTTCTTTGTGAAGCTGCGCATAAGCTAATCCTTGATTTAATCGATCCTGTAATAATAGACGATTGGGTAAGTTAGTTAAGCTATCATAATAAGCATGATAATTTATTTTTTCCTCCATCTGTTTCCTGATGGTTATATCTTTAAATGTGACAACATAGCCAATTACCATTTGCTTTTCTTTAATAGATGTGATAGCAAATTCAGCAGGGAATTTGGAACCGTCTTTGCGAATAAAGGTTTCATCCGTATAAATCGTTGCTTCCTTGGAACATTTTAAAAGAGAAGTATGTTTGATACTCGTCATTGCTTTTGAAAAGAATGACTCATACGATCTTCCGATTAATTCCTTCTCTATGTAACCTAAAATTGTTTCCGCAGCAGGATTGCAAAACGTAATATTCCCTTCGATATCTAGTCCTACAATTCCATCACCAGCAGAATTAAGAATCAATTCCTTCTCACGGCTTAACCTTTGGAGCTCGCCAACTACATCCTCTAACTCCTGATTCTTTTCAATAAGCTCTATCGTCCGTTCCTTTATAATTAGTTCCTGTTTTTCCATATAAATCAAATGTGAAAGTACCGATGCAGTCGCCTCAACGATCGATTGCGCGAGCTGAATATCTGCTTGTGGATATACCCTATCCTTCTCATCTAAATTCACGATTGCTAGTAATCCAAGAATCTTCCCCATTGTTACAATAGGAAGCATTAGCACTCCTTTTATTCCAAAAGTACGACAGGCCTCATGGTTCGGCCGAGGATCCGAAAATACATCTGGAACGAATAAAGCTTTTTTTGTTTGGATTACTTCTTGAAATAGACGGTCAGTACTTTGATCAATTTTAATAATGCTATGGGTTTTCTTCCATGCTTCTTCTGTCCAGTCACTTTCCTTACTCAAACTTGCTGGTTTAAACAGATTTCCAGCAATTGGATCTAACAAATGTGCACCAATATTTGTATTCTTTAATACTCTTCCAACATAATAGAAGCATTTATCAAGAACCTCATTCATTGTTGAACATAGAGAAAGTTCTCTTGTCACATCTAATAGCAATTGTTTTTCCGAGATTAGATTCTCTTTTCTCGTTAAATTATTCGCATTTCGAATTGCAACCGCAGCCATATTAACATACGCTTCCACTGACTGTATTTCAGCCTCCGTTAAATTCATATGTTCACCATGATTAAATAAAAAAACAAGACCATATACTTCATCTTCATAATTTATTGGTAAAGATAATAAGGAATTCATTTTAAATGCCTTTATCGGTCCAGGATCTGGCCTAGAATCCTTAGAGGTGTCTGGTATGTAAATACTTTCTTTCTTTTCAAGTACTTCTTTAGCTAACAAATCGGTTTCAGGATTAATTACTAGCATATCCAGGGTCATACTATTTAAAAGTTCTGGTTTTCCTACATAACCTCTGTATGTCCCATCATTCTGTGGTAAATAAATCCCTACGGAATCACATCGAAATATTTCATCAGATATGGCAGTAACAACGTGCTCTAACACTTCACGTAACTCTAATTTCGTATTAATCAGCTTCGTAGTCTGTGCGAGACGTGAATACCTCGTGTGTTCTTCTATCATTCCGTACCCTCCAAATTAACGATCACGTTTAAGCCTAGATCAAATTTGTCCTATTTTCCTAAAAGGCATTAAATAGACAACCATAAAAATATGACTCAATTAAAACATTGCAAAAAGAACAATTAAAGTCAAGGAATATCCATAATTTTCATAATACTGACTTAATATTTACACTAATGAAAAAAAACGACAATATCATACAATTCTTTTAAATAAAGCATATTATATTCGAAGCCATAAAAAAAAGGTACTAAGGACCAAAATTCAAAATTAACATAGGTATAAAGTCACTGATAATAAGAGGTTTTTAATTAGTAGGTTGTGAAACGAAAAAGCTTCTGAATCAGATATAGAATATATTTAACTACAGGCAATTGATCTTGATAATGCTTATAATCAACTGTATATTCTCCATTTTCATTTTTCCATAAACGATGGAAATAGGAATCTATTTCTTGAATAACTTCTTCTTGATTTGAGGCTTTTATCTTTACATCTGTCTCAAGATTATAGTTATTTAAATTTCTCTCAGTAAAATTTGCGGATCCACCAATAACTACTGCTTCCTTTTGTTTCTCTATATACAATAATTTAGAATGGAACTGTTCTTCCCCAGTATGATACCAACGAATTTCAATGTTCTTTTCAGCTAATTGGGTTAGCTCTGCAGCTACAGGTAAATTTGGTAAGCCCATTTTTTCAGATCCGAACGCATTTTGATTTGGATCAAGGATCATTTTGATTTTTACATCTCGTTTGGAAGCAGCATGTTTTAATTCTTTTAGAACATCTGTGTCAGCTAAATAGAACATCGCTAGCCAAATTATATCTCCCTTTTCTGTCGATTTGATCTCATCAATGATATTCTCTTCGATTTTCCCTTCTGTCACTAACTGAAGTCTAATCTTACCTTTACGATGATCTTCTTCCTTCCATTTAGGAAGTATACCCCCACCCGAAAACTTTGCTACTGCTTGTTCTGTATTAAGCACATCACCAATTATATTGCCGTTTACCTTAAAAGCAATATTAGAATGATAACCACTTGCATCATGAGCATTTGCTGACGAAATAATCGCTGCATCCTCTGTGGCAATGACCTTTCGATGATTTGCTTTTATATTCAAAAGTTTTAAATATGATCTTAACGTAACTTCTGGGGCTGACTTTGCTATCGGATTAGGTAACCAACCATTTCCTTCTTGTCCAAACCATTTGAAAGCTACTCTCCAAAGACCGGAATATATTGGATTTGGATCTCTTAATTTATTTAAATCAGTAAATATAACCTGTACACCATGCTCTTTTAATGCTTCAATATGCTCTAGTTTATGTGAATTATAAGTGGTATTTATTTCGTCTGTAAGCAAATACACTTGTAAATTCGGTTTCTTTTTTATTTGCTCGAGGATATTAGTTGTTAATGTTTCACTAATAGCTGGATATTTTCGCTCTCCATCTGCAAATCCGTTAAAAAGAAACATATCCAATACGATAAATTCCTCTGCTTCCCCAATCAATTTATAAAATTCCTGAAAAATCTCCTGTTCATAAATCGTATTATTTTGAGCATCCTTATAGCTTAAATCATATAAAAAATTCACATTATCAACCATATAGGTTTGACTTTCGTATGAAATACCCTTTGGTAATGGTTTGTTGCTATGGTAGAGACTTACACTGGATAATAACATGACTAAAAAGAGAATCATCCAAGTACTCTTTCTTTTTAATATAGCTTTCATTTTTCCTCCGTCTCTATTGAAAAGAGGCTAACATCTAAAGTCAGCCTCTTTTCTCCTATCTTTTTTATATTTTATTGTGTACTCAATATCTCACCAGTTTAATTAACATATGTGAAAGCATATGTCGTTCGTCATCAGAACCTGCTCTCCAAAGCTCTTGAAGAAGCTTCTCCTCTCGGTTTCGTGGGTATTCGTGTTCTGCTAAGAAGTCCGCTACCTTTTGTGTTGCTAGTGCCAACTGTTCTTCAGTTAATCCCATCTTTTTTCCCATCGCTACCTTTTTGCCTAGGAATTCTTTAAATGATTCAAAATTGGCGAGGATTTCTTGCTTTTTTTCTTGTCCTATACCATTCACTGCTCTTTCAACCTTATTAATGTGGGCTGAATGCTCGACTTCATTTTGATGATCCATGATTAGCCCTCCTTTTTTATGCTAGTTAATATGAATGTAAGTTTGCATTTAGCTCAGCCTGTGTTTGCGGTTTATTTGTAGATTCAGTTAGCTTGGAGCTAGTATCCTTAACATTTGATTGGAGGTCTAAGTATTCCTCCTTTGTATCCTCTGCTAAAGAAACTGCTTCATGTGAGATTTCCTTTGCTTCCTTTATAACATCACGATTGATTCGTTCAGCCAAATTCTTTGCTTCTTGGATGGTATGTTTTAAAGTATCTGTTGCTTGTTTTACCTGTTCGAGTAGTTGCTCCTTTACTTCACCCGGATTCTCTTTCACATGCATGATAATATTTTTGGAAGAATCCTTTATATCAACGGCTTTTGTCGCTACAGCACTTCTTGTATTTCGATCAATTAGAGTGAGAACACCACCTACCACACCACCTATGATCATACCTTTTATTAATTTATTATTTTGTTGTTTTTCCTTTACAATTGCTTGTCCCATGAATATTCCTCCTTTATTTATAACTTTGTTATCGGTTTATTTCCCGATTTTTCAGATTGTAAACCATTTTGATAATGTCAAGTAACTTCCTAGTATTTCCAATAGGTATTTTCAATTAATCTATTGAAAAATTCTCAGAAAACATCTATAATATTTCACTGTTTGTTGTAAAAAAACATTTCTTTCATTTATGAGTATAGGATGAGAATACAAGAATCTATTATTTATAGATGGACAACAACTAAGAAAGGAGCACAACATGTTTAGTAAATTACTTGATGAAGACACTCGTACAAATGACCCTGAGGATTTAAAGGAAGAGTTAGAGGATTTAGAATTCCAGGTCTTTCGCATGCAGGATAATCTAAAGGAAATTGCTAAAAAAAGTAAGGTACTTGGTGTCGACCAAGCAAAGGAAGATAAACTCGTTATTGTTTACACACCAGAAGACAGTCAATCGTGTAAAATCATGTTATGTGATTGTGAAACCTCCTATAATGGCCAATGGGATTTCTCCATTCAGGCAACTTATGCTAACGAACAAAAAATCCATATTGGAGATATAAAAGGCCCAGAAAATAGAGGCTATGGCTCCATTTGTATGGATTATTTAAAAGAGCTAGCAATCGAACAAAACATCCCTGAAATAACCGGTGACATTGCTGAAAGAGATTGGGATCATGTAGATCGCCTCATTCATTTCTACGAAAAACATGATTTCCAGGTGGACATAGATTATGAGGACAAATCTGGTGAAATAAAATGGGTATGTAACGAATAGCAAATAGATCATTTTGAATCAGTTAAAACTTTAACTGATTCAAAATGATCTATTTTTTGTGTAAATTCAATTAATCCATTACAATTAAGAAAAGAAAAAAATTATGGAACCTTTTTCTTTTCTAATACGTATTACTATTTGTCATGGATGGAGGTAGATTCAAACTCTATGGATGACATTAAACTGTAGGAGGAAACACACCATGTTCAAAAAACTATTTTCTGCAATGCTTGTACTTACATTACTTTTCACTCCAGTTGGTGGTTTCATGCTTGGCGATCAATTGACAACAGTAAGTGCGAAAGGTTATAAATCTGGTAAAAAATCCTTTAACTCCAATACAAATAATAGCCCGTCACTGTTTAAAAAAGACGATACACAGCAAAAGTCGTCTACAACGACAAAAAACAGCACTACAGCGAAACCAAAAATGGGCGGCATTATGAAGGGATTATTTTTAGGTGGACTAGCTGGTTTATTACTAGGTGGATTGCTTAGTAATCTAGGCATTTTAGGTTCGATCATTGGTTTATTTATCAATGGATTAGCCATCATTGCTGTTATCTTTATCATTCGCAAATTATTTACTTTATTCAAAAAGAAACGTAAATCTGAGGATGACACAGTATGGGGAAAATAAAGGTTTCTGAACAAGATATCGTTAATGCTCTTTGTTTACACATTTCGTACAAAAGACAAATTAAACCTCAAGAGGTAGATATTGAATTATTGTATGATGATGATTATGGATTTTCTGCTGAAGCTTACGTAAATGACCGCAAGCAAATATTAATTACAGCTAATATTATTGAGGCAATTCGCTTCTGGCTTGAAACCGAATTGAAAATTGATCCTTTTTCAGCTGCTCTTGAGCTTGTTCTTGATGAGGATGAAGGTGTAATCGCTTATGTAGAATAAAACGAGGGGCTTAACCCTCGTTTTTATTATTATTAAGCAAGTAAAATATTCATGATTATTTTGAAAGGAGAACATTATGCGCTCACCTAAAGTACTTTTCATCGGATCGATTATTACAGATATAGCCCTTATCATTTATTTACTAACAATTGCTGATGATGTTGGTCTTGGTTTTGTTTTACTGTTATCCGCTCTCCTTCTTGGAGGTACATTTCTTACATATAAGTTAATCAATCGATCATAATGAGAGGTTGGCCCATATTGAGCCAGCCTTTTTTATCATCTAACGTTAGAATGTCATTTTCGATTGCACATAATAATACAGCAAGCTTGCAGTATTTTCTAATGATGATAAATGTGTTCGCTCAAATGCGTGTGAAGCATCAATTCCAGGACCGATTAATCCGTGAACAATATCATGTCCTGCACGAATGGCTGCAGATGCATCAGATCCGTAATATGGATAAATATCTACTTTATATTCGATGTTGTTTTGCTTTGCGATCTCCACTAATTTTTTCCTAAATCCATAATGATAAGGACCACTTGCATCCTTCGCACAAATTGAAACAGTGTATTCATCTGTTTCTTGACCATCACCAATTGCACCCATATCAACAGCTAAATACTCAACTGTTTCAGAAGGAATATTTGAGTTCCCACCATATCCAATTTCTTCATTGTTTGAAATTAGAAAATGGGTTGTATATGGAAGTTTGATTTTTTCATCTGAAATCCGCTTTATAAGCTGGAGCAACAACGCCACACTTGCCTTATCATCTAAATGACGTGACTTAATAAAACCACTATCTGTGATTTCAACTCTTGGATTGAACGAAATCAAATCGCCAACCTCTATACCAAGTAGACGTGTATCCTCTGCATTATGTACTTTTTCATCAATTCTTACTTCAATATTTTTTTGATTCCTCTCTAGTTTTCCTGCTTCCTTATAAACATGTACTGAGGTTTGATGCATAAGGATTGTACCTGTATAGACTTTGCCACTTGCTGTCTCAATTTTACAATATTCACCTTCAATAGAGTTGTAGTTAAAGCCACCAATTAAATCAATCATTAAACGTCCGCTTGATTTAATGTCTTTTACTATTGCTCCTAATGTATCAACATGGGCAGTTAGCATTCGATGCTGCTCTTTATTGCTACCAGGAATCGTTACAACTAAGCCCCCCTTTTTATTTCGATTCATTTCAACATGAAAACTTTTCAAATAGTGCTCCACGAATGTGATCACTTGATTCGTATTACCTGATGGACTCGGTATTTCCACTAGTTGTTTGATTAGTTGGACTGTTTCATTATTAGTTGTCATAGATGTACCCCTTTCTTAGTGAAGCGATTCAATATACACATTTTATCAAATAAAAACCACCACTACGAATGGAGCAGCATTTTTTACAATTATTCAATCAAGATTAAACAAGGAGCTTTCGTCAATTCTACACCCCATGATTAAATATGCTCTTTAACGCATTATCTAAATAAGCTCTATTAACTATTAACAATGGTTTAATCCTCCTACCTTTCTTTAGATTTAGAAGTTGAAAAAAACGTCACATTTTTCTTAAGTATGGCTATCTATTTATTCGCTAATGGTTTTTATATTCCTTTTGATATAAACCGAAACCTATTGAATCTTTACGGGTATTTTCACCACCGATCTTAATTCCTTCTATAGCATCTTGTGGTGGATTTTTTACTGCCTGTTAAAAATCGGATAAATCAAATAACGAAAATGGATAATAAATGAAATTCAGGGAAATTTAATGATAAATATTAATTATTGGAGGTTTTCTAGAATGGATTTATACAACAATATGGAGTTTGAACTGAAAGGCAGTTTTATCCCTAACATTAGCAATTCGGACAAATTAAAGATTTTAGAAGTAACAGAAGGTAGTGTAGTAATCCAAATGAACAATTCTAAACGCAGAGGAATATTTCCACTAGATAGCTTCCAATACTGGATTAAAAGAAATTCGTTAATCCATATTGGTGAGAACGAAAAAAAAACGTCTTAATCTGTTCGTAAGCAAAATGAGGGCAGCATCCCATTTAATGGTAGACTGCCCTAAAAATCCTATTCATTACGGTTGGTTAACTTCTATTACAACTACATCTTCGTCATTTAAATATATTCTACAAGCTATTCACTTCACTTACACGAAATCCATTTGTTTCTGTCGATTTCTTCATTTTTCCAATCTTTAGGAATTGGAACATCACTCATTATATAATCAATATCCTTTAGACTGGCTAGACGATAGCTTGCTTTTATCCCTATTTTTGAATGATCTAACAATAAGAAACTCTTTGTCGCATTTTCTAAATAGATTTTTGAGAGCTGTGTTTTTTCTATGTCATAACTCATAACACCTTTATCTGGTATTAGTCCATCTGCCGAAATGAACACTTTATCCGGGAAAAATTCCTTTGCTATTTTTTCAGATAAAGAGCTTGATGAACGGTAATGGTCGAATTGTACTTTTCCACCAATGAAGATTAGCTCCCCATCAAACATTTGTTTATTTGCATGTGAGATCAGTAAAGAAGAGACTGGAAAAGAATTCGTTATGACTGTAATGCCTTTTTTATCACAAAGTCCATTAACCATTTGGTAGGTGGTTGTTCCTTCATCGATAACGATTACGTCACCGTCTTCGATAAATTCTAAAGCCTTACGTGCAATCCTCTTTTTTTCTTCAACGCGTAATATTTCTCGCTCAAATAAAGATGGTTCTTCATTTTCTCTAGATATTTTCACAGCTCCACCATAAACTTTTTTTAACTTATTTTCAGACTCTAGCTCTTCCAAATCTCGGCGGATTGTTTCGGTTGAAACATGAAATTGTATAGCTAAATCAGCTACTTTTACCTGTTCATTTTCTTCAAGTAAATCCATGATTATCTTTTTTCTCTCTTCTGCTAGTAAAGACATCACAATCCCCCTAATGACAATTGTTAGACTGTAGTGGGTGCATGTAACATGTCAATTTTCTCATGTACAAGTATACCACGCTTTTCCAGTTCTTTAAAAAAGCCTTCTGGTTCTTTAAACGCTTCTTCTGGAGTGATGATTCCTATTTTCTCTACATGGTTCTTTGCGATCATTTCTGTAGCAATTGCAAATGGAATCGCCACATTTCGTGTATATGCGCGTAAGCCTTCCCACCCTCGGGCAGAGCCATCTGATTTAGGATGTGTATGAGTTAGAACATACTTGGCTTTCTGACCATCTCTTTCACCAATCACTTCAATGTGAAGGGCATAGCCATAAAGGTCTGTTTCTGAACCTTCTTTTGATTGATATAAATACTGTGAAATACAATCCATGATACCAATATCAATGCCATTAATATTGATCTTATCATTTCGTAAAATTCCATATTCATATAATGCTCGGACTAGCTTTATATTTTGTTCAGGCCATGTTCCACGAACTTCAATTAACTTTACATCTTTATGCTTTAAAGCTTTTGCCAATGTTTTTGTCTCTGCATGCGGAATGATATATTGTGTTCCTTTTCCATAAGGCTCTGGCAATTCAATTTCTCTTGGTCTTGCAAAAGGTGGCACTTGAACGAATTTCCCATTTTCATAAACGACTCTTCCAGGTAGAGCAGGATCGTATTCATATGTAGTTGTTTCCGTTATAGATTTAGAGAATGCAATAGGACGGTATGAACCATGACTCACTCTTACGCTTTCAACGGAGTCTAGCTGATTAGCAGCATGCATGGCCATTAGCTGTGTTAAACCGGGAGTCATTCCAAAACCAGGCAAGCATGTTTTTCCGTTTATCACAAATTTTTCGTGGTAAGCATCTTCCTCACCAAATCCATTTAAATTGATGCCATGGCAGCCAGCTTCTGCTATACACGCTGTTGTTTTTCCATTTAGAGTAATTGTTGTTCCATCCATGACAATGTCATAGCCTTTCATTTTTTCTAACGTATCTTGATGGTCATGAACATTTACTTTTACAAAGTCAACTCGTGGATCTTTCAGCCACTCTACAACTTTATGTCCCTCTTCTTCATTGTAGTCTGCAACAGTGATTTGTTCAAAGCTTGAAAACATAACTAAGTCAAGAGCCGCTTCCCGTGCAATTTTACCAGCTCCACCTAAGCAAAATACCTTCATTTTAAAACCGCTCCTTTTTGTGTTCCTATTTTTTAATGGATTGTATTAATCGCTCGATATCATTTTTATACACTTCCCCAATCGTACCTATACGGAAGGTTAAAACCTCTGAAACCTTTCCTGGGTAAATGACAAACCCTTCCTTTTTGAGGTGCTGATAAAAAGGAATGAATTCAAATTCTCTATTCGGAAATTGGAAGGATGTAATGATTGGTGATTGATATTCTCTTAAAACAAAAGGCTCAAATCCAATCTTGCTCATCCCTCCAACAAGTGTTAATTGATTTTCACTGTACCTTCTATGTCTTGCTCTTACTCCACCCTCCTCTTCTAATTCCAGTAAAGCTTGATCAAAGGCTCTTACCACATGAGTCGGTGATGTAAATCTCCACTTCCCATGTGATTCCTCCATCGTTTTCCATTGATCATATAAATCTAACGATAAGGAGTGTGAAATTCCTTCACATTTTTCTAGCTCTTCTATTCTTGCAATAACGAATCCAAAACCAGGAACACCTTGAATACATTTGTTCGCACTGCTAATTAAAAAATCAATTTTCCATTCATGTACATCAATCTCAATTCCACCAAAACTGCTCATCGCATCAACAATCGTTTTTTTATTATACGTTTTTGCTAGTTTACATACTTCTTCAACTGGGTTTAGTATACCTGTTGTTGTTTCACAATGAACAACTACTACATGTGTGATCGTTTGATCAGTTTGTAAGTACTGTTCAATTTTAAGAATATTTGTCGGTTCATTCTCATTTGTTCGACTTATCACCGTTTGAATCCCGAGAATACCTGCTATTTGGGCAATCCGATTACCATATGCACCATTGGTAGCAATGAGAAGTTTCGAATATTCCCTTGGTATAACAGAACCAATTACTGACTCAACAGTAAACGTTCCACTCCCCTGCATTAATACAGACGTATATTCGTGGCGTTGATGTGTAGCTATATTAACCAATTGCTGTCTGATTTTTTGTACTAATTGCATGTATTCGTGATCCCAAGTACACCAATCTTTTCTCATTGCAAGCCTTACAGTTTCTGATGTACTTAATGGACCTGGAGTTAGTAATAAATATGGATTATTCATGATAGTCCCTCCTATTGTTTAAACAAGCACAGGCTCTTTTATT
Source organism: Metabacillus bambusae (assembly GCF_017497975.1). Classification (GTDB taxonomy): domain Bacteria; phylum Bacillota; class Bacilli; order Bacillales; family Bacillaceae; genus Metabacillus; species Metabacillus bambusae. The sequence continues at coordinate 169,547 of NZ_JAGDEL010000008.1, read as the reverse complement.
TCTTCAATTGTTTCTATTAATTGTGGTAATTCTTTTATTGAGTCGATCACATAGTGGGCTCCTGCAGCATATAATTCATTTCTTGCAATCTCTATTTTTTCTTTCAATAGTGAACGTTCCATTTCATTAACTTCTTCTTGAGTTAAGCCAAGTGTACTACTGCCTAATATCACTCCAACCGTCCACATTCCAGCATTTCTTCCTTCTAACATATCAGTTGTTGTATCTCCAACTTTTACGAGCTTAGACATTGGATAAATCCCCAGCATCATTGCATTGTAATAACACATCCATGGGTAAGGTCTGCCTTCTTTCACGAGGTCTGATGTTGCAATCACGTCTGGAGCATAGCCCTCCTTCTCAGCATTTTTAGAAACAATCTCAATCATTTCTGCTGTGTAACCAGTTGTTGAACCAATTTTAAGTCCATTACTTCTTAATTGATCAATTACTTGCAATACACCAGGTATAGGTGTTGTAAATTGGGCTAAGCTTTTAAAAAGCTTTTCCTCGAATAGTGGATACATTTCATTAACATCATTCTCTGTTGGCACATTTCCATAAACCTTCTCCCAAGCTTGCTTCACTCGAGGCATCTTCATGATCGCTTGAATATGTTCAATCTTTAATAATCCCATTGGTTTTCTCGCCTCATCCAATGTGATCTTGACACCTTTGTCTTCAAAAACTTCAAGAAATACATGTAATGGTGCAAAACAACCATAATCAACAGTCGTTCCTGCCCAATCAAAAATAATTCCTTCAATTTTATTCATTACAATCATCCTTTCAGGTTAATTATACTGCTTTAGATACTTTCAATTTTTCTGTTTTTGTTCTTAAGCTTTTTAAAGCAATTTCATACAGTACTCTAACTACTATATTTGTTAAAACAATTAAAACACTCATAGCTGCTGCTGAAGCTAAATTTCCTGCGTCATCCATGTTTACAATTGAAATAGCAGCAAGCTTAAAGTCTGCTGTGTATAAAAATACAACTGCAGAAATCGTAACCATTGAATTAACAAAGAAAAACATCGCCATCTCCAAAATCGCAGAGAGACACATCGGTACAGTCACTTTAAAAAATGTTTTATAAAAAGGAACACCCATGGACTCTGACACCAGCTCAAACTCTTTATCTAACTTTTTTAAAGATGTCGTTGCCGTAACAAAAGCAACAGAATAGAAATGCAAGATATTCGCGATAACAATAATGGCGATGGAGCCATATAGGAAATTTAATGGATTTGTAATGGCCATTCCCATTATGGTTAGCTCAGGCTTACTAAAGAAAAAGATATAGCTTATCCCAATTACTAGTCCTGGGAGAGCTAGTGGGATAATTGATAACAAGTTTCCTATCTTTCTTAAACCAACATGCTTGCGTAGTTTTTCAATCGAATAAGCAAATATAAATGTAATAATCGTACCAATCACTGCTGTTAATGCAGCAGCAATTAAACTGTTTTTGTAAGCTACTAATCCATCACCTGATAAACTAGAAAATGTGAAATGGTCAAGGGTGAAAATTAAGTTATACGGCCACATTTTCGCAAAAGCTGCGATAGCAACGGCAAGAAACAGCAATAAGATAAAGCCTGAAATACTTAAACAATAAAGCAAGGCAATTCGATCTCTTCCTTTATTTTTTACCACTTTATAAGGAGTTGACTTTGCAGTGACATATGCTGATTGCTTTTGTTGTGTAATTTGGTCAACAAAAAAAGCAAAAAGTGCTGGAATCATTAAAATCACACCGACAGTGGCGCCAATCGATAAATTTTGTTGACCTACTACTTGTTTATAGATATCTGTTGCTAGCACATTGTACTGACCACCTACTACTTTAGGTGCTCCATAATCGGTAAAACTTAATGTAAAAACAACAAACATAGTGCTAATAATTCCATATTTTGCACTTGGCAACGTGATCGTAATAAATTGTTTCGCTATTTTCGTTCCGAGAGTATTTGCAGCTTCATATAAACGGTTATCCGTTTGTTGCAGGGTAATATACAGAATTAAAAATGCTTGTGGAAACGTATAGATCACTTCCGCCATAATAATGCCTGTTGCCCCATATAATTCAATATCAACGCCTGGTAGTAAACCAAAGAAACCATTTGTTACGATTCCTTGATTCCCAAAAAGATACATTAAAGCAATTCCATGCATCATTGTTGGGGCAAACAATGGTAGTAAAGCAATATACCTAAACATTGTTTTCCCAGCCATTTCTGTTCTAGTTAATGAATAAGCATACACAAATGCTAAGCTTACAGATATTACCATCGTCATTGTTGAAATAAATAAAGTGTGCTGCAAAGATGTCACAAGTGATGCTGTTTGAAAATATTCAATAAAATTATGGAGCCCTACAAATTCACCTTTGTTATCAAAAACCGTTTGCGAAAACAAGGTACTAATTGGCAAAACTAATACAGCAAAAAAGGAGAGAAGGACAAAGATAATCAATAACGTTTGCAATCTTTCATTAGTACTGTTCATTTGTCTTATTTTTTTTGCTGAAAATTTAGTTGATGGTGTTAGTCCCATATTTAAATAACCACCTGTTCTTCATAGGTTAATAAATGTGGTTCCGGAAATTGAATCGATACAGTTCCATCCTTCCTTAGACTGTATTCATGAATTGTTGCCGCCGAAACATCTACCTTAAGAATTTGTTTATTCAGTGGAGAGGAAACGTCCTCCACACACAATTGAAGACGGTAACTCGCGCCTCTAAATTCAATATTTTCTAATCGAGTTTTTACACCTTCATCATGTGACAGTTGAACATGTTCTGGTCGAATACCTATAATTTTGTTAATTCCAGCCGTTCGCTTTTCCGCTTTCCACATATTAATAGAGCCAATAAAATCTGCTACAAATGGGTGGTGGGGCTGATTATATATTTCCTGTGGACTACCTATTTGCATAATCTTTGCATTATTCATGACAACGACTTTATCAGCCATCGTTAATGCTTCCTCTTGATCATGGGTAACCATAATCGTCGCAATACCAAGTTTTTCTTGTATTGCACGAATTTCATAACGCAGCTTGTCTCTTACCTTTGCATCTAGTGCAGATAGAGGCTCATCTAATAGTAAAAACTTTGGTGACAACGCAATTGCCCTTGCCAATGCAACTCGTTGTTGTTGTCCACCTGACAATTGTGATGGGTACTTTTTCTGAATATGTGATAAATCCACCATCTCAAGTACTTCGTAAACCCTTTCTTGTCTTTCCTTTTTCTTTAGATTCCTATTTTTTAAGCCATACTCAATATTTTGATAGGCAGTTAAGTTTGGAAATAAAGCATATGATTGAAAAACAATTCCAAAATCTCTTTTCGAAGGAGGTAAACTTGTTAAATCATTGCCCTCTAGCCTGATAAAACCCTTGCTTGGTGTTTCTAATCCCGCAATAATACGTAACAATGTTGTTTTCCCACAACCGCTTGGACCTAACAAGCAAACAAATTCATTTTTATCGATCGTAAAACTAATATCCTCAAGTGCTTTAAAAACACCGAATTCTTTTGAGATTTGACCTATTTCTAAAAATGGTTGTGTCATGAGGGAGATCCTCCTTTTAATTGAAATGCACAAGTTCGATTTTAATTCTCAATGTAAGAACACAATTATTGTGTTGGTTCAGCCTTTGAACTAAATTGAGAGTCCCATTCTTTTAAAATGCTGTCACGGTTTTGTGCTGCCCAGTTTAAGTCATTGTCAGAAAACATTTTTTCTTCGACACCCTCTGGGAACCCATCTGGTAGTTCAAAATTATTTTCCATCGTTGAGAATCCATTTGCATCAAAATACTTTTTCATTACGTCATCAGTGATTGCCCAATCAAGAAATGCCTTTGCTAGTTCTTTATTTTTCATTTCATTTTTATTAATTAAACCATTCGCTTCTACATCCCAGCCAAGACCTTCTTCTGGTAAAACGACTTCAACAGGAGCTCCTTCCTGCTTTTGTTGAACACCGCTATATGCTAATGTAATACCAATTGCATATTCGCCTGATGCAGCTAATTTAGCTGGTTTTGAACCAGAATGGGTATAGGTAGCAACATTTTCGTGTAAGTCGTTCATGAATTTCCAACCTTTATCTTCCCCCATCATTTGTAACCAAGCGGATACTGTTAGAAAGCCTGTCCCAGATGAAGCAGGATGTGGCATGACAATCATATCCTTGTATTCAGGTTTTATAAGATCTTCATAAGATTTAGGGATTGGTAGATTCTTTTTCTCGAGTTCCGTGGTATTTACGACTACTCCTGTCATAAATGAAGTGTTTCCAACCCATTTGAGAGGTTCTTTTGAATCCTTAAAGGAAGGAAGAATTTTGTCACTGCCTTTCGGTGTATAGCTTGCTAGCATATCCTTTTGATCAAGTGCAAGTAGGCTGGATGCAGCTAGTCCCCATACAACATCTGCCTGTGTATTTTTTCCTTCAGATAAAAGCTTAGCAGTAATAATCCCAGTTGAATCTCTTACAATATTTAACTTAACATCAGGGTATTTCACTTTAAACTTTTCTAAATATTGAGGAATTAATTCTTCTTCTATCGCTGTGTAAACAGTTAATTCACCTGATAGTCCGCCTTCCTGGTTACTTGTAGTAGCCTCCTCTGAATTTGCATTTCCACATGCAGTCAATACTAAGATTGACAACAATAGAATGAATAGTTTAAAAGTGTGGTTTTTCATTGTTTTCACTTCCCTTTTTAATAATTAACTTATATATACAATATAAATCCACAATATTAACTAGGTGTGAAGCCAATGTAAATATTTTGTATTATGTTGTTTTTAAATGACTTTAGTTGTTTTTATGTGGTTTTCTCTCAACTTGATCCTTATCAACTATTTATCAATTCGATTTCCATTATTTCTTAAATTGTTATTAATCTGAGATGAATTACAGCAATAAGAACATTCGCTCTATGGAAAATCGAAGAAAAAACGAACTTCACAATTGTGAAGTTCGTTCCATTAGTTGTTCAAGGCTTAACGATGGAGACTGTTCTTATTCAAGATTGAATGGTTTATCACATCCTTTGATCATTAATTGGTTTATCATTAAGAAATCATCTCCTTTGCCAGCTTTATCACGATAAGTAAAAGGGGTCTGACGAATTCGTCAGACCCCTTTTACTAGGTTTTATTAAAACCAAGCTGCGCCAACAATAATTAAAAGGATGAACAATACAACAATTAGCGCGAAACCTCTACCTGCACCATAGCCATATCCGCCACCACCGTAACCACAGCCTCCGCCGTAGCCACCGAATCCATAACCATAACCCATTCTAACTCCTCCATTAAGTGATTTATCTAAAAGAAATTCCAATTCTTCTTAGTAGCCAACGAAAGCCGAACCTACAATAATTAATAGGAATGAACAAAACAACGATTAAAGCAAAGCCACCACCGTAACCGTAACCGTAACCTGGAGTTGCACCACTCATTAACAACTCCTCCCTTTCGTTGTACTACTACAATATGAATATAGGGACTTGTACGGTAGGGCATTCGCACAGTTTTCTATGAATTTTTCATATTTCCGCATATTAAATTGCTTAAAGACAACAAAATAAATTAACTATAATGAAGGTGAAAATTCTATTTATTTATATAGACTCTTTTCTAAGAGATTGTTGCTTTTAGAACGAAAACTGCTTAAGGTTGATTGGAACGGATTGCGAGACTCCTGCTTAGAGTAGCGGGACAAGTTAGACTCATGCAGGCGTTTACGCCGAGGAGGCTCACCGCTCGCCCCGCGGAAAGCGAGCATCTCTCTCTGCAATCAACCAAACCCCATTACTTGGTTAATAGCAACAAAGTTTGTGAAAACAGCCATTTTAAATAAAACGCCTCTTATCCTATTCGGCTTGTTTGCTAAATTGTTAGAAATGTATTAATAATGAAGAAAGCAATTAATGTTAAAATGAAAGAAGGTAAGAAGATTAAAAAAATAAGGGTGAGTTTATGAAGAAGTTTTTATTTATTATATGTTTAATTTTGGCATGTCCAATTTATGCATCAGCACATACGACTGTATCGGATTCATATCCAAGTGAAGGAGAAATCATCACTGAAGAGATACGTGAGCTTAAAGTAGAATTTGCTGGAGCTATTGAAAATCAAGGTAGATTGACATTAGTAAAGGAACAAGAAGAAATCAAACTTGATTCTTCTGTCAACGATAAACAAATTATCGGTTCATTAACAGCACCACTCGAAAATGGTAATTATCTTTTAACTTGGCAAGTCGCCTCAACTGATGGGCATGTATTAACAGGGGATATTCCTTTTACAGTGAACATTCCTAATACTGAAATTGAAGAAGAAGTTCAAGATGAAACTGAACAAGTAGACAAAACTAAAGAGAATACTGAAGAGAATGATACAGCCGTAGAAGAAAAAGCTGAAATAGAAGCTGCGTCAGAAACTGTTAAGGACAATAGTTCACTGTTTTCTACTATATCTGTAATTGTATTAGTCGTCCTTTTAGCGGTCGGTATTTGGATTCTTTTACGTAAAAAGAGGTAATGTATGAATCAGCTTATTCCAATGACTGAATATGTCACGTACATGCTATTTTCTTATTTGGTTGGCTATGTTGTGCTTCAATTTGTACCAGCTTCAAAAAAGCCATCCATTAAGGCTTCAAAACAAAGCTTACTATTAACTGTTTTAGGAATTATCATTTTCACGTTTTTTCCAGTCCTTCAAGTTATTTCATTTTTTGCACCTGAAGGACTATTAAGCTTTAGTGCATATGCCATCCTAACTGAGTTTCAAGTTGGTATTGCCTGGCTTTATGGAAGTTTTTTTGCTGTATTTTTATGGATGATTATTTATGTAGAAGGCTCCAAATACTTACAAGCACTCTTTTTACTATTGATGATCGTTTCTGTAGGTTATGCGAGCCATGCTTCAACACTGGATTTATTGCCAGGCCTTTTCACACATTCAATTCATTTCTTAACAATTACCATTTGGGTTGGAGTTCTTATTCATGTAGGCTGGTTAGCTAACAGCATTAAAAATTGGCATTCCTTTTTACGTTGGTTTACACCACTTTCAATCATTTTATTTTTCATGACAACAATGAGTGGGGTCTTCCTTATGTTCTTTGTGATTGAACCGAGAGATTATGCGAATGCTTGGGTATTGCCGTATGGTCAAATGCTTTTAATAAAACATCTTAGCATTATCCCTGTTTTAGCATTTGCATTTATAAATGGAATCCTTTCAAGAAAAGCAAAAATAGATTCAGGGTTTAATGCAAAAAAGTGGGTACAAGCTGAGACTGTAATACTAATGATTGTTTTTTTCATAACTGGTGTCTTAGGAACATTACCACCACCGCACCAAGTTAATGCCACTGTCATTCAAGAAGGAGCCGCCATCTGGGTAGAGTTATTGCTAGGTCATGAGGTAGTTGCTCCATTTACAGTCCAGTTCTCTGGAGGATTCCAAAGTATTCTTATCATGATCATTGCTTTTATGTTTTTAGCCATGATTTTTGTAAGTTTTTACAAAAGGGTTTCTCCTTGGATTGCTCTAGGATTTGGTGTCATTTTTATCATCGCTACTTACCTTGGATTAATTATGTCACTAATAGTAGGTTAAATTTAAGAATAAATGCAAGAATAAGAAGGATGACGAAAGAGTCATCCTCTTTTTTGTAAATAGATTTGATTTGTCCTCTTCGTAATTGCATTAAACATGTTAATAGTCAGATAAGTATTGACTTTTAGAATATTCGACAATATACTACAATTTGTGCGTTTTTCTTAGAACATTTTTAACTTGGAGGATTTATGAGTTCACTTTTTAGAAAAAAATCAATTTCACAACTAATCCAACAAAGTAATCAAAAATCACTTAATCGAACACTTAGTGCACTCGATTTAACAATGTTAGGGATTGGGGCCATTATCGGTACAGGAATTTTCGTTTTAACAGGGGTGGTTGCTGCAGAATCAGCTGGTCCTGCTCTTGTCCTATCGTTTATTTTATCGGGCATTGCTTGTGCTCTCGCTGCTTTTTGTTATGCTGAATTTGCATCATCAGTTCCTATTTCAGGTAGTGTGTATACGTACACCTATGCGACACTTGGGGAAATTTTTGCCTTTTTAATCGGATGGGACTTGATGCTTGAATATTTACTAGCAACAGCAGCTGTTGCTACTGGTTGGTCTGGGTATTTTCAAGCACTTTTAGAAGGCTTCGGGATTACATTACCTGCAATCCTCACCTCTGCACCAGGATCTGGTGAAGGGGGAATGATTAACTTACCAGCTATCATCATCATTTTCTTAATAACAGCGTTGTTGTCAAAGGGAATTAAAGAAAGTACACGTGTTAATAACATTATGGTGTTTATCAAATTGGCTGTTATTGTTGCCTTCATCGTTTCAGGGATTTTTTATGTAAAGCCAGAAAACTGGACTCCGTTTGCACCGTTTGGATTTGAAGGAATTATTACTGGCGCAGCAACTGTTTTCTTTGCATATATTGGATTTGATGCAGTAGCTACTGCATCCGAGGAAGTAAAACGTCCACAACGTGATGTTCCAATCGGAATCATTGCATCGCTAACCGTTTGTACGGGGTTATATATCATTGTAGCGTTAATCTTAACAGGGATGGTTCCATATTCACAACTAAATGTTTCTGATCCTGTAACCTTTGCTCTTCAATTTGTTGGACAAAACTCGCTTGCTGGAATTATATCTGTTGGAGCGATTACAGGAATTACGACGGTATTACTTGTCATGATGTATGCTCAGGTTAGAATTTCTTTCGCAATGAGTCGTGACGGACTATTACCTAAAAAGCTTTCTAAGGTTCATCCAACGTTTAAAACTCCTTTCCAAAATACTTGGATGACGGGATTAATCGCAGCTTTGATTGCAGGTTTTGTAGATTTAACTACATTAGCTCACTTAGTTAATATGGGAACATTAGCAGCATTCACTTTAATTTCAATTGCAGTTATCGCGCTTAGAAGAACACACCCTGATTTAGAACGAGCATTTAAAGTGCCGTTTGTTCCTTTTCTTCCTGCTATTAGTGCCTTATTATGTATTTATTTAATGACAAGCTTGCCAGTGATCACATGGATTTCTTTTGTTATTTGGATTTGCATTGGATTGATTATTTATTTCGTTTATGCAAGACACCATAGTAAATTAGGGAAATGATTGAATGTTGGACATAAAAATAAGACCCAGTATTTTGCGTTACTGGGTCTTATTTTTAGTATTTAGCTACGATTTAACTAATCATTAATCCGCAAAAACCTTGCCTACAACTTGTTTTTGCTCCGTTCGAGCAATGGTAATACCAGTAGATTCTTCAAAATTGTAAAGACTTGTTGGTAGGTCTGTAAACCGCTCAAGTTCATTGTAAGCAGGAATGCCGTGATAGGACATATCAAGCCCTTCCTCTTCCTCTTCTTCTGTAGCGCGTAAGCCAACAGTTACCTCTGCTACTTTTGCAATAACAGCCCCACCAATTAAACCCCATACAGCTACGACAGCCGCACCTAGAAGCTGAACACCTAATAAGGAAACCTGACCTGTTGTAAATAATCCTGCTGATGTATCAAATAAGCCAACAGCTATTGTTCCAAACACTCCATTAAAGCCGTGAACTGCTACTGCTCCAACAGGATCATCAATTTTTATGTTATCGATTAATAGTGTTGCATAAATAACGATGATTCCACTAATTCCACCTATGATAATCGCACTCCACTGATCAACGAAAGCACAACCAGCTGTTATCGCGACTAAACCTGAAAGAACACCATTTATCGTCATACTTGGATCTGCTTTTCCGAACTTATTCATTGTCAATAATAGAGTGACTGTACCACCACTAGCACCTGCTAGCATTGTATTAATTGCAATTGATGCTAAGGAAGTATTTGTGGCATCTAGTGTACTTCCACTATTAAATGCAAACCAACCGAACCATAAAATAAATGCACCACTTGATGCTAATGGTATATTACTAGGTGCAAAAACATTCACCGTACCATCTGAATTAAATCTCCCTTTTCTTGCACCTAATAATTTAGCCATTGCTAACGCTGCAAAACCTCCAACTGCGTGAATGGCCGCTGAACCAGCAAAGTCCTTCATACCAAGCTTTGCTAACCAACCTTCACTATTCCATATCCAATGTCCTGATAAAGGATAAATGATAAGCGTAATAAGAGCAGCCGTAATAATGTAAGCTTTAAAATTCATTCGTTCAGCAACTGCACCTGAAATAATCGAAACACAGGCTATTGCAAAACCCATTTGAAAAAGCACAAATGCTTCACTCGGCAGCTCCATACTAAGAGATATTTTTTCCGGACTTCCAAATAAACTTGTCCCAATAAATCCAAAAGCATCTTGTCCAAACATAATCCCAAATCCAAAAAGCCAAAATGCTAAGGCACCTATTGTTAAATCAACGAAGATTTTCATTGTAACGTTAACAGCATTCTTCGTGCGGACTAAACCCGCTTCTAATAAACTAAAGCCGCCTTCCATAAATAAAACCATCGCAGCTGCAATCACAATCCAAACTGTATTTAAATGAATAATCTCCACTTTACATCCCCTCCTTTACTGAAAGATCATCGATAGTTTCATCAGATTCACCTGTACGAATGTTATATGCTTCAAGGATTGGATATACATAAATTTTCCCATCCCCATCTTCACCTGTTTGAGCATTAGCAATGATTGTTTTGATCGTTTGATCAACCATGTGATCGGATAGGACGATTTCAAGCTTAATCTTCGGGTGCAGTGTTACATTATAATTCTTTCCACGGTATACACCCTTCGTATCCTTTTGCTTCCCTCTTCCTACTACTTGTGAAACTGTAAAACCTGTTATTCCTATATTTTTTAAGCTCTTAATTGTCTCGGTTATCTTCTGAGGTCTGATGATTGCTTCAATCTTTTTCATGTTACTCACCTCTTCATTGTTAGGTTATCTGACATCATTATGTTAAAGATTATAACATTAATAGAAACATAGTCAACAGTTTAAGCTATTAAAATTTTTAGAAAATAAAAACAGTAGAAAACTTGGCATCTTTTTATAAGTTTTTCAAGAACAAAAGCCCAAGCGCCTTGAACAGCCTCAGGCAAATAAGACGCTTAAGAATAGAAGGTGTTCTTTACCTTCAATTCTTAAGTGGCTGTAGACCCAAGAGGGGCTAGGCGCTGGATGCCTAGCACTTATCCACAGTACAAGAATTTTATAATTTCCTATACAACAAAAAAAGGATGATCGACATTAACATGTACGATCATCCTTTTCGACTAACTATATTATCGTATCTGTCCATTACCGGACATTATAAATTTAACAGTTGTTAATGCGGGTAATCCCATTGGTCCACGAGCATGCAGCTTTTGTGTTGAGATTCCAATTTCCGCTCCAAAACCTAGTGCCCCACCGTCTGTAAAGCGAGTGGAAGCATTATGATAGAGCGCTGAAGCATCGACTAAATTCATAAACGTTTTTGCTGTATCATTGTTTTCAGTAATGATCGCTTCAGAGTGCTTCGTTCCATAAGTTTCAATATGATCAATTGCTTCTTCAATATTGTTTACAGTTTTAACAGCAATATCTAAAGATAAATATTCATTTGCCCAATCTTCTTCAGTTGCTATTACTCCATTAGGGATGTATCTAAGTGCCGTTTCATCACCATGAACCGTAATATTATGTTTTTTGAAGGTAGCATCTAGTGCTTCTTTGTTTTTATCTAGCCATTCCTTGTGAATAATGGCTGTTTCTAGTGCATTACATACAGCTGGACGGTCTGTTTTTGCATTAACAAGAATGTTTAATGCTTTTTCAACATCTGCTTCAACATCAATATATAAATGGCAGTTACCGACACCTGTTTCAAGTACTGGAACTGTTGCGTTATTTACAACTGCATTGATTAATGAGCCTCCACCCCTAGGAATTAACACATCAATGTGTTCCTTCATTGTAAAGAGCTGCTGTGTTGCCACACGATCTGTACTTGCAATAAATTGAACAGCTTCCTGCGGGATTTTTGTTTCATTTAATGCCTCATGCATAACCTGCACGATTGCTTTGTTTGATGATAAAGCAGATGATCCGCCTTTTAGTATAATGGCATTTCCTGATTTAAGGGCAAGGCCTGTTGCATCGACTGTTACATTAGGACGAGCTTCATAAATCATACCAATGACACCTAAGGGAACGGATACTTTTTTTACTAGTAATCCATTATCCAGTGTCCAGTTCGAAAGTGTTCGCCCTGTGGGATCTTCTAATTTTGCAACCTGACGAAGTCCTTCTGCAAAATCAGTGATGCGTTCCTTCGAAAGGGCGAGGCGATCCAAATACGCCTCTTCATAGCCTTTTTCACGACCTTCTTGTAAGTCTTTTTCATTTGCATCTAAAATGTCTTGAGTATTTTTTTCCAATCTATCAGCTAAAATGTGCAATGCTTCATTTTTTTCTTCATTTGATAGTAAGCTAACTTTTTTTGCTGCTTTCTTTGCTGCAATCGCTTGTGCTTCAACGTTTGTTTGTTCTTTTGTTACATTCATGCAATTCCTCCTTTTAAACTCCAACAGGTAAGGACAATTCAAGTTCACATACTAGGTCATCAAAATGAACAACCTCGAGTCTTTCTACCTCTTCACCTGTAATTTCACTTAATTTTTCCAAATCTTCATTCGAGTAATTTACAACTCCTAAGCCGATCCTTTCACCTAGATGATCAATAATTCGAATAACCGCACCTTTTTCGAATTGTCCTTTTACTTCCTCGATATCTGATGAATAAATACTATGTTTATGATCAGCAATTGACATTCTTATCTTTTGATTAATAACAAGTTCTCCCTCAGGTCCAGAATGGAACGCTATCCATTGCTTTTTCTGATTTAAGTTAATTGTCTCATTTGTCACTTCAAAATACGTTCCTCTTGCCTCTCCATTTACTGCATCACCTAAAATATTCGGTATGCTTGCTTTACCTAGAAAAGTCGAAATACCTGAAGCCATCGCGATTTTTACGGCATCAATTTTTGATTTCATTCCACCTGTGCCAACTTCACTTCCAGATTCACCGGCACCTTCTTCTATTTCAGGTGTAATCTCGTATACTTTCTCGAGCAGTTTCGCTTCATCATTTTTACGAGGATCTGAATCATATAAACCATCTATATCAGAAAGGATAATCAATTGATCTGCTTCTATTAACCCTGCAACTTTAGCAGATAATGTATCATTATCACCAAACTTTAAGCGATCAACTGTTACCGTGTCATTTTCATTAACAATCGGAATAATTCCACGTTCTAATAAGACATTTAACGTATTTCGAACATTGTTATAACGTGATTCATCAGAAAAATCACTACGTGTGATTAATATCTGTGAAGCTACATAACCGTGGGATAAAAATATTTCTGAATAGGCTTCAATTAATAAGCCTTGGCCAATCGAAGCTGCAGCTTGTTTTTCTGGTAATGATGTTGGTCGATCAATACAGCCTAACTTTCGATAGCCTGCAGCAACAGCTCCAGATGAAACAAATACAATTTCATGTCCCTCATCTTTAAGTAACGCTATTTCATCTGCTAATTTTTCTAATTTACGTCGACTAATTTCTCCATGTCGACTAGTTAAGGAACTGCTTCCTACTTTTATTACAACCCGTTTTTTCTCATTGTCTAGGGTCGCCATTCTATCACTCCTGAGTCAGTTTTTAGTCCGAAGCGCTAGCGTCTTGAATCATCGGTTAATCCATCATTTAAGGCTTTCTTTGTATTCATTTATGGATTGCTTACTAGTGCTAGGCGCTTAAGCTAGACATAAAAAATTTAGTAAAGTATTTAGTCCTATAGTAATTTAATAAGATAAGAGAACCTTTTCCATTTTAAGCAAGCGAGGTTACTTATTTCGATTTTTTATTTTGACTGTTTTGGTAAACTTTGTTGCTATTTACCAAGTAGTTCGGGGTGGTTGATTGCAGCGAGAGATGCTCGCTTTCCGCGGGGCAGGCGGTGAGCATCTTCGGCGTAAACGCCTGCAGTGTCGCAATCCGCTCCAATCAACGTTAAATAGTTTTCGTTCTAAAGCAACAATCTCTAAGAAAAGAGCTTTTATTTTAAAGAACCAACTAACAGACTTTCTTGTAACTGCTTGCTAATCTCTTTCGAGCGTTTCGCAGCATGCTCAACAGCCTTAGAGATTGCGATTCCTCCACCATTTTCATCAAGCGCATCAAGTCCAGCAGCTGTTGTACCATTTGGCGACGTAACATTTTCCCGTAAAACAGTTGGTGTTTTGTCCTGTCTTTGGATCATCTTTGCAGCACCTACAATAGTTTGCGCAATAATTTGTCTTGTTGTTTCAATATTTAGTCCAGCAAGAACACCTTGTTGTTCCATATGCTCCATTAAATAATAGAAATAGGCTGGACCACTTCCTGCAAGTCCTGTAAAGATATCCATATCTTTTTCTTCAATCTTGTATACTGCACCAATACATTCAAGCAAGATTTTCGTTAAATTCACATTTTCATCGGCTGTTTCATGACCTGGGGAAATTGCAGTAGCTGATTCTCCGATTGTACTTGACGTATTCGGCATAACTCTAACTACTTGCTGGCCTTTATGGAGATTTTGTTCAAGGTATGATGTTGTAATTCCCGCTAAAACAGATAATATGAGCTGATTTGGCTTGATATGACTTTTTATGTCGATTAATGCTTTATCAACATCTTTTGGCTTCATAGCTAAGATAAAAATATCTATTTGATCAAACTGGAGATTTTCTCGTTTAACCCCTTTAATTCCATAATTGCTTTCTAAAGCAGATAATCGTTCTTGATTGGAACGATTTGTCACAATGATTTGTTCCGCTGCGATTTTCCCTGATTTTACTAAACCAGAGATCATTGCTTCCGCCATTGACCCTGCACCCAAAAATGCGATTGTTTTATTGTGTAGCATCTCATCTCTCCAATATCGTTCGTATTTTTGTTCGTATTTTCGCTAACGATTTAATACTAACACGCTGAATTTCATATTCAAGGACTTAAGGAAATGTTGTAAGCATTTCTTCCAATTAGTTAGTGTAAGCGTTACCATTAGGAGTTATATCTTCTTAAAAGCGTCTCAGGAAGCTTTATCGCTTCTCATCCCTTATTTTCAAGAATGATGATAACCAAAAATTCAAAATCTTTATGATATTCACCTAAGGTATAAAATGTAAAAAAACAGTTGCACTTTTTAAAAACGTTTGTATAATTACCTCTTAAATAAACAAATTGAAATGGGAGGGAGTGCTTTGTTTAGACGATGTACATCAGCTGATCATGAAAAGATCATGGAATTTTTGTTAGAAGAACGGGCAATGAACCTATTTATTATTGGTGATATTGAAAATTTTGGTTATGAAGCAGACTTTCAAGATATTTATGCTCAATTTGACAATACTGGAGAAATTGAGGGGGTCTTGCTACGGTATCAGAATTCCTACATTCCTTACGCAAAATCTGTGATTGATTTAACAAAAATGATAGAAGTCATTTCAGCGGACCCTGAACTAATGATGGTCTCTGGAAAAGATGAAATCGTAAGCAGTATTCAACAACTAATCCCATTAAACAAAGTGAAGTTAACTTATTTTGCTGAGTTAAAAGACAGCCTTTCGATTCAAGAAGTAACACTTGATTATCCAGTAAAAAAAGCAACCCTAGATGAAGTAGAGAGGGTCTTTGAGCTTCAGGAACAAATTAAGGAATTTAATTTTAGCTCAGCATCAAAACAAAGCTTTATACGTACACTTGAATCAAAAACTGGCCGTTCCTTCTATATTGAGAATGAAGCAGGAAACATTCTTTCCATTGCCTCGACAACAGCTGAAAATCAGTATTCTGGCATGGTCGTTGGTGTATGCTCACATCCTTCTGAACGACAGAAAGGTCTTGCATCTATCGTTATGACAGAGCTATGCAAGGTACTACTGTCAGAAGGTAAATCACTTTGCTTGTTTTATGATAATCCTAAGGCTGGTCGAATTTACAAAAGACTAGGGTTTAAGGATATCGGGATGTGGAGAATGGCATATCCTAAAGAACAAAGCCCAAGTGACATATAAACTAAAACTCTCATGATTTAGCGGAGGCTCTTAGCTGAAACAGTCGCCTCCGCTTTTTCCGGAGATTGAAAACCTTTATATCCTCTAGTTAAAAAACAACTTTAGCTCTTTTCACTTCTAAATAGTTACTAGTTTTAGCCCTATAATATTTTTTCTAAAGCTTTCCTTTATTTAAAATCCTTCTAACTACTTATTTGAACTAACATGATAGACTTAAAAGGAAAACGATTAATAAAAATCGAATACTTTCTTTAGGAATATTGATTTATTTCTTACTTTCCTAGTAAAGAACCTTTCATTTTTCTTCTAATTGTTATACAATTCCAATTATGTACGTCTAGATAAGGAGATTTTCTTCCCTTAATAGCGAAAGGAGAACGACAGATGAAAAAAATACTACTTACATTATTAATGGGGCTATTAGCATTCTCACTTGCTGCATGTAATGATGATGAAGAAAAAGAGAAGAAAACAGCAACATCCGAAAAAACAACTGAAGAATCAACAGAGGAAAAGGCTACCGAAGAACAAACTGCTGCTGATGCTGAAGAAATGCAAAAGAAACTTGAGGCTCAAAAAGTAAAGGATGATAGTGTAGTTGCTATTGTTAATAGTCAAGAGATTAAGGGTTCTGAATACAATGAAGCATTAAGTATTTCGCAAACACAATTTCAACAAATGGGACAAGACCCAACGACAGATGAAACAGCAAAACAATTAAAAGACTATACACTTGAAAGCCTTGTAGGACAGACTTTGCTCATGCAAGAAATTGATAAAAAAGGATATAAAGCGACTGAAGAGGCAATTAATAAAGATTTAGATACGATCAAAGCTCAATATGAGAATGACGAGGCATTTGAAAAAGCTTTAAAAGATACTAACCTTTCACTTGAAGAACTAAAAAGTCAAATTGCTGATAAAGTTAGATATAGCCAATATGTAGAAAAAGACTTAAAAGTTGAAGAGGTTAAAGAAGAAGAGTTGAAAGAGTATTATGATTCTATGGTTAGTTCAGTTGCAGAAGGTCAAGAAACACCGAAATACGAAGATGTTAAAGAAACTTTAAAAGTTCAGCTTGAGCAACAAAAAACGCAAGAAAAACTTGGTGCTAAAGTAGAAGAACTTCGAAAAGACGCTAAAATAGAGTTGAAAATATAATTTCAGATCGAAAAAAGCTGTGTGGATGTCACACAGCCTTTTTCATTTAGTTCTTATATATTTTCAACATGGTATGCGCATTTGTCTGAAATTCATATGAAACCTTTTCCTCTTCAAATCTAATTCCACTACCAAGTTCACTTAGCAATTCTTCTAAACGCTCATATCTTTTCCCCTCTAAATCAACAAGCGGAAAAATACGGAGTTCTTCTTTTGTAACTCTTAATAGCTCTTTCAATGTTTTAAGGTGAAAGGAATAATCTAGTCTATCCCCATACATAAATAGAAAATGTGCAGATAAAGTGAAATCAAATTCATTGTTTTGAAAAGGCAAATGGGGGAGTGTTGCTGTTACGTATTGCCTAGGAAATTTCTTCATACTAGCTGTGCAATCTTTTAATGCTCTTATTCGTTGATTTTTCAACTCTTCTATACTACTAAAAAAATCCCATTTATATCCATGTTTTATCTTCTCCATACCCTCCATGGCATGGACAATATCGTTTAAACCCTTTTTTAATAAGCTTTCTATTGGAACAGTGTATGCGATATCACATGCTGTTACATCAAAACCTTTTTCCTTTACAACTGCAGTAAAGGAGCATGCTCCTGAAGGACATTCTAAAATCCTTTTTCCCTTTAGCTCATTTTCTTTTAATGAAAACATTTGAACATATTCTTCATACGTCCTACCAATAAACACAATACGGTCTAAATCTAGCTTATTACTCGCCTCAACTCTACTCATCTCTTCTCACCTCTAATTATGAAATTCTCTTACATATATATAGTATTACAAAATTCACTTAATTAACAACCATTTTTTCAAAAGATTACCAACAGTTAATAATTACACATCAGAGATGGATAACTGTAAACTTGGGCTTTCCTACAACAAAATTGTGACATATTTGTTTACATCAATTGCAGTGTTACTTTATTGCACAGCAAGTTTTTAAAAGATGCTTTAATCACTTCCTCCTATTATTACCCTATCCATCAAAGGCTTCGTTTAAAGTTTTGATATCTATTTTTTTCTCCATTTGGAGCATTGCTTTCATTACTCTTTCTGATTTTTCTGAATCAGGGTCACTTACCATTTCGAATAGGGAGTCAGGAATAATTTGCCACGAAACCCCATACTTATCCTTTAGCCAACCGCACACTTGGGCTTTTTCGTCTCCACCTTCAGAGAGTTTTCCCCAATAATAGTCTAATTCTTCTTGTGACTCACAGTTAACAATAAATGAAATTGCTTCTGTGAATTTAAATTGAGGGCCACCGTTTAACGCTACGAATTTCTGTCCTTCTAGTTGGAATTCCACGGTCATTACTGTTCTCTCAGATATCCCGTTGATTTCATGCCTCGCTTTTTTATAATGAGTGATTCTTCCGATTTTGGAATTTTTAAAGATTGAAGTATAAAACTGTGCCGCCTCTTCTGCTTGTGTATCGAACCATAAGTTAGATGTTATTTTTTGGATTTTGTTTTTCATACTACTCTCCTTCCTTTCTTATATACGATTTTTTTCTAGCATATACTACTTATTCATTATGGGACAGTTTAAAAATAATAAAACGTGCTCCATTAAATGAAGCACGTACGTTCAATCACTCAGTAATATTAACAAATATATCATCCACAGCTGGCTCTTTTTCAATTAACCCAGACTCTTTCATCCAGTTAATTGTATCTTCCCATTGTTCCTTACTTTGGCTTCCAAAGCCTTCATCTGATTCCATAAGTGGTAATAGTATGTCTAAGCTTTGTACTTCTACCTCTTCGACTAGTGGAAAGTTGGCTTCATCCTGATTACTTAATAGTATGTTTAATGCTTCTTCAGGGTTTTCAGCTGTAAATTCATAGCCCTTTGTTGCAGCACGCCAAAATGCTTTAATGCTATTTTGTTCTTCTTCCCATGTTTTGTCACTTGTAACTGCTATTAACTCATTGTAGCTTGGAATACCATATTCAGTTGGGTTAAGATTACGAGTTTCATAGCCTTCATGCTTTAATACAGGTACTTCATGATTGATATATGCTCCAATCACTGCATCTACTTTTTCACTAACGATGGAAGACCCTAATTCAAAGCCAACATCAACCATTTCAACGTTATCAGGATTCCCACCATCTGCTTTTACCATAGAATTAATAAGAGATTCATTTAGCGGTATCCCTGGATAACCAACAGTTTTTCCTTCTAAATCCTTTGGAGACTGAATCTCACTTTCCTCAAGATAAACTACTCGATTTAATGGTGAGCGAACAATTGCACCAACAGACTTAATCTTTACATCTTGATTAGCACGAGCAATAATCACATCAGGTTGATAAGAGATTCCTAGTGTTATTTGACCTGCAGCTGCTAGATTTATCGGATCTGTAGGATTTGCCGGGAATTGAATGTCTACATTTAGTCCTTCCTCTTCAAAATATCCTTTTTCTTGGGCAACATACAAATAGCTATGAACCGCATTTGGATACCAATCCAACATAATACTAACATCCTTTAGTTCCTTTGTTACTTCTTTTTCTTCTCCTGCATTTTCTTTTGAAGTACTTTCACCACTTGAGCATGCTGTCAGTAAACCAAGCATAAAGCATAAAATAAGTAATAATAACTTTTTCATTTTGTTTTCCTCCATTTTAATGTTCTTTTTTCTAAGTAAACGACGAAAATAAATAAGATAATTCCTACTGCAGATAGCAAAACAATCGGAGCAAAAACACCTGCCCCATCAAACTGTGTCATCATTCGTCTACTAAAATAGCCTAAACCAGCTTGAGCACCAATCCATTCACCAATCGCTGCACCAATCACGCTGAGTGTAACTGCAACCTTCAAGCCAGAGAAGAAATGCTGGGCACATGAGGGTACTTGTAACTTAAAGAAAAGATCCTTTTTACTTGCTCCCATTGTTAATAATAGATCTCTGTATTCCTTACTCGTTGAGCGAAGCCCATCATATGTGTTTACTGTTATTGGAAAAAACGTAATAAGAACTGTCACGACAACCTTACTCCAGATCGAATAACCGAACCAAAGGACAAATATTGGTGCAAGAGCTATAATTGGTATCGTTTGTGACGCGATGATTATTGGATAAAACGTTCTTTCAACCATTTTACTTACACTCATCCACACCGCTAAGCCGACTCCAAAAACAATTGATAAGAATAAACCGATAAAAATAATTAACAAAGTTGCAGGTAAATGATCAACAAATAAAGGACCTTTTAATTCCCAAAGTTTACGAACTATATCAGTTGGCGCTGGTAGAATGAACCCCAAATCTATCAGTCTAGCCCCTACCTCCCAGATTAATAAAAAGCAACTAACCAGAAGGCATGCTGCGGCATATTTTTTCAAAACACTCATAGCTTCATCCTCGTTCGAAGCTGGTCAATCAAATAATCCTTCATCTCCAGTAATGCAGGCTTATTCAAATCCTTTAAGTTTCGCGGACGTCCGAGCGGAACCTTAACTTCTTCTATTTTACTAGTTGGCGTTTCCGTAAAAACGAAGATTCGATCTGATAAAAACAGCGCCTCATTCACATCATGTGTAATAAAAAGAATTGTTTCCTTCCGCTTTTGCCATTGAGCTAATAACCATTCTTGCAAAGAAATTCGTGTGATTGCATCAAGGGCGCTAAAAGGTTCATCTAACAGTAAGACTTGAGCACCAGTTAAAATAGTCCGTAAAAACGAAACCCTTTGCCTCATCCCTCCAGATAAATCACTCGGATAACAGTCTTCAACACCCTTTAAGCCAAATGCATCAAGTAATTCAAGAACCTGCTGATGTGCTTCACGTTTTTTAATTCCTTTTATTTCTAATGGAAGGGCGGCGTTTTCGACAATTGTCCGCCATGGTAAAAGCAGATCTTGCTGTGGCATGTAGCCAACCTGCCCAAGACGATTAGTAGCCAATTGATCCCTTAGAAAAATCTCGCCCTCTGTTGGCTGTTCCAATCCTGTAACTAACTTAAATAATGTACTTTTCCCAGAACCGCTTGGTCCAATTATACTCACGAACTCACCTTCGCTAATATGTATATCAAAATCTTTGAGGATCGGGTTTTTTCCTTCTTCATAGTGAAAGCTAACATTTTGAAACTTTAAGGCTGACTTATTCATCTGTCGGCCACATCTCTTCGTGGTAGGCCATATCCCAAAACATATATTCAAAACGAGTTGTATTGAGAAAAATGTCCTCTAGTTTCTCAAGCTCTGATTCTGACTTACCTTCAGCTAATTGATCAATTAAGTCGATACACCATGTAGCAAGCTGACCAAACTCATCTGAAGCGTACATACTTATCCACTCACCATAAAACTCATGTTCACTTGCACCTTTTCTTTGATTTAACTCTTTCCCAATCTCCCAATAGCTCCACATACATGGAAGTAGCGCGGAAACAAGCTCAGCAAGTGTTCCATTTTGACTAACATGGAGCATGTAATGTGTATAAGCCAGTGTTGTTGGTGACGGATTTGCTGTTTCAAGCTCTACAACAGAAATATCAAATCGTTTTGCATATTGACGATGAAGCTCCATTTCTTCATTCAGTGTTGAATGAAGTAATGCAGCAAATTTCCCCATTGTTTCAAGATCTGTTGCCTTCACTGCACCTAAGGCAAAAACCTTTGCATACTCAATTAAATATAAATAATCCTGAATCATGTAAAAACGAAACTTTTCCTTTTCTAATGTTCCATCCCCCATTTGAAGTACAAATGGATGGGTATGATTTCGATTCCATATCGGTAGAACCTTGTCATAAAGTCTTTGACTGAATTTCATTAAATTACCTCCTTTTAGATGAGCTCATAAAAGATGCCTTTTCACTCTTCTTTCATGGTAGTGTCACTTCATGCCCCTATTTTCAAGTGCGTTTCGTATGGCACCATTCATATATAAACTTTAAAATAACTTTCGTATACTCAATAAGCTGTTCAATTGAAACCTGCTCATTTACTGAATGTGCATTTTGTAAGTTTCCTGGTCCATAAATTGCTGTTGGAATTCCAGCAGCACCAAGCCAACCACCATCTGTTACTGTTGGAGAAACATCAACAACTACCTCGCTATCTTGAATTGCTTGGTGAGCAGACGCTAGCTGTTTCACACCAGGGTGGGTAGGATCGACCTCTAGAGAAGGGAAGATTTCACCACGATCAACGATCATTGACTTCCCACCCCATTCAAATGTCGGCGGATTTTCCCGTAACCACGGATCAGCTTTAGCTACATGAAGTAGATGTTCCTCGATTTCCTTTATGATTTGTTCATGAGATTCATTTGGATAATAATGCACAGTAATCCAAAGTCGACATTCATCCGCAATAAATGCAGCATGTCTACCACCTTCGATAACTGCTGGATTAATTGTATTTGTTCCCGGAATAAATCCTGGATAGCTTTTCATCACTGACCAATGGCGTTCTAACTCTTGCAGACCATGGATTATTTTCATCATTTTTTCAATAGCACTTGAGCCAAATAGCTTTCCACCAGCATGAATCATTTGTCTTCTTGTTGCATCATGGAAGGTTTCTGAGCTCCTGACAGTAATCCAGCCAGTAATCACACCGCCTTGGCCTTGTATATGTAAATCACTTGTATCCACGACAACAGCGAAATCTGCCGTATACCCTCTGTTACAGCATTCAAGTGTTCCTGCTTCCCCAACCTCTTCACCAATAACAGACTGAAACGTTAGGCTCCCTGGCAGTTCAATTCCTGCTTCATGTAAAATCTGAATAGCAAACAGTGCACCAGCTAAACCTCCCTTCATATCTGCTGCACCACGACCGATGACTGCACCGTCTTTTACAATAGGAATAAACGGATTAACTTCCCACTCCTCATCCTCACTAACCTCTGCAACATCAATATGACCGTTAATGATTAAGCTGTTATAGGTATCAGCTTGCTTACCTTCTAGAAAACCTACAACATTTGGATCATTCGGGTAAACATCCCACATATCAATGGAGAAGCCTTTTTCTCTTAAAAAGTTAGCAACAAACTGCTGTGCTTCCATTGTATTTCTTGCAGGGGGTGCTGGGGTTTTATATTCAATCAGCCTTTTAAGTAAATCAATAAGCTCATCTTTTCTTACATCAATTTGCTCTACTAACAGCTCGATTTGCTTTGTCATGTTATGCCTCCTTTAGTAGTGAAAAATCAGGCAAATTGCCTTATCATGTAGGTGGAAACCATAATTTGGACATAAAAAAACCACTTCTCATGGTAAGAAGTGGTTTGAATGAACATTATATGTATAAACGCTTGTTAAGTAATAAGTCTTTCGTTTTCACGCTTATATTCAAACACCTCTTCCCTACGCTAGTATTATCTAGATCAGGTAATAAGGGTCAAGACATCCGTCTCTCTCAGCTCCATAAAGCTCCCCTAGTGGTGAATCTATTAAATTATCAAATAACGATTAGGTTAATTACATTATTTTTAACACAATATGTTATATTTAGCAACAGATTTCATTTATCTGCTTGATTTTCATCCATTTCATGTGAACTTAAATCAAGACTATGAAGCACTAACGTTGTTAGCAAGTTGTTTTCTAGAATGGACTTTACGATCTTCAAACTTCTTAAATAAAAAACCAAAAATAGACGCTAAAATTTGTTGAAACAACATTCCGACAATGACAGGAACCGCTACTGCTGGTGGGAAATATTGAACTGCTATAACAGCACCGGCGCTAATATTGCGCATCCCCCCAGTAAAGATCATTGCTACTTTTGTTTCTCGATCTCTGTTTAACCAATTCCCAACTAACCAAGCTAGAAGATACCCTATAAAAGCGAGAATAAAAACAGTTATCGCAATAACAACTAATTTACTTGTAATCACTTTTAAATAAGGGGCAACAACTGCACCATTAATCATGACTACAGAAGCTAGCCCTAATTTAGCAAACGGTGCTAATGTTTTGCTGATATTTACGCTTTTCCCTTTTGATAAATGGTTTATGAGCATACCTATTATGGAAGGAAGAACCACCATATATATCAACCCTTTCATGATCGAAAAAGTATCGATCTCTACTTTCTGCCCAACAAGAAATGAGAGTGTATGTGGCACTAAAAATGGAGAAAGAATTGTATCAAATAAGATTATTGATAAGGCTAATACAGCATTCCCCTTATATATTGTGACCCAAATAAAACTAGTAATCCCTGTTGGAATAACAGCAGCTAACACCAATCCAGTAACAGTAAAGTGATCATTCACAAAGAGAAAATGCCCTGCAAACCATGCGATCACTGGCATCACGATGTGCAAGAGTAATAGAATAATGAGTAAAGGAAGTGGACTTTTTATAACTCCTTTTAGTGAGGCAAAATTAGAATTGAGACTTCCTGAAAACGTAATGAATGCAAAAATCCACGGAATTAAAAATGAGAAAATTAGTAAATGGTCGGCAAAGATAACACCGAGAATAACACTAACTGGTGTAATGAATGGCATAAACCTTTCAAGCTGCCGATTTACGGTTTGAAGCATGATGCATTCTCCTATTCTAATGATGGAACCTATGTATATGCCATTGTAACAAATTTTAGAAGGAACAAGTGGTTAATATGTTTAAAAAAGATGCACATTTTTCCGGATAAAGAAATATAGAGCTTTATTAGTAATTAACATTCTACACTTACTTATTATTTCAAATAAATGTATTTTTTAATGAGATCAAGAACCCTTTCAATATAGGAATCCTCATGTGGTACAAATCCTTGTTTCGTAACTAGTTTTTGTATTTTTACATGTTCACCTGATTCTTTCACTTCAAAACCTTCCACTAAAATGTCTTTTTTATTCCCAAACCATAGTTCTTGAAAGTCAATAACTTTAACCTTTACGATCCCTGAAACTTCTTCTTTCTGAAGGTTAAAATCATTAAAACGATGTTGATACTCATATAAGAAAACATGACAAAATTCGTTATCGAAAAATTCTTCACCTACTAAACAATCCTTTATTACGTCAAGTGAAAAGAGATCATTGATTGATAAATTCAGTCCAAGCTCTTCTCTAACTTCTCTTATCCCATCATGTATCGATTCATTGACCAAGAGATGCCCTGCAGCCGTAACGTCCAATAGCCCCGGGTAATCCTTTTTTGCTGCACTTCGAAGTTGAAAATAGAGATGATTATTTCCTTCTTCACTACTGATAAACCAGCAATGAAATGTCTCATGCCAATAGCCTTTTTTATGTACTTCCTTACGAGTCGCTACCCCTTGTTGCTTTCCATCTTTATCAAAAATCTTTAGTTGTTCATTTTGCATAATTCTTCCCCTTATTAATATTTCTCTAACTAAATATTACCATTATAAAAACTTCGAGTACACTATTGTGATCCTCCATTAGATACTTTGCTCCTACTCCTATTTTATGGATCAAATGAGTTGATACTAAATTTTCCATTTTTTAAAAGCTATTTTATTACAAAAAACACACAAAATAAATTTATCTAAAAAATATCGGAGTTGACATTTAGCTGTGAAATATACTTTATTAACTTTCATTTTATACTTGCTACTGTTTTCACTTGACCATCACCATACATATGCAACAACAGTCGAAAATCCTCCATCTCCAATAAGCTTTCAAATTGACTTGCAAAATTGGGATTCTATAGACGAGTTACTTCCAAGAAAATCGATATTTACTGTAATCGATGTTGAAAGCGGTAAGAGTTTTGATGTTCAAAGAAGAGCTGGAAGTGGACATGCTGATGTTCAGCCCTTAACTAAAAAAGACACAAAAATAATGAAGGCCATTTATGATGGAAACTGGAGCTGGCACCGTAGAGCGGTTTTAATTTTAGCACAGGACAGCAGCTTAATCCCTGCTTCTATGCATGGTATGCCACATGGTGCAGGTGCTCTTCAGAACGGTTTTCCTGGTCATTTTTGCATTCATTTTGCTGGGAGCACAACACATCGGACAGGTAAATCAGACATATCACATCATGTTATGATTCTAAAAGCTGCTGGAAAAATTGATGAATATATGAACAATCTGCCATCCTCCCAACTGCTAAATGTTTTTCTAGTTACAATTAAAAACGGAGATCAAAGCTTAGCTAAAAAAATCGCTTTAAGCAATCACAAGAATATAAAAAGGGAGCTTAAAAAAATAGACAAAATTGAAGCAATGCAATGGACCATCCTTCAAACAAAGGATCCTGACCCTTACTCATTAGTAACAAAGATCCCAGTTGAGCTCAAATTGTTTATTAAAAATATAGGACCTATTAAAACTGAACTTTCCTTTACATTGGTGAGAACCTCACCTGTTTCACCCTGGAAGGTAGATATTGATCCTCTCCTATCATCCATTAACTAATGAATATAGAAACTATTAAAGGTGGAGCTAATTCATGAAAATGATTTTAACGTTACTATTACTAACCATGCATCCAAGCAATCTTACTGATGACATATCATTAACCTTTGAAGGTGAAAAAATTAACGTTATTCATCGCTCTGAATATGGCATTCCTCCTTTTGAAAAGTCAATGATTGATCAGGAAAAATATAATCAATTGCTAAAAACACTTGAAACTGAAATTTATGAAGAACCGATTAATGCATCATTTGATAAATACGGAAACTTAGTTAGTGAACAGATGGGCCATAAGCTTAATCGAGAAAAATTTCGAGAAGCTTTTTATACAAATTTTTATTCTAATGGTTCTGCTTCCTTAGAGATTCCTGTTAATACTGTTTATCCAAAGGTTGACAGTGAGTTGCTATCAAGTATAAGCACGAAACGAATAAGTCAATATATTACTTATTTTAATAGTAGAAATAAAGAACGCTCACACAATATTTTTTTAGCATCAGAAGCAATAAATAACTTTGTTGTGTTTCCAGGAGAAACATTTTCGTTCAATAATGTTGTCGGTAAACGAACAATTGAGAAAGGATATTTATCTGCACCAATTATTGTAAAAGGCGAACTAGCAGAAGGAGTCGGTGGCGGTATTTGCCAAGTTTCCTCTACCCTTTTTAATGCTGTAGACCGAGCAGGGGTAAAAATTATTGAACGCTATTCACATAGTAGGAGAGTTCCTTATGTTCCTCCAAATCGTGATGCTACTGTAAGCTGGTACGGTCCGGATTTCACTTTTCAAAATCGACATACCCAGCCTCTCCTCATTCGTTCCAAAGTAATAGGAGGCCAATTACTTATTGTAATTCTTTCCTCTGATACATTTGAACATTATAAGAGAGAAGTTCCAAGTGCACCAAATGAGTTACCAAAAGAGGTACATACTAGTGGTGATAACTAAAACAAAAGTGCAGAGTAACAAAATAGCTCTGACGAAAATCGCCAGAGCTAACTATTTATTTTGATAACGATATTACACGACCTGTTTCAATCGCTTCCAGACAAGCTTCAATCACGCGCATATTTTGTATCGCATTTTCTGCTGTATAGATAGGCTGCTTATTATCTAATATGACTTGAGAAAAATGCTCGACCTCCAGCACATAATTGTCAGCCTGGTACTTTTCAATTCGTTCATCATTTTGTTTTTCAACTTTAATAATTCCGCCGCCATGTTGATCTGGTCGGAAGGCAAATGGAACACTTATTTTCCCCTTTGTACCGATCACTTCATAATACTGACTTTCATACATATCAAAGCTGCAATCAAATGTCGCCTGAATCCCATTTTCTAACTCCATTTGAACAGTGGTTGTTATATCCACTCCAGTTGCAGTATCAATTTTTGCTGTTGCTTTAATATCAATAGGTTCTGAACCAATGATATTGCGAATCGCATGAATACAATAGCAACCAACATCATATAAAGCACCGCCACCCACATTCTTTTTCATTCGAATATTAGTTTCACGATCACCTAAATAATATGAAAAGCTTGAACGCATTAGCTTTACATCACCAATTTCTCCACTTGCAATTATATCCCTTACCCGTTGATTCATAGGGTCAAATTGATACATAAAAGCTTCCATGAACTTTACATTTTGGTCATGGCAAACAGCAATCATTTCTTCCGTATCAGATGAATTAAGAGTTGCTGGCTTTTCACATAGAACATGTTTACCATACTTAGCTGCTTCAATCACCCATTTTTTATGCAGATGATTTGGAAGTGGAATATAGACTGCATCAATAGTCGGGTCTTGTAAAAGCGCCTCATAGCTTGAATGTGTATGTGGAATATTAAGCCTTTCAGCTATTTCGCTAATCGTATCTCTACTGCTAGCAATTGCAACTATCTCTGCATTTTTCGAACGGTGAATAGCAGGAATTAATTGCTCTTGGCCAATATTCGCCGTGCTAAGAATTCCCCAACGTACAACTGACATGTTATCTCATCCCCAAAAGTTTTTATTTTCTAAACGCTGCTAATCCTTCATTTAATTCTTTCGTTTGCTGGTAAACACCTTTATATAAAGTAAACAGCTCTTGATATTTTTCAACATTTTCAGCAATTGGCTCATAGGTTTTAGCTGGTTGAATAAAGAGATCCGCAATTTCTTGAAGTGAATTTGACCATCCAGCACCAAATGCTGCAAGAATGGCAGCACCAATTCCAGGACCTTGTTCACTTTTTAATTTAATGATTTTTGCATCGAAGATATCTGCTTGAATTTGCAGCCAAGTATCATTTTTAGCGCCGCCTCCAATTGAAGTAATCGTGTTGATTATTTTTCCACTTTCACGGAAAATCTCAATTGATTCATGCAAAGAGAACGTAATACCTTCTAACACTGCACGGACAAAATCCTTCTTTGTATGTGAGCCTTCCATACCTATAAAGCTTGCACGAATTGTTGGGTCAGCATGTGGCGTTCTTTCTCCAACTAAATATGGTGTGAATAATAAGCCGTTAGCGCCTACTGGAATTTGTTCAATACCGTCTAATAATGCTTCAAAAGAGTCATTTTCAGCAAAGACATCCTTAAACCAGCTTAAACTGTACCCTGCTGCGAGCGTAACACCCATTGTGTAAAACGCATCTTGTTTACCATGGTTAAAGTAATGAACCTTCCCCTCAAAATCACGATCGTTTCTCTCTTCATACGATAGTACAACACCAGAAGTACCTACACTGCAAAGCGTATTCCCCTCAGATAAAATTCCTGAACCGATTGCACCACACGCATTATCAGCTCCACCGGCAAAAACCTTGGTAGCCGGAGAAAGACCTGTTTTACTAGCATATTCTTCCGTAATTGTCCCTACACATTCATGTGATTCAACAAGTGGTGGACAAAGCTCCTGCTTAATATTGAATTTATTACATATTTCATTACTCCATTGCTTTTCCCCAACATTTAATAATAATGTTCCAGCTGCATCAGAGTATTCACTATGGATTTGTCCCGTCATCCGGAAGCGTAAGTAATCTTTTGGAAGCATGAACACAGCAGATTTTTCGAAGATTTCTGGTTCATGTTCTTTTACCCATAAAATCTTAGGAAGCGTAAATCCCTCTAATGCAGGATTTTTTGTAATAGCAAGTAGGCGTTCCTGACCTACAACATCATAAATTTGTTTACATTGTGGTGTTGTTCTTACATCATTCCAAAGAATCGCATTTCGTAACACATTATGTGATTCATCTAAAAGAACAAGTCCGTGCATTTGGCCTGAGAAACTTATCCCTTCGATGTCTTCCACATCACCTTTAAATTCGGTCACAAGCTCAGAAAGACCTTCACGTGTCTTTTCAACCCATTGTTCTGGCTCTTGTTCACTATACCCAGACTTCTCATGGATCAATGGATAGGATTTTGAAACTTCCTGAGCAACATTTCCCTCTTTGTCCATTAATAAAATTTTAACAGCACTTGTACCTAAATCAATTCCGATAACATACTTCATAGTAAAAACTCCTTATATTAAAATGATGGATATGTTATATATTAACACCCCTAAAGAAAACCCTTACAAAATAATAATCTAGCATTCTTTCTTTCATAAAGGGCTGTATAAAAACCTTATATGTATAATTAAATTACATTATTTCACTACCAAAATTATAACACCTCGAAAAATGTTTGTCTATTGGATAAACTAAGTTTATAATATAAGAATAAACTTAGTCTAGAAAAGAACGCTGAAATTAGGTGAGCTATTTGAAAACAATTACTTGGAATCAACAAGTAGTCAAGAAAAACAATACATCTCTTGTCTTTCGTACAATTACCCAACAAGAACCGATTTCAAGAGCTGATATTGCACAAGCATCTGGTTTAAATAAAGCAACCGTTTCCTCCCTAGTCAATGAATTGCTAGAAAAACAACTTGTGTATGAATCTGGTCCAGGAGAATCAAGCGGTGGTCGCCGTCCTGTCCTTTTGCATTATAATCATGTTGCTGGCTATTCAATCGGGATTGACGTGGGTGTAAACTACATTTTAGGGGTTGTAACAGATCTAAAAGGAAAAATCATAGCACAACATCATGTAAGTATCAAAAATACTTCTTTCGAATTTGTTATGCAACAAGTAAAATCCACAATCCAAACATTAATGAAAGATCTCCCAAATAGTCCTTACGGAGTTGTTGGAATTGGCATTGGAATACCGGGTATTGTTAATAAGCAAGGAAAAGTGTTACTTGCCCCAAATTTAGGCTGGAAAAACTGTGAAATTAAACAGCTTATTGAAAAAGAATTTGATCTTCCAGTTATCATCGAAAATGAAGCAAACGCTGGTGCATACGGTGAAAAACAATTCGGTGTTGGCAAAAAGTTTAACGATATCATTTATGTTAGCGCAGGTATCGGAATTGGTGTAGGATTAATTTTAAATAATAATTTGTACCAAGGTTTAAGCGGCTTTTCTGGTGAGATGGGCCATATGGTCATTCAAATGAATGGTGCACCTTGCAGCTGTGGAAGTAAAGGTTGTTGGGAAGCATACGCATCTGAGCATGCGCTTCTTAACAAAGCCGGAGTAGAAAAGGATTCTACACTTGAATCATTGATAGAATTAGCCTTAAAAAATGATATAAACGCAATTGAGTTATTCAAAGAAATCGGACAATATTTGGGTTATGGCATTAATAATATCATTAATACCTTTAATCCTGAACAAATCATCATCGGAAATCGCTTAGCAATGGCAAAAGAATGGATCGAGCAACCGCTACTAGATATCGTCTATTCCCATGCCCTTTCCTTTCAACAAAAGGACTTACAAATAAACTTTTCAGAACACTCAACCCACTCAGCTGCTTTAGGAGTAGCCGCATTTACTGCTGAGAGCTTTATTAATCGAGAATTAAAAGAATATTAATTTGTTTTGCTGGCTTGTATGATGCAAGCCAGCTTTTTATTTATGATTGGATATTGTTCAATTAATTGTAAGTTTCCCCAACTAAACAGGGTTTAAAATTCATCACTTAACTTCAATTAACACTCCAATGGGAGATTCCTACTTAATAATCTAATCCTTAGCGATACTTTCCACAAAAAATCCTCATATTTATTCCAATACAATTAGAAACAACATTAGTTTAACCTTAATAAGAAGGTGTTTATTAACATGGGAAAACAGCATAAAAAAGAAACAAAAAGGCATATGATATTCCGGTATATTATGATGATGGTAGGTGCATCATTAGCAGCCATTGAGTTATTTTTAGTACCGAATTCTATTATTGATAGTGGGATCATTGGGATTTCGTTATTAATCAATTATTTAACAGATATTAATTTTGGGATCCTAGCCTTAATTATCAATATCCCATTTCTCTTTGCGGGCTATAAGCATATTGGGCGGAACTTTTTCGTTTCATCCTTATTCAGTATCATCATGTTAGCAATTATAGAATCAAATTTGCATCATATAGATGCATTTACAACAGAGCCCTTACTAGCAACTGTTTTTGGTGGATTACTATTAGGTGCAGGTGTTGGTATAGTCATTCGCCATGGCGGTGCTTTAGATGGTACAGAGATTTTAGGTATTTTACTAACAAAAAAAATTCCATTATCTGTCGGAGAATTTGTTATGTTTTTTAATATTTTTGTATTTGGATGGGCAGGGTTTGTCCTAGGCTGGGAACAGGCGATGTATTCGATCCTAACCTACTATAATTGCATCGAAAAAAATTGACGCTGTGATACAGGGGCTTGATGAAACAAAAGCAGCGATTATCGTTTCTGATGAGTATGAAGAGCTTTCAGATGCGATTACATATCGTCTTGGGCGTGGAGTAACGAAGCTTTATGGGAAAGGATCAAGATAAAGAGGTCATCTATGTCGTTGTAACTCGATTAGAAGTTGCAAAATTAAAATCGATTGTTTCTGAAATAGATTCTAAAGCAACAATTATGGACACACAAGAATCTCATGGTGGCAGATTTAAGACTGCCATCCATTAAAAGATAACAAATACGTCTCTTGTAAGACCATAAGCTTTACATTGCTTATCTATGGGTACTTCAAAAAAAGCTAAAAACTCTGCATTCTCTGGAGTTTTTAGCTTTTTTCTATATGAAAGTGTATCTATGTATTGCGTATTAATCTAATTAAGGGTTAAGAACTCTAATTACAAAATGTAGTTTACTATCTAATTTGGATGCTTTTTTGTAAAACTTTAGACTTTTTTTGCAATAATCAGTGCTATTTTTGCAACTCTGAATTTTTTTTTTGCAAATGTCAGCAATTTTTTTGCAAACTCTGCACTTTATTTTACAAATCCCCAATATTTAATACCAAAGTCAAACTTCAAGTTTTCTAACACAACATATCAAATTATTGTCTACAGCCAGAGATAAAAAACAAAAATCCGGCTCCCAAAAGGAAACCGGATTGATTGGTAAAATAAGGTGCCGCGATTGCCGCATCAACATTATAGAGTTTTAAACCACCACTCCTAAAAGTGGGTGTTTGCAGAAGGTTTCATATCTTCCTCTACGCAATGAAGGCTTGATATTCCGACTTCAATATAAAACTCCCTATATCAGCTTAAAGGTTAAAACTTTATAAAAAATGCGAACAGCGCAGCTTGTATTGTTATAATACTAGAATTACTAGAAGAATGCAATAGAAGATTTATTATTTATACAACTACACTTTTGGACGGTAAATTTTTTTATCCCTATCAAATAGGAACCGTAGCTAGATTATAATTCCTTATTAGTACATTCTTCTACTAAATAAATGATCCTCTATTAAAAAGGCTCTTTCCTAAAAATTTACCGCTTCTTAACCCTTTATACTACTTCAAGAGATAATTATTTCAAAACAAATGGAAATAATTACACTTCTTTAATACTTCACATAAGAAAAGCTATGCTATTAGATTGCAATCCAATAAGATTATCGTACGTTTGTCCTTTTTACCATCTTGCTCCACTTGGATTTGGACAACTTTTTATAGAAAATTTAGCGCGATATTCTACAAGACATCCACTATGAGAGCATGTTGTTCCATACATTAAAGATGGACAAGACTTACACGTACTCATTCTTTGTTCAAACAATTCATTAGATACCAGTTGGCTTGCATGTAGCTTACTTTTTGAAAGGATTTGATCAATTTCTTGTTTTTTTATGATGACGTTTCTTGTACAACTTTTACAAACATTGGATGCCATCAGATCAACTCTTCCTTTATTGATTATGCAATTGTTAACAAAACAACTGACATTGGCGGTAAAGTAACATCTAATTGATCATTTTCAATTGAAGCTTGATTAAACTCAGTTGGTTTAACCACTTCTGGTTGCTCGAATGTATTGTGTGCATCAATCGTATCAGATGTAAGGATTGTACCTGATAGGCTTGAAATTTGCTCAGCTATTCCACGAAGCTGAATTGATAGTGAAGCAGATTCCTTGTGATCGATATTACATAAGCTAATATTTACTTTTCCATCTTTGTCTTTAGAAGCTGAAACCGTCACTTGTGGCACTTCTTGGTCATTGTATTTGTAGCTACCAACAGTAGCGTCAACAGATAGAAGCGTTGCATCCTGATGAACCTTGTACATATCGAACACATGATAGGTCGGTGTCAGAATCATTTTATCCCCTTCAGTTAACACCATTGCTTGTAAAACGTTTACAGTTTGCGCAATATTTGTCATTTGAACGCGATCACTATGCTTTTGGAAAATATGGAAGTGAACAGCAGCTACTAATGCATCACGAATTGTATTTTGTTGATAAAGAAATCCTGGATTTGTTCCTTGTTCAACATCAAACCATGTTCCCCATTCATCGATAATCATCCCAACACGTTTTTCTGGATCATATTTATCCATAATTGTTCCGTGTTTCGTAATTAACTCGTCCATATGAAGAGCTTTTTGCATCGTAATAAACCATTCATCTTCAGGGAAGTTAGTTGCAGAGCCCTTTCCTAACCAGAAGTCACCTGGAATTGTATAATAGTGTAGGCTTAAGCCATCCATTAGACGACCAGCTTCACGCATTAATACCTCAGTCCAATTATAGTCATCTACATTTGCGCCACCGGCAATTTTATAGATTTTATTATCACCATAGTTTCTTACATATGTTTGGTAACGGCGGTAAAGGTCAGCGTAATACTCGGGACGCATATTTCCACCGCAACCCCAGTTCTCATTACCTACACCAAAATATTTTACATTCCAAGGTTCTTGTCTACCATTTTCCCCACGCCAATTTGCCATTGGAGACTCACCATCGAAGGTCATATATTCTACCCATTCAGACATTTCTTGAACAGTACCACTACCAACGTTTCCACAAATATAAGGTTCACAATCTAGTAATTCACATAACAACATGAATTCATGTGTTCCAAAATGGTTATTTTCAACCACTCCACCCCAGTGTGTGTTAACCATACGTTTACGTTCACTTCTAGGTCCGATTCCATCCTTCCAGTGATATTCATCTGCAAAACAGCCACCAGGCCAACGAAGCACTGGAATGTTAATTTGTTTTAGTGCTTCTAAAACATCATTTCGTATTCCTTTTGTATTTGGGATCGGTGAATCTTCTCCAACCCAAATTCCTTCATAAATACAACGACCCAAATGTTCTGCAAAGTGACCATATATATTACGGTTTATCGTTCCTTTTTCTACGTCTGCATTAATAACGATTGAATTTTTCATCAATTAGTCCTCATCTTTCTTTAATATATTGTTAGGAAAATAAAGAAAGCAACGAGAATATTAATTAAAGTAATAATAAGTTAATCTCGTTGCTCTTTCTGTTCTAATTATTTAAAAATAACATCGTTCCAGCGTAATTCATTTTTGAATGCATGTTTATTTGTATCATTATTTATTAGTACACATTCAATTCCTACAAGTTCAGCCCAATCTCTTAATTGTTCCGTTGTTACTTTATAAGAGAATACAGTATGGTGAGCACCACCAGCGATAATCCAATTCTCAGTACCTTCACTTAGTGATGGTTGTGGAGACCATAGAACTCTGGCAACTGGTAGGTTTGGTAATTCAATTTCAGGTTGTACAGCATCAACTTCATTGACAACTAGACGGAAACGGTGTCCTAAATCAATAATTGATGCATTTAATGCAGCACCAGTTTTCCCATCAAAAATCATTCGGGCTGGGTCTTCTTTTCCACCAATTCCTAATGGATATACTGCAATTTTCGGTTTTGTAGCTGAAATGGTTGGACAAACTTCAAGCATATGTGAGCCTAATACAAGCTCATTGCCTGGCTCAAAGTGATATGTGTAATCTTCCATGAATGACGTGTCTTCATTATCTGCAACGATTTTCAATGTACGAAGTAATGCTGCTGTTTTCCAGTCGCCTTCTCCGGCAAATCCATATCCTTGTGCCATTAAGCGTTGAACAGCAAGTCCTGGTAATTGCTTCATTCCGTGCAAGTCTTCAAAGGTTGTTGTGAAAGCAGTATAATTTCCTTCCTCTAAAAATGCTTTCATTCCTAACTCGATTCTTGCTTGGTAACGAATGGATTCACGAACAGCAGATCCTTCAACCAATCCTTCAGGTACAATGTCGTAGTCTCTTTCATAATCTTCCATTAGCTGATCTACTTCTTGTTCTGTTACATCATTCATTCGTTGAACTAAATCACCGATCCCAAAGCCATCAACTGTCCAGCCAAGTTTAATTTGTGCTTCAACTTTATCGCCTTCAGTAACAGCCACATTACGCATGTTATCCCCGAAGCGTGCAACTTTTAGGTGTTGACCTTCTGAAAATGCAACAGAAGTACGCATCCAGCTACCAATTTTGCTTCTTACATCACTGTTTTCCCAATGACCAACCACAACTTTTCTTTTTACATTCAATCTGCTGCCCATAAAGCCAAATTCACGGTCACCATGTGCTGATTGGTTTGTGTTCATGAAATCCATATCAATGCTATCCCAAGGAATATCACGGTTAAATTGAGTATGAAGGTGTAACATTGGTTTTTGTAGAGCTGTAAGTCCAGCGATCCACATTTTTGCAGGAGAAAATGTATGCATCCATGTGATAATACCGGCACAATTCTCATCTGTATTTGCTTCTAAACATAATCTACGGATCGAATCTGCTTCTTTTAACACTGATTTAAATACAAGTTTATATGTAACCGAAGGGTCACGATCAAGCGCCTCTGTAATAACTCTTGAATTTGCCTCTACTTCTCTGATAGTTTCCTCTCCGTATAAGTCTTGACTTCCTGTTACAAACCAAAATTCATATGGTTTAACTGTTAACATGTTGTTTCCCCCTAGTTAATTATTGATTTACTTTTGTATTTTTTTGCCCATAGTACGCATTAGCTCCATGTTTACGGAGATAGTGCTTATCTAAAAGGAATTGATCAATTGGATTAATTCCAGGATTCAATTGGTATGTGTGTAACGCCATTTTTGCTACTTCCTCTAACACAACAGCATTGTGTACGGCTTGCATAGCATCTTTTCCCCAACAAAATGGTGCATGTCCTGAAACTAATACACCTGGCATAGCTACTGGGTCAATTCCTCCAGTTTCAAATGTTTCAATAATGACATTTCCTGTTTCAAGCTCATATGCACGTGTAATTTCATCCTTTGTTAAAGTTCTTGTACACGGAATTTCTCCATAATAGTAATCAGCATGTGTTGTACCTAACGCTGGAATGGAACGGCCAGCCTGTGCCCAACTTGTTGCCCATGGTGAATGTGTATGAACAACTCCTCCAATTGTCGGAAATGCTTTATATAGCTCAAGATGTGTAGCAGTATCTGAAGAAGGACGCATGTCACCTTCGACAATTTCTCCTTCTAGATTCACAACTACCAAATCTTCTACTTTAAGCTCATCGTAAGGAATACCACTCGGTTTTATGACGACAAGACCTTTTTCACGATCAATGCCACTTACATTCCCCCACGTAAACGTTACCATTTGATACTTAGGTAAAAGTAAATTTGCTTCAAGTACTTGTTGTTTTAAAGCTTCAAGCATCTTAATCTCTCCCCTCTTTATAGAAGGGTGGAGCAGTTAGGTAAACTAGTCCACCACATATTGATTTGATCGAACAGTTAATTATTGTGTAATTTCAGATTTTACTTGAGAAACACTAGCTTTCTTAATTTTTTTCAAGTTCTTCATCACGTTGTTTTCACCACGGCCAAAGTAATCATATAGACGTGCGTATTCAGCAAACAACTGATCATAAATTTGCGCATTTTGCTGTTTTGGTTGATAAATATCGTCTTTTAATCTAGCCATCTCTTTTGAAGCGTCTTTTATGTCATCATATCCACCGCGCTCTTTTCCAGCAGCAACAGCTCCAAACATTGCTGATCCTAATGCTGGTGTTTGAGATGATGCAGATATTTTAATATCCATTTTTAATACATCAGAGTAAATTTGCATCATTAGTGCATTTTTCTCAGCAATTCCACCACATGCATATACTTCATTGATTGGAACACCGCTATTTCTAAAAGCTTCAACAATTGTACGTGTTCCATATGCAGTAGCTTCGATAAGAGCGCGATAGATTTCTTCAGGCTTTGTAAGCAAGGTTGCACCTAATAAAACACCTGTTAAATCGGCATCAACAAGTGTTGAACGGTTACCATTCCACCAGTCTAATGCAATTAAACCGCTTTCACCCACCTGAAGCTGAGCTGCTTTTTCCGTTAATAACACGTGGATGTTAACGCCCTTTGCTTCGGCTTCCTCATAATAGCTTGCAGGAACACAATTTTCAGTAAACCATTCAAAGTGATCCCCTACACAGGACTGACCTGCTTCATAGCCCATTAACCCAGGAATTACACCATCTTCAACAACTCCACACATACCAGGGACAACCTTCTCCTCATCACCTAGTAAAATATGACATGTACTCGTTCCCATAATCATTAATAATTTACCAGGCTCAGTGATCCCAACAGCTGGTACTGCAACATGTGCATCAACGTTAGCGATGGCAACTGCTGTTCCAGGATTTAGACCGATTAATTTTGCAGCTTGCTCTGTAAGCTCTCCTGCTTTAGATCCAATCGGAACAATCTCACTTGCTAATTTTTCTTCAACTACATTTTCTAAACGTTCATCAAGTGCTTTAAAGAACTCTTGAGATGGATATCCGTCTTGCTTATGCCAGATTGCTTTATATCCAGCTGTACAGCTATTTCTTTTCAAATCACCTGTTAATTGATAAATAACCCAGTCAGTAGCCTCAACGAATTGATCTGTTGCTGCATATATTTCAGGTGCTTCATTTAAAATCTGCCAAAGCTTAGGTACTAACCACTCTGAGGAAATTTTCCCACCATATCTTTGCAGGAATTTTTCTCCTCTTGCTTCAGCGATTTCATTTAAACGATTTGCTTCATCTTGTGCTGCATGATGCTTCCACAGCTTTACAAAACTATGTGGATGATCCTTAAATTCTTCTGTCAAACATAAAGGTGTTCCATACGTATTAATTGGTAAAACTGTACATGCTGTAAAATCAATTCCAATTCCAATCACATCATCAGCAGAGATTTTTGCTTGATTTAGAACATCTGGAATTGTTGTCTCCAACACTTCTATATAATCTGTTGGATGCTGTAAAGCCCAGTCGTTTTCAAGCTTTGTTTTGCCATTCGGTAAAAATTCATCCATAACTCCATGTGTATACGGTTTCACTGCTGTTGCAACTTCTTTACCAGTACCTATTTCAACCAGTACTGCTCTTCCAGATTGTGTACCATAATCAACACCAATTGAATATTTAGCCATTTGTATCCCCCTAGCCTCTTTCTATTAAACAATTAATTTTTTAATTAATAAGATTAACAAGTTCATTTTTACATCATACGTACAAGTTTTGACAAAAAACGTATATTTTTCATTAAAATTACGCTTACATATACTAATTGTTTCTCGAAAACTCAACTTATACGTATAACCTTAAACTAATTTTAGCACTTATCTAAATAATTTCAATACAAATTTAACAATTCTTTTATATCTTCTTCAAATTTGTACTTTTTATTATGCTTTCACCACAAACTTATACTTACAAGTTAACAAAAAGCTTTACTATTAATGTTTTTATTTACTTATCAATCCTTTTACCGATCATCACTTGTCCGCTTTCATCCTTACCTGTAAAAACAAGAGTTGGATTCCAGTTGCTCCAATCCCATGCAGGTAAAATAATCACGTCTCTTTTGAGTGCATAATGACTAATAAATAGCTCGTACAGATTATTGTTTAGATGCCTCCAATACCCTTTTTCATCATTAGCAATTTTTCCATTTGCAAGTAATTCAAAGGAATTGGACGAGATTTGATTATTATCATGCTTTTCTAATAAAATAACTTCCCACTTTCCTGCAACAGCATCCTGATCAATATCCTGCTCTTGTTCTCCTGCATAACGCTCTGGTGATACGAGCGGCCATCCGTCTTCCG
Organism: Metabacillus bambusae; assembly: GCF_017497975.1. GTDB lineage: Bacteria > Bacillota > Bacilli > Bacillales > Bacillaceae > Metabacillus > Metabacillus bambusae. Next base: position 129,260 of record NZ_JAGDEL010000008.1, on the reverse strand, counting down.
TCCAAACAATTTTCCTTATATGCAAGGCGTGGTGTTTTTTCGTTCTCTCACCTCTTGCATGATGGCATATGAAAAAGTCTTCACCATCTTTCAATACAGAATTATGCCCTGGTCCGATCCAGCCTTCTTTCTGACCAAACTTATAACCACCAAGAACTTTTATACCTGTTTCATTTGGTTGAATTTCAATATTTGTCATTTCATGACCATTAAAATCGAGATATGGCCCCTCAATTCGATCAGCACGTGCGACGCGAATATTATAATCTCTGAAAAGCGAATCATAAGAAACAAATAAATAGTATTTTTTCAAGATTGGATGAAAGACGATATATGGACCTTCTATTGCTGCTTCCACACTATGTGGCCGTCGAGCAATTAATTTCCCCTCGTCTTGCTCCACTAACTTTCCTGTTGTTGGATCAATTTCGGATAGGTAAATCCCTCCGAAAAAAGAACCATACACCATCCAAGGTGTCCCTTCTTCGTCAAATGTAATATTCGGATCGATCGCATTTGGTGTATCTTTACCATGTACTGTTTTGAAAACCTCACCTTGGTCTTTCCAAGGTCCTTCTATATGCTTGCTTGTGGCTACCCCAATAAACGATTGATTTCTGCCAAATTGTGAGGCTGCATAGTACAAATAGTAGGTATCACCGTACTTTGTCACATCTGGTGCCCACAGTCCTTTTGCACCCGTCCAGGCAAATGCTTCCTCAGGGATCTGCTCAAAAGCATGTCCTACCCATTGCCATTCAATTAAATCCTTCGATTTTCTAATTTGTATACCACCTGTTGGTTCACCACCAACCTTGGCATCTGTCGAAAAAACATAGTACGTATCCCCATCTTTAATCAGAGCTGGATCATGCACATTATGGATCGTCCATCGTTCTTCTTGATTTGCTACTTCTTCATCATACAAATTATATTTTATTGGTTCTTTTGGATAAATCATCTCATTACTCCCTCTCATTCGATCGTACGTACTCTTATTTTCTATTCAGTCGTGAGTTTGAAAAGCATCACAGAATTTTTTATTTACTTCATTAAATATATACTTTCTTAAGGCTTACTTTTTTTATTTATAATTACTTAAACAATAAGTCGACAAGCTTAATCACTTATCGACTCTTGAAATGGTAAAAAATTATTAGAGAAATCTTAGTGGTGCTAACTAAATAGTTGATTCTTTTAAACTTGGTTGTTAATTTTCGCTACAGGCTTTCTCTCCAACCAACAAAGGGCAAAATCATCAGTGAGCTTTTACAGAGCAAAAAGTAAAGAAACAGACTTCATCATTACATACCTAAAGAGATATTTTTAGAAGTTTAGTAGAGTGTGGTAATAGCTCATAGCTTATTTCATTACTTACCGAACCTACATGTTCACGCTTCCATAAATCCCTTAAATGCACTTCCTTTGATGAAGGCAAGTCTAATTGATTCAAATTAACTGAAACCTTCTGTTTTTCATTTCCAATATTAAATAATGCAACGTAGAGGTTTTCTTCAACTCCTTGTGCTGTCCATACAACCTTGTCATCTTGTCGATACACTTGTCGAGCACTATGGCTATTTTTATGCACATCTAGCACTTCTTCATTTGTTAATAACGATAATGTCCAATCATCATTATCTGTTAGTTCGCCACCAAACATCAGTGGTGAACGAAAGATTGACCATAGCGTCATCATCGTAAGTTGCTCATCCCTCGTAAATCTTGTGTAACGATCACTTGCTCCTCCATCAACTGATCGAATTCCTATGTGCCCTAATGGCAGCATGTCTGCATCTGGCCAATAACCCGGTCCAATATTTTTACTCCATTTATAACAACGATCAAACATGTTATAAAGCAATTCCCAAAGATCCCAAAAATCATCGGTCATTCGCCACATATTTGCATTTTCTTCTAATAAACTTGCTTGTTCTAGTGGTGCAGGTCCTGGTGAAAGGCTTAACACCATTGGACGACCACAACGATCAATAGCTTTCCGAATCATTTTAATTTCATCTGTGTGTGCACCATAAAGCTTTGAGTCCGCTATATCATCAACTTTAACGAAATCCACTTCCCACTCTGAATAAAGTTTAAATAGTGAATCATAGTATTCTTGAGCGCCTTTTTTTGAAGCATCCACACCGTACATATCTGTATTCCATGGACAAATTGAATTAGGTTTAGCGATGTCCCTTGCTGTTACTTCTGTTCCGAGTATTTTTGTATTTTGATGGACTGCTTGACGAGGAACCCCTCTCATAATGTGAATTCCAAATTTTAAGCCAAGGCCATGTATATAATCTGCTAATGGTTTAAAACCTTTTCCATCCTTTGCTGAAGGAAACCGATTTACAGCTGGAATTAACCTTGAGTATTCATCCATTTCCAATGGAACAAATGGACGATATGCCGAAGAAATTGCCCCTGGTTCTGACCACTGAATATCAACAACAACATATTCCCAACCATATTTTTTCAAATTTGTTGCCATATAGTCTGCGTTTCCTTTTACTTCATCTTCTCTTACTGTTGCACCATAGCAATCCCAACTATTCCACCCCATTGGAGGAGTTAATGCATATTGATGATGTTTCATATATTTCCCTTCCCTTCAGTTAGTAATAATTTGTAAAGTGCATTCATTTAGTTTGATTGGTGGTTCCTTTTCATGAGAGACTATACTTAAAGATTAAATCTTCAAATCTATTAGCTTTTTAAAAGAATAAAAACGCTTACTAAATTACATATTAATAAATGATGTGACCTAGCTAACCAATCAGTTGAACAGATGTGTTTTTTACTACTATATGTACGTACAAATAGATTAAGGGAAATTTTTATAAGCTCAACATCATGGTTACCTATGTTTTTCCCTAACAAAAATTAAGTCCTGATAAGGGTAATACTGATTTATTACCCTCAGTAAATCTACCATTAGTACAAAAGATAATGAGGACTGATGAATCAGCATAAAATAATGACTTACCAGTCCTTAACATATGAAAGATGAATGGATGTTTATAATTTAAAGTTTTCTATTACTTTCATTAATTTTTCTGCCTGCTTTGAAAGAATAGATGTAGAAGCTGTTATTTCTTGCATTGCTGCAGATCCTTGTTCAGAAGCTGTTGCTGTCTTTTCAGTATATAAAGTTGTTTTAGAAGTAATTTCGATAACTTGTCCAAATGAATCTGCAACTTCTTTACTTAGGAGCAATGTTTGTTGGATGTGATCGACCATCGCATTTACAACCTTTGTAGTCCGCTGTGTTTGTTTGACGATATCATCAAATGAGGCGTTTGTTTGATTTGTTAGTTCTACTCCAGAAATAACCTCTTTAACACCCTCATGGTTTTGAGTAATAATAACTTTTACCTCTTCTTGGATCGAATTTATTATATCCTTTACTCCTCGAGCAGCTTCCTGGGATTGCACGGCTAATCTTCTTACCTCATCTGCTACAACAGCAAAACCTTTACCGTGTTCACCTGCGCGTGCAGCTTCAATAGCAGCATTAAGTGCTAATAGATTTGTTTGCTCAGCTATATCTGTGATTGAACTAATAATGGATGTGATGTCATTAGATTTCTTTCCGAGAGCTTCAACAGTCAAACTTGTATTCAACATAGTTTCTTCAATCGAATTCATTTTTTGTGATGATGCTCGCACAGACTCACCACCGTTTTGGGCAAACTGTTGCATTTTTATAGAATTAGTTTTAACAGTTTCAGCCTGATCATTTAATAGCTTTGCCGCGTCTTCAAGGCTTTGCATTTTTTCAAATGATACCTTCATTTTCAATTCTGTATTTTCGCTTCCAGAGGCAATCTCACTAGAAGCATCTGCAATAGAGCTAATCATGGTGGTAGTTTCTTCAGCAGACGCTAAAAGTTCTTGTGTAGTTGCGGTCACATTTTGAGCCATCTCTGATACTTGACGGATGATCATTGCAATGCCATCTATTAACTTATTTGTATCATTTGCAAGGTCAGCAAGCTCATCCTGTGATTTAACCTCTATCCGTTTCGTTAAGTTACCACCAGCATTTGCAATTTCTAAAATAGAGGAGCTAATTTTATTAATATTCAACCTTATCCCTCTTGTTAAACTTAACGCAAAAAATATTGATAGTAAGATAGCAAAAATGGTTAAACTGACAGTAACAACCTTAAAGATTGAGACTTGATTATTTAACTCTTCTATTCTATTTACCTGAATCACTTTTTGATCAGTTATAATCATTTCTACATTAGTCTGGATAGAATCCATATATTCTGTACCTTCTCCAGCTTCTACAAAGGTAGCTGCTCCTTCTAATCCTTCTGTTTTTCTGGTATTTACAAGCGTATCAGAAAAAGTAAGCCACTTTTCATACGTATTCTCAATCATAGTAAGTTTATCAAGTTGTTCCTCACTGTCTTTAAATAGTTTCTTTAATTCTTCAAGTTCGGAAGAAATCTCATATTTTCCATTTTCAAAGGGGTATATAAAATCTGTTAGACCAGTAATAACAAACCCTCTTTGACTAGTTTCCATTGTTAATAAATTTTCCGATAAATCCTGTACTCTACGGTTTATTTCTAGATCATGTTTTATTAAATAATCTATCTCATTCTCTAGCTTAGTCATGTTTGTGTAAGAAGTTGTTGCGGATAGTAGAAGAACAATAGCTAACAGGCCGAACGATACAACAATTTTTCCGCGGATAGTCTTAATATAGGACAAAACAGCTATTTTCTTTTTTTGTTTTTGTTTTAACTTTTTCGAGCCCTTTTTCTTATTTCTTTTGTAATTTAACATAAGACCTCCCCAGATTAACCTAAATCTACTTATTTATATGCATGGCAAACTTACTTTTTCTCCTCTGTAGGTAGTCGTTTACCCCAAACCGCGGTTCCATCTTGACTTAATCCAGTAAAAACAAGAGTTGGTTGCCAATTTTCCCAATCCCATTGTGGTAAAACTGTAACTGTGTCAACCCAATAATCGTTTGGTGCATCACCTGGTGCATACCAATAGAGACTTAAAGTATCACCTTTTAATTCCCAATAATCTTCTCCATTTTCATCATCAATTTTTCCATTTTTATATAGATGAAGAGTCGTAGAAGTAGCCATACTATCATCAATTCTACTTAAAACAATTTGCTCCCATTGACCAACAATTTTCTCTGTTTTTAACGATTCAACAGAGTTTATCGGTTTTCCAGCATAACGCTCAGGTGAGACAACAGGCCAACCATCTTCCGTCCAAATAATTTCTCTTACGTGAAGGTGTGACCAATATAGATCATCTCCAGCTCTAGCATTATGTGTTAAATAGTAGTTATCACCGTCTTGCAGCAATCCGTTATGACCTGTTCCCAACCAGCCACTGTCATTGTTAAAAGCATAAGAACTGACGAGTTTAGTTCCAGTGTCAAAAGATTCATCTGAGATATCAATCATATTTTTACCGTTATAATCTAAATATGGCCCTTGGATACTTTCAGATCTTGCTACCCTTACATTATATGTATCTTCAAGCCAACCGTAAGAAACAGTTAAATAATACATGTCTGTATCTGGATTATACATAATTGCTGGACCTTCAATCGCAAAGTCATTATTTTGCCGTTGTGCGATGAGTGTTCCTTCTTTATCAGTATTTTTCAGCTTACCTGTCGCTTTATTTATTTCTGTTACAAAAATACCACCGAAATAAGAACCATAAGCCATCCAAGGCGTACCGTCCTTATCGATGATAATGCCAGGATCGATGGCATTAACGGTAAAGCTATCACCTTCTTTGGTCTTAATAACGGACCCTTGATCATCCCATGGGCCTTCAATCGATGCACTTGTTGCCAATCCAATATATGAGTTTCTTGTCCCTAATTCAGAAACTGAATAGTATAAATAGAAGGTACCATTGATTTCTACTACGTCTGGGGCCCAGTAGGTAGAACCTCCATTTGTCCAAGCTTTAGCTTCGTATGAAACGTTATCAAACACTCGTCCGACAAACATCCAATTAATCATATCCTTGGATTTTCTGATTTGAATACCTGGGAGAGGTGTACCAGCTACTTTATAATCGGTTGAAAAGGTGTAATACCAATCATTAACCTTTATGATTTCAGCATCATGTGTATTATTGGTTGTCCATTTTGATTCATCATGAATGATATTAGTAGTAATTTTTTCAATTGGTGTTTCTGCAGGAGGAGAAGGGTATTGTGATGCCTGAAGTGTCTTCGGCTTTTGATCGTTGTTAAGATAAAACATAATTGCTAAAGCTGAGATAAGTAAAAATATGATTGCAAACAGCCATATCATTAATTTTTTTTTCAACAAAGTCTCCACCCTTAAACTATTTTTAATGTTAGAAAAAGGCTGACTATCACTAATCAGCCTAAAATGATTATTTATTGTTTAAGACAGGTTTTGTATCTGGAACAGGTACGCCAAAATTAGGTGTTCCATCTTCATTCCATACGATAGCTTGAACACGTGTATGTCGGTTAGGATCATACAATGGATCACCTTCAATTTCTTTGTAATTTCGTGCATGATAAACAAGAATATCTTGTGATCCATCTTCAGATACAGTGAAGCTATTATGACCTGGTCCATATTGACCTGTTTCCTCATTCGTTGTAAATACAGGCTCAATGGATTTATTCCATGATCTCGGATCTAATAAATTACTGTTTTCATCAGCAGTTAATAGCCCCATACAATAATTGAAGTCAGTTGCACTTGCTGAAAATGAAATGAAAATTCTACCATTACGCTTTAAAACAGCTGCACCCTCATTCACTAAAAAGCCGATCTTTTCCCACTCATATTCAGGTGTTGTAATACATACTTGCTCACCTTTAAGTGTCCAAGGATTCTCCATTTCAGAGATATACAGGTTGGAATTCCCTACTATTTCTGGATCCTTCTGTGCCCAAACGTAGTAGCTAATCCCTTTATGCTCAAAGGTTGTTGCATCTAAAGCAAATGATTCCCATTTCGTTTTCACTTGGCCTTTTTCGACCCAGTCCCCTTCTAAAGGGTTAGCAGATGAATTTTCAAGCACAAACATACGGTGATCAAATAATCCGTCTTTTGTTTCAGATGTTCTTGCAGCTGCAAAATAGACATACCATTTTCCATCAATAAAATGAATTTCCGGTGCCCAAATATTCGCACTCATTAAACCTGTTTCATGCTTCACCCAAATTGTTTTTGCATCAGCATCTGTTAAGCCTTGGATGGATGTTGCACGACGAAGCTCGATTCGATCATATTCAGGAACAGAAGCAGTAAAATAGTAATATCCATCAGTATGCTTATAAATCCAAGGATCTGCACGTTGTTCAATAAGTGGATTGTTTACTTTAAATTCAGTCATAATGACACTCCTCAAATAAAAGTTTTATTATTTTTGGCTGTTTTCTAAGAGATTGTTGCTTATAAAAATAAAAACTAATTCAGGTTGATCGGAACAGATTGCGAGACTCCTGCTTAGAGCAGCGGGACAGGTGAGACTCATGCAGGCGTTTACGCCGTGGAGGCTCACCGCCCGCCCCGCGGAAAGCAAGCAACTCTCGCTGCAATCAACCTCACCGCATACTTGGTAAATAGCAACAAAGTTTGTTAAAACAGCCTTATTTTTAAACACTTGGTTACTTTCGTTTCCGCTCGGCTAATCAATTTAGATTAAAACACTCTCTTAAAAAAATTTAATTTTAGTAAAAATTCAAGATTCATAAATGAAGACGAATCATATTTCATCAAAATCATAAACCCGGGCGATGGAGTTGGTTAAGTAAATATGTCCAGCTCCTAGTTATTTATTTTCAAACAAAGAAAAAGTGGCAGGAGTCGGTAAACTAGCTAGCCTAATCTAGTCTAGCTTTATTAGTAGATTAGGCTAGCTAGTTTACCCGTTAACACTGCCACCGACATTTAGTTTGTTTAATATTCCGACTATTCATTCTACATTTACAGAGATGAAAGTAGTACGTATAACTACACTGTTTATCCTTTAACCCCTGAAATCGCAACAGATTCGATAATCTGTTTTTGGAAGATAATAAATACAATTAACATTGGTAGCAACGATACTACAGATGCAGCCATGATTAATGGATAATCACTTTGAATCGCATAAGTAGAATTAAAATTTGCGATAACAAGTTGTAATGTTTGTTTCTCAGGTGAATTCAAGTATAAAATCGGACCAAGATAATCATTCCAAATTGCCATAAACCATAATATCAACTGTGCAGCAACTGCTGGTCTAACTAACGGAAAAATTATTTTATAGAATATTTTAAAGTAAGAGCAACCATCGATCTTTGCAGCTTCAATAATTGAGTTTGGAACACTTGATAAATATTGTCTTAGGAAGAAAATCATGATAATGTTTCCAAACAAACCAGGGACAATTAAAGGTAATAACGTATCAACCCAACCAATTTGTGAGAAAATCATAAATTGTGGAATCATCACAACTGGATATGGAATCATCATTGCCGTTAATAATAATAGGAACAATTGATTTTTATATGGGAAATTCATTTTCCCAAAAGCAAATGCTGCTAAAGCAGAAGTAAATGTCCCAATAACTGTTACGGAGACTGCGACGATTAAACTATTAAAAATTCCATTTAATAGTGGACCCTTTTCCCAAATTTCCTTGTATTTAATAAAATCAAATGATTCAGGAATCCATATAGGAGGAAGTGCATATACTTCTTGAATATCTTTAAAGGATGTAGAAACCATCCACAAAAGTGGTGCCACCATGAAAATAGCTCCGATTGACAACAAGATGAAAATAATGATATTTGTTATTTTCTTGTTTTGCTTTTCTGATCTATATTTCACCTTAGTCTCTGCTTTTTTTTCTAAAACAACCTCCATTACTTCCACTCCTTTCTAAGCTGAGCATAACAAAAATTAATCAAGATCATATGATGACTTTTCATTCATTTTAAATTGAATGTAAGTGACGGCAAAGATAAAGAGACCTAATACGACTGCCATTGCAGATCCATAACCCATTTCAAAGTTTCCAAAAGCCTTCTGCCAAATATAAAATACAACAGTTGCTGATGAATATTCAGGACCACCTGTTGGTGTCATGACATTGATTTCTGTAAAGATTTGCGCACCACCAATTATCGATGTTACAACGATGAAAAATGTAACTGGTTTAACCATTGGCAATGTAATATTTTTGAATACTTGAAAAGCATTAGCTCCATCTAGCCTTGCTGCTTCGTAATATGTTTTCGGAACACTTTGCAGAGCAGCTAAATATAAAAGCATGCTATATCCTAATCCCTTCCATACCGTCATAAGGATTAACGCAGGTTTTACGGTATCCTTATTCATTAACCAGCTTGGACCTTCGATACCAAAAATTCCCAAAAACTGGTTAACTAATCCATAATCTCCATTGTAAGCCCACTGCCATAAAATCGAAATCGCAGCTAAAGATGAGATTACAGGAACATAGTAAAGGACTCTAAATACTTGGGTTCCAATGATTGCTCTATTTAATCCAAGTGCAAGCAAAAGTGCCAATACTAATCCAATCGGAATGCCTAGCATCATAAACAATGTGTTATACATTGTTTTATGGAAGGATTCATCTGTAAGTAAGTCTATATAGTTTTGTATACCGATAAAATTCATTTGTCCTAAACCATTCCAGTTTGTAAACGATCCATAAAGAGAATATAGTGTTGGAGCTAACGTAAATATTAAAAATCCTATGACAGGTGCAGCGACAAATAAGTAAGCATTTCGTCTCTCGCTTTGATAAAGCTTAGAAGTAGTTTTCATCTTTTCTCCCCATTTCTCTTAAAAGGTTACATGATAAACCTTAATCTACCATTAGAGAGTTTAATAAGTTAATAGGGTGCTAGCCTATTTCTCTAGCACCGCTTGGAATTGACTGATTTTATTTAGTCTTATTTCTTTGCTTGCTCTTCTTGCTTAATTGCTTTATCTAATAACTCTTGCATTTTAGGTTGTGCTTCTTTTACATATTCTTCAGCTGTCTTCTTACCATCGATAACGGGTTGGATATTTTTGAAGAATTCATCATACCATTCGCCAGTATACGTAAAGTTAGTCGGTAAATCGCGACCATGTTCACCAATGATATCTAAGAATTCTTGTTTATTTGCAGGTTTGATTGACGTATCAGCAGCCCATTTTTCAGCAACATCCGTATTATTCGGTAATTGAACTTGTTGATCAACTAATGCTTGTTGTCCCTCTTCATCAGCTGATAAATATAATGCAAGTTCTGCTGCGAGTTCTGCATGTTTCGTTTTACTAGATACACCAATACCTAATGAACCAATCCAAGCTTGTGTTTCACCTGTAGAACCAACTGGCCAAGGTAATAAATCATATTCAAATTTTAAATCTTTGTAAGCTCCCATATCCCAAGGACCAACTGGGAAGAAACCAATTTGACCTTGCATCCATCTTTGGTACGTATCAAGTGTTTGACCTTCTGCAATGGAAGGGGTTACTTTATGAACGTTTTGCAAATCAGCAAAGTACTGTAATGCCTCAATGAATTTTGGATCATCAATCGTAACTTTTGTATGTGTTTCATCTAACCAATCTGCACCATTACTCCATACAAATGGTTGTAATGACCAGTTAACATTAAGTCCTGTTCCCCATTGATCTAGTTTGCCGTCGCCATCTTTATCCTTAGTTAACTGTTTATTTACTTCTAAAAATTCTTCTAAAGTGTAAGGCTTGTCTGGATCTGGTAATGGAATACCAGCTTCTTCAAACATTGTCTTGTTATAGCCAAATGCGAAAGGCCCTAAATCTTTTGGTAAACCGTAAATCGCACCTTGTCCAGCAACTTCTCCATCATATCGGTATTTATTAACACCTGATTCCCAAATCTTAGTTATGTCAGCACCTTCAGCATTTTCAACTAAATCAGTAATATCCTTTAAAACACCTGAATTAACATATGCTTTTAGGTTACCAGGATTATAGAAGAATACATCCGGAACACTTTTACCAGCAATTGCTGCCTGTAATTTCGTATCATATTGATCACCAGCTGTTACAACTGTTTTTACTTTTACATCTGGATGTGCCTCTTCAAACTTTTTCACAACATTTTTGTAAGCTGTTTGTTCTTGAGGTTGTCCACTGAACATAAATGTAAGATTAACTTTCCCATCTTCGCTACCACCAGAACTACCACTACTACATGCACTTAGCGCACTAGTAATAACTACAACCAACATAGCCATTAACATCATTCTGCTTAATTTCTTTTTTGACTTTTTAAACAATTTAATCCCCCCAAAACTGTTTGATAGATAAGGGCGACTTACTTAACAATTCTGTTTATTCCTACAAAACTAAATAAATTTATTGTTTTGTCATGTAAGCGCTTCTCTAAGATAATAGTATTATACCTGTTCGTACATGTCAATATTTTTTTAAGAAAATTAGTACATGTTAAATTAAAATTTATTTTATATGTACGTACATTTATTGTTGTTTTGTATTATTTTCCCTTATTTTCTAACAGTTAGCGGTAAAGTTATATTATGGATTAACCCTAGTAATATCTTAGTTAAATAAAACTTAGCATAATAAATAGGCCAGTTTTCCTAATGGAAAATCTGACCTTTACGTTTATACCTCATATATTAATCCTAATAATACCTGTTCTGAAAAGCTCATTAAAAGAATTGATCAAGGTAGTTTAAGCATAAAGTTATCATAATTCATAATCGTCTTAAGCGGAATATGGTTGGATTGAGGTTCCCTTTTTCGATGATTAAACCATATACTAGTCCAGCCTGCTTCAATTGGTGGCACAACATCATTTTCCCACGTATCACCAATATAACAGCATTTATTCGACTCTATGTTCACCTGTCTTTGGACGTACTCAAACACCCTTTTATCAGGCTTTGCTATTCCGATTCCATCAGAGATAAAAATCCTTTCTGGTGGAATAATTTGATCAATTTGAAGCGCTTTGATCTTATTCATTTGGTGCTGAACAGGACCATTCGTTAAGATGCCAACAGTTGATTTCCTTGATTGTAAGTCCTTTATAATTGAAATCACTTCGGGAAAAGGGTTTATTTGCTGTTGCTCAAATTCATACCGTTCCTGTACTTCACTTGCTTGTTGGTTCGATAACGAAAGACCAAAATCGTTAAAAGCGCATCTGACCCTCTCTATCCGTAAGAGCTCAAGACTAATTTCTCCCCTTGTATGTACTTTCCAAAGAACGTCACTAAAATATCGTACCTTTTTGAATAATTCCTCTACATTAGTGTTTGCTAAATCGATCCGAAAATGATCTAATGCCCGTTGAAATGGAGCTAATTGATCGTATAATGTATCGTCAAGGTCAAAAAAAACAGCCTCAGTTTCTCTTAAGCTATGCATATTGATGAATCCCGACGTGCTCATTCCAAAATTTCAGCATTGTATAGCGATTTCTTAGTAGGTGTGCCTCCTGCAAACTGTTTCGTACAAGTTCAGAGCTAATTCCAAGTTCAGTTGGACGTACAATACCTTCTAATTTTTGTAATAAATGTGCTAATATGGTTGCGTCAGGTAAAGAGTTTAATACCTCAACAACTTCTTTCTGTTTTTCAATGACTTTATTAAGTTTATCCTTAGAATTTACATCTAAATCTACTAAACGCTTTGTAGAAGATACTAGCTGAAGGACTTCTTTTTTATATAAATCTAAAATAAGTTGTGCTGAGACGCCAACCTTAGCTCCATGAAGTACTTGTGCTTTACCTTGCTTAAGGAAATCCATTTCCCAATAATGGGATAAATGATGTTCTCCACCAGATGCTGGTGAGGAATGACCTACTAAAAGCATCGCCAACCCTGATTGAATAAGTGCTTCTATCAAGATCTTAATTCCTTCTTCATTGGCTTCTGAAATTTTATCAACATGTTTCACACAATCCTCTAGTGCTTCCTCTGTTAGCTGTGCAGAAAGAGGACAATAGGACTCACCTGCAATAAGATGCGAAAACTTCCAATCTGCTAGTGATGTATATTTGCCGATCATATCACCAAATCCCGCAGCAATCATTTCTTTCGGCGCTTCTTGTAAAATAGAGATATCTGCAAATAACGCAATTGGAGACTGCATTTGATATGTAGTTTTTACCCCTTTAATCACAACAGGTGCCCCCATTGAATTAAAACCATCTACAGATGGAGCAGTTGGAACTGATATAAAAGGCTTCCCCATTTTAAAACTTGCGAATCTAGCAATATCATGAATTGTTCCGGATCCTACTGCAATAACAACATCTGTATCCTGAGAGATTCCTAGCATTGCCTCTATTAATGAAACTTCATCCGCGATCACATCATTCATTTCATTAGCTTCAATGATTACTACTTCATGGTTTACATTTGATTCTTTGTACAGGTTTGACAATTTCTCTCCTGCTACTTTAAAGGTTGTCTGATCAGCAATAATAGCAATGTTTTGAAACGATTGGTCTTTCGTATAAGAGACAGCTTGCTTTAACGCTTCATGGCTAATAACAATTTTATCTATCGTAATCTCATAATGCTGATTTCCACACGTACATGCTTTGGACAGGTTCGAAAGTTCGTTTAAAGCGATCATTTTATTTCCCCCTATTCGACTGAGAACTACTAAAAGACGTGTATAAAAAATTATTTTTTTCGCTTAGATTGCTTTAACAATAGGATACAGCAAACCCCTCAGACTAAGTATTTTGAATTAATTGTTGAGGGGGGTAGTCCTTAAATAACATGTTTGTTTTCAGATTGATTCCTTTTAACTGCACTTGTTGAGTTTCTAATAACTAATTCAGGATCATAGATCTTCTGCCATTTTTCAATAGATTCTTTTTCTCTTTTTTCTACAGCTGCAACAATCCATTTTGCTGCCTCAATCCCCATATCCATTTTCGGGTGGGTAACAGAGGTAATCTTCGTTTCAGATGCTTCAGTTAAATAAGAATCATCATAACCAACGATAGAGATCTCATCAGGTACTTTAATTTCAAGTTCTCTTAATAAATTCAATACATTAATCGCAATTTCATCATTGTAACAAACGATTCCAGTTGGTCTATTTTCTTCAGACAAAAGAATATCTTTTAATCTATGGGGCAATGTATCCTCTTTTTCTTCCGTTGTATAGGTTACAATCATCTCTGAGAAAAACGGAATATTATTTTCTCTAAATGCTCTAATAAACCCTTGCATCCGATTTAATCCCTGAATATCATCGCTTTTGAATAAACCAATTACTTTTTGATGACCTAGCTTAATTAAATGGTCAGTTGCAATAAATCCACCTTTTTCATCATTTAAAATAATATTTGGAGGATTTAATTGTGGATAGTATTGGTTGATCATCAAATAAGGAGTATTATTTTGTTCCATTTCTAAATAATAGTGAAGATTTGGATTATAACTGCTACTTCTTGTAGGTTCTACGATTAATCCATCGATATTACGGTTTATCATCGCTTCCAAGCATTGCTTTTCTTTTTCTGGATCATTATCCGTGCAAGCAAATGTTAAAGAATAGCCATGAGCAGACAAATACGATTCTATCCCTTTAATAATTGATGGGAAGATATAATCAGATATATAGGTTGTAATGACTCCTATATTTTTCCCAGTTAAACTAACAGGCTGACTTTGAGTTTGAGCGGGTTTATTTGAGACAAACGTACCTGCTCCCTGCTCTCTATACAACCATCCTTCATGAACAAGGTCGCCGACAGCTTGACGAACGGTATGCCTACTAACCTCAAACATCTTAACTAGCTCATTTTCTGAATATATTTTTTCACCTGGCAAAACTTTTCCTTCGATAATCCAGGACTTAATTTTTTGCTTCACCATGCTGGCTTTTGTTTGTTGAGCCATTATGTCACCACTTTCAGCTTGTATGCTACCGAATTAACTCATTCGTACAACTAAGTTAATTATACACTATGAACATACAATTTTAAAATGTTCTTTCCGCTTCTTTATAAAAATATTGTTTTATTTTTTATTAGTAATTCCTTGGGAACTATATATTACACCAATTTTATGTAGTGATTTAGTTTTTTCACTTGGCTGTTTTCGCAAACTTTGTTGCTATTTACCAAGTAATGCGGTGTGGTTGATTTCCACTCCAGATGCTCGCTTTCTGCGGGGCGGGCGGTGAGCCTCCTCGGCATAAACGCCTACATGAGTCTCACCTGTCCCGCTGCTCCCGCAGGAGTCTCGCAATCCGTTCCAATCAACCTGAATTAGTTTTTGTTTTAAAAGCAACAATCTCTTAGAAAAGAGTCTTTCACTTAGATTCAAATTTAAAACTAACTCTTTCTATTGTGCGAACAAGTTACATTAATCCATACTTTTATCCATTAGTTCTCTCATTAACTGTTCAGCTGAAATCGTTCGTTCTCCACCACCTTGTGCAAACGAATCATTTCCTCCGCCTCTTCCATTTATAACAGGCAATACACCTTTTAGTAGTTGATTCATATTTCCATTTATCTCTTTACTTCTAGAGCAGACAAGTTGTAGTTTGTCTTCATTTTCACTTATTAAAAGTACTAGAATATCATTGGTAACATTTGTGATTGAGCGTGCTAACTGTTGCAATTCTGAAATCGGACGGTTTTTAAAAATAACTTGAACTACTTTTCTTTCGTGTATGATTTGTACATTTGCAATATGAGACCTAGCCTCATACTGAAGAAGCTCGGCCTTTAATTCTACCACTGTTTTTTCAAGTTCTTTTGACTGCTGTAATAACCGGTTTGCAGCATCCTTCATTTGTCCTTGTGGAGAATTTAAAATTGTAGTCAAGCTTTGAATAACACTCTGTTTTTCATGAAGCTGCTTAAGGACTCTGTTACCACAAACAAAATGTAGTCGAATATAGTTTTTATGTTTCTCCCAATTTAAAATTTTAATAGAGCTTACCTGTCCGGTTGAGTTTGGGTGTGTTCCACCGCAACCGTTATAATCAAAATTAGGAATGATGACAAGACGAATATTTTCGGATACAGACAACTCTTTTCTTAAAGAATAGTGTGAGAGCTCAGCTTCTGTTATCCACTTCGTTTCAATTGGGCGATTTTCAAGAATGATCTTGTTTGCCAATTCCTCTGTATGATTCGCTTCTTCCTCAGTAAGATTCGGAATTTCTAGGTCAATCGTACACAGTTCTTTTCCTAAATGAAAACTAACTGTTTTATAGCCATAAACTTCTTCAAAAGCTGCTGATAAAATATGTTGACCAGAGTGTTGCTGCATGTGGTCAAATCGACGATCCCAAGCTATTTCTCCAGCGATTTTGTTCTGAATTTCAATAGGTTGCTCAACATAATGCCTTATTTCTCCATCCATTTCCTCGACTTCATACACATGAACACCATTTATATTTCCAGTATCATGTGGTTGTCCACCACCTGTTGGGTAAAAGATTGTTTTTTCTAATACAACGTAAAAACGACCGTTTTCATCTTGAGCTTGCATGACAAGCTTTGTTGTAATTGATTGTTTGTATGGGTCTTGGTAATAAACTTTCTCCGTGGTCATTGTACCTACACTCACCTTTACACTCACTATTTGCTTTTACTATAGCACATCTCTTTAAAAAAATCGTAGAGTTGAAAGTTTCATATAAATGTCTAATATTGAAGAAACTATGATTAAAAGGAGGGATTAATCATGGCCAATAGAAATAAAATACTTGTTCCAAATGCTAAGCAAGGTGTAAATCAATTAAAAGCAAAGGTTGCTAACACTAAAACACCTGATGAAGCCAAGTATGAAATAGCAAAAGAGCTAGGCGTGCCGCTTAAAAAAGGCTACAATGGGAGCTTAACCTCTCGACAAGCTGGAAAAATCGGTGGAAATCTCGGTGGCAATATGGTGCGAGAAATGGTAAAAATGGCTGAGCAACAATTGAAAAAATAAACAAAAACGCAAGCGCCTTGATCACCCTAAGGCAAATAAGATGATTTAGAATAGAAGGCGTTCTTTGCCTTCAATTCTAAATTAGCTAGACCCTAGAGGGGCTAGGCGCTGGAGCTGGATGTCGTGCGCTTATCCACAGTTCAAGAATTTTATAATTTCCTAAATGTGAACAAATGGGCTGACTCATTAGGAGTCAGCCCACTTTCATTTAAAGATGTTAAGAAGCTTTATTTTTATTATAAATATCAAATGCAACAGCTGCTAATAAGACTAACCCTTTAATTCCTTGCTGCCAGTCAATTCCTAAGCCTAGTAAAGACATACCGTTATTCATAATACCCATGACTAATCCACCGATTATCGCACCAGGAACTGTGCCAATTCCACCATATGCTGAAGCTCCACCAATGAAACAAGCAGCAATTGCGTCAAGCTCAAATAAATTACCTGCTTTCGGTGTTGCAGCATTTAAACGTGCTGCAAAGAGAAGTCCAGATAGGGCAGATAGAGCGCCCATATTAACAAATACCCAAAATGTCATTCGTTTAGTTTTAATACCAGATAATTGTGCTGCTTTCTCATTTCCTCCGATAGCATAAACATGTCGTCCTGCTTTCGTCTTAT
The DNA here is from genome assembly GCF_017497975.1 of Metabacillus bambusae. Lineage (GTDB taxonomy): Bacteria > Bacillota > Bacilli > Bacillales > Bacillaceae > Metabacillus > Metabacillus bambusae. The sequence goes on along the minus strand of NZ_JAGDEL010000008.1, from coordinate 111,648 downwards.
TTGTGACAAATGTATAGATCACAATTAATACTGCTAGGATGATTAATATATTCGGAATTCCTTCATACGTAGCAAGGATATACGTAAATACATTTAGCAATGCCACCATACCAATAAGTTTTAAAACAAACATGCCTGCAGATGGAACTTCAAAGTTGTACTTTAATTGAGTTCTTCTATTTTTCACCTCAGTGAAAATGATAATGACTGATAAAACGAGACCGATAATGATTGTTAATAAATGGAGTGAACCACCACTCGCAACGTCAGGAATGAACCCTGAACTTATTTTTTGAAAAGATTCTGGGAATGGTGCGATTGATTTCCCTTCTAGTACGATCATTGTTAACCCTCGAAATAGAAGCATTCCTGCTAATGTAACAATAAAGGCTGGTATTTTCACATAGGCAACCCAAAATCCTTGCCATGCACCGATTATTCCACCTACTAGTAGCGAAATAATAACCGCTAGAAAGGTTGGAATTTCATAATTCACCATTAAGATCGCTGATATTGCACCCACAAACGCTGCAATAGAGCCTACTGAGAGATCAATATGACCGGTAATGATGACTAACACCATACCGATTGCTAAAACTAAAATATAACTATTTTGCAAAATTAAATTTGTAATATTTAAAGGCTGCAACAATAGACCATTTGTCAAAATTTGAAATAGTACCATAATAAAGATAAGCGCAATGACCATACTATATTGACGCATATTGTTCCGTATCATTGATTTAAATGCAGACTCTTTGTTCAAACTAGGTTGACTATTTTTCACCTGTGTTTGCATAATAATTACCTCCTTACCTTACTTTTTGTCATATAGGTCATAAGTTTTTCTTGGTTAGCTTCCGCTTTTGTTACCTCACCTGTGATGCTACCTTCATTCATGACATAGATTCGGTCACACATCCCTAATAGCTCTGGAAGCTCTGATGAAATAATTAAGATTCCTTTTCCATCCATTGCTAAATCGTTAATAATCGAGTAAATTTCATATTTTGCCCCAACATCAATCCCTCGTGTCGGTTCATCTAAGATTAAAATATCAGGTTCTGAGAAAATCCATTTACTTAACACGATCTTCTGCTGATTTCCTCCACTTAGATTTCCTGCTTTTTGAAAGATACTTGGTGTTTTGATCCTTAACTTCTTTTTGTATTCTTCTGCAACAATGATTTCTTTGTTTTTATCTAAAATCGATTGCTTTGAAATTTTATTTAAGCTTGCTAAGGTAATATTTTGTTTAATGTCATCCATTAAAATGAGACCGTTTCCTTTTCGATCCTCAGAAACATAGGCCATTCCTTGATCAATTGCAGTTGTTACATCATTAAATTGAACCTCTTGTCCATCCTTCATAATTTGCCCACTGATTTTCTTTCCGTACGATTTACCAAAAATACTCATCGCAAGCTCGGTACGACCCGCTCCCATTAAACCGGCGATCCCAACAATTTCACCTTTACGAATATGAAAATTGACATCATCGATTACTTTTCGATCTGAATGCAATGGATGGAATACATTCCAATTTTTCACCGCAAAAATGGTTTGTCCAATTTTGGGAGTTCTTGCTGGATAGCGGTTTGTGAGATCTCTACCTACCATCCCTTTAATGATTCGATCCTCTGTTACATTGTCTTTTTTTATATTTAAGGTTTCAATTGTTTGGCCATCTCGTAAAATCGTAATCGAATCTGCAACCTTCTCAATCTCATTTAATTTATGCGAGATAATAATCGCTGACATTCCTTGGTTTTTAAATTCTAATAGAAGATTTAATAGGTTTTCACTGTCATCTTCATTTAAGGAAGCTGTAGGTTCATCTAAAATAAGTAGCTTCACCTTCTTTGATAATGCCTTCGCAATTTCGACTAATTGCTGTTTACCTACACCAATATTATCAACCTTCGTATTTGGAGATTCGGTTAGACCTACCTTTTGAAGCAAATCCTTCGTTTTCATTGTCGTCATATTCCAATTGATCACACCGCTATTAGCTATTTCATTGCCTAAAAAAATGTTCTCAGCAATTGATAATTCAGGAATAAGAGCTAGTTCTTGATGGATAATAACGATCCCTAATTCTTCACTTTGTTTAATATTTTTAAAGCTGCAAACTTGATTTTGAAACAGAATGTCACCTGTATAGGAGCCATGTGGATATACACCACTTAACACCTTCATTAGTGTAGATTTTCCTGCCCCATTTTCACCACATAAGGCATGAATCTCTCCTTCTTTGACCTGTAAATTTACGTTTTCAAGTGCTTTAACACCTGGAAATTCCTTCGTAATATTCCGCATTTCTAGGATTATTTTTGACATTTTTCACCACACCTACATTCGTCTTTTTCACTAGAATTCTAGAATTTTCTACATTATTGTCCAAGCTGATCTTTTGTATAATAGCCGCTTTCTACTAATACAGAGTCATAGTTTGTCTTATCAACAGACACTGGATTTAATAAATACGCTGGGACAATTTTTTTGCCATTATTATATGTCTTTGTATCATTTACCTCAGCTTTTTCTCCATTGATGAGAGCGTCGGCCATTTCTACAGCCTTCTTAGCTAGCTCCCTTGTATCCTTAAACACGGTTTGTGTTTGTCGATCGTTAATGATTGATTTAATCGAAGCAAGCTCAGCATCTTGCCCGGTGATTACTGGCATCGGTTTATCTCCACTGCCATATCCAACCCCTCTTAAGGAAGAAATAATTCCTATACTTATACCGTCATATGGTGAAAGAACCGCATCAACCCGTTCTGATGAGTAATAAGCACTTAGTAAATTATCCATTCTTGATTGGGCAAGTGCTCCATCCCATCTTAATGTGGCACCTTGATTAAACTTCATTTGATTACTTCTAACAACCAACTTACCAGAATCAATATAAGGCATAAGAATCGACATCGCCCCGTCAAAGAAGAAGTACGCATTATTATCATCTGGTGAACCAGCAAAGATTTCGATATTAAAAGGGCCTTCTGCTTCCTTCAACCCTAATTTTTCTTCAATATATGTTCCTTGTAAAACCCCTACCTTGAAGTTATCAAAGGTTGCATAGTAATCAACATATTCACTATGCTGAATCAAACGATCATACGAGATAACCTTTATCCCACGTTTGTTCGCTCTCTCTAGTACGCTTGTTAACCCAGACCTGTCATCAATTGGTGCAATAACTAGCACATCAACACCCTTAGTAATCATATTTTCAATTTGAGCAGTTTGATTTTCAATAATATCTTCTGCATATTGCAAATCAGTTTCATAGCCAAGCTCTTCAAATTGCTTTTTCATATTTTCTCCATCATTAACCCATCTTTCAGACGACTTTGTTGGCATTGAAATCCCAATAAATCCTTTTGATTCCCCACTTGTTTCTTTGACTCCACATCCTGTCATAGTCAAAGCCAATACAATTACGAATACCAGCAGTATAGTAAGCGGTTTCTTTTTCATGTGGGCTTCCCCCTTTCTTTATTCTCATGTGGTAAATTCTTTAAAATGAATGGTTAGAAAAACTTAGGGTCACCAATTCCTAATGGCGAGTGCCTTTTTTAGTACACTATCTTTATTTAAACTCTGATAGTACTTACAATATATCACCCATTTATAAGACGGTCTTTTTAATAAAACAACTATTTTTATAAAAATTTAACTTTATTTAAACCGCTTTCATTTTTCGTTACGTTTAGAAAAACTTGCTTGTCGCCAAGCCTTAGTTTTTCTTATACTATCAACCATAAAATATAATTTCTGATAGTATAAAAAAGCCTGCTTTTATGAAAGCAGACTTCTAAACTAATCTCAACCTGATACCTTCTTCTTATTAGCTAAATTTAAAACTAGTATTTTTCTTTTATACAATGCGGCAATAAAATTCAAAAGAAATTCTGGTAATCTTTTTGGAAAGAAGCGGTGCTTATAAAAGCGATCATAAGCATTCTTTAGATCATCCCATTGGGTGCAATGCTTTTGTTGTTTAAATCTGGCAACATCAATCATCTTTATTTTGTTGTCAGGGGTGATAATGATATTTCGCAAGTGAATATCAGAAGGATTTAACCCTGCTTTTCTAACTAATGCTAATATATGTTCAACTTCTGTAATATGGTTTTCATTAATAGGAATTCCTTTATTTAAGCATGAAAAAAGTGTATCTCCTTTAATATAGTCCATCGTAAGAAAATTTGAACCTGTTTCATATATAGTTGGAAAATAGTCGATATGTGTTAACAATCTATAAATATCAGATTCTACTTGGGCAATATGAATAAATTGTGGTGGAAATATTTTTATTACTTTGTTCGTACCCTTTATTCTAAATACACAGGCACTTCTACCAGTTCCGATTAATTCAAGATCCTTGTGATGCTGATTTACTCGTATGATTCCTTTTTTCACTTCAAACACAATGGTATTTGCATATTCATTACTATTCATCGAATCAACTCCTTTCTCAAATCTATCATTGTTATATGTTAACAAGATGTTTAATTTAAAAAGAAAGTATAAAAAAAGACCTCACCAAATAGTGGTAAAGGTCTCGCAAACAACTCCCGTTGCCAACAAAGCCGAGGTAAAACCCGTATTGACGACTTTGCTGTACAGCTACTCCCCTTTAAAAGGAAAAAGGAATGAAATTTATGACTATTATAATTTCTATTCACCTACTGGTCAATTAATAACTATTGTCCCACTTAACTTCACCTGAATTTTTCCGATACTTAATCGGCGAAACCCCCATCACCTTTTTAAATGCTGTGCTAAAATAATGCTGTGTATCATAACCAACTTGCTCAGCAATTTCTACAATGGGCAGATCTGTAGAGTTTAACAGCTGGATCGCTTTTTTCATTTTCATATTGGTTACTAAACTAACGAAAGACATTCCGAGCTCCTGCTTAATCATTCTACTTAAATAGACAGGTGAAACTTGCAAAGTTTTTGCAACTAACTCTAGAGTAATCGTAGGTTCTGTATAATGTGTTTCAATATAGTGTCTTGCACGACGAACAATAGGAGAGATGGTTGACTCCTTTTTCATTAGCTCCTTGCATTGTCTATATACGACTGAAACTTCTCCCAACTCTCCCTCAACTAGTTCAACATACATGTTTATTGTCATTTTTAAAAACTCTTGTATTACTTTTTCTATTCTCTTAAATATTTCATCAGGTACACAATCCCATAAAATAATAATAATCAGCCCGGTTTCATCGTGAAAAATCACTTTATTGTATGGATCAAGTAATTCTGAAACGATATTTTCAATTGAAAACATAAACATCTGTTTTTCTTTTTCTTTCATTAAAGGTTTATTTGCAAAGTATTCTGGGCATTGTAGGACAGCGATTACTTTTGGACTTCTTAAAGGCAGCTCCAAAAATTGTAATTGCTTTTGAATGTCAGTAATCTCTAAACGTCCCTCGATCCAGTCTCGACAAAACTGTTCTCGTAACATAGACAAGTTTTTAGAAATTTGGTTAGTCGCCATTTCTAAATACTGATCCTGCTTTACAGTCTTTTCGAGCTCTAGTCGAACACCCTCTAATACTTGTTTTAATTGATTTGGATCAGCTGGTTTTAAGATGTAATCTGTCACATTTAATCTTACAGCTTCTTGAGCATATGTGAATTCATCATGTCCAGTAATAATGACTATTTTACATTGGGGTAGTTTTTCTCTAATCTGTTTTATTAACGCAATTCCATTCATTATTGGCATATTTAAGTCTGCTAATAAAATATCAATGGAGTGTTCCAATGCTAGCTCCAATGCTTCCTCCCCGTCTTCAGCTTCAGCTTTTACTTCCATCTGCAGAGAAGACCAATTTACAGAATCTCGGATTCCTTCCCGTATCACTGGCTCATCATCAGCTATTAACACTTTCCAAAATGGATTATTCACATTATTCCCCCCTTAGGACTTATCAGCATTGATACTATTTCTTTGAATAGGAAGATGAATCGTGACGGTTGTCCCTTCGCCTAATTGACTATCAATGCTTAAGCCATATTGGTCCCCATATGTTAATTTAATTCTTGCCTGAACATTCATCATCCCATAACCAAAGTCCACTGGTTTCCCTTTTTCTACATCTAGATTGTATAAGGTATCCATCTTTTCTCTAAGAAGTTCAAGTTTATCTCTATGGATTCCTTTGCCATCATCCGTTACGGTAATGATTATACAGTCTTGGTTACCTTTTACTTGTATAGTAATAAAGCCTGGTCCTTTTCTTTCTTTTATTCCATGGTAAATTGCGTTTTCTACAATTGGTTGTAAAACTAGCTTTAAAATCATTACATCATGAATTTCTGGTTCCATATTAATTGAATAATTTAGTTTATCGCGATACCTAGCTTTTTGGATGCTTAAATAACTTTGTATATGGGTTATTTCGTCAGTCAAAAGGATAATATCATTGCCTTTACTTAAACCAATACGAAACAATCTTGATAAGGAAGCTACCACTTCTGCAACATCGTCCGCTCCTCGTTTCCTTGCCATCCAGCTAATGGTGTCTAACGTATTATATAGAAAATGTGGTTTAATATGTGCTTGGAGACTTCGGAGCTCAGCTTCTCTCTTTTGACGTTCTTGTCTCTCTGTCAGAGATATAAGACTATTTATTTTTACTATCATCTTATTAAAACTACGCCCAAGCATCCCTATTTCATCTTTTCGATCACCTTTATAGCGAATGGAGAGATTGCCAGATTCTACTTTTTTCATAAATGACATCAGCTGAACAATCGGCTTTGACATTGAATTTGAAAGATAATAGGAGGCTGTTACTCCAAATAAACAGACAAAAAAGACAAAGCATATAACATATAAATGGATCGTTCTTACCTCAATGACAGATTCTTTTGTTGAAAAGATCCCTACAGTTGTCCAATTTGTAAAAGGCTGCTTTTGGTAGATAAATTGCAGAGTGTTTCCATCAACCTTCTCAGAATATGAACCTGAATCACCACTTTTTAGTAATTGCTTTGGAATTTCGTTAATTAGTGGTTTTGCAGGAGAATAGATCTCTTCTCCATTTTCATCGATTACTATCAAGTATCCAGATTTGCCTAGTTTCACATTTTTTGTTGCTTCTGCAATTACTCGTAGTTTTAAATCAATTAAAACAACACCCATAACCTTCTGTGTTTCAGGCTCTAAGATTGCCCGAACAACTGTAACCACTTCACTATTTTTATAATTAACATGACTAGTAATTTTTCGATTAGCAGGATGACCAAGAATTTTAAATATCCCTTCATTTTTAACCGCTTCTTCGTACCAGGATTCTTCTGTCAGATTAGTTTCAGACCTTGAGTACAGTTCATTACTTATATAATCTCCTTGGCCATTTACGACTAAAATCCCTGCAACTTATGGGTATAACGTTGAAAGCCCTTGCATAAATTGACGGATTGAATATAACTCTTCCTCAGTTTGATTACTCCTTATCTCTTGTTGACTGAGGAAATTTTCTATTTCTGGATCCATTGAAAGCAAATAGCTAATATTCTGCATATTACTCGCATATGATTCCAATGTTTTATTAACTTGTCCGATTAGTTGAAGTGTATGTTGGGTTGCTTGTTTATCGATAATACGATCAACCGTAAATCCAGTAAGGAAGCCTAAACCAATTGAAGGTAAAATACTTATTAATAGCAATAAAGTAATGATTTTATGCCTAATTGGAAAATTATTTAGTTTTAAGATTCGTTGCTTCATTATATTTCATCTCTCGTTCTCGGGTAGATTCAGTCTGCATAATAATCTTCGACATTTTCATCAGTTACAATTGAAATTCCTGTATCAACATACTTTGGTAAAATAGCAGATTGGACACTCTGTTGCTGAGTAGATGTTTCATGATTATGCTGGAACAGGAATTGTAAGGACCAATAACCCATGTTCCAACTACCTTGAGCTAATGTAGCAGAAATAACGCCTTCCTTTATCTTATCAAGAGTTTGTTTGTCAGTATCAAAGCTAATAATTTTGATCGCCTTTTCCTTTTTTAATGACCGGGTTGCTTCCGCAATTCCAACTCCACCATTTGCTTCTGTTGCAAATACCCCTTTAATATCCGGATTGAGCTTTATGATTTCTGCAGCGGCTTGTTCCGAACGGAGCTGATCACCTTTCCCATCTTCTATGGCTATTACTTCCATGTCAGGATATTCATTACGAATTGTTTCGACAAAGCCATCCGTTCTTTCTTTATGGTTAAGTTGATTAGGCAATGTGACAACAGCAAGCTTCCCTTTATGATCAAGTAAATCCGCCATTTTATGTGCACCCGTTACACCAGCTGCATAATTATTAGTTCCTAAAAATGAGTAAGCATCACTTGCAGGGGCATCAGAGTCAAATAAAACAACAGGAATACCAGCTTCAACTGCCTTATTAATCGTTGTGTTTAATTCATATGGATTGATCGCAGATAATGCAATACCAGCTGGTTTTTTAGCGATTACTTGCTCTAAAACTGTTATTTGTTCATGGGAATCATACTGAGTTGCACCACGATATTCAACTGAAACGTTCAGTTCACTTGCCGCATCCTCAAAACCTTTAATGGCACTCTTCCAATAATCGATTCCAGCCTGAAATGTGACCAATACATATTTTTCGCCAATTTCACCTTGTAATCGTTCTTCAATCTGACCAAATGGACTTGTATGAGGCTCCTTTAAGTGATAGTTATACAAGTAAATGAAAAAGATGGAAAATAAGAAGACATAAACAATTAAAAGTTTTTTCACTTGCAAATCACCTCTAGTTGGGAAATTCAGTATAAAAAAGCTATTATTTTAGTATGTTCAACCTATTATACTCTTGTACGTACAATCTTGCATCTGGAATTTACAGATACAGAGATCGAACCACTCTTTTATATAGGCTGTTTTCACAAACTTTGTTACTATTTACCAAGAAGTGCGGTGTGGTTGATTGCAGCGAGAGTTGCTCGCTTTCAGCGGGGCGAGCGGTGAGCCTCCTACAGGAGTCTCGCAATCCGTTCCAATCAACCTTAAACAGTTTTCGTTTTAAAAGCAACAATCTCTTAGAAAAGAGCCTTTACATAATAGGACAAACACTACATCATGTAATCAACATTTAAAAAGAATGAGGATGTGTTTTTGGAAAATGAAGTGAGTAGAGGAAAACATATAACACTTTACATGTAAATGAGCTCGGAGAAAAAGACTCCAAGCTCATTTTTAAGATTGAATTGTACTGTGATTTATCGTTAATACCTTGTAATTTAGCGTGTATTTTTCTTTTTTAGCCTCTAAAGTAACAATGTCCTTACTTCGCCAAGCGAATAACATTCCAAGAAAGCTTAGAGAAATTTGCTGATAACTGGCCGTTATCCACACTAGCGTCACCATTACTATGAGGAGTAACATTTGAACGATTATGCTGATTTGTTGCTTTAACATCATCATTCTCAAGCACAATATGCTCAACTACTTTATAGCCTTCAAAGCTTCTAACATCAGCATCAAGACTAAGTACATCAGTTTGATGACGATTCACAGCAAAGATTGTCAGCGTTTCATTATCCTCATCATGAACAGAAACTGTGTCAAGGTATGGAACATCAGTGAAATCCTTACTATCATATTTAGGGGATGAAACAGTTGAATGTAAGGCAGTTCCTCTTCCAAAGACTGATGCATGCATATATGGATAGAAGATTGATTGCTTCCAAGCTTCCCCACCTTTTTCCGTCATAATTGGTGCTATAACGTTAACTAGTTGGGCAAGACATGCAATCTTCACGCGATCTGCTCGTTTTAACATTGAAATCAGCATGCTGCCAACTAATAATGCATCCTCAAAATTATAAATATCCTCAAGCTGTGGCGGCGCAATCGACCATGGCTCGATCTTTTTATCTGCATCATTTGAATGATACCAAACATTCCATTCATCAAATGATAGATTAATGGTTTTCTTGCTGCGTTTTTTCGCTTTAATATAATCTGCAGTTGAAATAACAGAATAAATAAATTGATCCATATCCATTGATTGAGCTAAATAATTACCTAAATCATTATCACGATTTCCATAGTACGTATGTAAGGAAATATAATCGACATGGTCATACGTATGATCTAATACAGTCGCCTCCCACTCAGCAAAGGTTGGCATATGTCGGTTTGAGCTTCCACAAGCTACTAGTTCAATTGTTGGATCAACCCATTTCATTGCCTTCGCTGTTTCGACTGCCACACGGCCATATTCATGAGCTGTTCTATGGCCAATTTGCCATGGACCATCCATTTCATTACCAAGGCACCATGTTTTAATTTTATGGGGATCTGTATATCCATGTGAAATACGTAAGTCACTCCAATAAGAGCCAGATGTATGGTTACAGTATTCTACTAGATTACGAGCAGCATCAATCCCACGTGTTCCTAAGTTAACCGCCATATTTACTTCTGCATTAATCTTTTTAGCCCAATCCATAAATTCATTTGTACCAATTTGATTCGTCTCAGTTGTTCTCCAAGCTAGATCTAATTTCCTAGGACGCTCTGCAACAGGACCTACTCCATCCTCCCAATTATAACCTGACACAAAGTTCCCACCTGGGTATCTTACTAATGGAACTTGTAATTGTTTTACTAACTCGATAACATCTGAACGAAAGCCTTGTTCGTCTGCTGACGGATGATCTGGCTCATAAATCCCTTCATAAACTGCTCTTCCTAAATGTTCAATAAAAGAACCATAAATTCTTTTGTCGATTTCTCCAATTTTAAATTCTTTATCGATTGTCATTTTTGCTTGTACTACCATTTTCCATCTTCCTTTCTTAATTTAACCTTTTAGTTTTTCACAATAGAGATTACTCATATACCTCTAAACAATGGCTTCAACGGATTTATTCTTCAGTGCTTTTTTATCAATCCTTTTAAAGGACAGTAGAGCTAGCCACATTTGAATGACAGAAAGAATGCTTCCTAGGAAAAACACCGCTGTGCTTGGGTATGAAAACATCAAATAAAAAAATGCTGATTGACTAATGATAATCGCAATCGAAAGATGCACATTGAGTAATCCCATAATAAATGCGTTCCGAATACAAGAAAAAAATGAAACGCGATAATACACGAAAACTGGTAAAGCATGTGAAACTGTGATCAGGAAAAAGAACAGAAACAGATAATAAGCAGAAATTGTTACAACGTTAATCTGCCCTGTATTCGCCTGAAGGACAAGAAAATTAATATATAGTAGAACCCCAACTCCAGCTAAAATCCAGCCTAAAAGATTAGAGGATATAAGCGCGGACTTATAGGTTTTTACAAAGGTTTTAAAAATAGGTATTTCACTTTCTCCATTTAACCACTTTCTACAAATAGTCATCATGGCAACGGTCGCAGGAAAGAACCCAACCACTATGAATCCTACTAAGCTAAACAACATCCATAAACCATTTACATATGCTAATTTGGTCACCCACGAAAATAGTGAATTGAGTTTATTTATTAATTGATTCCCCTCCACTGCTATTCCTCCTATGGCATATGACTTGTAGAAACATGATGTGAAGCTACTGTTATCCCTTAACTCCACCAACAGCTAATCCTGAAATGAAATAACGTTGGAAGAACAAGAACAGGACAATGACAGGTAATACAGTCATTACTGAACCAGCAATTAAAACATCATAGTTATTACCATACGGTGTAAGTAAAGTAGATAACCCAATTGGTAACGTAAACATCGTATTGGAACGAAGAACAACTAAAGGCCATAAAAAGTTATTCCAGCTGCCTAACCCTTGAAGTATTGCCATTGCCGCAAAGGATGGTAGCATTAATGGGGCCATTACTTTAAAAAAGATTCCATATTCTGTACAGCCATCCATTCTTGCGGATTCCATTAACTCCTTTGGTAATCCAAGTGCATACTGCCTGAAAAAGAAAATCGCAACTGGGGCCACAATCATCGGTAAGATAACTGCAATATAACTATCGATCATTCCTAACGTTGTCATTAATTGATATAAAGGTAACATTAGAATCTCGAAAGGTACCATTAGAATCAATAGAACCAAAATGAAAAAGAACTGTTGCCCTTTAAATTTATAGACAGCAAGAGCATAACCAACCATTGATGAGAAAAATAATGACAAGACAATTGTAAGTCCTGAAATCAATAAACTGTTTATATACCAAGTCCAATAGTTACCTGCATTCGTAAACATATTTACATAGTTTGTTATACTTAGCTCATTCCATGGTATAGATAAAGTAATACCATTTCGAATTAATTCAGCTGAAGGACGGAGTGAAGAAACCAAAAGGCTTAATAATGGAGATATGGCTAGAAATGCAATAACCGCCATAACTACAATTAGAAACCATGTTAATAGTTTTTCTTTTTTTGTCATTTGCCTACTCCTCCTTCTTTAGTGCGCCGAAGAATTTTAGTTGAATAAAGCTAATAATAAAAATAATAAGCATCAGAACCACACCGATTGCCGATCCGAATCCCATATTGTTCATTTGGAAACCTTGTTGATAAATATACCCCACTACCGTTAAGCCAATGTTACCTGGTGAGCCATTTTCCCAAAATACAAAGCTTTCTTCATACATTCTAAAGCCTGCAATAACCGTCAAGGTTGCAACATAAAGTGTCACCGGCTTTAATAATGGTAAAGTGATATGAAAAAACTTCTGAAGCTTACCAGCACCATCAATATCTGCTGCTTCATATAATTCTTTCGGAATATTGGTAAGACCAGCCATGAAATAGATAATGTTGACACCAATCCATTTCCAAGAAGCTAATAAAACCATTAAAAACATACCAGTACCTGCACCATAACGCCATTTAACAGGTTCCATTCCGAAAAGACCAATAATTGCATTTGCTAACCCAGTTTCTGACTCTCCAAACATAAGGCGAAAAATAACACCGGCAACAATAACTGACGTTAATGAAGGAATAAATAGCGCAGCTCTAAAGATATCAGCAAATTTAATAAATCTTGAGCTTAATATTGTCGCCAAAACCATTGGAATTGCCACGAGAATTACGGTGGTCAGAATAACATATATCGAAGTATTATAAAGGGCCTGATAAAAGGTTGAATTAAATATCTTTGTATAATTACTTAGCCCAACAAATGTTACTTGTCCGGGCAAAATGCTTTGGAAACTCATTAAAACCCCTTTTAGCAATGGATACAAAAATAGGATTAAAAATGAGAGTATAAATGGAGATACAAAAACATATGGTGCAGCTTTTTGAGAAAATAGAAAATTAAGTTTTCTAGGAGCCTTTGAATACTCTTTTTTAGTAGAAACGACTGGTTCCATGACAATCAACTCCTTTTATTTATTACTTACTCTTTCAGAAATACAAGGTGCATGAAACCGCACCTTGTATTCTTATTTTAGAATCTTAATTGTTTCTAATCTCTTCAGCTGCTTGTTTAAGTGCCTCTTCTGGAGTCTGTGATTGTTGCCTAATGACATTGTTAAAGACATTTGTTGTAAATTGTTGTTGTACAAGCGGAGTTTTAGCAGTTACGTTAACAGCATTTATTTCATCTTTAATATCAAGAAGAACATCGAAAATATTAGTTCCGAAATATTGATAAAATTTGTTATCCTCTTTCATAGCTGGACTTTCCCAAACATCCCAACGTGGAGGATCAAACCCTAAAACTTTCCACAATGCGATATTTCCTTCTTCAGAAAGCTTAGTGTATGCTAGAAACTCTTTTGCTAGTTCTGCATGTTCAGATTGGTTTGTAACTACTGTTCCTGTACCACCCATACCAGCTGAACGGTTTCCACCTTCCTCCCATGCAGGTAGAGGACGAATTGCTATCTTTCCTTTTAAATTTTCCATGTAATCTGTGAATCTACCCATATACCACATCGGCATAGCGATAGAGGCAGCTCCACCTTCGTTCATATATTTATAGTATTCCTCAGCATGGCTCTCACCACCAGGTGTCATTTCAGCAATTTTGTCTTTGTGAACCATGTCATTTAAGAATTGTAGTGTCTTAATATTCGTTTCATTATCAACAATAACTTCTCCATTCTCATCAAAGAAATCGGAACCTTGCTGAGAAATCATCGACCAAAACGTGTTAAATCCTTCTGTTTCAACTGTCGTCATTGCGGCATCTGTATTCGCAACAACTTTCTTTCCAGCTTCAACATAATCATCCCATGTTTTAATCGCGTCTATGTCTACACCAGCTGCTTCCATTATTTCTGTGTTGTAATACATAACCGTGGCTCCAACATGTGTAGGAATGCCGTAATAGTTACCTTCTTTTGCATAAATATCGAAGCGAGATTCTACGAATTTATCTTTTACTGGTTCTACATAGTCATTCATTTTTTCTAGTTGTGGTTCCCCTTGTAAATAGTTTGGAAAACGAGAAATTTCAATATCTGCGATGTCAGGTGCACCTTTTCCTGATTGTAAAGCTAAAAGTAAATTGTTATGCATGTTATCATATGGATACGTTTCAGCTACTAGTTTAATTTTTTTATCAGGAAACTCTTTATTCCAGCGTTCAACAGAATCTTTAAATAGATCAGTATGTAGCTCAACGAATGTCCAAAATTTTAATTCAGTTGCATCCTCATCATCACCAATGACGACTGTTTCCTCTGCTTCCTCCCCCGAAGATGCCGAATTATTGTTACAAGCGATCATTATTAGTGCCATCAATCCCATAAGCATTAAAAGCAAACTTCTTTTTACCATCCTTGCTCCCCCCAAAAATCATCATTTTTTTAAGCGCTTACAATAGACTTTTAATAAGTTGAAAAGATAAGGTCTACCACCTCCCCAAAAAGCTTATATACTATTTGATAGGAAGAAACACTCATAAACATAGCGTCGTGTACGTACACGAAATATACAATATAAAGTTAAAAAGCATATGGAGTAATAAATGCTCTAGAATTACCACGTTAGTTACTACTCAAAACTGATCTAGTGATTAGTGTAGTCGAATGACCTTGTAAGTTGAATTTTGTGCAAAGGAGTAAAATTGATTTATTTGATAAACGTGTACGTGCACGAAAAGTTCTAAGGAGAAGTAATCTTTTGATAACTGAATAGTAACATCGTTTCTTTAGACTAGTCAATCCCCTTTTTCATTTTTCTGAATCTTTTCCTATCAGATAGATTCACCCTTAATAATCTCATATTCCAGTAATGGTGTTGATAAATAGTGTCCATTATCAATTTTATGAACTAAACTTTCAACAGCTTTTATTCCAATTTCAACAATTGGATATTTTACAGTTGTAAGACTTGGCGTCACATATTGCAGCATATCAATGTCATCAAACCCCATTACTCCTACTTTTCCGGGAATATCATATCCTTTTGCCTTTAAAAAATTCATTACCTCAAGTGCATATAAGTCACAGGAACAAATAATAGCTGTCTTTTCACTTTCATTGAACGTAGTGCCTTCTAATGACCGAAGATACTCGCTAGTTTTTATTATTTTCGGTGTGGTATTAATGTTATTTTCAGCTAGTGCCTCTAAAAATCCATTCAATCTTTCTTCTTGTGTATAAATATTCGATTTTCCTGAATAAGCAAGTGGCGGACAAATATAAATAAAATTCTTATAGTTTTTACTTGTAGTGTAATTGATGGCTTCCTTCATTGCCTCACGCTCTTGGATCCCAACATATTCCCACTCATCGGAAATATAATTAAAGATCGAAATAATTGGGATATTAAATTTCCGTAAATAAGAATCGAAAAATTGCCCTTTGTTTACTGAAAAAAGAATGATTCCATCTACCTTCCGGTTAACTAAATAATCAATACACTGTAATTCGTTTTCTGGATTTTTATCTGTTAACGTAATATAAACAAAATACCCTAGCTCTCTAGCCTTTAATTCAATCGCATTTAAAACCTGAGCAAAAGACCGATTATATAAATCAAAAAGCACAACACCTATCGTCATCGTTTTTCCCATTACAAGGCTTCTTGCCGTAAAATCCGGTTTATAATTCATTTCTTCTGCAACTTGAAGTATCTTTTTCCTCGTTTTTTCACTAATTCCCTTACGATTATTTAATGCTCGATCTACTGTTCCAAGTGAAACTCCACAAATATTTGCTATGTCCTTAATCGTAACCTTCAATTATCTCACCTACTCCCTACTTTATCTCTCTATACTAAATCTTATCGTTCATAAATAAAAAATCAATCAATCATTATTTATGATAAACAAACCGCTCCCCTGGAACCATCATATGAAATTTCTGTGCTGGATAGTGATGAAACAAATAGTCTACAAAATAAGCCGGATTCTCCCGGTTAGTAGGAAACATATCAAAATGGATAGGGATCACCAGATCTACTCCGACTGCTACAGAAAAGTCAGCAGCTTCTCGGAAATTCATATTACCAATAATACCTCTTGACGTTCGGAAAAAGTCACCACCATTAATTGGAAGAAAGGCAATTTCTGGTTTAAACGCTTTTACTTTCTCAATTAGCAATGGAGTGATCACGGTATCTCCACTGTGATATATCCTGATACCATTAACTTCTATAAAGTATCCTAAATAAAGGTGGTCATTTTTTTCATCTATTTCGTAGGATGTATGTGCTGCTGGTACTGGGGTAATATTAAACCCTTTGACAGAAAAAGGTTGATCTGCTTTTGCTAAATGAATTTCAGCATTACTTAACTCACGACTTATTAGAGTCTCACTTGGTGCTGGTACAATAAATGTTGTTTCCATTGACACCTGTGCAAGTTCTTTCAATGTCGCTAAATCAAGATGATCGTCATGTTCATGTGTTACTAGAATCCCATCAATATCCTTTAACATAGCTGGTTTTAACAGTGGTGAAAATGCTCTCTTAAACTCTGATTGTGGATTTGTTACTTCAATACTTGAAGTCAGATATGGATCTATGCAAATCCAACCATCATCCTGCTTACCCTTCAGTAAAATTCCAGACTGCCCTAAATTCCAAAAAGCAACGGCATTTGTAGGTAATTGTGTTAGATAAACCTCCTTTTGTAAAGGCTCACCATTTCTATAGAGCTTTGGCATGGACTATCCACCAACCTTTCTTTTTTTACAAACCCTTATTAAAAAAGATAGATTGATACACTAAACGTGTCAACCTATCTTTTTTAGAACTATGCTTGTAACTGCTTCAACTTATAAAATTCGCCCTTATGACTAATTAACTCTTCAACGCTTCCAGCTTCCACTCAAGTACCATTTTGAAAAACAATAATTCGATCTGCATCACGAATTGATCCAGAAAAAAGAATGGTATTTTTTTATTCAGAACAAGCAATTTGAATATCTAATATTTTTTGCTTTTATAGAGAATTAAGGATATATAAGTACATAATAAAATTAATATGATATTTATGTTTATGCATAAGCTATCAGGGTATCTACTTATTAATTAACTTTAGCTAAATTGTAATAAATATGTATAATAATTATCTTCATTTTATGGTATTATTTGAATTCAGGTCTTTTTTGCATTCTTATACACTCAAGTTGCATATTTAATGCTTAAATCATGACTTTATTATTAATAAATGACGAGGTACATACTATGGAAAAACAAAAGCAACACATTGCGAATAGAGAACAAGAAAAGTATTTTAGTATAACAGACTATTTACAATTCATTATTCCTTCATTAATCGGTATTTTTCTATTTGTCATCCCACTTTCTATTAATGGCAAATTTACAATTCCAGTAGCGATTTTAGCAAATTTTGTAGAAGGTCTTTTGGCAGGTTATTTACCTTATATCGCGACAATCATTATGACTGTCACCGCTTTATTATCTTTACAGGCCAAATTAGTGAAACCGGCTTATATCGTTAACTCACCATTTCTTGATAAATTATTTCACGTAACATGGATTTGGCAAATTGCACGGATTCTCGGAATGATCTTCTCAATTTTGGCTTTATTTAAAGTTGGGCCTGAAGCAATTTGGTCTGAAAGCACAGGTGGATTATTACTTTATGACTTAATTCCTGTTCTATTTTCAGTGTTCCTTTTTGCAGGACTATTTTTACCTTTACTACTTGATTTTGGTCTTCTTGAATTATGTGGAGCTTTATTTACTAAGGTGATGAGACCATTGTTCAAGCTTCCTGGTCGATCATCGATTGATTGTCTTGCTTCATGGCTTGGCGACGGAACAATTGGCGTATTATTAACTAACAAACAATACGAAGATGGCTATTATACAAAGCGTGAAGCAGCGATTATCGGGACAACATTTTCAGTTGTTTCCATCACATTTACGATCGTTATTATTAGTTATTTAAAACTTGATAACTACTTTGCTCCCTTTTATCTAACAATTGTATTAGCAGGTCTTGCATGTGCATTTATTAGTCCAAGAATACCTCCGCTTTCTAGAAAACCTGATACCTATATTGGTGATAAAGAAGCAATCGATGAGGTAGTACCTACTAATGTCTCTGCTTTCAAATGGGGACTTACGAATGCAGTAAAGCAGGCGAAAAAGAATAATAACTATGCAAATATGCTACAAAGTGGGTTGCAAAATGTGTTCGATATGTGGCTAGGCGTACTTCCGATAGTAATGGCTATTGGAACGATCGCATTAATTATCGCGGAATACACACCAGTTTTCAAAATACTAGGTGCACCATTTATTCCAATCTTAGAATTCATGCAAATACCGGAAGCAAATGAAGCTGCGCAAACAATGGTAGTAGGCTTTGCCGACATGTTCCTACCAGCCATTATCGGAAGTGGAATCGAAAGTGACATGACCCGTTTTGTCATTGGCTGTATTTCAATTTCACAGCTAATCTATATGTCAGAGGTTGGCGGTTTGCTACTAGGATCAAAATTACCAGTTTCCTTTATTGATTTGGTCGTGATCTTTTTACAACGTACGATCATATCTCTGCCGGTTATTGTTTTAATGGCACATCTTATTTTTTAAGTTGACTAGTTAATTTTTATTAATAAACAACACTACTGATTTTGTAAAAAAAGGCTTAGGGAGAATCCTAAGCCTTTTTTTTGTATAATTTGATAATTGAACCACTTCCTAAATTTATTGAATCTCTTTCACTCAATCATTATTGAACCACTCACACTTTTCCCACTCTCTATTCAACACAGATTAGACCACATTTTCTTCTATTGAACCAATGTCCACCGTAATTGAACCAAGAGAGACAATTCCCAAAAATATGCACACAAAAAAGGCCTAGGAACACTTCCTAAGCAGGATTTCGATCAATTCACCACTTCAAATAACATTGCAACTCCAATTCCTCCGCCACTTCCAATCGCAGCGACTACATATTTGAGTTTCTTTCTTCTCTGAACCTCATGGAATAAGCGAGTTAGCAAGATTGCACCTGATGCTCCGTAAGGGTGTCCAATGGTTAGTGCACCTCCATGGACATTTAATTTACGATAAGGAATTTTGAGCTGTTGTGCACAAGCAACAATCTTGGCAGCAAATGCTTCATTTATTTCAATTAGATCAAGATCGTCAATTGTTAGTTTGTTTCTTTCTATTAAATGTTGAATCGACGGAACAGGAGCAATGCCTGGATACCAGGGGTTTACTCCACATACCTCACTATC
This sequence comes from Metabacillus bambusae, assembly GCF_017497975.1. Lineage (GTDB taxonomy): Bacteria > Bacillota > Bacilli > Bacillales > Bacillaceae > Metabacillus > Metabacillus bambusae. Next base: position 91,963 of record NZ_JAGDEL010000008.1, on the reverse strand, counting down.
AAGAAAGCGTAATACAGGTTTAAGTCCTTGTTCGTTTGCCGTATTTTCTTCCATAACAAGTAATGCAGAGGCTCCATCATTAATCCCAGAGCTGTTGGCTGCTGTAACTGTTCCATTTTCTTTAATAAAAGCTGGTCTTGCTCGTTTTACTAGCTTCTCTATAGGACGGACTTTTAAAAATTCTTCATCTTGATTAATTTCCTCTAAAGCTAAGATCTCTTGCTCATACAGCCCTTTTCTATAGGCATTTACACTGCGTTCATAGCTCAATAGTGTATATTCATCCTGCATTTCTCTTGTAATTCGGTATTTACTTGCAACAGATTCTGCGGCGATACCCATATCGGGATCTCCAATTCTTTTTGGCGAGAATTGTGCTCTAGCTTGAAAAGGAGAGGTGCTCGTACTTTCTACCCCACCGGCTATATAGCACTTGCCCGCTTCCCCTTGAATAAGATAGCATGCCATTCGTACCGCTTCTAAACCAGCACTGCATTGCCGGTCAAGCGTGAGCCCAGGAATTGTATGGGGGAGATTTGCCTCTAATGCTGATAAGCGAGCTACATTTCCTCCAGGACCAACCACATTTCCAATTATCACATCATCAACCTTATATTCTGTCATGCTTGCTGCTTGTTGGAGAAGAGGTGCTAACAATTCATGTGGCCCAAACCTTTGTAGGATCCCATTTTCCCTGCCTATAGGGGTACGTTTCGCTTGTACGATCACCGCTCTTTTAATGACCATTCACCTTGCTTTCTACCATTTCTTGAATTTTCGGACGAGCTATTTTACCACTTGTCGTAAGTGGGATTTCTTTCATAAAGTACCATTTACGTGGGATCTTATAGGATGCTAATATCATTTTACACAGCTTTCTTAATTCCATTTTAGAAGCATTTCCCTGTATAACAGCAGTAACAATTTGCCCCCAATACTTGTCATATGTCCCTATAACAGCTGCTGCATGAACATCTGGATGTGAAGTTAAAACAGCCTCAACCTCTTCGGCGTAAATATTAATTCCTCCATATAAGATCATGTTCTTTTCACGACCAACAATAAATAGAAATCCCTCATCATCAACATAGCCCATATCATCAACCGTGATCCAACCTTCTTTATCTCGAAAAGATCGAATCACTTGAGTATCATTATTTACATAGCCTATAAACATCATTTTACTTCTCACAAATATTTTGCCAATTTCATTTACCTTAGCTAATTCATGATTTGATTTACGTATCTGAATTTCCACGTTATGACATGGTTTGCCGACTGATCCAGGCCTTTGATTGTTTTCACGATCAGATAAAACAGTAACAAAACTAAGCTCACTAGCTCCATAATATTCATACATGGTAGAGTGATAAAACATATCTCTAATCTTTGATTTAGAATGTGCTTCCCACTTCGCGCCTGACGAGATTATTTTTAATTGTTTTCCTATCTTACATTTCTCCATCAAAAAAGCTTCGATCATAGTTGGGACAACATAGACCACCGAAATAGGTTGTGTTTGTATAGATGTTAATGCTTGATGCGAAGAAAACTTTTCTAATAGATATACGGTCCCTCCCAAGAACAATGTACTGATTGCACCGTATAGAAAATGAGAATGAATAAGCGAACCCGGTATTAGTACATGATCGTTTTCATTCATGTGAAAATCAAAACGATTGCATTCAAAACTGCTAATCCAAGAATGTTGACCGCGAATAAATGCCTTCGGTTCTCCCGTCGAACCAGAGGTAAATCCCATATAAAAAGGAAGGTCTGCATCTATGATTCTTCTCCGTTCAACTGGTTGATTGCTTATTTCCTCCAAACAATCCTCCCATATTAATACATTTTGATAGAGTCCTTTTATCATAGGGTATATAGCTCTCGTTGTAATCAAAATAGACGGTTTGGAAAGGGTAAGTCTTTTTTGAAGCTCTGATTCCTTCCATTTTAAATCCATCGGTACACATATCCAGCCTGCAGTAGAAGCTCCCGTAAACAATTGTAGAAAATGGATACCATTTGGAAGCAAAATCCCAAGCGTGTTAGTAGAACAGTCGAAAGAATCCAACCAATTTGCTGTCTTGGTAACCCGTTCATGCCAATTGCGATATGTTATATTTTCTTTTTTAGTATGAATGGCAATTTTTTCAGGGAAATCGCTCACATGTTGGCTATATGTTTTTGTAATAATTGCCATTAATTTTCTCCTCTCTCAAAGTGAGTCTTCCATCAGTGGGATTTTACTCCCGCTAAGACTATAGATTAAAAGAGTTCGTTCTAGGCTATTTTGGATAACCCGCGAGCAATTACAGGTGACCTTCGTAAACGATAAACTAGATAAGAAGCTAGTATTGCCTTCAACACATCACCCGGAAGATACACGGCACTCAATTTTATCGCATCGATTAGAGGAATATTCATCATAAAAGCCTGCACAGGTATTCCAATTAAGTAAATGAAGAAAATACCTACTGTAAGGTTGATTAGTAAGATCTTGCGAAATGTTAAAATTTTTATACGTGATAAGAAATAGCCAATACAAAATGCTGTTATCGGATAAGCAATTAAATAGCCGGCACTTGGTCCTACAAACACACCGATTCCACCTCGCCCACCAGATAATAGTGGCATTCCTGCAGCAACGATTAATAAAAAAACAACTTGGCTAATGCAGCCGCGTCTTGCTCCTAGAACTCCGCCTGCAAGTAATACACCCAATGTCTGTAATGTAATTGGAACAGGTGTAAAAGATAACATGATAGGTGGGACCAACCCTAGTACTCCCATAACCGCCGTAAAAATTGCTATGTACGTTATTTCCTGGATTTTCATCATTTGCCTCCAATAGGTTACATATTTTTATTTTCTATTTTATCTATGAAAACAAAAGTATGTCAACCTATCATTAAATAAAGTTTACATATCTACAACTGAATGACCTTAGCAATTTTAGACGAAAACAAGAGGCATTACGATAAAAGTAATGCCTCCCAGAATTTAAAAGCTCCAATAAACAGCTTAAACCTTCTAAAAAATCTTTTCTACAGAAACGGAATGAAGGGCGTTTGTAACCACCCCATACTCACTTGCATGTGGTCGGTCTTCATCATCTCCATACCCATAATCAAACATTCGATTACGGTTCAACGTTAGTTTCGTAAATGTCGGTCGTAATAAATCAAACAGCTCAAATCGTTCTTTTAATTGAGGAAATCTCGTTTGATAGGAAATGATTTCTTCACGAACAATCTCCCAAAAATAAATCTCAGAAAACCGTTCCTCTTCTTCAAGAATATTGCTTAAATATCTGAAGTGACAAATAAACAAGCCTGTTAAGATAAATTGAGTTAATCCCTCTGGTGCCTCACTTCTTAGTACTTCCTTTAGCTCATCTGAGAGAACTGACAGCTCAGGAAATGGCTGATCACTAATATTTACATCATCAACAAAATCCTTCATGATCGTACGTTCTGGTGTATAATCCTTCAGTACAAGCACTGTGTTTTGCCCATGTGGTGAAAAGACTGTTCCATATTGATATAAGTAATGGAGCAATGGTGGTAAAATGGCGTTTACAAGTTTCTTTACCCATTCTTCTACAGTAAGCCCAGACTTTTCAATCAATTTTGTAACAAAGGGAGTCCCTTCATGATCTACGTGCAAGAGAGCTGCTAGTGTGATTGCACGTTCTTCATTCTGTAATTCTTTATAAATGCTTTCTCGCCAAACGACACCAAGTAGTTCAAGATATTGATAGGGTGATCCGGTGATCTTTTTAAACGTAGGATGGTCAACATTCATCGTTGCAACCTCCCCTAATAATCCAAGGCGACATTCATCTTTTAAAAATGAATCATTTTTAAGAATGTTCTTCATAAATGTTGTGACTTCAGGAGCAATGACGGTTCTCTCACCAGGTAAACCACGATAGACCAGTGTATTTAAAATGCTCATTGGTAATTTCACATGATACTTCTCTTTATTGGTCACATTCACGAAAGTACGGATTGATTGCTGTGGAAGATATAGATCCTCTTCTTCTCCCAAAGGAAAGATCTCTTTTCTAGCAATCTCTGCGGCAAACATCGTCACAATCGAATGATTCCATTGCCATAGGTGGATTGGCATGAAATAATACTGCTCATGTGGTAAGTTCATAGCCTTCAACCGGTTAGTAAAACGTTGACGCGTTTCCTCACCAAGCTCTTGCTGAATTACCTGATCAAAATTCAGCCCTTCTATCGCATGAAAGGTCGCTATTTTTTTATGAACAGCTATCCACGATATCTTTACTGCTTTTTTTTGTTCTGGGGCAAATTGGACATAATCTTCATACCCGAAACCGATCCGTCCTTTATTATAGGTAATCCATGGATGTCCTGTCATTTCTCCCTCTAGCTCTGCATAATCCAATTCAACAAGCTCTTCAGATCGTTTTGAGCGCTCTTTTAAATGAGTGTCTGCCACCAACGTATGTAAATACTCCCTCACTAAATGCCCTGCTGTAGAACCAGACATACTCCCTTCCTCTTGGATACTTTGTAATAGAGCAAGTGACAATGGCATATTATTTTTGTCCTTCGTATCAATTTCAATCCGATCAAAAACAACTGAAACACTATCGAAAAGACGTTTCTTTGCTTGAAATCTGTATACCATTCCTTTCTTATCTGTCCATTTATACTCATAAATTCCATTTCCTTCAGTAATCAGTTCAGGTACCAAAATTTCTTCATAGATAAATTCTTGAAGCATTTTAGCGACTAATTGTTTGTCTGCAAGCTTCCAATTCTCTTCAGTTAACATCGTTAGTGGTGTTTCACATATTTTCAAGTTTTCCAACTCCTTTTAATAGTAATTTGCTTACATTCCAAATTGCTGGAACACATTATGATGTTCATATATTTTGTACACTTCTTTTCCTACTAGTTGGTTGATAATTGTTGCACTTCTAAATGCACCAAGACCTAAATCAGGGGCACCGACTCCATGTGTATGCAGTTCACCATTTTGGACAAATAGATGGTGTTCACTTTCCGTCTTTGTTTTAACTTTATAATTTTCTTGGATCATTAACTGGCCGTTCTCATCCCACTCAATAAAGCCTTCAATTCCTTTTAAACAATCAGGAATAAACGGTTGGTAGCCTGTAGCAAGAATCACAACATCACTATCAACCTGCTTACTTGATTCCTGCTCGTGCTGATAGAGTGATAAGCGTAATTTTTCATTCCATTCTTCAATGGAAACTAGCTCGGTTAATGCTTGGAGATGTACATTCGAATTACAGTTTCCTATCGATCGCTCATATAATAAGTCATAAATATCGGCAATCGTTGTAAAGCTAATCCCTTTATAAAGTAAGGCCTGATTCTTTAGGGCGGCCTTTTTCTTTTCATTTGGTAACTGATAAAAATACTTCGTATAGTCTGGTGAGAAATGCTCTAAGCCTAGCTTCGAATATTCCATCGGATAAAAACCTTTTGACCTAGTAAACCAAGACAACTGATAGGAATGATCTGTCTGCCTTGATAAAAGATCATAGAAAATTTCTGCAGCACTTTGACCAGAGCCTATGATCGTAACAGATTTAGCTTGTAAAGCATCGTTTCGTTTATTTTTGTATTGTGATGAATGAAAGATTCGTTCACTTTCTCGATTAAATTTCTCCGGCAGAAATGGCCGTGTTCCGATACCAAGCACAACATGCTTTGTTTCATAGGTTTTTCGCTCACCAGTCCCTACAGAAAAAACCGTTACACAATAATACCCTTCTTCCGTTCGTTCAATATTCTCTACTTCAAAACCAAATTGAAGCTGTGGAAGCTGTTCGGCTATCCATCTACAATAGTGATTGTATTCATTTCGTGGAATTTGGAACTTTTCAAGAAAATAAAAATGATACAATCGCTTTTGCATATGCAAATAATTTAAGTAGCTAAACCGACTTGTAGGATCAACCATTGTTACAGCATCAGCCAAAAATGGGACTTGTAGTGTCGTTCCTTCGATTAGCATTCCAGGATGCCAATCAAATCGAGGCTTTTTATCAAAGAATAAAGAGCTACACTCCGTTTTTTCTAGTAGAGCTGCTAATCCTAAATTAAAAGGACCAATACCTACACCAATGACATCTAAAATTTGTTTTGCTGCCAATCAGTCCACCTCCTTTCAAATGTGCTCCGTTCGCAAAACATGAGCAGTCCTGTTTTATCAGGGAGTTCCACCTCTTTAATAGGTGTAAAACCACATTTTTTAAACACATGAATCATTTTTTCATTTCGAACATCTGGTTCTGCAATCACTTTTTCCGTTTGGGAAACTTGAAATTTTTGAGACAAGATCGTCATTAGTAACGGATAAATCAACCCTATACCAAGATAGTCTTTTTCCCCAATAAGTAAATGAACACCTTGATCATATTCATCAAATTCATAATAGTTTTTGATAAGATCTCCTTTTACCCAATATGACTCCCAATAACTAATCGGTACTCCATCAATTTCACCAATCAATAGTGTTTGATGCTCACATTTCAAAAAATTCTGTAAATGGAGGCTATAATCAGATAATGAAAGATCTAATTGCCAATATGGTACAACATGCTTTTCATTCATCCATGAATGAAGTAATTTGACATCGCGGTCAAAATGAACCTCACGGAACGAAATCGTTTTATTTACATTTAAATCATATCGTTGAAAAGAAAACGACTGCTTTATGATGAGCTTAGACACCATGTAATTCACCTACTAGTTTGTACAAAGGATTGGCAACATGAGTGTAAACTGATTGTGTTTCAAGAGAGCCAACAAGTTCATCCATATCATGTACCCTTGTCAGCAGGTTGGCCTTACAAGGGAGTGTTTCTTCAGTTAACAAAGAGTTTAATAAATTCGTTGAATCACCATATTGTTCTTGTAATAGCCTCAATTCATCTTTAAGGACTAACAGTAATTGCTGCTCATCGATGAGACGGTTAACACCAAAAGAATTTATTAATCCAAATAAATGGTTAAAAAAGAAATAATAACGAAAGCGTTCTTCTGCCACTGTATCAGCACAAATAGTGTCACTTTTTTCATTTAAATTTGGGATAATCTGTTTTAGAATCTCTGCTTTTGATTCCATAAAATAATAGCCTTGATTATCACGGTAATAAAATGTTTGAGGGTATCCTTTCTCATCTAATTTAATAATTGAGTTTTGTTGGTGTGCTTCGAGAGCGATCCCGTATGTTGCATACATCCAGTAAAGTGGTTGTAGACTTACCTTTAAGTAACGGCGAAACCACTCCTCACTTACTTGTCTAATCGAGAGCTTCTCTATTTTAGCCAGATTATTAATGATGTTTGCTAGATGGGATGAACCGCCAGCTATATGATCCTGACACAGACCTGCAAGTAACGTTGTCCGTTCTGCTTCTCCTTGTTGGAACGGATTTTCCCGGATCACTACTTCAAACCCAGATTCTTCTTCATCTAGTTTTAATGTGATATAAGCAGGATCTTGAATGATTTTAAAGCCTTGTTGGACGTTTAGCTTGTCATTTAGTAAACATTCCAATAAACGACTCACCTCCACACCCCGATCAAGCTCTTTCCTTTTATTTATCCGTAATGAATTGGTGATTTTCACTGGAATCGAGAATTTATACATAAACCTTGTATCCTGACTATAGACTGTTCGAACAGAAGAGGTTGGCGAAAATTTTCGCCCCTGTGGACCGAGATATGAAAGTTTTCCAGATTGAATGAGCTGGCATACGTTTTCCTTGCCAAGCAGCTTTCTCGCCTGTAAAGGATGAACAGGGATCAAGGAATAGCCATCATCATGACAATAAGTTTCTTTAAATTCTTCAGATACTGAAGAGTCCTTTTTAATTTCTTCTTTTATAAGTGCTGTAGCACTTTTTGCTAGAATCGAGTCTTCCTCAACGAAGTCATTGTTGGCATGAAAATAATGAAGCTGAAACGATCCTTTTCTCTCAGGTGCAAAAATATGCTCTTCATCCTCATCAATTCCTTGACGACTTTTTGGAGTTGGATGAACTTGATGACCAATTAATAAAGACTGCTCAGATTGCAAAAATGTTTTATTCGTTTGATAGCATTCATCAAGATCATTACTACGGTGTAAAAGAATTCCTTTAATTGTTTGATAGCTTAAGATTGTTCTAAGGATAAGTTCTTCGGTATGAACAGGTTTATTTGATGTTTCAGCAAACTCCTTTTGCAAATACGTAATTAATGTCAAATAATCTAGAGCTTTAACTTCCCCATTTTTCACTTGATAGTACATTGAAGGCGATAACAAATGGCGCCCTGTTATAGATTTGTAACGAACTGGAACGTACAGTGTAACAGACTGACTTTTTAAAGAAATGTCATATACTTCATTACAACTATCATCCTCTAATTGAAAGTCTATTTCCTTAGCGTCCTTCAGCACACCTTGCCTCGTTTCCTTTATGTAACAATTAAGTAGATTCTGCATAGTTAGATGATTAGAAATGAACGGAATATTCATAGCTATTCTCTCCTTTCTCACTCGCTATTTTTTCACCAATCTGTTTGATTTTTTTAATATGAGCTTCCATGTTACTGATCGAATTTAGTGGATTAAGCATCGTAAATTTCAAATACACTTTCCCATTTTGCTTCGTTTTAGCCATGATGAGGTCACCACTTTGATAAAAATAACGCTGAAGTTCAAGGTTTAATTCATCTACAAAGCTATGATCCTCCACCTGGTTTACGGGAAGATAACGGAACAATACAGCGTTAAGGGTTGGTTCGTTTAGAACTTCGAACTGTGTGTCACGGTTTAATAGCTGTGCCGTATTTTTTGCAAGCTGAATGGTATAGTCAACCATTTCTCCAAAAACATCTGTACCCACTAACTTAAAGGTCATTAACAGCTTTAGCGCATCAAATCGTTTTGTTGTTTGGACACTTTTTTCAACAAGGTTGATAATTCCATCCTTCTGATCTTCTTCAGGATTTAAGTAATCAGCATGGTAAGCAATATGTTGAAAGGATTGCTTATGTTTCACAAAAAACGCTCCACAGCTAATTGATTGGTAATAAAGCTTATGGAAATCAATTGTGATTGAATCAGCTAAGCAAATATGCTCGAGCAGATGGTGATAGTGATGGGAAAATAATAAGGCTCCTCCAAATGCAGCATCTACATGCAGCCACAATTGATAGTCGTTTGCTAGGTTAGCAAGTTCAGTTAGATCGTCTATACTCCCAAAGTCAGTTGTTCCAGCTGTTGCGACAATCATAAAGGGAAGTAATCCTTGCTTAAGAAGTTCATTCACCTTGTACTTTGCATCCTTGAGACACATTTGTTGAGAATCATTTGTTTTTACTTTTATAACAGAATTGATGCCAAGTCCAAGTTGTGCCGCTGATTGCTGGACAGTAAAATGGGCATGTTCTGAGCATAGTATTCGCAATTTATTTGCCTCAGCAGGAAGTCCATCTTCTTGAACTTGAACTGAGAATAACGTTTGGCACGCTTTATTTCGTGCAAGTAATAGCCCCATGTAATTGGATTGTGTCCCACCGCTTGTAAAAACTCCATCTGCTTCAGATGAATAGCCAATATTTTTTGTGAAATAATGAATGACCTCTTCCTCAACATAAGTAGCAGCTGGACTTTGATCCCATGAATCCATCGATTGATTACCTGCACTGATTAGTATCTCTGCTGCTACCGATGGCAGCAATGGCGGACAATGAAGATGTGCCATTGCTGAAGGGTGCGAAATCTGTAACGAGTTTCTTACGATAACCTCTTGAATTTCTTTCATAACAACATCCAGCTCTTGGCCAATTCCAGTGATGTTCGTTATCTTTTTCACGATTGATTGGATGTCTTGGCGAGTTGCACCGGAAAACGGTTTGTTTGTTCTTTTCGTTTCCTCTGCAATTAACGTTAAGGTGGTATTCATTAGTTCAAAGAACGTTTTTTCACTTTGAGCATTTGGTTGCAAAAACCATTGGTTAAAATTAGCATTCATTCTTTTCACCTTAAACGCAATCCTAGTTGAGTTTCTGCGCTCTTAATCGCTTCATTGAAACGTTGCAGGACATCATCGACTTGCTCTTTCGTTATAATGAGTGGAGGTAGTAAGCGAATAACTGTACTAAATCGACCACCAACCTCTAAAATCAGGCCCCTCTTAAAGCATTCTTGTTGAATCATGCTCGCAAGTTCCGGATATGCTGGAAAGCTTCCAAGGTGATTTGAATGTTTGTTCGGGTTGATAATTTCAATCCCAAGCATGAGTCCTCGACCTCTTATATCACCTATTGACGACATCTCCCTTTGCAAAGAATGTAATTGTTTCTTTAAGTATGAACCGATTTTTTCTACATGATTAGGTAGTTGATTTTCTTTCACATAACGTAATGTTGCACGTCCAGTAGCCATAGCCATTTGATTTCCTCTAAAGGTTCCAATATGTGCACCTGGTTCCCATTGATCAAGACTGCGGTCATATAGCATAACTGAAAGTGGAAGACTGCCTCCAACAGCTTTTGATAAGACAAGAACATCTGGTTCAATTCCCGCATGCTCAAAGGCAAACATTTTGCCTGTACGACCAATTCCTGTTTGTACCTCATCAATGATTAACGGTATCTTTCTTTCTTTTGTGATTCGGCGAAGCTCTTTTAACCACTCAACTGGAGCAGGTATTGATCCACCTTCACCTTGAACAACTTCAACTATGATCGCTGCCGGAGATACAATTCCGCTTTCAGGATCATCTAGTAAATTCTCAATATATGTACTACTTATTTGATGTCCTTCCTTTCCAATTCCGAATGGACAACGATATTCATAGGGGTATGGAAGAAAGTGTGTATCTGGAACAAGTGCATGGATTTTCTTTTTCGGACCTATTGTTCCGCTAATACTCAAGGTCCCATGAGTTGACCCATGATATCCACCCTGAAAGGATAAAATAGCTCGATTACCAGTTGCTGTTTTCACTAGTTTTAAAGCTGCTTCGATCGCATCACCACCGGTCGGGCCGCAAAATTGAATTTTTGCTTTTTCGGCAAAAGCTTGTGGCAATGAGTCGAATATTTCATCCACAAAGGCTTCCTTTACTGGTGTTGTTAAATCAAGTGTGTGTAACGGTAAATAAGAATGAAGAACATCTTCAATTGCTTCACGAACAACAGGATGGTTATGCCCTAAAGCCAGTGTGCCTGCACCAGCAAGGCAATCAATATAGCTCTTACCATCCATATCGGTAATATAAACACCTTCTGCGCGTTTAATGGCTAAAGGCAATCTTCTTGGATACGACCTTGCATTAGATTCTCTTCTCTCTTGCACATCCAGTAACGTTTGATTCTTTGATTGAGTCGGTATAATTGCTTCCATAATGTTCACTCCTTTATGATCATTTGAAAAATCACATCTAATTTTTAATTGATAATGATTTTCAATTAATTTCATAACGTCATCATAGTTGATAATGATTATCAAAGTCAATTACATCCTGTGAAATTAATTACAAGTGCCTAAGAAAAAGAACATCTATTTTAAAAAGATTGGTTCAAATGATCTAGGAAGTGGGTATTCTGAATCGTTAATTGGTAAAGGGATTCTAATATAAATGGAAAAAGACCACACACATTGTGTATGGCCTCTCAACTGAACTTTTTCATTATTTTAAAGAGTCGTAGTTTCCCCTTCATCAAGTTTTGCAATTATGATAAAACGCGTTTAATCCGTTCCATTGCCCAGTCCAATTCTGTTTCTGTAATAACGAGGGGTGGGGCAAATCGAATGACAGTGTCATGTGTTTCCTTACACAATAATCCGTTTTCCTTCAGCCTTTCGCAATAAGGTCTTGCAGCTTCGGTAAGCTCAACACCAATAAATAAGCCTCTCCCTCTAATATCTTTAATGATTGGATTTTTGATTTGTTTTAAGCGTTCAACAAAATACTCACCTAGTTTCAATGAACGTTCTACAAGATTTTCCTCTTCAATTACTTCTAGTGAAGCAATTGATACTGCACATGCAAGTGGATTCCCGCCAAAAGTTGAACCATGTGATCCTGGATTAAAAACGCCTAAAATATCACGATTTGCGACAACACATGAAATTGGGAACACACCGCCACCAAGTGCTTTTCCTAAAATATACATATCAGGAATGACATCCTCCCAATCACAAGCAAACATTTTTCCCGATCGACCAAGTCCTGCTTGGATTTCATCGGCAACGAAAAGAACTTGATTTGCTTTACATAAATCATACGCTTCTTTTAGGAACCCTTTAGGTGGAAGCAAAATACCTGCTTCACCTTGAATTGGTTCAATAAGAAATCCAGCAGTTTGTGGTGTAATAGCTGATTTTAATGCTTCAATATCACCATATGGAATCAATTTTATTCCAGGTAGCATAGGACCGAATCCTTTGCGATATTCTTCATCTGATGACAGTGAAACTGCTGTCATTGTTCGACCATGAAAGTTGCCAACACAGGCAATAATTTCTGCTTGATTGTCAGGAATTCCTTTTACTTGGTAGCCCCAACGTCTAACCGCTTTGATCGCCGTTTCAACTGCCTCTGCACCTGTATTCATCGGTAATGCCATGTCTTTTTTCGTAATTTGGGCAATTTTTTCGTACCATGGTCCTAACTGATCATTATGAAAAGCACGTGATGTGAGGGTTACTCGATCTGCTTGACTTTTAAGGGCCTGAATAATCTTCGGATGGCGATGTCCTTGATTAACCGCTGAATATGCACTTAACATATCCAAATACGTATTGCCTTCAGGATCCTCCACCCAAATCCCTTCTGCTTTTGAGATCACAATTGGGAGTGGATGATAATTCTTTGCACCGTATTTTTCAGTTTGGTTAATCACTTTTGCTGATTCATTATTCATCTTTCAACCTCCTTATTATTGTTATATATGCATTTTCAAATAGGCTGACTAAACTCAATCAAAAACCTCTATCAATTTACTATAATAACTTTTCCCCAAAAAGTGATCCCATTAACGCGACTGCAACAGTAGCTGTTTTATTTCTTTCATCTAAAATTGGATTAACCTCTACAAATTCAGCGGACGTAATAAGTTTTGATTCCTCAAGGATTTCCATTGCTAAATGGCTTTCTCGATAACTAATCCCACCTAACACAGGAGTCCCAACACCCGGAGCATCACTTGGATCAAGCCCATCTAAATCAAGAGATAAATGAACGCCATCTGTTTTATCCTTTAAATAAGCAACAGATTCCTCCATCACCTTCGTCATACCGAGTCGATCAATTTCATGCATAGTATACACCTTGATTCCTTTTTCACGAATCAGCTCTTTTTCTCCCTCGTCTAATGAGCGAGCTCCAATTATGACGATGTTTTCTGGTTTTACCTTTGGAATGTAATTCGCAATATTAGTTAATTCAGAATGCCCTACACCTATACTTACAGCTAGTGGCATCCCATGAATATTGCCTGAAGGTGATGTTTCACAAGTATTTAAATCTCCATGGGCATCATACCAGATCACACCGAGGTTTTTGTAATGCTTTGATACTCCAGCAAGTGTCCCAATCGCAATGCTATGATCGCCACCAAGAATAAGTGGAAATGATCCAGACTCTACAACTTTATTAACAGCAACGGCAAGCTCTTCACTAGCTTTTGATACCGCTTTCAAATATTTTAAATTCCCATCAGAATCTTCTTCCTCTTTACCTGGTCTACCAATCTCTATATCACCTTTATCATGAATCTCGTAATCTAGCTTTTCTAAACGCTCAACAACACCAGCATATCGAATCGCACTAGGTCCCATATCTACCCCACGTCTTGATTGTCCTAAATCCATTGGAACTCCAATTATTGAAATATGCTTTTTCATCTGAGATTCTCCCCCTTTGCTAGTTGCCACAATTGTATCTTACGATAGGGAGATGATTCAACTCGACATTATCATGTATAAATATTCATAAGTATACAATAATAAGTATATTAATATTATTTTCTTTTATGCAAAACTAATATATATACTTAATAAATGCATAATTAGATAGATTTTTAATTTTTAAGTATAATTTCACTCGAACAAACAAAGAATCTCTTTCATTTTTTATATTGAAAATTTTTTTCAAGTCTCCAGGGTAGTTGGTTTGAAGTTATCCACTAGTTTGTTGTTTTCTGATGAGTGTGTCTGATAAGAAGGTTCCACTTTTATTACTATGTAAATTAGCCGTTTATCAATTGATGAATACTAAATATAAACGAGGATGACTTAGCGGGGACATTCCCTACTGAGTCATCCTCATTATGTTAAAAATGAGCATTACTTACTCGTTTCCCTTCGTACGACTGGAGCTATCTCTGTTGCTAAAAGCTCGATCCCTTCTGCAACTTTATGAAATGGTATAGCACCAATATCAATCTGTGCAATAAAGCGATGATGACCAAACAATTCGTATTGATGGAGGATCTTTTCAATAATTTGTTGTGGACTGCCTACGAATAATGCTGTTTCAGAGCTTGACATTCCTTCAAAATCAGTGCGAGACATCTTTGTCGTACTGCCACCTAGCTGACCGTTAACATATTGTTTATAATTTGAATAATAAGGATAGAACTCATCTTTTGCTTGTTGAGTAGTTTTAGCGATATACCCATGACCTGTGACAGCGATTTTGAGTTCATTTAAGTTATGACCTGCTTCGGTGCCAGCTTTTCGATAGATGTCAACAAGTGGTTTAAATCGTGAAGGATTTCCTCCTAAAATTGCAAGTGCCATTCCAGTCCCTAAACTGCCAGCTCTTGCTGCACTTTCAGGTGTACCGCCAACCCCAACCCATATTGGAAGTTGTTCTTGAGAAGGACGTGGGGCAATTTCAGCATTTTGTAGTGTTGAACGATAATTACCGGTCCAAGAGATCTTAGCGTTTTGGTTGAGCTTTTGAAATAGTTCAATATTTTCTAAGAAAAGGTCGTCATAGTCTTCAAGGTTATACCCGAAAAGTGGAAAGGATTCTAGAAACGCTCCACGACCAGCGATTATTTCTGAACGTCCGTTTGACAGCAAATCCAATGTAGCAAAGTCTTCAAACAATCTTACCGGATCTACTGTACTTAAAACAGTAGTTGCACTTGTGAGCTTAATTTGTTTTGTTACTTGGGCGATTGCAGCTAAGACAACAGGGGTTGCAGATACAGCATAGTCTAAACGATGATGCTCACCAACACCAAACACATCTAGACCTGCTTCATCAGCGAGCTTTGCCGCTGCTATTATTTCCTGTAATCGTTGTTGTGCATGAATGACTTTTCCTGTATGCGGATCAGGACCTATATCGCCAAGTGTATAAACACCTATTTCGAATCCTGATTTCTTTAAGTCTGTTTTGGCTAACATAGGATTATTCCTCCAAACTACTTATTGGTGCTTGATTTACTTTAACGGATATTTTTTACACAATCCTTACTTGGGCATCAATATTCCCTATATACCTTTTGTAAATTACTTTATCTATATACTTTACTATATTAATAAATCAGTTACTTTATGTAAGTGATTATATTTTAGTAAACAACTTATGTCAAGTAACCAATTTATAATTCATAACTACATAATTTTTTATAATTTGGTATAATATCTTTTATAGGAGTGATGAAATATGAATAAATCTCTAATCTGTCCAAGGTTTGAAAGAGCAATGGGTATATTAAGCCAGAGATGGACTGGACTAGTAATTTACCAACTTCTTAATGGCCCACAGCGTTTCTCTACCATCGAAACTTCTATTGGAATTACAGGAAGAGTTCTTTCAGATCGATTAAAGGACTTGGAGAATCAAGGGATTGTGAGTAGGGAAGTTTACCCTGAAACTCCAGTTCGAATTGAATATTCTTTAACTGAAAAAGGATTATCCTTAGAACCACTTTTAAGAGACATCGAAAAATGGTCTCAAACCTGGGTAAACCTGGAAGATGAGAAAGGTTAATGAAGTACAAAAGCGCAAGATCCCGTTTAGCGACGTATGAAATGGAGCACTCTGTTTCTAGCTGCGGCTCCTAGCTGACCGATAAAAAAGCCCCATTTCTGATTGCTCAGAAACGGGGCTTTTTCGAAAACCGAAGTGTAATTCCCTTTGATAAAAATGCATCTAACCTTATCAAAACGATTCTACTCTTCTTACTTTTTATAAATACCAAACGGTTTTCCTACTGGCAGAACCACCTGGCCAAAGTGTGTATTTAACACAACTGCAGCAGAACCATAAAACGAAAGTAAAGCAATAATAAACTCAGAGACAGCTGCTAGCATATGTGTCTCTTCGTGCATAATTCCAAATGTACTTAGCGATAAACCAATAAATAAAAAATCAATAAAGACAAAAATAAAAAATAGTACTTTATGCGTTTCCATCGCACCGATAGTCATATAGATACTAAAAATTAAATACCCTATAAACGCAACACCAAGTTGCTTCGGGTCCGCATCTGCAGCTAGTTTTTCACCAAAAAAACCTAACTGGATTAACCAAGACATTCCAACTCCAAACCAAAATAACCCAAAAGCCCCAAAGGCTGTTGTTCCAAAGATATTGTTATGCTTAGCATCTTGAACACAAGCAAACAATTGTGCAATCCCACCTAAAAAGAACGCCCAAGGTAAGATAAATGAAAGACCTTCTGTTAACCCTAACTTTTGCGAAGATGCCACAAAAGTCACCATCGCTAGTCCAAATAGTCCTAATGCTGATGGATCTGCTGTTGTTACTTTTACTTGTTGTGTATTCTGAATATCCATTCTTTCCTCCTAAAAAAAAACATACTTAAATAAGATACATAAGAAAAAGAATGGTGTCAAACTATTTCTTGAGTTTAGTTGCTCAATAAAGATAGAAGGTGGACAACCTCATGGTCACCTAAAATTCAGAGGACTAAAAAGAGCATAGATTTTCTAACTGACTACACCTTTTTTACCTTTCAAAAAATGATACTAAATATTTCCCTCTATCCTAAGAACAAAAGCGCAAGCGCCTTGATCAGCCTAAGGCAAATAAGATGATTTAGAATAGAAGGCGTTCTTTGCCTTCAATTCTAAATTAGCTAGACCCTAGAGGGGCTAGGCGCTGGAGCTGGATGTCGTGCGCTTATCCACAGTTCAAGAATTTTATAATTTCCTAAACGTTAAACAAAAGCAGCAGTAGGATGATATCCACTGCTGCTTTTGTTAATTTCTCATTTGAGTTACCTACCTCTGATACTGCACCCGATGTAAATTCGCAAAAATCCCATCTTGTTCAATTAATTCATCATGATTTCCTTCTTCAGCAATCCCGTTCTCTGTCACGACAACAATGCGATCAGCGTTGCGAATCGTTGCTAAGCGATGTGCAATCACGAGTGTTGTCCGATTTTTTGAAAGCTCGGTTAATGCTTTTTGAATAATTAGTTCAGTCTCTGTATCAAGAGCTGAGGTTGCTTCATCTAATATTAATATTGGTGGATTTTTCAAAAACATTCTCGCAATTGCTATTCGTTGCTTTTGACCTCCTGAAAGTTTTAGTCCTCTTTCACCAATTTGTGTTTCATAGCCAAATGGAAGTGATTCAATAAAACTTTCTAAATGAGCTCGTTTTGCGGCTACTTCTATTTCTTCTTGTGTTGCATGTAATTTGCCATAGGCTATATTTTCTCTAAGCGTTCCTGTAAATAGAAAAACATCTTGTTGTACAATCCCTATTTGTGAGCGTAGGGAATGCTTCGTCATGTTACGAATATCGATCCCGTCAATTTTTATGGAACCACCCTCAACATCGTAAAAGCGAGGAATAAGTGAACAAATTGTTGTTTTCCCAGCACCTGATGGTCCAACAAAGGCAATTGTTTCCCCTGAAGAAATCGTTAAATCGATCCCTTCTAACACTCGTTTATGCTCATCATAACCAAATGACACATCCTCAAATTTAATGTCACCTCGAAGTGAGGAAACTTCGACAGCATCCTTAACATCTACAACATCTGGATCCATATCCATCAACTCAGTAAAGCGCTTGAAGCCAGCCATTCCTTTCGGGTAAAGCTCCATTAATGCACTAATTTTATCAATCGGTTTAAATAATACGTTTATATATAAAACAAATCCAACCAGTTCTCCATATGAAAGCTGGCCCGTATAACTTAACCAGGCTCCAACTACTAGCACTGCTAAAGTGACAAATCGCGTCATCATATAAATACCAGATAGGCTAAAGGACATAACCTTATATCCAGCAAGCTTTGCTTTACGAAATTTTTGGTTATTTGCCTGAAAAAGGTTATTTTCAAAATGTTCGTTTGTAAATGATTGCACTACGCGAACCCCTGACACACTATCCTCTACCCGAGAGTTCACATCTGCTATTTCACTATACATGTTTTTCCAAGCGCGATTCATTTTCATATTACTTACCACGATGAGCCAGCCAAGGAATGGTAATATTACAAGCGCCACTAATGCAAGCTTTGCATTAATGGTGAACATGATCCAAAATGCACCGAAGAATGTCATGATTGAAATAAATAAATCCTCAGGCCCATGGTGGGCAAGCTCACCAATATCCATAAGGTCATTTGTAACACGACTCATAATATTTCCGGTTTTTGTATTATCAAAAAACTTAAAAGATTGCTTTTGCACATGCTGAAACAACTGTCTCCTCATATCGGTTTCAATGTTAATACCAAGCTTATGGCCCCAATAGTTCACGATAAATTGTAAAAATGTACTTATAATATACAGTAGCAATAACCCAATACTTACTGAAACAATTGCTCCCCAATCTTCACTCGGAAGTAGGGCATCAATAAACCATTGCACAGCAAGTGGAAATGCTAATTCTAAAAGGGCAACGATAATAGCACTACTAAAATCAATAATAAAAAGCCTTTTATGAGGTATGTAATACGAATAAAAACGCCTTAGCATCTACTCTTCTCCTTTTTTTCACATCATATAAACATATTATATTAGCATTAATTAGAAATAGATATATCAAAATGTTGTAGATTCTCACAAACAAACGATATAATGTATGGTATCAAATCTGGAAGGAGTAAAAATATTTTGACAAAATTAATTGGATATATCGGTACATACACAAAAGGTGAGAGTAAAGGGGTTTACAGCTTTACATTAGATACAGAAGCTTCTCAGCTAGGTGATGTAAAAGCAGTTGCTGAATTGGACAACCCTACATACGTAAACGTAAGCAACGATAACAAAACTCTCTATGCAGTTGTGAAAGAAGGTAATGAGGGGGGTGTCGCTTCATACACAATTAACACCCAAACTGGTGAGCTTTCCAAGGTAAATAGTCAAGTCAGCGAAGGTGCATCACCATGCCATGTGAGTGTTAACAGTGAAAACCGCCAAGTTGTAACTGCAAACTATCACAAGGGAACGATCGAGTCTTACTTAGTAGATGAAGATGGCACAGTAAATCCAGCTGTTTCAAATATGGAACACACAGGAAAAGGTCCACATGAAAGACAAGAAAAACCACATACTCATTTCTCAGGATTTACACCTGATGAGAAATATGTAATTGCTGTTGACTTAGGGATTGATAAAGTCATTACATATAAAAATGAAAATGGAAAATTAGAAGAAGCTCACAGCTTATTAGTAAAAGCTGGTAGTGGTCCAAGACATATTACCTTCCATCCAAATGGAAAGTTTGCATATGTTATGACAGAGCTTAGTAATGAAGTTATCACACTAAGCTATAATGCTGAAACTGGAATATTCACGGAATTACAATACATACCTACAATTCCTGCAGATTTCACTGATAATAGTCAAGGAAGTGCCATTCATATTTCTTCTGATGGTCGTTTCGTCTATGCCGGAAATCGAGGACACGACAGCATTGCTGTATTCAGTGTTAATCAGGAAAATGGTGAACTTACATTTGTTGAGTATACTTCAACTGAAGGCAACTGGCCTCGTGACTTTGTATTAGATCCATCAGAAAGCTTCATTGTGGCTTCAAATCAGGAAAGTAGCAATCTTGTTTTATTCTCTAGAGATAAAGAAACAGGGAAGCTAACATTGATACAGTCTGATGTTTCAGTGCCTGAACCGGTTTGTGTGAAGTTTTTAAATGTTTAATATCACTTACTGTAATTAAAAAAGAACAAAATAAAACGAGGCAGACCTTTGAGTCAGCCTCGTTTTTTCAGTAGGTTACTTATTTTCCTCCAGTAAATGAAATTCCTTTAATAAAATATCTATTAAAGAATCCATAGATCAATAGGACTGGTAATGTAAAGACCATTGATGCAGCCATAATATAATTCCAATAGCTTACAAATTGTCCTTTAAACGTGTTAAGGCCAAGTGGCAGTGTAAACATTTCGATATCTGTCATTATAATTAGCGGACGCATGAAGTCATTCCAAAATCCCATGAATACGAAAATTGATTGTGCTGCTAATGCTGGTTTTGCAAGTGGTAATACAACTCGAAAAAATGTACCTAAACGACTAAGTCCATCAATTTCTGCTGCTTCCTCCAATTCTTTCGGGAAGTTAATAAAAAACTGACGCATCATAAATATAAAAGTTGCGTTGATCATGGATGGCACAATCATCCCTTGATAAGAGTTTAACCATCCAAATTCTTTTAAAATAAGATAGTTAGGGATCATTGTTACTTGGGCAGGGATCATTAAGACTGCTAATACGATGATGAATAACGCTTTTTTTCCAGGAAAGCTTAAACGTGCAAGAGCATATCCTGCCATTGAATTAAATAATAAATTTAAGACTGTACCAACAGTTGCTATTATAATGCTATTAAGCATCCAACGTGGAAATAGCTCCTGTTCGATAAAAATTTGCTTGTAATTATCTAGTGTAAAATTCTCCGGAAAAATGTTCATCGAACCACTTACGATTTCCTGCAATGTTTTGAATGAAGAAGATAGTGCCCATAAAAAAGGTACTAATGTTGTTATCGCATAAATAACCAAAATCGCATAAAGGATGCCTCTTCCAATGCCAAATTTCTTTTTCATGTCCGTTTCCTCCTTTTGCTGCTTAGTACAGGGACTCTTCTTTTGAAAACTTACGTTGCAATAACGTTGCTACTAATATGACGATAGCTAGTAAAAAGGCAAGAGCAGCTGCATATCCCATATCTCCGAGACTTTTAAAAGCATATTGATAGATTAATAACACAACAGTTAAAGTTGAATTATCTGGACCACCTGATCCTGCTGAAAAAATATACGATTGATCAAATAATTGGAATGTTCCAATCAATCCCATAATTGCTACAAACGATGTAACAGGTCTTAAGTTAGGTACGGTAATTTTCCAAAACTTCTGCCATACGGTTGCTCCATCAAGTTCCGCAGCTTCATAAAGAGAATCCGGGATATCTTGAAGTGCAGCTAAATAAATAACCATAAAGAATGGAGCAGTCGACCATATATTCATAATCATAATCGCATTTAGTGCGATAGTTGGGTCACCTAAAAAATTATATGTAGGCAATCCAATAAAGTCTAGGACATTATTAATTAACCCGTCTTTGTTATACATCCACATAAAAATTAACGTTAATACGGCAGAGGATGTTAATGTTGGTAAGAAATAAACGATTCTGAAGAAAGTTTGTCCTTTTAATCCGGTATTTAAGGTTGCAGCTAATACTAATGCAAGTAATGTTTGACATGGCACAACAATCACAACATACTTGAGCGTATTCCATAATGCTCTTTGTGCCCTCATATCATCTAACATTCTCTTAAAGTTTTCAAAAGCCACAAAATCATAACTAGTCGTTCCTAAAAGCTGAACTTTATGAAAGGAAAGAAACACAATATAAAGGATGGGACCTAGAATAAATAATAGTAGTACCAAGAGTGCTGGTGACATAAAAAAATACCCTTGCCCAGCTTCCCGTAGAGCTTTTCTAGAAAATTTGCTCTTCATTCTTACTTCAACTCCCCTTTGGAAATACAATGTTCCAGTTTACTACTAGAACTCTTTCTGTGAAAGTTACAATTGGACTTCGACCGAAAGAATTCTATAGTATTGGGGGGAAGTCTAATTATGCCTCCCCCTCCTATAGCTCCATTTTAGGATTAGTTACTAATCTCGTTATTCGCTTGTTTTTGTGCTTCTTTTAACGCTTCTTCAAGAGGGCGATCTCCTAAGAAAGCACTCATAAATTGGTTATTAAAGTTATTTGTGATGATTGGAAGGTTTGGTCCTTCAGCCCAAACCGTTGCATAAGGAGCTCCGTCTACAAGTGCTCCACGCAATTCATCGTTATTGAATCCTAGCTTTTCTGCAACAGATTTACGTGTTGGAAGTGCATATCCTTTACTTGTCCAAGTTTCCATTCCTTCTTTACCTGTTAGGTAAGAAAGTAGTTCCCAAGATGCTTCTTTCTTTTCTGTTGCAGCATTCATTACATATGCAACGGTATAAGCCATAGTTGATTTTTTCCCATTAACTGTTGGAAGCTCTGCTGTACCATACTCAACATCTGGGAACGTATCAGCTAAGAATGGAATTGCCCAGTTTCCTTCTATAACCATGGCTGCTTTTTCTTGACCGAAGATTTCACCACCCCAAGTTACTCCAACTTCTTTAGGCTCTACAGCAGATTTGTCAACATTATGCATCTCAATGATTGGTTGAAGTCCATCTACAACTTCTTTTGATGCAAAATTCGCTTTATCGTCTTTTACAACATCTCCACCATTAGATTGCGCTAACCAATACATACGAGCAAGCTCTGGAGCTACACCGAATCCGTATTTATCATTTTTAGTTAATGTTTTTGCTGCCTCTCGGAAATCTTCAATTGTTGTAGGTACTTCTATACCAGCCTCATCTAGCATTTTCTTATTGTAAAATAACGCAAGAGTTGAATAGTCTTTAGGGAAACCATACGTTTTTCCATCAACTTGGAAAGCCTCTAGTAATGGCTTTTCAAAATCTTTAACATCAAATTCTTCTGTCACGTATTCATCTAATGGTTGAATAACACCTGTTTCAATAAGTGCTGGAGCTTCAAAGGCATCTAAATAAAATACATCAGGACCTTCTCCACCAATTAACCGGGTTTTAATAACATCCATATATTGCTCTGTAATCACTTCAAGCTTTACATCAATGTTTGGATGAAGTGATTCAAAATCTTCAAGCGTTTGCTTTAACAGTTTTTCTTCCGTTGGATTCCCCCCCCATCCAGCAAGTGTTACTTCTACCTTTTCCCCACTGTCTGTTTTATTGTCACCTTTATCTGTTTCCTTTTCACCGCCGCTACAACCAACTAAAATACTACCAAATAACATAGTTGTCAGACTAAGCGTTGCTAAAAACTTTTTTGATTTCATATTGATTTCCCCCTTTAATCTACTTTTCTTGATCTATGTAAGAAGGGGAGTCCCTTCGAGATCACGCTAATTTGAAATAAGTTCATAACCTGTTGTGTTTTTTAAAACCCCTATTTTCAATCCATTTTCAATACGAGAAATGTATATTGATAAATGACCATCTCCAATGGTGATATTTTCAACTAACAATTCATTCATCTCATCTAGAAGATGTGGTGCTAGATAAATTTCTTTTTGTAAGCTATTTGGAAATAAGCCAAGTATTGTTTGGATAAAGACAAGTGGTGTTCCTGCAGCCCAAGCTTGGGGAGAACAAGCCACTGGATATTTAACTGCTTTCCCAATTGATTGGTCATATCCACAAAACAGTTCTGGTAATCGATCATATTCAAAATAACTTGCAGCTTGAATTAATCCGTTAATAACAGTATTCACAGCATCCTGACGTCTTGCTTTGCTCATTCCAAGTAATATCATACTGTTATCATGGGGCCATATACTTCCGTCATGATAACTCATAGGATTATAGCCTGCTTCACCTTCACCCATTGTTCGGATTCCATAACCAGAAAACATCTTAGGCGATATAAGCATATCTGTAACAGCTTCCATCTTATCCATGTCTAACATTCCTGAAAATAAAACATGTCCCGGATTTGATGTGACAGTTCCAACCTGTTTTTTATCCCTATCAAGTGCAATCGCATAAAAATTCACATCCCGCATCCAAAATGCTTCATCAAAACGCTTCTTTAGTTGTTCGGCCTGACTACGAAGTTTCGATGCTTGTTTGTGTCTATGTAGCTGTTCAAAAATTGAAGCAATTCCTATTTTTGCTTGATAGACATAGCCTTGGACTTCTGATAAAGCAATTGGAGAGTCTGCATAATCACCATCTCTGTGAACAATCGAATCACCTGAGTCTTTCCAACCTTGGTTTGCAAATCCTTTACTTGCTTCTTGATGATATTCAACAAAGAGGTCACCATCTCGATCACCGAATTCATCAATCCACTTTAGTGCTGCATTAATATTTTCCTCAAGTCTTGTTACGATATCAAAATCTCCAGTCCACTTCACATACTCAGTTAAAAGAATAAGGAATAATGGGGTTGCATCAATTGTTCCGTAATATGGTGTAAACGGAATTTGGTTTGTTGTTGACAATTCTCCATAACGAATTTCATGCATTATTTTCCCTGGTTGTTCATCACGCCAAGGATCTACATTCTTACCTTGGTATTGTGCCAATGTTAAGAGCGTACCTTTTGCTACCTCTGGATTGAAAGCAAGCATTTGGAGAGCTGCTATTAAACTATCACGTCCAAATGGCACTCCAAACCACGGTAATCCTGCAACAGGAAAACTTCCATGTCCTATGTCAGTTAAGAGTACTCTTAAATCTGAAATACCTCGATCAACTAACTTTTGTAAAGGTGCAAAATCAGTTTTAACTGTGGTCGTTTCCTTTTCCCATGAAGTATAAGAAGTTTTTAGGTTTTCTAGAGCAGTCTTTTTACTTAGTATCCTACGATTTTTAGATTCGCCAATTTGTGGTTGAATGATTAATGTGACCTCTTTCTCTTCTGCATGGTTTAATTCAAATTCAAATGTAACCACCCCATTTTGGCTTATGGATTTTGCTTCCGTATCCCAAGTTACGATTGTTGAACGATTGACATAATCTGCCCCAGCATATTGAAAGGCAATTGAGTTTCCATCAATTCGTTCACCTGTCCGTTTCCCAATCTCACCATTTTGGAACCCACGAACGATAAACATATCTGAGAAATCAACATCCATATAAACACTTAGTTCAAATTGAACTGGTTTTGGAAAATAGTTTTTCACTTTAATAGTCTCGTATAATAGCTCATCATAGATAAATCGAGTTCTTTGAATTTCTACTGATTCTCGCCATAAAATGAGCTCTCCGTCTTTTTCCATATGGGGGTTTGTCAGCAAGATACTTGCCATATAGTTTACTGAAGCATCTGATGATAATAAAATCGGCTCTTCCCCGTTTATTCTTAAATCAAGTTTACTTAAAAAACGTGTATCCTTTTTGTATAGACCTAAACCATAAGAGTGATTTTCAGGGATGTTCCCTTTATCATCTGTTAGTAAAAATAAATCATTTTCTTTAATTACACGATATTCCAATGTTGTTCCTCCTCTTTACCCAAAACGTTTCGGATTTTAAAAATATTCTTTTAATGATTTTTTGGTTTCCAAAACGTTTCGGATTTCGCCTAAAAAATCCCCCACATAATATCTCCACTTTCCAAAACGTTTCGGATTTTAGATTGAATAAAACGAACTTTAGATTAACGTTCGGTTTTATCTTATTCTTTAATTAAGGACCTTTGTTTACTATCAGTTGATTCACGAATAATTAACTCCGTATCCAGTATACATTCTCGAGAATTTGATTCTCCTTCAAGCATATCAATTAATAAATGGGATGCTTGATAGCCAAGTTCAATGATATCTTGAGCAATAGTAGTTAATGTTGGTGTTGAGTATGATGCAAGTAAAATATTGTCATATCCTATAACAGATAATTTTGATGGTACCTCAAGTCCCAATATTTTTGCAGCTTTTAGCACCCCTAGTGCCATTAAATCACTAGCACAAAATATGGCTGTAATCTCTGGAAATTGTTTTAGTAATTCCAATGATTTTTCTTGGGCCCTATCCTCTGAAAATTCACCGCTGACAATCCAATATTCTTTAACAGGCAAATTTGCTGCTTCAAGAGCTTCTTTATACCCTTTTAACCTTTGTTTACTAACGAATGCTTGGTCATGTCCATTTATGATTGCAATGTTTTTATGTCCTTGTTCAATTAAATGTCTAACAGCCTTTTTTGCTCCTAATACATTATCTGTTGTGACAAAGCCAACAGTTTCTGATTGAATAGGTATATCAATGAGGACACACGGAATATTACTCTCAACAACCTCATTTAAGTACGGATCGTCAATTTTTATTCCAGAAAGAATTGCACCATCAACTCGACGTTCTCTACAAAGCTGCGAGTATGTTTTTTCTCGTTGTTTAGTCGACGTAGTACTAAATAAAACTAAATCATAGCCGCGTTCAGAAATACATTCATTTACCCCTGAAAGAACTTGATATGTAAAATTATCTTTTACACTTGATCGATCCATACCAGAAACAAGCAATCCAATTGTTTTTGATCTGTTCATTACTAGTCCTCTAGCAAGAGTATTTGGACTATATTTTAGATCTTCAGCTATATTGATAATCTTTTGTCTCGTTTTCTCATTAACATCTGAATAACCGTTTAATGCTCTAGATACTGTTGTGACAGAAACGCCAGCAGTTTTGGCAATATCCTTGATTGTAGTCATATTTGAACTTCCTCCAAAACGTTTCGGATCTCTTATAAATGTATCTTACATTAAGATGAAAGCGATCGCAAGGATAATTTATAAAATTCTAAATTAATAAACTTTCATTTTAGATACCTGGACTATATCTAATCATAAAATCAAGCTCAAAAATGCTCTATAAATGCCATATATAAGGTGCAGGATTACGTTAAGGCCGCCATTTAAGAACAAGAGCGGCCTATCAAATAAGCTTGATTATATTAAAACAAAGACATTATCAACCTCTGGGGATCATACGGGAAATAACGAAAGCTAATAAATCATTTTAGTTAAGAATGTTTTCTCTCACTTTTCACCATTCGGCAATACTTCCATCTCTATGTCTCCAAATTGGATTTCTCCAATTATGTCCCACGTTTGCAAGCTTCCTTACATGTTCCTCATCAATTTCAATGCCTAATCCAGGTCCATTTGGGATCTTTACATACCCATCATTATAGTCAAATACATTTTTATCTACAATATAATCTAAAAGGTCACTTCCCTGATTGTAATGAATACCAAGACTTTGCTCCTGTATAAATGCATTATGACAAGTTGCATCAACTTGTAAGCATGCAGCTAACGCGATTGGTCCTAAAGGACAATGGGGAGCTGCTGCAACATCAAATGCCTCTGCCATTGAGATGATTTTTTTGCATTCGGTAATACCGCCTGCATGGGATAAATCCGGTTGAATAATATCAACATAGCCATCTTTTAATAGACTCTTATATTCCCATCTAGAAAACATTCTTTCTCCTGTTGCAATCGGGATACTTGTGGCTTTAGCTATTTCTCTTAGTGCTTCATTATTGTCAGAAAGTACCGGTTCTTCTATAAACATCGGTCGAAATGCTTCTAACTCTTTTGCTAATAGTTTCGCCATCGGCTTATGTACACGCCCATGAAAATCAATACCAATTCCAATATATTGTCCGACTGCTTCTCGAACAGCGGCAATCCGTTCGATAGCCTGATCAATCTTCTCGTAAGAATCGATTATTTGAAGTTCCTCTGTTCCATTCATTTTAACAGCAGTAAATCCGGCCTCAACTGCTTCTTGTGCAGCCAAGCCTACATCGATTGGACGATCGCCACCAATCCATGAATAAACACGTATGGAATCTCTGCATGCTCCACCTAATAATTCATAGATTGGTGCATTAAAATACTTCCCTTTTATATCCCATAGAGCCTGATCAATTCCCGCTATTGCACTCATTAAAATTGGACCACCACGATAAAAACCTGATCGATACATCATGTTCCAATGATCTTCGATTCTATGAGGATCTTTTCCTATTAAATTTTCCATAAGCTCTTTTACAGCGGTTCCCACCGTTTCCGCTCTTCCTTCGATAACAGGTTCTCCCCACCCAACAATTCCTTCATCTGTCATAATCTTTAAAAATAACCAACGAGGTGGCACTTGAAATAATTCATAGCCTGTAATTTTCATTTTAACCTCTCCTAATTAGTAATCAGATTTAATAGCTGATACAAATTGGCTCGCTTTTTTCGTTAGTTGTTGTAAATATTCTTCTGTTATTTCATGTTTTGTATTAACTAATGCACTACCGATTCCACACCCAACTGCTCCTGCTTCAATAAATTGGTTGAGATTTTCTAGATCTATACCACCTGTTGGTAAAAGTGGAATTTGTGGGAGTGGACCTAAAATATCCTTTATGTAATTAGGTCCTAAAGTTGCCGGAAATACTTTTATAATATCTGCACCCTTCTCATAGGCTGATAGAATTTCAGTAGGCGTAAAAGCCCCAGGAATACTTACTACACCATATCTTTTTGTTAGTTTAATTGTTTCAATGTCAACAGTAGGTGATAAAATAAACGTTGCTCCTGCTAGGATGGCACTTCTAGCGGTTTCAGCGTCTAGTACTGTCCCTGCCCCAATTAAAACTTTGTCACCAAGTTCACTTGATACCTGCTTAATAACTGATAAGGCATTTGGCGAATTCATCGTAATTTCAATCAATTTTATACCACCATCATTAAGGGCCTGCGAGATTCTTATTACATCATTTGGATTAGCTCCTCGAATGATAGCAATGATTTTATTTTCTAGCATTCTAGAAAGCGCATTCATTTTATTCCACCTCACTTTTCTTTTTACTCTTACACAGTTTTATTATATCGTTTAATCCTATATTCAATAAACCACAAAGGTATAAAAAAGACAAAAAAAAAAGCTAACCGGTCATCTATCCGAGTTAGCTCTTTACAAAGTGATTATTGATTCGCTTTTTTAATCCACTCTGCGACTGTAACAGTACGTTTTGCCTGATGTTTAACTGCACCTTCGACATCTTCAATCATTTTTCCATTTTGATCAACTGTTACACTTGTTCCGTATGGATTTCCACCAGAGCCAAAAATTACTGGGTCAGTATAACCAGGAGCTGCTACAATTGCGCCCCAATGATACATTGATGTATATAATGATAAAATCGTTGCTTCTTGTCCACCATGAGAGTTTTGTGCTGAAGACATGGCACTAACTGCTTTATTTGCAAGCTTGCCGTTAAACCAGAGGCCACCTGTAGTATCTAGGAATGCTTTCATTTGTGAAGGCATATTACCAAATCTAGTTGGCACACTGAATATGATTGCGTCAGCCCATTCTAAATCGTCTAATTTTACTTCAGGTACATTACTTGTAGCTTCAACATGTGCTTTCCATGCTGGATTCGAGTCAATAGCTGCTTGTGGAGCTGTTTCTGGTACCTTTAATACTTTTACCTCAGCTCCAACTTCTTTCGCTCCCGCTTCTGCCCACTGTGCTAATTGATAATTTGTCCCACTAGCACTGTAGTAAATCACCGCTAATTTCACATTTGTCATTTGATTTGTCTCCTTATCGATTGAATTCCCCTTGAATAATTTGTCCCAAAAACCCATTTTCATCACCACTTTTCGATGCCTTCAAAAGACATTTTCCATTCTATTAATAGGGTATTGTGTTTTTTGAAACTGGTATAAGAAATATACGCATACTTTTACCCTCCTATATTATTGCTCTTATTTTGCTTTTTAAAACACTCTATCTTTTTTCTCATGCACTGACTATGGAAATCGATTTTAATAAAAACAAGCTGCCATAAGCAGCCTTGTTGTAGGATTATTTCTGATGTTGCAGAGCCATATGGATACCTAAACCAAAGTAAACACATGCAATCACTTTCCCTTGCCAATTAGCAATCATTTTGTTTTTAGAAAGCCATTTACTCACAGTACCAGCAATAAATGCTAATAACGTAGTATACGCAATACTTAACGCAACAAATGTTAAACCTAAAATGAATAGTTGCGAAATCACCGACCCTTGTTCAGGATGTACAAATTGGGGTAAGAAGGATAGAAAGAATAATGCCGTTTTTGGATTAAGAACCTCAGTCAAGACTGCTTGTGTAAAAGAACGAGTTGGATTCGTACACTGCTCTACTGACGGAATCGTAAGCAGTGATGTTTTTTCTAAAAAGGCACGGACCCCAAGATACAATAAGTAGGCAACACCCAAATACTTTATCAAGTCAAAAGCAAGAGCTGATGTCATTAAAATTGCTGAAAGCCCTAGTGCTGAAGCAAATGTGTGAATAAGATCTCCTACAGCAATTCCTATCCCAGTAAAAATCCCATTCTTTCTTCCTCCCTTAACACTTTGAGCAAGGGTAAGCATTACTGCAGGCCCAGGTACAATGAATAAAGTTAAAACTACCAATACAAATGTAAGCATTTTATACCTCCCTTTGTTTGATTTTTCTTACTATTTCGAACCCTCTTACCTTTATTATCAAGTATGGAAGTAGTAATTTATTTATTTATTTCTTTTTAATGGAAGTAAACTTACCTTCATTTCAGCCCAATAGTTTGAATCCTTCTATTAACTCAATTAACTTCTGTATAATAACTTGGATCACCCTCATGAGCTTGACTATAATAGCTCGGAAGAATAATTTCTACAATTGTACCTTTTTCTACTTCACTTTCGATCCCTATCGTTCCTTGATGTGTTTCTACAATTTTATAACAGGACATTAACCCTAAACCAATTCCCACTTCCTTAATACTATAAAATGGTTCTCCAAGAAATGGGATACGTTCTTTCGGAATTCCACACCCTTGATCGATAAAACGAATACTTAACCGGTTATTGTCTACTTCATTGATTTCAATGGTAACTTCTCCGCCTGTTGGCATTGATTCAATTGCATTTTTCAAGATATTAATAAATACCTGTTTTAATTGGATACCTTCACAATATATAAATTGAATATCAGTTTTAATCTCTATTTTAATCTCAATATTATTCATTAGTACTTGAGGTTGAAGCAGTACGATCGCTTGATTTAATAACAATTGAAGATCATTTAGTTGAACCTTTACAGCCTCCGGTTTAGCAACTGCCATAAATTCGTTTGTAACAACTTCAATTTGTTCAATTTCTTTTGATATGAACTCAACGTAGTATTGGTTTTCTTCATTTAAGTTGTTTTGGAGTAATTTTACAAATCCTTTAATTGTCGTAAGTGGATTTCGAATTTCATGAGCAATTGCAGTGGCTAAATGCCCTACAACTGCAAGCTTTTCTGACTTTCGTAATAATTCTTCTGTTTTTAACCTCTCAGTGATATCTCTAGAGATGGCAAGAAAAACTTCCTTTTCACCCAACTTAAAAACACGGACACTAAATTCAGTCGTTATTTTTTTACCAGTTTTAAATATATATTCATCCTGTAAAGTAAAACACTGTTTACCATTTCTTATATTCTCTACAATCTTCATAAGCATTCGAGAATTTGCTGATACAGTATCGGTAAATGGCCTCGAAAGTATTTCCTCCCTACTAGACTCAAACCTTGCACTTCCAACAGGGTTTACTTCAATAAATCTAGTTGGAAATTGTTCCTCATCCAACTCAATTAAGTATACTGCATCAGATGCCTGTTCAATTAAAGCACGGTATTTCATCTCACTTTCTTGCAATTGTTGATGTAATCTATGAAGTTCTCTTTCAGTTTGTTTTCTTTTTGAAATGTCTCTGCTAATCGATGAGATCGCTACCACATTTCCCTTGGTATCTTGAATAGGTGATAACGTTAAGCTTATATCGATTAGTCTCTCATCTTTTCTTTTTCTTACGGTTTCTACTTCAGTAATTGATTCTCCAGAAACAACCTTTTGATAAAGATGTTGAGCCTCATTTAGTAAATCCTTTGGAATCGTAGGGAGTTTCTGACCTAAAATTTCCTGTTCTGACCAGCCAAATATCCTTTCAAAGGATTTATTAACCTGTAAAACCTGTCCTTCTAAATCAATAATATAGATAGAATCTATGTTATCATTGATGAAAGATTCCAGTCGTTGTTTCGTTGTTAGTAATTCCTCTTCCATCTTTTTTCTTTCCGTTATATCTACAATAGACCCAACTACTTCTAACACTTTCTCTTCCCTTTTAATCGGCCTGAGTGAAATAAAAATCATTGTTTCATTATCTGGCCAAGGTAACTCAAATGAGACCTCTTTTCCTTCCCATGCCAGCTGAAAATTTTCTGATATTTCAGAAAATAGTAAAGGAGGGCATACAGCTTGTAAATCTTTCTCTATTACATCTTCAGAGTTCCAGCCAATTCGATCATAAAACTGGCCATCAAGTAATGTGAATAAAAAACGACCATTCCTTTTTTTGTATTTAAAAATCCCCCCTTGGAGTTCATGTACAGTGTCCTTCAGCTCCTGTTTGGATTCTACTAATGCTTGATTCGTTCTAAATAAGTCTTGTGTTAAGTGATACAGTTTCTGATGAGATTCAATAAGAAATAAACCAATTAATAGTCCCATAAACATTAAGATAATAAGTTGAACATCAAAGATAAAAACAATGGAGGTGGGTGTGAACCAAAAAACGATCTGAATCAATACAGCATAAACAACTAGGTTGAGAATTGAACTTTTGAATGGATGTAGATTTTTAAGATATGTCTTTAAAAATGTGTATACAACAGACATTCCCAAGAAAGCAATCACAGATGGTTCCCAATCATCACCAAGATAAAAAATCCGCATAATAGCAATAAACATGAACGTAATCCATCCAGCAGTTCGGCCAAAGTAAATAAACGAAAGGATAAGCGGTACTACACGAAGATCACAAATTAATCCCATATGTTCAAAGTGAAAAAACATGGAGATAACCGCAATAATGCCTGCATAAACTCCTCCAAGCAAATGATAAAACCTAACATTTTTATGGAAAATGAATACTCTAAAGAAAATGGCTAAACTAACTAAGAAAGCAATAATAGAAAGGTTTATGAAGTATTCTTTTATCAGCATGTAATTTCCGCCCTTTTTAGTATTTTTCTAGGATTTTGACCATTTTTATACTTTTATTACTAATAATGTACAACTTAAAGTTAATTTATTTTACATCAATCATTACTTAACTATTAAGTTATAACCGCTTACATAATTATCTCAAAATTATAAATTTTTTGTCAATAATATGTTGATGAATAAATATATTGAAATAAATACATCTATATGGTTAAGGAAATCGAATCTAACACATAGATAAAAACACCTACAATTAATGCAGATGTTACGATTTAAGATGTATTATTGTTGACGTAAAATACGTTGAATCAAAACGACCATCACCAATAGAAATGGAATGATAAATTCAAATAGTGGAAAGATCGATTTTAGTACGACTTTCCCGTGGTATAAATGTTCTACAAAATTATCTGATGCGAAAATGAAGGTAAGAAAGATCATCCCCCCATTTACGAATACCAACTTTTTGTAGCTTTTAACTTTGAATAAATCTGTTGAGCTTATCACAGCCGATTACGAGCGATGGAATAAATCCTAACTTAACAGGAATTATGATTACTGGAAATGGACAAAAGGGAGAAGTGAAAGAAAACATAGAGATATTGTTCGTTTTCATCAATATCTCTATAGTATTTAACCACTGATCTACTGGATTGAACCACTTTTTCTGTCTATTGAACCACTGTCTCGTGGATTGAACCACTTTTTCTGTCTATTGAACCACTGATCTCGTGAATTGAACCACTTATTGCAGTTATTTAACCTCTATTATCCCCCCTCATCAATTCTAAAAAGGATAAACCCTTTCTGAGATTTACCCTCTTCAAAAATCACTTACGATAAACTACGCACTTGTTCCTTTTGATTTGTAGCGAGCAATGCTTCTTTTTCTTCATGGCATATAAAAGTTATAATACATAAAATATTAGGTCGATGAGAAACTAAAAATGGTGTATTCCACCAAAAACTTCAATGTGGAGGGATAAACTTTGAGAATGATACTTTTTCACTTATTCCCTGGCTTAACATTTACGATATTGCCTGTAACACTTTTATTAAGTAAAGCAATATATAGGGTAAGATGGCTGTTCAAAGCTCCATCTATTACTTAAGTGTTAAGTAAAACGATCTGATTCACATTGTTGGAAGTAGAAAAGGCAGGCGCCATTTAAGCGCTTGCCTTTTCTACTTTAATATTTAACTAAATCAATGACTGCTTGTTTGAGATAAACGGCTCGTGCGCTTGGATGAAATATTCATGTGATTGAAAGTGACTTATACTTTTCTGATCATCCTCCCACACCCATGAATCCATATCAGATTGTGTCTTATGAGCACGGTATGCACGCAGCTTATGTAAATGTTCGTTTTTGACATTGATTTCTGTTATTTGCTCCGGTAAAAAACCATAGACTTTTGGATCTTGGGCTACATTGGACCAACAAACATAGTACAGTTCTGCTTCCCGATTTGTTTTAGCATATCTTGCAAATGCTGATTTTGTTGCAAGCCCGATTGTACAATGATCGGGGTGACCACCTAGTCTTTCATGAAAGGTTATCACAACATCGGGTTTAACATCAATCATCTGATCAAGAACTGTCTGTGTGAGTGATTCAAATGGATAAATTTCTAGCAATTTATCACGAATTCCTAAAAAACGTAACTCCTCGAAATGTAATGCTTTGCAGGCATTGATTAGCTCTTGTTCTCGTAGTTTTCGAATGCTCTCTCTCGTTGCAAATGGCGGAACTCCCATTCTTCTGCCCATTTCCCCTTTTGTAGCACAAACAAGTACAACTCGGTGATCATCATATGCATATTTAGCCAACGTACCACCACATATGAATGTTTCATCATCAGGGTGAGCAAACACTGCCAAGATTGTTGCCATCATTAACCCCTTCTTTTCGCTAAAATAATGAAGCCTATTGATTAAAGTACAAATGGGTTAGAACCTATTTCAAGTGTACGAGCAAGGCGGTCAACATGATCATAACCACTGATTACAACCAATTCTTCGGATATCGACATATGGGTTAGATCATCTACTTGGATTATGGATTGCTGCTGATCCATCTCTAAGAAAACACGAAATGATTGATCTCCTTTTACATGAACATTTGATAAAGTAGCTTTTCCATTTCTATAATAACCACCAGGATTTATTTCAATGTGAAGATAAATATTTGTTCCGAGCCATTGTTGGAGTTTATCTAAAAGAGATTGAGAATTAATTGGTACCATGTAAAACACCTCCACTCTAAATTGTAAAAGGGAAAAAAGTAGGAAGTTTACTTAAGGAATAATTAACTTTATAGTTTTTTAGATTTTGACAAGATCCTCTTGATCAACATTAAACTCAATTAAATTGAAATCAGGATCCATACAGAAAATTTGCGCAAAGCCACTTGTACTATTCGGTTTTTCTGTTATTTCAATTCCTAGCACTTTTAAAAAGTTCAACGTTTCATAATAATCTTTCACACGTATAGCAAAATGACCATCTTTTGAATTAATCGTATGCTCTGTACGTAACGTAGAAGAATCTTTTTGTACAATTAAATGAAGCTGCTGATTTCCCACTTGATACCAAGCACCTGGGAAATCAAAATTTGGGCGTTCTAATTCTCGGAAGCCCAATAGTGTTCCATAAAAATGTTTTGCCTTCTGCAAATCTGTCACTGAAAGACTAACATGGTGGATGCTTTCTATATTGATCATTATGGACAACCCCCTTCTAGTAATGAATCAATTAATTTAATTAATTATAGCAGATGAAAACGCTATTATGCATTATATAGGATTCTTCAAGAAATAGGCCTAACCTACAGGAAAAAAATGTATGAAAACACAAAAAAAGGACAAGATAAAAAAATTATTTAATCATTTTTTTACGTGGAGTGTTAAAAAGATGAAAAGTGCATGGAACCGTTTATTCAAAATACAAAAAAAAGAAAAAATGCAACCTAAGGTAAGCTTTGATGATACAAATAATACGCTATATCCAGAAGAGCTAAGTTCTTCAATTGATATCAATATTAAACACATTAAACAAGCTTTTGGAAATAGCGGTGATTTAATCATTCGAGAATTTAACATGGGAAAACCATTATTTCATAAAGTTGCTTCTATTTATGTAAACGGATTAAGTGATAAGGAAATCATGGGAAACTTTATCATCGAAAAACTCATGAATGACACCAATATTAATAATCGTGAAGAGTCGTGGTCACCAAATAAATTAGGGACATATATTAAAGATCATATTATAACAATAACAAGTGTTGAGATTGTTTCTGATATGAAAAACCTGCTTTCCCAACTACTCACAGGACAAACTATTGTGCTTGTTGACGGTTCATCTGAAGCTTTGAACTGTGCTTCTCAAGGTGGGGAGCTACGTTCAATATCAGAACCTACTGCAGAATCTTCAGTTCGTGGACCAAAAGATAGTTTTACTGAATCGCTTATAACAAATACATCCATGGTACGACGAAGAATTAAAAGTCCAAATCTTTGGCTAGAAACTAGAAAGCTGGGAAAGATTACACAAACAGAGATTGGCATCATGTATTTAAACGGTGTTGTTAACGATAAGTTACTTAACGAAGTAAGAGAACGCCTTGATAAAATTGATGTTGACGAAATTCTTGGTTCCAACACTATTGAAGAATGGATTACCGATGATGTATACACTCCCTGGCCTACAATCTTTGTGACAGAACGTCCTGATGTGGTAGCAGGTAACTTACTTGAAGGGCGTGTGGCTATTTTTGTTGATGGAACACCGATACCTTTGATCGTTCCAGCCACCTGGAATCAATTTATTCAAACAGCTGAAGATTATTATTTACGTTGGAGTATTTCTGGGTTTTTAAGATTTATTAGAATTGTTTCTTTTTTGATCACTTTACTTGGACCATCCCTTTTCATTGCATTTGTATCGTTTCATCCTGAATTAATTCCAACCCCCTTGCTAATAAATATAGCTGCACAGAGACAAGCTATTCCATTTCCTATTATTATCGAGGCACTACTAATGGAATTAACTTTTGAAGTATTACGTGAAGCTGGAGTGCGAATGCCTCGACCTGTTGGCCAAGCTGTTTCAATTGTGGGTGCGCTGGTATTAGGGGAAGCAGCTGTTTCTGCTGGTATTGTGTCGAGTGCAATGGTCATTGTTGTTGCTGCAACTGCAATTGCAAGCTTTACTATCCCCCATTATTCACTAACAGATGCAACTCGATTACTACGATTTATGATGATGATATTAGCAAGTACCTTTGGACTTTATGGGATTGGATTAGGTGTCATACTATTGGTTGCACATACAGTGAGTTTGCGGTCATTTGGCATTCCATACTTAGCTCCATTTGCTCCCATAATTGTTACTGACCAACAGGATGCGATTTTACGCTTACCAAAACCTTTTATGTCCAAGCGTCCACGACTTATTAGTCAAAAACGAAAAAAAAGGAATTAAACATCGGATCATTCTTTGTTAACTAAGAAAAAAATATCGCTTAAACGATGTATCAGAGAGGGATTTGAATGAAACATAAGCCTTATATATTTGTTTTAGCACTTTCACTTATCTGTTTATCTGGTTGCTGGGATAGTGCAGAGCTACAAGATCTTAGCATTGTTTCAGGGATCGGGATTGATAAAGGTGGTGACTCAGTCGATGATAGATATCGTACAACTGTTCAAATTATCAATCCTTCACAGATCGCCGGAGGCCAACAAGGAGGGAAAGTTCAAGCTTCACCGGTTACAACTTATTCAGCAACAGGGAGTACTCTGAAAGAAGCATTTCACAAAGTTTCATTAAAAGCACCAAATGAACTATTTTTCCCTCACATCCAAATCATGATTATTAGCGAGGGATTAGCGAAAGAAGGTATTTTGGATTCGTTGGATGTAATTGAACGTGATGCCTATTTTCGTGAACTTTTTCCCATTGTCATTGTAAGGGGCAATACAGCGGAAGATGCTTTAAAAATATCGACTTCATTAATACCAATTCCTACTGCAAAAATGGTTGCAAGCTTAGAATCCTCTGAAATGATATGGGGAGAGTATTTACCTGTACGCGCTGATGAGGTCATTGCAAAATTAAATAATAGTAGTCTAACGATTCCAGGCATTCAAATTAACGGTTCAGCTGAAAAAGGGAATGCTGGGACGAATATCCAACAAATTTTACCTGAAACAATTATTGAAACAAGTGGTTTAGCAATCATAAAAGAAGGTAAACTTGATAAATGGCTGGAAAAAGACGCTGCACATGGGGTTACATGGATTAAAAATAAATTAAATAGAACCATTATGACTCTTGATTGTCAAAAGCAAAAAGAAGCAATTGGTATTGAGATTACCTCATCAAAAACAAACATTAAAGTTAGAATAAAAAACCAATCACCAATACTAACCGTTTCAATTCTAACTGAAGGAGTTGTCACTGAAAATCATTGCTCCATTGATTTAAGTAAAAATAAAACGATTGAAGAGCTTGAAAAGAAGTTAAATGAAGAAATAAAAGAAGAGATCAAAACAACTTTAAAAGTTGCCCAAGAGGAAAAGAGCGATATTTTTGGTTTTAGTGAATACGTGAATATTGCAGATAAAAAACTATGGAATAAAATAGAAGACAAATGGGAAGATGAAATCTTTCCTGAAACAGAAATTAATGTTTCTGTACAATCAGTCATACGTCGGACAGGCATGAGCACAAATTCATATATAAAATAAGCTCGGATTATTAGGAAATTGGGGTTCTGAATATGGAGAAAGCCAAGTTAAGTGTTATTCAACTCTTTGCTATGATGTTTATGCTGGAAATGGGTACTTCCCTAGTTGTAAGTTATGGGATAGGCGCAAAAAAAGACGCCTGGTTAGCCATACTTTTAGGTATGTCCAGTGGAGTTGTCTTATTTTTTATTTATTATCGGTTATTTCGCCAATATCCAACATTATCACTTACTGGATATACTCAAAAAATATTAGGTAAATATATAGGGTGGTTTATAGGTTTTTTGTATATCCTTTACTTTTTATACGTTACATCTAGACAGGTTCGTGATTTCAGCGAATTGCTCGTATCCTCGACAATGACTGAAACACCATTATTAGCCATTCATATTTCATTTGTTCTTGTCATTTGTTATGTGCTTTATTTAGGTATAGAAGTACTTGGCAGAACAGCGGAAGTATTTATTATTATCTTACTATTGTTTGGCATTGCAGCAAACTTTTTCATCCTTGTTTCAGGAAGTATCAATTTAAATCATTTAAGACCTTTTCTAGAGGATGGCTGGAAACCAATCATCAATACAGCTATCCATGATATTACCCCTCATCCGTTTGGTGAATTAATTGTATTTACCATGATCCTTCCTTATTTAAATAAACCAGGATCTGTAAAAAAAGTATGGCTGACTGCATTGATAGCAGGAGGGCTTGTTTTAAGTTGGACAGCAAGTATAAATATTGCCGTTCTTGGAGTAGACGTAATGGAGAGAACAACTTTTCCTACGCTAACAACAATTGGCAAGGTGAACCTCTTAGAATTTATTCAAAGGCTTGACGCAATTGTTGTTTTCACGCTATTTATAACGGTGTTTTTCAAAGCTTCCATTTTTCTATATGTTACGGTTATTAGTGTAGTAGATCTATTCAAGTTGAATAATCATCAACAAATTTTATTTCCTGTTGGTGGTATTATCGTCTTTTCATCCATGATGATTGCTTCAAATTTTTCAGAATACATGGAAGAAGCAAAGAATGTATTCCGTTTTTATCATCCCTTATTTTTCTTTGTATTCCCATTGATTATGCTTATCGTTGCAACAGTTCAAAACCGATT
Organism: Metabacillus bambusae; assembly: GCF_017497975.1. Classification (GTDB taxonomy): domain Bacteria; phylum Bacillota; class Bacilli; order Bacillales; family Bacillaceae; genus Metabacillus; species Metabacillus bambusae. The sequence goes on along the minus strand of NZ_JAGDEL010000008.1, from coordinate 51,918 downwards.
AAAAAATAAACTTAATTAGATCCATCTTCATTTCGAGCTTTATTATTCATGTTGTAATAAATTGGTTGGCCAATTATTATCCCAAAGAAAAATATCAGCATAATATATTCACCTGCTCCCATGGTCCAAAATAGATTTAAATGATGCTTGAGGAGCTGAGAACTCCTCATACCGATACCTATGTCCATAAACACATTTGTTCCAATACTAAAAATAAATAATAGCATGACAATACAAGTAATTTTCATATAATGCTCCTTATTAAATATAGATTGTATATAGTATTTGTGATCTTGGTGTATTTTAGACATTTCAATATAATCAAAAACCTTGCTATTCCAATAAGTATCTTAATCCATAAAAATATGCTTTCATCCTTTTGGTAGAAAAATTAAAAATCTAAGGGGGAGAGTAAGAAAGATAAATATTCCTTACTCTCCCCCTTAGAGAGATTCTAATCAATCTTTTGTATAATTTATCTCTTGATATGTATGAACACTCCATATTTGATCTAAACTATGAACGGGAGGTTTTATAATGAGACAAACAACTGTATTACTTATAAAATTTGTGACCTGTTTGATTGCCTTTGGACTTGGTCTTGACTTATTCTTTGACGCGACGTTTGTTGATATTCTTTCTTTCAGTTTATTTGTTACGATTGCTTCTTATATATTAGGTGAGCTAATTATCCTACCACAACTAGGGAAGCGAGCAGCAGCCGTTACAGATTTCTTGTTAACCTACTTTAGCGTGTGGATATTCGGAAGTATCCTTCTAGACAATTATCTACAAATTGGTTGGGGAAGTATTATATCTGCAACGATCGTAACTGTAGCCGAAGTCTTTGTTCATTTATTTTTACAGGATCGGATTAATGTTGGACAAACAACTGAGAGAAGAAGTACTGGTATGAATCCTACGCTAGCATTTGGGACGGAATTTGCGGAAGAAGAAGATATTAGGGATTTACCAAAGAAGGATAAATAAAAAATGGGGGACAGTCCCCCACTACGTTACAAAGTTAACGCACTGAGGGACTGTCCCCAACGATTAACCTTTATTTGCCCCTGCTTTGAGTCCCTCTGTAAGATGATCTTGGAAGATAAAAAATAAAATTGTAATTGGTACTGCTACTAATACAGCACCTGCTGCAAAGTTTGTAAATTCAGAATTTCCACGTCCTGTGACCATTTCAAATAGGCCTACAGCCAATGTTTTCTTTTCACTCGATCTTAGGACAAGTTGGGCAAAAATAAAATCCATCCACGGTCCGATAAAGTTTGTTACAGCAATAAATACTAAAACTGGTTTTGAAAGTGGCATCATGATTTTATAAAAAATCTTCACATGGCTTGCACCATCAATTTTTGCTGCTTCCTCAAGACTTTTAGGTAGACCATCGAAGTACCCCTTAACAAGCCATGCTCCAAAGGGAATCGAGCCACCTGCATAAACAAGAATTAACCCCCAATGATTGTCTAATAAGTTCATTTGCAATAATAGAATGTAGATTGCAATCATCCCCATAAACCCAGGAAACATTTGCAAAACAAGCATCGTCATTAGACCTTGCTTTCTACCTGGAAAACGAAATCTTGAAAAGGCATATGCTGCAGTAACCACTAAAAAGGTTGAAAAAATCATATTCCAAAATGCAATTTTAAGTGTGTTTTTATACCACAATAAATAATCAGTTTCTTTAAATAAATACTCATAATGTGAAAGTGATAAGGATTCAGGTATGATTCGTGTTGAGAATAAGGAATCACCTGGGTTCAATGAGCCGGTAATAATCCAAATAACAGGATATAGGATAAAGATTGTTGTAATTGTTAAAATGGAATAAATCATTATATGGCTAAGCTTCTTTTTTAAACTAACCTCCATCATGACATCATATCCTCCTCTTTAAATGCTCTTGTTTTTCGAAAGTTAATAATTGAGAAAGTAGCAATCACAATAAAGATTAAAATAGAGACAACAGAAGCTACTGCAAATTGACTATTATCAAGTGTTAATTTATAAATCCAACTTATTAAAATATCGGTAGACCCTGCATATGAATAATCCATGTTAACCGGTCCACCTTCTGTCATTAAATAAATAATATTAAAGTTGTTAAAGTTTCCTGCAAAAGACATGATTGCAAGAGGCGCTGTAGCAAACATGATTAATGGCATGGTAATTTTCCAAAACCTTTGAACAGGTGTCGCACCGTCAACTTCTGCTGCTTCATATACTTCTTTATCAATACTAGTTAATACGCCGCTCATTAAAACCATCCAGAATGGGAATCCAAACCACATGTTTACAACAATAAGTGTTACTTTTGCCAGAAACGGATCTGACAGCCAAGGGATTGCTCCTTGAATAACACCTAATTCTATTAAATAACGGTTTAAAGGACCAAATTCACCATTAAAAATATTTCTCATTATTAATATTGAAACAAATTGAGGAATTGCCCAAGGTAGGATAAACATACTTCGCCAAAACTTCTTAAATTTAATTCCTTTTTGGTTTAGTAATACAGCAAAAATCAGTCCCAAGAAGAAGGTTGTAATTGTTGAAATTACTGCCCATATAACTGTCCATGAAAAAACACCATAGAATGTTGTACTCCAGGTTTTCATTTGAAAAAGCTGAATAAATGTATCAAAACCAACCCAATCAACTAAATGCTTTGGTGGGAGATGATTTGGTGCTGAGTAATTCGTAAAAGCAATTAAGATTCCAAATAACAAGGGAAGAATTGTTAAGAATGAAGTAAATAAGACAGACGGTGTTAATAAAATATAGGGAAAGCCATTTTCCCATATGTTTCTAAACATATCTTTTGCTCCGTTAGGCTTTATTCCCTTTTCATTCTTTAAAGCTACCTTATAAGCATCCCGGATATTTAAATAGTAGAACCATAGGAATAGCAAGAAAGAGATTAAAAATAAAATCCCCTCAATCATTAAGAAAATAGAGTGATCACCTTGAACAATTTTAAATCCATCTCTTGATTGTGGAGTTTCCCCTAATGTTGTTAGCCCCCACATTGCCCATTGAAAAGGAACAGTCCAAAAAAGAAGTAGGTATAATTCCAAAGTTATAAAACATAAACCTTTTACGATTTGTCGATTATACAACTGGCCAAGACCCATAAATATTAAAGATAGAAAAGCACCAATTCTTGGCTTTGTTAGGAAAGTTCGATTAGGTGGTATTGGTATTTTTGAAGATTTGTTTGTTTTTTTAGCGTTGCTTTCCTTACGGGATTTTTGTTCATAGTTACGATCACGTGCTAAAGAACTCATGGTTCACCCTCCTTTTAATGGATATGAGAGGGTGACTCAATGGATATGACCCTTGTTTACCCGAGTCTCCCTCTCATTGCTTTCCTATTTTGTTTGTGATTCAATTGCTTCTTTTATTTGCTGTACTCCTTTATCAAGTGAAGCTTTAGGTTCAGCCGCATTGTTCCAAATAGCTGTATATGCCACTTCCATTCCACCCCAGACTGTTTGCATTTCAGTAATATTTGGCATCGGAATAGAATATTTTGCCTGCTCTAAGAATGCACTATTTAATTCATTTGACTTAATGGTTTCATTCTCGATCAATCCGTTTGATGCAGGTAGTTGACCTGTAAGTTCATAGCGTTTTAATAGCATTTCATCACTTGTTGCAAATTTAGCAAATAAAGTAGCAGCCTGTGGATATTTACTATAAGCGTTTACATAATAGCCTTTAGTTCCTGTGAAGGTTTGTGGAACCTCACCATTTTCGAGTTTTGGTAATGTTGTTACACCAAAATTAACACCAGCTTCTTCATGACCTTTAACAGCCCACGGACCTGAAAAATAATATAAAAGTTTTCCTTCATTAAAATGTGAAGTAATAACATCACCTGTAATATCTTCTTTTTTCATAGGCAAGATTTCATCACGAATACGTTCCATTAAACTGGCAGCCTTTAGTGAACCTTCTTTATTTAAACCAATTTCACTCGGATCCGTATTGTTGTCACCAAATATAAAGTCACCATATCCCCCAACAAATCCATGAACTAAGTAGAAATTACCTGGTTCGATCATAAATCCATATGATCCTGGATTTTTATCCATAAACGATTTTGATTGTTCGATTAATTCATCCATTGTTTTAGCGGGCTCAAATCCCATTTCTGCTAATAAATCTTTATTATAATAAAGTGCAATTCCTTCGATGTTTAAAGGAAAACCATACATTTTTAATTCTTCTTCATCTTTTGCAGATACAGCTGTAACCGCACTTTCCAAAAAGCGTTCTTTATATTCTTTTGCAAAATAATTATCATAAATAAGACCTGAGGTAACCATTGCCCCGACATGATCATGTGCTGCATTAAATACATCTGCACCTATTCCTGCAGGTCCATCTGTTTTCAACTTTCCAGGGGCTTCAGTATGGGAGACAGTTTCATATTTAACTGGAACGCCATATTCTTCCGTGAATTTTTTGGCAACATATTTTGCCCATTCACCTTCTTCATCTCCGTTATCCCATAAAACAAGTTTAGCTCCTTCTTCAGGTACAATTTCTTCTGTAGTAGTTTCAGTTGTTTTACTTCCCTCAGATGCTTCATTTGAAGTTTCCCCAGCTGTAGGAGCACCCGGCTTATTACATGCTGCCAAAACAAAAATCAATAAAGAAATCATCGATAAAGTGAAAAGCTTTTTCATGTTTCCCCACCCTTTTTTATTAGTTGATTTATCTCAACGTTCGTTTAGGTCGTCTAACACCAAAAATCGAACTGTCGAAAACTAAAAGTAATTCAAACGTTTGCATTAGTGGAGTTTACTATTAAATGATTACCACTTTGATTTATAGTGCGAAAATTTTAATAAAATAAATGTTATTAATCTATAAAGTTGTTAAATATCCAATTACTAGTGCAAACGTTTGTATTTTATTGCATTAATAAATATGATTAAACCTTTTAAACGGATGTCATAACTATAAATATTATCTACTTTCTAAGATATTTAGTAAAAAAAGTCATGTGCAAACGTTTACACTTGTTATGCATTATTCTACTTTGACAGTTTGGGCTTGTCAATATTTTTTGAATATTCATTTTCGCTTTCCGCGTACGGTCCAGGAGCCTCCCGCAGGAGTCTCACATATCCGTTCCACTCAACAAAGTGCAAAAAATCAACAGTTAGCATTAACAGAGCCTTTTTCTAAAAATATGTACTCTATTCCACCTTAGATGACATCCTCACAAATTACAATCACTATTACTGATGTTTCAGCATCGAGATAAGTCGGAATTTTACAATAGTAGTCGTTTTTTTCTCTTTTTATTTTTTTGTATTCCTGTTATAGTTCAATTTGGTTGCAAACGTTTGCGCAATAAAAGGGAATTTGAAAGGGGAATTAATTTGCTGAAAGAAGCTATATACCATAGACCGAAAAATAATTTTGCATACGCTTATGACAATGAGACGTTACATATTCGCCTTCGCTCTAAAAAAGGTGATTTGGTGAAAGTATTTTTAATCCATGGAGATCCTTACCAATGGACAGAGGCAGGTTGGTCTAACGCTCATAAACCAATGTCCCTGGAAGGATCAGATGATTTATTTGATTATTGGTTTGCAGAAATAAAGCCAGAATTCAGACGTTTGCGCTACGGCTTTGAAATTTATTCAGATACTGAAACTGCAGTATATGGTGAAAGAGGTTTTGTAGATAAAGACCCCAGAGATTCTGGATTTTATTTTTGTTTTCCATTTTTAAACTCAGTCGATGTGTTTGAAGCTCCTAACTGGGTAAAAAGTACGGTATGGTATCAAATTTTCCCTGAACGATTTGCAAATGGCAATCCATTATTAAATCCTCAAGGAACACTCCCTTGGGGAAGTGCTGATCCTGAACCTGACACTTATTTTGGCGGTGACTTTGAAGGAATCATTAAAAACATTAATCATTTAGTAAAGCTAGGAATTACAGGCATTTACTTAACTCCCATTTTTAAAGCAAATACAAATCATAAGTATGACACGATTGATTATATGGAAATTGATCCTCAATTTGGGGACAAAGAAACCTTTAAACATCTTATTGAAACTTGCCATAAAAATGGTATTCGCGTTATGTTGGATGCAGTTTTTAATCATAGTGGTTTTTATTTTGAAGCATTTAAGGATGTCCTTGAAAAACAAGAAAAATCTAAATTCAAAGAGTGGTTCCATTTACGAGAATTTCCTGTTAAAGCCTTTCCCGAACCAAATTATGATACTTTCGCATTTACCCACATGATGCCAAAGTTAAATACAGAACACCCCGAAGTAAAACAATATCTTCTTAATGTAGCTAAATATTGGATTGAAGAATTTGATATAGATGGCTGGCGTCTTGATGTTGCAAACGAAGTAGATCACGAGTTTTGGAGAGAGTTTAGAAGAGCAGTAAAAGCTATAAAGTCTGATGTTTATATACTTGGTGAAATATGGCATGACTCAATGCCTTGGCTTCAAGGGGATCAATTTGATGCTGTAATGAACTATCCGTTTACTAATGCATCATTAGAATATTTTGCAAAAGATAAAATTAATGCAGATGAATTTGCTCACCAGCTAACAAAGGTATTAACCTCCTACCCAAAGAATGTAAATGAGGCTGCTTTTAATTTATTAGGAAGTCACGACACTCCAAGAATTTTAACAATTTGTAATGAAGATAAAGAGAAGGTAAAGCTACTTTTCTTGTTCCAACTCTCCTTTATTGGAACACCATGTATTTATTACGGGGATGAAATTGGATTAACCGGAGAAAATGATCCTGGTTGTCGTAAGTGCATGATTTGGAAGGAAGATAAACAGGATCGCGAGCTCTTTACCATTGTTAAAAAATTAATTTCACTTCGAAACAAACATTCTGCATTTGGTAATGATGGAGAATTTACATTTTTAGAAACAAATAATGAAAAAAACTATGTTATCTATTCAAAACAATCAGTTGATGAAACAATCATTATTACGATAAATAACTCAAGTGATCACATTGATGTTAACATTCCATATGATTTTACAAATAAAAAACCTGTCGATCTATGGGACAATGCAATGCTAAAGGAAACATCTAAAATTGAACTTACACCTTATGGATTCTCAATTATTCTAGTGAAAAATTAATTATAAAGCAAAAAGACAGAGTTTCTACTTATCTGTCTTTTTGCTCTCAATTCTAAATCATTTAACTCAATTTTTTACAGGAGTTTCTTTCAATCACCTTATAAGGAATAATAATTCGCTTAGCTGGTTCATCAGGTTGTTTAATTTTTTCAATCAAGCATTTTGCGGATTGTAAACCTAAATTATAAATATTTATATCTACTGAGGTTAGAGGCGGACGTGATACCTCTGATAATAAGAGGTTATTAAAGCTAATGATTGATATATCGTCAGGTACTCTAAGACCCATTTCATCCAATGTATTGAGCATGCCAAATGCCATTAAATCATCTGCTACCACTAAAGCTGTAGGAGGTTCTTTTAGAGATAATAATTCCGAAATAGCCTCTTGCCCACCTTCTCTTAGAAACTCTTCATGAACAATATAATCATTGTTAATTGTTATATCTGCATTTAATAGTGCTGATTCATATCCACGTTTTCGTTCTAAAGTAACCATTAAATTCAAGCAACCAGCAACAAATCCAATTCTTTTGTGCCCAAGCTTCAATAAGTACTTGGTTACTTCTTTGGCAGCACTAAAATTATCATTATCAACATGTGAGATTCCATCACTATTAATATACGGTTTCCCTATTATTGTATATGGGAATTTTTTTTCCTCTAAATAAGACATAACATTGTCGTTGATTCGAGAATAAAGTAAAATAACGCCATCTACCCTACCACTTTGTACCATACGGACAAGACCTTCATATATCTCTTCCTCTGTTTCTCCTGTAGATATATGTAAAGCATATTCCATACTATGTGCAATTTTACTAATTCCACGAATAACTTCAGGGAAAAATGGATTTTGAAATACCTTATCTGTTGAATTAGGCATTACTAAACCAATTGTTTGAGTCGATCTATTTGCTAGACTTCTTGCTTTAAAGTTTGGAAAATATCCAAGTTCCTCCATTGCCTTACGAACTTTCCTTTTTGTCTTTTCACTTATTCTTGGGCTGTTGGAAATGACCCTTGAAACTGTTGAAGGTGTAACGTTTGCTACTTTTGCCACATCTTTTATTGTAACCGCCAACGCACTCAACCCCCTTTCCTAGAAATCGATTAGTCCTTATTGTTCATATTCTCCATTATATAAGTTTAATAGGCATTACAACAAGTTCAAATCGATTATCTGTATGTGGAATGGCACATACCAGATGTACTAGAAAAAAGTTCCCTAACAATCAGCTATCCCTCATATTTATAATAAATATCCTTTTATTTATGATTTGATATCCATCTTCTACATCATTAAAAGGGATTATCCGAATATTTCTTTTTCGAGTCGTTTGCCTGTAGGTGTTGCAGCTAGGCCGCCTTCTGCTGTTTCTCTTAGGGCAGATGGCATGGATTGTCCAATTAAATACATTGCATTGATGACTTCATCACAAGGGATTTTACTTTTAATGCCCGCTAATGCCATATCGGCTGCAGTCATTGCGTTTGAGGCACCCATTGCATTACGTTTGACACATGGCACCTCAACTAAACCAGCAACAGGGTCACATACTAGACCGAGCATGTTTTTCAGTGTAATGGCCATTGCTTCTGCAGATTGTGCAGGTGTTCCACCAGCAAGTTCAACGATTGCAGCAGCTGCCATTCCACTTGCCGAACCCACTTCAGCCTGACAGCCACCAGCTGCACCTGAGATGGAAGCATTATTTGCTACGACAAATCCGAATGCTGCCGATGTAAACAAGAATTCAATCATTTCCATACGAGTTGGGTTTAACTTTTCCTTCACAGCGAATAATGTGCCTGGTACCACTCCTGCTGAGCCAGCTGTAGGTGTTGCACAGATCGTTCCCATCGCAGCGTTAACCTCGTTCGTTGCTACCGCCTTGCTTACTGCATCTAACAAAATAGTTCCAGTTAAAGATTTCCCACTTTTTATATAATTTTGCAATAATACAGCATCTCCACCTGTAAGTCCTGAGAAAGATTGGACACCTTTTAGACCTCGTTCAATCGCCTGCTCCATGACAGTTAGATTTCGATCCATTTTTTCTATTATTTCTTCTCTAGTAAGACCCGTAACCTCGATTTCTTGTTGGATCATCACTTCTGCTATTTTCACTTGTTTGCTTTCAGCAAGCGCGACAAGCTCTGCTACGTTTCTAAACATACTAAACCTCCCTGTTCCCCATAATTACTCGACCATTCTGATTGTCTGAGTAATATTGGGTAAACTCTCAATTTCCTGAATAACGATGTCTTCAATTTTTTGATCAACTTCGATCACCATCATTGCCATATTGCCTTTTTCTTTCCGAGATACTTCCATATGTCCAATATTTAATTGATACTTTGCTAAAATATTTGTCACACCTGAAATTACACCATATCGATCTTGATGAACGACGAGTATGGCTGGATATTCTCCTGACAATTTAAGCTTAAAGGAATTTAATTCAGTTATTTCAATCGTTCCACCACCGATCGAAATGCCTACGACATCGAGTTCTTTTTCATCATTAAACAAGCGAATTCTGACTGTATTTGGATGGTCAGTCACTAGATTTTCAACAATAAACTCGATTTCGATTCCTGCTTGTTCCGCTAATTGGATAGACTGTGGAATTCGTTCATCAAAAGTATCAAAATCCAGTAATCCACCAACGATAGCTACATCTGTTCCATGGCCTTTATAGGTTTTCGCAAACGATCCATATAAAGAAATTACTGCTTTTTTCGGTTCTTTTCCGAATAATGTTCTTGCAACACGACCAATCCGAGCTGCCCCAGCTGTATGTGAACTTGAAGGGCCAATCATAACAGGACCGATAATATCAAAAGCTGATCTATATTTCATTTCTTTATCACCCTTTTGTAATTTATGCTACCTCTCGTACAGGTTGTGATTCTTCTTTAGTCAATTCAGCCAATGTACGAATCTTAAAGTTTTTGAAAATAATTGAACCAAGGAATCCGCTAAGCGCACCAACCGTTGCACAAATTAATGCAGTTATGGTTACTTTTAAAGGATCATTAAATCCGTACATAACTGCTAGTCCAGCAATCGGAGTTGCCGTCCCTGGTGCATTGTTAATTAATCCAGCTAACGCAACAACGATACCTGCAGCTGCACCACCGATGAAATTTGTCACATAAATCGGGATTGGATTTGCAGAAATGATATTCGCCTGTGTTAAAGGTTCAATCGCTACAGAAATCGTCGTTCTTCTATTTCCAAATTTCAAACGATCAAATAAAACATAATTCATAAATGAAGAACCGAATACTGCCAATGCCCCAATTGCCATTGGTAGGCCTGTTAATCCGAGCATTGCAGTTAATGCCATTGAGCTTAAAGGTGCTGTTGCTACAACTGTGATAACTCCGCCTAAAATAATCCCCATTAAAATTGGATTACTATTTGCTGTCTCTGCAATAATTCCTCCGATATTAAGCAAGGTCGCATCTACAACAGGACTCATATACTTAGCAATTAAACGAACAAGTGGTGCTGCAACAAGTATCGTTACAATAAGATCTAATCCGGCTGGCATTTTCTTTTCAATAATTTTCACTAGGAAGGCTACGAGATAGCCTGCAATAAAACCAGGTAATAATCCCATTCCTGCACAAGAAACGCCAAGTAATAAAGCATACACAGGAGAAACACCCAAAGCAAGCGCAACAAGTGCTGCTGCAGCTACACCTCCCATACCGCCAGCAGCAGTTCCTACCTCACCAAGAAATTCAATTCCTAATAAATCTCCACCTACATATAATTGAAATGCTTCGACTAAAAATGCTGCAACCGCTGCATTTGCAAGTGCTCCCATCGCTTTCATACCTTTAGGAGCTTTGTAGCTGAATAATGTAAAAAAAGCTAAAACAAGCAATAATAAAACAGTTCCTTTTAAAATTTCCATGTGTCTCTCTCCTCTATATTGTATTCTTGCAATCTATATTTTTTTAGTGAATACGCTTATTTAAGGATTAAATTTTTAAGCCTTTTCAGCTTCTCCAAGTTGATAGTCATTGATCATTCTTATTTTTTGAAGATAATTGTAGACTGTAAACTTTGATACACCTAGGGCGTGTGCAACATATTCCGTGGCACCTTTAATCAAGAACGTCCCTTTTTTGTCAAGAATCCGGACACAATCAACTTTTTCATCGATCGTCATACTCGATGGAGCCTTTTTAAAGCCAAGCAGAACTTCATCTACCATGCCATGAATGACATCTTGAACGGTAGAAAAGAAACTTTCTGTTGTTGTCTCATTAGTGTCAAAATGAATAAATTCCTCAATTTCACCACCGAACTGGACAAAAAGGCTAATATCGTAGTTAATACAGAGAGCACCAATCGGCTTTTCCTCATGATCCCGTAAGAAAACGGTTGACGACTTCATAATCTGACCTTTTGTTGTCTGGGTTTTATAATTAGGAATATCCTTGATTACCTCTTCTGGTTTCGCTAATTCCTTTAGGACTAAATCGGTTATCGGTGACCCAATCTTTCTTCCAGTCACATTACCCGCTAAATAAATGAGTGATTTTTTTAAATCCTTAAAATCGTGAACAGCCACTTCACATCTTGTACCATACATTTTCACTAGCATATCAGCTGTCCGAATTGCCAGATCAAATATTGGTTTATTATGATCACTCAAACTCAAACACTCCTTTACTATGTAATCGCTTTCAGAAAGAATAAAAAATAAAAGGAAAGAAAAGCTATCTACCTCTTATGCACAAAAGTATCTTAACATAATAAATGCATGATTAAAATAAAATTTTAACAGCTATTAAAAATTTGTAAAATTCAATTAAAACAGCAATAATAATCTAAATTTTCATAACAAATAAACTATTTAACGCTATGTTACTTTTCCCTATTACACCAATGTTAATTAACATTACTTTTCTAAAAAAACAATCAACCTTTTTCACAATATTTATTTCACTATTTAACTAGTTCCTCTTTCCCTTCATTAGCACCTAAATTTTCATTCGTCGCTTCTTAATTGGATTGTTTATTGAAACTAGCCTTTAGCATCAAATAAAAAAACAGCCTAAAATCATTGAGATTTTAGACTACTTATATAAGTTTTAAGCATGTACCTACTTAGATCACTTCGTTTTTTCTCTGCAAATATCGATACAATATAACACTCGCTACCGAACAAAGCAGCGCACATAATCCGATAAAAAGAAACCCTGCTTGAAATCCACGTGTTAAGCCGATTTCCGCACCATGGAGGCTACTGAACCATTCCTTGAAAAAGTCGATTATCGCTCCGATCAAAAAATTACCTATTACAACCGCAATTCCCATTAAGGTAACTGTAAATGAAATCGCAGCATCAATTCCATTTGGGTAGCGCTTTGCTAATAACGCCATGACTGTTGGGTAGATCGGCGCAATACCAATACCAGCGAGAGCAAATAACCATACTCCAGACGATCCAATCAAAGTGGCAAGAATCGTAGCAATTCCTGCAATCGCAGAAAAAATGATGAGTGATGTCATAAAACCAATTTTATCTGTAATCACTCCTAATAAAAGTCTCCCTAGCATAAAGCAAAGAAAAAATACAGATAACATTGCTGACGAAGCAGTTGAGCTCCAATGATAGGATTTTTCCAAGAAATTAACAAGCCAACCTGCCATCGATAACTCTGCAATAACCCCTAAAGAAAGGATGATAATAATGAACCAAGCAGCAGGATCCTTAATATACACTTTTAACGGAATCCTTTCTTCTACTGTCGCGTTATTCTCTGGGAATTTACTGAAAATAGTCGGGATCATCGGAATAAGACATAAGGAGAGCATAAGGACATACATCCCACGCCACCCTAATTCATCTCCAAAAACATGCATCCCCATTAATCCAGTTGCCATAATTGGGGCAACAGTGGAGCTTAATCCATAAAAGAAATGTGATAGATTCATCATAAATCCTGTATTCTTCGTAAAAACACGCGCTGCTAAGATCGCTAACGCAATTTCAAGCATCCCATTCCCTATATACATAAAGAAATAGGAAAGCGAAAACGTAAAATAATGACTAGAATAATAAATAAATAGTCCAGCTGCTGCCATAGAACCAAACGCCAAAAGACTAGATAGTTTTATCCCATACCTTGATGTTAATACCCCAGTAAAACTACAAGCGAGTAAAAACCCAAGAGAATTAAAGGCTAAAAGCATACCAATCTGTAATTCATCAATTGCAAAATCAGTCTGTATACGCGGAATTGCAGGACCCTTAATATTCTCTGAGAATCCGAAAACTAAATAACCGATAAAGATTACAAGAAAAGGAAGTGGTATGTACTTTTTCTTAGGACGAACTTGTTGTACTGTTTCAATATTCATTTTATGTAGACCTACCTATTAGATGTTTTTTGTAAGCAATGTCATTATTCTGTGATACAATACGCTGATGTTTAAGTAAACGCATTTTTCTCATCCCTTCATCCAATTTCTTACTATTTAATAGTATACTAGGAATCCTTGAAATTTGCTGAAGAAAATGACCGTTTAAAAAACGGGGACAGTCCCCCACTGTTTTAAAGCTTTAAAGTGGTGAGGGACTGTCCCCAAAATTTATTAAACTTCTACTTTACTATTCACAAACTGTGGTAACCATTCACCATGTGCTTCGATTAGTTCGTCACACATTGCGATGATGTCGTCCATTGATAGTTCTGCGCTTGTGTGTGGATCTAACATTGCAGCTTGGTATACATGCTCTCGTTTTCCTGTAATCGCTGCTTCGATGGTTAATAGCTGTGTATTGATATTTGTTCTATTTAGAGCTGCTAATTGCTCTGGTAGATCGCCAATGTAAGTTGGCATAATCCCGTTACGATCAACGACACACGGTACCTCGACAACCGCATTTTCTGGTAGATTACTAATTAAGCGACCTGTATTTAAGAGATTTCCGCCAAATTTAAATGGAACATTTGTTTCCATTGCCTCGATAATGCGTGAACCATATTCATGTGAACGAGTATGGGTTAATTGACTGTTGTTAACCATTTCTTCACGCATCGTTTCCCATCTCTCAATTTGAGAAACACAGCGACGTGGGTATTCATCAAGCGGAATATTGAATCTTTCAATTAACTCTGGATAGTTTTTCTTGATGAAATATGGATGGTATTCTGCATTATGCTCAGATGACTCTGTGATATAGTAACCGAACTTATCCATTAATTCGTATCGTACCATATCATCATGCTTTGTTTTTTGTTTTTCCTTTGCCCGGCGTTTGATTTCTGGATAGAGATCCTTTCCGTCTCGTTTCACCTCTAATAACCACGCCATATGATTAATTCCAGCGATTCGTTCTTCAATTCCTACATGGTCCATTTCTAAATCTCTAAACAAATGCTCTGTACAAATTTGAACACTATGGCATAAGCCAATTGTTTTCACATTTGTATAGCGGAGCATAGCTCCAGTAAGAGCCGCCATCGGATTTGTGTAATTTAAGAATAAAGCATCTGGGCAAACCTCTTCGATATCCTTTGCAAAATCCAACATAACTGGGATTGTACGAAGCGCTCTAAAAATCCCGCCAATTCCCGTTGTGTCTGCAATTGTTTGCTGTAAGCCGTATTTTTTAGGAATTTCAAAATCAATTACTGTACTTGGCTTATAGCCACCAACCTGAATTGCATTGATCACATATTTCGCTTCGCGTAACGCTTCTTTACGATCAGAGTAGGATTTAATCGTGATGTTGCAGTTGTAATTATTTTTTAAATTATTCAACATATTTTCTGAATCCTTTAAACGCTGCTCATCGATATCGAAAAGAGCAAATTCAAACCCCGCTAATGCAGGAACAAACATACAATCTCCTAATACATTTTTTGCAAAAACTGTGCTACCCGCTCCGATAAAAGTGATTTTTGACATTCGTTTTCTCCCTTTCTACAAAAACATTTTTTAGTTTAATCTACTACACGATAATCTTTACAAAACAAATACTATAAGTAATAGCACGTTTACCCTTTCACAGATCCTGCTGATAAACCTGCAATAAAGTACTTTTGTAAGAATAAGAACAAGACAGTCATTGGTAGCATTGCTAAGATGGAAGCAGCCGCCACGAGATTTAGGTTGTTTTGATTTGTCCCAAAGAAACTAGCTAGTGAGACAGTGATCGTATGCATCGATTTATCCTGCAAGAAGAAAATCGCAAATTGGTAATCATTCCAAATGTATACACAGGAAATGATTAAAATTGAAGCTGTGACAGGCTTTAGCAATGGAAACACAATGCGAAAAAAGGTTCCTATTGTACTAGCACCATCGATTTTCGCTGCTTCTTCCAACTCTTTCGGAATTGTAGAGCGAATAAATCCTGCATATAAGAAGATGGTCAAAGGCATATATGCAGCAACATTATTTAATACCGCTACATCATATGTGTTCATCATGCCAATATTAACAACCAATTTGTACAATGGTACTAAAGCTGTTAACGGAGGGATGATCATGATGGCAATAAACACGAAATAAAAGAATTTGTTTAAAGTTGTTTGACGACGTGCCATTGGATATGCAGCCAATGAGCCAAAAAAGATTAATAGAATTGCTGAGAATACCGTGATGACAGTAGTATTAAAAAAGGATGATCCTAAATTAGCCATTTCCCATGCATCACTAAAGTTTCCAAAGGTAATCTTCTCTGGAAAAACCCATTTCGAGCTAAAATCACCCTTCGTTTTTAACGCAGTTGTAACCAAAATATAGAACGGTATAATATGAAACAATAAGATAAGCATTGAGACACCAGTGAATAAACTTTTATTCCTTTTATTGAGACCTTCCATTATGCTTCAACCTCCTTCCGTTTAAAGTAAACGAGAGCAGATAAGCTTAAAATAAGGATAATGATTGCCATAAATACACCTTGTGTTGCAGCGTATCCGGCATCCTGTCTTTTAAAATAGAGATCATACATAAACGTAGACATTGATTGTGACGCATTTCCTGGTCCTCCACCTGTTAATGCAACAATAACATCAAATAATTTCAAGCCTCCAATAATATTGATTACCATATTGATTGTGATTGATGGCATTAATAATGGGATTGTAATATTTTTAAATTGTTGCAATGCTGTGGCCCCATCAATTTGTGCGGCTTCATAATAATCCTTTGAAATACTTTGTAAGCCAGCTAAATAGATAATCATCGCAACCCCTACGTATTGGTACGTATTAACGAAGACAATAATCCACGTATTTAACTCAGGATTTCCTAATGCATTGATTTTTTCAAATCCAAAAAATTGCAACGCATCATTAAGTGCTCCACCTTGGAAAGCGAAGAAGAAGTACCAAATGTACCCCATAATCAATGGGCTAATAATAACCGGCAAATAAATGACAGTACGTGTAATAGCTTTAAATTTAATGCTTTGATTTAAAAGCAAGGCGTATAGTAAACCAATAACATTTTGAAGAATTGTACTACCGATTCCGTAAAGCAATGTATTCTTCACAACAAGCCATGTTGTTGGATCAGAAAACAGTCTTTTGTATTGCTCGATGCCAACCCAATCATAATCTTGTGAAAAGCCATTCCAGTTCGTAAAGGATAATTGAACTCCATTGAAAAACGGATAGACAATAAACAGAAAAACGATAACTAAACTTGGTAGGTACATCCACCAAAGGGATGATTGATTATTACCTTTTAGCTTCTTTATTTTCTTCGATACTGAGTGCTCAGTTTTTGTGGCTAGTTCGCTCATATTTCCACTCCTCATATAGACCATATGAAGTTATTTTAAGGAGAGGAGCAGAAACGATTATCTGCTCCCTTTATAAAATAACCTCAGTCTTTCAACGAAGTTACTGACTTCTTAAACGGTTATACTCTTCTTCCATTTTCTTCGAAAGCTGTTCAGGTGTTAAGCTACCTGCAAGTAATTCCTGACCCGTTGTCGCCATAACATCCCACATACCACTCGGTAAATACACACGGTCAAAATATGGTTGAACTTTAATATCCTCGTATTCTTTGTAGTACTCAGAGAAATAGTTTTCAGCCTCAACATTTGTTAATGCATCTGGTGCAGAAGTTCCTTCTGCCATTATTTTTATGTTTTCAGGTTGAGCCATGAAATCTATAAAACGTTTTGCTTCTTCTGGGTGTTTTGTATCCTTCCAAAGCGCGATAGTATGACGTTCTCCACCAATCCAGCTTTGTTTATCTCCTTCATGAATCGCCGGAACAGGCATTGTCCCTATCTTTGCATCAGGGTTTAATTCTGTCGCATCTGGTCCAAGTGAACCAGCTACAAATGTGAAAGCAATTTTATCTTGTGCAATTAACTCTGTTGCTTGCTGCAGCTTTGCTGTTAACACATCTTCATTGATCAAGCCTTTGTCTTGAATTTCCTTCATTTTTTCAGCCAGAGGTGTATAAAGTGTCCAGTCAAACGATCCATCCACCAACTGATCTCCATGACTATTTTCAGCATCTGTAATTACTAAAGGTGTTGCTAATTCGTCAAAGATTTGAGCGATTGTCCAGTTATCACCACCAGGAATCCATAAAGGCGTTACTTCACCATTGCTTTTTTCTTTAACAGTTTCTAAAGCTGCCACGAACTCGTCTAATGTTGTTGGCGGTTTGATTCCATACTCTTCAAGCACATTTACATTGTAGCTAATCCCATCTTTTGCTTGGTTAATTGGGAAAGCATATACTTTTCCAGTTTCATCTTTAAGTATTTGGTCTAACGCTGGATCAAGGTTCTTCACCCAATCCATATCCTTTTGGTCAGCTACATATTCTCCATAGCGAAGCTGTGACCAGCCATGTGTATCAAATAAATCTGGCATATCATTCGCTGCCATTTTGACACGGAGCATATCCTCATAGCCTCCGCCAGGTAGGTTTAAATCAATCTTTATATTAGGATTTTCTTCTTCAAACTTTGCAACAACACTTTCCATTGCCTTTTTCTCGCCTTCATTAGACATGGATGAGAAAAAGGACAAGGTTACCTGACCATTTTCAGATGCTTCATTTGAATCAGATTCATTTGATGCACTTTCATTTGACCCCGCTCTGGAGCAACCAGCGACCAAAACAGTGAAAGCGATAACAAATATAAACATACTTAATAACTTCTTCATTTTCTTCCCCCACATTCAATTTAAATGATGAATGAACTAAAATTCCCCTTGTTGTAGCAAAAGCAATGATGTAAGTAAAAAAAGCATTAATTTTGCTATTAAAAGAAGCATATTTTATAATATATTTCTAGATCTTTCTCCCTACTGAAAAGGGAGGGTTTGTTTGAGATGAAAGAGTCTTAGGTGTTCGGTTTAGAGCAAACTCAATTCTGCAAAATTGACTTTCTCGAACACTATGACTTTTTGATCTCTTTTTTTGTTGACAGGATCCCCCTCTTACTTACTAGTAAAATGACACTTTTTCAATACCTGGCATCACCTCCTAAAAAGGTTTTAATGTTAACTTTTCTCTTTTACGCCTGAACTATCACGAACAATTAACTTAGTAGGGACCGTTACCTTAAGTGGTAATTCACGACCTGTGATGCGATCTAATAGCAATTGAACACTTATACGCCCCATTTGCTCGGTATAAACCTTAACTGTTGTCAATGGCGTGCTTGCAAATCTCGCCATTTGAACATCATTAAAGCTTGCAATCGCGATATCCTCAGGAACTTTCAAGTTTGCCTCACGCAAAGCACGCATAGCCCCGATTGACATAGAATCACTCCCAATAAAAAACGCCTCAGGAAGATTTCCCTTTTTAATGATCGTTTTCATTAACTCGTATCCGTGTGTCATTGTATATTCGCCAATAAAAACGTGATCTTCGTTGTAAAACCCCTCTGATTTCAATATTTTCACAAAAGTAGTATGCCGCTTATCCTCAATTACCTGATCCGTAAATCTCTCTTTCCCGCCGATATAACCAATTTTTTTAAAGCCTTGGTCTAATAAGTGCTTTAAAGCGCTGGTCGTCGCTTTTTCGAAATCAATGACAACCGAATCAAACTTATCCTCATCAGGAGAACAATTAACAAATACAATATTGTCTGAACATTTTCTTACTAAGTGCATCACATTAATATCCATACCACCAATCACAATCAACCCATCGATGTCGTCAATTATCTGCTCTTGATGTTCATCAGATAAACGCATAACCTTGTTGGTGAAAATTCCTCTATTGAGACACTCACTCTCTACACCCTGCCTAATGGAAGTAAAATAAGGATCATCCACACCATCTTCTTGTTCCTCAAGGGTATGCGCTAAAAAAATTCCAATCCTCGGGCTATTTGATTGCGTAAGCTTTTGTTCAGTCTTTCGCTTCTTAACCGTTTTATAACCCAATTGCTTTGAGACCTCTAAAATCCGATCTCTCGTTTCAGGAGTTACTGATATCGTCGGATCATTATTTAATACCCTAGATACCGTTGAACTCGAGACATTCGCATTTGCTGCAATATCTTTGATTGTTGTCATATTTTGAACTACCTCACTACATTTGAATTATTTAAAGGCAACGCCATGTGTTTTTTCACTAAATATTTACTTGATATTTAAAGGTTACCAGATTTTAAAAGCGCTTTCAACATATTTTTTAATAATTTAAATAATTAGAACACCCTTATAAAATATGAGTTTTATAGTAATATATTGATTAGGATAGGGCGATTTCAGAAAACATTAGTAAACTTTTTCCGGAATACCTCTCCTATTTTTCCTAATTACTTAAGAAATAACAATCTATTAATTTACTAAAGTTTTTCCTTTTTGTTAATCTTTCTATTTTAAGAAAACAAATATTTAAATTTCATCCTATAATAAAAAACGGCATTGCACTCAAAGCAACACCGTCTACCTCAACATTCATTTAATTATCCGAGCTATCATAAAGCTCAAATGCCCGTAAAGTCTTTTTCATTTTCACTTGCTCTTTTTCCTCATTATCTTTTTTACGCTTGTTCATTTCCTTATGCTCGTTCACATGTTCATCTCTTGATATCCATGCTTTGAAGGCATCTTGTGATTCCCATTTTGATACATAGACAAATTCAACTGTGTCTTTGTTTTCTCTACGCCAGCATTCAAAGGAAAGGATTCCTTTCGCCTCGGCTATCTGCGATTTGTCTTTTTCTCGCTTATTTACAAGACGCTCCTCGTACGCTTTTTCAATTTCAAAGGTTGCTGTGTTTACAAACATTTGTATCATCCTTTCGAATCTCAATTTTTAGTTTGTCATTTTCTTATTTTATAAAGTCAATTCTTGTTCTCTAGTAAATCTTCCCGTTCGGCCAGTAAACCCTCATTTTAGGTAATAAATTTCTTATAAACCTAGATACTAAGCTGATTCGCGTAAAGATTATAATAAAATCCATGTTGCTTTAATAAATCTGCATGGTTTCCTTGCTCAATTAATTCCCCATCTTTAATGACTAATATTTGATCAGCACGCTCGATTGTCCTCAATCGATGAGCGATAACAAAGCTGGTTTTTCCTTTTGTCAGATTGCGAAGTCCCTTTTGAATTTCAACCTCTGTTCGCGTATCGATATTAGCTGTTGCCTCATCTAGAATTAGAATATCGGCATCTGCAAGGATGGCTCTTGCGATTGATAGAAGTTGCTTTTGCCCTTGGCTTATATTGGACCCACCAGCAGTAATCATTGTGTGGTATTGCGCTGGAAAATGCTTAATAAACCCGTGAGCAGATGCTGTTTTGGCCGCTTGAATAACTTCTTCATCGGTCGCATCTAGTCTGCCATAGCGGATATTTTCCATGACTGTTCCAGAAAATAAATACGGATCTTGTAGCACAATTCCGATTCTTTTTCGTAAATCTCTAAGTTTATAATCCTTACTATTTTTGCCATCTATAAGAATTTCACCTGAATCGCTATCATAAAAGCGCATAAGTAAATTAATGATCGTTGTTTTCCCAGAGCCAGTTGGCCCGACTAAGGCTATCATCTCACCAGCACTAGCTGAAAAATCAATATTTTTTAGGATCTTTTTTTCATTGTCGTAGCTAAATTCAACATCTACAAACTCGATATCCCCTTTAAACTTGCTTACAGAAACAGCATTCTTTTTATCTTTTAAGTCAGGTACTTCATCCATCGTTTCAAAAACACGTTCAGCTCCAGCTAATGCAGCTTGCATTGAATTAAGTAAGGTTGACATTTGGTTAATCGGTCTTGAAAACTGCCGTGAATACGTAACAAATGAAGCAATGATCCCAACGGTTGTCATACCTTTTAACGCCATAATTGACCCGACGCCAATTACAAGCCCTAAACCTAAGTTGCTAAGAAAGTTATTAGATGGACCAAGAACTCCTGAAAACATATCTGCACGCATCGCAGATTTACGTAGCCGTTCATTTATCACATGAAATTCAGCAAACGTATCATCCTCCTTACCGAACAGCGTAATAACCTCTCCACCACTAATTGATTCCTCAATAAATCCATTTAGCTCCCCTATATCTTTTTGTCGTTTTGAAAAGTTGTTCCTACTTATGCTAACGATTTTTTTCGTCACAAAAAG
The DNA here is from genome assembly GCF_017497975.1 of Metabacillus bambusae. GTDB lineage: Bacteria > Bacillota > Bacilli > Bacillales > Bacillaceae > Metabacillus > Metabacillus bambusae. The sequence goes on along the minus strand of NZ_JAGDEL010000008.1, from coordinate 30,130 downwards.
CATCAAGGGAATTGTGATTAAGGATACAATTGCTAACACCCAGTTCAAGGAAAACATGGCAATCGTCACACCTACAACAGTTAAAATAGACGAAATGATCTGGATGACACTTTGACTTAATGCTTGATTAAGGTTTTCAATATCATTCGTGAATCTACTCATTAGGTCCCCATGCTTATGGCGATCAAAAAAATGCAAGGATAGTGTCTGAAGCTTTGTAAACAAATCCTCACGAAGGGAACCTATCGTTTTTAGTGAAACATTAACCATTATATAGGCCTGCAGCCAAGTAAAAAGGGATGTAATAAAATAAATCCCAAGCAGTAAGCAAGCCATTCTGATCGTACCAGACACCTCCTTAAGAATAATATAGTGGTCAATAATCACCCCAATATAATAAGGACCTAGTAAACTTAATAACGAGGAAAGGATGACAAAAAGTGTTGATAACAGCAAACCAGTCTTCTGTCTCTCCATATAGTTCCAAACACGAAGCAAGGTACCTTTCGGATCCTTTGTTTTAACCGGTGGACCAGGTATTCTTCCCTTTGGACCTCCCCCACCTGTTAATTGCTGCATTTTGGCTATACTATTGGTTTGATTACTCAACAACGACCCCTCCTTTCTCAACTTGTGTATTGTAAATTTCTTGGTATAAAGGACAGTTCTCAAGCAGTTGGCGATGTGTCCCATTGCCAACAATTTCTCCATCATCCATTACAAGAATTTTATCTGCATGAATAATCGATGAAATCTTTGAAGCAATCACAAATGTGGTTGTGTTATGATAATCAGATTCCAAGGCTTGTAGAATGGTTGCCTCTGAACGAGCATCAACTGCTGATGTAGCATCATCTAAAATAAGGATTGATGGTTTTCTAATAAAGGATCTTGCGATCGATAATCTTTGCTTTTGTCCACCTGACAGGTTTGTCGCTCCTTGTGTTAGCTGATGGGCATAATTGTCCTCAAATCCCTCAATAAATTCTGTAGCACAAGCATGTTTAGCTGCAGTTTCAAGCTCTTCATTAGTTGCTGACGTTTTACCATATATAAGATTGCTTTCAATACTACCAGAAAATAAGATCGGCTTTTGTGTAATATAGCCAATCGCTGAACGAAGGGATTCTAGCTTGATATTCTTCAGATTAACGCCATCAATGAGAATTTCACCTTGACCAACATCGTACAATCTTGGCAAAAGCTTCGCTAGCGTCGTTTTCCCGCTTCCCGTTGGTCCAATTATGCCAATTTTTTCTCCTTTTGCGACAGTAAAAGAGAGATTTTTTAGCACGTGTTCACCATTTTTACTATAGGAAAAAGAGACATCCTTAAACTCTATATTTCCCTTAACAGTAAAAACTTGCTGTAAATCTTCGAACCTTTCAATCTCATTTTTCGTTTCTAACACCTGTTGAATCCGTTCGGCAGATGGGAATGCCCGCATTAATTGCATAAGAACCATACTGCTCGACATTAACGCCATTAATATAATATTTAAATAGTTGATAAATGCAAGGATTACCCCAACCTGGATCGATCCTTCCTCCACACGTATCACTCCAAGTATGAGAGCAATAACAATTCCACTATTAATCACAAATAATAAAATCGGCATCAGAATCGTAATAATCTGATCAGCTGTCATCGTCGTTTTCGTTAACGAATCATTTACCTTCTTAAACAGACCAATCTCGTAATCTTTACGCACAAACGCTTTTACAACTCTTATCCCAGCAATGCTTTCCTGTAGCTTTGTATTAAGCCGATCGATTCCTTCTTGTACTCGTTTAAACCATACACCGGCTTTTCTTGAAAGAACAATTATGAAAAATAACAGGACAGGGATTAGGAAAAACAAAAGCGGGAACAGCTCTCGAGCCTGAAAAAAGACAATAATAATGCTTCCGATAAAAAGAAGTGGACCTCGCACAAACACTCGCAACGTCATCATTAACGCTGTTTGAACCAATGTAATATCACTCGTCACGATCGTAATTAATTTTCCAGTGCCGAACAAATCGCGATTATCACTTGAAAAATGTTCTACCTTTTTAAATACATCCCGCCTTATATCTGTTGCAAAATTCACGGCTGCTCTTGTACTATAAATCGTACATCCTACCCCACCAGCTAGCCCAATAATAGCAGCAGCAATCATAAAAATCCCCATTTGCACGACATATGTCATATCATTATTTGCTATTCCGCTATCGATTATTTTTTGCATAATCAAAGGCTGTAAGAGATCCATCGTTACCTCTAACGCCATTAATAACGGTGCAAGTACAATAAAAAGCTTATAGGGCTTTGTGTATATTAACAACTTTCTAATGGATTTCATTTATCAAACTCCTTATCATTACTTGGTTATTTTCTTGCCTGCTTTTCAGACCAGTTAATCAACTCATTCCGTCCATTTTTAATAATTGACACAAGCTCAAGTGCAAGTGATGGATCATGCAATACATTCTTCATCGCAAACTGAAACTCTAATTGGAACTTCTCCATCTCTTCCCGTACTAATGCCGCTTCCTTTGATTGCTTCCACATTAAACGGATGCGCCATTCCTCCCAAAAAACATCATCCTCATCATGAATAATGTCTGAAAGAAACTCCACACCATCCTGATTTAATGTGTACACCTTTTTATCCGCTTGTTCATCAACTGAAATTAAGCCTTTATCAAGCAAATCTTGTAAAGCGGGATAGATAGTCCCAGCACTAGGAGTATAAAAACCATCACTTCTCTCTTCCAATAGCTTCATTACCTGATACCCATGCCTTGGCTCTTCCTTAAGAAGCTGGAGGATTGCTAGTTGAATAAGACCTCTTCGTTTTGAGAATTTTGTTTTGATTTTTTCTCTTAAGTGTGGAGGTTTTTCATAGAGGTGGCGGGCTTTTTTTAAACCTTCTTCTGATAGTGATAACATTCCTTCCTTATTGCAGAGTAATTTTTCATTAAGTAAATGATCAATTACATGATTCACAGTTGGAATTTCGTCACTAAGGATATGTAGCAATTCCATCCTATTCATATCTTTACGGCTTATATAAGTAAGAATGGTGAGAATTTCTTGTTTTTTAAAGACTGTCATACGGAACCTCCAATACATTTTTATCTATTACGATAAATATTAATCGATATATAGAAAAACCACAATAAGTATATCGATTATTTTTTTCGACATATAGAAACATTCCTTTATTAATGATGTTGTTTAATTAGGTTATGTAAAATTCTTATATTAACAAGAAAACGACAGCGTATAACTACGCTGTCGTTTTGCTTGTTAGCTGATTTATCTAAGAGGAATGGAAAAGGACGCTTCAAAAGCCATATAAAATGATAAAGTCTTTACTTCGAGAGCATAGCAATTTGATTGATAGATCGCTTTTGGCCCATCACTTGTCTAATTCATCTACATTCATATTGATATCATGTTACAATTAATGAACAATAGAATCGGTTTTCTCAAGGGTGTCGGCACACTCCTAGTAAAGGGGGTGAGGCCGTTTGACGACTTTTGAATCATTGATGTTTGCGGTTGCGTTTGCAAGTCTAATCGTAGCGATCCTATCTTTTGACTCAAAAAAATAATCCACCCTTGAGTTAGCGGCTCAGGTGGATTATTTTTTTCTACCTTATTGGCCGACTCCTTTATAGGAACCGACTATTGTAGACCGATTGGTGTTACAGCACCAACGGTCTTTTTAGTTTATAAAAACGTATTTTCTATATTATACTTAACTTTTATTGGAAATGGCAATAATAAATAAGCTATGCTTCTGTGTTTTTTACTTATTAATGTATTTCCCTTTATTTAAAGGCTCTGTTAAACTTGGTTGTTGATTTCCGCTACAGGCGTTCGCTTTCCGCGTGCGGTCCTGGAGCCTCCTTAGTGCTTTGCACCTTTGGGGTTTCCCTTAGACAAGCACTCCCGCAGGAGTCTCACGTTTACGTTCCAATCAACAAAGTGTCAAAATCAATATTGAGCTTTAACAGAGTATATATAAAAAATCCGCTAAGATTTATAGTAAGGAGGAATACGAAGCCACTCATGTTGTTCCAAGTATCGTTTTACTTTTAAACCATATATCGTTTTTCTCATCATAATTTTCACAAAGATCAACCCTACATCCGACCGAATTGATTCAGTAAGTCCTCTTGACGCATAGGTAACACCCATTGCCAAATTATATGACATTAAATTAACAATTTCCTCATCATTTAATTTAGCTCCCTCTGGAATATTTTGATATTTGCCAATAGGCTTTTCTGGAGTTGATTGAGGTAAAGGAACTCCTTCCTTCCTTAGAAACTCGGTTAATTCCTTTTTAATAGGTATATGTAAATTTTCTTTTACATCTAATAATATTTGCTTTAATTCTTCATCCTGAGCAAGATTATAGCCAATTTCTTCATTCTTCATCGTTGTTTCTGTTCCAAGTAAAAAAAACCAAAGGTTGGTCACTTCCATTACATTCAATGGCTTCTTTTCATCATCCATAAATGGTTCAAATGCATCATGAATCATTTCAAATAAGTTCACGTCTATTCATCCCACCAAACATAAGATATAATTTGTTCTTATGATATGTTTTCCAATAGACATAAAAAAATGCTACTTATTGAAATATTTCTCGAAAAGCTTTTCCGCTGTTCGTGTAGCAAGCGCCTGTGTAGTAAGGGTTGGGTTCGGCCCACCAATGCTGTTAAAATGTACACTGTTATCAGCAATGTATAATCGTTTTACTTGATATGATTCACAATTCTGGTCAACAACAAAGCCCATTCTCATCGTGCTTTCCAAATGAATCATAACACCTGAAGGCCAATTAGATCTAATTATTTTTTTTGCCCCTGCTTTACGTAGAATATCAGCCGCAAACTTAGCTAATTCACTTTGTCTCTTAATGGATCGTTTAGTAGGTTTATATTGTACGATAGGAATAGGTCCATGTTCATCATTAATAAACGGATCGACCGTAACTCCATTTCGTTGATCCACTTCATCATCTGTACATACTAAGATACTTAATGATCTACGATAATTAGTCATTAATTCTTTCAATTCATATCCAACAATTCGCCCCTGTGAATCCTCATGACTATTTGGCATAGATGGATGTAAAATATTATATCCTAATTCGCTCATTCCATGAAAAGAAGCAGTTAAGCCTGGACTCATCCCAACAGTCTGCAATGAACCTAGTCCAGGATAATCTAACCTTGCACCACAAGTGTGGCCAACAAAGGGATCAACATTTTCGCTTCCTAAAATTAAATCCAAGTCCTTTTCATCAAATATACCTGTTAACCAGTCCATATAATGATTAACCAAGCCTTTTCCTACCCATGGATTCTTAGGCAACCCTGAATTTAACCATAGACGAGGACTTTCAATACATCCTGCAGCCATCACAACAGCATCTGCCAGCAATTCTTCCTGCTCTCCAGTCCAAACATCTCGAACAATTACTCCAATGGCATTTGAGTCTGAAGGAGCTTTATTTTCTGTTATGATTTTTATCGTAAATGCATTCGGTCTTATTCTGACATTACCGGTACTTAACGCAAGCGGAACGTAGCTCACATTTGTTGAACGTTTGGCGATTTTATCCATTGAAGGTCCATGTGGACATCCATTTATACAATGCCCTGCAAGTGTACAGCCCTCCATTAATGATAACTGCTCAAGTGGTATAGTAGGATTAGTAAGATTCTTATTGGGAGGCAATATAGCGTTAGGCTGCGGACGAAACCCAGGGGTTGTTACATTTAGAGTAGGAATCAGCTTCCAGCCTGCCTGTTTCGCCCCATAATAGAATAAGTCTTCTTTTGCAGTTGTGGGGGCAAAATTAACAGGCAAAATAGCTTCAACCTTTTCATAATATGGAACCAATTCTTGATAAGAAAGAGGCCATACATGATCAACTGCTTCTGGAAACGCACGGGGTGAATTAGCTGTATACGTTTGTGTTGTTCCCCCTACACCAGAATTTTGCCAAATTAGCGCTTTTTGATTAGTTTTCCGAAACCATTGTGGAAGACTGCGATCTGCTGGTCCCCAGCGTAATCTACCGGAAACCAAATCATTCATGTTTGCTTCATACTTGTTAAACGATTGTCTGTACAGTCTTATATCTAAATCATCTTGACTAGAGCTGAATTTGTCTCCTGGTTGTTGATTCGGGTTTGGCCATTTTTTGTTACCATACCATGGACCTGCTTCCAGAACTAGAACGTTTAACCCCATCTCTCCAAGTTCCTTCGCGATGACTGCCCCTCCACCGCCTGCTCCAATCACAATCACATCCTGTTCAGCCATTTCGATCCCCCCTTTTGTGCGGATATTTTAATAAAAATCCTCGTAAATCACGATATCCAAATGCTACCCCTGGATAGTTTGATTGACACCAACCGATTGGAAAATACTCCAATAGTCTGTTATCAGGCTGTAAAAAACGTGTTGTTCCATAAGCCGGCCATTCTGAATAATAACCAAATAGGGTGAGTTGGTTTAGTACATCCATCATATTACGAATAAGTCCAGGGTTATTCGTATAAGGTATTGGCAAACTTGCAAGATTAATGTCAAGGCATTCTAATAAGGTAATAACACGAAATCGATCACTTCGAGATAGATAGGTAAACGGATTCCTTTTCGTAAACACCCTCACGTCTAGAGGACATTTTGCCCGCCCTGACTGAACTAAATAAGCAGCTGCCGTATTCAGCAAATCCGCTGTAGCAGCTGACATCGAAGAATTATTTAAGTTTAGCTGTTGCTTGGATGTATTTGCCAAAGAATGATCCAGTGTCCAAATAACATATTCATATACTTTTACAAGCAGTGCATCCTCTACTTGAACGGCTCCTAGTGTTGAAGTTATGTACTTTCTAGGTTGAATAATCATTTGAACAAGTGCACGAAAAGTTGCCCTTGTCTGAACGTCAAAAATACCATTGTCTTCTCCGGTTCGCAAAAGCTATCCCCCTCTTTGAAGATACGTACCCTTCCTCTTAATCTTATTTTTGCGTTTATTTTTCTATGTCTAGAAGTTAGTTGGATCATTTTTTCACAGTAGAAAATATTAGATTCCTTTCGCATTACCTATATTCGCCTTTCACTTGAATGGCTAGTAACTGGATTTTTCCACTCCCAAGTACAAGCTTATCCTTACTAATTAGAACTTAGATGCATATTCACAAAAGTAAAAGGTGAATTTATATATAATTAATAAATTTAATGAAGCAAAAAAGAACAGGGTAATTAATTCTTGGAGGTTTTTTCGTGGAAAATATCAGTAATAACCTAAGCCTTACATCATCAGAAATAGCAAATCTTTGGTCTCAATATATCAATGATTCTTTATCAATTTGTATTCTTTATCATTCTATTAATAAGGCACATGATGAGGATATAAAGGATGTACTTGAATTTGCGCTTAAAATAGCTGAAAATCATATTAATAAAATAAAAAATTTTTTGAAACAAGAGAACTATCCTATTCCAAAGGGATTTACAAAAGAAGAAGATGTTAACCTTAATTCCCCTCCCCTATTTACAGATACCTTTATATTAGTGTATATACATGTTATGACTTTACTCGGATTGACTGGCTATGCTGGTGCTGTAGGCACTTCTACCCGCAAAGACCAAATAGCCTACTTCATTCAATGTAATAAAGAAACAATGGAGCTATATGAACGGACCTTAGATGTTTTGCTAAATAAAGGCATTTACAGTAGACCCCCACGTATTAACGCCCCAAATCAAATTGATTTTGTAGATCATCAACGATATTTATCGGGTTGGTTTGGCAAAAAACGACCTTTAAATGCCATAGAAATTAGTGGTATTAGTTTTAACATGCTAAAGATTATCGTGAAAGTCGTATTAGAAATTGGATTTGGACAGGTCTGCCAATCAAAAGAGGTTAGGAAATATTTCCAAAAAGGGAAAGACATTTGTGAAAAACAGTTCAATACGCTTAGTTCTACTTTAACTAAAGATGAATTAGCATCTCCAGCATCATGGGTATCTGAAGTAACTAGTTCAACAATTCCACCCTATTCAGATAAACTGATGTTAAATCATATTGTCATATTGGTATCCTCAGCGGTCGGATATTTTGGAGCTGGTTTAGCTGTTTCTCAAAGAAGAGATCTTGCTTTAGAATACACACGTCTTATGGCTGAGGTAGGGTTATATGCAGATGATGGAGCCGAACTATTAATAAGTAACGGATGGATGGAACAACCACCATTAGCTTCTGACCGAGAAAATTTGGCGAATCATAAATAATTCTTTCATACGAATTCTTAATGCAATCTATTAGATTTAAGATCATTTTTTTAATTCGGTTCGTTAAAACAGTTGCTTTCTTCATTATTTACTGTCAAGATAATGAAGATAAAATACTTTAAAAGAACTCGTAGGTGATTAACATTATCGAAATTAAAACATCCCCACTCAGTGATGGGGAATTCAATAGAGGAGTATTTGCAACAACTGATATAGCAAAAGGTACACTTCTACATGAAGCACCAGTCATTTCTTATCCAAATGAGCAACACATTCATATCGAGAAAACGTTACTTGACGATTATGCGTTCGAGTATGGGCAAAACCACACTGCGATATTGTTAGGCTATGGTATGCTATTTAATCATTCGTATCAGCCTAATGCTACTTATGATATCAATTTTAAGAACCATACGTTTGATTTCTTTGCTTACAAAGATATAAAAGCAGGGGAAGAGATCCTCATCAACTATAATGGTGAGGTTGATGACAACGAACCACTTTGGTTCAATAAAGATGAGATTGCAAATGACAAGGATGAAACAAAAGGCTGATTATTTCCCTTTTTTATTCTAGATTCTAAAATGATTGATTTTACTAGTCACTGCCAGAGCGAATTAGACTTTTTTCTTAAGGTGTTAATTCGTTCTGATTTTTATTCACTTGAGTAGCCTCTTGGTTCTCATTCGTCCATTTGTACGCAGGATCTTAGGATAATAACCAAGAGGTTTTTGTATTTACAATGCCCCTAACCTCTCCGTTTTTCATGCATATACTTAAACCATTTTTTCAGCTTATAACTACAAAAAATATACCCAACACTAGCGATAAAAGATACTCCAATTGATAGCTTCATTATAAAGGCATTTACGGTATAGATACCTGCAGCTATTCCTAAGAAGCCAAGTAGAGTTAATTGGAATGACTGTTTTTTTGATTTTCATAGGTCATGAACTGAAAATGTCTTCTTTGTTCGGTTTCCTTTAAATATTCTAATTTTTTTGGAGCATCTAAAAACTCTGTGTTTAGATTTTACAGAAGATGTAACGCGAGTAACACATTTGAAGAAATTGACTGAGTTTTGAAGATAAGATAAGTTTATTAAGACTTCTTACAATCTCAATTTTACTTAGAATTAAAAAAGTCTAAATAGATATTAAGCAGTAAAAATACATATATCAAAGGAATATTGTATTTTTACAGCTTATTTTAACGTTATTAACAGAGCTTATACTAAAGTAAAACCAAACATGCTGTCCATTTGTTAACTATTCAATTATTTCCCAGTGCGGATTCCAGACTACTTCCCACAAATGACCATCAGGATCTTGAAAGTAGCCAGAGTATCCACCCCAAAAAGTGTCATGAGGCGGAACGGTTATACTAGCACCAGCCTGCTTAGCCTGTTCCATTACCTTGTCCACTTCTTCTTTACTATCTACATTGTGACCAATAGTAAATTCAGTAGGACTAGATACGGTCTGATTAATCTTTGCATCATGAGCAATATCTTTACGATTCCAAATAGCAAGTTTTAAGCCTTGTTGTAAGTCGAAAAAGGCAACGGCACCATGCTCAAATTCTTTGCCAACTATACCTTGAGTCGGTAGTCCAAGCCCCTCCTGATAGAACTGTAATGATTTTTCTAAATCATCTACTCCCAATGTAATTACTGTAATTCGTGGTTTCATAAAATAATGATACCCCCCTTATAAAAATATGATGATGTCTAGGTATACAAACAAGTAATGCAGACTTCCATTTTATCGTAAATTACCCTTCACTTAAAATTGAACAAGCTAGGAATATTTCAATACACAAGCATCATGATACGTAGAAAGGATGTGAGTTTATGACAAATGAGACAATTATATAGGAACTAAACACGTTGTTAAGGGGTATATACATGGGTATACGTCCACTTGAACACTATATCAAAAAGGTAAACAATAGTGAATTAAAGAATAACTTTCAGTCTATGCAACAGGACATAAAGCAAAATGCCCAAAAAGTAGCGGAACGAATACAGAATTTAGGCAGAGTTCCAGCCGACGATGAAGCGGTCTCTGGATCGATGCATAGCTTTATGCATAAAATCATGCTCCCTATTGATTCAAAAAAAATCATTGAGGATGCTTTAAAAGGCATGGATAATTATGGTGTGCAATATTCAGAGGAGTTTGTAAAAGGTGATTTAGATCAAACTAGTAAACAAATTGTTGAGGAAGTTATTGATACTAGCCGAAGACATGTTGAATACTTACGACACTTACTACATTAAAAATAGAACAAGAAGACCAACAAAAGTCGTTGGTCTCCTTGTTTGACACCCGTATTTTTCACAATTAATAACAGCTATAAAGAATGGCAGCATAAAATCTTATCTCTGAGAAGAAATCTATTTTTCTTCTCTCTGCTTTCTTTTATGTCTCTCTATAACAAAACAAAGGTAACCAACAGATAACATACCAATTCCTCCCATAATAACGGCTATAATGTCAGGTGTAGCAATTTTGAAGTTAATAAACATTGTGCTAAAGCCAAAACTAATTATTATTAGAGCTAACCAGTGAGAATATCTTGAAAAAAACTTTTTCATTACATAAATCTCCTCGACAAAAAGATGATATATTTACTTTCACTCCATTAGTTACAGTAAATCCTTCTCTAACCTAAAACGCCGTTCTAAGTAACTAGCTTTTCGTTAAAAAAGGCTTATCCGATATATCTGATTCTACATTAATTAACTATATCACACTCTGTATAATATAAAATTTTCCATCCATTTCAAGTTGAATACTAAGAAATATAAAATTAGATTGTTAAAGTTCTTTTACTCAATGATGTTGTTCATGACTTTCAACCTGTTTTTGCAAACCTTTTTGCAAGAAATTCAATTCACTTTCAGATAATTCTCCTACAATAAACTGTTTTTGGGGAATAATGACAGAACCATTATTGCCAGCATGGACTTTTATATAGTATAGACCATTACGATCAAATTTCTTAGTAATACTATACATGCCGTTTCCTTCCTCCACAGCTTCTTCCATCTCATATTTGAGAGAACCATCTTGTTTCCATATCTCAAAGTGAACAAAATCTGCCTCTGTTATCCTTTTCCCATCTTGTGTAAGTGTTGCCTCTATTGTTTCCTGTTTATTATCTGAAAAGGATTGTGGCAGGATTATTTCGACTTCAAGAGGTATTTCCTCTTTGTACAGATTCGCGACATCCTGGTCGAGTGAACATGCACTTAACAGCAGGCTGACATGTAAGATGAAAGAAATACATATATATTTTCTCACAGCGAAAGACATCCTTTACATTCAAATTAAGCATTCATAAACTTCTTAACAACAGATATTTTTTGAATAACCAACCTGTCTAATAGCCAAACAACAATAAGTGACACACCAACTAATGGAAACAAAATACCCAAAGCTATTAATATAATGAGTAATGACTTCTTTTTCTTACTACTCAGGGCTTTTGGTGCACCAAATCCTTTTTTAGGTTTTCGTTTTAACCATAAATAAAAGCCACTAACAGCAACAAATATTATTCCTAAACAAATTAGTAGGCAGCATAATTGATTGATTAGACCAAATTCAGTCCCTTTGTGCAAGGTTATTCCCATGGCTACTATTTTTCCTATTAAACCATAGTCATCATAACGGTAATCAGCTAGAACTGCTCCAGTATACTGGTCAAAATGCATTGTTACTTCATCTTTTGCTTTTGGTGGAAAAGCTGATAATGTATAAACTCCATCTTTTTCATTCGGTATTGATACAGTATAGATTGGACTTAATCCCTCTCGATTAGCGATTGCGATAACTTCATCGATTGATATTGGAATAAAACCTTGAATTTCTGATAAGGGTACATCTAAATTTTCTGCTGCCCAAGGGACATCAGCTATATCTTTTGTTTTGATTGTGGAAATTGGAGCACTTCCTGTCCAGATCGAAGGTGGATAGCCTGAGCCAGAATTAGTAGTTATCACTTGAAAATTACTGCCCCAAAGACCTGACCAAGGTAAACCTGTCATGATTAAAAATAACATCCCTGCTGTAATCCAAAAGGCAGGTACTGCATGTAAATCTCGTCTTAGTACTTTTTTGCCTTTATTTAATCTTGGAAAAAGCACACCCGACAAACTTTTCCTCTTTTTTGGAAGCCATAAATAGAGACCTGTAACAATCAACACGACTCCCCAGCATGCAGCTAATTCTACAATTCTATCACCTAGAGTACCTGCCATTAATTCACCATGAATTTCTTCAATTTTATCCATTATTCTATTTTCATTATTTAACGCTCCAATAGATTCACCTGTATAAGGATCTACAAAGATTGTAAACGACTCATTATTAGAAGTAATGCTTACTTCACTCGAACGTTTAGCATTTTCGCCAGGACGATAGTTTGTCACTACTGCTTCAGGGTAAAGAATCTTTACTTCCTCAATCTGCTTGGATGCTGGCAATTTATCTCCATTTGGCGTAACATCGTAATAGTCTTGATAAAGCACTTGTTCAATTTGTGGCTTAAATAAATAAATCGAACCCGTTACTGCTAGAATTATAAGAAACGGTGCAAAAATAATTCCAGCATAAAAGTGCCATCTCCAAACTGTTTTATAAACAGAGCTGTTCTTCGATCTTGAGGTTGGGTTTTGTATAGTGATTGTTTCCTCAGCTACTTCCATTTATATTAACTCCTTTTTTATCTCAATCTTATAAGGATCATTTCCTCCTTCATATAGTATAGAAATTAATGTGATGGAAAAGGAGAAAACTTTGTGTTATTTTCAGTACAATATCAACAATATTTCTTTTCATAAGAACTGAATGTGAATTTTATTAGCCCTAAAAAAGGTAAAAGGTCTCAAACCAGATCTTAAACTAAATCACCATTTCTGAACCCTATTTTGGCTTTGATAGGTAACATTCTACTACTCTTCTAATAGTTAATCTTTTTAAGAAAGAGCAAATTTATGTATTATCAAGTACTAATTGGCTCTTTTTCCTTTTAAAAAAGACTAATTACTTTAACAATCTAATAAAATCACTCTAAATGATAACTAGTTCCATATTTGGGTCACTACTTTTATCAACGATCCATCTCTTCTACCATTTGCGTTACTTCATAACCGATGCTCCTCAATGAATGGCCATCTTAATTAGTTGTATTTTTCTAGTTACAACATCTTTTAAGAATTCTCACATTCCTATGCCAGCGCTTTTTTGCTGAAGTACGAGAGGATGCTATACTGAATTCAACCATTTTGATACACGTCCCAAAGCTTGGTAAGTTAGATCAAAGGCTTCATTACTAGGTATAAAACCGATATTGCCTCACTTAGTCTTTCTTTAGGTAATAAATTCTACTGTAATAGTCAGTAAGAAGTTCCATACCATTTTGGTTTGTTCACCCAAAAGTGGTCAAGTATCAAGCTGAGAATTACTGCTTGTTGAAATTTCGAAACTAATATAAAATTTATACTAGGGAGTGAATATAATGAGTGAAAATATCTCAGAAATAGATTACAAACAAGTAATTGAATATGCTTTGGAACCATTAATTATTCATTCACAGCTAAAAATATTATATATTAATCGTGCTGCCGAAATTTTTTTTAGGGCTTCAAGAGAAGATATTATTGGAGCAAGTCCATTAGATATTTTTAAGGAGACATCCAAATCAGCTATAGATAAAAGAATACTTTCGGCTTATGAACAGCCGGCAAATATTATTGAAGAAACTATATATAGAATGGATAGCACTACAGTGGATGTAGAATTATACTGTCATCCAGTTTTGATGGGTAATACAAAAGCTATCCAGACATATGTACGAGATATAACAGAAAGAAGATTAACTGAAAAAAGGCAGAAAGAAATAACAATGCAAATAAATGAATTGTCAGCAACATTAGTTCCATTATTGGAAGGGATTGCGGTACTTCCTTTATTAGGATCGATAGATGAGGAAAGAGCAGTACAACTTCTGGATAGTATCCCAGTAAAGGTAAAGGAACAAAAAGTAAAATATCTAATTGTAGATTTCTCTGGTATTTATAATCTAGATTCTATGGTAACTGGATACATTTTTAAAATTAACAATGTATTGTCATTGTTAGGTGTCCTTTCTATCTTTTCAGGTTTAAGGCCCGAATTAGCTCTAGCTGCCATAAACTTGAATATAAATTTTAAATCCACGCCAACTGTGTCAACTGTGAAGGATGCACTCCATTTATTAGGTGTCACTTATAATGAAACAGAAATTAATCAACAGAAAACAAATAAATTCAGTATATGATAGTGAGCAATGCGATAAAAGCATTGCTCTTTTTATTATATAAATTAAACCTGTTCACCTTTCATCTTAATACATCCTTTTAGTGTTAAATGCTACACATAACTTCTGTAATCTATACTTAACATAACTTACAAATCTGGTTTTTAGCTCAAAAACATTTTATTTAAAATTAATTCGATTTAAGATTTTAGCTTTTTGATAGTGAAATACTGATTTAGATAATTCAAAGATGGTTCCGTTCGTTAAACATACTGTATTTTCAATAATTAATGCTGGATCTAGTGGTTCAACATGCAGTAATCTCGCATTTGCTTCACCGATTTTTTCGCAATTGATTACTTTGTCAGCAAAACCAATGGTTAATTTTAAATCCTCAATAAGGTAACTATAAATTGAATTCGATGCAATATCCTCATTTAAATATGGCACAATGTCTTTTTTAAAGTAACTTATTTCAATTGAGAAGGGTTCTTTATCTACAATTCTCAGCCGCTTAATATAATAAAGTTTTGCTCCTACTTCACAACGCAATTGTTTTGCTATTACTTCATCTGCATCTAGTACATGTAATTCAAGAATTTTTGTCTCAATAATTTTAGATGTTAAATCTTTTGTTAATCCTCTAAGACTCCCTAAATTTATATAATCTGTTACGGATTTTTCCCGTAAAAACATTCCACTACCTTGCACCTGATAGACATAGCCACGATTAACAAGCTGATTAATTGCTTTTCGGATCGTATTTCGGCTCACTTTAAAATTATTTATCAGTTCTTCTTCTGTCGGCAACTTTTTCGCTCTATCAAATTTCCCATCCCTAATATCCCGTTCTAAACATTCAGCTATTTCTTTATATTTTACAGCCATATAATCTCCCTATTATTCGTTCAATTATTTACTGCCTCTATTATACACAAAACCTCTTGATTTAAATCAAGAGGTTTTCATTTTGCTTACAGCTCTTCTCCTCTCGTCTCAATAATATGCTTGTACCAATGAAACGATAGCTTTTTCTTTCGGTTTAAATTGTCTTTTTGATCCACGTAAATAAATCCGTATTGCTTTTTATATCCGTTTAACCAACTTAAAAGATCAATGACAGACCATGCATAATACCCTTTTAAGTGAATACCTTCATTGATTGCACGCTTAATCACTTTTAAATGTTCCTCAATATATTTAATACGGGGAACATCTACTATTTCACCTTCAATAATTGGATCTTCATCACCAAGTCCGTTTTCTGTTACATACATTTTAATATCACCATAACGCTCTTTTAACATATGCAGCCCATCTAAAAATCCTTGAGGTGAAATTTCCCAACCCCATTTTGTATATGTTTTATCTTCCATTTTTACGGTCCGATAAAAGCCATCAAAAGACGGGTTGCCTGGAGCTAGAGTAGATGTTTCTCTTGAATGTTCCATGGATGAAACAGCCTCGTTATTTTTTTCTACTCGAATCGGCTGGTAATAATTAAGTCCTATAAAATCATTTTTTCCCGCATTTCTTTTTAAGGTAGCTAGTTCTTCTTCCGTCCAGCTTGGCGTCCAGCCTTTCTCCTTTAATTGCTCGACCACATATGAAGGATATTCTCCTTTTAAAATTGGGTCATAATACCAAAAGGTTTCATATTCATTGGCATGTCGAGCAGCTAATACATTCTCATGACGATCATCTACACTGAAAGCTGGTAAGAAAACATGGGTAATACCAATCTCGCCGTAATGATTCATTTCCTTATATACCTCTACAGCTTTTGCATGTGCATAAAATACGTAATGTGTCGCTTGAAAGTATTTATTCTCATCATTTTGAATACCAGGCGGATGCGCTCCTTTTAAATAGCCTAATCCGCAAAACATAACCGTTTCATTAAATGTAATCCAATGTTTGACGCGGTCTCCGAATGCACGAAAACAAACTTCTGCATACTTAACGAAGGCTTCAGCTGTACGCTTATTCGTCCAACCCCCAACTTCTTCAAGTGTAAAAGGCAAATCCCAATGATACAGCGTTACAAATGGAACAATACCATATTTTAAACATTCATTAATTACATTATTATAAAATTCCAAACCTTTATCATTGACTTCTCCGTCACCTGTTGGCAAAATACGCGCCCATGAAATGGAAAATCGATATGATTCAAGTCCCATTTCAGCCATTAATTTAATATCTTCTTTGTAGCGATGATAATGATCAATGGCTACATCTCCATTTGTTCCCTCATACGTTTTCCCTGGAATCTTTGAAAAGACATCCCAATTTGTTAATCCCTTACCATCTTCATTCCATGCACCCTCTATTTGATAAGAAGCAGAAGCTGCTCCGAATAAAAAATCATGTGGAAATTTCAATTTATACCCTCCGTTCTCAGTTCAAATTATTGAATTTATAACTATATATTATATTTGTAGGTACAAATATTACAGTGATTATATACTTTATTTTTATATTTGACTACATAAACTTAGTAAAATATTAAAACATAGGTACAAAAAATAGTATTTACTTTAATCTGACTAATTAAAACAGAGTGCTAAATACATAAAAGACGTTAATCCTGATGGATCACGTCCTTTTAGTTAATATTGAAAATAAGCTTACTCACCTTTGAATATGGATCAAATAATAATAGAAAAGCCATTAACCTTAAGTTCTCTTTCGATTGCTTGCATTTCTTAACACAACATAGGTCAACAATCCCAAAGGTCCAAACATAAGTGTCAAAAATAATATAATTGATTGGAGTGGTAATGGGATATATCTGTACTCTAAATTTTCTCGGTAAATAGAATGTCCAACGAATAGATCGAAGCAAAGAAGATGGATCCATACCAATAAGGCAAAATTAGGTTCTGACAGCAATCGAATGACTCCAGCTGCAGAGCTAAAATACTGCATAAAACCGAAGCCATTCTTTAAAATAACTGTGATGATCCCGACAATATAGAGGATTGATAAATAGATTGGAAATATTTTTAGTTCTGCAAGTAAACGTGTCACTCTCCATGTAGGAAGAACGATCATCAGTAACCAAACTAATATCCCAATACTTGAAAGTGAAAACAATAGCTCAAACACTAACTCTTCCCCCTTTCCCTAAAGGGATCTAACTTGTTTTGAGAGAGTAGATTTCCTCATCCTTTTTATAAAAAGCCAACCAGCATAAATCGTCGTCCCAAGCCAAATAAACAACAAAATGATCGCAAAGATTGGTAATGCTGTTAATTCAAAAACAGTTTTGCCTAATCCAGTTTGAATACCTATCACAATAATTGATAGTATCCAAGCCATACTGCCATAGTGAATGAGTGATTTTTTTAACTTTTCATTGATTTGTGCTCGTTCCAAAAACCATCCAGGCACAATCAATGTCTGTAAAGCATGAAAGCCAATTCCATGTAATACGATTAGATTTCCTGCATCACCTGTAAATCTATCTTGAAGCAAAATCATCCATACACCAGCAAGATTTGCTACGAAAACAGAGAGTACGGCATAGCGAATCCCCAGGATAAGCAATGGTCGCTCAACAGGAGCTTTTAGCCGAAAAAACTGAATTGGAAGCAACAAGGCAAGTGTCACAAGCACAAGTGAATCAACGCCAAATAGGATACCAGCAATAATATCAAAAACAGATCCTTCACGAGAAAATCGTGGATTTAATCCTCGGAAATTCTGAATCGTCTCGACTGCATAGGCATATAAAGCTGTTATGATAAAAAACCACCGCATCATCTTTCGATTACGCTCTCTAAAATTAGCAAAAGGTAAAATGGCTGCAATGGATAGGACAAAGACACCGATTGCTGCATTAAACGAAAAGGCATCCTTAGCATTACCTTCAGGTAAAATAATTGGACCTTGAAAAAAAAGATAAATTGCAATCCCTGCAGCAAGAATAAAACCTATACTACTAGTTAAGACAAGCCACTTTTCTCCTTCAAATAGCTTAATTGCAGGTTCATGTATCATGACGGCCAGATCTCATAATATTTGACAAGATTTGTCCCTTCTTTCAATTTGAATTTTTATTTATTTATTAATCAATAAATAACGATGCAAAAAAAGAAAGATCAATCACTCCTTCTTTTTCACAAAACCTTTTACTCTACCACATTTTTCCCATTGCATAATTGAGGTAAATTCAATACTTCTGCAACTGTAATCAGCAATCCCGTGCCAATAAAATGTGCTGCTGTTTCTTTTGCTTGACTAATTCCCGCTCTTTCAAATTTCATTGTTAATGATTCAAATATGGTAAGGAACAACTTTCGAACATGTTCACGAATGCCTACATCTGATATAGCATGAGCTTGCATGACCATCAAAACTTCATCACGATGAGTTTGGATTATTTGCGTAAATGCACGCCCCATCGTTTCGATTAATTGATCAGCCGGTGCATTAACTTCGGCAAATGTGTCATATATTCGACTAAAGGCACGATCAATTACAGCTTTGTATAATTCTTCTTTGTTTGCAAAAAAATGAAACACATATGGCTGTGTTACTCCAGAAGCCTTTGCCACCATTGCAGTCGTTGCTTTATAATATCCCTTTTCAGCAAAAACCCCTACTGCATTATCAATAATTTGTTCCTTCTTATCTTCACGGACAGCCACTACTATCATTCCTTTTATTTATCTATTTATTGATTAATAAATAAATCTTGTTAAAAATTGAAATTTTTGTCAAGATTACTTTTTAATATTTCAGGAATATGATTTATGTAGCTTATTTTTTGTATTTCGCCATCCTCTTTCTTGGATAATCCTATTCTGTTTATTACGATTGCATGGACTTCCTCTTTTGGAACCTAAAAACTGTGACAAGCAGCAGCAACAACGGAATGACAACACCAATTAACAGATTTAGAGGTACATAAGTCTGAAATAAGAACTCCTTTAATTCAGCATAGTTTTTTGCAAATAAGATGGCTCCCACACCGATTAACCAGGCAAATGGAATAACTAAAGGATGATAACTCGTTAACTTGAGCGCTTGAGCTGTACCTAAACAAACTCCGTAAAAAAAGATTGAAATGCGAATCATTAAGCCTACCGTCCAAAAAAGAATAGCAATTGCATCAAAACGGTTAATGACTTCTCCTGCAACAATATAACGCACCTCTGAAAAGGTCGGTAAGGTCATTTTAGCTGCTTCGACAGGTCCAAACATTGCAATAGGCCCTGTAATCGGACCGAGAAAGAAGACTAATGTAATGATAGCTGCGACTATGCCTGTTTTTACTAACTTTTTAGGTTGTTGTACATAAGGAAAGATCATTGACATAATAATAAACTCCCCAAACCAGCCCATGACTGACAACGACCCTTTAGCAACCGGAGTAAAACCATTACCTAAAATAGGCAACAAATTTGAATAGTCTTTTTCTTTTCCCATTGTTAAAAAGACAACAGCAATAGCAATAATCACGAGAACAGGTAGCATGACTTGATTTAATCTCCCAAGTGTTTCCAATCCAGAGTAAACAATAAATGTAGTTAGTAGAAGAATAATGGTAACAAACGCCCAAAGAGGGGTATCTACCATAATCTTTTTATAGGCCTCTGCGAATAATCTGGTTGCTAGGATCGTCATAACAAAGAAATAAACAAGATAAAGAATTCCGATGACTTTACCTACCCATGAAAAATGCTGGAACAAAATTTCAATCAAGGTAAGACCGGGAAAACTTTGTAAAAGCTTAACTAAAGCAATAATTCCAATTAAACCCAAAATAGTTCCAATGATACTAGAAACCCATCCATCCTGGCGTGCTTGGCTAATCACAACTGTCAATAGAATTAGATGTCCGACAATTGTTAATGAAGTAACTGCTAACATTCCTGCTTGAATATTACTAATTTTGCCCTTTTCAATCATATATGGTTCCTCCGTTTCAGTTCTATAAGGGGCTTATATTATTCAGCATCTTTGAAATAGATGGATCTGTTAAATTATAGATAGCAAGCACTCCACCTAAAGCCGCAATTAAGAGAATGGTAATCTGAGCGATGAATGTTTTTTTGTCCTTATTCATCAAAACGAAGTAGAGGTGGGCACCTGATGAAGCAAAAATCAGAAAGATAAAAAGAATGCTAATTAAAATATCCATATGTTACCTCGATTCGTTAGCTTTAATAGGATCTTCTTGTAGTCCATACCCTGAGATATTACCCGTAACCTTCACTTGTACCCCCATGTTTTTTAACCCACTGGTTCTCCATTGTTTACTCATTTGATCCCATTTTTTAGGGTTATTACGATAGATTACCTCTCCAAAACCAAAAATATCAGTTTGCCATTGATCCTTTGCCTTCGAAATTGCACTCATTACCTCCTGTTTGACAAGATTTTCAAGTCTTTTATTTAGACGTTCAATCTGACTAGTATCCATTTTAAGATTTAAACATGATACACTTCTAATCTCAGCATTCACATCTAAACTTACAGTCATGCTTACTTTGTCTTTTGATATTTTGGGTATAAGCTTCGAGTTGCTTTTACCAATTCCTAGAGATACGACACCATTATCTTCACCATCACAACTTAACACAACGATTCCTGTATCAACTTCACCCTGGACCCATAATAATCCACGCGTTTCTCTTTCATCTAACCAGCCAGCTAAATTGCCCCCTTTAAAAACAGCAGTACCTTTTATACCAATATCAGATTTCTCATTTTGATTACTCTTTTTCTCTTTATCAGTAGAGGAATTTGGTGATACTTGCTCTACAGGTTGTTCTGTATTATTTACAATACCTATTTCGGTTGTAAAAGGATCAACTGTATTACTTGAAAGTGCCTTCATAAATTGGCTAATATCTCTTCCCATAGCCGTAGGCACATACCGATTTTCATTAATGATATCTCTTATTGTAAAGCCAAGATTTGTTTGTAGTTCTGGTTTAATTTTTACGATATCTGCTGCTAGTCCTTTCGTGACTAGTACATTAATATTTGGCCTGAAGTCGTTTTCTCTTCTAAAATAATCAAGTGATTCTTCCATACTTTTTAAAGCTACATTTTCTCCAAAAATGATGTTATTTACATGTCCAAGATAAATTCTTTTTGAAGTTGAGGAAGAGATTACTCCCATTGCTTCATGAATACTTTTTCCAGTTGCTGTTTTAATAATCGAACTGTTACTCCCAGAACTCTTAGAATCATTGGCACTAGAGGTTGAGGTTGGATCACTTTGATTAGCGATAACCGTGGAAATTACATATTCACCAACTTCATTTTGGTCGATTCCAAGAACATTAATAATCGCTAGGTTATCTATTTCTCGACTACTCCAACACCCTGATAATAGTGGAAGTAGAAACAGCAAAATGAGACAAGTCCTTAATTTTCTTGAGATTATATAATTAGTTTTTATCACCATGATCTCCCTCACTATTTGGATCATTTACGTCATTTTCACCTGCACGAATAGGATTGTTTACACCCAAACCAGGTGGACGAGTTTCCATTGCCCATAATGGTGCACGGATGAAAACATCCTTCCACCCTCTTCTATATGCTGGAGAAACAGGTGTAAAATAAGGAACTCCAAAAGACTTTAAACTAACTAAATGAGTTAATCCAAACATGAGACCAACAATAATTCCCATAAACCCGAATAAACCAGCTAACAAAAGTAAAGGAAGTCCACATAGGCGAATAATTTGGTGAAAAGAATAATTAGGTAAAATAAAGGAAGTTAGTGCAGTAACTGAGACCACGATCGCCATGATTGGTCCGATAATCCCAGCTTGGACAGCAGACTGACTAATTAACACTAAGCCTAAAATAGTTATTGCAGCACTACCGAACGTCTTAGGTATTCTTAAGCCTGCTTCACGAATGAGCTCGAATGTTAAAAGCATAAAAATCGCTTCAACCAAAACCGGATATGGCAACCCTTCACGTAAAGATGCAATTCTGATTAGAAAGGGTGTCTGTAACAAATCTTGATGGAAGGAAGTCATCGCCACAAAGAAAGCTGGAAGAATCAATGTGATAAAAAACCCAAGAAATCTAATCCACCTGACTACTGTCGAGACAAGTGACCCATTATAGAAATCATCACCTGAGTGAAGAAACTCAACAAATAACGCTGGTGCCGTCAATGCATAAGGTGTGCCATCTGTTAGAATGGCAACCCTTCCTTCTAACAGACTTGCGGATACTCGATCAGGTCGCTCTGTACTAAAAAGGGTTGGGAACGGTGAATTCCTAGAATCTTGAATCATCGATTCTAGATATTGACTGTCCAAAACACCATCTATTTGAATCTGCGAAATCCGTTTATGTACTTCTTTAACAATATTTTCATCAGTTATACCCTTAAGGTACAGTAAAGCAATATTTGTTTTTGTTTGCTTACCAACAATTAAATGTTCTACTTTAAGGGAAGGTGTTTTAATTATTTTACGAACTAGCTTTAGGTTCATATTTATATCTTCAACAAATCCAACCTGTGGACCGCGAACGGTTGGTTCATTACTAGGTTCAGAAACAAATCTACCAGTTAAATCATTTGTTTGAAACAACAATGCCTTCTCTAATCCATCAACAAAGAGAACGATCTCACTATCTAATACTTTTTCTACTACATCGTTTATTTCTGTAAGTTTTTCAACACTTCTGAAAGGGAAACGCTGCTCAAAAAAAGCTGTGATTGGATTTTTTGAATCTAAACTAAAATCCTCTCTATTGTAAGTAGAAAAGACCTGCTCAATCTCAACAATCACTTTCTCCTTATTAATTTTATCTAAATGAACGAGGCAAACTTTTATATGATGAATTTCTGTCTCATGAAAAACAATATCCTCACACTTTTCAAATATTTGTTTTAATTGAGAAAGGTTTTTATCAAGAGAAGTAGATAGAGGGACCTTAAGAATAGCTTGTTCAAGTTTATTTTCTTGCACTTTTTACACCTCCATAAAAGTAAGCTTCTCAAAATACCTTGAAAATATTCCTAATAAATAGTTCAATTTAACAGGGTATGAAGCTGTAAACTTACATTTTTTCACTTTATAAAAGGCTGTTTTCGCAAACTTTTTTGCTATTTACCAAGTCATGCGGTGTGGTTGATTGCAGCGAGAGTTGCTCGCTTTCCGCGGGGCGGGCGGTGAGCCTCCTCGGCGTAAACGCCTGCATGAGTCTCACCTGTCCCGCTGCTCTAAGCAGGAGTCTCGCAATCCGTTCCAATCAACCTGAATTAGTTGTTGTTTTAAAAGCAACAATCTTTTAGAAAAGAGCCTTAAAAAAACATCCCCAAGGATGCTATTTTGTTAAGCGATTGAAAATTCCTTCTAATTCAGAATAAGAGATTTCATTTGATGCGTAATCTACAGTAGCACTGACAATTTTATCGAAGCTTTCAAGTGAGGTACTGTTCTCTTTCAAATACTCCTCGTAATTCACTAGATCTTCTTTTTGATTAATTAAATCTGCTTCTTTTCCTTCGTAGTCAGGAGCATTCATTGTTTCAAAATTTTTTTTAACGATATCTACATACTGTTTTAACTCTTCCATTTTCATTTAACTCCTTTTATTTTTAACATTCTCCGCAATAGTTTAGTTTATTATCTTGAAAGAATGAATTACTTATTTTGTTGTCTTTTGATTATTTCGTTTCGTTCTCCTCCATCAGAAAGTTCTTCCGAAAATTCGTGATCAGTTTCTTTTTCAGTTGCAACAATATTAGTTGACTTAATTTCACTTTTAGTCCAGTTGTTTTGTGATGATTCTTTATTCCTTTTTCCCATTAAGGATCATCTCCCTTTTTTCGTTAGTATGTAACAATAAACGATAGGACATTCAATTACTTATATGTAGTCAAAAAAAATGGCAACATTTTTTATTAACTAAGGAATATCACCGTATTTTTATGCAATTAAGATCTGCACCTATTTCTCCTATCCAACAAAAAATGATTTTGATCCGCTTAAACACTTAATTAGCATTTACTTTTCTGCAACAATATAAGCATCATTTATGCCTGCATTTTTCACTTCAGTCAGACTCTTTTCTGCATTTTCTCGACTTGAGAAGGCTCCAGCTTGAACACGATACAATTGGTATAAAGTCAATTATTTTCAATATACGCCTCAAGCCTTAGTTGCAAATAAATCCTGAGTTCATTGTAAGGTCCTCCTTCATTATTTAAAATGAACTTATCGTGATTCCTAAGCACATTCATTTAAAAAATATAGCTTAAGAAAGAAGGTATTTTATTGAAAAAACTATTTGTATTAGGATTTTTTCTTGTCGGTCTTTTTTTACTTATTGTTACAAACACCTCCTGGTTAGCATTTGGGCAGGCGACCAATCAAGCTGAAGTGACAAATAACATTGATTTGATTGAAATTGATGTTTCAGGTGTAAGTACAAAAATTATTCCTGAAAAAAGAAACAACGTAAGAGCTGAGTATAAAGGAAAGGGAAAAGTAACAGTGCAGGAAAATGGTGATTCAATTAAGGTTGAGTTTGAATCAAAAAATTCGTTCAATTTCCTTTCGCTTTTTAATAAAAAGAACTTAACCATTTACATTCCAGAAGATTATGATCGTGATATGGTGATTGATAGTGGTTCAGGGAAGCTTTCCTTTTCTGGAAAATCTATTAATAAGCCTATGCATTTAAAAAACCTTACATTAAATATGAGTTCAGGCCATGTACAATTAAGTAATATTATGACAGATTATTTCGAACAAGATGGCTCTTCAGGCTATGTTGGAATTGATTCTTTTACTACAAAGAAAGGTTCCTTTAACATGAGTTCGGGAAAATTGGATGTAAAGGATTATTCCGGAGAAGTGGATGCACACGTTACATCTGGTCAGCTTTCTCTAAAAATGAACAAATTATCGGACTCTGTTAACGTTGAAGTGAATTCTGGTTTTGCAACACTTGATTTACCAGCCAATGCTGATTTTACGTTAAACGGAAAAATAGGTAGTGGATCAATCTCAACTGATTTTTCACTTATAGATTTTAAAGAAGACAAACATAGGATTGAAGGAAAACACGGTTCTGGTCAGCATGATATTGATTTAGATGTAAATAGTGGGAAAATTAAGGTGAAATAATACTCCCTACACTTAAACAGCATATAGATAATATGCTGTTTTTTTGACTAATAGTTGATATTCACATTATTAGGACAGTAAGGTTAAATAATCAACCTTCACTAAACACCTCCATTTAATTTTCCCAACACTAACTAGGCTTCTTTCATTAAAATTTCCTTTATAACTTCCTTTTATCAGTCACAACAATGCCCAAAAAACATATAAGTATATAAAAAGTGAATTAGGATATTGGTCTACTTAATTTAATACAGTTTTTTTGATAAATACAGGTAAGTGAAATATACCTGCTTTATAAATAAATGTTTAAACCACAGCATTTCAAATAAACTTCCTTATTTTGTGATAAAGGATTATCATTCTGATGGACAGGAGTGCGGGAAATGAAAAAAAGCAATGAATTATTAGATCTTCCCATCATTAGTATTTCCGGAGTTAAACAAATTGGAAAAATCAAAGGGTTGATTATCAATCCTGATAATTTTTCAGTGGATTTTTTAACGGTGGAACAGGAAGATTGGCAAGTCGGTGTAAAAGCAGTACCTTTTAAAAAGATTGTTGGAGTTGGAGAAACTGCTGTGATGGTGGAACAGGACAATTCAGTTATTGACTTAGATGAGATTCCTATTGTTAATCAATTATTAAATAAAAAGATTCATATTATTGGATCACTAGTTCTGACAAGAAAAGGATTTCTATCAGGTCAAGTTTCAGACTTTTATTTTAATGAAGAAAATGGTCAATTAGAGAGTCTACTGATTTTATCTGGTAACAATGAAACGTTTTTACCGATTGAAAATGTTATCTCTTTAGGGAAAGAGCATGTCATTATAAATGATTCCTTACAAGAAATAAACAATCAAATTTCAGAACAGAAGACGAATTTGCAGCAAGTTGCTCCTATGCAAACTGTAGGGGAAACCCAAAGTTTCCCAGATAGAAAGGCAGCTTTAAAAGCCAAGCTAATTGAACTATTAAAAGGAAATTCAATTAAAAAGGATATCTTTAGCAAGTCAGGTGAATTGTTATTTGAAAAAGGCACCATATTATCTGGTGAGGATATTAAAGTTTTACACGATGAAGGAGCTAAAGTATTAATTGAAATTTCTTTGGATTTAAATGAATAAATATGGTTTTAAATATCGTGAACATAAGAAATCCCCTATTGCACTCCTAATAGGAATGGAATAGGGGTTACTCTGTGTTTTTTATTGTTCTACATTAGCTTCATTTATATCACTTTCATATACAATCCAATCCGAACCGTTTATGTGATTGGAAACATCTATGATTTTCTGTAGTACACGGTCAGATTCAGAACCACTTAAAACGGTTGGTTGATAATCATTCCGATTCGAAACTGATGAGATTGAGAATGGTACGATGTTGATTTCTTTTTTGTCTGTGAGATCACCGTTTTTCAAGTGAAAGGTCTGTTGAAATACAAACGTATCCTTATTACTTGGATTTCTATTTCCACCAAACATAAAGTTGCCGAGACTATAAACGATAAATTTCCCTTTATATTCTTCGATTCCTTTTACAACGTGTGGATGATGTCCAAGGATAAGATCTGCTCCGCTGTCTATCGTATATCTAGCCAATGATTTCTGTTCATCATTTGGAACGTACTGTTTTTCAGCTCCCCAGTGATAATGAACCAGAATAATCTCTACACCATTTTCACGTAAAGCCTTTATATCTTGCTCAACATTATTGCGTATTTCAGGGGTATCCCCCCATCCCTCATATCCTAATGCACCTATTTTTACCCCTTTAATCTTTTTTATATATTGATGGTCATATCCAAAATATCCGATATCCTGCTTCTCTAGTGCGGAAATTGTATCATCAAAACCTTTATCTAAGTAATCAAAGATATGATTGTTTGCTAGATTTACAGCTTCTATTCCACCAAGTTCTAAAATTTGTGTATAGGAAGGATCTCCTTTAAAAGTGAATGTCTTATCTGCCTTCTCCGTTGCAGTTGTTAAAGTCGTTTCTAAATTCACAGTCGTTAGGTCATCTTCTATGAAAGTCGTACCCAACCCCTCAACAAAATAGGAAAGACCATTTGTTGTAGCTTCATCTACAAAAGAATCTGTATACTCAAAACGTTCATCGGTTCCAAGTGTAAAATCCCCAGCAGCACTTATTTTTATCTTGGTTTCTGTTACGGGTTCCAGCTTTTTATTCTCATTTGTGCTTTGTTCCTGGTTTTGCTTTTCACTCTCTTTTAAGTTATGTTCCTGATTAATTTCAGTCAGATCAGTAGAAACTTCTTCAACCTTAAATAGGTTATAAATAAATACTCCAAATATGATCAAAAAACTAAAAAGTAAAAAGTGCCTGACAGACTTTTTCAATCGCCTTCGTTTTCTACTAACTCTAGTTCTATTCAAATTGTTTTCATTATGCATTTTTCCCCATTCCCCTTATTTATAGATCATTAAATAGTTTTATACTTTTATAACGAAAAAAGTACTGTATTTGTTACATTATTTGTGAAATTTATGATACAAAAGTTGCGAACGGATATTTACTAGTGAAAATTTTCAGATTGGTATTTATTTTTTGCCGATTCGACATGAAAGCGCTTGTTTTTATATGCTAGAAAAAGTAATATATAACATTGTATAACTAGTATGGGAGGGGTAAACATGCAAGATTTTGTTTTTCATAATAGTACGAAACTTATTTTTGGTAAAGATAAAGAGCAATTAGTTGGTCAAGAGTCAGTTGTATTTAGTAAAAAGCTTCTTTTGCATTATGGCGGTGGCAGTATTAAAAATAGTGGACTCTATGATAGAGTTGTTACGTCATTACGAGAACAAAATATTGAGATTTTTGAATTAGGTGGCGTTAAGCCAAATCCTAGAGTTAGTCTTGTACGAGAGGGTGTCGCACTTTGTAAGGAAAATGACATCGACTTTATCCTTGCTGTTGGAGGAGGAAGTGTGATCGATTCTGCAAAAGCGATTGCTGCTGGTGCTCACTATGATGGTGATGTATGGGATTTCTTTGAAGGGAAAAACACGATAGAAGCTTGTTTGCCGATTGGAGTTGTCTTAACGATTCCTGCAGCTGGAAGTGAATCTAGCTCTGGAACAGTTATAACAAATGAAGATGGATGGTATAAACGAGCAACAGGACATATTACGATGAGACCACAGTTTGCGATCCTAAATCCAGAGCTTACATATACATTACCTGCATATCAAACAGCATGTGGGATTACAGATATGATGGCACATATTTTAGAAAGATATTTTACAAATGAAAAGAACGTTGAAGTAACTGACCGTTTATGTGAAGCGACATTAAAAACGATCATAAATAATGCACACATTGTTATTGAAGATCCAACAAATTATGCGGCAAGAGCTGAGATTATGTGGTCAGGAACAATCGCCCATAATGATTCATTAGGAATTGGAAGAATTGGTGATTGGGCTAGTCATGATATTGAACACGAGCTAAGTGGTATTTATGACATTGCTCACGGAGCCGGATTAGCCACTATCTTCCCAGCATGGATGAAATACGTTTATAAACATGACCTTAACCGATTTGTTCAATTCGCTAACCGAGTATGGGATATTGAAATTGATTTAAATAACCTAGAAAAAACTGCCTTAGCAGGAATCAAAAAAACAGAACAATTCTTCAGCTCAATCGGTATGCCTATCACATTGAAGGAAGCTAATATTGACTCAGATCACTTTGAAGAAATGGCTAAGAAGGGAACTGAGAATAGACCTTTAGGAAACTTTGTTAAGTTAAATGAAGAAGATGTATTGAACATCTATTATTTGGCTAAGTAAGGCGAAAAACCTCGTTTACGTTTGTAGCGAGGATTTTTCATTGATAATTACGTCTAGCAAATACTTGAGCTATCTCAGCATACTCTAAATCGCTAATCTCTAGATCGCGCTTGGTTTAAGGACAAATACGGCAACGACTTTCAATTGGTCGATTCCGAAATCATTGACGATCAAAAATGCAATTTCTATAATTTGATTTTAAATCATGAAGTTTTTGAAGACGGCCAAAAGAAATTGTCTGCAGGAAAATCAGTCATGGGCATGGATTTTGTTTTTAGCTATCAAAATGTAGAAATCTTTGAAGATGGTTCTATTCATGTTGTACATTGATGCCCGGGGCATATTCCGGGTTTATCTTTATCACTCTTTCAACTAAATTAGTATTATGTTGAAAGAGTGGAAATCAAATCTTTTCTAAAGATAAAGGGCGTCCTTTTTAATATGGTACCTATAGAAAGGACACTTATAAAAGAGTGTTTCATCTATAGGTATTTTTTTATATACTTTAATTTCAAGATAATGGGGATTAGGGGACAACATGAGTAAAATAACATTTTCAACTAA
>NZ_JAGDEL010000078.1 GCF_017497975.1 Metabacillus bambusae | reverse complement strand
AGCCTGGAAGGGCACGATCGTCGGATGCGCAGAGCCAAACCGGCATGGCAGTTCGCCGGTCGCAAAGTAGCCGCTCGCCACGTAGGAGAGCCAGGCGAGCTGGCCGTCGAAGAGCGAGACGTCGACGTGCTGGCCGCGTCCGGTCAGCTCCCTGGCGCGCAGCGCGGCGAGCACACCGATCGTGGCCCACATCCCGGCTCCGATGTCGGCCGTCGGCACGCCAGGCCGCACCGGGGCGCCACCCGGCTCGCCGGTGATGCTCATCATGCCGCTCTGCGCCTGGGC
This sequence comes from Metabacillus bambusae, assembly GCF_017497975.1. Taxonomy (GTDB): domain Bacteria; phylum Bacillota; class Bacilli; order Bacillales; family Bacillaceae; genus Metabacillus; species Metabacillus bambusae. The sequence continues at coordinate 219 of NZ_JAGDEL010000078.1, read as the reverse complement.
GATGGCGTCGTAGCCGGGCCTGGTGGACCACGGCCCGGTCTGCCCGTAGCCGGAGATCGAGGCATAGATCAGGCGCGGGTTCAGCTCGGCGAGATCCTGGTAGCCCAGTCCGAGCCGGGCGGCGGTGCCGGGGCGGAAGTTCTCCACCAGCACGTCGGATCCCTCGGCGAGGCGCTGCACCAGGTCAAGGCCGCGCGGGTGTTTCAGGTCGACCCTGAT
>NZ_JAGDEL010000077.1 GCF_017497975.1 Metabacillus bambusae | reverse complement strand
CGACCGAGACCGTGGTGACCGTGCACCTCCTCGCTTCGCTCGTCTGGGCTTGCCTCGGCGACGGTGAGGAACTCGGCATGGAGCTCGCCTCTGCCATCGAGGACAAGCCGCTCGGCACGGCCGGAAGCGTCAAGAACGCGGAAGAGGCACTCTAGGACGACGCGTTCCTGGTGATCTCGGGCGACGCGCTCACGGATTTCGACCTCACCGACCTCATCGCCTTCCACAAGGAGAAGGGCGCGCTCGTCACGGTGTGCCTGACGCGCGTGCCGAATCCGCTGGAATTCGGCATCACGATCGTGGACGAAGAGGGCAAGGTCGAGCGCTTCCTGGAGAAGCCCACCTGGGGCCAGGTCTTCTCCGACACGGTGAACACCGGGATCTACGTCATGGAGCCCGAGGTCTTCGACTACGTCGAGACCGACGCGTCCGTCGACTGGTCGGGTGGTATCTTCTCGCACCTATTGAAAAAAAGCTAACTGGTTTATGACTTCATTGTTGATAT
>NZ_JAGDEL010000076.1 GCF_017497975.1 Metabacillus bambusae | reverse complement strand
CCCCGCCAGGGCCTGAAGATCGACTCGCTCGCGGTCGGTGACACCGAGCACCCCGACATCTCGCGCATCACGATCGTGGCAAACGTCGAGGACCTGCCGCTCGAACAGGTGACGATGCAGCTCAACAAGCTGGTCAACGTCCTGAAGATCGTCGAGCTCGAGCCCGGCGCCGCGATCCAGCGCGAGCTCGTGCTGGTGAAGGTCCGCGCCGACAACGAGACCCGCAGCCAGATCGTCGAGATCGTCCAGCTGTTCCGCGCCAAGACCGTGGACGTCTCCCCCGAGGCCGTCACCATCGAGGCCACCGGTTCGAGCGACAAGCTGGCCGCCATGCTGAAGATGCTCGAACAGTACGGGATCAAGGAGCTCGTGCAGTCCGGCACGATCGCCATAGGGCGCGGCGCGCGGTCCATCACGGACCGCAGCCTGCGCGCTCTCGACCGCAGCGCCTGACCCGCCACCGGCCCGCCCGCATGGCGAGACCGGACGTCCACCGACGGCGTTCCCG
>NZ_JAGDEL010000075.1 GCF_017497975.1 Metabacillus bambusae | reverse complement strand
GTGGAGATATGCTCGATAAATCCTTCCCGCGGACCGCGAATGACGGGTTCGGAGGTAGGATCTTCCGGGGTTCGTTTATCCAGCCCTGAAACCGTAACCGTCAAAGCATTGCTATCCCCGGCGGTAAGAACCACGGCATAACCCATTAACACCAACCGAACAATTTCGGATATGCTTCCGGTTGTATTTGTGTTTGCAGCAGAGACCATTTGATCATCCAGAATTTCGACTTCCTCGAATTGCTCGTCTCGAGTATTGTCATTTTTTACCAATGATTTAATGACATGTTCGTCGATCATTTTTTCATCCACTAAACTTTTGATAAATACGACAAGCCATTGAAGGTGCCCTGCAACTCGAATTTTTCGAAATACGATATCGGAACAGTTGCGGAAGATGTCCTTGAGCAATTTCTCATTGCGATCGATTTCCGATGTTAGGTTGCGCTCCTCTTTACCCATTTCAAGCTCCTCTGTTCTTTTCTAATCCGTTGGCTTGAGCAACCTTTTCCATATT
>NZ_JAGDEL010000074.1 GCF_017497975.1 Metabacillus bambusae | reverse complement strand
GGCCGCGACCTCGACGGTCTCGGCGAACCCCCCGTAACGGATCGACCGAGTCGTCAGCAGGGCGCAGGCGACCAAATCGGGTCCGCGCTGGAGCTGCAGTTCCTCGTCGCGCAGGCCGTCGGGCAGGCCGTCCACGACCCACAGGCATGGTGCTCCGCGTTCGCCGAGGCGGATCGCGAGCCGGCTGAGGAGCCGTACGAGGGAGGTGTCGCGCGCGTGGTCCACGTCCAGCGCGTGGCACACGACCGCCACCTGCTCGGCGTAGATGTCCATGGCCGTCGTGGCGGGTGAGTCGTGGGCCGGGTGGAGATCGAACCAGAACACACCCCCGGGAAAGGCGGAGGCGAACCGGAGGGCGAACTCCTGGGCCAGTACGGACTTGCCGAAGCGGGGCATGCCGCGCAGCTGTGCCAACCGACCGGAACCGGAGCCCGGCTGGGCAACAAGCGGGGCGCGATGGCGCACGAGTACCGAGTGGATGCGGCAGCGTCCCGCGAGCCGGTCGGTGAACCACGCTGTACCTGTC
>NZ_JAGDEL010000073.1 GCF_017497975.1 Metabacillus bambusae | reverse complement strand
ACACGAGTGAGAATGCCGGTATGAGTAACGAAAAGACAAGTGAGAATCTTGTCCGCCGTAAGCCTAAGGGTTCCTGAGGAAGGCTCGTCCGCTCAGGGTAAGTCGGGACCTAAGGCGAGGCCGAAAGGCGTAGTCGAAGGACAACAGGTTGAGATTCCTGTACCACCGTAAGCCGTTACGAGCAATGGGGTGACGCAGAAGGATAGTGACGCGGGCTGATGGATGCCCGTCCAAGCAGTGAGGCTGATGTGTAGGCAAATCCGCACATCGAAAGGCTGGGCTGTGATGGGGAGCGAAAATTGCAGTAGCGAAGGTCATGAGTTCAGGCTGCCAAGAAAAGCCTCTAGCCAGGCGAAGGTGCCCGTACCGCAAACCGACACAGGTAGGCGAGCAGAGTATGCTAAGGCGCTCGGAAGAACTCTCGTTAAGGAACTCGGCAAAATGACCCCGTAACTTCGGGAGAAGGGGTGCCTCGGTAGGGTGAATAGCCCAAGGGGGCCGCAGCGAAAAGGCCCAAGCGACTGTTT
>NZ_JAGDEL010000071.1 GCF_017497975.1 Metabacillus bambusae | reverse complement strand
AAGCAAGAATACAAGAGGAGATGGATAGATATTCAACATAAACGACGAAAACGCCTTAAAGGTTTGGCGGCCTAGGCGTCTTCTCGTTCAAATAACCGGGCATTCGTATGCCCTTATTCGGTTAGGCTCGGAGGCCTTATGCGTCCTATAATAGCATGGCCTCCACGAATAAGGCAACGTATCGCCTTTAATTTGAGGAGGCTTTTCCAATGTCCGAAAGCTCACGTATGGAAATCATCTGGGGCGTTGCCCTGCTAGACGAAGGATTTACGTCAATTCCTAATCTACTAATTCGCAATTATCGCCGAATTGGAATGGAACACGGCGAGTACGGTTTTATCTCGCAACTGCTCTCCTACAAGCACGACGCGCGTGATCCGTACCCAAGCCGTGAGCTGCTGGCCGCTAACCTCAGCTGCTCGACACGCCAAATTGATAAATGGGTTAAATCGCTCCGAGCAAAGGGTAAGGAAGGAATAGGAGAGAGAAGAAAGAAACAAAAGAAAGAAAGGGGAAACACCGTCTATAACTTCAAGACGTAAC
>NZ_JAGDEL010000070.1 GCF_017497975.1 Metabacillus bambusae | reverse complement strand
AAACCTGAAACCGTGCGCTTACAAGAAGTCAGAGCCCGATTCAGGGGTGATGGCGTGCCTTTTGTAGAATGAACCGGCGAGTTACGTTCCCATGCAAGGTTAAGGTGAAGAGCCGGAGCCGCAGCGAAAGCGAGTCTGAATAGGGCGATACAGTATGTGGACGTAGACCCGAAACCGTGTGATCTACCCCTGTCCAGGGTGAAGGTGCGGTAACACGCACTGGAGGCCCGAACCCACGAATGTTGAAAAATTCGGGGATGAGGTGGGGGTAGCGGAGAAATTCCAATCGAACTCGGAGATAGCTGGTTCTCCCCGAAATAGCTTTAGGGCTAGCCTCGGTGTCAGAGTCGTGGAGGTAGAGCACTGATTGGGTGCGGGGCCCGCCAAGGGTTACCAAGTCCAGTCAAGCTCCGAATGCCAAGTACCTATAACCGGGAGTCAGACGGTGAGTGCTAAGATCCATCATCAAGAGGGAAACGACCCAGACCAACAGCTAAGGTCCCCGGATCGGAAGAGCACACTGCCGGATCCCAATGGCTGACACTTT
>NZ_JAGDEL010000069.1 GCF_017497975.1 Metabacillus bambusae | reverse complement strand
AGATAAAAGTACTTCAAAAGAATCCGAATATAGAACGTGTTAGCGAGCGATCCATTACTTATACAGATTCCTTTAAAAATAGATTTATGGATGAGTACCAGGCTGGTAAACTCCCTCGACAAATATTTGAAGAGAATGGCTTTGATGTGGACATTATAGGAATAAAGCGGATTGAACTATCAGCTTATAGGTGGAAGAAAGCCTATGACAAAGATGGGTTAATTGGACTGACTGATTCGAGGAAAACAAGTTCAGGCAGACCTTTGAAACGAGAATTAACACCTTCCGAAGTAATTGAAAGACAGGAAGCAAAAATTAAACTACTGGAGGGACAGGTGGAGCTATTAAAAAAGCTAGAAGCAACAGAAAGGAGGCTGTTAAACGCAGGAAAAAGTCTAAATCCGAGTAGAGTATATCAGTTGATTTATGAAACCGTTGAACAATATCAAATTAAGGGAATGACCAAGTATTTTTGTGACTTTTTAGAGGTATCCCGTTCGGGATATTATAGCTATATAAAAGCATCTAATAGCCGAGAAGTAAGAGAA
>NZ_JAGDEL010000007.1 GCF_017497975.1 Metabacillus bambusae | reverse complement strand
AATATTTGTCGAGGGAGTTTACCAGCCTGGTACTCATCCATAAATCTATTTTTAAAGGAATCTGTATAAGTAATGGATCGCTCGCTAACACGTTCTATATTCGGATTCTTTTGAAGTACTTTTATCTCTTTAGTTGAAAATGTTATTTTACTCATGTTGTCCCCTAATCCCCATTATCTTGAAATTAAAGTATATAAAAAAATACCTATAGATGAAACACTCTTTTATAAGTGTCCTTTCTATAGGTACCATATTAGTAGAGCCTCTCTCTTTTTCTTAATTAATTTTCTCCTATTCATATTTTCTTTAGCAATCCAAAAATTTATTTCGATTAATTAAGTAATTATTTATTAATCGATTACCTAAAATTACTTAAAAACCTATTGTTTTATTTCCTTTTGCTTGCTACAATTTATTAGGAACTATTTATTGCTTTGCTATAGCAACCTTATATTGTAAGGGTTTGCAGTAAGGTTCGTACTTAGCAAGAACAAATAGGTAATTAACGTGACTAATTTAATTGAGGTGAAGAAAATTGACGATTAAAGTAAACGCGGAAGCACTGGAATTCCATTTATTTAATGAAAATGTAAGCTATATATTTCGAGTCTTAGAAAAAAGCAATCAATTAGAACATCTTTATTATGGCAAAAAGATTAAACATCGTGATTCATTCATACATTTACTAGAACGCGAAATTCGCCCTTCATGTAATATGTTTGAAAATGACCATACTTCAACACTTGAACATATTAAGCAAGAATATCCAAGTTATGGTACAACAGATTATCGCTCACCTGCCCACATGATCACCAATAAAATCGGTAGTCATATTACGAATTATCAGTACCGTAGCTATGAAATAATTGCCGGAAAGCCTACGCTTCAACAATTGCCAGCAACATATGTAGAGGATGAAAATGAAGCAACTACGTTAGAAATTACATTATGGGATGAAGTTTTAAAAAGTAAAGTAATTCTGAGCTACACAATCTATAAAAATAGAAATGTCATTTGCCGTAACACTCGTTTTTTAAATGAAGGAAACGATGCTTTTTATATTAATAATGCTATGAGTGCTAGTGTTGATCTTCCTGATGACCAATACGAAATGGTTCATTTAAATGGTGCTTGGGCACGTGAAGCACATGTAGATTCTCAAAAACTATTTAAAGGTATTCAATCGGTATACAGTACGAGAGGGGCAAGTAGCCATGCACATAATCCCTTTTTAGCTTTAAAACGCTTGGATGCAACTGAGCATACTGGAGAGGTCTATGGCTTTAGCTTAGTATATAGCGGTAACTTTTTAGCACAAGTTGAAGTAGATACCTATAGTGTTAGTCGGGTACTAATGGGGATTAACCCATTTCAATTCAAATGGAAATTAAACCCTAACGAAACCTTCCAGACACCAGAGTGTGTAATGGTTTATTCAGATCAAGGCTTAAATGGAATGAGTCAAACGTATCATGAATTATATAGAGAGCGCTTAGTACGAGGTTATTGGCGAGATAAAGTTCGCCCTATTTTAATTAATAACTGGGAAGCAACTTACTTCGATTTCAACGAAGAAAAAATACTAGAGATTGCCTCAACTGCAAATAATTTAGGAATTGAGCTTTTTGTATTGGATGACGGTTGGTTTGGTGAACGGCATGATGACACAAGTTCATTAGGTGATTGGTTTGAAAATAAAGACAAGCTGCCAAATGGAATTAAAGGGTTATCTGAAAAAGTAGAAGCTTTAGGTATGAAGTTTGGCCTTTGGTTTGAACCAGAAATGGTGTCAAAAGGAACAAAATTATTTGAAGAGCATCCAGATTGGATCATATCAACACCAGAACGTCGCTCATCACATGGACGAAATCAATTCATTTTAGATTTCTCAAGGCATGAGGTGGTTGACCATATCTTCACCCTGATGGATAACATTATTAATGATTCTAAGATTTCTTATATTAAATGGGACATGAATCGATATATTACAGAAGCGTATTCGACTAGCTTAGATGCTGATCAGCAAGGTGAATTGTTCCATCGTTATATTTTGGGTGTTTATGAGCTCTATGAACGATTAATTGCGAAATATCCTGAAATTTTATTCGAATCATGTGCTGGTGGCGGTGCTCGCTTTGATCCCGGCTTATTGTTTTATGCGCCTCAAGCCTGGGCTAGTGATAACACAGATGCGGTTGAACGCTTAAAAATCCAATACGGAACATCAATGGTCTATCCGTTAAGCTCAATTGGTAGCCACATATCTGCAATTCCAAATCATCAAGTAGGACGTATGACTCCAATTGATACACGCGCGAATGTTGCGTATTTTGGGACATTTGGTTATGAACTAGATATAACGAAATTAAGTGATGAAGAAAAAGCAAAGGTAAAGGAACAGGTTGCATTTTTTAAAGAAAAGCGGAGCTTAGTTCGCAGCGGGGATTTTCACCGTTTACTAAGTCCATTCGAATCAAATGAAGTCTCCTGGATGGTCGTTTCGAAAGATAAAACTGAAGCACTTGTTGGTTATTATAAGGTTCTAGCAAAGCCTAATGATAAATATTATCGCCTAAAGCTAAAAGGTTTAGATTCTGACAAGTTATATGCAATTGAAGGAATCAAATCAACCCATTACGGTGATGAGTTAATGAATCTCGGTATTGTTCTAGGCGAAGATTACACAGATCGCGCTTCAGAATTTTGGTCCAGAGAGCATCCACATGATTATGATTCAAAGTTATTTGTACTGAAAGAAGTAAATTGATCTTTGTAGTACTATCATACTTAAAAAGAACCAGTGATTATTTCACTGGTTTTCATTTCACCTAAACTCTATTAATGATATAAATATTCACTCATGCCCCACTAAGAAAAACCATTCAACCCAATGTTATGACGTAATATATTAGCTTTTCCCTCATATAGTTTAAGATAACGATATGGACAAGGGGAATGCTTTACATGAAAAAGTTTGCTGTTTTACTTTTTTCTAGTATTTGTATCGGAATAGGGGTCAACATGTTCATACTGCCTATTCATCTTATAAATGGGGGAATTTTTGGAATAAGTTTACTTATCAAGTATATTTGGGGAATTAAGCTCGGACAAATAATGATTATGATCAATACCCCTATTTATCTTCTATCACTTCTATACGATAAAACTTATTTCATAAATGCGATTCTTGGATTGATCTTTACCTCAACTATCATTGATTTGCTTTCACCACTCAACGGCTTGGTACACCTTCCAATCATAACAAGTGCCATTCTAGGGGGATTAATTATTGGAATCGGTGTTGGATTCATGCTAAGGTCACATATCAGCCCAGGTGGAATCGATTTATTAGCACTTTTAATCTCAAAATCGAAAGCGATTAATCCTGGAATCGTTATTTTCATCATTGATTCATTAATCATAATTGCAGGAATTATTGTATTACATGACTTCAAGTTAATATACTCATTTATTACAATTTCTTGTGTTGGTCTTTGCGTTGGACTTCTTAATACATTTAAGTCAATGAACTTTTATGGGCGATGATAATATTGCAACCAAAAATCCTTTTCTTTTTAAGAGCCATTCTATAATTATTGAAACGATGAGAAACCACCGATGATTAATATCAGTGGTTTCTTTTTTAGTATTAGTAACGAGCTTTGCTATGTAATGATACAACAACATTTCATTCTGACTTATAAAGATTTTAGTTAAAGCAAATCCAATAACTTAAAATAACTTGCTCAGAATCATTCACCCATTTTATCAGTTTCTGTTTCTAAATTCCTCATTTTTATCTCTTCTTCCGTTTTAACACTTTGGTCAATTTTTTCCCCAAAAACTTGAGTCCAATCATTTTCTGGATCAAACTTACCCTCTTCTAGTTCATATCCATTTAAGTCAACATTTAAATTGTAAAGAGTTCTATGAATTTGATAAACATTTTTTTGAGTATCTAAAAGACTTGAAGTTTGATTAATCCTAACTAACACATTAATCAAATCTTGAGAGATTGGATCATTTATATTCTCTGGTAAAAGTTCATCTATTTCTTTTGCTCTTTGACGCATTTCATTTTTAACTTTATTTGAAACCCAACCATCTGGATATATTCCATCTGGTCCATTTTTTCTAGAATTTCTAAAATAACTTCCATTAACAATCGAATCGAAATACTCAAATTGGTTCTTCACCAACGCTTTGAGCTTGAGATTATATTCTTTTTCTTCTATTTCCTCATTTTGATCAAGTTCTGGTTCAGCCACAGCTTCGACTTCATTTTCAGTGATTTCATTTTCATTTGGCTCTTCTTGTTCTTTTGATGGCAAAGCAAAATTAACAAATAACACAACAATCCCTATAAATAAAACGAAGATTAGTCCTAATTTTTTAATATTTTTCAATTTTGACTTCCTTTCTAAATCTCTATTTATAGTAACATTCTACCAATTAAAATTAAATAGTGATTTTATATGTAAAATAAAAAGACCAAGGAATAATTTTATCCATTGGTCTTTGCGAAAAAGCATATTAGTTTTGAATTTAATTTTAATTATAATTCCTAAGAATTTAACGGCTTAGTTATAAGGTGAAATTCCTTATCACTAACCCTCCTAGCTAGCTTTATGCTCTAAACGCAGCTTATCAGCGACCATTGCGATAAATTCAGAATTCGTAGGTTTTGCTTTTGTCATGCTTACCGTATAACCAAATAAAGAGGAGATCGATTCTATGTTTCCACGGCTCCATGCCACTTCAATTGCATGACGAATAGCCCTTTCAACACGTGAAGCAGTTGTGTTGTATTTTTTTGCGATGTCTGGATATAACACCTTTGTAATAGAGCCTAATAATTCGATATCGTTGTAAACCATAGAGATTGCTTCACGTAAATATAGATATCCTTTAATATGTGCTGGTACGCCAATTTCATGGATTATACTTGTAATGCTTGCATCAAGATTTTTACCCTTACCATGAGATTCATTAGATGATCTAATTGAAGAGCTAGCTCGTTTAATAAGTGGTGCAGCGTTCCCACTGACTTGGCGAATATGACTCGCTAATCCTTCCATATCGAATGGTTTTAAAATAAAGTATGCAGCACCAAGATCCACTGCCTTTTTCGTAACATCCTCTTGTCCAAAGGCTGTTAACATGATGACATTTGGCTGTGGACGATCCATTTGTCTTAACTTTTCTAAAACGCCTAAGCCGTCTAAATGTGGCATAATAATATCTAAGACTAAAACATCAGGTTCCTTATCTTTTAACATATCTATACATTCTTGGCCATTGTATGCTACACCAAGAACCTCAATATCATCTTGACTTGAAAGGTACTCCTCTAATAAACCTACAAGTTCACGGTTATCATCAACTATACAAACTTTAATTTTTTTCACAAATCTTCCTCCTCAGTCTCGTTTTGCCATTATGTCTTATATCTATACACGATTATACCTAACAATTTCGACAATGTGGGTGTAAATCCTTTATTTTTATAAAAAAACTTTAAAAATCGGAGATTATCTTAATCTCGCTTCAATTTGCTCCCTTTTTCGACTAAATACGTCATTTGACATTTAGAGACTAAGGTAGTTTTGTCGAAAAATCTTTCCATTTCTATTTTACATAATTCCTCATGAAAATAAAAGCAGAAAATAAAAAAACCGCCAAGAAAGAAAATTTTCTTGACAGCATTTTCATTAGCTTACTTTCTGTTTTTGTTTTGAATAAATATCAATTCCAGCTTCATTTAACATCCATTCAATGTGAACACCGTACCCACTTGTTGGATCATTAACAAAAACATGTGTTACTGCACCGATTACTTTTCCATTTTGGATAATTGGGCTTCCACTCATTCCTTGAACAATCCCACCCGTTTTATCTAATAATTTTTCATCAGTAATTTTGATGACCATTCCTTTTGTCGCCGGGAATTTCTGCGGTACCGAGCTAACAACCTCTACTTCAAACTCCTCAACTTTATCATTGTTAACAACGGTTAGAATTTTTGCCGGACCTTCTTTTACTTCATTCGAAAGTGCTATCGGCAATGCTTCATCATTTACACCATTGCTAATATCTTGATTAAGCTCTCCAAAAATCCCAAAAGGACTGTTACGAGTAATGTTTCCGATTACTTCACGGTCTCCTGAGAATCGTGCAAGTTTTTCTCCTGGATTCCCGTTACTCCCTTTTTCAATGGATGTGACTGTCGATCGAACGATTTGTCCATCTTCTACAACAATTGGTTTTTTGGTATCCATGTCAGAAATAACATGTCCTAATGCACCATATTTTTTTGACTTTGGATCATAAAAAGTCATCGTTCCAATCCCTGCAGCAGAATCACGAATATACAAGCCGATTCGAAATGATCGATCATTTTCATCCTTTAGTGGATATAGCTTTGTTTTTACTTCTGTTTCTTCTCTTGTTAAAACTAAATCAAGAGGTTCACCAGTTTTTCCTGCATTTTGGATAAAAGGGGTTACATCACTCATTTGTTCAATTTTCGTTCCATTGATGTTTGTAATGATATCTCCGACCTGGACACCAGCAATTTCTCCTGGTGATTTTTTACCTTCAGGTGTATTTATTTGATGATGTCCAACCACCAATACGCCAAGAGTATTCAGTTTTACACCAATTGATTGTCCTCCAGGGATTACCTTAAAATCAGGAAGGACGTTCACACCAATCTTTTTTACTGGAAAGCCAGCTAGGTCAAAAACAACTTCTCCTTCACCCGCTTTTTTTCCATGAACATCAAGTGTCTTGCCATCACTATTTTTCTGAACTGTAAATGCTTCTTCTGCGTCTTGAGTAGCATTTACAGGAAATGAACTTTGCACGCTCACATCTTGTGATTCAAATACCGACATATTATTAGGTAGTTTCACGTATTCCTTTACTTCTTTTACAAATCCTAAACTCATGAGTGAAACAAGGAGAATTACACCAACTATTTTTCTGATTTTATCTGTCTGCAATAACTTTCACTCTCCTCGCTCCTAACACACACCACAACTATATATGGCTACAGTTTTAATTTAGCCTTTTGAGCGCACATTTATAACTTGAATATCTAGAAAATTGAAGGTTTTGTTGTAAGTTTTAAGCATAATTGAATAATTTCGGTTCAAGACTAACATATACAAATAAAAAGCTACCTTATTTGGCAGCTTTTTATGTTTAACCTTTTGACGAATGTGCTAAAGCAAGGAGCTCTTTTGCATGTTCCTTTGATAGCTCAGTAACTTCAACACCAGCTATCATCCGACCTATTTCTTTAATTTTTTCTTCTTCAGCAAGCGGCTTAACACTTGTTTTTGTCCGGCCTGTATTCGTTTCTTTTGCTATATATAAATGAGTATCAGCCATTGCCGCAACCTGTGGTAAGTGAGTTATACATAAAACCTGAGAACCGTTTGAAACACGGTAAATTTTTTCGGCGATTGCTTGTGCGACACGTCCACTTACACCTGTATCAACTTCATCAAAAATAATTGAGGTAATTCCTTGATGCTGCGAGAAAATGCTTTTCATTGCAAGCATTATTCTTGAGAGCTCCCCACCAGACGCGGTTTTACTAAGCGGCTTTAATGGTTCACCAGGATTGGTTGACAAATAGAATTCTACTTCATCAATACCTGCAGGAGAATATTTCAGATCATTTGTTGATGTTCGTTTTTTAGCAAAGTTTACATCAAACGTTGTTTTTTCCATATAAAGCTCTTTTAACTCGCGATGTATTTCATCAATTAACACTTTTGCAAAATTTTTCCGGATGCTGGTCACATTATTTGCTTCAATCGTTAGATCTTGAAGGACAGAATCAAGCTCCTTTTGTAGCTTATGTAAATGACTATCACGATTTTGGATCGTATCAATTTCGTCTTCAATTTTAGCAGAATAAGTTAATATTTCCTCAACGGATTGCCCATATTTTCGTTTTAAATGATTTATTTCATTTAAGCGACTTTCTACAAAATTTAAGCGCTCTGGATCAAACTCAAGTGCTTCTAATTCATTCCGAACTTGATAAGAAAGATCCTCAAGTAGATAATATGCATTTGAAATTGTTTCAGAGAGCTCCTTCAAGGTAGTATTTATCAAGCCAACATCTTCTAGATTACTCATAGCATGTCCGACCCAATCTAGCCCTTTGTGCTCACCATGTAGTGAATTGTAACTATTTTGCAATGATTCATAAATTTTTTCATAGTTAGAAATCTGAGTTTTTTCTTCCTGTAGAAGTTCATCTTCCTTTGGTTGTAGATCTGCACTTTCAATTTCCTCTAACTGAAATTGAAGAAGGTCAAGACGATGTGCCATCTCTTGCTCATTTTCCGAAAGTTGGGTGATCTTTTTCCGGAGCAAGTCGAAGCTTTTATAAATTTCTACATATTCTCCAAGTGCTTGCTTTACTTTTTTTCCACCATATTGGTCAAGCAGTGTTAAATGGTTTTCTTCATTCATAAGCTCCTGATTGTCATGCTGTCCATGAATATCAACTAGATACTGTCCTATTTCCCTTAAAATTGCAATCGTAACAAGCTTTCCGTTAATACGACATATACTTTTACCTGAAGATGATAAATCCCTTCTTAAAACAATCATCCCGTCGCTCACATCAATGCCAAAATCTTCACATTTTGTATAGACAGGGTGTTTTTCATCATCTAAAAGGAACAGCCCTTCAAGCTCTGCTCGTTTCTCTCCGTAGCGAACAAATTCAGAAGATCCTCTAGCCCCAGCTAGTAAATGAATAGCGTCAATAATAATTGATTTACCTGCGCCAGTTTCTCCTGTTAACACTGTTAGTCCTTTTTCAAAAGAAACGGTTAACGACTCAATTATGGCAAAGTTTTTTATAGATAATTCCGCTAACAAACAAAATCACACCTCTTGTTTAATTTGGCTTATTTCGTATGTTTTTTCTAAATTTAAAGCATGTCCAAAAATCGTTCTGATATTGAATCGGTATCTTGTGCAGTTCTACAGATGATTAAGATCGTATCATCTCCACATATCGTACCTAAAACCTCATCCCAATCAAGATTATCAATTAGTGCACCAATTGCGTTTGCGTTTCCTGGAAGAGTTTTCATAACGAGCATATGGCCTGCTGAGTCAATTTTAACAAAAGCATCCATTAATGCACGTTTTAACTTTTGTAATGGATTAAAGCGCTGATCAGCAGGCAAGCTGTATTTATAGCGTCCATCCATCATCGGAACTTTTACTAAATGAAGCTCTTTAATATCACGAGATACTGTAGCTTGTGTTACATTAAATCCCATTCCTTTTAATAAATCAACTAATTCATCTTGTGTTTCAATATCATTGTTTGAAATTATTTCACGAATTTTTATATGTCTTTGTCCTTTATTCATTAAAGCACCCCTTTTGGCAATGATGCATTTTTATACATTTTCTGCATGTTTATACCTTTCATCTTATATTAAAACCCTTAAAATGTACAGTTTTAATAAAAATCATTCGGATAAAACTGCATAAAACAATGATTATTAGGACTTTTTTGATTCAAATGATAAAAAACTAATAATTCACAAGTTGCATGAATATCCAGATAATTTAGAAAAACCTTAGATGTTAGCAACTGGTATTCTCTATCAAGAAAAAAACAGGATAATAGCAATTGCTATTTTTCCTGCTTTTCTTTGAGCTTATTCTCTTTTAGTTTTGCATGTGCTTCTTCGACAACATCACTAGCGGGAATTCCAAAATGATTTGTCCCTTGCTCTTGGGATCCTTCGAAGCGAAGATGTAAAAGGAACTCGATGTTTCCATCTCCCCCTGTGATCGGTGAGTATGATAAGTTATAAATATCATACCCTTCTTTTAGAGCAAAGCTGACCATTTCATTTAATACAAGCTCATGAACTTTCGGATCACGAATAATTCCTTTTTTACCAACTAGCTCTCTTCCTGCTTCAAATTGTGGCTTTACTAAAGCAACAATATCGCTATGTGGAACTAAAATTGTTTTTAACACAGGTAAAATAAGTTTTAACGAAATAAAGGATACATCAATCGATGCAAATTCTGGTAACCCTTTTTCAAAATCTGCAGCAGTAGAGTAGCGAAAGTTTGTCCGCTCCATAACGACTACACGCTCATCTTGACGCAGCTTCCATGCTAATTGATTATAGCCTACATCTACTGCATATGAGAGCTTAGCACCACTTTGGAGAGCACAATCTGTAAAACCACCTGTAGAAGAACCAATATCAATCATGATTTTATCTTGTACATGTAGATTAAAATCTCGCATTGCTTTTTCTAGCTTCAAGCCCCCACGACTTACATAAGGAAGAGTATTCCCCTTTATCGTTAATACAAGGTCACGGGAAACCTTTTCTCCCGGCTTGTCTAAACGTTCTTCATTGCCATATACAATTCCTGCCATAATCGCACGCTTCGCTTTTTCTCTTGTTTCAAACAAACCGTTTTCAACTAGTAATATATCTAGTCTTTCCTTTTTATTACTCATGATCTAAGTACCTTTTTCTCTTTTTCAGGTATCATTGCTTTAAGCTGGGTAATGACATTTTCTGTCGTCATACCGATCTCTTCAAGCAATTTGGAAACACTACCATGTTCAATAAAACGGTCTGGGATTCCTATACGAGAAATTTTTGTTTGGTAATAGTTATTTTCTTGGGCAAACTCTAAAACAGCACTACCAAATCCACCTTGTAAAACAGCTTCCTCAATCGTTAAAACTGGAATATGTTCAGTGAAAATTTCATGAAGCATGTTTTCATCTAAAGGTTTGATAAAACGTGCATTAACAACTCGAATAGATTTACCTTGTTTCGCTAAGTTTTCAGCAGCTTCTATTGCCATTTCAATGGTCGTGCCGAATGTAAGAATGACAGCATCTCTACCTTCTCTAAGTACTTCCCACGTGCCAATCGGGATTTCTTTAAGCTCTTCATCCATTTTCACACCGATTCCATTACCACGTGCATAGCGAAGCGCGATAGGTCCATCATTATATTTCAGAGCTGTATTAACAAGATGTTGGCCTTCATTTTCATCTTTCGCCATCATCAGCACCATGTTTGGCAAATGTCGTAAAAACGCAATATCAAAAACACCTTGATGTGTTTCTCCATCCGCACCAACAAGTCCTGATCTATCAATTCCAATAAATACATTTAAATTTTGACGGCAAATATCATGAACAACTTGATCATATGCTCGTTGTAAAAATGTTGAATAGATTGCTAAAAACGGCTTCATATTTTGTGTAGCGAGTCCAGCTGCCATAGTGGTAGCATGCTGTTCAGCAATTCCAACGTCAAACATACGGTCCGGGAACTCTTCCGCAAATGCTTCTAACTTAGATCCAACTGGCATAGCAGGTGTCACAGCGACAATTCGCTCATCCTCACGAGCAAGCTTAAGGACGGTATCACTTACAAGCTTACTCCAGGCTGGTCCAACTACTTTCGGTTTTAAGAAATCACCAGTCTCAATTTTGTATGGCCCAGTGCCATGCCATGTACCAATTGTGTCTGTTTCTGCAGGTTTATACCCTTTTCCTTTCTTAGTGATCACATGAAGAAGAACTGGTCCAGAGGTTTTTTTAGCATATTGAAGATTTTCAAATAAATCTTCATAATTATGTCCGTCAATTGGTCCTAAATAAGTAAAACCTAATTCTTCAAAAAACACACCTGAGACTAGCATGTATTTTAAACTATCCTTCACTCGCTCAGCTGTTGATGCTAGTTTGCCGCCTACAGCAGGAATTTTCTTTAATAAATATTCAAGCTCATCCTTTACCCACTGATACTTTCCGGCTGTTCTTAGTCGGCCAAGAACATTATGAAGCGCACCAACGTTAGGGGCAATCGACATTTCATTGTCATTTAGAACAACGATAATATCCTTTTGCTCATGCCCAATATGATTTAGGGCCTCAAGAGCCATACCACCAGTTAGTGCTCCATCACCTATTACGGGGATTACATGTTCATTTGTTTTCTTTAAATCTCTTGCAATGACCATACCCATTGCCGCGGATAATGATGTTGAACTATGACCTGTCTCCCACACATCGTGTTCACTTTCATTACGTTTCGGAAAACCGCAAAGGCCTTTGTATTGACGTAATGTATCAAATTCATTCGCTCTTCCAGTTAATATTTTATGAACATAGGATTGATGTCCTACATCCCAAATAAATTTATCTTTTGGACTGTCAAAAACTTTGTGAAGGGCAACTGTTAGCTCAACAACACCTAAGTTTGGACCAATATGTCCTCCAGTTTCTGATAGCTTTTCAATTAAAAATTGCCGAATTTCCGCACTAAGTTTTTCAAGGTCGTTATTCGATAGCTTTTTTAAAAAGCTTGGGTCTTTAATGGATAGAAGATCCAAATGGATCACTCACTTTCGGGTTCAGTTTGATTCTATATTCGTGTTTGTATATAATTCGTTCTTATACCTTAGTCTTATCTTTATATTTTAACGTAAACTTCTTTTATTTGAAAACAATTTAAGATTTATTATTAGTATCTAGTAATTCCCGTATTAAAAGGACGAATATGTGCAAGCAAAAACTTACCATAAAATAGCTTTAATTACAATATTTTAAGTCAATCACAACTGGGAGAAGTTCTGAGAAAACGAGTAAATAGGACAAAAAACCGCTACCAATTGGAAACGGTTTTAGTAAAATCCTTCTTAACTTTTTTCATTTTGATTAATGATCCCTATTAGCTATTAAATCACACATTTGAACAAGTAAATTTGAATGAACAGATAAGCTATTTAAAACCGACTTTGCATGGTCAATGTGATCATTGAGTTTTTCTTTTGCACCTTGCATCGTTAGGATGGAGGGATATGTCGTCTTCTCATTCGTAGTATCAGATCCAACTGGCTTCCCTAAAACGTCTTCGTTCCCTTCAATATCTAAAATATCGTCACGAATTTGAAATGCAATACCTAGATGATAAGCATATTGACGCAGTTTTTCGATATCCTCTTCCGGGGCTCCCGCCAAAATTGCACCTGAAATAATGCTAAATCCTAAGAGTTTAGCTGTCTTGTTTTCATGGATGTACTGAAGTTCTTCAAGGGTTAAACTTTTGGCTTCACCCTCCATATCAGCAACCTGTCCACCGACCATCCCTTCTGCGCCTGCAGCTTTTACTAGTTCTGAAACAACGCGAAGCTTGTTTTCCGGTGAGGGATAAGGATCATTTACAATTAGTGAAAAGCTTTGTGTTAAAAGTCCATCACCTGCTAATACGGCCATTGCTTCGCCAAAAACTTTATGGTTTGTCGGCTTTCCACGTCTTAAGTCGTCATCATCCATGCATGGAAGGTCATCATGTATAAGTGAATAGGTGTGAATCATTTCAATTGCACAAGCTGTAGCTACACCTAAATTCTCAGTTTGTTTGTATGTATGAAGCAATGCTAAAACAAGAATTGGACGCAAGCGTTTTCCACCTGCTCCTAATGAATATAGCATTGCGTCTTTTAATGTTTTTGGTGCTTGAAGCTTTTCAATATACTCAGGCATTGCTTTTTCAATGATTTGTTTACGTGAAACTAAAAAGTCGTTAAGCTGCATGGTCACGCTTTTTCTTCCTCCTGCAGTTCAAATGGCTTTAATTCCCCATCCTCACGTAAAATAAAATCCATTTGTTTTTCTACATGCTGTAGCTTATCATGACAAAGCTTTGAAAGCTCCATACCCTTTTGAAAGTATTCAATCGCCTTTTCAAGAGGTACGTCTCCTTCCTCAAGCTTCCCAACGATTTCCTCTAACTGTTGCATGGCATGTTCAAAGGATACTTCCTTAGCTTTTTGCTCTTCCTTACTCATTAACGGATCTCTCCTCTATTCCCTGTACTTTACAGTCTAGTTGACCATCTTTAAGTTGTACTTTTACTATCTGTCCTGCCTCAATTTGATTAATACTTTTAACAAGTTCTTTTTCATGATAAACAAGGCTATATCCCCTGTCCATAACTCTTAGCGGACTTAATGCATTTAGTTTAGCAATTGTTTCATTAAATTGCGAATGTTTATATGTTAGTACAGAACCCATTTCTCTATTAAGCTTTTTCAACAATAATTGATACGCTTCCATTGATCGTTTAATTTGACCCTTTGGATGTACATTTGCAAGTCGATTTTTCACCTGTGTGAAGGAGTCTCTTTTATGGATGATGGCCCTTTGTCCTTCTTTATTAAGGCGTTCAACAATTAAATCTAATTGCTGCTCCTTTTGTAAATAAAGCTGTTTTGGATATTTAAAGGCATAGGATGTTTGATAATGGTTTAACCGGTCTTTATTAGAGGTTATTTTCTCCCGCATGGTTCTTTTAAGCCTATTTTTACGTTCTAATAAGCGATCCATTAATTCGGAAAAATGAGGTACAGCTAGTTCGGCAGCACCAGTTGGTGTAGGAGCTCTTAAATCGGCTACAAAATCAGCAATTGTATAATCTGTTTCATGTCCTACAGCAGAGATAATTGGTATTTGTGATGCAAAAATTTCTCTTGCTACGATTTCTTCGTTAAACGCCCATAGTTCTTCAATTGAACCTCCACCTCGACCAACAATTAAAACATCTAAAGTATTTAGCTGATTCGCTGTTTTTATTGCTTTTGCTACAGATGCACCTGCCTGAACTCCTTGTACAAGAGCAGGTATTAAAATAACCTTTGCAAGTGGGTAACGACGATTAATCGTTGTTAAAATATCACGAATTGCAGCACCTGTAGGTGAAGTTATGACCCCAACCTGATCCGGGTATTTTGGTATTGGCTTTTTGTGAACGGGATCAAAAAGTCCTTCTTTTTGCAGTGTTTTTTTCAATTCCTCGTAAGCCAAATATAGACTTCCGATACCATCTGGCTGCATTTCCTTCACATAAACCTGATAGCCACCACTTTGTTCATAAACCGAGATTTCGCCACGGATAAGTACCTTCATACCATTTTCTGGTTTAAACTTCATTGATTTATTTGCACCTGCGAACATGACGGCTTGAATTCTTGCCTTTTCATCCTTCAATGTAAAATACATATGACCACGACTATGTAAATTGAAATTTGAGATCTCACCCTTTATCCAAATATCGGTTAAATGAGGATCAACATCAAATTTACGTTTTATGTATTTCGTTAAGGCTGTAACTGTTACATATTTTATTTCACTCATAGTACAACCTCCTTTTACTACACTAATATCTTAAAAATGATGGAATAGGGACGGAGTAAATAAAGACCTTTCTCCGTCCCGCTTTTGGGTATGGTTTATTTAGTACTTAGAAATTGTTTTGCAGATTGAACTGTATTATGAGCTAGCATCGTAATAGTCATTGGACCTACTCCACCTGGAACTGGTGTTATGAAGCTAGCAACTTCTTTCGCTTCATCAAAAACAACATCACCACATAATTTTCCCGTTTCAAGTCTATTAACACCTACATCAATGACAACAGCTCCTGGTTTAATGTCCTCGCCTTTAATAAAATTAGCTCGGCCAACAGCAGCTACCAAGATATCTGCCTCTTTCGTATAAGCTGATAAATCCTTCGTTTTTGAATGACAGTAAGTAACCGTTGCATGTTCGTTTAGAAGAAGTTGCCCAACTGGTTTTCCGACAATATTACTTCTTCCAACAACAACCACATTCTTCCCAGTCATTTCTACACCAACTGACTTAATCATTTCAACAATTCCAGCTGGTGTACAAGGTAAAAATGTTTCTTGACCTGTCATCATACGTCCAATATTAATTGGATGAAAGCCATCTACATCTTTTAGAGGTGAGATTTTTTCAACAACAGCCGTTTCATTAATATGTGCAGGGAGTGGCAGTTGAACTAATATCCCATGGTATTCATCATTATTATTGTAGTGCTCAATCACATCAAGCAATTCTTTTTCTGTAAAAGATTCAGGGAAATTTTCTAATTTAAAGCCAACACCGATTTCCTCAGATGCTTTTTGTTTTCCTCTAATATAGGAAAGTGAAGCAGGGTTGTCCCCAACTAAAATAACGACTAGCTTTGGTAATAAACCTTTTGCTTTAATTTGTTCCACTTCTTTTGCTAATTCACTTCTTTTTGCTTTTGATAATTCTTTTCCATCAATAATCGTTGCAGCCATTCTTAATTCCTCCTCAAACTTTACATTACCTCTTTACAGGCCTTTTTTGATTTTAGAGAGAACACCATTGACGAATTTACTGGAATGATCATCCCCAAACGCTTTTGCGAGTTCCACTGCTTCATCTAATGTTACATTTGCTGGAACATCTTCATATTTAAGTTCATAAGCAGCCATACGTAAGATCGTTTTATCGATATTCGCTAAGCGATCAATTGTCCAATTAACTAGGTGAGGCGTAATTAACTCGTCTAGCTCTTTTTCATGCTCGATTGTTCCGAAAACAAGACTATTCATAAATTGATCTGCAGTCTCTTCGTCTAGTACATGCTCAATTGCTTCGTTTGGTTCTATATTACTAACATTCACTTGAAATAGCGCCTGTAGTGCCTTTTCTCTTGCTGTTCTTCGTTTCATTCTTTTCTTGCTCCTTTAATGTTTAAAAGTCGAATGTCATAAAGTGATCATACCATATCCAACTGTCAGATTCATGCCGAAAATTGATTGTTTTTATGTATTTCCGAATGAAAAGGCTTTATTATTATAAAACATTCGTAGTTTATTTTATTTCTAGGCTCTGTTAAACTTGGTTGTTGATTTCCGCTGTAGGCGTTCGCTTTCCGCTCCAATCAAGAAAGTGCTTAAAATCAACAGTGAGCTTAAACAAAGCCTATTTCTATAGTAACAATATAACCAGTAGCATGAAAATATATAAACTCTCTCAAAAACAAAAGAAAACCAAAGGGGCCAACCCTCTGGTTTTGCTCTTGCAAAAATAAGACCAAATTACATTTCTTGATCAACTTCAACTTCTTGTGTCTTTGATTCGAATTGAATGCCCACAACATGTATGTTTACTTCATTAACTTCTAAAGCTGTCATGTTTAGTAAAGCTTGACGGATGTTGTCTTGAATTTTCTGTGCAACAGTAGGAATGGATACACCAAAAATCATGACACAATATACTTCGATAACAATGCCTTCTTCAGTAAGTTCAACTTTTACACCCTTACCGTGATTTTTCTTACCAAGTCGCTCAACTACACCTGCTGCAAAGTTTCCACGCATTGACGCAACACCTTCTATTTCTGATGCTGCAATACCTGCAATGACTTCTATTACTTCTGGAGCGATCTCTACTTTGCCTAAGCCGTTGTAATCTTGATTCATTTCTAAAACGTTATTAGTATCTTTCAAGGGTCAGCACCTCCGAATAAATTTACGAATCCATGACCTTATACATTTCTAAAAATTTCGTGTTAAAATCACCTGATACAAATTTTTCATGTTCAAGAAGTCGCAAATGGAATGGAATTGTTGTAGATATTCCTTCTATAACAAATTCACTTAATGCACGCTTCATTCGAGCAATTGCTTCTTCTCTTGTCGCACCGTACGTTATAAGCTTAGCTATCATTGAATCATAGTACGGTGGAATGGAGTACCCTGGATATACCGCTGAATCTACTCTAACACCTAGACCACCAGGGGGCAAGTACATCTCAATTTTACCTGGGGATGGCATAAAGTTCTTTTCAGGATTTTCGGCATTAATCCGGCATTCAATTGCCCAGCCATTAAATGAAACCTCTTCTTGAGTCACAGGTAACTTTTCTCCTGAAGCAACTTTAATTTGCTCTTTAATTAAGTCTATTCCGGTTACCATTTCTGTGACCGGATGCTCTACTTGAATACGTGTATTCATTTCCATAAAGTAAAACTTTTTATTAATGTGATCAAAAATAAATTCAACCGTTCCTGCACCTGTATAAGCTACTGCAGCAGCTGCTTTAACCGCGGCATCACCCATTTGTGCACGAATTGTTTCATCGAGCGCAGGTGATGGCGTTTCTTCAATAAGCTTTTGCAGTCTACGTTGAATGGAACAGTCACGTTCACCTAGATGAATAACATTTCCATGTGAATCAGCTAACACTTGAATTTCTACATGTCGGAAATCCTCAATATATTTCTCAATATAAACACCTGGGTTACCAAATGCAGTAGCAGCCTCTTGTTGGGTAATTTCAATCCCTTTTACTAGTGCTTGCTCATCTACAGCAACGCGGATACCTTTTCCACCACCACCAGCAGTTGCTTTTATTATAACAGGATATCCCATATCGTTTGCCAGCATTTTTGCTTCTTCGATGTTTTCAATAATTCCTTTAGAACCTGGAACTATTGGGACACCTGCTTTACGCATTGTTTCTCTTGCAACATCCTTTGTGCCCATTTTTGAAATGGCTTCTGCACTTGGTCCGACAAAGATAATATTGCATTCTTTACAAAGCTCTGCAAAATCGGCATTTTCTGCTAAGAAACCATAGCCTGGATGAATTGCTTCGCTTCCAGTTAATTTTGCGACACTAATAATGTTTGTAAAATTTAAATAGCTATCTTTCGAAGCAGTTGGGCCGATACAGTACGCTTCATCTGCAAGCTGTACATGTAATGCTTCACGATCTGCTTCAGAAAAAACAGCAACTGTTTCGATATCTAATTCCTTACATGCTCGGATAATTCGAACAGCAATTTCTCCTCGATTGGCGATTAGTAATTTCTTTATCATCATTTTGGCTCCTTACTCAGGCTTAACAAGGAATAAAGGTTGACCATACTCGACAAGCTGTCCATTTTGAACGAGTATTTCGACGATCTCACCCTTCACTTCTGCTTCAATTTCATTGAAGAGCTTCATTGCTTCTACAATACAAACAACTGATTCTTTTGTAACCTTAGATCCAACTTCTACGTAATTGCCAGCTTCAGGTGAAGAAGCAGCGTAAAACGTACCTACCATTGGAGACGTAATCTTATGTAAATGAGATGTATCAGCTGTAGGTGCTTCAACAGTATCCTGTTTTGGAGCTTCAACAACTGGTGCTTGGGCTTGTACTGGTTGTGCTTGTACGGACTCAAGTGTAGGAGAAGTGGTTACAGTACGTACTACCGTTTCGACTTCAGGTAATTGCTTTTTCATTTTTATTTTTGAACCTTCGTGCTCAAATGAAAATTCATTAATAGAGGATTGATCGATTAATTTAATAATTTCTCTGATTTCTTGTATTTTTAGCATGCTTAGGCACCCCTTTAATCATATGATCATTTACGTAAAAACATGATCTACTAATTTATAGTCTAGTACTAAAACTTAGTCCCATAATATTATCTTACGATACATCACTGAAGAAATTCAACAACAATTGTACCCATTTCCTCAGGTTTCTACTGATTGCCACAGGTGTTTTTGATTAATTTCCTTTTTATTCAGCTCTGCCAGCCGTATTTTACATTCTATATCATAGTTTACCATCTTGTCATTCATGTACCTAATTAGTCAATATAAAAAATGGTTTTATCTTTTATTTTTTTTAAAAATGAAAAAAGGCCAATCCGATCATTCAGATTGACCTTTCATATATTTAATGCTTAATTATTGCTCAAATGTAACGACAACGTTCTCCATATTTTCCATTTCATCTCTTACAAGCACCATAATTTTGTTAGCTGCAGATGCGTCATGCTCTTTCGATGCTTTTACTGTAATTTTCACATTGTTTCCTTCGGCACGAACAAGTGCATCATCATAGCCTTGTGATTTAATAAGCGTTTCAAGAACTGTTTCCTTATGTGCTGCTTCGTCTAATGCTTCCATTTCGTCATACGCCTCGTTCTTTTCTTCAGGAGTTGTATCATTACTTGCAACGATTGTATCTAACTGATCCTTTCTCTTGCTGCGCTGATCTTCTAATTCCATACGTAATTCTGCAAATAATTCATCGCTAGTCACACTAGAAATTACAGTTCCATCCTCAAGCTCTTCTGTTTGTACTTCTCCTTCTTCAGCATTAGCTCCAGTTTCATCCTTGGACTCTCCTTTTTCAGAGTCTTTGCCGTCTTTACCTTCTTCAGCTGGCTGTTTTTCTTCTTCTGTTGCAGGTTGTTTTTCTTCTTCAGGTTCAGGCTGTTCTTCTTCAGCTGCTGGCTGTTTTTCCTCCGCCAATTCATTTTCCTCTGCAGTATTTTCACTAACAGCTTGATTCTCTTCTGTCATGACTATGTTGCTAGTTCCACCGTCTGGAGATGTTACATAATAGACGGACAATACCACCACTAAACTTAACATTGTTAATAACCAAACCGTTTGTTTTTTCAACATCATCTATTCATCCTCCTTCATTTTTTTCGACTCCACAGCTACGCGATGACTAGGTACACCTAATGCACGAGTTACTGCGTCTATAATTGTTTGCTTTATATGAATGTTGTCAGCACCTTGAGCGACAATTAAGACTCCACGAACCTCGGGTTTTTTTACTTGTACGACAATCGGAACCTCTTTTTCGCCTTCTTGAATGATGACAACTTGTTCATCTGTTGATTGGTCTTCCACTTCTCTTTTGCCGCCTTCACGGTCAGTTTCTGTTGTAACCTGACTCCCAGTTACCCTGTTTTTTTCAACAATCTTTTGTGAAGTCGAATCAACATTCACCACAACTGAGACATTTCCTACACCAGATATTGTTTCTAGTACTTCTTTTAATTGGTTTTCATATTCTGCTTCATAATCAGAGATGGAGCCGGTACTTTCTCCCTTTGTTTGCTTGAACACTTCAGTACTTTCATCAGTAGCTGTAGAAGCAGTCGGTAAAGCGTTATTCTTATTTTCTTCAGTAGTAAAAAGGTTGCTAATAAGCATGAATGCTATCCCTAATACGAAAACAAGAATAAAATATTGAAATTTTGATGGTTTCTTAGAATTTGACTGGCCAAGTAAGGACTTTAGCTTTTGGATGAAGCTTTCTTTATTGCTCATCTAATGACTCCTCCCCCCCTTCCAATTCGAGTGTGATTTTTTCTTCTTCTACTTCCCAAATATTTGCTAAATACGCTGTAATCTCATCTGAATTTAGCTCTGCTTCTGGATCGTCTGCTGGAAGTTCATTTGTGGTGTCAATGGTTATTGATTGGACGGCTTCCACTGCTTCTTGACCTGCTACTTCCTCAGCTTCATTTCGTTGTAAGACTACACGGATATGCTGGAGATCATTCTGAGAGTTTATGTCATCTACTTGTTCAGATTCGGAAAGAAGGATTGTTTCAATCGTTACGTCATAGTTTTGCACCAGCTCCTCTTTTGCCATCGTTTTCATTTGGACAGCCATTTGTTCTAAAATATATGCACGTTGTGAAGCTTGTATTTCTTTTTTCTGAAATTCTATTAAATTTTTTACCTCATTTTCTTCAGATGGTGCCACGGACTGGAATTCTGAGAGGATTACATTCATATCTGTGTTGAATAATTTAAAGATTGGATTGATTATTACAATAATTAATAGTAAGCTAATGACCATTTTTGCATATTTCTGCATCGATGAATTTGGTAATAATAAATCAATGACCACAGCTAGTAAAATAAATACGATAATATTAGTAATCCATTCTGTTAAAAATGACATAGTAGATTCCCCCCTTACCCTGCATTAACAAAAGAATCTCTCAGGTGGAAATAACTGCCCATAAAAACCGATAAGACTCGCTTTACCGCATCATAATTGTCAGGTTACCAGCGGCAATTATCACTGTTAAGCTTAAAAAAAACATGAGAGAGACAATTGCCAATGCTGCAAATATATAGATAACACTTTTACTAATGATATCTAAACACGCGATAACCGGCCCACCACCTAGAGGCTGTAGAATCGACGCGGCGAATTTATAAATAAACGCTAGTGATAATACTTTAATTGCGGGAAATGCAGCAATTAACAACAAGATCGCTACACCGATCACTCCAACTGTATTCTTTAATAAAATCGATGCACTAATGACCGTATCTGTCGCATCCGTAAACATTCTCCCTAAAACAGGGATAAAATTTCCGGTAATAAACTTTGCCGTTCGAATTGTGATCCCATCTGTAACAGCAGCAGAAGCACCTTGAACAGAAATAACACCAAGGAATATGGTTAAAAACGATGCAAGCAGACCAATGCTTATATTTCTAAGTAATCCTGCAAGCTGTGTCACTTTGTATTGATCAGTCAATGTGCTAACGATATTCAATAAGGCCGAGAGAAACAGTAACGGTAATACAATATTTTGGATCAACAATCCACTTGTATTCATTAAAAAGATAATGACCGGATGAAAAAAGGCTGCTGAAGCTAGTCCACCTGAAGATGCCATTAAAGCTAATAAGAGAGGAATTAACGCAAGGATGAAATTAGTCATAGATTGAATGGCATTATTCGTATATTGAATTGCAACATGAAAGCTATTTAGAGCGATTATGATTAACACCATATAGACGAGAGCGTAGGCAACCTTACTTACCGCGCTTTGATTAAATGCATTTTGTAATAATTGCAACAACATGCTGAAAACAGTTAACAAGATTAACGTACCTAATAATTTCCCATTCGCTAGTAGCTCATGAAATAAAAATTTCAGAAACGCCTTCATCCATTCTTGAAAGGAAAGTTCCTTTTCCCCACTTAAAAATTGCAGCAAGCTACCTTTCTGGCTTTCAGGTAAAAAACCACCATATTCTGTCATCACTTCATCCCAATAGTTTTTTATGTCATTAATCTCGAGCCTTTCTACCTGCTCATCGACTATCATATTTGCATTAGGAATATCAGGTTCTTCAGTCTGTTTAGGTGTCTCAGAGGCTTGTACATTTATTGGGACTGCTAGAAAGAGTGAAATAAGAAGAAGAGCTAGAAACGTTCGCATTTACACACCTCCAAACTTTATACAAAATGCAATCGAGAAAAAACCGCACCGTATAAAATAATGTAAAACTGTATTACTAAATGCCCAAATATAATATAGAGCGCGAACTGATTAAGCTCACTATTCATTAATGAAGCAAAATTCAGTGATCGGATACCATTAAAAGAAGTCCCTATTTCCTTATCACACTTATTACGTACCTGGAATCATTCCAAGAACTGTTTCAATAATGACGGTTAATATTGGGATTGCCATCGTTAAGATTAGAATTTTCCCGCCTAGTTCAATCTTTGATGCGATCGCACCCTGTCCAGCATCCTTTGTTATTTGCGCACCAAACTCTGCAATATAAGCAATTCCAATTATCTTTAAAGTCGTTTCAACATATATGAGATTAACGTTCGCATGTATCGCAATTCGTTCAACCATTCGAATAATTTCATATACCTGATCGATTAAAAATAAAAAAATAACACAACCAACAAATACAACAAGCATAAAGGCGAAGGTGGGCTTTTGCTCTTTAACGATTAGGGCAAGAAAAGTTGCGATCAGCCCTAGACCTACAATTTGAATAATTTCGATGAGAAGCCCCCCTTACCCTTGGAAAAGAAAGACCGATTTTATCTTTTTAAATAGATCATCTACAATTGATGCAACCATGAATAAAATATAAATAAAGCCGATCAATGTTACCCATTGTGCATATTCCTTTTTCCCCATTTGATCTAATATTGTGTGAAGGAATGCAACGACGATTCCTATCCCGGCAATTTGAAAGATCGTGTTAATATCTACGCCCACCTGCGACGACTCCCTTCCACTTCTACATCAATAAAATAACTAAAAGTAAACCAGCTAATACCCCTAGACTTTTCATCATACGTTCATAGCGATTTTGCCGATCAATTGCATCTGCTTCTTCTCTCTCTAAATGCGAAAGCGTTAACTTTATATGTTTTTGCTGTGAGATTCGATCATGCTGACCAAGTGTTTCGCCAAACTGTTTTAACACTTCATATTCACCTTGTTTAAGGGCAGTGAAACGCCAAACATCTTGAAGACTTTCCTCCCAAGCACCCTTAACACTCGTATGACCTTTTTCTAGCTTTTTTGCAAATTGCTCGAAAAACATTGATAAGGGTTTCGGTAATTGCTTAGCAATATGTTGAGCCGCCACAATTAACGATGTATGTCCATACATAATCTCAGCTTCTAATGATTGTAGCGCTACCTTTAGTTGTCTAAGCTGCCTTGTTCTCTCACTTAAATGCTTTGCGGCTTCGAAGCCAGCCCAGGTTGTTGCAAGAATTATGAGTAACGCACCCATCCACTTGATCATTTGGTCCCACTTCTTTCCATTTGTAAATACCCGCCATGTTGATTAAGAATTTGTTGAACAGTTCCAGGCCCATCTTTTCTAGATAACTCCATATATCGGTCAAATACATTTGCTTGTAATAACATCTTTAAAGTAGGGCGATTGGTCAGCTCACTAGCTTGATATCCATGTACGGTAACAAATAACTGTACACCTGCATGAACGGCTTCCATCACTGCTTCTGCATCTTCCTTCGTACCAATCTCATCCACAATTAATACATCAGGACTCATTGAACGAATCATCATCATCATGCCTTCCGCTTTTGGACAAGCATCAAGAACATCAATTCGTTCACCAAGCTGATGCTGTGGAACACCCTTCACACAACCTGCAATTTCTGATCGCTCATCAACAATTCCTACCTTTTTTGATTCGATCTGCTTAAAACCACTGCTTATTACTCTCGCAAAATCTCTAAGTAACGTTGTTTTACCTGTTTGTGGCGGACCAATAATTAACGTATTTAACCACTTTCCATCATATAAATATGGAATATAATTCTCTGCAATACCTATCTTTTCTCTAGCAATCCTAATATTAAATGAAGTAACATCACGAATCGCCTTAACTCGTCCATTTTCAGTAATAACTCTTCCAGAAAGACCTACACGATGCCCTCCACGAACTGTTATATAGCCCTTCTTTAATTCTTCTTCTAATGTATAAATCGAATAGTGACTTAGCTCGTTTAGTAGATTAATTGAGTCTTCATATGTCGTAACATATGATAGAAAAACAGGTTTCCCCATTATGATGACTTCGACCCGTTTCATCACACGAATGCGGATTTCCTCAATTCGAGCCAAACTAGCAGGATGTAATTTCCCTATCTGGTTACTTATCGATTCCGGAAGCATCTCAATTATTTCCTTCACACCGCTTCCTCCTATTAGCCAATTGTTACTTTCAATGTATGCATGCTTGACCACATTCATGACTTAATTGTCCTGATGATTTTCGGTCTTCTTAAACTTCTTTCTACTTATAAATTCCGAATAAAATAAAAAACACACCAAGACCAATAAACAGCAATTTCGCGTAGGATAATTGATCAGCAATATGGAAAATACCAATAGTCATCGTCACAATAAAAATCACTGGACCCACGATTGCTAAGAGAGAATTGATTGTGACAGCCTTTTTTACATCATTGAAAACCAACATTAAAATAGCTGCTGTTAATTCGATTGAGGCAGACAAAAAGCGTAAACCTGCCATTGTTAAAACAGTTGAATCAATATGAGAAAAAAATCGTTTCATGTTGTCCTCCTAAAATACAGTTTGTACACCATATGCTAAAGGTAGGTATTTTAGACAAGGAAGGTTTATAATAAGAAGAAAAAATGCTTATTGATCGAGAAATGTAAACGTTGTTAATCATTTCGTAATTATCATCTCAAATTGGAGAAAAAACAGAAGAGGGAAATCGAATTGTAGCAAAGGAATGTATCCAAAATCCAGAGCTACTAAACGAACTAATAGAAGGATTTACAAGCAATGATAAAGCGTTAATTGGTGATTGTGTGAAGGTATTTACAAAGCTTTCCGAGGAAAAACCTGAATTAGTCGTGCCTTTACTAGTCTAATAATTCCTTTACTAGCATCTAATACAACACGCATTCGCTGGGAAGCAATCCATACAATATCGATGCTTACACCATATATTCCAGAGCAAATCTCTTCACTTTTACCAGCAATTAACGATCAGATTCGATAAAAATACGATTGTAAGAGATTACTCTGTCCAAACAATTTGTAACTATGCAGGGACTGGTGAGTCTCAAGCACTTGCTGCTTTTCCGATATTAAAAGAAGCACTTTCCTTATGGGAAGGGAAACATCGTGGACGTATTCTAACTGGATTATTAAATGTTTGCAAGAACGCTCCTATTTGTATAATTGAAATTAGATGAATTGCTGAAGAATACGTTGAGGATTATCGAAGTGGTGTTAAAAAAGCAGCTAAAGTTTTAATGAAGGTGATTGATTAAGGGATCGTGTAGATTATTTAAAGCATGCAAAAAGAGGTGCATTAGAAGCACCCCTTTACAGTACATTATATATTACGCACGTGAAACGTAAGAAGCCTCAGACGTATTAATGATTAGACGATCGCCTTCGTTAATGAAGAATGGAACTTGAACAGATAAACCAGTTTCTAAAATCGCTGGCTTCGTCCCACCTGAAGCAGTATCACCTTTAATACCTGGTTCTGTTTCAGTAACCTCTAACTCAACTGTGTTAGGTAATTCCACACCTAATGTTTCAGTACCAAACATCATAATTTGAATTTCCATATTTTCTTTTAAGAATTTTAATTCATATTCTATTTGATTTGATGGTAATTCAATTTGATCATATGTTTCTGTATCCATGAATGCGTGCTGATCTCCATTTGCATAAAGATATTGCATTCTACGTGTTTCAATTTGAGCCTTCGCAACTTTTTCGCCAGCACGGAACGTTTTCTCTTGAACAGCTCCTGTGCGAAGATTACGTAATTTAGAACGGACAAATGCTGCACCTTTACCTGGTTTTACGTGTTGGAAATCCATTACACGCCAAATGCCGTTATCAACCTCAATTGTTAGTCCTGTACGAAAATCGTTAACTGAAATCATGAAAAAAGTCCTCCTAAATAGCTTAAATAAGGGATTAAGAACGTGAGACCACTTTTTGCCTCATTGGTTCTATAAAATAGTGACTATTCTTATATGTAAAGAACATGTATTCCCTATTACAAAATAATAAGATCTTTTGGTGAATGAGACAGTGACTCATTTCCAGTTCTAGTGACAACTGTATCATCTTCAATTCTTACGCCACCAAGACCTGCTACATAAATACCAGGTTCGACTGTAACAACCATTCCTGGTTCAAGAACTATGTCAGATCTAAGAGATAAAGCAGGTCCTTCATGTACTTCCATTCCTAAGCCATGGCCTGTAGAATGTCCGAAATACTCACCATACCCTTGCTCACTAATATAATCACGTGTAAGAGCATCTGCCTCTTTACCTGTCATGCCTGGTTTTATTCCATTCATCCCACGTAACTGGGCTTCTAGGACAGTCGAATAAATTTTCTTCAACTCATCACTTGGTTCCCCAACAGCAAATGTTCTTGTGATATCTGAACAATATCCTTTGTAGTATGCACCAAAATCAAGCGTAACAAAATCACCTTTTTCAATTTCTTTGTCACTAGCTACCCCATGCGGCAATGCAGAACGATAACCTGAAGCAACAATAATATCAAAAGATGAAGATACCGCACCATTTTTTCTCATAAAAAATTCAAGTTCATTCGCAACTTCAATTTCTTTTAAGCCTGGTTTCACATACGTTAAAATATGCTTATAAGCTGCGTCAGCAATCTCTGTAGCTTCCTTTAATATCTTAATCTCTACAGGAGACTTAATCAAGCGTAACTTTTCTACGGCACCTGATACTGGTACAAATTCGGCACCTGTTAGAGACTTATTATAGAAAGAATATGCTTGATATGTAAGATGGTCTTGTTCAAAGCCTAGCTTTTTAATCCCTAATTTGGAAACGATTGATGCAACTTCCTCATGTATTGGTCCTGTATGCTGGACAATTTCATAGCCTTCGACTTCTTTTGCTGCTTGCTCAGTATAACGGAAATCAGTAATTAAAACAGCTTTATCCTCAGAAATAACGGCAACACCAGCAGTGCCAGTAAAGCCTGTCATATATCTTCGATTGTATTGACTCGTAATTAAAAGGCCATCAATAGATAATTCCTGGAATCGGTTACGAATTTTTTCTAATTTCATCGCTGAATTCCTCCTACTCTCTCCTTAAGTGCGAGCATTGCTAGCTCATAACCTTTAAAACCAAGTCCGATGATTTGACCGATTGTGACTGGAGCAGTTACAGATGTGTGACGAAATTCCTCTCTTGCATGAACATTTGAAATATGAACTTCAATAACCGGGAATGATACACTTGCAATAGCATCACGGATCGCGTAACTATAATGTGTAAAAGCTCCAGGGTTCAACACAATCCCATCAAATTGATCTTCTGCTTCATGGATGGCATCAATGATATCACCTTCATGATTTGATTGAAAACAAGTGACTTCAATTTGTTCAATTTCTCCAAACGCTAACAAATCCATTTCTAAATCAGTTAATGTTTTGGACCCATAAATAGCAGGCTCACGTAAGCCAAGTCTATTCAGGTTTGGTCCATTTATCACTAAAAACTTCATGAATTCTTGCACCTCATTTCATAGTAAAAAAGCGAGCGAAACTAAAAATCTTCACACCAAGTAAGTTATAAACGCTTGAGCTAGGTTTATAGATATACCTATTATTTTTTTCAAGAAAAAAGAATGTTCAGCTAATGAACATTCTATCATAACTAATCGCTTTCATACTATGTTTTCCTTAAGCAAATGAAGTCCACATCTTATTACTAATTTTCATTATTCGTATTTAACTCATTGTAATCGAAGGAAATCGAGTAGCCAACAAAAACTCCATATAAAATATAAAGGCATATTGTTGTCACAATCGTGGCGCGCGATAATTCAAAAACGGTTTGAAGATTTGGAAATATAGGATTCAATATAAAAAAAACAAGTCCCCATAACGCAGCTCCATATATAATTCCAATCCACATTGACTTGAATCGTTTTAAAATAGCATAATAAGCCAAAGCAACACCAATCGATAGTAACCCTATTAAAACAATGCTAATAAATTCGCCAAGCGTACCATTTTTCCAATCTCCTAACGCAATCGGTTGAAGGATAAGATTGGGACTAACTTCTGTAAAATTCACTAAAGAAGATAAGTATGCTAAAAAACTCCAAAATACACCACCGATAAAACCTGTTGAGATGACTTTTCCAAGTTGCGAAACTGGCTTTTCTCTTTTGTTCTGCTCTAAATTTGGATTATCTTTATCCTTTTTTTGTTCATCATTTTGATTTTTATTATCTGCCATCTATCTACACCTCCATTACTACTATGTCCATTTTTTTAAAAGACATGTTTTTTACCAAGTTTTTTATGAGAATGAAAATTACATGTCTAGTAAATGAAAGCATGGGTATAATGTAAATAAGGGTATGATTTCCAGCCGGAATTTCTTTAGAAAACAAGATATTATAAAAAATTGTGAATAAATGTGTTATTTTATATGCTCTATTCTAAAATATCACTCTAGAGGTTTCCTAATAAATTCTGTATTATAGAAGTAATAGCTAAACACAGTAGTGAATGTTGTTTACTTAAGTGATAAACAGAATAGATAGGTTGGTGTCTCATGTCAATTCAAAAAAAGCCTGCATATGGTGGGCAAGCTGTTATTGAGGGTGTAATGTTCGGTGGCAAGCACCATTATGTAACTGCAATTCGCAGAAATGATCAATCGATTGATTATTTTCATTTACCAAGAAATAGTCAACCCGTTTTATCAAAATTAAAAAAGATCCCTTTTTTAAGAGGGATAATTGCGATTATTGAGGCTAGTGCTAATGGCTCTAAACATTTAAATTTTGCAACAGAACGCTTTGAAGTAGATCCTGAGGATGACGAAAAGATATTAGAAGAAAAAAAGAAATCTGATTCTAAACTAGCGATGTGGCTCGGTATCGCAGCAGTAGGGGTCATTTCCTTTTTCTTCGGAAAAGTAATCTTTACACTTCTTCCCGTGTTCTTAGCAGCGTTTATGAAACCACTTGTTCCATCTGATTTTGGGCAAATTCTCATAGAAGGCGCTTTCAAACTATTGTTATTACTAGCATATATATATGCTATAGCCTTTACACCATTGATTAAACGTGTATTCCAATATCACGGGGCTGAACATAAAGTTATCAATGCCTATGAAAACAACTTACCACTAACTGTTGAAAACGTACAAAGCAGTTCCCGTTTACATTACAGATGTGGAAGCAGTTTTATCCTATTTACTGTTATTGTAGGTGTTTTCGTTTACACCCTTGTCCCATTAGATCCTTTATGGTTACGAGTTGTAAACCGCTTAGCACTCATACCAGTGGTCCTGGGTATTTCTTTTGAAGTATTGCAATTAACAAATAAGCTTCGTGATGTTCCAGTTTTACGATTTTTAGGTTACCCAGGGCTTTGGCTACAGCTATTAACAACAAAAGAACCAACAGATGATCAAGTTGAAGTAGCCATTGCAAGCTTTAATGAGCTAATGCGTAAAGAAAAAGAAACAGAGACAGCATTATCTGAACAAATTGTTTAATGTAATCCTATGAAGGAAACGGGGACAAGAAAAACTTCATATTATTTTTGTATCTAGATTGGTATCTTTTCTCGGAGGTGGTTTTATGAATCGTCGTGGGGTGAATGGATTCGTCTTTGCAATTATTTTATTAGGTGCAGTTGGACTAATAACAACTTTAGTTTCTAATCCGTTGTGGCTTTTAAAACAAATCGCGATCTATGCCGCTATAGGTTTTGGAATTTATCTGATCTATCGTCTATTTATGAAAAAGAGAATGGGCAAGGAACATACTTCCTATGCCAAAGCGGCTAAGCAATCAAAAAGACGTTTCGACGACCGAAGTACTCGTGGTTCAAATGTCAGAAACATAACACATGCTAAAAAGTCAACAAAAACCTCTGCAATTAAAAAGAAAAAACAACCATCACATTTAACAGTGATTGAAGGAAAAAAAGGCAAAAAGAAAAACCGAGCGTTTTTCTAAAACGTCCAGCTCTTAAGAAACTCGTTGGTTCGACTTCTCCCTAGCTCAATTAGAGCTAGTTTTTTTTCTTCATTTATATCCAACTCAGTTGAAACAATTTGATCTACAGGCAGAAAAACAATATCTTTTTCATGTCTACTGGAAATATGTCTACTATCATGGGCATCCTTCATTGTTTCAAATAATGCACCATACATGTCAATCGCATTTTGAATCTTTCTTTTAGGCCGTTCCCTTTCATTTGAGCTTAGCTTAATACCAAGGACTGGCCTTTTTTTATACGGTTTCTTACTTTGATAAAATAACCAAATCGGAAAATTACTTAGCACACCCCCATCTACAACAATATTACTACCAGTTAATGTTGCTAATCGTACTGGCTCGAAAAAATAAGGTAAGCTACAGCTCATCCTTACAGCTCTTGCAACAGAAAACGATTCAGGATTTATTCCGTATTGATGAAGATCATCAGGTAATACAATCAGCCTTCCATTTGTTAAATCAGAAGCAATAATCCGCAATGAACCTGCTGGTATATCTGCAAATGTAGAAATCCCCTTATTTTTTAATTTCGCTAAAATCCATTCTTCTAGCTTAACTCCTTTATATAAACCAAGGTTCCAATATAATGAAATCCATTTTGTAAGAGAAAACGGAAAAAAGGTTTTTCGTTCATCTAAAAATATTTTCAAGTCAACTTCATCCATCATCTCTAAAATTTCGTCAGCTGAATAACCAGCAATAATAAACGCAGATATAATTGAACCAGCACTCGTTCCCGCTAAGCGCTTAAATTTATAACCATTTTGTTCAATCGCTTGATAGGCCCCGATAAGGGCAAAACCTTTAATCCCACCACCTGATAAAACACCGTCAATCAACATTGTTTTCCCTCCTTCAACCTCCTACTTTATCCTAGACTTAACGGGCAATAAACCTACCTTAAATTCAGGATTCTTAAAGTAGAAAAAAGTAAGGTGTAAGCAACTAACACTAACCGCCCGTAAAGTTCCGATAAGTTTCGCTACCATTCAGTGGGATAAACCTCCCCACTGAATGAAGTCTCACTTTATCCCATACTTAACGGGCAGTATAATCCTTCCTCTCGATTCAAGATTCATAAAGAAGAAATAATTGTAAAGTGTACGTAACTAACTGCCCGTAAAGATCCGATAAGTTTCGCTACCATTCAGTGGGATGAACCTCCACTGAATGAAGTCTCACTTTATCCCATACTTAACGGGCAGTATAATCCTTCCTCACGATTCAAGATTCATTAAGAAAAAATAATTGTAAAGTGTACGTAACTAACTGCCCGTAAAGTTCCGATAAGTTTCGCTACCATTCAGTGGGATAAACCTCCCCACTGAATGAAGTCTCACTTTATCCCATACTTAACGGGCAGTATAATCCTTCCTCACGATTCAAGATTCATTAAGAAGAAATAATTGTAAAGTGTACGTAACTAACTGCCCGTAAAGTTCCGATAAGTTTCGCTACCATTCAGTGGGATAAACCTCCCCACTGAATGAAGTCTCACTTTATCCCATACTTAACGGGCAGTAAAATCCTTCCTCACGATTCAAGATTCATTAAGAAGAAATAATTGTAAAGTGTACGTAACTAACTGCCCGTAAAGATCCGATAAGTTTCGCTACCATTCAGTGGGATAAACCTCCCCACTGAATGAAGTCTCACTTTATAGTGTAAGATCAAAAAAAGGAAAATAGACCATTCAAGTGATGTGTTGAGAATTAATTGAAAAGAACAAAAGCTCAGGGCGTCTTGAACAGCCTCGGGCAAATTAGACGCTCATGAATAGAAGGTGTATTTTATACCTTCAATTCATGAGTGGCTGTAGACCCAAGAGGGGCTAGGCGCTGGAGCTGGGTGCCTAGCGCTTATCCACAGTACTAGAATTTCATAATTTCCTAGACAAGAACAAAACCCCTGAATAGTGAGTGCTTGATTCAGGGGACAATCCATTTTTATTTAATCCTAATATTTTATTGTTTCATTTTTGGGTCTAGCACATCACGTAGTCCATCACCCATTAGATTAAAACCTAAAACTGTTAACATGATGGCAAGACCAGGAAAGAAAAGAGTCCATGGTGCTTGAACTAAATACTGCTTTGAGTCAGCTAACATTTTTCCCCATTCAGGAGTTGGTGCTTGAGCTCCTAATCCTAGGAAGCCGAGTGCAGCTGCTTCAATAATTGCTGTTGCAATAGCAAGTGTACCTTGGACAATGATTGGTGTCATACTATTAGGAAGTATATGTCGAAATAATATTCTTGTATCCTTCATTCCAACTGCTTTTGCTGCCATGATATATTCTTCCTGTTTGACACTAAGAACTTTTGACCTGACAAGACGTCCAAAGTTTGGAATATTTATTATTGCAATCGCAATTAGTGCATTTTGTAAGGATGGGCCTAGAATGGCTACTACCGCAATCGCTAATAGTATACTTGGGAATGCAAGCATAATATCAAAGATTCGTGAAATAAATGTGTCTACCCATTTCCCATAGTAGCCAGCAACAACCCCCAAAATTGTCCCAATTACTGCTGAGGCTAACACTGAGAAAAAACCGACCCATATGGAAATTCTCGCACCGTATACAATCCGTGAGAAGATGTCTCTCCCGAAATCATCTGTTCCAAACCAATGCTCATCTGATGGCGCAAGTAATCGATTGGATAGCTCTTGTTCTTTGAAGCCATATGGAGCAATGAGTGGTGCGATTGCTGCGAGAACGATAAAAAAGATGACAATCCCTAATCCAACAACTGCTAATTTATTTCTACAAAAAGATTGCCATGCTTCCTTCCATGGTGCTGGAAGCTCCTCATTTCCATTTTGCGATACTATTTTAGATGTGTTTTTTGCAAGTTCTGCCACGTTTTATCCCCCCCTCTATTTACTATTGATGATATTTTATCCGCGGATCGACAACTGCATATAACAAATCTATTATCAAGTTAATAACGACAAATATAGTAGCGATGACTAATATCCCCGATTGAATAACCGGATAATCCCGATATCCAATTGCATCATAAAGATATCGGCCAATACCCGGCCAACCAAAAATCGTTTCAGTAAGAATGGCTCCACCTAACAAAAGACCTGTTTGTAGACCTATTACTGTTAAGACAGGGATAATAGCATTTTTTAGAGAATGCTTGTATACAACCCAAAACATCCTCACCCCTTTTGCTCTAGCTGTACGAATATAGTCTGATTTCATAACCTCCAACATTGTAGAGCGTGTCATTCTCGCGATAATGGCCATCGGAATTGTCGCTAAAGCAAAGCTGGGTAGGATGAGATGTTGGATCACTTGTCCAAACTGATCTATTCTTCCTTGTAGCAAGGTATCGATTAAATACAAATTGGTTAACGCCGTTATTGGGTTCCTGACATCCTCTCTCCCTGTCGATGGTAACCAGCCTAATTCAATTGAAAACGCCCATTGCTCCATTAACCCCAGCCAAAAAATCGGCATTGAGACTCCAACTAACGCAAGGATCATGGCGAGGTAATCAAACCATGAATTTGTAAACCAGGCACTAATAATTCCAGCATTTACTCCAATGAAAATGGCAATTATCATTGCAACTACTGTTAATTCTATGGTTGCTGCTAAATATGGCCATATTTCTTCATTAATTGGTCCTCTCGTTCTTAATGATGTTCCTAAATCTCCTGAAAAGAGGCCTTTCATATAGTCAACGTATTGGATATGCCATGGTCGATCCAACCCTAATTCACTTGTTAATGTAGCAATAGCCTCCTTTGTCGCCTTTTGTCCTAGAATCACTTGTGCCGGATCACCAGGAATTGCATGAATGATTGCAAAAACAACGAGTGTCATTCCAAACAAAACGGGTATTAACGAAAAAACGCGTCGAACTGAATATGCCAACATCGACTCACCTCTTTATCAGAAACTTCACTTTTTCTTTATTAGTTAACATTAACAAAAGGGGAGGCTATTGCCTCCCATATACAAAAAACTACTTGAATTCAACCTTTGTTAAAGCTTCAGAGCCAGTTGGATGTGGGAAATAATTAATTATGTCACTAGCTCCTGCTAATAGCGGTGTTGAGTGGACTAACGGCACCCATGGTGCATCTTCATGAATAATTTCTTGAGATTTCTTGTAC
Organism: Metabacillus bambusae; assembly: GCF_017497975.1. GTDB lineage: Bacteria > Bacillota > Bacilli > Bacillales > Bacillaceae > Metabacillus > Metabacillus bambusae. The sequence continues at coordinate 175,936 of NZ_JAGDEL010000007.1, read as the reverse complement.
AATTCATTTCGAGTTTCTTGATCTGTTTCTGTTTGAGCATTGATTAGCACTTCGTGTAGCTCGTCATTGCTATAATGAGAATAGTTATTACTTCCAATACTATCTTTATCTAATAACGTATATATGAAGTTATCAGGGTCTCCATTATCACCAGTCCACCCTAACATGTATGCATCAAATTCACCCTTTGCAGCCTTATCTAAATAAGTCGCCCAATCAACAGATTGAATTTCTGCTTTAACACCAATTTCTGCAAATGAAGCTTGAATTACTTCAGCTACCTTCATACCTTCAGGCATATAAGGACGAGCAACAGGCATTGCCCATAAATCCATTTCAAAGCCATCAGGATAACCTGCTTCAGCTAACAATTGTTTTGCTTTTTCTAGATCAAAAGGATAGTCCTCAATTTCATCGTTATATCCTTCAATAGATGGAGGGAGCGGATTTTTGGCAGCTTCTGCTTTACCACCATAAAACGCGTCAATGATTGCTTGTTTATCAACTGCATGATTCAATGCTTGACGAACAAGTTTATTATCAAATGGTGGGCGATTGGTCGTAAACCCTAAGTAGCCAATATTCATTGAAGGACGCTCGATTAATTGCAGTTTATCATTCCCTGTTACCATTTCTTCATCAGAGTTATTAACACCATCCATTAAGTCAATTTCACCATTCACTAAGGCGTTAAGACGTGCAGTGTTTTCTGGGATTACGCGAAAAATAACTTGATTTAATTTTGGATAGTCTTTCAACCAATAATTTTCATTCTTTTCAAGAACAATACGATCATTTTGTTTCCATTCAACAAATTTAAATGGACCTGTACCAACTGGATTTTCTCTGAATTTATCACCATGCTTTTCAACAGCAGCAGGACTCGCAATTCCAAATGGGGACATTGCTAAATTTTTTAAAAACGGTGCTTGCGGTCTGTTAAGCACAAACTGCACAGTATATTCATCTACTGCCTTTACTTCAGCAATGACATGACCTTCTTCACCTTTAAAACCACCAAACATCGTGTAATAAGGAAAATCGTCTGCATTACCATTCATCCAACGGTTAAAGTTAAAGACAACAGCTTCAGCATTAAAGTCAGTCCCATCATGAAATTTCACATCTTGGCGCAGCTTAAGTGTATAAGTAAGTGCATCCTTAGAAACTTCCCATTCTTCAGCAAGACCTGGATGTAACGTCGTATCTTGCTCCCCATACTCAAGCAGGGTTTCAAAAATATTTTCAGTTACCTTGAATGTTTCTCCTTCAGTCGTTGTTATTGGATCTAGAGATGTTGAATCCCCACCACGCCCAAATACAAGTGTGTCTTTCTTTGTTCCACTTTCTGATGGTTTGTTTTCAGTATTAGCTTCCTGATTCGAGTTACTGCAACCTACTAGTAGTAAACTTAATGCCAAAAATGAAACGAGTAACAGCTTCAATGTCTTCTTCGTCATTAGCATATGTACCCCCAAATTTGTTATTTTTTATCATAATTGCTGTGATCAATCATTATATAAATGACATGCAACATAATGACCATCTAAACTGCGATATTCAGGTCTAGTCGTTTTACAAATATCCATACATACTGAACATCTAGTATGAAATGCACATCCTGAAGGTGGGTTTGACGGACTTGGAAGTTCCCCAGAAATTTGAATAGATTCATTCTTATAATCAGGATCAGGTATCGGTACTGCAGAGAGGAGAGCTTTCGTGTATGGATGCTTTGGATGATCATAAAGAATTTCACTATTTGCTAATTCTATTAATCTTCCTAAATACATCACACCGACACGATCACTAATATGTCTTACAACACCAAGGTCGTGTGCAATAAAGAGGTAGGTAAGTCGGAATTCTTTTTGAATATCCTTCATTAAATTAAGAACTTGTGCTTGAATGGATACATCTAAAGCAGACACAGGCTCATCAGCAATAATTAATTTCGGCTTTGTCATCAATGCTTTCGCAATCCCTATTCGTTGACGCTGCCCCCCACTAAATTGGTGTGGAAACCGTCTTGCATGAAAACTACTTAACCCCACGATTTCTAACATTTCTTGTACTCTTTTTTTCCGTTCATCCTTTGAGCCAATTCGATGCACGATGAGAGGCTCCTCAAGTATTTTTTCAATAGAATGTCGAGGATTTAACGAAGCATACGGATCCTGAAAAACCATTTGAATATCTCTCCGTGTCTTCCTTAATTCTGTTTTAGACATGCTTGTAATCTCGTTATCTTCAAAGCGAATCTTACCATCACTTGCCTCAAGTAAGCGCATAAGTAGACGACCGGTTGTTGACTTACCACATCCGCTTTCGCCAACAATCCCTAACGTCTCACCCTTGTTTACGAAAAATGACACATCATCCACTGCTTTTACTTCACCTTTTTTCCCTCCTAAAATACCTCCTGTAATCGGAAAGTATTTCTTCAATCCAGTAACCTCAAGAAGTAACTCTGACATGATGATCTGCCCCCTTTTCATCTCTATGCAAGAAACATCGAACTACGTGGTTAGGATCATCCATTTTGTACAATTGTGGAGATGCTTCATAACATTGACTTTCTGCTACATCACATCTTTCAGCAAACCTACAACCTTTCGTCACACTTCCAGGTCTTGGTACATTACCAGGAATACTGTATAAGCGATCTTTCTTCGCTCGTAAATCAGGTACTGACTTTAACAGGCCTAGTGTGTAGGGGTGCTTAGGTTCTTTTAAAATTGTGCGCACATCCCCTTGTTCAACGATTTGCCCTGAATACATAACAAGCACCCGTTCACAAATTTCCGCTACAACTCCTAAATCATGTGTAATAAGAATAATAGAGGTGTTCGTTTTCTTATTTAACTCTTTCATTAGCGACAATATTTGTGCTTGAATCGTTACATCAAGCGCTGTTGTCGGCTCGTCCGCAATTAAAACTTGAGGATTACACGCCATTGCCATTGCGATCATAACCCTTTGTCTCATACCACCTGAAAGTTGATGTGGATGCTCGTTAATAATTTCGCTAGCCCTAGGTATCCCAACTAATGTAAGCAATTCAACCGTCCTTGCTTTCAGTTCTTTCTTTGTAAATTTGGTATGTAATCGGAGCGCTTCAATTAATTGATTACCGATTGAAAATAAAGGATTTAGTGAAGTCATAGGTTCTTGAAAGATCATTGAGATTTGATTGCCCCTTATCTTCCTCATTTCTCTTTCTTTTAACTTCGTCAGGTCCTTCCCACCAAATTCAATCACACCATTTTCAATCTTTCCTGGGGGGCATGGGATTAATCCCATTGTTGATAATGAAGTAACACTTTTACCACTTCCAGATTCTCCGACAATCCCCAATATCTCTCCTTCCATTAATTCAAAGCTAATCCCATCAACCGCAGGTACTAATCTTCTATCAGAAAGAAAGGAAACTTTTAAATCTTTAATTTGAAGAATCGGTTTCTCCTTCATTTTTTCACCTGCCTAGTTTAGTTTTTTTCAAAAAATTTAAAACTATCAAAATATAATGAATGCAAGTATGGACAATTATGACATATAACTTATTTCCTCATTGCTAAAATTTGTCGGAGGACTTCAATAACTTTTCGACAACTTTATAAATCCTTTCATTACTTTAAAGTAAGCCAACTTTAAAGCGTCGTAGCAGCTGAGTAAGATATTTCCATCTAAATAAACTCGGGAAAAGACACTAAGATGATTCACTTATTAAAATTTTTTCAAAATAATATTCAGGATAGTAAAAACGATATATTTCAAGTTGGTATTATTTACCTACAACTTAAACTTTTATACGAAATTCGATAGGAATATTTTCATCCATATAATTAGCGGATTATCTTTGCTTTCTAATAAAAATACCCCCTTAAGTAGATCTAACTACTTAAGGGGGTATTTTTAGCTGTTCGTATATTATTGCTCTTCATTATTTTTTTGGATACTACGCAATGTGTCCACTCTTTGCTCATTTTCTTCAAAGTATTGAACTAGATCACCAATACGATCGATAGCATTCCAGCTTAAATGATGCTCAATTCCTTCAACATCATTGTATATTTTATCTTCGTCTACTCCGATAATTTTCAAAAATTGCTCTAGAAGATCATGACGATAGACCAGTCTTTTCCCGGTCTTTTTCCCTTTATTCGTTAAAACAAGTCCACGATATTTTTCATAAATTAAATATTCATCCTTATCTAATTTTTGAACCATCTTTGTGACTGAGGAGGGATGGACAGCCAAAGCTTCTGCAATGTCTGAAACACGCGCATATCCTTTGTCTTCTATTAGTAAATATATTTGTTCTATATAATCTTCCATGCTTGGTGTTGGCATGCGGTCCCCTCCAAAATTGCCGATCTTTTTTTAAAGTCTATTTTTTTCCCAATAATTGTTGTTTTTTTTCATACCTTTTAAACGAAATCATTTCAATTTTACATGAGAATTTCGCGCTTTACAAGGGATATGAAAGGCGAGCATGTTGCAAAAGAATTTAGTGACATGAAAAAGGATCTAGCATAAGCCAGACCCCATTTCTAAAAAGTAATTCTTATAGTCCACATTTCAGCTGTGCGCCACAGCTAGTGCACGTGTTACAGCCTCCAAGGTCTTCTACCGTACCTTCACGACAAACCGGACATGTATTACCCACTTCATTTCCAATTGTAACATTTGTAGAGCGTAGATCGTTAATTGTATCGACTAGGACGACTTTGCTCTTTTCTTTTGTTTCGACTTCTTCAGTATCATCAAATGTGTTTTCTTCAGCTTTTAACGTTAGTACTTGGGTGTCACGACTTCCATCTACATATACAGTACCACCCTTAGCACCGCCTTTATATAAACGCTCATAAACTTTTTCAACTTGATCTACTGAATAGCCCTTTGGAGCATTAACAGTTTTACTAATTGAACTATCAATCCAGCGTTGAATGACACATTGTACATCAGCATGTGCCTCTGGATCTAATTCCATTGCAGAAACAAACCAAGCTGGCAGATTGTTAGGATCTGCTTCTGGATGATTATCTAAATATTCTTGAACGATATCAGCTTTAACTTCAATGAATTTCCCAAGACGTCCACTACGGAAGTATGAGAATGAGAAGTATGGCTCAAGGCCTGTTGATACGCCAACCATTGTCCCTGTAGATCCAGTAGGAGCCACCGTTAGTAGATGTGAATTACGAATACCGAATTCTTTAACACCATCTAAAATATCAGCAGGCATCTTACTCATGAAGCCTGTTTGTGTAAATGCTTCACGAAGGCGATTTGTTTCTGCTGTTTCTTCACCTTCCAAGAAAGGAAAGCTACCTTTTTCTTTTGCTAGTTCAATTGAAGCACGATAAGCAGTTGTTGCGATTGTTTCAAATACTTTATCAACTAATACATTACCTTCTTCTGAACCATATTCAGTTTCACAGTAAATAAGAAGATCATGTAACCCCATTACACCAAGTCCAACACGACGTTCACCAAGTGCTTGGTGTTTATTTTCAGGTAAGAAGTAAGGAGTTGCATCAATTACGTTGTCTTGCATTCTTACTCCGACTTCAACTGTCTTTCTAAGTTTTTCGAAGTCTACTGTTTTTGTTTCTTTATTCGCCATTTCTGCTAGGTTAACCGCTGCAAGATTACACACAGAATATGGTGCAAGTGGTTGCTCGCCACATGGGTTTGTTGCAACAACCTGTTGACCGTATGCTTTTGCATTTGTCATGTCGTTTGCGTTATCAATGAAGAAAATACCTGGCTCTGCAGAATACGTAGCACAAATATTAACTAAGTTCCAAAGCTCCTTAGCTTTGATCTTACGGTACGTGCGAACCTTGTAGCCTTGTCTCTCCCACTCACGTACATCGCCAACTTTATGCCAGTTTTCATTGTAGGCTTTCATGTTTTCTTCGTTATAGCCTTCAACATCTGGGAAACGTAATTCATAGTCAGCATCATTTTCAACAGCATCCATAAAATCTTTTGTTAACGTAACTGAAATATTTGCTCCTGTTAGGAACTCAGAGTTATGAACACTATATGTGCCTCCAGTACGAAGCTTTATCTCTGCATCTTTAATAATTTTCTCACTAAATCCACCAGATCCAGGAATTTGCTTATAGTTTATGATTCCTTGGTACATATCAATTTCTTGTTGTGTTAGTGGAGTGAACTTTAATTTATCTTGAGCGTATTTTTTAATAGCTTCGTCATTTGTGTTTTCGATTAAGTATCTTAAAATACGTGGATTTTGCATTTTCGAAATGATGAATTCGATAATATCTGGATGCCAGTCAGCTAGCATAATCATTTGGGCCAATTCGTTACGTTGATTCGTTAGATCAACTCTCTAGGTTACCCTAGAGTTCAGACCATATCTTACACTCCTTTTGAGCGCCCTCGCACTTCGGAATCACTTGATTCCTACTCTACTAACTTCCGTCATCTTAGACGTGTTTTCGATGGTCGTTGAACCTTCTCCATTCAAGAAGCTTGGCTGCTGATTGTCTTTATCCACTTGCTGTTTTTAAGCATTCACGCTTACCGTTTCCAGTTACGTTGTAGCCAGCAAGTCATTAATGATGCACTTCACATATTCAAAATTATTTAATATATCATCTTCCCAAAAACGAGCGATTCGGTATCCATTGTTTTGGGCTATCTCATTTTTAGTGTGGTCAATTTTTATCCGTTCAACTTGCCATTCTTGTGGATCTGGATAAAACTTTGGGTTGGCATGCCAATAATCTCCATCACATTCTATGATTAATTTGTGCTCTGCTAATAAGAAATCGAACTGTCTTTTTTCAAGGATGAATGAATATTTATAGTTCACTTTTATTTCTAATAAATATTCTTCCATAACACGTTCAATATTTGTCTTTTGAAAGACATGATCTTTCATTTGCTTTAGCGTTGCAGCACGAATTTTTTCTATGGTCTCTTCACTATATATACCTGTTTTACCACTATTCCACGAAGGAGTTTTATTATCTTTTCTTGTCTTGGCAGTTTTTTTAATAATCTTTGTAAAATGTTCGTTCTTTGTTTGCTCACTCATTGATTGATGCCACTCGACAATTTTCATAGCTTTCAATTTTTTGGCACAATCAGGACTACATGTTTTAGTTCCTCTGTGCTGAGCTTCGAATTTTGTTCCACATACGTGGCACTGAAGTGGTTTTCCTTTTGCTGCACAGGAAGTACTACAATGTTGCTTTGGTTTCCCTCTTCGTAGTGAGACAAGTTTTTCACAAAGTTCATATGAACATCTTAAATCATCTTCATGGTAATAGTATTTTATCAGGTATTCATTTAGTGTTAAGCCATGTGCCTTCAAATGTAATGTAAACCAACCTTGCTTGTTATGAGATATTTCAAAATGACATATTTCACACTTTTGTTTTTTAGTTGCATCATATGGTTTCATATCCTTCACCCCAAAATTTTCATAGTAAAATTACTGAATTTTGGAGGTCATATAATACGAAAACCTTAAAGAGTTTCCAGCAATTCACGAGGTTTATTTATAGACGAGGCACGTTATGCTACTCTACCACGTCTTGATCCACCTTGTTCAACAAGATGTGTCAATTTCGCAATGTCATCTAACCAAGATACAGATCCAGAAGATTTTCCATTTACACCACGAGCTAGCGTGTTTCTTGGACGTAATGTTGAACCATTCGTTCCAACTCCGCCACCACGGCTCATGATCTCCATAACCTGTTTACGATGCTCTGAAATACCTTCGCGTGAATCTTTAACAAATGGCATTACATAGCAATTAAAATAGGTTACATCTGTTCCTGCACCTGCTCCATAAAGAACGCGTCCAGCAGGAATAAAGTTTAAATTTACAAGTTCCTGATAAAACTTCTCGAACCATTCATTACGTTTTTCTTCTGTAGTTTCAACCGATGCTAATCCCGTTGCATTACGTTTTGCAATTTGTTCGTAAAAGATTTCAAGTGGTTTTTCAATGACGTCTAACGAGCGTTTTACAATACCTGTTTCAACTTCCTCAGGTTTGTCTAAAGAATGACGATATTCCTCGTCTATAAGTACGCTTGCCGTTTTAGCTTGCCAATCTATATCTTTAATGTAACCAAGTCCTCTTGCTGGGAACTTAGGATCCTCTTTTATGGTCAGTACAACAAAGTCCCCTTCAGAAAGTGTAATCTTCTCCGTATCCTTAAACGTATAACGATCAAGCATAACAAGTCTAGAAACACCCTTATGAGTTAACTTCATATCTTTTGTAACTGGATGAACCTGTGGAAATGCAGCGATATCCTTGTTTAGCTTTTCCACATTAATGCTCATCTTTTGCTCAGTACCAACAGTCATTGTAACAACTCCTCTATCTATCTCTCTATTAAATCTTCTGATTAAACTTATCATATCCCACCACATTATTCAACATATAGTGTTTGTTTTTTTACAAACAATACTACATATAGTTTTTCAGGTCAACATCCTCTCAATTTGTCAAATCGATAACTTATTAAAAAGCAAAGAAAAATTGAGTTTGATTAAGATTTTGAACTAAAAAGGATGTTTTTTGAAGGATTTCGTCACTTGCATGGTGGATCTTGTCGTAAAATGCTGATAAATAAAGGTTTCCCTTTGTTTTTGTCGAAAAAATTAATTTTCGTCAAAATTCTACAGGTCTGACCTTCTTATGCAGTAAATATCTATTATAGAAGATATAATAAAATTTAGCATCTGTTTTATTCTTTTTCCTCTAATCAAAAAGACGCATCCGTTAAGATTGCGCCCTTTCATATTAATAGTCTTCTTTACCTTTTAAAATTCCATTCTTCACTTTCATACTTCTCTTTTGCTATTTTCTCAACAAATTCAAGTTCTTCTTTATTTAACTCATAAGGTTCTAATTCAATATTCAAGCCTTTTTCAAAACCTGCTTTAAATGCTTTTTTCGCTTCGTCAATTGTCACTGGTTCTTCTCGAAGCGTATTTGTAGCTACCGCTTTACTTTTGAATGCACGCTGCATTCTTTCTTTTACTCTGTCATTCGAATAGTTAAATAAGTCAAACAGCATATTTTCATCAAGATCTAGCAAAATCGATCCATGCTGCAAAATCACGCCTTTTTGACGAGTTTGGGCACTTCCTGCCACTTTACGTCCTTCCACCACTAGCTCATACCAAGAAGGAGCATCAAAGCAAACAGCTGAACGCGGTGATTTCAACCCTTGCTTTTCCTCTTCTGTACGTGGAATTGCAAAATACGCATCTAACCCAAGGTTTTTAAAACCTTCTAAAATCCCTTCAGAGATCACTCGATATGCCTCAGTTACTGTCTTTGGCATTTCAGGGTGCTCCTCAGAAACGATAACACTGTATGTTAACTCTTTGTCATGTAGTACACCACGTCCACCTGTAGGTCTTCTAACAAACCCAAGTCCATATTTTTTTACAGCATCTAAATTTATCTCTTTTTCAACCTTTTGAAAATATCCAATCGAAAGTGTTGCAGGATTCCAGCCGTAAAATCTAATCGTAGGGGGAATCTTCCCTTTACTATGCCATTCTAATAATGCTTCATCCAAAGCCATATTAAAAGATGGTGAGCAGTCGCCAGAATCGATATATCGCCAAACTTCTTTCGTCATAAGTAACCCTTCTTTGTATATAAATTTTACTATTTTAGTCTAGCAGAACTTTAGAGAGTTGAAAATAATATTGCACGTTATCTAATGACATTTAAGACAAGCTCTTATATAATAAGAAAAGTCTACATTAGAGTTCATTTGAGCTTACAAACAAGAATAACATATATAAAAGGGGTCGAGCACTTTGACAACAACTTGGTTACTTATTATTTTATTAGCAGCGATTATCGGTTACTCTGCTTTTACTTTTTTCTATCAACGTAAGATTATGAAACATTTATCAGAAGAAGAATTCCGTGCTGGCTACCGTAAAGCACAGTTAATTGATGTTCGTGAGCCTAACGAATTTGAAGGTGGTCATATTTTAGGCGCGAGAAACATTCCACTTTCACAATTACGTCAACGCCATAAAGAAATCCGTACTGACCAACCGGTATACTTCTACTGCCAAAACACAGTACGTAGTGGCCGTGCAGCACAAATGCTAAAAAGAAAAGGCTACAGCAATTTACATTGTTTAAAAGGCGGCTTTAAAGGCTGGACAGGAAAAGTTAAAAAGAAGAAATAGCTTAGAAAAGCGCAATCGCCTTGATCAGACCCGACAGTCATAAGACGCTCAGGAATAGAAGACGTTCTTTGTCTTCAATTCCTGAGTGGCTTAAGACCCCGAGGGTCTAGGCGCTGGAGCTAGACACCTAAACTAAGTAAGAAAAGTTATAAATTCTGTTAGCAAAAGGAAAAGACCATTCGATGATGAACGGTCTTTTCCTTTTATTTTGCAAAGCCCATTATTTGCTTAATCATAGCTAAGCCAGATCGTTGTTCATGTTTAATACGTTCTTGTCGGTTTTGATGCTGCTTAATAAATGCTAAGAAGCGCTCCTCACGTTCATCTGTTTGTTTTAGAACAAGCTCACGTTCTCTACGAACTTCTTCCTTATATAATTCACGCTCGATTTCCGACGTATCAGATAAAGCTGTAATCATTTCTTGAACATCAGAAAATTCAATGCGAGCAATCTCGGTTTGGAGCTTTGACGTTTCTACAATTTGTTGATTAACAGAGTGAACGACGTTTTGCTCTAACTGCTTCAAGCGATCATTTAATTTTAAAACATCTTGAACTTCCATTGATTCAATAAATGATGTAATTTTAGAAAGAGATTCTTTTATGTCTGTAACTGCTTCTTCATCTACTTGTGATTTCATTGTAGGTTCAGTTCCATTTTGATTTTGCAATAACTGCTTAATTGTCTGTACATCCATATGGCTATCTTTAAACGATTTAATTTTCCGAAGTAATTCAATGTTTTCAGCAGTAAGTAGTCTTGCGTTTTTCTCATCTCTTTCAATTTTAATGAACTCCGAAAATTCTTCTTCCCAGTTTTTTAAAATAAACGCTTTTTCACCTACAAGAGTAGCAGCCTTTGAAATGGTTATATATTTTGTTGCCAATCTATCCACCAACCTTTTTCTATTTTTTCTTAAACTAGTAATTCTTCAAAGGCACTATGAAATTCCTTCACATCGACAAAGGTTCTAAAAACTAGTCATTATGTTCAAGTTTCTTCTGCTTTTCGGCAAAGAAGCATAAAAAAACTGACCTACTGTAAGAAAGATCCTTACAGCAAATCAGTTTTTTCGACTTTATCGTTGATATCTTAAGATTGGTTTTCTAGCAGCAGTTGTTTCATCTAAACGTTTTACAACTGTTGTATGAGGTGCTTCTTGCACGATTTCAGGTGTTTCTTCTACTTCTCTGGCAATTTGTATCATCGCATCAATGAAGGAATCAAGTGTTTCTTTTGATTCTGTTTCTGTAGGCTCAATCATAATGCACTCTTCAACGTTTAATGGGAAATAAATGGTTGGCGGATGATAGCCAAAATCCAGTAAACGCTTAGCAATGTCAAGCGTACGAACACCAAGCTTCTTTTGACGTTTTCCTGATAATACGAATTCATGTTTACAATGCTGATCAAACGGTAAATCATAATATGGCGCTAAACGGCGCATCATATAGTTTGCATTCAACACCGCGAACTCTGTTACATTCTTTAGTCCATCAGGTCCCATTGTACGAATGTACGTATAGGCGCGTACATTTATACCAAAGTTCCCATAGTAAGGCTTAACGCGACCAATTGATTGTGGGAGATTATAATCAAAATGATAGCCTTCATCATTCTTTACGAGCACAGGCTTTGGCAAATATGGAATGAGATCTGCCTTCACTCCTACCGGACCTGATCCTGGTCCACCACCACCATGAGGTCCAGTAAATGTTTTATGAAGATTAAGGTGAACAACATCAAAGCCCATATCCCCTGGTCTTGCTTTGCTTAAAACAGCATTTAAGTTAGCCCCGTCATAATAAAGCTTTCCACCTGCATCATGGACTATTTGTGCCATTTCTAAAATATGTGCTTCAAATAATCCAAGTGTATTCGGGTTTGTAAGCATTAATGCTGCAGTATGTTCGTCAACAACACGCTTTAAATCCTCTAAATCGACTAATCCATTTTCATCTGATTTAACCGTAATCGTTTCGAAGCCAGCAACTGTTGCAGAGGCTGGATTTGTTCCATGTGCAGAGTCAGGTACGATTACTTTTGTTCGCTTTGTATCGTTATTCGCCTCATGATAGGCACGAATCATCATTAACCCTGTCCATTCTCCATGTGCACCTGCTGCAGGTTGTAGGGTAACCTCATCCATACCTGTAATTTCTTTTAAATGCTCCTGTAAATCAAATAATAATTCCATGGCACCTTGTACAGTCTCTTCTTCCTGTAATGGATGAAGATGTGCAAGACCTGCGATACGTGCTACATTTTCATTGATTTTTGGATTGTACTTCATCGTACATGACCCTAATGGGTAAAAACCAGAGTCAACACCATGATTGCGTTTTGACAAGGCAGTATAATGTCTCATAATATCTAATTCAGAAACCTCTGGAAGCTCAGCCTCTTCACGGCGTATATAATCAGAAGGAATCAGTTCAGCTAATGATAATTCCTCAACTTCAAGCTCAGGTAAGCTATACCCTACACGGCCTTGTTTGCTTAGTTCAAATATTAATGCTTGATCCTGTTGATTATTCATTGCCATCCCCCAATTCCTTCACAAGTGTGTCAATTTCTTCTTTTGTACGTAGCTCAGTAACTGCGATAAGCATATGGTTTTCAAGTTCAGGATCTACCTTCCCTAGATCAAAGCCACCAATTATTCCTTTTTCTAAAAGCTGTTTATTCACTTCACGAACAGGTTTTGTTAGCTTCACAACAAATTCATTAAAAATTGGTTGTGAAAACGGTACATTCAATCCTGCTTTTACACACGCATTTTTCGCATAATTTGCTTTTTGGATATTTTGTATCGCCATCTCTTTTACTCCTTGCTTACCAAGAGCAGTCATTGCAACAGACGCTGCAAGTGCATTTAACGCTTGGTTTGAGCAAATATTAGATGTGGCTTTATCACGACGGATATGCTGTTCACGCGCTTGTAGGGTTAAAACAAATCCGCGTTTCCCATTTTCATCTGTTGTTTGACCAACAAGACGACCTGGCACTTTTCTTAAAAGCTTATTCGTTACAGCAAAATACCCACAATGTGGTCCGCCAAATGCTGTTGGAATTCCAAATGGTTGCGCATCACCAGCAACAATATCAGCACCTAACTCTCCAGGAGGTGTTAATGCGCCTAATGCTAATGGATTTGAAGACACAACAAACATGCTTTTACCAGTATGTGCGATCGGTTCAATCTCTTTTAAAGGCTCAATAGACCCAAAGAAGTTGGGATATTGAACAAGAACTGCTGCAACATCTTCGTTCATTTCTTGTTTAAGTGCTTCAAGATCTGTTACACCGTTTTTCACTGGCACTTCAACAACTTCGATGTATTGACCTTTCGCATATGTCTTAATAACATCACGAGATTCTGGATTAACAGCCATTGAAACAAGTATTTTCTTCTTTTTCGTTTGGCCTGCTGCTAGCATCGCCGCTTCCGCTAAAGCCGTTCCACCATCATACATAGAAGAGTTTGCAACATCCATTCCAGTTAACTCACAAATCATCGTCTGAAATTCAAAAATCGCCTGTAGCTCACCTTGAGAAATCTCTGGTTGATAAGGTGTGTAAGCTGTATAAAACTCAGAGCGAGAAATCACATGATCAACAATGACAGGCATGTAATGGTCATAAACACCTGCACCTAAAAATGATGCATGACTACGTAAATCTTTATTTTTTGCAGCTAATTGAGATAGCTCCTTTAAAAGCTCGGTTTCAGATTTCGCTTTTTTTATGTTGTATTCTCCCTGAAAACGAACACTTTCTGGAATATCTTGAAACAAGTCATCAACAGATGGTACACCGATTGCTTGCAGCATTTCCTGCTTATCTTGTTCCGTCATTGGTAAATATCGATGATTCATTGCTTGTGATCCCCTCTCGTAGTTGGATGTTTTTTTATTGGCTGTTTTCGCAAACTTTGTTGCTATTTACCAAGTAGTGCGGTGTGGTTGATTTCCGCTCCAGATGCTCGCTTTCCGCGGGCGGGCGGTGAGCCTCCTCGGCGTAAACGCCTGCATGAGTCTCACCTGTCCCGCTACTCCCGCAGGAGTCTCGCACTTCCGCTCCAATCAATCTGAAATAGTTTTTGTTTTAAAAGCAACAATCTCTTAGAAAAGAGCCTTATTATTTCTTCGGTCGCTTATAAAATGGTGTAGCGACAACTACAGCTTTTAATTTCTTTTTACGAATTTGGACCTCTACCTCTGTTCCTAACGCAGTAAACTCTGCTTTTAGTAAAGCCAATCCAATATTTTTCTTTAATGTTGGAGATTGAGTACCTGTTGTGACAACACCAATATGCTCTCCATTAGCAAATACCTCATACCCATGGCGAGGAATTCCTTTTTCGATTAATTCAATGCCTACTAATTTTCTTGCAGGCCCATTTTCTTTTTGTTCTTTCAACACTGCTTTTCCATTGAAATCTGCTTCTTTGTTCGGTTTAACAGCAAAGCCAATTCCAGCTTCGATTGGCGTTATATCCTTTGAAAGCTCTTGCCCATACAATGGAAGAATTGCTTCAAAACGCAAAGTATCACGTGCACCTAATCCACAAGGTAAAACACCGTCTTCTTTTCCAGCTTCTAAAATTTTCTTCCAAAGGACAATCGCATCTTCTGCAGCACAATAAATTTCAAAGCCATCCTCACCTGTGTATCCAGTTCTTGAAAGTAAACCGTTAACACCTGCTACCTTTACACCATCTTTAAATTTAAAAAACTTAATTTCTGATAAGTCTAGGTCGGTTAGTTTTTGTAGAACTTGTTGGGCACTAGGCCCTTGAAGTGCAAGGAGTGCAACTTCATTTGAGATGTTTTTTATTGTTACATCACCGTTTATATTCGTAGTTAGCCATTCGATATCTTTATCGATATTTGATGCATTAATAACAAGTAAATAGTCGTTGTCAGCTTTTTTATAGATTAGGAGATCGTCAACTGTACCGCCATCTTCATAACACATTGCCGTATATTGTGCGCCACCAGCTTTTAAAAGGGAAACATCATTTGTTGCGATCTTTTGTAAAAATGCAAGACTGTCAGCTCCACGAACCTCTACCTCACCCATATGTGAAACATCAAACAGACCAGCCTTCGTACGTACCGCCTCATGCTCCTCTTTAATAGAAGAAAATTGAACGGGTAAATCCCAGCCACCAAAATCAATCGTTTTTGCTCCGTAGTCTTTATACACTTCAAATAATGGTGTTCTCTTTAACTCTGCCATTTTGGATAACTCCCCTCTATGTTTGGAAACTTCTCAGACTTCTCTTAAATGAAGGCATCAAAAAAAGGACATAGTACTCCTACATAATTAGTAGAAGTCCCTGTCCTTTTAACCTGAAAGTTTACCTTATGTAAAATCGATAAGCAGTGTTTTAACTAACGATCTTAACAAGATCTAGTAAAAAACAACCTGCCCTCATAAGGCTTTCCCCTTTGGTAGTTTGCTGCATTCTGAGCAAACATTCTCCAGAGCCGCGTCAAATAAGAGTCTTTTTGCCTGAGAGATTCACAGTTGTTTGCTCCTTCGGCGCTATATACATATAGTCTCTCCCCTTATTCTCATCCGCACATATTTTGTTTTCAAATTGGTTATACTTTATAAAACAGTAATGATCGACATTTAACATTTAACATTTAAGACATTTAGAACAAAAAAAGATAAAACATATATGTTTACTTAATGAAAGAAAAGCATATTTTGAACTTTCTTACATATTAACATCCTACCATGAGGGTATCGTTTCGGCAATCACTTTTTTACTTAACAATAAAGTTTTTTTATCCATCATTGTTCGTGTTTAACAAAATGAAAACACTTTATTATAAAGATACCCTACTTTTATACCTAAATAGTGAACATTTCAATGCAGCTTAGTTTACGAAAGGACTGTCAAAAATATGAATGTAAAGACAAACTTTGATTCATCCTGGCAGGAAGGATTTTTTGAAAGGCTTGAAAGTGATGGACCTTGGTCAAACTGGGAATTATTTAAACTCAGCTATGAAGTTCAGCAGCATACAGCTGTTCCTTCATTTGAAGGCTTACAAGCACCTAAGCACCTTCCACATTTCACCCCGCTGCCACATCAATTAGAGGTTGCTCAAAGAGTGGTAGAAAAAATGAATGGAAAAGCCATTTTAGCCGATGAAGTTGGTTTAGGTAAAACGATTGAAGCCGGACTAATTTTAAAAGAATATATGATTCGTGGTCTTGTAAAAAAGGTGTTAATCTTAGTCCCTGCTTCACTTGTTTCCCAATGGGCTCGAGAGTTAACTGAAAAATTTTTCATCCCAGCTGTAGAGCAAAAGAAAAGCTATGTATGGGAATCATGTGATGTTGTTGTATCCTCGATTGATACAGCAAAACGTAGCCCACACCGTGAAATAGTCTATGAACAATCCTATGATCTTGTGATCATTGATGAAGCTCACAAGCTTAAAAATAATAAAACCAAAAACTATGAATTTGTTCAAAATTTAAAGAAAAAATATTGTTTACTATTAACTGCAACACCTGTCCAAAACAGAGTAGAGGAAATTTTCAACCTAGTATCCCTACTAAAGCCAGGGCACCTCGGAAATGAGGCATACTTTACAGAGGTATTTTCAGCAAAAGAACGTTCGTTAGAGGATCATGAACATTTACGCGAGTTAATAAATAAGGTCATGATTCGAAATCGCCGTGGTGACACTGGAATCGATTGGCCAAAACGCCATGTTGAAACCGTGCCAATTGACTTTTCAGAAACCGAACAACATTTATATGACACGATTACAGCATTAAAAGCTTCCTCTCAATATGCGGCAAATACATTTTCGATCATGACACTTCAACGTGAAGCATGCAGCAGTCGCGAAGCTGTTTACATGACCTTAAAGAAAATGCTAGATCGCCCAGAGGAAGAGGAAGCCGTCCTACCTAATAACGTGATTAAAGAGATTATGATGGCAATCGACGGTGTCACACAAAATACAAAGGCTCTAAAGGTTGTAGAACTTATAAAAAACATTAACGACAAAGTAATCATTTTCACTGAATACAGAGCAACTCAATTTTATCTACAATGGTTTTTACAGCAAAATGGCATTACTTCTGTTCCCTTCCGTGGCGGCTTTAAGCGCGGGAAAAAGGACTGGATGAAGGAGCTCTTTAAAAATCGAGTGCAAGTTCTCATTGCAACAGAAGCTGGTGGTGAAGGGATAAATCTACAATTCTGTCACAACATCATCAACTATGATCTACCTTGGAATCCAATGAGACTTGAACAACGAATTGGCCGAATTCATCGCCTAGGACAAGAGCATGATGTCCATATTTACAATATGGCAACAAGAAACACAGTGGAAGAACATATTCTAAAGCTACTATATGAAAAAATACATTTATTCGAAAAAGTCATTGGTGAGCTAGATGAGATTTTAACAAGATTAGAAATTAAAAATTTCGAAGAGCATATCCAAGACATTATGTACAATTCAAAAAGTGATGGAGAAATGAAGATCAAGATGGAAAACTTAACCTCAATCCTTGATTATGCCCAGCATTCTCAAGAGCAAAGAAAAGCTGCTAGTGGAAATCAATACTAAGAAGTACATTATTCAGCTCCGAAAAATCATTAGTCGCTCAGGAAAAATCTAATCCTGAGTGGCTAGATACAAATACTTAGTACAATAAATATTTACTTAGTTTATATGCTAGATTGAAAGGTGGAAACATCATGCAGCAGGAAAAAATTCATAGCTATTTAGAAAGCTTCTTCACAGCAAATTCCTGTGACATCATCGAAAATGAACCAGGCTATTTAACCGTTCAATTAACAATCAATATGGATAAGGAGTTAATGAATCGGCCATTTTATTGGCATTACCTTGAAAAAACAAATGGTGTTCCAAACCCAATGAAACTAACATTAATAACAGATCAACAAAAAGCTCCGGGTGATCTAAAGGGTGAGGTTATGCATTTTGGCGCCCCACGCCTACATCAAATCTTTCAATCAACTACACGTCTAGGGAGCTACATTCGCTTATTTGAAAAAGTCACCTCACCAGGAGGGAGTATTCCTTTACACCCATGGCTTTGCGCAAATTTCATGGTGTCTTATCAATGTGATATGAAAAAGGATCAGCTTCACTCAATCGGTCTGCATCTCGTAAGTGGAACGTTAGTAGAAAACTTTCAAGAAAAACTAGAAAAACTCGAACTTACACCCAAAATTCCTGACCTATGCTTTAATATGACTCCATTAATCAAACCACAAAGCGGACTAAAACGAATTGAGCAGTTTATTGAACAAAGTATTAGCAGAGAAGATCATTCATGGGCAGACTCTGCAAGGCAACGATGGAATGAAGACCTCCAGTTATTAGATCACTTTTATGAAGACTTAGACGAAAAGCCAGACTGCTATCATTTAGAGAAGGAAGCTTTACGTGAGCTTTATGAACCACAAATTAATGTATCAGTGCAAAATGGTGGGATCTTTTATTTAACCCCTCAAGCAATCTTTAGATAGAATACAGTTGACAAGCAATTGGTAGGTACAATTGCTTGTTTTTTGTCTCTCTAAAAGATTTTTGCAAAAAAGAAATATATTTCGACAAAAATTTAATTTTTTTACGTTTAACTTTTCTTAAAGTTTTCTTAAAGATTAAATAAAGATGCGTTAAAAATACATGTTTAAATGCAGCAAAATAGGCATTTACACCCACGTAACATTACATTATTATTACATTTACCGATTTTCATATAAATTTTTAACTCTCGACATAGTTCTGCACACTTCCTTTAAATTCCTTTTTATAATAAGAGTAGATATATTGATAGATACATAAAAAGGACTTTTGTATGAAATCCCAATATCAAATAATGACAATTATTCAGTCAAAGGGCAAACCTATTGAAAAATAGGGACGCAAAGTCACAGGTCTAACGTTCTTACTATGATGGCTGGACTGCCTGAAATACAGGCAAGTATTTTAGGAGGGTATAAGTTGAATATTGAAATCATTGATCGTATAACGAAAGAAGGTCATCTTGATCGTGAATGGGTAGAGATGATTTTAGAGGCACTTGAAGTAGGTATCAGTGTTGAAGAAATAAAAGAATTTTTAGTGAAAAAGGGAAGCCCTGCTTTAAAAGCGGAATAAAATAGGGCTTTGTAAATTTTTTAATAAGATGTTCTTCATATAAAACAAAACCTTCTTTATATGTTATACTAATGCTAACAAAGGAAGGTGATCTTTGACGTGATTGGTCCACGAATTAAAAAATATAGAACTCAAAAAAATTTATCTTTATCTGAACTAGCAGAAAGAGCAGGAGTTGCAAAATCCTACCTAAGTTCGATTGAACGCAATCTCCAGTCAAATCCTTCTGTACAATTTTTAGAAAAAGTTTCATCCGTTCTAGGCGTTACGGTTAACACCCTACTAGATGAACAAAGTGAAACAAACCCACAGGAACTTGACAACGAATGGACAAAGCTCGTTCAAGACGCCATGAAATCAGGTGTCTCCAAAGATCAATTTCGCGAGTTTTTGGAATTTAATAAATGGAAGTTACAGAATGATAATGATAAATGAGGGCATGGTTGGTGATTTTTGATCGCCGATGATGCTCTTTTTGTTTTGTTCGTTTTATTGAATACCTCCCCCTCCCTTACTTCTTTTTAAGAGTATGCAAATTGTCAAAATTCCTATCTCTATGTCGAAACTTTCCCCTTTTCATATTAACTTTTACGCTTTATAATGTTATAGAGAACAAAATAGTGCGAATATACTATAGATGGTGATTTTTTTTACTCCGTTTGTTCTTTATAAAGAAATAAACGGAGGAGGTGAGAATATGACAGGTAAGATTAATGAAAACCGTCCGTTGGTTTTGGAGCATCAGGCGATTCGGTTTGAGACTGCGCAGAGTTGGAATCCAGCTTCAAGTATAGGGAAAATACCCGAAAATAACGGTAACGAACCATCAGGTGGTCATCCTGTAGGACCAATAAATCCTGGGCAGGGTGGTAACAACAACAACTCCCCATGGCCATAGAAGAGAAAACTTTCTTAAGGGGCCAATAATTATATTGGCTTCTTTGAGAAACTAAGGAGATTCATGAATGTTTAAAAAAACGGTAACAATAGGTGAACATCTCATATCGATTACTAGTAGTTCCATTACTATAATGTATATGTTAAGTAAATTTAAATCTAATGAAGATATAAATTCACAAACAAATCTCTCTATACATATTATTGAGGGCTATGGGTTACCTTTTGTTGATTATAATGTCTCGATTTTAAAAACAGAAAAGCTAATTTCCTTTAATAGAGCAGATTACTTAATAGAAGTAGACCTAGAATACAAAACAGCCACAATATACATACATAACGAACTAGCGTTAAAACACGCTTTAATGAATCTATATAGTTCTTTTCTCGTCCAAAACAACTGGGGAATTTTATTACATTCTGCATGTGTACTTGAGAACAGTGTAGCACATATTTTTTCAGGTCAATCTGGTGCTGGAAAATCAACCGTTGCAAAATTATCTCATCCTCGAGAGCTTTTATCTGATGAAGCAACTATTATAAAAATCACACCAGAAGAAGTCAGAGTATTTGACTCCCCATTTAGAAGTGAACTTGAGGGAAATTGTCATTTTGAATCTCACACCTTAAAAAGTATTCAACTGCTACACAAGTCGGTAAATAATGAACGAACCAAATTATCAAAATCAACTGGACTATTCCACTTGATGGATAAAGTATTTTATTGGACTGATAGCCCGGAGGAAACAAAAAGAATATTTCAATTGTTAAAAATGTTAGTGAATCAGGTCCCAGTTTATGACCTACACTTTCAGAAAAACAACACCTTTTGGGAGATGATTTCTTAATGAAACAATATATAAAAAAAAGTGATTATGAAACAGTTAATCTTGATGATGAGTGGATTATTATGAATACCGACAATTTTACTGTAACAAAATTAAATGCTATAGGGGGATTTTGTTGGACATTACTTGAGCATCCACAATCAATTAGCTCATTAAGTCAATCTATTAAACAAAATTACGATTTACAAAATGAATCTTTACTAACAGATGTTGAAGAGTTTTTAGGAGAACTCATAGAATATGGATTGGTGCAAAATGCAGTTTAATAAAGATACAGTCGATCTTCTTATAAGAACTATGCAAAAATATGGATGGATGGACCTTCCCTCTTATGGAACAAGTATGTATCCATTTATTCAAAAAGGAAACATTTGCCGATTTGTTGAGTTTAATGAAAAAACAGTAAAAAAAGGTGATATCCTACTCTATCATTCTTCATCAGGACAGCTCATTGCTCACCGATTTTTAGGTGAAAAAAAAATAAAGGATCAACTTAAATATGAGCTTAAAGGCGATACGAATATTTGCTCGGATGAACTAATCAATCAGGATCAAATCATTGGAAAATTAGTTACAATAAATAAACAAAAAAAGAAAGTGTACATAACTGATTTATCAGCTATTTTATGGGGTTACATGATCGTATCTATACCATACATCTCAAAAATATTAAAAAGCTACCTTTCATTAAAGGAATCTATTAAGACTCGATCTGGAGTTTCAATATGATCGCAAACAAAATAGCTTCGGTAATAAAAGAGTTCAATCTTAAAGGAATACAAAAAACATTTCAATTGCTAGGACCTTATATACTAAAAAGTTGGAAATCTTACTTTGGACTTATTGTTATCTTATTTGTAGAAATCTTTCTAACTATTGGATTTGCTTGGTTCTTTGGTACGATCACAGATGCTGCAGTCCAAGGTCAATTTGATAAGTTAAAATCACTTATTCCGATCATTTTATCATTAATTACGATTAGCCTATTCGTAACATATTTCAATACTTACTTACAATCCTATGTTACTAGCAAGATAAAAAAAGATTTAAAAGAACATGTCCTTAAACATATCTTGTTATTACCAACAGATAAACGATCAAAAATACGCTCAGGTGACCTTTTAACTCATTTTACTAATGATATCAATTGTATTGATGGCGTCATTGGAAGTAATCTCATCTATCTTATCCAGCTGCCATTAATCTCAATGGCTGTTTTTTTCTATATGCTACAAATTAACTGGCAATTATCGATTCTAAGTCTTCTAATTATTCCTATTGCAATAGTAGTTGGTGGTGTATTCGGAATACTAATTAGAAATAACAGTAGAACGATCTACAATAAAATTGGGGATATTAATAGCAACTTAAGTGAGACGTTCCAAGGTCTTTCAGTTATTCGTTCGTTTCTTCTTGAAGGATTATTTGCAAAGAAATTCGCTAGTCAAAATCATGAGTTTTTCCATTTAGAGATAAAGAACGCGAAGCTACGCGGTACTTTTTATGTTGCTGGAGGAGCAATATCATCTATTGCCTATATCATAAGCCTTTGTCTTGGTGCTTTTTTCGTATCAAACGGTCAAATCACAGTTGGCTCTTTACTAACCTTTGTCACTCTCATGCAGCATCTCATTAATCCTTTAACCGGACTAGCAGGATTATGGGGAAGCTTCCAAAGTTCAGCTTCAGCCGTAGAAAGAATTTCAAATGTGTTAGATGTAGAACCAGAGGTTGTTGATTTTCCTACCTATACGAAGAATGATACTATACCTAAATCAATCAAATTTAATAATGTTACCTTTTCCTACGAACCGGAAACAGAAATATTTAAACAATTAAACTTAGAAATTCCAACTGGTAAAGTTGTCGCCTTTGTAGGGCCTAGCGGTGCAGGAAAAACAACTTTATTTAATTTAATACAAGGATTATATCAACCTCAATCTGGTCAGATTTTATTAAATGATATATTAATTAACGAGCTCTCTCCTTCTATTTTAAGAAGTTCTTTTGCCTACGTTGCTCAAGAAACCTTCTTATTTAGTGGAACGATTAAAGACAATCTTTTATTAGCCCGTTCTGACATAACAGAATTAGAAATGATTAACGCCGCGATTCATGCAAACATACATGAATTCATCATGTCTCTTCCTAAACAGTATGATACTGAAATTGGTGAACGAGGAGTTCGATTATCTGGTGGGCAAAAACAGCGTTTGAGTATTGCCAGGGCAATATTAAAGAATTCACCAATTCTTTTACTTGATGAAGCGACTTCTGCATTGGATAGTGAATCAGAATTTCATGTAAAGGTAGCGTTGGATCGACTAATGAAAAATAGGACTACACTTGTGATAGCTCATCGTTTATCGACGATTCAAAATGCGGATTTGATTTTTGTAATGGATGAAGGGAAAATTGTTCAACTAGGGAATCATCAGGAGCTTATGGCCCAAGAAGGACTTTACAGAAAACTTACTCAAACACAGTTTTTAGATGATCCTACTATAGATCTATATTTATCAGTAGTTTCCAAATAAAAAGGGGCAGAAAAAATGTTAATAAACTTTCTACAATCCTTATACGATCACAACTGCCCACTTCCAAGTGAGGCAGTTGTTTATAATCGATTAATTGAGGACATCGAATACTTTTCAATATCTCCACAAGTTTATTTTTACTTAAAACAACAAGATAGACTTGAACTTACACCCCCTTTCTTTCAAAACCGACTGAAGAATACGTTTAATCAAGTTCTAATACAAAATCTATTTATTAAAAATCAAACAGAAAAGATTCTATCAATTTTGGATGAATTAGGTATACCAGCAATCCCTTTAAAAGGTGTGTTGTTTGCTGAAAAATACTTTGGTCATGTGGCAGCAAGATCGACATCAGATATTGATCTATTAATAAAACCACATGATCTAGAAAATGTTATAGAGTGTGTGAAGGAATTGGGATATATAATGGAAGTAGAATGTGCTCCAGGTCATTTTCATTGTAGTTTGAGTAAGGAGCTACCTGGTTCACCAGTTCCGCTTGTTGTTAAGATTCATTGGGATATTTTGAAGGAAAATACGAGTGAGTTTTCAATTGAGGAATTTTGGTTTAAGTCAACTTCTTTTAAACAGTATAAACATGTTAAACAACTATCTGATGTTCATACGTTTTACATGATTTGTCTACATACTTGGAGACATAATTTAGATTCGATGAAGCATTTCTTAGATATTATTCAGATGATTCATGTAATGGGTAACCATATAGAATATGTTAATCTATTTAATGAAGCAACTAGACATAAAACCTTAAATCGACTGAAACGAACGTTATCAATTGTTTATCGAACCTTTCCTCATGTAAAGGAAATTCAAACACTCC
This sequence comes from Metabacillus bambusae, assembly GCF_017497975.1. Taxonomy (GTDB): domain Bacteria; phylum Bacillota; class Bacilli; order Bacillales; family Bacillaceae; genus Metabacillus; species Metabacillus bambusae. Next base: position 151,415 of record NZ_JAGDEL010000007.1, on the reverse strand, counting down.
CATTTCTACAGCAAAAAGGTTTGTATTGGCAATATGAAGCGATTAGAGATTCTAGCTTTAGGAATGTGAAAGTGTATGTAGATTATTTTGATTATTTATTTTTTAGTTTTGATACCGTTAAACAACGATTGATTGCAATTAATGAATGGCTCCGACCGTCTGAGTACCACTTATCGAAAGAGCTAAAGTCAGAGAAAGGAACCAATTTTAAAGACTATTTAATCTTATATAATAAAAGATGGTTTGGATTTTTAAAATCTGTCTTCCTTCATAAATAATTTGAAGGAAGAGTTTTCATAAGATATTAATAGTAAACTTTTTAGGATAGACGCATTTTATGTTTTTTATATTGGTGAAATATCAAAATCTTTAACAAAGACATATAATCTATCATTTTTTCTTTAATGTCAGAACATTAATTTCAGGTGTGTTAAATAGCCGAAACTTTAAAAATGACACTGTTTTACTACTTCCTAATCCCGCACTGACATATTGCTTCGTTTTTTTGTACTCCCATAATCCCTTTACTCGATTTTGTGGAGGGAAAAGACCACTGCGTTCGTAGTATGGTTCTGGAACAAAAAGGGCGCCTATAAAAGGCAGTCTTATTTGTCCACCGTGGTAATGACCAGCCATGATTAGGTCATAGTCTCTAAATTTACGATTTGGATCACTTTTTAGTTGGTCGATTTTAGCGTCGACGACTGGGTAATGATTTAAAGCGATTATTACATCTGTATCAATAGCTGAATCTAGCATTGACATTTCTGCTAGTAATTGATTTTGGTGCTGTTCGTATAGTGAAGATTTAGCTTCTGTTGGTATGGCAGCTCTTTTTTGTGGATCCAAAGTAGATAATTCAAAATCAATAATTTGTATGTTGGAAGATCCTTCTTCAACTGTATAGATCGACTCGAGAAGCTTTACACCTCTTGCTTCCATCCCCTCTATAAATTCATGCTTTTTCAAATGTTTCTTACCATCAACCACATAATTACTTGGGTCCGAATTACCTGGAACATATAATGCATGATCTTTATTGTGAATACCGTCAATCAATGAATAAAAAGGCTGATAATTATGACTACTACCACTAATTAACATATCTCCAGTAAATACTATTGAATCGTAATCAATAGAATTAATTTTCTTAATTAGTCGTCCTTGATTTTCTCCAAATTCTTTTTCATGTAAATCAGTTATTTGTACAATTTTAAAACCATCTAAATCATCTGGTAAATTTTCAATCAATATTTCTTGATTTACTACTTTTATTCGGTTGTTGTCCCAAAGAGTATATATGAATAGGACCACAATCATTAACACAATCGATAACAATACCCTTCCTCCTGCTTTATTCATTGACATCTCCCCTGAAATCTATTTAATAACTTCATACTTAATACAGCTCGAACAGAAAACACTCACCTATATTATAGTGAGTGTTATAAACTTGCTTCCATTTGATTACTTAATAAATTGCCAAACACACTTCTTTTATCTTTTGCAAGCTGGCCAAATTCTCCTTTTTGAATAATTGAACCCTGATCCAATACAACAACTTGATCTGCATTTCGTATCGTTGATAAGCGGTGTGCAATAACTACAATTGTCATTCGACCCTTTAGCATGTCTATCGCTTGTTGGATTTTCGCTTCATTTTCTGTGTCTAATGCACTTGTGGCTTCATCAAGCACAAGAATTGAGGGGTTACGTAAAATTGCTCGTGCCAGAACAATTCGCTGCCTTTCTCCTCCAGAAAGTCGGATTCCTCTATCTCCAATTAAAGTATCGAGACCATTCGGAAGCTTTCTTACAAACTCGGCTGCTGATGAAAATTCTAAAGCTTCCCATATTTGTTCTTCTGTTGCTTTTGGCACAACTAAGTTCAAATTCTCCTTAATACTATTGTTAAAGAGAAAGGGATCTTGTGGGACATAACTAATTGCCTTCCTCAAAGATAATAGATTTTCACTTGTTAAGGGTTTTCCGTCAATTAATACTTGCCCTTTTTCCGGTTGATTTAGACCCATTAATATATCAATTAAAGTACTTTTCCCCGCTCCTGATCGACCGACAACTGCAGTCATTTTATTAGCCGGTATCACGATATTAATATTCTCTAAAGCATATGAAATTGAACTATTTTGTAGGTAACGGAAAAATACATTTCGGCATTCAATTTCCTGAGAAATTTGCATTGGTATTATTTCACAATTATCTATTAGTGTAATTTCCTTAGCCCTTTTACATTCATCTTGCAAAGATTTAACAGCTTTAAATGAAGGAATTGTTGTGGCAATTTGCTCTAGTGACCCTTGAATACCAGCTACTTTTGGCCATAATCTTGAAAAAATAATAATAATTAACATTAATTGTCCAGACTGAGCATTAAACATGTTTATAGCAATAAAAATAAACGTAGCAATTAATACTGCCGAAGAAACTTTATAGTACATTTGTGACGTAGTTTTCATTTTAAAATATTCAATTTGTTCATCCTGCATTCCTTTTGTAATCTTGCGAAACCATTCCAATCTTGACTCTTCTAACGTATTACTTTTTATATCTTTAATTCCGTTAATCTGATCTGTTATACCTGCATGATATTCTTTACCTAAAATAAAATTTCTGTTCCCTAATTCAAGTGATCTTTTTAGAAATTTACGATTTAAAAAAATAAGGACTAAACCACATAACAATACGAATATCGTTATATTTGGGGAAAGCCAAAATGCAAGACCAATTTGAATAAATGTAAAAATAAGAGAGGCTATAAATTGTAAAAAAGAGTGTGTTCCTGCACTCGATCGAGCAATTTCTACTGTTAATAAATTTATAAGGTCTGACTTACGATGTTTTATAAAAAAATTCCAATTAGCATGTAACAAAGATTGATACGTTTCTATACGTAGGTAACGAAAAAAGCCATGTTGAATGATTGTATTTTGAATGGTTATATGGCGTTGTAATAAATTTTGACCAATAACTATTAGAACATAAATTGCTAATATTATAGGCAAACTTAATGTACTTGGTATGTCTTGCAAGAATGTAAATAATTCAGATACAGGTGTATCTCTTGCATCTAAGTTCACAATCCCACTAATATTAATCATTGGTATTAATAATAATATTCCAATTCCATCTAGCAAACTAATAAACATCATTGCTAGTAAATTTATATAAAGAATTTTTCCTGCAAACGAATGTATTTGCTTTAAAAAATAAAACACATGTGTCAAAATTGTTTCCCCCTAGGGTAATGCATGCTTCCTTGTCCTCCTCCAAGCCCAAAGAACAGGCCGTAAGGGAAAGTATAAAAAGTGCAACTGTTTTGGCAATGGTAAAGTTTCCGCATCCTCAGAATATGGATGTAAAAAACTCAAATAAAACAATACCCTTTGTCTTCTAGACATTAATGAAATTAAATGACGTGTATGATATCGGGAAATATCCTCAGGAACGGGATCTGTATGTAAATTAACCATTCTTTCTAGATAAAATATTGCCTCTTGTGCCAATCCCCAAGAATCTCTGTTTTCTAATATAGTCTTCATATCACCTGAATTCTTCGAATTTAATAAATTTGAAGATAAAACTAATGCTTGGGCCCCTATATTATGAATATGATATTTTTTTAATAACTTATTAGTCTTAACCCAGTCAATATCTTGTTCTGTCATCTGATGAATATCTAACAACCAACGAAGCCTTGACCAACCATGACGAGCACCGTGAGAAACGAGGAATAAAAACAAATCTTCTTTCCCTAGAAAAAATACTGGATAAGAAGTGAGTTTACTTTTACTTTTCCGCATCCATAATTCTTCAAAATTAGGCTCAAATCCCGGACCAGGATTTAATCTCCAATGAATCTCAAGTTTCATTCGTTTTTGAGGGTGGAAATAAGTAACATGATGATGTCTCCACTTCCAATCGTTCAGTACAGTTTTAATATAATCTTCTTTTTCATAGCCAAGTTTTTGTAATAAAACTTCCGCTTTATTAAGATCTTCAAGTGGAATCAGAAAATCCAAATCACTTGATGTTCGCAAAGAAATATCACCATACAAGTCATGAGCAATCACAGGTCCCTTTAAAAAAAGAAGACGGATTTTTTCCTCTATAAAAATCCTACTTACTCGTTCCATTTCGGCGCTTAATTGCAGCATATTAAATGTATTTATCTTGTAATCTTGTAACAGCTTTTGAAAAACAAATGACGGAATTAGATTATTGCTAATCCCTTTTAATTTAGACTGGAGCACAGGAAAGACACGGTGATGTTTTGCTTGTTCTATAAAAAGATTCCAATCAATGTCAGCAAATATTTCCGTACTATTTTCTTCAATTAATTTATGATTGTCCTTCTTTAACAACTGGAGGATTAATTTTACTTCCCTAGGTACATTTGCTAGTTCAAGCTCAAATTGTTTCACCATTGCTTTTTCCTCCAATTTTCTTAGCAAATTTCCCTACAACAGTAAATTTCTCCATTCCTTCAGAACCAGTTATATAATAAGGACCACTACGCAACCAAGCATGTGCTATTAATTCACCAGAGTTATCCCTTGCTGTCCCTAAATAAAGAGTGCTTTCAATTTGCCGTTTTTCTAACATTTTCATTGCTGCAATTGCTTTAACAAGACATTGACTTTCCCAAAAAGTATATTGACTCATAATATGAATAGCTTGAGAGACATTGGATAATATTTTTTTATTCGCAACAGATGGCTCAAAAGTTGTTTCTTCCATGTGCTGACCAAGTGAAGGTGCCACTTTTGAAAAAGGGATACTTTTAAGATATCGCCCCAATCCTAAATAACAAAATGATTCCAGCAATAGCCCCTTCGTTTTCCAATCCATTAATAAAAAAACCCTTAATTTACTCAAGAATCTCACTGAACCTTTCCAGAAAAAATAAACTTTCTGTATATCCCAATTAATATTCTTCAACCTTAATTAATCTTTCGTCATATAATAAGTTTAAAAAGGACAAGACCTGTTCCTCACATTTACTTTGTTCCACATCATATTGTGTAAATAATGAATTAACCAACTGATTTATAGAAGTTGGTTTTTTAATTAGATCCCATATATCTCCTCCTATGTCACCTAAATTGTAATACTTGCCATTTTGAATATTTAACATTACCTTTTCCCCATCCATATCACTTACGATATTTCCTTCTTCTTGGCTAACGATATGAGTTAATGAAATTCGTTGAGTTTTATCCATATACTTTTTCCTCCTTATTTAATGTTTTTAAAATTAATTCTGTTAAATCATATGCAGTAAACCTACTTGTCGGACGACGCAAATGGTATATATCAATATGCTCACACATTTTAGTAGTTGTATTAAAATGCCATTCCATTAAGCCTGAAGGTGCAATGAAGAAATTTCGGTATGTATTACAGAATAATATGTGTAATCGATTTAAGTTTTCAACAGGATTGAATTCTATCTCATCATTATTTGTTTTGACTAATTCTATGACTCCTGCAAGTGGCAATGGTCTAGTAGCAAATTGGTTTATTACTGGAATCGCAAATTTGGTTTCTCTATTGAAGATTGGTCGAAATTGATTAGATTCCATTGCAAATTGATTTAAGCTTTCTAACCATAATTTTTGTTGTGGATAAGCAGGTGTTACTATTGGGATACCTTTTTTAATAGTGATCGGTATGACATCATCACTAATGAGTTGATACCCTAACCTTAAGAATGCAGAAGCAAGAGTTGATTTACCTGCACCTGAATCTCCTACAATAGCATAAGCTTTACCATTTAATTCTATTGCACTACCGTGTAATGGGAGGATTTTTCTTTGCATTAATATTGCTCCCATACAGGTCCCCAGGAGATAAAGCCGTATTTGATCTTCGTTAGCATTGTTGTAAGAAGAAAACGTGATCTTTTTCCCATTTTCTACGAGATAGATTGCTACATTAGGTACATCGAATAAGCAATAGTTTTCTTTTACTACAAAATATCTCTTTGGATCTCCTAACAATGCCCATTGTTCGGTAAGATCAGATTTCTCAATCAAAATATCTGGATCGGAACTTATGATTTGCTCTTTTTCCAATTCTGGTAATAATATACTGCTTAAAACCTTTAAGCCAAATGCTTTATAAACAATTTTATTTTTATTAGTAATCATCTAGCAATTTTCCCCTTTAAAATATTTTCCTTTAACTATTCTTTATAGATAAAGCAATAATTTATCTAGTATACGAATCAGGTATCAATGTCCACACCCACTAAATTGCTTGATGCAACTGTCCTTATACTTTTTTCATGTGATTGATCCCTTTCATTCTAATTTTTTTAACTAAGATTTGTTCGTCCTTAAATCATTTTGGGGAAACATAAATAAACCTGAGTTATATTAATTTTTGATTGAATTTACGAAGAAATTTAACTTGGTGGAGGTCCTGTAAAGTTTATTGTAATTATAGACTGACTTCTAATAGGGTCTTGAATTGATATTTGCTGTTGGTATCTATTTGAAACTTTAACAGCCACATCAGAATCACTTTATATATTCAATTTCTTAGGAAGCACCTCTTCATATTGGTAGAATTATGTAGTAATTTCTCTTTACAAAATGAAGAGGTGCTTTACATGTTTATTTTTTTTAAGAAAAAAATTTAATTGTTAAATGATTAAAGCTATTAACTTATTTACTTAAGATCCATGATGTACTCCGGTTTGACCTTCTTCACCAAGAGCAGCATTATAGCCTTCATCATATTTACCCCAATTTGCACTTGCCATTGTTTGATCAATATTTAGTACTTCTAATACTGGATTTTTCCATTCCTTTTTCATGTTATCACCTCCTTTCAAGTATGATTTTTAATAAATCGATTAATTATTAAACTTCGCATTAATATTTGATAATCTGGATCAAATGCAAATTCATTGCTTGGTCCTTTTTTAACTTTTGAAATTGCTGATTTAAGGATAGGCATATTTAAGATTTCTGCCAGCAATGAATCTCTACTTATTCCTTCTAGTTCTGATATAAAGGTTTCCCAATAAGGCATCATTCGATGGACACAATCTGCACCTTGAACTCCTCGAATTCCTTGATTTAGACGTACCTTATCTGGAAGAAGCCCTTCCGTTGATCTCCTAATTAACGCTCTATCTAACCCATTTTGTACGTATTGTCCTTCAGGAATAGATAAACAAAAACGAATTACTCTTATATCATTTGTTGGATCACGCTTCCATAATCCGAAATTCAGAGATAGCTTAGCTCCTAACGTACCAGTTGTGTTCCAAGGAAAAACTTCTTTAAAATGAGATCTCCTAGCTTCGAAAAGATTTCTTGATTGAGAACTTGATATATTCATTCCATGTTCTTGTAGCTTTTCTAAAACTAAGGTCTTCTTTGCTAATTCTGGATTTAATAACATTGGAAACTCATCCTGGCTATCTAATGAGATTGTATGATTTATTGATGGGAATGCTATTTTCGAAATCACTGGTAGTAAGCGAAATCTGCTGCCACCAACATTTTTACTATATTTATTTAATTCATTGATAAGCCGAATCCATTTTAATTTTTTCAATAAAATAGAATAATAGTGCATCGCTGGTCCCCATGAAATACTTAGGTTTCCTCTACCACCATTCAGTAAAATCCCTACTCCATGCTGATGTGCAGTCTCAAAAATACCTTTAATCCAGTTTGAATTCGCAAAGAACTTGTAAGGCATTTCCATTGTTTTAAGCCAATCATCGACTTCATTTAAAGGGTTAATTCCATCAAAATCCAAATAGAAATCCTTAATATTACCTACATGCTTCACTGTAGATTGTATGAACGGTCTCTCATCTGCAAGTAAGTACTTAGGCGTCCAATCTTCAAAATCCTTGGGTGGTACATAGCTATATGTATGTAATGTTTTATTCTCACTTAGTAAAGTTCTGGCAGCAAAGCTTACTACTGAACCGGAATCTAATCCCCCACTCAAATGAGCTCCTACATTACGATTAGTCCTTAGGCGAGAGTCTACTGCAGTTTTAAAAACATCACGAAAGGCTTCTACATATTCTTGATCTGATTTTAGAACTATCCTCTCCTCAGGGGTTATTGCCCAGTATCTAGATAGCTTCACTTTCCCATTTGCAATTTTAATAGTATGAGAGGGAGGGAGTTGTTCTATTTGTTTATATACCGTAATAGAGGTATCAACAGTATCATTCATTCCTGGTATTGCTAAAAACTCGGCCATCCATTGTTCATTTAATGTTTTCTCAATATGTGGCAAGGATAGTAAAGGCTGTATTGTTGTGCAAAAAGCAATTTGATGTTTATGTATGCAATAATAAAGAGTTCGACTACCTGAGAAATCTCTTGCACCAAAAAGATGTTGATTTCCTTCATCCCATATAAAAAATACGAAATCACCAACCAAATACTTTGGTGAGTCCTCTCCCCATTTTTGATATGACATCAATATTAACTCACTATCTGTTATTGATTTTCTTTTATTAAAAGAAACTTGTAAACTTTCAAACAATTCATCTCGATTATCAATAATTGCATCTGCTGTTATTGCTATTTTTCTTTCTTCATCATAAAAAGGCAGCTTTTCCCCAACTGATTCAGGTGTAATCCATTGGGCGTGACAGCCTAGAAAAACCGCTTCTTTTTGCCATATTTGTACATCATCGGCAGGGAATTTCTCAAGTGATTTCATGATATTTCTGCTTTGTTCATATGAAATGGTTTCTTTATTAAAGTTAAAAATACCAGTAATTGCACTCATCTTTTTCCTCCCAAAATGCCCGACTAAACATTTATTACAGTTGATTCCTATAAATTTTCATACCTCTATTTTGTTCTAAAAGGTTATTAATTGTTGAAAAATTAATTGTATGATTTACTTCAAATGCCCTCTTTTCTTTAAGATCATATCCGCAATAAGGGCATTGCCAATGGTCTATTTTTGTACTACTAAATGAATGATTTAGACAACGCGTACAAATTTTTCTAAACATTTTGGTTTCCCCGCTTTTTACTTTAATTTGATTCGTATACCCAGATTAATGAAATTCTATAACTTAAGTAATTAGATATTATTAACCCTACACATTTGTTTAAATGTAGTATAAAAGTAAATCAAGGTATTCTCAATAAAGAACAGCGAATCATAAATAAACTTACATTCCAACAAAACAACACTATATAAAGAACGATACTATAGTTTTATAAAGAACACAATAGTAAACTTATATAAATCAAATCACTTTTTATTTTAACAAAGCAATAATACATTCGTTTTAAGTATTTCTCTACTCTACAATAAAAAAATATAGCAAAAGAATTTACATTGAAGTTAATTTTAGATTTCGATCAATAATTATCTCTTTTTCATAACCATTTGGATTATTTAGTTGCCAACGCCAAGAATCCTTACACATGTCATCAAGTCCTTTTTTTGTGATCCAATTTAATTCGTTTTTCGCTTTCGATGCATTTGCATAACTAATACCTATATCGCCTGGTCTTCGATCAATGATTTCATATGGAATCTCACGTCCTGAAGCTTTTTCAAACGCCTTTATCATTTCGAGTACACTATATCCATTTCCAGTACCTAGGTTATAAGCATTTATCCCTTTTGATTCCATTACTCGTTCCAAAGCTCTTATATGTCCTACTGCTAAATCAACAACATGAATATAATCCCTGATTCCTGTCCCATCGTTTGTTTGATAATCATTTCCATAAACATTCAAATATGGAAGTTTTCCAACAGCGACTTGAGTAATATATGGCACAAGATTATTCGGAATCCCATTAGGGTCCTCCCCAATCCTTCCACTAGAATGAGCTCCAACCGGATTAAAATATCGCAGTAAGGCAATACTCCAATTATTTTTCGCAACAAAAACGTCCCGTAAAATTTCTTCTATCATTAACTTTGTTCGCCCATATGGATTTGTAGCTCCGACTGGTAATTCCTCGTGTAGTGGTACACATTGTTGCATACCATATACAGTTGCAGATGAACTAAAGACCATTTTATGTACACCGAACATTTCCATTACTTCACAAAGTATTAACGTTCCTGTGATGTTGTTATGGTAATAATGTAAAGGAATAGATACAGACTCACCTACTGCCTTAAGTCCAGCAAAATGGATAACAGCATCGATCTTGTTTTCTTTAAAGATTGTTACCAAATCATCTTTGCTGAGTAGATCACGTTGATAAAATTTAAAGTCTTTACCTGTAATCTCCTTTACTCTGTTGATTGCTTCTAATTTACTGTTTGAGAGATTATCTAATACGATAATCTCGTAACCAGCATTAAGTAGTTCTACACATGTGTGTGATCCGATGTATCCCGCGCCACCTGTAACAAGTATTGGCATGAGTTTTACCTCCCGATATATAATTCTAGTTTTTTATATAAAAGCGAGTTTATTCTTAATAAAGAACAAAATAATATAATTTTTCATTTCTACAATAGATAGTAGGTTTTTATATTTGTAGCTTTATTCTCATGACCTTGAATTTAAGTTAGCCAATTTTAAATTATAACCCATTACAGTTCTTTATAAAGAACATACTTTAATAATACAATTATTTTTCTTAGACTTCAACAAATAAATTTCTATTTATACAAATTAAAAATCTTGACATATTGAACATTAAAAAATACATTTTTCCTAACAGCCGTCTATTAAACTTATGAATTTAACTTGCTTTAAGAGCAATCTTATGAATTATACCGGGCCTTTTTTTCATTTTTTTATATGTCCAACCGTACGTTTTCTTCAAACATATGATGTATAGTATAAAAAATATTCATTCACTTACGGACAAATATAAATATTAAATCTTTCTAATTTTAAGAAAGGAAGTGTTCTACACGGTGTACCCAAAGATATTCATAAAATGGAGTTCAACGAGGAAGGTGAAAAAATGGTTTTAGTAATAATGGATTATTTTGAAGGAACCTCTACAATTACAAAGACGTATCAAGATGATATGATGGGATTTAAAATTACAAATGACCATAATTCAACTGACCTTACTTTTACAATCCATGGCATCACCATTTCAGTTAAACCAAAGGAAACCTTCAATGGGAAATTCACACCATTTAGATCCGTTACTATTAACACCTCCGTCCCTTATCGAGCTATTGTGTCAGCACCCTTTTATGGAACAGATCCCGACACCACGCCACCAGAAGAGGTGACTGATTTATCCGCTAGCAACGTTACACCTATCTCTTTAACTTTATCATGGACAGCCTCCCCTTCAAGTGACATAGCAGAGTATAATATTTATCAAGATGGAACGTTTCTAGCATCAATTAATAGTACTAATATGAAGGTGACAGACTTAACCCCATTTACGGAGTATACATTTCGTGTTGTTGCTAGAGACATAGCTGGGAATGAGTCAAGCGGGACAAATATTAATGTTACTACAGCTGCTGAAGATACTACACCTCCTGCGCTTACGATCACGTCTGGCGGAACCTTTACTGATATCCAAACTGTCACCATGACAACAGAAGAAACCGCAACGATCTATTATACGATAGATGGAACTGACCCCACTACCTCAAGCCCTGTTTATTCATCACCTTTAACTTTAACTGAAACCACCACTTTAAAAGCTTTTGCAAAAGATACTGTTGGAAATGAGAGTACAATTCAAACAGTAACCTATACGAAAATTGTGCTTATTTCTGACGGGCTTATCTTACACTATGACTTTACAAATAAAGCAGAGTCTACCTCGAATACAATTACCGATACAGTGAACAATGTTGAAGCCACTTTGATTGGAGTTTCTAATGATAGTGCTACTGATGGGTATGTCGATAATAAAGGATTATTGTTGCAAGTACAGGATTATGTACAGATTCCTACAAATACAAGTCCATTAAATCAATTGATCGATTTAAATAGCGGTTTGACTATTCAAATGATTAGTTATGATACGAATGGCTCACACTGGAAAACAGAGGATGGAAAGTTTACTTCAGCTAAGTCTGACTCGTTCACAAAATACCGAAAAACTGATGGCAGTGAAGGAAATAGAGGAATTGGTTCCTATTGGTTTGTTGACAGCACTGGGTACAGACAAAGTTATCAAGAGTGGGTAAATCCTATTGGATCCAATGCTATTAATATATTCACATTAAGAATAAATGTAAATAACACGGCGTCCATTTTTATTAATGATGCTATTAATGAAAATGGACGAATACCAGTTCCACAAGACTTTGTATCCTATATTAATTCTATGGCTGTATCACCACTGCAATTAAGACGGAATTTCGTAGGACATAACACGGCACCTGAAACATTGGTTGCATTTGTCATTTACAATCGTGAACTTACAGACAATGAGGTAAGAAACAATTATCATTTTTATCAAAATAAAGAGTCGCTTGAGGGTATTTCAGTGAATCCTACTAATGTACAATTAAAAGCTGGAGAAAGTCAACGGCTTTCTGTACAAGGATTACCAAATCGATATACAGAACTATTAAGCATCACATTTCAAAGTGGCAATGAAGGTTTTGTAACTGTAGATAATAATGGATTACTAACTGGGATATCTGATGGAGAAACAAATGTTTCAGTAACTGCTACTTATGAAGGCCAAACCTTTACAGAATACGTAAATGTAAAAATAGGGGGACAGGTTGTTTCTCCTCCATCTTCTACAAGAAACATTATTGGGATGTCAATTAATCGAAAAACTAATTCACTTAATGCAGGAGAAAGTTTCGTTGTCATGGCTACAGCGTTGTCCAGTAATCTCCTGTATGATATTTTCCATGATAATATTGTGCTTTGGGAAAGCTCTGATCCTAGTGTAGCCAAAGTACAATATGGAGTAGTAGAGGGAGTTTCCCCAGGTACTACGACACTTACTGCTTATGATGGAACAGGAACATATTCTGAGAGTTTCGATATTACTGTCGTTAGTAATGTCGAAACTCCTTTGACGGAAGCGGAAATCTATTATGTTGATGTAAATGATTATTCGATAAAATTGGATAACACAGATTCATCCAATACTACTAATGGCATTCAAAATGTATTAGATCACGCCGCTGTTAATGGATATAAGAAAATTATTTTCCCCAAAGGCACATATTTAATAAGCCCAGCAGTAAGGACCATCTATCCGCCAACAGATATGATTATTGATTTTAGTGATTCCATTCTTAATATTGAACCTAGTATATTAACTGTTACAGGCTACAAAATGTTCTATTTTACTAATGTAAAAAACACAAAATTAATAAGGACACATGTATATGGAGAAAGAGATTCAACTTCCATTCAAGATTCCGTTGAAGGATGTATAAGCGTTTTAATTGATGATTGTATGAACACAGGTTTTGAATCCTGCACTTTTAGTAAATCTCCCGGTTTTAATGTGATTACTGGAACACTCACAAATAGGAATATGGGAAGAACCACTCAAAGTATTTCTGTTAGTAGATTTGATTTTGAAGCAGGAAATCTTGATGAAAACGGAAATATTGACAATAGTAAAACATCTAATTATTACAGATATAATCAATACATGGATGTATCTGGTTTAGGAGAGTACTATTTACTAGGATATACACAAGGATATCATGGGTATCCTTATTTAAGATCAAGATTATATTCAATTCATTTTTATGACCAAAACTATCTTCATATTGAATCTCAAATGTATAATTTGCAGTACTATAATTACCCAAAACCTCCCAATGCTAAATACGCTAAAATTGTCATTTACCAAGAAGCTCCTCCATCTTCAGGAGATAATGACTTTAATGGAGCTGTAGCTTTTATAAGAACAATGGGCATGCCAAGAAACTGTTATATAAAAAATTGTACTTTTGAAGATAACTTTAGTACTGGTCTTGCTATGTGCGGGGGGCAAAATTGGCTTATTGAAGGTAATACTTTTTCTAATAATGGTGGAAGAATGCCGGGATGTGACATTGACTGGGAAGATGGATGGGAACACATGGTTGGAGATATTTTAAAGAATAATACCTTTAACTCTAGATTAGGCGTCATTTTCAGTGCTGGCGGCAGTTTAGCCGCAATCAATAATACATTTAATCGGTCAACGATCACAGTATGGAGCAGAACACAAAATTATAGAGTATTTAATAATATATTTAATGGTAAAGGCTCTTTAGCCAATGACTTTAAAACGCAAGGGGATTCTGTATTAGCTAGAAATATCTTTACTAATACAGCGTCCTACTCTACAGGTATTCTTCATACTGGGGCTTACTATAAAGTCCATGATATTTTTAATAATATTGTTTAACTACAATTTTTATTCGAATACCACATATATGTGCTTAATGACTTTTAGAAGAAACATAATTATTTTCTATAATTTTTGCATTTCGTTAAATATAGAGGAGGACTTTGAAATCTCTCCTTTATATTAGTTTTTTGTATTATTAGTTAACGCTTTAATACATAACTTTAACCAAGAGTTTTTAGATTAATAGTGTCACTATCCATTGCTATGCCACTTGAGCTCGATGCTGCCTGAGCATCTACATATACAGAATGTATTTCGTCACTTGGTATATATCTGCATATTTTCACCGAATTGATAAAATGTCCTATCGAAATCACATGATTAGAAGATAAATATTTGCTGTATATTCATTATCTTTTTTCAGGGTTAAAACCTCTTTAACTTTATAAGATGATGTTAACAGACATATAGTATTCATATGGGATTCCACTGAACATAAAGTCTTTGTCGATGGAACATTACTAAAAAAATTGGCAGACTTCAACATCATCTTTAGCTGATCTGATCGAATAATTTGTCGATTTTTTGAAGTTGATGGAGTTGAGGCAGAAAATAAGATTTTTCTGTTTTTAACGGTCTAATAGACTTCGGAATGAATTTTATAAACATGAATCTATACCTACGGGTGAGAAATCTTATTTAAGTGATGCTGGATATAAACTCTATGTATCTTGAATTTTAGAATAGCTCACATTTAAATATGGATCCCGCCTAAAAATAACTTGCATTTAAATATACGTTAGTTATAAAATTAGTTTAGTTCTTATTAAAGAACAAAATATCACTGATTGGGAGAGAGGTATTTGTTAAATTCACTAACATCATTTAGGTTTATTGCAGCACTAATGGTTTTTGTATTTCATGCCGGGATTTTAAGCGAGTATCAGTTGGGTGCAGCTGGAGTGTCTTTTTTCTTTGTATTGTCGGGTTTTATTCTCACTTTCAACTACCATAACAAGATAAACAAGTTAAATAAAACAAATTTAAAACAGTTTTATAAAGCAAGGTTTGCAAAGATATATCCATTACATCTTCTAACTTTTTTAATTGCCTTACCTATAACCTTGTTATATTTTAATCCTGATAGATTGTATTTAATTAAATTAATCTATATGTCTATAATCAATTTATCTCTTATACAGAGTTTTTCCCCTAGTTCAGCAACTTATTTTAATTTCAACGGTGTATCTTGGACCTTATCAGTAGAAGCATTCTTCTATTTGACATTCCCATTTCTAATTTTTAATATTAGAAAACTTAAAATTCATAATTACAAATTCATATCAATCCTCCTGTTAACTATAGTATGGATAGGATTGTTTGTTTTAAATTTTAATCTGAATGAATCTAATCATTTTCTGATTTGGGCGCTTCACATATTTCCTGTTGCACGTTTATTTGAATTTATAACTGGGATTGTTTTAGGGCTAATATTTGTAAAAACCCAGAACAATTGGAGTTCAGAAAAACATTCCATTGCAGAAATTTCAGCCGTTTTATTATTTATGGTTGCACTATTAATTTCAGTCAACTTACACACTGGTGCTGTAAGAGGAGGCTTCTTTATCCCGGTATGGTGCATCTTGGTATACATATTTGCCCATCAAAAGGGTATTATTTCAAGGTTATTATCAAACAGATTATTAGTTTACCTGGGAGAAATTAGCTTTTCATTTTATATGATTCACCAACTGGTTATTAGATATTATTTGCAATTTAAATTTGTTGAAACATATATGACAGTTGTTTGTTTTGTAATTACATTGATACTTAGTGCATTAACGTATAGATTTTATGAGGAACCACTAAGGAAATGGATCCGTTATGGAAAACAAAAGAATCTATTATTATCTAACAAAAAAGCAAGTGCTTAATGAAAGATTTACTAACAGCTATAAGTAAGAAAAAGATAACAACTTAAACTGTTTTCAGTTTATTTGGGTCCTATCTTTATAGGGCTTTTTTTTTCATTTGAGAGAGTGATAAAAATCAATGACAGTAGCAGTAAGATTTTTAGTTGCTGCGCTCAGTTGGTAATAAGTTATAAAGTTCAACTGTTGATTAATATTAATTCATTAAAATATAATAGCCTGGAAAGCATGCATTTTGAAGCAGAGGGTTTTTAAAGGGGGATATTTGGATTGATTTAAGTTCAAACGAAAAGCACATGATTTTTCTAGGAGAACGCATTACCTGTATTGAAGAAAGTACCAAGGAGTATCATAGTGAATTGATAACAAACAGAATCGGAAGAGTTAAATAAGGTAGTATTCTAACAGCGTTACTTATATTTTAGAAACATTTTAGGTATTCTTTGATGGATTCTAGGAAGATACTTTTTTATTTGTTGCGTTAATTTGTTAATTTAATTGAAATGTAGAGAAGCGATAGTTAAAAAAAATTAAAAGAAGCACGAGATTTAATCAAGAAATAAACTGTTATTTCGGTGGCTTATTATAAACTTTAACCTTTTAATACAAATTTTTTTATCTTACAAAACAGACTGATACTTTACTAATGGAGGTATTATTTTAGATGAAATTTATAACAGGGTTGATATTTCCTGATTTATTTTTGTTTATCCATTTCCAGAGTAAAATATTCTCACCCTCATTCTGCTTTGTCCTTTTTAATTGATCAGCATCGTCTTTTTTGATTTTAGAAGTACTACTCTCAGATCATCGTTCTTAGCAACTTCATATAAATCTTTGAAATAACATTGCTATTTTACCTGCTGAAAGAAGGTTGCCTAAAACGAAAAGCAACCTTCTTCATAAATCATCTGCCTGGCATTAAAATAAGGAAAAGCAGTTTAATGAAATCAGCTATTCAGTTAAATCTTGAAAATAGCTACCTTTAATCTCAGCCAAACCTTATATTCATAATTAAATTCAAGTTCATCCCGTGACAGATCTGAAATCATGGCTCCTAGATTTCCCCTCACTTCTATCGGTTGCTTTGACCAAACAATGTCGATCGTAAAAGGGCAGCATCGAAACAGGCAGTTGGTTCATGAATTACAAGTTGGAAAATATCTTTCAAACTAAGTACAGACTATACAAATCTAAATTACGTTGTTGATCCTTCTAATAATTTCTCCACATCAGCCATTCTATTTTTTATAGAAAAAAATTCACTACGCTGCTGTGCCTGTTTATGGTAATACTCCAAATCATTAGGTTTTTCCAATACTTTTTTTATGGCTTTTAGCAGACCTTCTTCACTATTTTCACATATATAGCCACATTCCAGTGATCCAAATATTTCTTGCATTCCGGAACAATCAGTAGTAATTACAGGTTTTCTTAATATAATTGACTCAATTACAACAGTGCTTAAACCTTCTGAATAAGAAGAACAAATCATACAATCAGCTGCTTTAATATATGGATATGGATTGGATTTTTGTCCTAAAAATTGAATTTCCTTTTCCATATGATAATGTTTCACCATTTCTTTTAACTGATCTCGGTTTTCTCCTTCTCCAATCATCCATAGGCCAAACGAATAGCCCTCTCTTTTACATTCTGCCAAAGCAGAAATCAATCTTTCATATCCCTTTACTGATATTAAACGCCCCACTGTTACAAACTGAATTACTTCTTTTCGCTTAACTTCTTCTTTTTGTGCTTTTGTGTAAATCAATTCATCTTGTAGTGGGTTATATACGCATTGTGGTTCAGTTTTAGGGAATATAAATTTAAATGATTGGCACACGTCATTGGAAACACCTACTATCTGATCAAAGGATTGGTATATTCTTTTCTTTTCTTTTATTTGGCTTGGAGTTAAATTCTGGTATAATCGCGACTGATTTGTATGTAACCAAGCTAATTTATAACTTTTTTGCGACGAGAAGCTTACAAATTCAGTTGGCCAACCTTCATAAAAAGCCACTTCTACATCGTAATTATCCTTTATTAAATAACGATACATTTTAGATTTTGGAATATGTGCATATAGATAATTAAAAAGTTGATATCGTAGCTTATTGGTATTGTCAATTAAATGCTTATATTGAACATGATGTCTAAATTCCTCTTCAAATTGAAAATAATAATCAGAATATATACTTTTCTTAAACAAGGTAATTACTGTAACTTCATATTTATCAGGATTTAAGTTATTTACAAGGTCAATTAGAACCTTCTCTGCTCCTCCAACCACCATTGATTCAATATAAAAAGCAACTCTTTTTTTCATATCATCACAACTTTCAAAATTTGCTTTTTCAACAAATATTAATGTACAATCTATATGCCTTGGAAATAGGTAATCTTATTTAACCTGCATTTCTAATTATTTTCTTAAGTTTCATACCTCCAACCAATTTTTCTTTAATATTTTTAAAAATACCGTATAAGTATCTGTATTCATCTGTCTTATGAAAAATACAAATATAAACTACATTAGGTACAATCAAACAAACTAAAAACTTTATTATTAGATTCAATAGATTGAGAGAAGGAATGAAGGTGCATATAAAGTTTGTTAATAAATAAGTTCCAATTCCTATGGTGATAAAAAAAGTATATTTTAAAAAATAGTGAAAAATGGGTTGATGGAAAACTTTTTTATATACTAAATAAGGAGTAGTCCAAAACGGAACTGCTAATACGCTCACTAAAGTACCAATAAATACACCTATTATTCCCATTTGTTGAACTAATAAAATTGAAACAATTAAGTTTATGACAGCCTGACAAAGAGGTGCAAATCGATCTTCGTGAAAAATGCCCGAAGTTGTTTTCACTGTAGTAATAGAATTCCTCATTCCTCTTTCATAAAAAATAATCATTAATATCCATAGTACTCCTTCTTCCATGAGAAACCTAGAACCAATCCAGAGAGTAATAAAATCCTCTAACAAAATCAATAAGAGAATTGTAAATAAAGAATAAAGCCAGAAGTTAACAAGACTATATGTTTTGTATACACTATATACTTTTTCAACACTTTCTATAGCTACTAAATTCCCTACACTATGATAAATATTATTAAAAACCTGATAGGTAAAAGTTCTGCAAATCTCAATTAACATATTATAATTTGAATAAAGACCAACCGCTGTCACGCTTACAAATGATGAAATAATAATATTATCTGTTCCAAATACAAGATAATTCCCTATATTTTGAATAACGATAGCTTTAACGTTTTTTGTAATATCTTGTCTTGTTTCCTTATCTAATTTTTCTTTTATTTTATTCCTTAGATATGGATACATCCTATTCACAACAATTACCAAAATAAAGGAATTACCAATTGTAATGAAACTTTCAATAATCAAATACAAAATATAATTTTGAGTGTAATGAAGAATAGCTATTTTTATTAAGACAGATAAAATAGATGAAACTGAATATATACCCGTTACAATATATCCTTTCTGACAAACATTTAAAAACGAGTTTTTATGTATATAAAAATAGGGTGCTGCTGTGTTCAACAGGAAAATAAAATAAATCAAGTGAATATTATCAACTTTTGAATCTTTAATAAAAAAATCAAGAAATGGCATAATTGATAAACCTAAGACTAAAATAATTAATGCAATCACCATATAGGTATTTCTGTAGAACTTCATTAAGACACTGATTTTGTGATAATCGTTTTCTGCTACTGGCTTATATAGGCTATACATAATACTTGCACCTAAACCTGCCTCAGCAATTGTTAGCATAGATAATATATTCGTAAATAGTCCATTTATCCCAAGATATTCAATACCTAGAGTATTTATAAAAACAGTCCTTGAAACAAAACTCAATAATGTAATAATTATTTGATTTGCTAAGCCTGCACCAATATTCAGTAAGGAATTTTTAACTCTCATCTTTTTCTCCATTTACAATACAAAAACCCATAAAAGTTATGATTATGAGCTTTTTATACATTAGTTTTTTTCAAGAAAAGATTTTTACACTTAACCAATGAGATGGCTGTTAAAAGTGTTAATGTTTTAATCTCTAAATAGTTTGCCACTTGATTTATTCCTAATCTATCTTTTACAAATTCATAATATAAGTTATAGTAAGAAAACTTGGCTTTTAAATTACAATTATAGTATTTAATTTGTTGTTTAATATAAACAGCTGTTCCTTTAGGGTTTTTGGAGAATATTTCCTTCATATTTTTTGTTAACCCATCCTCTAAGTAATCACAAATATAGATTGTTTCATTAAACCATCTGATTTTGTAGCCGTCATGCGCCATTCTATCCCATACTGTTGCTTCCGTAATAAATTTTTCTCCCTCTATCTCATCAAATTTATATTTTTTTAGGATATTCGTATAGAAAACTTCTGCTTTGTCACCTGTAATGTTGAATTTGTTTCGTTCAAGAGAAGTAGCATCGATATATTCTCCATCAAATGTAGTTCCTATATAATCTAATTTATTTTGCCCTTTATTACCAGAAATCCCGCAATAAGATTCATTATTTTCTAAGTTATGCTCCCATTTAATAATGGACTCTAACGCATCCTGTACAAGATAATCATCAGAATCCACGATAAAAAATAATTCACCTTTAGCTATGTCAGTAGCTTTGTTAATGGCACGATGTTTACCTCCATTTTCAACTTTGTAGTATCTAATAACAAATGAATTTTTCTCGTCAAACCATTCCTTAAACAATTCTTCAGTTGAATCCATTGATCCGTCATCAATTACTAACCATTCAAAATCTGTGAAAGTTTGTTGCTGCAAGGATCTATATAATTTTTCAATCGTATAGCCTCGATTATATGTTGGAGTAAATACTGTAATTTTCAATTTTATACTCCTTTTCTTTTAAGGTAAATTCTCATACCGATTTTTTCATAATATCTTTATCTTCATCATTTTCATATTTAGTATTATTGGATAACTTAAAATTGCGTATATAATAATTTATACATCTTATAGAAAATCCTTGAGTAAAAGGTAAAATGTCAAACAATGCAGAATACACACCTATATCTTTTGTATCTCCTTGAGAGAAATCAACAGCTCCATTTCTTCTCGTTACTTTCATTAAGTAATCTATAGCAGACTTAGAACTAGATAAACACGCCTCTGATATATCTTGAATTTTTGCCGCATTTAACATAAACCATCCTAAGGTGGCGGTTGATGAGGAGTCTGATCTACTTTCATTTCGAGTAACACTCCAATTCCAACTCCCATTCTCTTGTTGAAAGTCCATTGCAGCGATAGCAAACCTCTTAACACTTATTTCCAGTTCCTTTTTATATTTACAATCTTCTCTTAGTTCATTCCATGAATCTATTAAACCTATAGCATACCATCCAAGGCCTCTGCCCCAACCAAATAAACCAAGTGGAATTTTATTATCAATTTTATATACATGACAAGGAATAAAATATTTATTCAACATTCCAAATGTTTCAAATTCTTTTATTTGTTTAATCGCTAGTTGAATACATTCTTCTTTTTTAAATTTTAATCCATAACTGACTAAGAATGGACAAATGAACCCAATTGTATCAACATAGCGATAACTCTTCATAAATTTTCGGTACTCAACAGTTCCATCTTCACCAATATGATTAATTATTAAATCCCATATTTCATCGAATGCTGATTTGTACTGATCAGTATTAATAAAGTCTAATTTCATAATCGCGTAAGCAAGAATAGCGCCATCTATATGTTTAGGGATAACCTTCCACTTTCCGTTTTTATGAAATTTTTTATTTAAATAATTTGTTATCGCCTTCTCTATTTCTTTATCTGTCTTATCTTTTAAATACTCAGATATACCAAGAATAAGTGCCGCTTCCTGCCAGTGTTGGATTGTATTATTGGAATAGTTCCCCTTTAACATATCAATAACAACTAATCTAGTGTTATCTGTTACTTTTATCTTGGGAGTTTCCAAAATCCACTTTAAACCCTTTTTTGTAATATTTTCATTCCATGTTACCTTATCATTAATCCTCCCTATATGTAATCTCAAAAACCAATCTTTAACTTTTGGTAATAAATCTAATGTAATAACTATACATATAATTAAAAAGATAAGAGTACTTAGTATGTTAAGTATCATTTTTCATAATCCTTTCGTTTCCTAAGTTATGTTATTTAACATAACCAAGAGAACAATCCAACTCTTTTGACATTGTTATGCACATTTCTTTAGTAATATTTTCACCAATTGTCCAACTACTATCATATATTTTTGCTTCTTCCAATCCCTCCTTGTGCTTATCAATATAATCTTTGGTTTTTGATATTATCCTTGCTGGATTACCTGCAACTACAGATCCTTCAGGGACAGATTTCGTAACAATACTTCCAGCAGCAACAATAGAATTTTCTCCTATTGTTATTCCAGGCATAATAAATGCTCGTGCACCTATAAAAACGTTATCTTTAATTTTAATTTTAGCAATCTTAGTATAATCTAAATGTCTTTTAGTACTAGCATCATGTGCAAGAAGATATACTTGTGGTGCAAATGTTACCTTATCTCCAATCTCGATTAACCAACAATGTGCATAATCAATGGTACTACTAGCTAAACCATGACAATTTTCCCCTACTTTCATCCCTCTTTGAATACAAGCTTTTACTGATAGTTCTTCTCTTGTGGTTTTCCCTAATTTAATTTTTAAAGACAGTAATAATTTACTGAACATTTTGACCTCCTATTTTTAAACATTAACTAGTTAATGAATTTTTCAACCTCTTTTTCTGTACTATCCTATTAACTTATAAAGTTTACTTATTTCATCTTCTGTACCTAAACTGAGATTTGATAGATTTTTCGATAAACTTTCTC
The DNA here is from genome assembly GCF_017497975.1 of Metabacillus bambusae. GTDB lineage: Bacteria > Bacillota > Bacilli > Bacillales > Bacillaceae > Metabacillus > Metabacillus bambusae. Next base: position 128,282 of record NZ_JAGDEL010000007.1, on the reverse strand, counting down.
TTAACTCTTTATTTTTTATCAATCTTTCAATACCTTCTGCAACGCTTCCTGGATCCATTTTGACAATTAATCCATCTACATTATGGGTTATCTGATCTTTAGCTGTACTATAATTTGTAACAATAATTGGCTTACTTAATATTTTTGCCTCATCTATTGCTATTGATTTCCCTTCAAATCTAGATGTTTGGGCATAAATATCTGCATGTTGTATATACGGATAAGGGTTCGATTTCAGGCCTAATAATTTAAAATGTTTGACTAAACCATTTTCTTCAATAAATTTCGTTAGTTTCTCCCTCTCATCTCCCTCACCTATTACATTCCAATTAATATTAAACCCTCTTCCTACAAGAATTTTACAAGCCTCAATTGCTATTTCATACCCTTTTTGATGATGTAACCTGCCTATTGTAAGAATAAAAATTTCATCATTTTTTTTAGAAGATAGTTTATATTCTTTAAAGCTTGCCATTGATTTAATCATTGGAGGTGAAACAATATTATAAATAACCTTTACTTTTTCCTTTTCAGCAGGAAATCTTTGTTTTAAAATAGCTGCGCATTCCTTTGATACTGTAATAATATGATCTAATTTACTAAAATATTTTTCATCAAAATTCGGATCCATCCGTAATTTGTCGTAATCATTATGAACCCAGCCAATTTTTTTCGAAGAGCTTACTTTATCAATACAATAATAAGTAGATGATTTTTCTAAAAAGCCTATAGTAACATCATATTTTTTCTGTAAACGATTCAATGATTTAGATATATATTTCCAACTATATTGTTCTCTTATTGATGTTTCTTTAACTTTTTTATTTATTAAAGTAAACATTATTCGATTAAAAGCTATTATTGGTTTTCCTCTTATCAATAGCTTAAAAATTGAATTTAACAATGGCAGGCTAAACATTTGGTATATCTTAGGTAAAGGTAATACATTCACCTGCTTAGGCAAGAACTCCATGAATAGTCCCTCATGATTAAATAAAAATAAATCTACATTATATAGATCATAGTCAATTTGAGACAGTAGATTAACTAAGCTCTTTTCTCCACCCCCAGCTGCTAAACTCGGTATAACAAATAACAAGTTTTTTTTCATGTATACCTCAGCCTTCTTCCGCAATTTCGTATAAATATTCTACAGCTTTATACGATTTTCCCTTAATATGAGGAATAGATAGTTTTAACTTATTAATCATTTCACTTTCTTCGGTTAACAACTGGTCAAATGTAGCATTTAATTTTTCACTATCAGATAGTTCTGCTAAGTTTAAGACGAATTTTTCTTCTCCAAATAAATCTTTTGATATTCCTTTAGACTTTACACTGTATCCTAATACCATGGTAGGTACATGACTAGAATAGGCTGCAATAGTTGCATGAGTTCTTGCTCCAATAAAGAATCTCATCCTAGCTATATAACCTTTGTACTGTATGGCGTTTAGATTATCTGGTAAGATGATGACTCTTTTTGTATCTTTAAACTCAAGAAAATATTTATATAGGACTTCATAATCATTGTTACCTTCTGCAATTACGTGTGGTGTAAGTGCTATTGTAAAGTCAGTTGTATTTATTATATGTTTAATTAATTCTTTTACAGAAACCTGTGAATCCTTATTTCTCTTCCACACGAGTGGACTAAAGTTTAACCCTACTGTCTTGTTTTCTTTCCATCCAATAGGTAATGGAAGTTCTTCTTTTTCCATTGTAAATGCAGGGTCTGCACAGAGTTTCACATTTGTTAATCCTTTTTCTAACAACATATTATATGTCAATGTTTCACGAGCTAAAATCAAATCAAAGAGCTTTAAATCATTTAAAGTTCTATCGGTCATATCTTCTTTTCCAATTGAACATCCCCATAAAACTAACTTTTTACCTTGTTCTTTAATCGCCCTATCAATCTCATACAGTCCAGGTTGATCACCATAACAATAATTATCTCCACCGATTGACAGGCAGATATCTGCATTTTTAATGTGTTTTATTGTATTGTTTTCTGATTTTCTTATTCCGAATGATTCATCATTAAACAACTTAAATTTTATTGATGATAGAAACCAATCGTAAGAATATTTTTTTATTTGACAACCTGAACTATCATAGATTCCATCTAGCTTTGTTATGATTTGATCAGTCTCTGGTTTTCCTGATGCCAAATAAACCTTAGCTCCACTTATTTTTTCTTTTAAGATATTTGTTGAAGACCGAACAATTGCTTCGCAACCTCTATTAAGGCTCCCGCCATGAGCAAACATTAAAATGTTCATCAATAACATCCTTTCTTATTTATTTCTATATCTGCTGTATCCCACAGTTATATATAAACCAAGGGTAAACTTATATTTTACTAATTTAATTACAACTCTCTCATATCTTCCTAAACTTTTATAATTGGCAAAATAAAAAGATTTTAACGCCTTTCTTACATCTTTGTTATTAATCATATTGCTTATATATTTATATCTCTTAGTAAAAGGTACTTCCTTAGTTGGTGTAAAATAGACATGTATATAAGACATTACATTTTTTATTAATTTTATCGATTTCAATTGTTGTATTATCTTTTCATCAACTTTTCCTTGTATTTCAGGAATTTCTAAATTATATACTTCTAAAACTCGATTAAAATAATCTTTTTTGGAAATATTCCTTGTTGCACTTCCAATCACTTCTCTATAGTGATAGCCAGAATAATTTATATATTTAAAAGATTTTGCATAACAAAAAAAACGGATGTTAAACAATCCGTCTTCTCCTAATGCTACTTTTTCAGGGAATTTTATTTGATATTTATTTATTATTTCCCTTCGATAGAGTTTATTAACTGCAGTATTCAAATTATCGTTTTTTAAAAAGTAAGGTATTAATTCCTGTTCTATATACTTTTTATCTAGTTTTATATCACAGGAAAATGGATAAGTTGTAACAATATTATTGCCATTCATTTCACTTTCTAAATTAGAAATAATTGCATCGCAATCATTTTGTTTCAAAGAAGAATATAGAACTTGGTACATATTCTTTTCAATATAGTCATCTGAATCAACAAAACCAATATATTCACCAGTAGCTATTTCTAACCCTCGATTTCTAGCAATACTAACACCATGATTTTTTTGATTTATTATCTTTATTCTAGGATCTAAATTTCCATAACGCTCAATTATTTTTAGACTTTCATCTTGCGAGCCATCATTAATAAAAATGAATTCACATTCCTTCAATGTTTGGGCTAATAGTGAATCTATACAATGAGCAACATACTTTTCTGCGTTAAAAACAGGGATTATTACACTCACCTTGAAGCTCATAGTTTACTCCTTTTTACAAATTAAAATTAACCAATCAATTGATATAATTTGTTTAGTTCTTCCGTATTGCTATAATCGAACTTTTTTAAATTTTCTATTAGTCTTTCCCGCTCTTTCTTATCCTCTGCCAATTTCTCAATTGTAGTAGATAGCCCCTCAACACTTAAATTACATATGATGCCCTCAACTCCATTAATTAATTGACTTTTAGCGGTTGGATAAGCTGTAATAATTATTGGTTTTTTTAATATTTTTGCTTCAGTAACTGTAACGGCTTTTCCTTCGTACCTTGAAGGCTGGACATAAAGGTCACAAGCTTTCATATATGGATATGGATTTATCTTTTTTCCCAGTAAAATAAAGCTATCTTGAAGATTATAACTAGATATAAGTTCTGATAATTCACTTTCATACCCACCATAACCAATAACATACCACTTTATATATGTTAAACCTTTATCATGTAATAATCTTAAAGCTTTAACAGCCATATCAAAACCTTTCACATAGGATAATCTTCCTACTGATAAAATGTTAAAATTCCCTTTACTATTAATCTCTGTTAAAGGTATATGATCTTGTGCCAAATTATTGATAAAGTTTGGTGAAGTGATATTTTCCAATGTTAATACTTTTTCTTCAAGTGTTGGATATTTCGTTAAAAATGATTTGGTACATTCGTCGGAAATCGATATTATATGATTAAATTGCATCCATCCTCTTAAATCTAACCTATTATCTATTTCCAACTTACTATAATCCGTATGAATCCAAGCAATTTTTTTCTCAGCATTTACATTTTTCGCTACAATATCATGTGGCCATGCATAACTTATTGCAACATCATATCTTTTTTTAAATCGAGGTAGAAAAATGGATGCGTATTTTTGGACAAGCTGCATTTGAATATATCCGGAACCTTCTTTAAAATCTTTTGACCTAGCTTTTGCTTCAGCGATAAACTTACTACCTATCCTTATTAATGATGTGGCATAATGACCTTCCTTTAAACATTGTTTTATTGGCTTTCTAAAAACCGAATACTTATTTATTTGAGACAGAATATTAACCTTCTTTGGTATTTGACACATTAAGTCGCCTTTATGTTCACATATAAATAAATCAACATTAAATTTATGATAATCAAAACTTTCTAACATGTTGATTAAGCTTCTTTCAATTCCACCAATTTCCATATCAAATACTGAAATTAAAATATTTTTTTTCATTAACTTCCCTCTAAAAATATTATTTTTAGTTTGCCTTAACTACGTACTTTTCTTTCTTTATAATATTTTTTATAATGTTTTCTCTTTTATTAATAAATAGAGTATTTGAAGGCACTTCTCCCTTTACAACACTACCTGCAGCTATTACTGCATTATCTCCTATAATCGTATCCCTTAGAATAACTACATTTGAACCTATCCAAACATTTTCACCAATAATTACTTCACCTCTAATAAGATGATCATCTGTTGTATGTTTGTAATTGTGATCATGATCATTTATACAAACATTTGGAGCTATTTTTGTTTTTTTTCCAATAACAATCTTATTCACACAATTTATATTACAATTATCATTAATGAATACATTGTCACCTATACTTAAAACACCATTAAAATCAATTCTTAAACTAGCATTTTTTCTAATAAATACAAACTTTCCAATATTTAATCTTGATTTATTGTTAAAAATTTCAATTTTACTATTTGATTGAAGAGAATAGATAGTAGAATTAATGTTTTTTAAATAAAGAAATTTAAAAAACAATCCACGTGTAATCCCATTTAATTGTGATAAATTCATTATTAATGAATAGTATACCCCTCGATTTTGACTTTCAGAAATAAGGGTCTTTACAATTTTTCTTAATACACTAAACATTGATATTCTCCTTATGCAAAATAATTATTTAAAGGTTCTCCTTAATCTTGCTATATTTTCTCCACCAATAACACTAGCTGCTATTGCTTTCATATTGCTTTTAAATTTAGCCTTTGGAGGCAACCAGCTCTTATAAAAATGGTGCATTGCATAAGTATTTTCTGTGATAAACTTTCTACAATTAATATAATCATACGGTGAAAAATAGGTTTGAGGATAAAAAGTTCCATTATCCTTTAATTCTTGATATTCTCCATTTGTTTTTAATCCCAATTCTTGAAGGATCTTTGTAACAATTGCAACATTGGTTAAGTCATCAAAACTACCATCATCTTTGATAAACGGTTTATCAACGTATGAATTTAAAAATATTTCAATTATTGGATTCCCTTTGTTAGCCCCAATCGTACTTGTCGCTATATAATTCTCTTGTTCAAATCCCCAAAATGATTCATGATGTAATAAATCATCAAATGGTTTAAACACTTCAACATCAGTATCTAGATAAATTCCTCCAAAATGGTATAAAGCATACACTCTAACATAATCACTTACGAAAGCAAATTTCCCTGCCTGATAAGCCTCACGAATATATGTATTACTGCTTATATCAAAGTTTTTTTCATTCCATTCGATAAATTCATAATCATACAGAATTTTTTCCCAGCTTTTTATACATTTTTGAACGATTTGAGGTTTTTCTTTACCACCGAACCAGCAATAATGAACTGATTTAGGAATTGTATAAGAACCCATTATTTTAACCTCCTTCCAAAATTTTGAATATGTAATCCTAAACTTTAATTGAGAGAAAATCTTTTACACATTTAATGATTCTCATTTGATCAAATTCTTTCAAGTTCGATCCTGATGGAAGACACAAACCATTGTGAAACAAATGCTCCGAAATATTCATATCTTCAATATGAAGATAAAATTTTGTTCCTTCAAATAAAGGTTGCATATGCAGAGGCTTCCAAACTGGACGTGCTTCTATATTTTCATCTGCCAAACTATTTAATAAAGAATGGTTTGAAAATCCAACTATTTTTTCATCAATGGTAATAGCCGTGAGCCAGCGATTAGATTGGCTGTTGTTTAGTTCAGGCATGAATTTTATTCCAGGAATAGAGTCTAGCTCTTGTTTGTAACGCTCAAATATTAACCTTCTTGCTTTTACTCTCTCTCCTAACACTTCTAATTGAGCCCTACCAATCCCAGCGAGTACATTACTCATTCGATAATTATAACCAACTGTACTATGTTGATAATGAGGAGCAGGATCCTTTGCTTGTGTCGCTAAAAACCTTGCTTTTTTTAATAATTCTTGATCATCCGAAACTAGCATTCCACCACTTGAAGTAGTTATAATTTTATTTCCATTGAATGAATATACCCCAAACTTCCCAAAAGTCCCACTCGCTTTTCCTTTATATGAAGAACCAAGGGATTCTGCTGCATCTTCAATAATTGGTACATCAAATTGGTTACATAAAGGAACGATTTCATCCATTTTTGCACTTTGACCATAAAGATTAACGACGATTACTGCTTTAGGTAGATTTCCATGAATTGCTGATTCCTGAAGAGCTCTTTCAAGAGCTTGAGGTGACATATTCCATGTGTCCGGTTCAGAATCAATAAAAACAGGTTCTGCGCCTTGATAAAGGATGGGATTAGCACTTGCTACAAAAGTTAAAGTAGAACAAAAAACTTTATCTCCTTTTTTGATTTCTAATAAAGAAAGAGCCAGATGAATAGCTGCAGTACCTGAACTTACAGCAACAGCTTCATTGACTCCTACATAATTTGCAATTTCTCTTTCAAACGCATCTACATTTGGTCCTAATGGTGCGATCCAGTTTGAATCGAATGCATCTCTTATATATTTCATTTCATTTCCACTCATATGAGGGGACGAAAGATAAATTCTTTCATGTTGCAAATTTAAACACCTCCTACTTTTTTATTTTAGCTGGTACTCCTACTGCCGTTCTATTTTCGGGAATAGAATTTATAACTACAGCTCCAGCTCCAATGACTGACCATGCCCCTACCTGGACACTTGGGATAAGCGTAGCACATGCACCTATATGTACTCCTTCACCAATATATACATTTCCCGTTAAGGTTGCATTTGGTGACACATGTGAAAAATCATTTACTTTATTGTCATGTTCTATTATTGAGCCAGTATTAATGATTACATGGTCTCCAATCATTGTATCAGCATTAATAACAGTATTTGCCATAATTAAAGTCCCTTTTCCGATCATTACACTGGGACTTATGATCGCCGAGGGATGAACAATCGTCATATAATCAAAAGCTTCAAGGTTTAGCGACTCTACAATTTGTTTTCTTATTTGATTATTTCCTATTGCTACTATGAATTTAATATCTTTATATTGATCGATAAGAAATTTATAAGCTGAGATTGGACCATAAAAAATGTCTTCATTGCTCAAAATATCGTTAAATTTATCATCTAAGAAAGCTATTATTTTAAAACACTCGTTAATACGAATCATATCTATAATAACTTTACTATGACCACCTTGACCGATTATTACAATATTCATCCATTTCCCTCATTTATACTAGTTCCTTTGAATTTCTCTACAGTAGCGTTACCAGGTTGATTGATTCCTTGTGATTTAATTACCTTATATACAGTTAAAAACAAGATTTTTAAATCAAGTAAAAATGAAAGATTTTCAACATACCATATATCTAATTTAAACTTTTCTTCCCATGAAATACTATTACGTCCATTTATTTGTGCCCAACCAGTAATACCTGGTTTAACAAGATGTCGTTTAGCCTGCTCTTTTGTATAAAGCGGTAAATATTCCATTAATAATGGTCTCGGACCAACTAAACTGATATCACCTTTTATCACATTTATTAACTGTGGAAACTCATCTAAACTAGATTTTCTTAAGAACTTACCAAATGGAGGTAGTCTCATATGATCTGGTAACAAATTTCCCTTTTCATCTTTTTCATTAGTCATTGTTCGAAATTTATAAAAATAAAAAGGCTTACCATGTAAGCCTGGTCTTTGTTGTTTGAAAAAGATTGGTGATCCTAATTTTACTTTTACTAGTATTGTAATAGAAATCATAATTAGGGAAAGTAGAATTAGTAAAATCACCGATATACTTAAATCAAATAGACGTTTCATCTTTCCCCCCTCCTTCATTTTGAAATGTATCCTTGAAATAGTTTTTGAATTTCTTCAATTAGTTCTTTTACACTAATATTTTCTACCTCTTGACCTCTTTTATAAATCCCCTCTAGAATTTCCTGTAAATTTTGTTCATTTAATTCTTTTAAACAACTCATATTGGCCCCTCTTAAAAATTAATATAATCACTTTGATACAATAAACTTAATGAAATTACTTGTTCATAGTAAAAATACATTAAATAACATATTAATATTCCATAATAAATAAATTTTCTGTTATTCTCTTTAAATAAGTAGATAATCCATGAAATTAATATTAAGTTATATAAATTAAAATAAATATTAAACCTAGCAAAAATCCAATTTTGTGTTGCTATGAACATAAACAATAAACCTATTATAGACATATTGACGATAATATCACTTTTTGGCCACAGCTTTCTTAGCTTATCTCTTCCTAGGTAAGCTATTATAATCGGTACAGAATCAACTATAACTCTAATAATGTTTGCTCCACCTTCTGTGAAATTACTATATTGACCATATTGTGTATCTTCTATTGCAGAAAATAAAATTTGTGAAAATTCATTAAATCCCATTACAATTAAGATTGTGAGTCCCAATAGTGAGTATGTAATCTTTGTCCAAGCCTTTCTTCTAACAATAAAATATATTGGAACTAATATTAACGCACTTTCATGAAATGTTGATGCAAAAAGTATGATAAAAAAATACCGTTTGAAATTCCCTTCAAGTAAATATTTAGTTGCCCAAAAAATGATCGAAGCAGCTAGAAACTGGCGTATACCATTCATTGAAACTGTAAACATTCCAGATGTGATAAATACATAAAGACTTAATTCGATCATTTTCGCATATTTAAATAGAGTAATAATAATTAATACATTTGTTACTAAGGCAGTTATAAAAATAAGAAGTTGAGGATCATTCGAAATATTTTTTAATACCATTTGTAATAAGCCAAAGCCAGGCTCTTTATTTTCTAATACATGTTCCCACGTGAAATTTTGAATTTCGTATGAGTGCATGTAAGCAGAAGTATCACCAATATTATTTCTTAAACCGGAAACAAGTACTATGCATGTTAGTGCTAAAATAATCATGAATTTATTAGGTTTAATTAATGTATATGGAATTGTAGCACTTAGTATTGGTATATACCTTGAAAAAAAGGCTAATATAAACACGATTAAAAGCATCCCCCATAGTACTGTCATTTTTAATATCCTTTCAACTTTAAAAATTTATCAACTTTTTATAACCGTTGCTTTACTTGTTCTAGTTATATAGAGATATAGTACAACCCCAAATGGTATCGACATTAATGTAGTAAAAAATCTAGGTGACTCAAACAAAAATTTTTTATTCCCCATCATTAAACTACTAGATACATAATGCATTGACTCTCTTAGCCTTTCTTTAAATGTTGGAGCATATTGAATAGCTATCTTCCTAAAAAAAGCAAATCCTTTTGGATTTCTTTTATACTGATTTATAATATTCATACTTGACCCATCATCTAGGTATTCAACATAACATAAAACTTCATTCATGATTAATAAAGGATGTTTTTGATCAATCAAAATAGACTTATAACTAAGTGGACAATACTTTTCCCCTTCAAAAAGTGGATAAGGTTTAGTACTTTTAGTTAAGTCTGAACGATACACAAGTTTTTTATCTCCTTTTACCTTATGAACTCCATGCAATTTCGAAACTGTTTCTGCTTTTAAATTTTCCGGGAGCTTCGTTCCGATAATTTCTCCAGTAGGAGTGGCATCTAATCCAATTAGTCCCGCATATTTTTGATCACCGAACTTTCCCCAGAATTCAACAATTTTTGATACCGCATCATCTGACATATAATCATCAGAATCAATACAAACATTTAATTCTGTATCAATTAATTCATAAGCAGTATTATGTGCTCCATGCATACCCTGGTTTTCTTGATAGTGATACCGAATAGAAATCTCATTTTCCTTTATCCATGTATTAACAAGTTCATTAGTTCTATCATTTGAACCATCATCAATAATTAACCAAACAAAATCCTTGGATGTTTGCCTCTTTAAACTTTCATAGCATAAATGAAGGGTATGTGCACGGTTATATGTAGGCGTAAATACTGTGAGTGTTTTGTTCACTCAGATTCATCCTCTCTTTATTTAGAACAGTTAAAATGCTATTTAATATTAGTCGGTCCGCTCTAACATATTTGTGATAATATTCAAAATTGTCAACCATCATTTGATACCTGTAATTTTCGTTTTCTAATAAGGAATAGATTCGTTCAACACATTGTTCTGGCGAGTTAAATGATAAATAATTTTTATGCTCTAAAAAGTCCCCAGGGAGTTCATAATGTAATTGCTCGGATACAATCGCTTTACTAGCAGCAACATATTCCCCGAATTTCCAACCTATTGATTCGTGTAGTCCCATGGTCGAAATACAAATTGTAGATTCCTTTACCTTTTTCAAATAATTATTTCTTTTAGTGATTTTTTTATCACTGATGACAATGTCAGAGTAATTTTCAAGTGAAAAGGGTGAAGCGTTAACTCCACCAAAAAATTTCTCTCCAAACTCTTTTTGACATAATCTAATACATTCCGCCCTAACTTGATTAATATATTTTCGTTCTTCACCTTTTTTTGGGTTTTTTTCAAAGTCTTCTTTCGTAACTTCCCAAAGTCGAGCCATAAATAAAATTTTTGGGTTCGATTGCTTTCTAGGAATATCCTGAAAAGTCTCCAATTTATAATTACCATTGTAAAATTCAGAAAATGGTAACATTCGTATTAGTTTTTTCACCTTTTCTTTTACAGGATCTAGTGGGAATGGTCTATGAGCTATATTCCTAGATGTTGTTACCATATAATTTAGACCAAGTGGATATATCTTATTTGGATGTTTTAAATTTATATTTTGTTTTGTGCTATAGCTCCTTTTAAAATAAAAGTCACATCTATCCAATAATTTATTCATAAAATCTAGATAGTTTTCATCTTCGTTTAACAAATTATCGTAACCATCATTTAAATCATATATAATACGTATATCATTATTTATAATGACTTCTACCATATTGTTTGGTGTTTGAACTTGCACTGTATTCTTCATTATTTCTATATTTAATTTAATAATTCCCTGTCTTTCGAGTAGAATAAAACCCGCAATTACCTGATAAAGATGTAAAGAAACTTCACCTACTTTTATGTAACATGATATTCGAGACATTTCTTGACTCCTTTATTTGAAAAAAATCTTTTTTCAGTCCGTTTTGAATATAAAAAACTTCAAGCCATTTAACAACTTCTCTAATATCAAACCCACTTTTCTTTAAAGCTTCAAGTGATTTTATGTTTCTTACCTTGTTCCTTAAGACTACGTTTGACCATTCTGATGGGGAGTTTTTAATACTTATATAGCTTATAAGCCCAGCACCAATATCTACTTCTTTCGTAATATGATCAGCAATTATACAAGGTAATCCAGTTGTTTGTGCTTCAATTAAGGTTACAGGCAAACCTTCATATAATGAAGGAAATATAAAAACATCAAAAGCTTGAAGTATTCTATGAATATCACTTCTTATTCCTAGAATTTTTATTTTGTCTTCTAAATTTAATTCTTTTATTTTGTTCTCAATCAAGTCCCTTAGTTGTCCGCTACCCACCAACACTAGAACACTATTATTATTTTTTTTATTAAATTCTCTAAATATTTCTAATAGAAAAAGGTGATTCTTTGGTTGGGTAAAACTTCCAACATGACCAATAACTAAACAATCATTTGGTATATTTAGTTCTTTTCGTACATGAATTCTGTTTTTCAATGAGAATCCAAACTTCTCTGGATCGACTCCGTTTTTAATATAATTTACTTCATTCATTTTCTTTTTAAATAACCAATCTGCAGCTGGTTTAGAACATGCTATTAAATGAGTAGAATCTTTGACAATATTCCTACCTGAATACCATTTATATATTCTTTTAAGGTATTTCCCTTCACTTCTTGTGCTATGACTATGGGCAATCCGAACCGGAATCCCACCCTTCTTAGCAGCCTTCAAAACAAAGCCACTCATTTTATCCATATGGGAATGGACAATTTTATAATCATTGTTTGTTTTAAAAAATTGATTTAAATTCTTTATGTAATGAAAATGTCCGCCATCTGTAATGTAAGGAATTCGGTGGATTTTTCCGCCCAGATCCAAGATCTCCTGATCAAAGACTCCTTCTTTACAAATTAAGAAGTCGAATTGTATTTTCGAGCGGTCGATATTGCGGTATAGGTTCATGATAAGGGTTTCCGCTCCGCCGCGATTCATGTTAACAACAACATGTAAGACTCTTATTGGTCTGCCCACCTTACTCCCTCCATTTCCTTCATATATTTTTCGTAAAGATGACTCATTTCAGTTACTACTGCTTTAATGTTGTAGTTTTTTTCAATTCTTTCACGTCCATTTTCACCTAATATTGTGATTAGATTAGGATTGCTCGCTAGATGAAAGATTTTATTTGCCATATCCTGACTATTTTCTGGTTTAATCGTCCAACCGTTATAAAGATTTTGAATGAGTTCATTATGCCCTCGATTCTCCGTCGCCACCACCGGCAGCCCGCAAGCCATCGCCTCCATAATATTGACCGGTAGTCCCTCCCTCAAGCTAGAAGCAACTGCCACATCACACATTGGAAGCAGATTGACGATATCTTTGCGATAGCCTAAAAAATCTACCATACTATCAACTCCAAGCTCAGAGGCTAGTTTTCTGCAAGAATCCTGAAGTGCCCCTTCTCCTGCTAGAAGGAGTTTTGCATTTGGCAATGTTTCCTTAATCTCTGCGATGGATTTAATAAGGAATTGCTGATTCTTATTTTTGTTAAATTCAGCTGCATAGAAGAGCAGTAAATTGTCTGGTTTGTAGCCAAGTTTCTCTCTTAGCTGTTGTTTTTCCTCCGAATTCATCGGTTTGAATCGTTCCGTATCAACTCCGACGCCATGAACATGCTCCACTTCACCTGACATAAAACGGTGAGAGATTGCTAGATTGTAATCCTCTTCGTTTATTGTGATCAAGCAGTCTGTATACGCAGCCAGCATTTTTTCAATCGGATAATAGAGAAGCCAATTCATCATTGGGGCTCCTTTGCAAAAATGAAAGCCATGGGCGGTGTAGAGCACCTCTGTTCCATTTTTTCGGGTCTGCTTTGCTGCCATGCGTGTTAGAACGCCTCCCATCGGTGTGTGGCAGTGGATGATCTTAAAATCATTATTATGAATGATTGACTTTAGCTCCTTATAGGCGGTTATGTTCATCTTGTGAAAAGGTGAACGCTGAATTGGTATATTATATTTTTGATCAACATACGGAAGCTCATTTTCACCACTTGCAGCAACATGAACCTCCCAGCCTTTTTCTTTAAACCATTTCAAAATTGGGATGTGAAATGCTTTGAAATGATAGTCAACTGTTGCACAGAATAACACTTTATTTGGCATGGATTTTCACCCTTTTTTGAAGCATGAAAAAACACCCGTTATTTGAGGGTGTTAAATTTCAGTCACTTCTTTTTCGATTACTTTATTTAAAAACTCAAGCAGTTCATATTTTAAATCCTCACGTTGTAAGGCAAGCTCAATCGTTGTTTGGATAAAGCCCATTTTTTCACCAACATCATACCGTTTACCTTCAAAGTTATAAGCATAAATCGCTTCTAACTCGTTTAATGTAGCAATAGCATCTGTCAACTGAATTTCACCGCCAGCACCTGGCCTTTGTTCAGCTAGCAAGTCAAAGATTTTTGGACTTAAAATATAGCGTCCCATTATCGCTAGGTTCGAAGGTGCTTCCTCTTGCTTTGGTTTTTCAACTAGATTGCTAACATTATAAAAACGATCGCCTATTTCGAATCCGTCTACGATGCCGTAACGAGATACTTCTTCATCTTTCACATGTTGAACACCAATAATCGATGCATTGTAGCGTTCATATTGCTCAATCATTTGTTTTAAGCATGGCTTCTCTGCCCTTACGATATCGTCTCCTAGTAACACTGCAAAGGGTTCGTTCCCGATAAACTTACGCGCACACCATATTGCATGGCCTAATCCACGTGGTTCTTTCTGGCGAATATAGTGGATATCAACTAATTTTGATGCTTTTTGAACCTCGTTTAGAAGTTCAATCTTTCCTTTTTCCATTAATGTGTACTCTAGCTCAAACGAGTGATCAAAATGATCCTCAATCGCTCGTTTTCCTTTTCCTGTTACAATAATGATATCCTCAATCCCTGATTCAACTGCTTCTTCGATAATGTATTGAATTGTTGGCTTATCAACGATCGGCAGCATTTCTTTTGGCATTGCTTTTGTTGCTGGTAAAAATCTTGTTCCTAATCCTGCTGCGGGGATGATGGCTTTTCTTACTTTCACCGATGACACTCTCCTCTATTAAACTGAGACTAATTTTTTCTGATATGGTACTCGTTCATTAGCTAGATCTAGTAATGTTTTTCTTAAATGATCTCGTTCTAGCGTTTTAAAGTTTTTAATAATATATTCAATTTCTTCTATATATAAATTAGATGTTTTACCAATATAGATTTTTGGATAGATTTGTTCATCATGAACCTCTTCTTTCTTTAAAAGCTCTTCGAAAAGCTTTTCACCTGGTCTTATTCCAGAGAATTCTATCCCAATTTCATCAATGTTATTTCCTGATAGTTTAATCAGATTTTTAGCAAGGTCGACGATTTTAACTGGGTCGCCCATATCAAGAACAAAAATTTCTCCACCCTTTGCTAAAGCTCCAGCTTGAATAACTAGTCTTGAAGCTTCTGGGATTGTCATAAAGTACCGAACCATATCTGGATGTGTTACTGTGACTGGACCGCCATTTTGAATTTGTCTTTTAAATAATGGAATGACACTTCCTCTACTTCCTAGTACATTTCCAAAACGAACAGCGACAAATCTTGTTGCACTCATTTGATCAAAGTGCTGAATAAGCATTTCAGCCAATCTCTTTGTCGAGCCCATGACACTTGTAGGATTTACGGCTTTATCGGTTGAGATCATTACGAATGTTTCGACACCATGAATACTCGAGGCCTGTGCAATATTTTTTGTTCCAATCATATTGTTTTTTACTGCTTCTTCTGGGCTTCGCTCCATAAGTGGAACATGTTTATGTGCTGCTGCATGATACACAACATTTGGCTGATAGATCGTCATTACATTCAACAGTTTGTCATAATCCTGTAAATCAGCAATTTCAGTTATGATATCGATATCAGAATCCTTAATTGATTCCTTCATTTCCATTTCAATCGAATAAATACTGTTTTCTCCATGTCCTAGCAACACCAGTGTTTTTGGGTTGAATTTTGAGATTTGCCTGCAAATTTCTGACCCGATTGAACCACCTGCTCCTGTAACAAGAACAACTTTGTCTGTGACATACTCACAAATACTCGTCATATCAAGCTCGATTGCTTCTCGCCCGAGTAGATCTTCAACTTGAACATCTCGAAATTGATTGACTGAGATTTTTCCAGTCATTAGATCCTCAAGCATAGGAATCATTTGTGTTTTTGCAGATGTTTTTGCACATTCTTTAAAGATTTGATTTAGCTGTTTCTTACTTAAGGAAGGAATTGCAATAACAATGTTTGCGATATTTAGCTTTTTGGTTAGCTGTTCAATTTGCTGTACACCGCCCATAACTGGTATCCCAAGAATATCTAACTTCTGTTTGTTCACATTATCATCAATAAATGCGATAGGTAGTAATTCACCATCATGATTATTTATTAGCTGTCTTGCTACCATCGTTCCAGCTGAACCTGCTCCTACAATAAGAGTTCGTTTCTTATTTAATGGTTGTTTTAAATACGTATCTCGATAGATTCTCCAAAAGAAACGTGAGCCGCCAATAAGTAATAAATGTATCATCCACGTAATGGCCAGAATTCTGTAATCAACCTGGTTTTGTACAAGTTGCTGAACGACCCCAGTTAAAATAATGGTGTAAGTTATAACTTTAAAAATACTTATCAATTCACCAATGCTGGCATATTCCCAAGCTTTTTTATATAGCTTATAAATTAATGAAAATAGATGATGACCAAGTAATAAGGTGATAGAAATAATAAACATTGGCATTGTTAAACTTTGAAGATTTGGATTTATTAACTTTTGGCTAAAATAAATCGTTGATAAAACAATTCCTGAATCTAATATAATTAATAACCAGAATCGACTATGATAGGACACTCTTTTTCACTCCTTTCTAGTTTTGTGACGTTTTCTTTAGCATGACCATTCGTTTTTCAATGGCGTAATCTAATACTTTTTTTAAATTGCTCAAGCTGATCAATAGATGCATCTTGTTTTATGTAACGCACGAGCTTTTTCATAACCTTTGGAAATTGATCAAACTCCTTCATGGTTTCAGCTCCTCCTATTAAAATGATTACTTATAAATCTCACAATCGAGATATATAAGTAATTATTTTAATAATGTGGGCATTTAACCCGCCCTCACACCATACTCTTGACGACTAAGCGTCTAAGGTATCTTTCAACCCACAGCACGGCCGAGTACCTCCATTGATAAAGGCTAGGAGATATCACCTATAAAGCACAATACATTCTTAATAAAGAACAAAATATTGAAAATTTATTCTCGTTCGTTTAAGATAACTCCTAACACTTTTGCTCTAACTAAATGTAACAACCTATTTGCTTCAGCTGCCTTCTCTCGATCTGATTTACCACTATTAAGAACTAAAACAACTCCATCACATTGGCCAGCTAATAATTTCGTATCTGTTGTTTCAAGGACTGGTGGACAATCAAAAATAATAACATCAAATTCTTCTTTTATGTCCTTTATGAAAAAGCTCATTGCCTTTGATCCAATTAACTCTGTTGGATTAGGAGGAATTATGCCACTTGTTAATACTTCTAATCTACCAATTTGAGTTTGGAATGTTGCTTCTTCTAATGATACTCGACCCATTAACACATCTGTTAAACCATGGGAATCCTTTAAGTTAAACGATGTATGAAGAGTGGGTCTACGTAAATTTGCATCAATTAGCAATACCCTTTCACCTTGCTGAGAAATTGATATCGCCAAATTAATAGCTGAAGTTGTTTTTCCTTCTCCTGATGATGGTGAGGTAATAATTAATGTTTTATGCTTCTGATCGATTGATGAAAATTGAATATTGGTTCTTATAGTCCGAAATTGTTCAGCTATTTGCGAACTAGGATTTGTGTAGGAGACAAAATGGCGTTTTGTCATTTCCTTAATAGACTTTTTTTTATTCAGATTAAGAACCAAGTGTCTCACTCCTATATTCGAATCTTGTTAGCTTTTTTTTCTTCTTTTGCATATTTTTCTTTTTCATTTTAGATACTGAACCTAACACCGGGATTCCTAGCAATTCCTCAACCTCATATTCTTTTCTCACACTATTATTTAACGAATCTAGTAAAAATGCTAAACCAATACCGATGACGATGCCACCAATAAATGAGATGATAATTGTTTTGTTTTGATCTTGATTAATTGGTATCGGTACTTCCTTTGCTTCGGAAAGTAGTTTTACTTCTTTAAAATCCATAATTGTCGGAATTTCTTCTTTGTACGTTTCAGCAACCGAATTGGCAAGAATCGCTGCTTGCTTTGAATTTGAATCGGTAACAGTAATTGTAACAACTTGTGAATTTTCGATACTTCCTACACTTATTTTGCTACTTAATGCTTCAGCTGGATATGGTAGGTCCAACTTTTTTACAACCTTTTCCAAAACTGTTGTATCTTGAATTATGACCTTTAGCGTAGTAATTAACGTGCTATCTGCCCCAATAATGATTCGTGAAGTTGCTTGGTACATAGGTGTGTAGGTAGACTTTGAATAATAAGCTCCTGCAGCAGTTGTGAGAATTGTTAGAAGAACGATGATCCAGATATATCGTTTTAATACTTGAAAAACCTCTTTTAGGTTGATTTCCTTTGCTTGCTTATTTTCATTTACATGCTTATTCTCAAGCTCATTAAAGCCAGACATATCAACATTCACCTTCTTATTTAAGATTTTATTCTTAATTAAGAACAAAAAACATTACTTAATATACAAGTTTTTAAATTCACAAAACGAATTGAATTGCTTCCTGCTCTATAAACTAGGATAGTTCACTATAAAGAACAAGTCAATGTTTTTTCAAAAATATTTATCATTTTTACATAAAATCAACAAATGATGTCTATTAAGAATTATTCATTCATAAAATACTAAAACCTGATATTTCCCTCTTTCTATCAATATTATTGCTCAATCATCTTATTTTAACAGACTACTGATTATGACAATAAATCATTAAAAAAAGTGTTCTTTAAAAAGTTCCATAACTGATAGTAACCTAAAATAACCACTATCAATATATGCCAATTATCCTATTTTCAAAAACTCTCATATTCCGCTATTTTTTCATTAAAAAGAACAGTTATCCTGATTTTCCTCTTATTCTCTTTCATTTTCATACAATTACGTTACTTTATTAAGAACAAATTGTTTCATATAATGAATGGTGCAAGACTATATTCTGGTAATTGAGGATAAGGAGAACATCTACATGGTTGGAGAACGTTTAAAGGAGTTGAGGCAGGAGAAGGGATATTCGATTAGTGAATTAGCTGAGTTAGCAGGAGTTTCGAAATCTTACTTAAGCTACATTGAACGAGATGTGCAGAAAAATCCCTCGCTTCAATTTTTAAGAAAGATTGCTTCAACTCTTGAGATAGATGTTGAAGTTTTATTAGGTCCTTCTTCTTCTGAAATTAAATCAAGAGAGTTTGTTTTTGATGACGAATGGAGTCGTTTGTTAAACAAAGCGATTGAGGAAGGCATGAGCAAGAATGATTTCAAGGAATTCCGTGATTACTTGAAGTTTCGAAAGTGGAAGGAAACCAAAAAGCAAACAACAAACCTTATCCAGGAGGACAAGCTACATGAATAAAGTGAAGGAAACAATTCAATTTAACCAGTTAGATCAAGAATGGATTGAATTAATGATGGAAGCAAAGAAGCTAGGATTGTCCTTTGATGAAATTAAACAGTTTCTTCACCATGGTAAGGATTGGAAGTAGCAAAAAGGCCGTCATCTGACGTCCTTCTTGCTGTTCTATTCCTTTGAAACAGACACTTTGTAAACAAACACATCTTGATACAAATCAATTATTTCTTGGAATCTAGGATCATTCTCTTTTAATGTTCCGCTCATCAGTTCATTACCATTATCTTCAATTACCAAACCAATGATAATTTCCTCATTCAAAGTAAATGTGATTTCTTCTTCAAGCTTTTTGAAAAGTGAAGAGGCATTTACTTCTTCAGATTCACCATATGACACCATTGAGTTAAACCCATTTTCATAAAGTACTATAGTTTTAAAGGTAAAACCTTTGTCTGTTTTTTCTCTTGTTATAACAATTGTCTCCAAATTATTTTCTTCTAGGATAGAATCTGCCATCTCTACAACATTTTCTTGTTTTACACCATCGTGATAATGTTCGACGATGATATTTAATAAATGCTCATTTGGAATTGATTTTACATCATAACCTAAAACTTCTTGACCCATTAAGCCCTCAAGCAATATCGTTTCTCTCTTTGAAAAATCTGTTGGGGAAATTTTCATTTTATTTAATGAAGTAATTTCTTCAGATGAACACGCTGTTAGAAATAGAATTGATACAATGATAAGAAACTTCCTCAATCTCCCCCACCACCGCCTCCACCATCTCCACCTGAATCGCCACCAAATGAATCATTCGAATCATGATGGTCCTGATCATGCTTGTGATCTGAATCACCGATCATATACGGTGGAACGAAGGTAGAGTCCTGCTTTCTTGATTTTACGTTTTTCCTCCCCTTCGTACTTACTACTATGCCAATTACAATAAAAAATAGTGTAATAAAAAAGATCGTAGAAATGAATGTAGCCATACTAATTCCCCCTTAAAAATTTCTATTGGTATAATATTATGATATCATCCAAACCTTAAACATGCCTGTACTTATTATTGAATTTACCGCTTTTCTTATCTGCATAACACCTGCAAGGGAATGTATAGTTTTCATGATTATGGAAATAAATACATAACAAGGATGGTGTTTTTAGGTGAAAAAATGGATATTTCTTCTTACAATACTATACGGATTAACAGCTACACAGGTTTCATTTTCACCTGAAGTTCATGCTGTTTCCCAAAAAACATGGGAGGATGTCGCTGTCAATGAAACGAAAAAACGATATCCATTATCACAAGTATTGTTTTCACAGAAGATTTGGGACAAAGCAAAGAAGGATATAACGGTAAAACAATATCGCTTAACTTTAAGAGAAGGTATGGATGATTTTGCGGTTTACACAACTATAACCTTTGATTCTTCTACTGGTGAAATAAAAAAGATCCAGGTTATACCTGAGGCATAAGTGAAACGAAGGGCTGACTTTTTAGTTGATACACATTAAGTGTAAAATTTAAAAGTCAGCCTTTTTCTATAGCTTCATATTCTGAGAATAAAAATAACAAATCATTTGAATAATGGAAAAAGTAACAGATTAATTTTATTTTGGGGTAATTTAGCGCAAAAAAAAACAGTACAATCTCCAATTAAGAAATTGTACTGTTCCCAAAAACTTATTTTTTCCGCTTTTTCATAATAAGCTTAAGCGAAAAGGGAATCACTCCAAGCCACCTATTGCTATAAAATGTTGAAGATGTTTCAACATTCTTTCGTTCTTCTCTTTGCTGTTTGCGTGCTTCCTTTGGTGTGTCCATATACTTTACGATTTGTTGGGTTACATATTTAACATAATCATTTGTTGACAAGGTAAAAACACCTCTAACCTTTTGTTCTCACCTCTATTTATTACCATAAGTTAGTTATTTTAATCGGAAAATAATTTCATTCACAATTTCGTCAATATCTTTATTCGATGTACCCACTGTAAATGAACAATCCTGGTAAAAAGCTACACGAGAATGATATAAAGCATGAAGTTCATCTTTTGTTTTCTTACTTGCTAAAGGACGATTTGTATCTGAGTGTACACGGTCATATATAATGTCAACGTCTGCATGCAATAAGATAATTTGTCCATTCTTTTTCATCAAAGCACGATTTTCATCTTTTATTACGATACCACCACCTGTTGTGATGATTACATCCTCAGTTGGAAGTTCTTTGAGGATGTCTGTTTCCGCATCACGAAAAAAGCTCTCTCCGTGCAGGTCAAATATCTCCTTTATGGTCATGTTTAGCTTTTTTACAATTTGTTGGTCTGAATCTAGTACAGGTAGATTTAGTTTCTCTGCTAGTAGTTCACCTACTGTTGTTTTCCCCGCTCCCATAAATCCGGTTAAATAGATAGCCTTCAAAATAAATATCCTCCACGTTTTTCTTTATACAATAACACAATTGCTAATATTCAGACCATACAATCATTTCTTTTTTTATAAGATCATATTGATAGCTTGCTGTATATTGTTTGTTTTTAGTTGATATACATGAAATTTGTGCTTCATAAATACTAGGTGTGATTTCGTTGATTAAATATGTGAAGGTGCCATTTATTGTGTTTGTTTTAGTAACTTCATTTATTTTCGCTGTACCGTTTTTGATTTCAAATAATGATTGGTCTACCGCAAGCTGCATTAAGTTATCAAGTAGATAATATTGTTCTGTTTCGGAATAGAATTGCTTTTCACTTATAAGTGAAATCGAGATGTGCGCGACAATCAACAAGCAAAATAGGACAATAACCATGGTTGTTGGAAAAATAAATCCTTTTTCGTTTCTCATGAACTTGACCTTTCTTTATAAGTACGGAAAGTATGACGATAGTTCTTCCCCGCTATACTTTCTACAAATAGTTGAACTCCTGAGAGATCCTGTAGGAATTCGACACTTTTCACTTTCAGTAAAAAGATTTCATGTCCTGTTCCATCAACTTGTCTACGAATTAAGTTCTGATATTGACTTATTCTGACGAATTGTCCTTGTTTATTAATAAAGGTTATCTCTGATTTATTAGCGGTAATAGTACTTGCTTCCTTCAAATCTTTATGTAATTGAATGACAAATAGTTCCCATTCATAAGGCTTTAAATCATCCGGATGTTGGGAGTGTGATAGTAAAAAGTGGAGAATGATTGTCAGAGTAGAAACGATAATCGAGTAGATAAAGAAGGAAAGAAGCAGATTCAAAAAGGTATAACCACGTTCGTTATGATATAAGAAAGCAAACTGATTTCGTTTTTTTGAACGAATTCGTCCAATACAAGCAAGCTCTTTTATACTTTTCTTCCTCCTCCCATGATAGGTTGTATTGTACATCTTCCTGAACAAACTCTTCATTTACCATTGGAGCATTATTAAATGCCACCTCTTGCGTTTTTTGATGAAGAATTTTATATGCCTTTAAGGATTCCTGTGTATTCATCCTTTCTTGTGTTAAAAGGACTAGTTGTGGAATGAGGATCGTGACAATTAAACTCCACATACTAAATGCAGCAATCGTTTCTGCAAAGGAAAATCCTTTACAATTTTTCAATTTTCATCCTCCCTTTTCCAAGATAAAAAATGACTTTATAGCTGCTACCATTATATGAGATGAGCATTGTTCCACTTTTTTGTATAGATCCATTGCTATTAAAGGTTACTCGATTCTTTAAAGTAACACCTTCTATTTGGATTTTATGCTGATAGTTACTACTTAACAAGGTTTCAGCTGAATAACCTGTTACGATCTTATATTGATTTCTCTCAACTGTAAATAATATATAAACAGGTTCGTCATTTACTAAGGCATATTGCTGAGCATACATTATATCTTTTTCAAATTGCTCCAAAAAGGTTTCGATCACTTTTTCATGATAAATTGGCACAATATTTACTATGAGCACAAAGCTCATAATGCTAACGATCGAAAGCACGAGGAGTGATTCTACAAGCGTAAATCCATTTTTATGGAGCATCTGGCGCTGTTCCACCCTCAGATACCTCACCAGTTGCAGATATTACTACACTATTCCCATTCGGACATACTGGTGTATCCCGTAAGTAATCTTCAGCAATTAGATCATCGACACTTGGTGTTTTTGTGTTTTCGATCTCATATGCTGTTGCCTGTGCTTGGACCATATTAATTAAACCATCACAGCCCTTTTCTTGAATGCTTGAATTATGCTTTGTCACATTAGGTATTGTGATTAATAAGAGTACAGAAATAACTAATAAAACAATTAGCATTTCAATTAGGGTAAAACCTTTTTGATTTATCATTTTTCCTCCTAAATATTTTCCATCATTTTGTACATTGGTAATAGCATGGATAAATATACAAATAAAACGACAATCCCGACAAATGCATAAATAGTCGGTTGAATAATTGTCATAGCTTTTACGACTTTTTGTTCAAGTTTTTCTATAACAAATTGACTGTACATATATAGCTCCCTTGCAAGCTGTCCATTAGCCTGTCCGTGTAAGATAACAAGGGCAAGCTCCTTCTCATAAAAGCCTCGATTTTCAATAATTTGATTAAGTTTTGCACCTGATTTTAACCGTTCAATTAAATGGCTAGCTTCAATTCGATAAAAGGGTAAAATAGTTTGATTTTCAAATATTTTTAAGCTTTCAAAGGTCGACATCCCTCCTCTCAAAAGATTGCTGAGCTGTAGAGCAAAGAAATAGCTATGAAACATAATAAAGGTATTTTTCACAATTGGGATTTTGATTAAGGTTTTCATTTGCTCGTCGATTGTTTTCTTCTTATAGATGAGTAAATAATAGTGAAGAATTGCAATCGCCAAAGTTAGTCCACCAAACCCAGTCCACTTTAATGCTGAGAAAACAAACAATAGAAATACCGAAAAGAAGGATGCTTCTATATTCATTGAATCGTAAAGCTGCTGAAATTGTGGCGTAATAACGGATTGAACGATTGATAGGATTATAATAACTGTTATGATCAGAAAGAGTGGATAACGAAGTATCTTAGACAGTTTTTCTATGTGTGTCATTTTTTTATTGAGAATTTCACTACTTTCTCTTAAAGCAAATTCCATATCACCATGCTGCTCGGCAAAATAAAGATAACTTATTACGTCACGATGAAAATGTAAATTTGTTAAAGCTTTTCGAAATGAATGTCCTGAAGAAAGCTGCTCTAAACAAGCTAATAAGTCACCTTGTTTGCTCCCATTTTCATTTACGTATAGGAAATTCAATGCCTCATTCAAGGTATAACCCTTTTCAAGCATACTACTTAATCTTTTTAAGAGAATTGCCTGATCCTTTAAGCTCCATTTTTGGTTAATCTTCATATCGAAACACCCAGCGGTCATATGAATTAGGATATAGGTATCCAAGTGCAATGCCTTTTTTGAT
Organism: Metabacillus bambusae; assembly: GCF_017497975.1. Lineage (GTDB taxonomy): Bacteria > Bacillota > Bacilli > Bacillales > Bacillaceae > Metabacillus > Metabacillus bambusae. The sequence continues at coordinate 103,361 of NZ_JAGDEL010000007.1, read as the reverse complement.
CACATCCTTTAACATTGGATAAGAATATGCTGAAGCTTCTCCTTTTGCTTCCTTTACTACGGCTGTTAGGTTTTTACCATAAAGCAATTCATAAACACTTAAACGTCTTTTTTTCCTTAATTTCTTACAAAAAGGAGAACATTCCCCTTCACAAAATGGGCACTTAAGCTGTACTAGGCGCTGAGCTGAAACTGCGATCAATGTTTGTTCTATTTCAGATAGACTTACATCGAATTCAAGTAGCCTGTATATCGCACCCTTTGCATCCCTTGTATGCATTGTAGAGAGTACTAAATGACCTGTAAGACTAGCTCTAATCGCAATCTGGGCTGTTTCGCGATCCCGAATTTCACCAACCATTATTATATCTGGGTCGTGTCTTAAAATTGCCTTTAGGCCTGCAGCGTAGGTAATTCCAGCTTTTTCATTAACTTGAACTTGCAGTACTTCTTCACTTTTTGTTTCAACTGGGTCTTCCAGCGTAATAATATTTCGGTTAAAATGACGCTTTGCATAGTGGATAAGTGAATATAAAGTGGTTGTCTTACCTGAGCCGGTTGGACCAGTGAAAATCATTAATCCGTGTGAATGGTTTAAAATTGAGAGCAATTTGTTTGTTGTAGCAGGGAATAAAGATAATTGTGTAATTGGTGGAATTTTCTCTTGAGGTAATATTCGGATAACAAGGCTTTCTTCATGAATGGTAGGTAGTGTTGATAACCTGAGATGCACATTAATATTTGTTGTTGAGATAGATAGTGCTCCGTTTTGTGGCCGTCTTCTTTCGCCAATATCCATTGAAGCAAGAAATTTCAAATGAGAAATAATTCGCTCACAGATCTCTTTTTTCATTGAGTGTTTCTCTATTAAGTCGTCATCTACCCTAAAATGAATCAACGTTTCCTGTTCTTTCGGGACAATGTGTATATCTGAAGCACGTAATGCACAAGCTTCTTCTATTAGTCGTTCACTCAGCTGTTCAATAGTTTGCATTTCTTCTTCCCCTTTCCTTACTTCTTCTCATGTAAGATCATTGTATAAAATGTTTAGCTGAAAATCACATTAGGAAAATGTAATTTTGTTCTTTAAGTTATTCAATTTTCTTTAACAAATTTTTAAAATTGCACAAGAAAATTAGATGAATTTTGTTTTGAAAAGGAAAAATTCGTACATAATACTAAATGTTGTTACAGATCATTTGATTTGCTTTGATATACATAAGACGCGTTTCAAACATGGTGATTGCATGTAACTTATCAATGGGCTATAGCCAAGCGGTAAGGCAACGGACTTTGACTCCGTCATGCGTTGGTTCGAATCAGCTAGCCCAGCTATTAAAGAGTCATCTGTCATTTCTGCAGATGACTTTTTTCATTAGTTGCTATCCACCTAAAATTAAATATTTCTTTACAAGAGGATTTTCTTTATTACTTTGTCGCAGGTATAGTGTAAACGCTATTTACAAGTATGTAAAAGGTACATTATAATAATTAGAGTGATGGACTTGTATACACGAGTATGATTTGTCAAAAGCTATCATTATGGAGATGTAATTTGTAAATCACATCATTTTGATTTTGAACCTGTATGACAGGGCATTAATACTGCTTGTGGCAAAGCCAACAAAGGAGGGATACATATGGATCGTATGTTTCGAGTATTAGGTTTCTGGACAGGAATCTTCGCTGTTATGTTTTATCTTGGTGACATGAAGACTACTTCCTTACTATTTTTCGGGCAAACTGGGTTTTTCGTCTTTTTATCTTACTTAAAATTATCCGAGCGCATGTACATTTATATCTTTGGTGCTTACTTAACGGTTTTCTTTGTCGGATTTACGTATTGGACAACATTTATGATGATTCCTGGTCAAAGCGTTGGACACTAATTACTAAAAAACAGGTAGCCCCTTTTCGGGACTACCTGTTTTTTCTTGCAAAAGATGATTGAAACTACACTAAACGATGTTCAAGCAATTTTATAACTTTCTTAGTTTTCATTGTAAGCGAAGGATTGTAAAAATACTCTATTCCCTTAGTTATATGTATTTTCTAATCAAAACCCATTCAAAAACGGATTTCTCTCCATTTCCAATTCAATAGTCGTTTCAGGACCATGACCTGACAATACAAGGGTGTCCTCAGGAAGTGTAAGCAGTTTATCATGAATGCTTTTAATTAATTGGTCATGATTCCCTCCAGGTAAATCTGTTCTACCTATGCTTCCTGCAAATAAGGCGTCTCCAGAAAAGACAATTCCTGCTTCAGCAGCGTAAAACGAGATACTGCCTGGTGAATGACCAGGTGTTTCATATACCTGCAATGAAAAATTCCCAATTGTTAGTGTACCTTCACTTTTAATTAATTCATCAGCTGCAGATACTTTTACAGCTCCTGCCATAAAAAATTGCGAGCCATTTAATGAAGGCTCAGTTAACCAATCCCTTTCATTTTTATGTACATATACAGGTACCTTCCACTGATTACGAATATCATCGACCGCCCCTATATGATCAAAGTGAGCGTGTGTTAGTAAAATAGCTACTGGCTTTAGGTGTTGCTGCTGCAAGATGTTTGTCAGCTTGTTCGCATCTCCACCTGGGTCGATTACTAAGCACTCTTTCTCTTCATTCGAGTAAATATAACAATTTGTTTGAAGAGGTCCTAATGGTAATTGTCTCCACTTCATTTACATACCTCCAAGTTATTCAGTTACTTTTATTTTACACTATTCTTTTGTTCTACGATATCTTGATATCCATGATTGAACTTTATTCAAAATGGTCATGCTAAAATCAAATTGATTAGTAAAGTACTGTGAATTTTCCATAATTAATTACGTCTTGTCTTGCACTAAATGGAAAATAAACTCGACAAACGTCTTGAAACCGATTAAAATATTAGAAGGACTTGTTTGTATCTTGTATATTTACTAAGCGATACAATGAAAATGATCTACATAGAGTAAGGGGGCTTTTTTAATGGGCTTAGTTATTATTTTCGGACTTGTTACCATTCTTGCAATTTTTGGCTTTATTCGTTCACTTAAAGAAAAAAACCTTCTTGGTGCATTCTTTGCGTTTGGTACTTTAGCTGTATTTGGATGGTTTGCAGTCATGACTATCTTAAATCACGGTTTCCCAACTGCACACTAAAGTATAATGTAAACAACCCCTTAGCATACTGGCTAAGGGGTTTTAAGTCCTATAAAAAAGATTTAGGGGCATCTATTCAATCCCTAAATCTTTTTTATATTAATCTTTAGTTATATGTTTCTGTACACTTTCAAGCTTACCTATCATAGTTGTTTTTTTATCGCGTCGATCGTCTATACGGATATTCGTAGCCACTCTTTGTATTCCTTTATTGAAAGGTGCTTCATGGATCGCAGTTATTACCTCAAATAGAGTAGGTAGTTCCCCTTCAATGATTGTGTTCATAGGTGTTAACTGAAACTTAATTTTACCTTCATTTTCAAATGATTTTAATATTTGCTGAATGTCTGCTACATACTCGCTAACACTTGGATTATTTGTCCCTATTGGGATAACTGTTACATCTACTATTGCCACCTTAAATACTTCCCTTCTAATTCAATTTAACAAGTTCTTTAATTGCTTTATCTCCTAAATGAATGATATGTTCATATCTAGCACCATATAAAGCGTAATCCCCGTTTGGTGAAAGCTTAAACGGTAAATTTTCAGTAGTATCAATTATCGTTTGCTTTTCTTCTGTTTCAAGATTAAAAGAGATTAGAGAAAAAGATGTTTTTGCTTCATTTGCTTCAAACATATAAAATATATTTTTCTTGCTATCCATATCATGATACGGAATAGACCATTCTGAATATAACGCAACTAAGCTTGTAGGCATTTCTGTTAGTTTGTTTTTACTTTTCAAATCATAAAACCGTACGACAGCTGTACCATTTTCATCTACTAGCTCAAATGTAGACATTACCTTATTAAAATTTGTGTTTGACACTACTCCATTTGCCAGCTCTTTTTCCTCTTGGTTTTCAATATTGTAAATATACAGAGGAGCAGTTATTGATGGAGCATCTTGATCCCACTTCAAATAAGATATTTCTTCATCGTTAAGCCATTGGATAAACGGAAAATCAACCGGATTCTTAGTGATATCATTCTCCTTAACATTTAGCATATATGTTTGAAATGTCCAATCTTCACTAAAGCTAGATATAAAAAGCTGATTGTGGTTAACTTGATTCCATGTGTATTGTAGCTCGTATGATTCTATCTTTGTACTGAATTTTACCTTTCCATCAGTATCCAAAATAATCAATTCTGCCTCATAGCTTGTGGGACTAGTATGTACAAAGAAAAGGGAATGATTAGCATTTGCTTCAAATTGTACAATCGGTGCTTGTGACACAAAAAACAAGGAGGACTCTCCTGTGAATAAGTTATATGTATGTATATCAGAACCATCTACATCATTGGTGATATAAAGTAGAGTTTCATCATCTTTCCAATCAGCAACAGAATGAAATAAACTTTCATTTATTTCTAGCGGGATTTTCGCTTCTGTTTCAAAAGATTGACTTACTGACCTTTCTTCAGGTTGGAGTTCCCTCATTGATGAAAGCTCTTTATTTTGGTCTGGTTGATGAGATGGATTACAGCCTGCACCAAGAAGTAGGCTTAACATAAGTAATGATATAATTTTAGTAAATCTCATCAACTCTTTTTTCACCTCGTCTCTAAATGTACTATTTTATTTATATAAAATCTATTCGTATCATGTGAAAAAATACTCTCTATTAATCATACGTTTTTTAGAAGATTTTGTTTCACTTTTCACGAGAATTTTCATAATAAAATCAATTTCGAAAAGGTATTGGCTAATTCCAACACCTTTATTTGATTTTGACGTTACATATATAAGGCAGCTAAAAAGATACCTTTACTTTTCCGATAGATCTCATCAAATTGTGAAAATGGTAATGGATTTTGCCCAAACCCTAATTCAACTGTATATCCTGGCTTTCTCCAGTCATTTACATACCAATCACGGAAACCTGCATGGCTATCAATATCTCGAACAGCCTTATATCCACTTAACCGCTCAAATTCATTCACAATTCGCCCTGCCTCTTCAGGCTCCTTTCTAAGGTAGCCCCAATATATTTCCTCACCCTGTGTATGAAAAGCAAGCACACGGTCAAAATCACGTCTTTTAACAAGATCAGCAAGTGCAATTGCTTCAGGTTCTGTTAAAGGTGCATCTCCAGGATAATCACGAGGCGATGGTGATTTTGGAACTTTACGTTCTTTTTCTATTTCCCAATTAACAGGATACTGATTATTAAGATCAATACCCCTGATATTCGCCTTCCATTGAGAAAAATCAAGACTGTCTTCATTCATTTGGAAAAGAGAAGCTTCATATACCGAGTGATTTGGTACGCCATTTAGTACAAGATCGACACCATCAGGGTTTACCATGGGGACAAATGAAAGTGTCGTATCTTTATACAAAGATAAACAATCATGCCCTTCAAATTGATCACTTTTCACTAACGCTCCCAAGTAATCTGAAAGCCAGTGCATCATAATGCTCGTTGTGATCCATTCATTTGCATGGAAGGAACCATTCATATGGACTTTCTTATGTCCCTTGCCTAGTGTTAATTCAATGATAGGACTACCTAGAACACTATGCCCAATAATCTCTTTTTTTACAAATGGATACATTGTAAGTAAAAGATCGATGTCTTTATATAATCTCCCTGAATCATAGGGCTTCTTTGTATTAAGAATTGTATCACGTTGAATGTTTTCATGCACCCTTGGTAATGAATTGTTCATAAGTTCTACAAATTCACTGTTTTCAAGCACTAAATCACAATAATTCGGAATGTTTAGCTGAGTATTCGCTTCAATAAAATCTTTTTCAAACTTTTTATTTACATTGCTATCAATTATTAATTCCTTATTAATTTCTAAATGATTTGCAAGCAGATTCAATGAAATTTCTTTCTTTGTACGAATGATCGTCATCATATTATCCTCCTCAAGCCCATTTATTACTAGCTTATGTAGAAGGAATTAGATTGTTGATATGAAACGAAGATTCATTTAATTGTCTGGAATCAAAAAAAAACTGACTCGGAAAGACATTCCCCTGAGGTGGGGAATGGTCCTTTTCTCGAGTCAGCTTTATTTAGCTAATTTTTTTCAGTTGTTGTATTTTCTGAATCTGCATCTACAGCTTCTGTTTCTTCACCATAGAAACGAAGAAGATCACCATAAATTATTTCATCTGAGTAGTTAAGCTCTTGCTTAGCTTTCTCCATATATGGCTCACATATAGCTTGATCTGCTTCTTCACCTGTAGCCTTGTCATAACAAACACCACGAGTGTAGACGTTATTTTCAGTTATAAAGCTTCCGTCCCTTAATACTGTAAATGAAAGCTTTTCATTAGAGAATACATCTGTACCAAACTGAATTTGTTCACTAGTATCAATTCCAAGCAGGCTCATAATTGTTGGTCTGATATCAACTTGACCAGCAACTTTTGAGAAAGTTTGTGGCTCTTTATCAGTGACACCTGGAATATGAACAATAAATGGTACTCGTTGTAATTGAATTGTTTCAAAAGGGGTGATTTCTTTACCCAAGAATTTCTCCATTGCTACATTATGGTTCTCAGAAATTCCATAGTGATCACCATATAAGATGATGATTGAGTTTTCGTATACATCTGTCTCTTTCAACTTTTCAAAGAAATGTTTAATGGATTCGTCCATATAACGTACAGTTGGAATATATTGATTTAATGTTTTACTGTTTGAATCAAATTCATCAATTAATTTGTCCTCTTCACCTAATTCAAATGGGAAGTGGTTTGTTAATGTAATAAGTCTTGTATAGAAAGGTTGTGGAAGATTATCTATATGCTGTACAGATTGATCCATAAAATCTTTATCTTTTAATCCCCAACCAATTGAGTTCTCTTCAGTTACTTCATAATCATTCACATCAAAGAATCGATCGTAACCCAATGTATTATACATAATGTCACGGTTCCAGAAGCTTTTATTATTGGCATGGAAGATTGTTGAATAGTATCCATAATCTTTTAAAAGCTCAGGAGTTGCAGTGTATTCATTACTACTGTTTGTGAAATATACAGCTCCACGACCTAATGGATACAACGAGTTATCCACGATAAACTCTGAGTCAGATGTTTTACCTTGACCAGTTTGATGATAAAAGTTTTCAAAATAATAACTTTCATTAATCAAGTCATTTAAAAACGGAGTGATTTCTTCCCCATTTAATTTTTCGTTAATAACAAAGCTTTGCAATGATTCTAACGAAAGTAAAATGACGTTTCGTCCTTCAGCAATTCCATTTAAGTCTTTTGAAGGCTCCTTACGGTTTGCATTCACATAGTTTTCAATTTCAGTTAGGCTATTGCTATCTGCTAAAGCACGTTGAGCAGATGTTTTCGATTGTAAAAATGCATCATAAATATGAAAGTTATATACACTAATATTCTTTACTAGCATTTCACGGTCAAATGAACGTGTTAATAATTGTGGACGCTCCGTTTCCGCAAGCCCTAAGTTAAAGAAAAATACAGCTGCAACTAATAAGAAATATGCCGATCTTTCTTTGCGTGTTAATTGTGAAGAAGATTTAAAGGTTGGCTTTTTTAATAACCAAAATAATATAGCAATGTCAACAAACATCAATAAATCCGTCGGTAAAAATAAACCGCTAATGCTGCTTCCTAAATCTCCCATATTGCTTGTCTGAAATAAAACAGGAATTGTTAAGAAATCGTTAAAGAAACGATAGAAAACCATATTCGCTAATAAAAGGACTGTTACAAATATACTAGCGCCAAAAATATAGCGGTTTCTATTCTTTTCTTTCATAAATAACCCAATTCCAAAAATTAGCAGCAAGAAACTTAATGGGTTAATGAATAAGATAACTTCTTGAGTGAAGTTTTCAATTTTGATATCAAAGCTAGTTTTATAGACAATGTATGTTTTTATCCACATAAATAACGTTGCTAAAAGTAAAAATGAGATTTTCGAAAAAGATTTCTTACGCATACATTTACCTCCTCATCCCTTGGGACAATCGCGCTTTTTATATCTCTAATGTTTTCCATTTATTAGGTTGAAAATGAAACAGCTAAATCATATCTTAATACTTCTTTTACAAAAAATCAATCCTTTTTAATATTGTACTAACAATAGCCTGATAGAATTATAATGTTTAGCTTATTCTTTTTACCCTATTATTAGACGTATGAAACCATAAAAAGTTTCGTTTATATTAAAGTTTAAAATCCCTTTCGATTTTAAGCAATATACAAGCGTCTTGTTCAGCAAAGTAATAGGCAGAAGATGTTCATTTTGCAATGAACAATCGACTCGATAACATTTAATTACTGCATAAATTGGTTTATGTTAATTATTACTCGTAGTCTCGATGTATCATCCAAAGACTCATCCTTTATCAAATAAAAAAGAGCACTCTATATTAGAGGCTCCTCCTTATTATCCCAGATTTTAAATTGTTTATTTAAAAAGTTTTTTGTTTTTAAACTCCTTGAAGCATTTTAAGCTAAACCTGGAGTAAAAGATGTGTGAAAATCTACAAACGATGCGAAAGCAGTCATTATCTATTAGGTAGCTTAGTTTTCGCTAACCATGCTCCACCAATTACACCTGCATCATTCCCAAGTGTTGCCACTGTAATTGTAGCAGCATCACCTACCCTTGGAAATGCAAAGCGTTTAAAATAGTGTTCTACTTTCTTTAATAATCGGTCTCCAGCCTTAGAAACTCCACCGCCGATTACAATCTTTTCTGGATTTAATCCATTTGATACGTTGGCAAGTGTTAAACCTAGGTGGAAAGTAATATAATCAATGATTTCCTCAGCAATGACATCACCTTGGTCAGCTGCATCAAAAACATCTTTTGAAGTTAATTCTTTATCATTTTTTATAAATTGATGTAGGATACTCTCCTGATTAGATGAAGCAAGCTTCTCTTTAGCAACTCTTACAATCCCTGTAGCAGATGCGATCGTTTCAATACAGCCTGTTTTCCCACAATTACATGGAGCCCCACCTTCAGGAACTACAGTAATATGACCAATTTCACCACCTGCGCCGTTAACACCATGAACAACCTCACCGTTTGAGATAAGTCCACCACCAACACCTGTTCCCAGAGTGACACAAATTAAGTCTTTCGCACCATCTCCTGCGCCCTTCCACATCTCACCAATTGCAGCTATATTTGCATCATTATCAATAACAGCTTGCAAACCAGTTTCCATTTCTAGATGGTCTCTTAGCGGGTAATTTTTCCACCCTAAGTTTACAGTTTCATAAATGAGACCACTAGCTAAGTCTACTGGTCCTGGGGCACCCATTCCTATCCCTGCAAGTTTTGATTTAGGATATCCTAGCTCATCAAGCTTTGCATCAATTGCTTTAGCGATATCAGTTGTAATTTGATTTCCAGATTTGTCTGTTGGGATTTCCCACTTTTCAACAATTTCACCGTAGTAGTTAATAAATGCCATTTTAATTGTTGTTCCACCTAAATCAATACCAACTAACCATTGTTCTTTCATAAAATCACCTTTTTCTACTATTATATATGTATTTAGTAACCGTTTTCATCCAGGCGTTTTTTACCTGTTTCCCTGACCTTCGATTTAGGTAAACCCAAACAACTTTGGCCATATGATTACGAATTACTGATTTTTGCCTTTTAGTCTCTGTACCTCTTGTCTTAACAGAAGAATTGCCATTTGGTAGTCTTTTGGTTCTATTAGATTTGATTGATACAAGTGTTTTATCTCATCTTCCATTAATTCTAAATCTGCTATACGGTCCCCGATATAAATGATCGTTCCATATCGTTTAAGAAGCTGTTGCACATCATAAATTGTTTTCAAATTGATCACCTACTTACGTTTGTCCATTTCTTCATTCAGTAGCTATTATAAAATTTTTGCAAACATCTCGGACCTATTTAATATGGGTCTACTATAAAGTATAAAGGAATTGATCTTAGCGTCAAGAAAACGTTTTAACATTTTATTATTTTTATAAAAATACTTTTCTATTATTTTAAATATTATATTTTAGAATACCAATCATGAAATGAATCAGAATTCTCACACCGATATTACTTCTATTATAACCAATATAAATCATGAATTATGTAAATCTACCTCCGAATTATCAGAATAATTTATTTTTTCTAAAAAATATATTGAATTTTATAATATAGAGGTTTAAAATGATGATACTTTATTAAAGAGATTTGGGGGAGCAGGAAATGGCAACTTTTATTGTATCAGTCGTTTTATTAATTGTAGGTTATTTTGTATATTCAAGAGTAGTAGAGAGAATTTTCGGTATTAATGATCAACGTGTTACTCCTGCTTACACTAAAAATGATGGTTTAGACTTTATGCCGATGGGGTGGCTTAAGGCTACTCTCATTCAATTATTAAATATCGCTGGGTTAGGTCCCATTTTCGGTGCGATTATGGGCGCACTTTATGGACCTGTAGCATTTATTTGGATTGTTATTGGGTGCTTGTTCGCAGGTGCTGTACATGATTATTTCTCTGGTATGCTTTCTCTAAAACACGGCGGAGAACAATTCCCAACACTTGTTGGGCGCTATTTAGGTAAATCTGTTAAAACGATTATCAATCTTGTTTCGATTGTTTTAATGATTCTTGTTGCTGCAGCATTTACAGCTGGACCTGCACAATTAGTTGAACAGCTAACACCATTAAGTTATTCAGCATCATTACTTCTTATTTTTGTTTATTTTGTTTTGGCTGCAGTTTTACCAATAAACAAATTAATCGGAAAAATTTATCCAGTATTTGGGGTTATCTTAATTATTATGGCTGTATCCATTGGATTTGCATTATTCTTTATGGATTACTCGGTACCAAATTTAACGTTTAAAAATTTACATCCAGGTGAAATTCCAATTTGGCCATTATTAATGGTAACCATCTCATGTGGAGCTATTTCTGGTTTTCATAGTACCCAAAGCCCGATTTTATCTAGAACCTTGAAAAAAGAAAGTGATGGTCGCAGAGTATTTTTTGGAGCGATGGTTTCTGAAGGAATTATTGCATTAATTTGGGCTGCAGCAGGTATGACATTCTTTGGAGGACCAGATGGTTTGCAAGGCGCTTTAGCAGAAGGTGGAACTGCTGGTGTCGTGAACGAAATTAGTAAATCTACTCTAGGACAATTTGGCGGCATCTTAGCAATTCTAGGAGTTATCATCCTCCCTATAACTACTGGTGATACAGCGCTTAGATCTTCGAGAATGATGTTAGTCGAATTATTTAGCAAATTTGGAAATTTTGATTCCAAGATAAAAACGGTTTTAATGACAATTCCTGTGGTAATCCCTACCTATTTATTAACCCAAATGGATTACACATTCCTTTGGCGTTATGTTGGTTGGACAAATCAGGTTGTTGCAACCGTGATGCTTTGGACAGCAGCAATGTTTTTACTACAAAATCAGAAATTCCATTGGATTGCAAGCATTCCTGCGTTATTTATGACAGCTGTAACTGGCTCATATATTTTCTATGCTCCAGAAGGATTTCAACTATCATATCAAACATCGATGATATGTGGCTCAGTTGTATTTGTATCAGTGTTCGTGTGGTTCCTAGTACAACTTAAAAAATACAAATATAAAGAAGTTGCTATTAAGAAAGTTGCATGATGAGTGGAGGGCTGACATTGTCAGCCTTTTTTTATAGAACCCCACAGTGCAAGGAATTTTATAATTTCCTTATTGACTAAAAAACAGACTAATTCTATTTTAAATTAGTCTGTTTAGAATATTAACGATCAGGATCCTGAGGATGCAAAAACGTTGGTCGTCTGTTTTTCAATGGCATAGGTGCTCTAAATAATACATCTCGCATTCCTCGATAATTAAATGGGATGAATGGATATAAATAAGGTACATTAAATGATTTCATGCGAGTAAGCATGATAATCCAACAAGTTATTCCACCTACAAATCCAATTACACCTAGCCATGCTGTAAAGAGTAATAAGATAATTCGATAGATTCTATTCGCAAGTCCAAGCTCGTAGCTTGGGGTTGCAAAGGTTCCGATAGCTGCTATAGCTAAATAAAGAACAACTTCATATGTTAGTAGCCCAACTTCAACAGCTACTTGACCAATCATCAAAGCTGCAACTAATCCAAGTGCAGTTGCTAATGATGAAGGAGTATGTATCGCAGCCATCCTTAATACATCTATTCCTATCTCTATAAGTAAAAACTGAATGAGTAATGGAATATGACCTTGTTCATTAATTCCGATAAATTCTAGACCAGGGGGTAGTAGCCCCGGATTTTCAGCAACTAAATACCAAAGTGGTAAAAGGAAAATTGATGCCCAAACAGCCAAAAATCGAACAATTCGTAAATAAGCACCCACTACTGGTTTATTGCGATACTCCTCTGCATGCTGGAGATGATGCCAAAACGTTGTTGGCGTAATAAGTGCACTTGGAGATCCATCAACGAAAACAATGACATGTCCCTCATACAAATGAGCTGCAGCAGTATCTGGTCGCTCTGTGTATCGAACCATAGGGTATGGGTTTAAATGTCTACCTGCAATAAACTCTTCAACTGTTTTTTCTCCCATCGGTAAACCATCTGTATCGATTGCTTCTAATGACTCTTTAAGATCCTTTACATGGTCTAAATCGGCAATATCTTCTAAATAACAAACAACAACATCTGTTTTAGAGCGTCTACCAACTTGTAAGTATTCCATCCGAAGTGAACGGTCTCTTATTCGCCTTCTTGTTAAAGCGGTGTTAAAGACGATTGTTTCAACATATCCATCTCTAGAGCCTCGAACAACTCGCTCCATATCTGGCTCTTGCGGACCTCTAACCGGGTATGTCCGTGCATCGATTAGGATTACCTCATCAATGCCATCAACGACAAGGGCAGTTGGTCCCGCTAACACAGTGTGGACTACTGAATTTAAGTCATTTGATTTATCAATTTCAACATAAGGAATATATGTTTTTAACAGCCGCTGTAATGTGTTTTCCTCAATCTGCTCTGGAGAAAGCTCTGATAAATATCTCATTAAATAATGAAGGATATCATCCTTAACAAATCCATCAACCAAAAATAACGCCATTTTTCGTCCAGCATATTCAAGATCTAATCGAATGACATCGAAGCTTTTTTTTACTCCTAGTCGTTCAGACAAATAGTCAATATTCTCTTGAAAATCTTTTGAAACAATTTTCTTTTCTACCTCATACGCCATAAGATTTCTCCATTTCGTAGCTCGATTTGTTACTCATCTTAGACGAAATGCTGGAAATACATACCTGTTATAATTATTTTGTTATTAATTCCAATTGAATAAAAGCTAACTTATTCACTCTTATTCATATTTAGTGCTATAGTGTCATACACTTAAGCAACCTGTCCTGCACGGAGTTGATGCTGATGAAAACAACAAAATGGGTAATAGTGATCTTACTAGCGTTAATAACTTCCGGTTTTCTTTATTTTTATCATGGGAAAATTGCAAGGGAAAGCATCATCTTTTTCCCAATTGACGACTCTGTAACCTTTGATAAAGCTTCTACTTCTCTCCAGTTTGCTGGTAAAAAAGATGATGATGAGTATATCATTGAGTGGGATGTTACTTCACTTACAAACAAGGAAATATTTCTAAGACAAGATATATCTTTGCTATTTTCAGATGGAAAATTAGTCGAGACACTTTCTGAATGGGAGGATCAAAGCCAAAAGCTTGCACAATATAAAAAAATTACTGGTGAAGATAGCAGCCATTATCAAGCGATTAGTCTTCATTATGGAGAAATTCATTTGGAGAATGATCTTATCCGTAGTACACAGCGAATGTCTAGAGACCATTTATACGTAATTGACTCGGAATTTACAGATCTTTTTTCTTTTAAAAGGCCACATACTGATGAAGAACAAGAGTGGAAAGACATTTTAGATAAAGTGACAGAACAACATCTTGAATACAGCTGGAATCAATTGGTTGAGTATTATAAAATTGACGAAACGAAATATGAAAGAATTCCGTTTATAGAGTTAGAAAGGTACAATAGTGATCCGATTTTAGGATTATCAAAGGCTAAAACACAAGAAGTGATTGGTAGCCTTTGGGAAGGTTTATATAAAAATTACTTTTTAGGTTTAAAAACGAAAGAAGGCAAGGTGATTGAACCAATTGGCAGCACCATGCCTTTGATTTTGATTGCAAAAAATTACTCTCATATTGTGATACTTATCCAAGCTGAGAATGGTTTACCATTTAAATTTATTCAGAACATATCGGTTAGTTATTAAGTTGTTCCTTAAACGATTTATAATCCGCATTTGTAGGGTCATATTTCAATGCTTTATTTACCTCTTTCAAAGCAAGAGAAATGTCACCCATATTTGCGTATAAGATTGAGAGGTTAAAATGCGCTTGATGATAGGAATTATCATCTGAAATGATTTGTTGTAAATGCTGAACTGCTTGATCATACTTTTCCAATTCAATTTCACTTACTGATAACAAAAACAAAAGATCATTTGAGGTGTTATCAGTTTTTATCGCTTCATTTAAATAAGAATAGGCTTCTTCATATTTTTCTTCTTGTATTAACTCTTGCCCTTGAAGAACTGTATACTGTGAATACTGCTCTTCAGTTTGGCTAATTCCGTATCGATATAAAACAACTAATAAGGTAATTGTTGAAGTTAGGCCTATTAGTCTCAGTAGAATATGCTTTCTTTTAGGAAGTTGAACAATTAATGCTGCAAGAAAACCACCAATTAATCCACCAATATGTCCCGCATTATCAATATTTGGAATTGCAAAGCCCAATGCTAAGTTAATACCTACTACAACTAATAGGTTCGAGCCCATCGTTCGGAAAAATACTTTTCTATTTTGCACACCAATGTATAATAACGCACCAAAGCAACCGAATATAGCACCAGAGGCACCTGCAGATAGAAATGGACTAAATGCAAAGCTTACAATCGAACCAGAAACGCCTGCAACTAAATAGATAAACAAAAAGCGTAGTGAGCCATATGCTCGTTCAACTGCAGGTCCAATGTAAAAGAGCGCAAAACTATTCATAAGTAAATGCAGAAAACCAATATGTAACACAATTGGAGTGAAGAATCTCCACCATTCCCCATCATAGATGAGAGGATTATATTTTGCTCCGAAACGAATTAATGTTTCCGAATTGGAACTGCCACCGTATAATTCGAGGAGAAGAAACATAATAATTTGTAATCCTAAAAAAAGATACGTTAAAAACGGCTTACCATTTTGAAAGATTTTTCTTTCTTCTTCTTTCTGTTCGTTCTGAAAGTCGATTACCCTATTTCTTACTTTTTGAATGTCTGCAATTTCTAGATTTTCCATTAGTATTTCATGATCGAATTTCACTGGAACGTTCAATGCCTCTTCTAATTTTTGAATCCCTTCCTTTAGATTATCCTTTATTAACAAGGAAGAGGTTATATCAATTTTACCTTTTAACCTACTGTATCCTTTAACAAAGCTATCAGGATAGTCATCTACAGGTGGTAACGAAGAAACATATATATTCATTACACGAATTGGACCTCTTACACCATTTCTTAAAAGTTGTTCAAATCTTCCACCTGCTTGTTCAATGTCTAAAGCAAGTGTGTTTCCCCAATCAACATCCATTCTTCTTAACCGAACTAACGTAAATTGTTTATTACGAAACGGCTCAAGTAATACCTCACGACCATCCTGGGATAGAGCCAAAATTGAATATTTCTGCTCCACTACTAGTTGTTCTATTAATGACCAATATAAATAATCTTGCTCTATCACCATAATATCCGCTCCGACCTTTATTTTTCTTTATTATAACAAGTAATGAAAGCGAAAAGGAAGAATCCTGCCTTTAAGCTACCTTTAAAAAAAGCCAAGGATTATTTATTAGCATAAAGGAACAAAAGCGCAAGCGCCTTGAACAGCCTCGGGCAAATAAGACGCTTAAGAATAGAAGGTGTTCTTTACCTTCAATTCTTAAGTGGCTGTAGACCCAAGAGGGGCTAGGCGCTGGAGCTGGATGCCTAGCGCTTAACCACAGTACTAGAATTTTATAATTTCTTAGACAGTAAAAAAACTGACTTAACTACAAAGTCAGCTTTTTTTTCAAGAATTAACTTTTTTAATGAAAAGCACGATTAACAAAACGATCTCTCAAAAAAGGAACTCTCATTGATAATTGAATAAAAAATCTACGGAGCTCAGGTTGACCTAATACAAAATTCACAATTCTATATCGATAGCGATATAATGCGAATGTGCCAGCTACAAGCATAATGAGTCGTCTCATAAACATCCCTCCTACTCATATATTTAGTAGGAAAGTCCTTTTTTATCCTTCAAAAAAGGGAAACATTGTTTCTTTTAAGACATTTGCGGAATAGGCAAACTGTTTTTTCTCCTGTTCATTTAGCCGAAGCTCGACCACCCTTTGTATTCCATTTCGATTTACAATCGCAGGAACTCCTATATACACATCATCCTCACCATATTCACCTGCTAAATGACAAGATACAGTTAAAATAGAGTGCTCATTATGAAGGATGGCTTTTGTTAACCTGACAAGTCCCATCGCTATACCGTAATAGGTTGCCCCTTTTCGATTAATGATATGGTAGGCTGCATCCCTGACATTTACAAAAATCTCGTCAAGCTTCTCCTGCTCTTCGGTCATAGTTTCAAGTATTGGGACACCACCAATATCAGCATGGCTCCACACTGGCAACTCAGTGTCACCGTGTTCTCCGATAATATAAGCATGAACATTCCGTGTGTCTACTTTAAAATGTTCACCTAAAAGATATCGGAATCTTGCAGTATCAAGAATCGTTCCAGAGCCAATAACACGGCTTTGTGGTAAACCAGAATACTTCCAAACTGCATATGTTAAAATATCCACTGGATTTGTAGCAACAATAAAGATACCATCAAACCCGCTAGCCATCACATCAGTTACAATTGTTTTAAAAATTTTTACGTTTTTTGCAACTAAATCTAGTCGGGTTTCTCCAGGCTTTTGGTTAGCTCCTGCGCATATAACAACGATATCTGCATCATTACAATCCTCATAGCCTCCATACCAGATTTTAGTAGGGCTTGGAGCAAAGGCTAAGCCATGATTAAGATCCATTGCGTCACCTTCTGATTTCTCCTTGTTCAGATCAATTAAAACTAATTCCTCTGTAACACCTTGATTTAACAAGGCAAATGCATAACTAGATCCTACAAAACCTGTACCTATAAGTGCGACACGATTTACATTACTAGCCATTTGCTTCCAACCCTTTCAATTGTTTTATTCTTTACACTTTGTGAATTGCTTCACAATTTAATTTTACACTACTATTGTCACTATGTAAGATTAATATTTGAACAATTCATGAAAGAATAAAACCTAGTAAAGTAGCAAACGCAATTGATAAGAGGTTCACCGCATCATTATTTAGAAAACTATACTTTGTCAGTTTCGTACCACTATTACTACAATGTACTTGTTTTTCAGTTATTTTTTCACAAACATTACATTTATATTTAACTTGAATTGTTTGCCCTAGTAATGTGTCAAGGATATTTCCGATAAAACCAAAAATCACAATACACAACATAAAGTAAACAGAAATAGAAAACAACATTCCTGCAATTATACTTATAAAAGCCGCTCCAGCTAATGCTGCACTCGTGCCTAGGATAGATACTGCACCAGACGTGCCTCTTTCTACTTTTTTTAAGGTTAAAAGTAATCTAGGCTTTCGTTTACTTAGCGTACCGATCTCAGATGCCCATGTATCAGCATTTGCTGCAGCGATCGATATACAAAAGCAAAATAATAACCTTTGATCTACACTCGGTTCGATAAATTGAAATAGTCCAAGTATCGCGGGTACACTTCCATTAGCCATCACCTGAACAATATCTCTGCGATCTCCTTTTTCTAGCATGTGCTGAAGGTTTGACTTCTTTGCACTTTGATACTTACTTAATAAACTTGAACTACTGAAAAAGCAGCCTAATACGAATAGACCCTCCCAGGAAAAACCTAGGTAAATGACAAATCCTACACAAACCGCTCCGATTGCACCGCTGACAGTTAATGAGTTTACCTTCCAACCAACATATGATATCAATAAGATAAACAAGAAAGCCCAAACCAGATCGAGCTCTATCATATTAGTTGATTACCTCACATTCGGTAATAATTGTTGAAACAGGAAGATCATGTGGCTCAGTAGGCACTTCCTCAACAATTTGCGTAGAAAAAGCTAAAGACAAGGTATGGTTTTTGTAATGTGTTAAATATCGGTCAAAATACCCTCCACCATAGCCAATACGATAGCCCCTTCGGTCATAACAGATACCAGGTATGATCATAAGGTCAATTTGATTTGGACTGACCTTTTCCGTTTCCAAAACTTTCGGCTCTAGAAGACCAAAAAAGACGCGTTCAAGCTGATCAAAGGAGGTCATTTGTCTAAACTCCATAGTATTTGTTTTAGGATCACATTTTGGAACAACGATACGTTTCTTGTCTTGCCATGCCCTTTCGATGATATTTGTGGTATCAACCTCACGGCCATTTGATATTGTCACCGCAATAGTTTGAGCTGCTTGCCAAGAATCTAAAGTAAACAATTGTTGCTGAATCTCTCTCGAATAGTGTCTAAATGTTTCCTCAGCCATTTCAGCTAATCTTTGCTTAATTAAAGTTCGTAAGTGTTTCTTATCCATATGTAATTACCCTCCTTACCTTCATTATAGCTGGAAAAGAGGGTTAGAATCACTCGTATTTATTTTAATATGGCCCATAAAACAAAAAAAACAGTAGGAATAAAACATCCCTACTGTTACTTTGTTTCGCGGTGTGTAGTCATTTTTTTATCTCTTGAACAATATTTCTTAAGCTCAAGACGATCTGGGTTATTACGTTTATTCTTTTTAGAAATATAGTTACGTTCGCCACAATCAGTGCAAGCTAATGTAATATTTACACGCATGTTTCTTTCCCTCCAAACATAAAAAACTAATAAAACAAATCAGACTTTAATATAATAGCATTTTTATTAGACAAATTCCACATGAATTTCATTATATTTTTATTTTGACCTTATATACTTCTTTTTTTTATCATATTTTTATAAACATCAACTGTTTCATCAATAAGTAAAGACCAATTATACTCAGAATTTACTGACTGGAAACCTTTATATGCAATCTCCCGATACTGATCAGGTTGTGATAAATATTTACGAAGTTTTTCTGCAAGGAGCTTACTGTTTACTTCACTAATTAATATTCCTCGCTTTTCTGCAAGAATTTCTCCTAAGCCACCAATATTAAAGGCAACAGCCGGTTTAGCAGCAGCCATCCCCTCTAATGCAATAATGCCAAACGGCTCGTATAAACTCGGAATAACTAACATTTCACATTGCTTTAATAAGGTATTCCGTTCTAAATCATGTAAAAAGCCTGTAAAAATTACTTTATTCTCTAAATTGAATTTTATCGTTAATTGCTTTAACTCAGTTTCATATGGTCCTTTACCCGCAATAACAAGTATAAAATCTGGGAACTCTTTATGAATTTCCGAAAATGCATGGATAAATAGTTGAAAGCCCTTTTCTTTAACAAGTCTTCCCATTGCAAATAAAAATGGAGAATCTACAAAAGGAAACCTATTTCGTACATCCTCATTCAACATAATCGCTTGATAATTCTTCGGAATAATTCCATTTGGAATAACTTCAAGCTTCTCTAAGGGACAGCCAAGCTCATTATTTAAAACGTTCTTCATAAATAGACTACATACAATGATGCGATCAGATGCCTGTACAAGCTTTGTTTCATAATCTGTTATCCTATTTGTTATGACAGTGACCTGATCTTGTTTTCTTCCAAATTCGGTCGCATGAAACGTTGTGAGCAGTGGCAACTTCAAAATATTTTTCAATTGACTACCCGCAATACCCGTTAGCCAATCATGTACATGTATTAGATCAAAGGAAAGTTGTAATTCCTGTAAAACGAACTGTGAAAAACGAAAATTTATATTTCGAATGTAATCCAAGAATTCTGAGGGATTTCTCTTCCAAGGTAGTAAGCGAAAAACGTGAACACCATCTTCAACTATATATGATTCTTTATCTGTTTTAGAAATTGTAACAACGATATAAGTAATCCCCCGCTTAGTCCCTATTGAAGTTAAATCAGTAACATGCCTGCCGAGTCCTCCAACGATATGATCACGATATTCAGTTGTTAAGAGTAAAACAGTCACATTTGCATTATTACCCAAAAGTGGCACCTTCTTCTTATTCATATACTGTATATCCTGAGTATGCCTGTAACCACAATTGATGATCATCAATAAGTTGCTGCCATTGTATTTCCTTACATTTAAGATTTTTACTTTGGAGAAAATGTATGGTATTAGATCGTTTCACAGTGATCGTTTCATTATGAGAGTTGCTTACAGCTAGTTCACAATTATATATTCCTGTGGGGATTGTCGCTAAACGCAAAACACCACTTGGATCACTTATAAAAAAATCAGTCATTTGTTGGTGTTTATTATTTTTATTAAGAATAACTCTCATATGTAAATCATTAAACTGTTCACCAAGTATATTCTCTAGTAGAATTTTGGTAGTAGATAAAATGTTCCAGGTTATAAGAAGATATGTTGGATAGGCAATTATTTTTAGAGAATCCTCATAAAATGTCGATTGAGCTCGAATGATATTATTATTCTGACTGTTGTCAATTGGTTTCATAGCTGTCCTCTTCTTTCTCATTTACATGCTTATGATTATCTTATCATGCATAGACTGTGAATACTTGTTTACATTCTAGAGAAAATTCGTCAAAAAGCTACACTTTATGAAAAAAATCACTTCTTTACAATGACAATTTATGATATAAAGGTAGAGGGAAATAATCAATAGAAGGTGAAAAAAGTGACAATCATGATTATTATTTTGTTTATTATAAGCATCGTGCTTATCGGCATATCTTTTCTACAACGTGACAATGTAAAAGAACTAGAACAGGAGCTAGATCATTTACAATTGTCGGCGATGCAAGAGATATACAAACTAAAAAAGAAAATGAGAGTCGTCGAAGAAGAGCTCTTACAAAACGATACTCCTCTAAAGGAACAAACTAAAACGAATAGTGAAGATAGCCAAGCTAATCCTAATACTTCACGTATTTTAGCAAAGTATCGTCAAGGAATGTCTATTGAAGCGATCGCATTATCAGAAGGTACATCTGTTGAAGAGATCCGAGCAATTGTTGAAAAGAATGAGAGGGTTTTAACATGAGTAAAACCGGATTTCAAACATTTGCAGCAGGCATGATTGTAGCTACATCATTACTTGGCGGAACATATCTTTTATCTGATAACAAATCAGCAGAAGCTGACGCAGAAAAGAAAGAAGTTACTAAAAGTGATGTTGAATCATTTTTAACAAGTAACGGAAAAGTTTCTATAACAACTGACGAATATGAAGAATTATTAGCAGCAAAGGATAAAGCTGTTCAGCAACAGGATACAAAAACAGCAGTAGAAACACCTGAAAAGAATGAAAGTACAGCTGAAGAAAAGAAAGACGAAGTAGTTAAATATAGCGTTACAATTAAATCAGGTATGACAACTAGTGAGATTTCTGATTTACTAGAGCAAAACGGAATTATTGAAGACTCCTTTGACTTTGATCAATTTTTAATCAAAGGGAACTATCATCAAAAAGTACAGCTTGGTACATTCACTGTTCAAAAAGGAATGACATATAACCAGCTTGCAGAAATATTAACAAAATAAACATAGAAAAAACAGCTATAGAGATTGATCTCAATGGCTGTTTTTCTATGTTATTTACCGTTAAACAAAACTGTTGATAATTAAGGGAGCAAGATTTCCCTCCCTTAAGATAAAAACAACAATTAGATTTAACAAAGCCATTTTATTAACAAATGAATCCTATATGTAATACACACTTTTAGCTATTCAAATCATATCGTTGGCCTTTAACAAGGTACATGATGCTTTCAGATATATTTGTTGTATGGTCTGCAGTTCTTTCAATATATCGGCATATAAACAATAGCTGGGTTAGTTGCTGAGAGTTTTCCTTTTTGGATTCCATAAGTTCTAGAATGTCACGTATTGTTTCTCCATATAGCTCGTCTACTTGATCATCCATATCAGCGACTTTTTTTGCTAATACGATATCCTCCTCATTAAAAGCTTTTATTGAGAGAGAGAGCATTTCAGATGCAATATTGTGCATTTTTTTAATACTATGGATCGGCTTAACTAGAGGTTCGTCACCAATTCTTATTGTTGATTTAGCAATATTAACAGCAAAATCAGCCATCCTTTCGATGTCACTGGAAATTTTGATTGCGACAATAATTCTTCTAAGGTCAACGGCAACTGGTTGTTGCTTTGCAATTAATATGATTGCTAAATCATTAATTTCTTCATCAAGATCATCTACTCTATTGTCGTCCTCGATAATTTCCAATGCCTCTTCAATATTTTGATTTTCTAATGCATGTATGGCTTTGCTAAGTGCAACTTCTGTAAGGCTTCCAATTTCGATTAATTTATCTCTTAAGTTTTTTAAGTCAAAATCAAATCTTTCTCTAACACTCATGCTCCATACCTCCTTATTCTTCTTATTCCCTAAAAAAGTAATTTCTAACATAGGTTTTTACTTAAAAATAAAAAAGTCGTGCCAGATTCATATAAGCACGACTTTTTTAATTGATTAACCAAATCGACCAGTAATATAATCTTCTGTTCTTTTATCAGAAGGGTTAGAAAATAATCTATCGGTATCGGTAAATTCTACAACCTCCCCATTTAAGAAGAAAGCAGTACGATCTGAAATTCGAGCAGCTTGTTGCATGTTATGTGTTACGATAATAATACTATAGTTTTGTTTTAACTCTTGAATTAATTCTTCAATTTTAAGTGTCGAAATCGGGTCGAGGGCGGATGTAGGCTCATCCATTAATATGACATCCGGCTCAATTGCAAGACAACGAGCAATACATAAACGTTGTTGCTGACCACCAGATAGACCGTATGCATTTTCTTTCAATCGATCTTTTACTTCATCCCAAATAGCAGCACCACGTAAACTCTTCTCAACAACTTCATCGATAATCTTCTTATCTTTAATACCATGTATCTTCGGGCCATATGCGATGTTTTCATAAATTGATTTTGGGAATGGATTTGGTTTTTGAAACACCATCCCTACTTGTGTTCTAAGCTCTTCTACACCATATGACTTATCAAAAATATTTTTCCCACGATAAAGAATTTGCCCAGATGTACGAACTATAGGAATTAGTTCAACCATGCGATTAAGCGTTTTGATATATGTCGATTTACCACAACCAGAAGGTCCTATAATTGCTGTTACATCATTTTCATAAATATCAAGGTCAATATTTTTTAAAGCTTGGTCCTTACCATACCAAAGATTCAAACTATCTGTTTTATATACTACCTTCTTATTTACATTAACTTCATTATTTTGTGTATTTTCTCTTTTAATTTTCACACTTTCCATACGAAAACCCCTCCAATTAAAACTTCTTAATAACGTTTCTGGAATTTATTTCGGATTAACACAGCAATTGAGTTCATCACTATTAAGAAAATAAACAACACGATGATACCTGCAGCTGCGACCTGTTGAAATTCTGGCTGTGGTCTTGCTGCCCAGTTGTATATTTGAATTGGCATAACAGTAAATGTACTCAAAACGTCTTCTGGTAGGTAATTGACGAAAGCAAATGCACCGACCACTAGTAAAGGAGCTGTTTCTCCAATTGCACGTGAAAAGGCTAATATACTTCCCGTTACAATTCCAGGGATTGCTGCTGGTAAAACGACTCTTATAATCGTTTGCCATTTAGTAGCTCCCATACCGTATGATGCTTCTCGTAGATCCTTCGGAACGGAACGGATTGCTTCTTGTGACGCAACAACAATAACAGGTAGTACGAGCAGTGCCATCGTAAATCCACCAGCTAATATACTTCGACCTAAATCGAAAAAACGAACAAAAACGGTTAACCCTAAAAGTCCAAAAACAATAGAAGGTACACCAGCAAGGTTTGAAATATTAGTTTGGATAAAGGTGTTAATCTTACTTTTCTTTGCATATTCTTCTAAATAGATTGCCGTTCCAACTGCTAAAATCAGTGCTGTTGGAATAGTCACTCCCATTACCCATAGAGAACCTACTATAGCAGCTTTAATACCAGATCGCTCTGGTCTCCTTGAAGCATAGTTTTGGAAAAATTCAAGTGAAAAATAACTAGATCCTTGAGTGAATATCCGATATAAGAGAATAGCTAAAACAACTAATGCCAAAAAAGTAGCAGCCATAAAAATCCATTTGAATGTTTGATTTAATGCTAATCGTCCACCCATTTTTTTTGTAACAATTTCTTGGTCAATCATCTTCATATTAGTATTCCTCCCTAAAGCGTCGAGAAATATATTGTGCTAAAAGATTTAGAATAAGGGTAAACAAGAACAATGTCATACCAACGGCATATATGCTGTAATAAACAGTTGTTCCATATCCTACATCTCCTCCACTAACCTGAACAATATATGCTGTCATAGTTTGGATCGATTCAGTTGGGTCAAATGTTAGCTTAGGAGTTGCTCCCCCAGCCAAGGAAACAATCATAGTTTCACCGATAGCACGAGAAATACCTAATACGAATGATGCAACAATACCTGACATTGCAGCAGGAACGATTACCTTCATTGTTACTTCAAATCTTGTAGATCCTAATGCTAATGCTCCCTCTCTCATTGAATTAGGAACAGAGCTCATTGCATCTTCAGAAAGTGAAGCAATCATTGGGATAATCATAATTCCAACTACTATTCCAGGACTAAGAGCATTAAAAAGCGCCAAGTCAGGGACAATTTTTTGCAAAAGTGGTGTAACGAAAGTTAATGCAAAGAAACCATAAACAATTGTTGGAATACCAGCTAATACCTCTAATATCGGCTTAATAATTCTTCTTGTACGATCTGATGCATATTCACTCAAGAAAATAGCTGCCGCTAATCCAATTGGAACTGCTACGATAATTGCAATAACTGTAATTAATAACGTACCAGATACCAATGCACCAATTCCGTAAGTAGCACTTTCTTCAAAGAATGGATACCATTCCTTTTCTGTCAAGAATTCTACAATTGAAACTCTACTAAAGAAAGTTACTGTTTCAAAAATTAATGTTAATACTATACCTACAGTTGTCAAAATAGATATTAGTGCTAATACAAATAATACTCCAGGAACCATTTTTTCTACTATTTGATTTGTGCTATTTTTAGACTTTTTCTCTTTTATTAAGTCTCTAACACTTACACTTTGATTGTTTGTTAAAGCCATTTTGAAAACCCCTTTCCAAAACATAGGAAGAAAGATGAGAAGCATATCGAGATCGAGATGCTCCTCATCTACTCAACTAATGAATTATTTTAAACCCTCAAGAGTTTCAAGTTGAGTTGTATATTCCTCTTCTGGAAGAGATACATAACCAACTTCTTCAGCTAGTGTTCCAGCATTCTCAAGGTAGAATTTCACATATTCAGCAACATGTTCTTTATCTTTAATAGAAGCGTTGTTAACATAGATGAATAATGGACGTGAAAGTGGGTTGTAATCTCCAGATTCAACAGTTTCATTTGTAGGTTCAACAGCTTCTCCAGCTTCGTTTACAATAGGTACAACTTTTAAATTATCTTTATTTTCTAAGTAGTAAGCATAGCCAAAGTAACCAATAGAATTTTTATCTCCAGTAACACCTTTAACTAATGTGTTATCATCTTCAGATAATGTTGCAGCTTTAACAATTGCAGCATCTTCTAAGATAACTTCATTAAAGTAGTCATAAGTACCAGAGTCTGCTCCAGGTGAGAAGAATTTAACTTCTTCTGCTGGCCAATCAGGATTAATATCAGACCATTTTTTTGTTGATCCATCTTCAACCCACAACTTCTTTAAGTCTTCAACAGTTAATTGATCAATAAAATCATTTTCTTTGTTTACTACTACTGAAAGACCATCAAATGCTACTTTGAATTCTGTGAACTCAATTCCATTATCAGCTGCTGCTGTTTTTTCTTCGTCTTTAATTGGACGAGAAGCTTCAGAAATATCAGTTTCACCTGCTGTGAATTTTTCAAATCCACCACCAGTACCAGATATACCAATTGGAGCTTGTACTTTTGGATGATCAATTGAAAACTCTTCAGATACTGCTTCACCGATTGGAGCTACAGTAGAAGAACCATCGATTCCGATTTCACCTTCTAATTCAGCTGACTCTTCGCCAGTTTCTTCAGTTTGTTCTGTATCTTCAGTACCATTTTCACCAGTTGCTGCATCTTCACCATTTCCACAAGCTGCTGCGAAAGCAAGTAGTGAAGAAAGCATGATTGACATTGCTAGAAATTTAAAGCTTTTCATTCTTTAATTCCCCCTAGTATATTGGTTGTTTTGTCCTACGTGTATTAGAATAACGCGTGAGTATTAATCACGTTTTAACTGAATGTAAAGGTTTTGTAAATTCGTGATGTAGTTTGTCATAATTTGTTTTATTTTGTGTAATAGATCATCCTTACTTATCAAATCAATAATTTTTTATTTATTGTTTTACATTTGCTCCCTCCTTATTCTATTAAGAAGTAAAAAAGAATAGGTATTCTTTTTCTGAAGCCCTATTCTTTCATGCTCTTTTATCTATTTTATTTACAATTCAAATTATCCTCCACTATCGCCATCCACAAGATTAGTTTTACGGACAGGTTTCTGACCAGTTTTTTCTATTGGTATGTTACTTTCTTCAAGTTGTACATTTCTTACAAAGAAGTAAATAATTAAATGTCCTGCACCAATAATTGCTAGTAAGATTGGAATGCTTTGTTTTTCATTAAATAAAGTTACGGCAACGATGAAGCCTAGAATAGAGACAATTCGACCCGAATTCAGGAAAATTTCTTTCACAACAATATATTCGATTCTTGCCTTGGTTATATTCCAAGCCCTTCCGATTACATCATAGGTTATTGAAGCATACGGTACAAAGAGCATCGGATAACCAAAAGCAATCAATACAGCATATATAAGTAACCTTTGATACGATAAATCAAAGAGGATAACATAGATCGATAAATATAGAAAGATACCACCCATTAAAATGAACATTTTCCTCTTGGTTTTCTTTATGATCCTTGTTGCTAAGAAATAAGCTATGAATGCTGCGCTAGAGTTTACAAGCCCAAACTTCCCTAATGCCAATTCGCTTCCAGTAGCAATAAATACAAAAACACCAATAACAAATGCGAAGGTTCCTTCTCGAAGTCCTTGAAAGAAATGAGCACTCGTAATCATTTTCCAATTTCTATCTTTTTTTCTTTCATTGAATATTCGTTTAAATAAATAATCTCCTTCTGCAGGTCTTCTTTTCAAAAAAAAGCTTAGTACTACTGCACCAGAAAATAATAATAGGGATATTGAAAATATTGTGGTATACCCTGTGAAATTTTTTAGTCTTGAAATAATAAAACCGGCAATAATTGGTCCGACCATCCCAGCTGTTGAATTCATAATTCCTAAAAAACCATTAAAAAAGTCTCTAGTCTCAGGTTCGGTTATTTCAAAAGTAAGAACATTAAAGGCTAACCAGTAAAATCCATACCCAATCCCTAAAGTTCCCCCTAGTAAGATAATGAATTTTGCCGCTGATCCTCCAATTATTAATACCGACATGAAAAAGATCGCCAAAAAAATGACTCCAAGTCGTAATACAACTACGCGGTCTATTTTTTTGGCTAGCCTTCCCGCAAAAATAAATGTAATTGGTTGCATAATTACAATTGATAAATTGTAAATTCCTAAATCAATAAATTCTCCTGATTGCTTCCATAAATAGACGTTAACAAACGTATTAGATAAAGAAATACTCAGTGAGTACAACCCACCAATCACTAACAATAAAATTAAATCCTTACTAACATGTACATCTCCAATAATCTTTTGCAGTTTTGACATAAAAATAACTCCCCTTCAACTTCTACTACATAGTCTGTCTTATCAAAGTGGAGATATGTATTTTTATTGCAATTGATGTGATTAAAAGGGGGAGGTAATTTAATAAAGCAAAGATTCCACAATTAAGGGGTTTCTTATCATCCTTTGAAGGATATATGGATATTGACATCATATCTTTCTTCTTTGCTTTTCTAAATCTTAAGGGGAGGGTTTTATTTGTTGTTAAGAATGAGATAAATGGGGTTAATTAATAAATTATGATCTGACAGGAACAGTACAATAAAAAGAAGAGCCAACATTAGTTAGCTCTTCAATCGTACTATTATTTCGCAGAGTTAAAACGTTTTGTTACTTCATCCCAGTTTACTACATTCCAGAAAGATGCAATGTAATCTGGACGACGATTTTGATAATTTAAGTAGTATGCATGCTCCCATACATCTAATCCAAGAATTGGAGTTTTACCTTCCATTAATGGAGAATCTTGGTTTGGTGTACTAGTTACTTCTAATTCACCATTGTTAACTACTAACCAAGCCCATCCAGAACCGAAACGAGTTGTTGCAGCTTTTGCAAACTCTTCTTTTAAGTTTTCGTAACTACCAAATTTAGCGTTAATCGCTTCGCTTAATTCACCTGTTGGCTCACCGCCACCATTTGGAGAAAGGATTGTCCAGAAAAGACTATGGTTAGCATGTCCACCACCGTTGTTGCGAACTGCTGTACGAATAGCTTCAGGAACTGCATCAATATTAGATACTAATTCTTCAACACTTTTGCCAGCAAGATCAGCGTGACCTTCTAATGCAGCATTTACATTTGTAATGTAAGTGTTGTGGTGTTTTGTGTGATGAATATTCATCGTTTCTTTGTCAATATGTGGTTCTAGTGCATCGTATGCATAAGGTAATTGCGGTAATTCATAAGCCATTGGTTATTTCCTCCTTTAATATGTACAAAATAAAAGCTTTGGATTAGCTTTTCAACCTAAGGTTACCAAAATTGTCCGGTTCTTTCAATTGAAAAGCATGCAAAGACATCTTTCATTTTATACTTTTTCTAAATAATTATGTAACAATGGACCTTTTTTGTTATTTATTAGGGTATATCAGTATTAAATTATTATAAAAAAGCAAGGGAATCCCTTGCTTTTATTCAACATAGCTGATAGTGATCATTGAATATTAGCTTCTGTAGCCTAAAACAGCCTCTGCAATATTTACAGAATGATCTCCGATACGTTCCAGATTGCTAATAATATCTACAAATACGATACCTGCAGAACCTGAGCACTGACCTTCATTAATTCTTAAAATGTGTTTTTTACGTAAAGTACGCTCCATTTTATCAATTTGTTCTTCAGATTTTAATACCGTTGTAGCTAAAGCAGTGTCTTTATCGTCTAAGGATGTAATAGCATCCTTTAATGTTTGGATTGTTAGATTAAACATGTCTTCCAAATCTTGCTTGGCTGAATCCGTTAATTTCACTTTATTTGTCAGTTGGAAACCTACCAATTCAACTACATTTTCAAAATGATCTCCAATTCGTTCAATATCACGTACTGTATCCAATAACATACTATGCTCTTCCGATTCAGTAGTAGACATTTCGCTTCTTGATATTAAGATTAAATAATCTGTAATTTTACGATCAAGATTATTAATTGCATCTTCTAATTGCATAGCTGTATCTGCATGCTTTTGCAAGTATGTTTTTTGATATAAGTTTGCTTCTTCTAAACCAAGAGTCGCAAATTTACCCATACGCAACACTTCTTCTTTTGCTTGTCCTAAAGCAATGGATGAAGATTGTTCGATAAAAATTGGATCCAAGTGTTTAGCTTTATATTCAATCATTGAATCTTCACCAGGAATAAGCTTTGTCACAATCCAAGCTAGGACTGCAATAAAAGGAAATTGAATAATTGTATTTGTAATATTAAACGATCCATGTGCGAATGCTATTGTCATTTCTGGATTTAATCCAAAAGTTGATTGTAGGTATTGGATAAAAATAGTGAACAACGGTAGAAAAATCATGAAAATGGTTGTTCCAATTAAGTTAAAAATAACATGTGTTAATGCTGCACGTCTTGCTGCAATTGATGCTCCTATAGAAGCTAATACAGCAGTAATAGTTGTCCCAATATTATCTCCAAAAAGAACTGGTAAAGCAGCTCGAATGTCAATAAGACCCTGTCCAAATAACTCTTGCAGAATTCCAATTGTAGCACTTGAACTTTGTACAACAACAGTAAAGATTGTTCCAATCAAAACACCTAATAATGGGTTATCACTCATACTAACAGTTAAATCATGAAATGCTTGCAAAGATCTTAAAGGTTTCATACCAGATCCCATTAACTCTAAACCAAAAAATAAAGCACCAAATCCAAAGACAATTTGTCCCAAACTATGTATTCGCTTATTTTTAAAGAAAAAGAGCATGATTGCACCAACAAATATAATAGGTAAGGCATATTCTGCTATATCGATACCAATTATAAACGCTGTAACCGTTGTTCCAATATTTGCGCCCATAATGACACCGATTGCCTGCCTAAGTGTCATAAAACCTGCACTGACTAATCCAACTGTAATTACAGTGGTTCCACTACTTGATTGAATTAAAACTGTTACAATGATACCTGCTAAAACACCCATAAATGGATTCGTTGTAAACTTATCCAATATGTCTCTTAGCTTATCACCGGCTGACCTTTGAAGGCCATCTCCCATGTATTTAATACCAAATAAAAATATCCCAAGACCACCGATAAATTCAAATATCATCTTCT
The DNA here is from genome assembly GCF_017497975.1 of Metabacillus bambusae. GTDB lineage: Bacteria > Bacillota > Bacilli > Bacillales > Bacillaceae > Metabacillus > Metabacillus bambusae. The sequence continues at coordinate 72,289 of NZ_JAGDEL010000007.1, read as the reverse complement.
GGATATCAATTTCCAAAATGTTCAACCCCTCATTTATGTTCGTCTTTTGTCGACAAAAATCTACAACCATTACAATTATTAACGATATATTGTTTTATTGTAAAGGTATTTTAATAAATTCTTTACAAAAAATGATAGAAGGTGAAATATAGCGTTTACATAAAACTTAATCCATCTGTCTGATTGTTCTTTTCTTGTATTATCCTAAAGAGAGATATAAAATAAAAGTCGTATAAATAAGAAGGGTGTGTCGTTTTCTCATGAATGTTTTTAAACAACTTTACACAAGTATATACTCCCCTAAAATCATCTCCACATTTCGATTTCAAGGTATAGGGAAAACCATACTATTTGTGTTTATTTTATCTATGATTAGTACTATACCCACTGCATTTCATTTCACTAGTGGTTTAACAGAAGGTTTAACAGGATTTGATCAAACTCTCCGCGATGATTTACCTTCCTTTACCATCGAAGACGGACAGCTTTCAGCAGATTCTGATAAAGCAATAGAAATTAAAAAAGAAAATTTTATTATTATCTTAGATGATACAGGTGCATTTGGTGTTGATGAAATTGAAAATAAACAAAATGCAATTGGCATTTTACAGGATCGGTTTGTTTTTGCTGCGAATGGTCAGGCGCAATCATATGAATATAGTCTTTTAAATATGACTATTTCTAAACAAGACCTTATTGATATTTCAAAGCAATTTAATCAACTTCTACCTATCTTTATCTCGATTTTAGTTGTGTTAGTGTACTTATTCAGTTCCTTCGTTAAATTTATTGAAGTAACAATTTTAGCTGTATTTGGGTTAGCTTTTAAAAATAGTCTTCAAAGAAGATTAAATTTTAAACAAATTTGGGTGATTTCAGCCTATTCTACAACATTAGCGACTATATTTTTCGTCATAATGGATAGTTTACAAGTAACCGTTCCTAATGGATTCTTATTAAATTGGTTTGTTCATCTAATTGTTCTTTATCTAGTAATAAAAGAAGTCCCACCTTCAAAAAAGCCTTTAAAAACAGCATAAAAAACTATAATTTAAATTCTTGCAAATAAAAACGCGGGGTTATTCCCGCGTTTTTATTATTGGTTATTTCCACAATACTTGTTGTTTTTCATACAAAGCTCTGCGTGCCGTATTTAGCCTATCTACGAGCTCTTATCGCTTGTTAACTAACTTGTAGCAAGAAGCCATATTATTTCACTTTGAATTGTTTTGTACTTTCAGATAATGTCTTTGATAAATCTGTAAGAATTAAACCCATTTCATGAGTACGATTGATTTGAGTTATTTGTCCTTCTGATGAAGAAAGCATTTGCTCTGCACTTGCTAATGTTTCCTGTGAAATCGAAACAAAACTTTCTGAAGATTGTTCCATTCTTGGAAGTGATCTGTTTAGTTCCTGCAGGTAGTCCTTCATACCAGATAGCTTTCCATTCACCTTCGATATTTCTGTCATTAACAGATCAAAAGCTTCTTTTGACTCTTCTGCAACAACAAGGTGTGACTGGATATTACCTAACATCGTTTCAAATTCATTGTTAGCTTGATCTGAAATCCTTTCCATCATTTGAATCGAATGAGTAATTTCCTCAGTTGCTTTAGAAGATTGATCAGCAAGTTTACGAACTTCATTTGCAACTACCGCAAAGCCCTTACCCGCTTCACCTGCACGCGCAGCTTCAATTGTAGCATTTAAAGCTAGTAGTTTTGTTTGTTCTGCAATCGATTGAATAATACTAACAACCTTAGTAATAACGATCGAGTTGTCTCTAACTCCTTTAATTGTTGTCGTCATTTTTGTAAATTCTTGATCAAATTCATTCATTGAATGAATCATTTGAGAAATCCTACTTTCCCCTTTAACAGCAGAATAATTCATATCTGATGCACTATTAAATACATATTCCATATTTTGAAGAATAAGCGTTATATCACTTTTCATTTTTTGAAATGTCACAACATTATCATCTGAGCTGGTAGCTGTTTGTTCTGCTCCTGTTTTTACAACCTTGATTGCTTCTACAAGTTGACCATTTTGGAGCATTACATCATCTGATGCCTCCCTCAAGTGCTTACCTGTTGTAAAAAGCTCTGTCGTTGTTCCATTTATATGAGTAATCATTTCACGCATTTGTTTCATCATTTGGTTAAAGCTTTTATTTAAGGAGTATATTTCAGGAATATTAGTCGATAATTTAATGTCGTTTGATAAGTCTCCATACCTAACTTCTCTCATTGCATTCTGTAGCGTGGATAAAGGTTTTGTTAAACTTCTTACAAGTATAAATAAAACGGCTGTTGTAATTACAACACTTATTAAAACAACAATACCAATAAAATTAGCAAGGTGATTTACAGGCTCCATATAGTTATTTGTCGGTACAAGAATTACATAATATCCTTTTAATTCCTGTATTTCCTTAAAAGATAACGTAAAGTCGATTCCATCGATCTTCTTATGTAGAACACCATGATCTTTTTCCAATATAGCTTTTACTAACTCATCAGAAATCGTAACTCCTGGTTCCTTATTGATATCCATTGGTACAGCACCATCTTTTGACACTAGGAAGAATTTTGCTGGTAATCCATCTTGTATTAATGCAGCGGATTGTCCTGGTATAACAACATCATCCACTCTTTTTGAAAATTCATCCTCATCTCCTACATATGCAAAGGCCAAATTTTTCACAATATCAGAGGTTGTATTTACTTCTCTGTAAAGTCGTTCTTCGATAATTTTCATCGTTGTGTCTTTTGACTCACTATATGCTGTAAATCCGACAACACTAATGGAAGATAATAAGAGGAAGAGAACTAAAATAATTAATCTCGATTGAAGAGAGATTTTAGAAAAAATTGTTTGTTTATACTCTGTTTGTTGCTTTTTCTGTCTTTTTTTATGAAGCTTTTGTTTTATTTCGTTTGTTTTATTGACTAAGTTTTTTAATTTCTTCATATTTCACCCCTATCTACAATTCATTAAAAATTATGACAGGGAAATATTAAGGAAGTGTAAATCTATTGTAAATTTTTGTTGTATTTAGTCGAAAAGTCGCGAATCCTTTTTACTATTAACGCTAAATTATATTTTTTAATGGAATAAATTACTTGGACAAGCATATGTATGGGTTAATACGATATTGGAGGCAGAAAAATGAAACGAATTTCGTTATTAATAATAGGTCTTTTCCTTTGTTATATTATTTATTATGACTTTCAAATCGGGACACTTCCTGCTTTTAGTATGACAAATAGCGTGGAAACTCGAACATCATCTGTTAATAATGAAAAAAGTCCTACAATTCCGTATTTTGAAGTAAAAATTAAACAAGGTGATACGGTTTTATCCATAATAGAACGATTTCACGGTACTCTCCCTACCTCAATTGAACAAATTATTGAGGATTTTGAAGCTTTAAATGAAAATGTGAAGGCTGAATCAATATTACTAGGTGAAACATACCGTTTTCCGGATTATAAACAATAGATGATCCTTGTCATTTATTATTACTCCCTGTAAAATGAGTTGTGGGAAGTGCATTTACTAGAAAAAATAATCGAGGTCAAGTATCATTAATTAAAGATAATGAAGAACAGAGATATAAACTTATTTTTAAGGAGCGATTTACACGTGAGTGAAATCATACATCGTACTAAAACCCGTCCTGTTAAAGTGGGAAATTTAACGATTGGTGGAAATAATGAGGTTGTTATTCAAAGCATGACAACCACAAAAACACATGATGTCGAAGCAACAGTTGCTGAAATCAATCGTTTAGAGGAAGCAGGATGTCAGATTGTGCGTGTAGCATGTCCAGATGAACGTGCCGCAAATGCAATTGCTGAAATAAAAAAAAGAATTAATCTTCCTCTTGTTGTAGATATTCATTTTGACTATAAACTTGCTCTAAAAGCGATTGAAGGTGGAGCAGATAAAATAAGAATTAACCCAGGTAATATTGGGAGAAAAGAAAAAGTTGAAGCTGTTGTGAAAGCAGCAAAAGAACGAAACATCCCAATAAGAATTGGTGTAAATGCAGGATCTCTTGAAAAAAGAATCCTTGAAAAATACGGTTATCCGACAGCTGATGGGATGGTCGAAAGTGCACTACATCACATTAAAATACTTGAAGATTTAGATTTCCATGATATCATCGTTTCCATGAAAGCCTCTGATGTAAACTTAGCGATAGAAGCTTATGAAAAAGCTGCTAAGGCGTTTGATTATCCTTTACATCTTGGAATTACTGAATCAGGAACACTTTTTGCTGGAACAGTTAAAAGTGCTGCGGGTCTAGGTGTTATTTTAAACAAAGGGATTGGAAACACCCTTCGTATATCTTTAAGCGCAGATCCAGTTGAAGAAGTAAAAGTTGCACGTGAGCTTTTAAAATCATTTGGTTTAGCTGCGAATGCCGCAACATTAATTTCATGTCCAACATGTGGACGAATTGAGATCGACTTAATCAGTATTGCAAATGAAGTTGAGGAATATATAGCAAAAATCAAAGCACCAATTAAAGTTGCAGTATTAGGTTGTGCTGTAAACGGACCAGGTGAAGCACGTGAAGCAGATATTGGAATAGCTGGAGCACGTGGTGAAGGGCTTTTATTCCGTAAAGGTGAAATTGTCCGTAAGGTTCCTGAAGAAACTATGGTTGAGGAACTGAAAAAGGAAATCGATAAAATTGCTGAAGAGCATTATGCAAAGCAGGAAGCTGAAAAGCTTAAAGCATAAAAAAGTAAAAGGTAGAAAATACTTGTGGTATTTACTACCTTTTTTATTGTCATTTGAAATTCTTTTTTTTATCTTTCTCTTCATCCTCAACCGGTAGCAGCACAGCTCCAATATTACTGCTCGTGGACAAAGTGGTATCAATATTATCCTCTACCTCATTTTCTTCATAAAAACGATTTTGAATTGCATAATTTGCCGTATATGTTTCATTTTCTTGTTGCTTTGGATCAGGTCCATGTTTACCTAGTGATTTCTGAATTTTTTCATTTGCCTCATATCTATTCATACATGACTTTCTCCTTTTTAACTAATTTAGGGATTGACCATATGAGGTCAATCCCTACAATCGTTCTGTCAGTCCATTTTAGAAAAATGGCATGATAAATATTCCTAAAATGATGGAAATTGCACCAATTCCAATTGCCCATGCGCCTAAAGCATTTGCTCCTCTTCTACGTGCAATAAAGCCAACAATTATACCTGCAGCTCCTAAAATAACAGGTAAAATAAACAGTGAAATAATAGAAAGCGCTAAAGCTAAATACCCCATCCCTCTGCCTTCGCCCACTACTTCATCACGATCGGCTTCTCTGTCAACTACAGCATAGTCTCTTCTTAAGTTCACTGGTGCGGCTATTTCTGCTGCAGTCTCTTCTTTAAAATCATCTTCTATTTCTTGATCTAGTGGCGTGAATCCCTTGTAATCAGGGTTGTCAAAACGATCACGTTCTTGATTATCGAACTTATTTTCGTCTGCCATTAAGATCCCTTCCTTTCATATATAAAGGAGCATTTATAGTATGAGCTAACGATGACGAACTATAACTGTAAATCTTTTCTGTTCGTTTGAAAATTGATTATGGTACACTACTAATAGGAAGCAACGAAGGAGAGAGCATATCATGTTACGACTAGGAATTGATATTGATGGTACAATTACAGACCCTAAGACGTTTGTACCTTATCTAAATAAATCATTTAATAAAACCCTAACATATAATGATTTAAAGCAATATGATTTAACAAAGGTATTAAATATAACCGAGGTAGAATTTTGGAAATGGATGGATGAGTTCGAACCAATTATTTATAAAGAAGCACCTCTTGCCTTACATGCTAAAGCCGTTTTAGATAATTGGAAGGAGCAGCATCAGCTTTTATTTATTAGTGCAAGAAGAAAGCATTTACTCGATATAACCTACGATTGGTTTAAAGAAAACGAGCTTTTCTATCATCATATTGAATTAATTGGTAGTCATGATAAGCTTGAAGCTGTGAAAAACAATGAAATTTCAATCTTTTTTGAGGACAAGCACGATAATGCTTGTATGATTAGTGAAGAGCATCAAATCCCAGTTATACTTTTTAATACTCCTTATAACCAAGATCCCGTACCAAGCGGAGTTGTCCGTGTGGATCATTGGCTAGAAGCTAAAGACTGGGTAAATCAATGGTATGATGTGAAAGTTTTATAAGGACCAAAAGCACACAAGTGCCTTGAACAGCGACGAGAAACAAGAGCACTCCGTATGAGATAAAGGAAACACGAAGAACGTATGCGATTCGATGTTGACTTAGCGTATAAGGGGTGTGAAGTTCACTAGGCGCTGGAGCTGGACGTCAAAACGCTTAACCACAGGAAAAGAATTATAAAATTCCTAAACCTAAATATAGGGCTCTGACATCAGTTGTCAGAGCCCTTTTTTAATTGCATTGTGGACATGTCCCATATATTTCAAACTTATGGCCACTAATATCATATCCGGCTAAGTTTTCTTCTAGGTTCCCCATTGGACACCCAGGTATTTCTTTTGTTTTCCCACATTGTAAACAAATAAAATGATGATGATGGTGCTTTGTATCACAAGTAAATCTGAAATGCTTTTCACCAGATAACTCAGTCATTTCAAAAATTCCCAAATCAGCAAACAATGATAAATTTCTATAAATCGTATCAAAGCTTAAACCTGGATAATCATCCTTTAATGACTCTAATACATCTTTTGCAGTTAAGTATTTATCGTAATCAGCAAAAAGCTGGAGCATTTCTTCTCTTTTACTTGTGTATTTGTAGCCTTTTTCTTTTAATAAGTCGAGAGCTTCTTGAACATTCATGAAACTTTCCCCTTTGTTAATTTTGTCCATAATATAGCTAAGATAAGAATAAATACAGATAATATAACGATTGTTCCACCTGGTGCTAAATCTAAATAATAAGCTAGGATTAATCCAATAATAACAGAAAGTTCACCAAATAGTACAGAAAAGAAAATGGTTTGTTTAAAGCCTTTTGCAATTCGAATACTCGCTGCAACTGGTAATGTCATTAACGAGGAAACAAGTAAAATTCCAACAATCCTCATTGAACCAGCAATAACCAATGCGACAATTAATATAAAAATGAAGTGAATCCATTTTGCATGGATACCAGATGCTGTTGCATGTTCTTCATCAAATGATAACAAGAATAGTTCCTTATAAAGAAGAAAGATGGTACCAATAACAAAGACTGTTATCGCTATTATTACATATAAATCTGTGCGGCTAACTGCGCTAATACTACCGAATAAATAGCTAAAAAGATCTGTATTAAAACCATCAGCTAATGAAATAAAAATTACACTAATACCTACACCACTAGATAAGATGATTGGAATTGCAAGTTCTTGGTAATGCTTATAAACTGTACGAAGCTTTTCAATGAAAAGAGATCCCGTTACAGAAAAAGCCATTCCTAAATAAATAGGGTTTAAGCCAGCAAATGCAGCAACCTTTTTCTCAAGTAACAAGCTTGCTGCAATTCCTGCTAACGTCACATGACTTAATGCATCAGCAATTAGAGACATTCGTCTTACAACTACAAACACGCCTAACAGCGGTGCAATTAATCCAATTAACATACCTGATAAAAATGCATTTTGTAAAAATTCATATTCAAAGAGACTGCTTACCATTTTTTATATCCTCCATTAATGGGAGTGGTCATGTGTCAACACATGTAATGAGTGTCCATAAAAATCAGACATCTCATCATCCTTTAATAATTCAAATTCTCTAGAGTTACCATGAAAATGTAGATATTTATTAATACAAGCCACATGTGTTACCTTATCTGTGATTGTTCCCACATCATGCGTAACTAAAATTAACGTAATCCCCAAATCTCTATTCAAATGCGTTAGCATTTCATAAAAGTTATGAACGGTTTGTGAATCGACACCTACTGTTGGCTCATCTAATATCAATAACTTAGGATTACTTACAATTGCACGAGCAATAAATGCACGTTGCTGCTGGCCCCCTGAAAGCTCTCCAATGTTCCTTTTTGCAAACTTGCCTAATCCTACAGCTTCAATTGCTTCATCGACATGCTTACGGTCTTTTGGACTCATAAATTTGAATAAACCTAACTTGGATGTTAAACCGCTCGAAACAACTTCAAAAACTGATGCAGGAAAACCAGTATTAAAGCTATTTGCTTTTTGTGAAACAAAGCCAACTTTATGCCAATCCTTGAATTTTTGTATCGTTTGCCCAAACAACTTTATTTCTCCCTGCTGCGGTTTTAGTAACCCTAACAAGCATTTTAATAAGGTTGTTTTACCTGATCCATTTGGACCTACAAGCCCAACAAAACTTCCTTGTTCAATCGTAATATTAATATCTTCTAACACTTTTTGCCGATCATATGTGAAATTCACATCATTTATTTCAATTATAGGTTGCTTCATTGACTTCATCCTTTTCAAATTAAGAATCGTTCCGATTTACATCTAGTAAATATCCACGATTGTTTATAACATATAAATTATACAGAAATATATTCTCTATGTAAAGGATGAAAATTCAACCGTAAAAATCGCACATTTTAAATAAACCTCCATACATTGTTTGAGAGGAGGTATGGAAATGATCTTATTTCAAAAAATTATTAACCAAAAGCTTAACAACATATCGGTAGAGGAATTAATGCAGTATGCAAAACAATTTAATGTTACAATAGGTCGAGCCCAAGCGGTTGAGGTTGTAAAAGCCATGCATGGTCAAAATATAAATATTTTTAATCAAAACGAGAGAAAACAATTATTACAGAAAATTTCAAGTATCACCTCTCCACAAACTGCACAACAGGTTAATCAAATTTTTCAAAAATTCACTAATTAATAAGTACTTAGAATGGAATAAATGAAGAAAAGACAGGATCAATTTCTTTTGATCTGTCTTTTCTTCGGATTAGTTAAAATTTTTTAGCATTACATATTTACAACACTATGAAACGTATATGTCAAAATGTTTTTATCATCTTATTGATTCATGATCTTATCTAATAGACCTTCATCAAATGACTGTTCCTTGAACATATTAATTTCAAATTTATAAGGAGGTTTTTTGTATTTTTTATCCTCACCTACAAATGGAGTTTCAAGTATTTTAGGGATATTTATTAAAGACGGGTGATGAATGACCTTATTTAACGTTTCAAAACCAATATGCCCGAAGCCAATATTTTCATGACGGTCTTTGCTAGCTCCCTTTGGATTCTTACTATCATTAATGTGCAAAACCTTTAAACGATCTAAACCAATGATTGAATCAAACTCCTCTAATACTCCATCAAAGTTATTTATGATATCGTAACCAGCATCATGTGTGTGACATGTATCAAAACAGATTGATAAATGCTGGTTATGTGTAACACCATCAATGATCTTAGCCAATTCATCAAAAGAACGTCCACATTCAGAACCTTTTCCTGCCATTGTTTCTAATGCGATTTGAACTTCCTGATTTTGTTCAAGTACCTCATTTAAGCCTTCAATAATCTTATTAATGCCAACCTCTGTACCTGCTCCTACATGTGCCCCTGGATGAAGAACAATTTGTCTAGCACCTAAAGCATGGGTTCTCTCTATTTCTGAACGGAGGAAATCAACACCTAACGCAAATGTAGCTGGATTTGTTGAATTGCCAATATTAATAATATAAGGCGCATGAACGACGATTTCATCAATTCCATTTTCCTTCATATGGGCTTGTCCAGCTTCAATATTTAAGTCCTCAATTTTCTTACGTCTAGTGTTCTGAGGTGCACCTGTGTAAATCATGAATGTATTTGCTCCGTATGAAACTGCTTCTTCACTTGCAGCTAACAGCATTTTTTTACCACTCATTGAGACATGTGATCCAATTTTAAGCATGAGTTCTCCCCCTATCTGCTTTTTTTATCTAATCTTCTTTTTCTCTTTTTAATTTGGTCCATTTCACGAGTCATTTTCTTTTTATAGCCTGGTTTAACCTTTTTAGGTTTTTGGACGATACTTTTTGCTAAAACATCCGCTTCATCTGCAACTCTTTTTCGCTTTTGACGACGTTGGCGATCATCTAAATCTTTCCATTCCCCACCGACAAAATCTTTATTAACAAATTCAATACCTAATTTCTCTAATTTGTTTAATGCATCCTCATCAGATGAATCAAAAAGTGTAACAGCAATCCCCGAACTCCCCGCACGTGCTGTTCTACCAACACGATGAATATAAAAATCTAATTCTGTTGTTGGAATCTCATAGTTAATGACATGACTAACACCTTTGATGTCAATACCTCTTGCAGCTAAATCAGTTGCAACAACATATTGGAAGTCAAGATCATTGATTTGTTTCATCATTTTTTTACGATCACGAGGCGATAAGTCTCCATGAATCCGGCCAACCTTTAAGCCTTTCTCAATAAGAGCATTTGCAACTTCATCAGCATTCTTTTTTGTATTTGTAAAAACGATCGCCAAAAATGGATTAAATTTCACTAACATGTCGTGGACCAATTTTATTTTGTCACGATGTCTTGTCGGTACTAGAACATGCTCAATTTTTGCTGCAGTAACTTGTTTAGGTGCTACATGTGTGAACTTTGGATTTTCTAAATATTTTTTTAGAAATGGTTTTAGCTTTTCTGGGATTGTTGCAGAAAACACTAGAATTTGTAAGTTGTCAGGCATTTGACTAGCTACCATATCAACTTCTTTAATGAAACCCATGTCAAGCATTAAATCTGCTTCATCAACGACAAATGTACGTACTTTATTAACAATTAACGCTTGTTCCTTCACTAAATCGTTAATTCTACCTGGTGTTCCAACAACAATATGTGGCTGAGTTTTTAGCTTGTCTATCGTTCGTTGTTTGTCAGTCCCGCCAATATAACATTTCGCTATGATTTCTTCCTTTGAAAAAGCAATGACCTTAACAACCTCGTTATAGATTTGTGTCGCTAGTTCTCTAGTCGGTGCAGTAATAACAACCTGTACTTCTTGACGTTCAGTATCAATCTTGTTTAATAAGGGTAATAAATAAGCATGTGTTTTCCCTGTACCCGTTTGGGATTGACCGATTGCACTTTCGCCTTTTAATATTGAAGGTATTAGCCTCTCTTGAATTTCAGTTGGTTCAAAAAATTTCAACTCATTCGATAATGCTTCTATAATAAACGGTTTTAATGAAAATCGCTCAAATTTTGTTTTTTCCATCCGTGTCATCTCCTTTTAGATAAAGCTTTATCACACCCTTAAAGGTGTATTCTTTATCAGTCCATCATTACATTATACCAAAATTCACAAAATAACTCAATGTTTGTCAGAAAGTGAACTTCCATTAGTGAAATAATACTTCTTTAATAATACGGAAACCATTCTCTAATCATTTGCATAGTCTAAGGATAGGGCAACTTATTTTGGAAGGAGGATTTATATGTTTCCACAAAGACCGATGCCTCCTATGAATTCTAGAGGTTTTTTTCCCGGGCAAGGCCAAATGCCAATGGGACGTCAGCCTTTACAAGGTCCTTTTATGGGTGGTGGACAAATGGGTCCACAAATGCCTGTAAGAGGCGGAGGGTTAAAAGGATTATTATCTAAGATTATGCCAGGGAGTCAAGGTACAACTGCTATTAATCCACAAGGGTTTATCCAAGGAGCAACAGGTGCTTCAAGGGCTACTGGAGCGCTTCAAGGAATAACAAACCCTGCAAATATTTCTAGCATGCTTGGAAATGTTCAAAAGGTTTTAGGAATGGCACAGCAAGTAACCCCAATGGTTCAGCAATATGGTCCCTTGGTGAAAAACTTGCCAGCCATGATCAAAATCTACCGTGAATTAAAAAATAGTGATAGTGATGATGAAGTCAATACTAGTGATGATGCTCCTGAAACCAATACAGTAGTGACCTCTGAAGAAATACCAACAACTAGCAATCAAAAACCAAAAAGAAAGACGTCTACAAATGAGTCTACTACTACCAAGACAGAAACAGAAACAGAATCAGTGACAACTAAAGAAAGTAAAAAACGTCCATCAACACCAAGAGGCTCAAGACCAAAAATGTATATCTAATATTCCTCTTTGTAATCTTCCCTTATGTTCGATATAATATTAAGAGATTATGAGAGTAAAGAGCCGTTTTGCGGCTTTTTTTCAATAGAAGAAAGGGACAAAGATCGAGTAGTTTTCAATCTAAACCCTTTTTTATCTCTTAAGGAGGCAATGAAATGGACGTTATAAAAATCGCTCCACGTGGATATTGTTATGGCGTTGTAGATGCAATGGTTATTGCTAAAAACGCTGCTCTAGATAAATCGTTACCAAGACCAATCTACATTTTAGGAATGATTGTTCATAATAAACATGTAACAGATGCATTTGAAGAGGATGGCATCATAACACTTGATGGGAAAAATCGATTAGAAATTCTTGAGCAAGTTGATCATGGAACGATTGTTTTTACGGCTCACGGAGTATCACCTGAGGTAAGAAGAATTGCAAAAGAAAAAGGACTTGTCACTCTTGATGCTACATGTCCGGATGTAACTAAAACACATGATCTTATCAGGGAAAAAGAAGCCCAAGGTTTTCATGTCATATATATAGGGAAAAAGGGTCATCCAGAACCTGAAGGAGCAGTTGGTGTTGCTCCCGATATTGTTCACCTTGTCGAAACAATCGAAGATGTTAACCAATTAAAGATTGAAAATGAAAAAATAATCGTGACAAATCAAACAACAATGAGTCAATGGGATGTTGCAGATATTATGGAAATGGTAAAAGAAAAATTTCCACATGTTGAAGTACATCGCGAAATCTGCTTAGCTACACAGGTTCGTCAAGAAGCGGTTGCTGAACAAGCAAAAGAAGCGGATTTAACAATTGTTGTTGGAGATCCAAAAAGCAATAACTCAAATCGTTTAGCTCAAGTATCAGAACAGATCGCAGGTACTACTGCATACCGTATTTCAGACTTAAGTGAGCTTAAGCTTGAATGGTTAAAAAATGTAAAAACAGTAGCTGTTACAGCAGGTGCTTCAACTCCTACACCTATTACAAAAAAAGTCATTCAGTTCCTTGAGCAATTTAATCCAGAGGATGAGTCAACATGGGATCTTGACCATAAAGTTCCATTAGCAAAGATTCTACCTAAGGTTAAAATTAAAGGCTAATATAACAAAAGCCCATTACATAGGTAATGGGCTTTTTATTATAGGTTTAAACAAACGTAAAGGGATTTGTATCAACTGTTGAACCGAATACATTCACATCATAGTTTCTTTCTTTACACATATCGCCCAAAATGGTTGATACACCTTTAATCATAACCTTCTCAACATGGTGTCCTGGATCGATCACATTTAAGTCGAGCATCAACGCATCATGTGCTACATGGAAATACAAATCCCCTGTTACATATACGTCAGCACCTTTATATTTAGCTTGCTGAATATATTTGTTGCCATCTCCGCCTAATACAGCAACCTTTTTTACCTTTGAGCTTGGGTCTCCTACCATTCTAACTCGCTCAACATTAAGCGATTTTTTTACATGTTCCGCAAACTCTTGAAGAGTTAGCTCTTCCTTCAGTTTTCCGATTCTCCCTAAACCTAAAGATGGTCCTTGTTTCTCTAATCGAAAAATATCATATGCTACTTCTTCATATGGATGAGCTTTTATCATAGCATTGATAATCTTTTTTTGGAGTGACTCAGGGAAAATCGTTTCAATCCTAGTTTCCTTTACTAACTCAAGCTGTCCCGTTTTACCAATAAACGGATCAGCTTCTTCTAGTGGTAAAAAGCTTCCTTCTCCGCTCGAAGAAAATGAGCAATGACTATAATTTCCGATATGCCCTGCACCGGCATCACCTAAAGCTTCTCTAACAGCCTTTTCATGACTAGATGGGACGAACACGACTAATTTTTTCATGGTATCTTCGTATGTAGGTACTAACACATCTAGATTCGTAAGCTCTAACGCTGCTGCAAGCAAGTCATTTACACCACCATTTGCAATATCTAGGTTTGTATGTGCGGCATAAACAGCAATATCATGCTTAATGCATTTTTCCAAAATTCGTCCGTATGTGGAATCTGTTGTAAGCTTTTTAATTGGGCGAAAAATCGGTGGATGGTGGGCAATAATTAAGTCTATCTTCTTTTCAACTGCTTCATCGATGACCTCTTCTGTAACATCTAAGGTTATCATGACGTGATGAATTTTTTTATTTAAACTGCCTATTTGTAGACCAATCTTGTCCCCTTCTACTGCATAGGATTTTGGTGAAAACTGTTCAAATAATTGAATGACCTCAAAGCCATTTGGATTCTTTTTCACGCTTGTAATACCTCCTCAACAAGCCGAATTTGGTTTGAAAGCTCTTTATACTTTTCATTATTTTCATATGTATGTCCCGCTTGTTCAAGCTGTTTAACAATCGTTCGCCAATGATTGCATTCCTGTGTCCACTTGTTTTGAAAAACATCTGATTTCTTTTTGGCTAAAATTGGCCCTAGTAATAGGTTTGCTTCTAAGGAATATGTTTTATATGGGAGCATTGGGTTTCCTTTTTCAGCTACAAGAATCTCATATATTTTATTGTCTTCATCAATGATATCTTCATCAATTAATTGCCAACCATTTTCTATCATCCATTGTCTTATGTAAATCGCGTGGATATTCGGTTGTAAAACGAGTCGCTTGACTCCAGATAATTTTGTACTACCTTCTTCCAAAATTCGTTTAATTAGACCTCCTCCCATTCCTGCAATTGTTATACAATCGATTGAGTCTTCTTCTTCAATAACGGATAAACCGTCTCCTTGCCTGACAGAAATAACGTCTGACAGTTCGCATTTCTTTACTTGTTTCTTTGCGGATATAAAAGGTCCGTCGGTAATTTCCCCGGCAATTGCAGCTTTCGCAATTCCCTGCAAAATAGAGTAGCATGGTAGATACGCGTGATCTGAACCAATGTCAGCAAAAACTGCATCTTTTGGGATATAACCAGCAACTGTCGCAAGCCTCTTTGATAGCTTCATTTCATTCATATTGTCACCACTATTTCATGTATTGTTATTTTCTCTTGTGCATTTTCCCTATAACGCTTATTAGTTAAAGTATAAAAAAAGTCCTTCACATATGCAAAGGACTTTCTTATACTATTATTTGATTTGAGAAACCCATTCAGCCATTTCATCCAGTTTTTCTGCAGGAACTAAATTAGCTGGCATGCCACCTCTACCCTCTTTTAGGGTTGTTTTGATTTCATCAACAGATAATTTCTCCCCAACACCTACTAGACTCGGTCCTGAAACACCTTGATAGTTATCACCATGACAACCAATACAGCCCTTTTGTGTATAAAGTTCTTCAGGTGTAGCGTTTGCAACATCCTCAGTTTTTGGCTCTTCGTCACCTTTAGCTAATTCTTCATGATCGCCAATACCTTTAAATGATAAAAGGAACATAAGGCCGATTCCTAGAACAGCGATTAATAAAAATGGAATAAGTGGATTGCGATTCATCATGTAACCTCCCTTATGTAAATAAGTAAATCACCACTAGCTAGGCTACAATGCCTTCTAATGGTTAGTTGAATTATCTAGCTTTTACAGGCAGTTAACACATTAATATTTTACGCTTAACTATATTTAGGTTCTTACTGCCCGTTACTGCGGGATAAATTTCATAAGTACATTTTTTTGTAAACAACCTCTATTTTACTGTAATTTTACAATAAGTAAAAGACCTATCTTATAACATCTCCATGTTTTTCACACTTTAGACAAAAAATAAAAAAGAGAATTATTTCTTTCAAAAAACCCATTGACAATTCATTATATTAATATTAGAAGATCATAGTAGTCAATATAAATATAGCCAGACCGACACTTCCACTGATTAGAAGATATATCACACGATACTTTCTCCCGATCAAGATCCAAAGTAAGCAATTAACAATAACTGTTCCACCAATCCACAAGCGATCACCATTTGTTATTTTCTCTATTATGGATAGTGAGACAATTAATAGTTGAATAAAAGTTATACTTAAAGGCACTTGAAAAAATGCTCTTTTTCTTATAAAGTAAGCGGTAACAAACATTGAAGATACTAGAAAAAAACCTACTATGGTTATTTGCAAATCGAAAGACAATTCAGTAAAATAAATGACAAGGAGCATTGCTGGAAGCAACAATAGTAACCAGCCGTATAAAATAACTTGATAGACAGTTATTGCTTTTCTTTTTTGTTCCTTTTGTGATGTTATTTCTATATCCTTTTGATTACCTTCAGTATAAAGCGCTAACAAAAAATCACAATATGTTTCAGGCAGGAGCTTATTGTTCTTCCAATAGTGAATTTCATTAATAATGATGTTCTTTTTATTATTATTCATTTAGGTCATCCTTTTACGTCTACTCTGCCCTACCAAGAATAGCGCAAGCTCCTTAGTCAGCATCCATAGTCTTATCTAAGCACATGACTGTACCTCAGAAGTAAGAGGATGTGTTGGAGCAAGACACCAAAACTTAGTACAATATAACTTAAACTTTCTGA
Source organism: Metabacillus bambusae (assembly GCF_017497975.1). Lineage (GTDB taxonomy): Bacteria > Bacillota > Bacilli > Bacillales > Bacillaceae > Metabacillus > Metabacillus bambusae. The sequence goes on along the minus strand of NZ_JAGDEL010000007.1, from coordinate 55,649 downwards.
TCATTTAAAAAGACGGACAATGTTGTCCGCCTCATCTATTCTAGAAAGTCCTTAAGACGTTTACTACGACTTGGATGACGTAATTTACGAAGAGCTTTTGCTTCAATTTGACGGATACGCTCTCGAGTAACACCGAAGACTTTACCAACCTCTTCAAGTGTTCTAGTTCTGCCATCATCAAGTCCAAAGCGAAGACGTAACACATTTTCTTCACGATCTGTTAATGTATCCAATACATCTTCTAACTGCTCTTTTAATAACTCATATGCAGCGTGCTCAGATGGTGAAGTTGCGTCTTGATCTTCAATAAAATCGCCTAGATGAGAATCATCCTCTTCACCAATAGGTGTTTCCAGTGATACAGGTTCCTGAGCAATCTTTAAGATTTCTCTTACCTTATCTGGGGTTAATTCCATATCTTCCCCAATCTCCTCTGGAGTTGGTTCTCTACCTAAATCCTGAAGTAATTGACGTTGTACTCTTATTAATTTGTTAATTGTTTCAACCATATGAACAGGGATACGAATAGTCCGAGCCTGGTCTGCAATCGCACGAGTAATCGCCTGGCGAATCCACCAAGTAGCATACGTACTGAATTTGTAGCCTTTACGGTAATCAAACTTTTCAACAGCTTTCATTAAGCCCATATTACCTTCTTGAATTAAATCAAGGAATAACATTCCACGACCTACGTAACGTTTAGCAATACTTACAACAAGTCGAAGGTTAGCTTCAGCAAGTCTACGTTTTGCTTCCTCGTCACCTTCTTCGATACGTTTAGCGAGATCAATTTCTTCATTTGCAGATAAAAGATCAACTCGCCCGATTTCCTTCAAATACATTCTTACTGGGTCGTTTATTTTCACACCAGGGGGAACACTTAAATCATTTAGATCGAACTCTTCTTCTTTTGCAAGATCTTGAACATTTGGGTCACCTTCAGTCTCACCAGCCTCACCAATTAGTTCGACACCTTGCTCACCAAGAAATTCATAATACTCATCCATTTGGTCTGATTCAATTTCAAAGTTGGACATACGTTCTGCTATTTCTTCATACGTCAAAACTCCACGTTTTTTCCCAATTTCAGTTAACTGATCTTTCACCTGTTCAAAGGTTACTTCCGTCTCATGGGTTTGTTTATCAGCCATAGGATCCCCTCCTTCCAAACTTATCACATGTTAAGATAAGCCATCGGATTACTGTTTAGCGGTATTACCTATAATATAGGAATGTGCATGATTTAAACGCATGACACATCATTTATAACTCACTTACCCTTTAATCTTCAGCTTACTTACTATGATTTGAGCGCTTGATTTAATTGAATGATTTCCATCGCAATTTGAGCTGCTTCTTTGAACTGTTTGTTTCTTTCAGCTTCATTTTTTTCAGCTTCTTTTTCTTTTATCATTAACATTTTTTGATGATTCAACACCTGTTTTATATAATCTGATAGTTCTTGCTCACTCACTTCGGTGTTTAATGTGATCATCGCAATGTTGGATACAATATGTTGTAAATCAGGACTTGGTAGCCTTGAAAGAAAAGAACTTACATTCTCTTCATTTCCTTCTTCATAAAATCCATATAAATAAGTAACAATTGCTTTATGCTCTTCAATATTAAATTGAAGTCCAAGTCGTTCGAGAACCTTTTCTGCAAAATCCTTGCTTCTTAGCATATGTCCGATTAACATTCGTTCAGCAGTATGAAAGGCTGGTAGCAGCCTTTTCGATTGAATAGGTGCTCTTTTACGATGTTGCTGGTCTAAGCTTTTCTGTGGCGAAGCTTTCTGTGGTTTTATTTGCTGTTCCTTTTGGTGAAGTTGGTCCTTTAGAACCTCCATCGAAAGGTCAAAGTCTCTAGAAATTTGTTTTAAGTAGATCTCTTTTTCAACTGCACTTTCTAGCTTACTTAGTTCTAAAATAACATTTTCAATATACTGTAGCCTTTCACCTTCATTTTGAAGGTTTTTTCCCCTACGGTAATAACTCATTTTAAATGTCATTAAAGATACGCTGGCCCCTATTACATCATTTTTGAACTTATCTGATCCAAATTTTTGGATGTAGTCATCAGGGTCTAAACCATCTGGAATCATTGCAACCTTTATTTTACAACCCGCATCTTTTAATATCTTCGATGCTCTAATGGTCGCTTCAATGCCAGCAGAATCTGAATCATAACAAATAATGATCTCAGATACATTTCTACGGATAATTTTCGCCTGTTCATCAGTAAGAGAAGTACCCATTGTAGCAATAGCATTCTGGACTCCAGATCTTGTGGATGAAATAACATCTGCAAATCCTTCAAAAAGAATAGCTTGTTGGTTTTTTCGAATATGTACTCTTGCACGGTGGAAATTATATAGCAATTTACTTTTGTTGAAAATCTTCGTTTCAGGGCTATTTAAATACTTGGGCTTTTCATCGCCAAGAACCCTTCCAGAAAAAGCAATTGTCATTCCATTGTGGTCTGCTATTGGAAACATAATTCGATTACGAAATCGGTCAAAGTACTCGTCTGAATTGTTTTTCTTAACTAATAAACCCGCTTCCTCCATCAAAGATCCATCAAAACCTCTTTTTACTAGAAATTTTGTAATGAAATCCCATGAATCAAGGGCATACCCAATCTCAAACGTATCAATGATTTCTTTTGTAAAGCCACGATTTAATAAGTAGTCTAAAGCTTGCTGACCCTCTTTTGTGTTTACTAATAAATGATGGTAAAATTTCTTTAAGAGTTCATGAGCTTCAATCATTTTTTCTGCATCTTTAGAAACAGATTGCTGCACTTGATCTACTGGAGTGAGCGACGGCATATCAATATTCGCCTTATCTGCAAGGTGTTGTGCGGCTTCAATAAATGCATAACCCTCATGCTGCATTAAAAAAGAAAAAACGTTTCCCCCTGCTCCACATCCAAAGCAATGGAAAATTTGCTTATCAGCAGAAACTGAGAACGAAGGAGACTTTTCTCCATGGAATGGACATAACCCAAAATAGTTACGACCTTGTTTCTTCAATTGAACATATTCACTTACCACATCAACAATGTCAGAAGTTCGTTGTATTTTTTCAATTAATTCTTCGGGAATTCGATTTCCCATGCTAACAACCCCGTGTTAAAGATATTCGAGATTCATTTAAGATCTCCTGCATCTTTCGACAAAATTTTTTCCATTGTTGTGATAAAATTCAAAGTGTCTTCTTCTGTGAATTTTTTTGGGCCTTTTGTATACTTGCCACCACGTCTTTCCATTGCTGATAAATATCGGAATTGTAGGGCAGTATCAATATTAGCTTCTGTATATCGTTTACCCCTAGGAGTAACAACAATAACGTCTTTCCTTAATAAAAGGCCGGCTAACCCAATATCCTGTGAAATGACAAGATCACTTTTTTGCACATGGTTGACTATGTATAAATCAGCCTCTTCCTTACCGGTATCAACAAAGATCCATCTACCACCATACGTTTTGTCTGATGTATGATTATAGGATGCAACGAAGATGACTTCAATGTTGTATTTGCCTGCAATATTCATTATTTCTTGTTTTACAGGACAAGCATCAGCATCGACATAAATTTTCATTGTTTTTTCGCCATATTTCTCTATTCTACATCACTCCGACAGAATCCTTCTAAAAATTTGCTAGAAACTTAAAATTCGTGATAACCAACCCAATTTCCTTTTGTCGAAAATTATTTTTCATTAAATCTTGACAGTTTACAATTAATAGTTTATTCCTATATGTCAAGTTCTAAACCTAAAAAAAATATTTTTATCACAATTTTTTATTATAATACAAAGTTAGTTAAATATCTATTGTTTTTTTATGTATTGAAACATAAGGAGTTTGCATGAATAATCCGTTCGATTGATTACACTTCAATTAATATACAATCTAAATGCTGTCCTAAAACAAAATACGAGTCAAACTCATCATAAAAGCGAAGAGGCTGACATTAACAAAGTGTTTAACACTCCTAAAGTCACCCCCAATCATTTACAACGCCCTACCCATTATGTTTATTCATAAAATTTGCTATAATGTTTGCTGTTTCCTCTACCGCTTTATTGGAAACATCAACTACCTGACAGCCAATCTTATCAACTACTTTATCAAAGTATTCTAATTCTTCTTTGATCCGGTTAATGTTAGCATAAAAAGCTTCATCATTAAGGCCCAATGATTTCAATCGTTCTCTACGAATGTGATTGAGTTTATCTGGACTAATTCGTAAACCAATACATTTTTGAGCAGAAACCTTATACAGCTCTTCAGGTGGTTCAACCTCTGGAACTATTGGAACATTAGCAACTTTGAAGCGTTTATGTGCAAGATATTGAGAGAGAGGTGTTTTCGATGTTCTAGACACACCAATTAAAACGATATCTGCCTTCAATATTCCCCTCGGATCTCGACCATCATCATATTTAACTGCAAACTCAATTGCTTCTACTTTTTTGAAGTAATCTTCGTCAAGCTTACGAACTCTACCTGGCTCATATTTTGCTGCGGTTCCATAAGAGTTTTCCATTTTATCAATTAAAGGACCAATAATATCATAATATATGACACCTTGTTTATTTGCCTCTTCAATTAAAAACTCTCTTAGCTCTGGAATTACGAGAGTAAAGCAAACAATGGCTTGATCTACCTTCGCTAAAGAAACAACCTCAAGAATTGTTCCTTTGTCTTCTACATATGGAATACGTTTAATTTTTGTATTAGCCGATGCACCATTAAATTGACTTGCAGCGGCTTTTACAACAAGCTCAGCGGTTTCACCTACAGAATCTGATACTACATAAATCATACGGTGTCTCATTTTTTTATCCCCATTTCTTTTTACTTAACTAATGTCATCACTCGCAAAATCCACCAAGATTTTTGTCATGTTTGTCTTTGTTATTCTGCCTATTACTTCAAGTCCCATCTCATTGTCCTTAACTACTGGGAGAGCATCTATTTGTTTTTCAATAAGAGCATTTGCAACATCTAATATAAGATCATCCTGCCTACATACAGTAATGTTAGGCATCCTGGTCATAATAATATTTACAGGAATGGATGAAAGCTCCTGTTTGCCTATGCTAGTACGTAATAAATCTTTACGTGAGAGTACACCAACTAAATAAGAATGATCATCAACTACAAATAATGTTCCAACATCTTCTAAGAACATTGTACAAATCGCGTCATATACTGACACATTTACACTTACGACAATTGGGATTGATTGAAAATCCTTTACTTGTAGTTTTTTCAGCTCGTCTGTTAAGCGCTGTATATCTGTTTTGCCTGTATAATAATAACCAACTCTTGGTCTCGCTTCAAGAAACCCTGCCATTGTTAAAATAGCTAAGTCTGGTCGTAGAGTGGCTCTCGTTAGATGAAGCTGGTCAGCTATTTGTTCCCCTGTAATCGGACCATTCGCCTTAACAATTTCTACAATTTTTTCTTGTCGTTTATTAAGCTCGATTTTACTCACCACCCTGCTTCATCTAGTTTTTATCTATAAAAATTGCTACCTAACTAAATAGGTTATACTATATAAAATTATTATATACTTTAATATCTTTTTGAAAAGTAATTTGTTTTATCTATTTTGAATACAATCATATAATGGCAAGTATAAAATTGGTAAAAATAAAAAGGGCTGACGATATAATTGTCAGACCCTTTTTAAGAAAACGTGGATGAAACTAGGCTAATTAAGATTCAATCTCTTTTTCTAGTGCTCGCTTTAATTGAACCACCTTATTGGATTTACGTTCTGATTATTACTTTACAAGGATTACATTCATTTTCGCAAATGATTCGATAAGCTGTGCGATTTTAACCATCTGAGCTAATCGATTTGTTTTGATGTTTTCGTCCTCAGACATTACCATCGTATGATCAAAGTAGTCGTTTATAACATCTTTTAACCCTGCAAGAACATTATAAATTTCTTCTTCTTTACCTTCTGCTTGTAATGATTTAATTGAATTTGTTGCATGTACAAATGAAGTGAAAAGAGATTTTTCATATTCACTATCAAATAATTGTTCATTTATATCTTGTTCTGTGCCTTTTTTCGCTATGTTCATAACGCGTGCAAGCGCCTCAATCGTTTCTTTAAATTCTTCCTGGCTTGATCTTGACTCAAGAACTTTTGCTCGTTCAACTAAAGAAGTCACTTCTAAAACTGAGGATTCTAAGACAGCATCAACTAAATCATAGCGAATATGATCTTCTGCTAATAAATATTTTAAGCGAAGTCTAAAAAATGATAATAACTCTTGTGCAGCAGCAGCTATAGCTTTATCACCATATAAATCAAGCGCCATTTGGAACAATTCTGGTAGTTCGAGCTTCCATTTCTTTGTTAGAAGAATTTGCACAATTCCGCTTGCTTGTCTTCTTAATGCATAAGGGTCTTGTGAGCCGGTTGGAATTTTCCCAATTGCGAAAAACCCTACAATGGTATCCAATTTATCCGCTAGTGCAACAACACCTCCCACCGTTGATTCAGGTGCAGCATCCTCTGCATGGCGAGGCATATAATGTTCATTGATTGCAACAGAAATGGATTCCTTCTCACCACTAAGTCGTGCATATTTTTCACCAATTTTCCCTTGTAACTCAGGAAATTCGTAGACCATATGTGTTACTAAATCAAATTTACAAATGGAAGCAGCTCGTTTAATATCTTGCTTTTCCTCATTACTTACATGTAGTTTATCTGCTAATAGGCAAGAGAGTTCAACAACACGTTTAACTTTATCACCTAATGTACCTAATTCTTCATGGAATACAATTTTATCTAACTTTTGTACAGCATCTTCAATCTTTAGCTTTTGATCTTCTTTATAAAAGAAATTCGCATCAGAAAGTCTTGCACGAAGAACTTTTTCATTCCCTCTAGCAACATTTTCAAGATGGTTATGGTCACCGTTTCGTACTGTTACGAAAAATGGCTGAAGCTCACCTTGTCGATTTCTAACCGGAAAGTAACGTTGGTGCTCTTTCATCGTAGTAACCAATACTTCGTCCGGTAAAGATAAATATTCCGTTTCAAATTTACCAAACAAAGCTGTTGGGTATTCAACGAGATTATTTACTTCCTCAAGTAATTCCTCATCAACTGGAATCACCCAAGTTTGTTCATTCTCTAGTTCTGAAAGCTGATTGCTTATCGCTTCTTTACGCTTTACTGGATCAACCAATACAAATTGTTCTAATAATGTCGCTTCATATAATGATGGTGCTACAATCTCAACCTTATTACCTAAAAACCGATGTCCGTAGCTGTATGAGTTCGTTGTTACACCTGCAATTTCAAAAGGTATAACATCTTTACCAAATAAAGCAACAATCCATTTTATCGGTCTAATATAGCGCATCTCTTGGCTGCCCCATCGCATGTTTTTAGGGAAGGTTAAACCTGTGATGATTTGACTTATATCTGCTAAAAGTAACTTCGTTTCCTGACCTTTTGTAAATTTTTGCACATGTACATATTCAATACCATTGATTTCTTTAAAATAAATATCGTCTACAGAAGCACCTTGACCCTTTGTAAAACCAATTGCCGCTTTGGACCAATCACCATTCTCATCTAACGCAATTTTTCTCGCAGGACCTTTTGCTTCTTCCTCAATATCAGGTTGTTTATCAGATACTTCTTTTACTAAAACAGCCAGTCTTCGTGGTGTTGAATAAGACTTAACAGTTCCATAAGAAAGTTTTTTATCCTCAAGCCAGTTTGTTACCTTTTCAGTAAACTGATTCATTGCATCTGTTACATAATGTGCAGGAACTTCTTCTAATCCGATTTCAATTAATAGATCCTGTTTATTCATCATGTGCTCCTCCTTCCTTATTCAACATTGGGAAACCAAGTTTTTCTCTTTCATCATAAAAGGTTTTTGCCACTTTCCGTGCTAAATTACGCACACGGCCTATGTAACCTGTTCGCTCAGTAACAGATATAGCCCCTTTTGCGTCTAGTAAGTTAAACGTATGAGAGCATTTTAAAACATAATCATATGCAGGATGGACAAGCCCATCATCCATTTGACGATTCGCTTCTTTTTCATAAGTTGAAAACAATTGGAACAACATCTCTGTATCTGATGTTTCAAACGTATACTTCGAATGCTCATATTCAGGCATTAAGAAAATATCACGAACTGTGTATCCATCTGTCCACTCAAGATCAAAAACATTTTCCTTGTCTTGAACATAGGAAGCTAGCCTTTCAATTCCATATGTAATCTCAGCTGAAACTGGTTTACATTCTAAACCACCAACTTGTTGAAAATACGTAAATTGCGTGATTTCCATTCCATCAAGCCATACTTCCCAACCTAAACCAGCACAGCCTAATGAAGGATTTTCCCAGTTATCCTCAACAAATCGGATGTCATGTTTTAAAGGATCAATACCTAAAGCTCGTAACGAATCTAAATATAACTCTTGAATATTATCAGGTGATGGCTTCATAATGACTTGGAACTGGTGATGTTGATAAAGCCTATTAGGGTTTTCACCATATCGTCCATCAGCAGGTCGTCTCGAAGGCTCAACATATGCAACCTTCCATGGTTCTGGACCAATACTACGTAAAAACGTATAAGGACTCATTGTACCTGCACCTTTTTCAGTATCATACGCTTGCATTAAAATACAGCCCTGATCTGACCAATGCTTTTGCAGCGTTAAAATCATTTCTTGAATATTCATGTTACCTTACACCTCCATATTTGATAAGGACTAATTCCGTTAATCTCATTGTTATTAGACTTACATCATCCACAGCGACAATATATTTTTGTCACTTGACTCTCATAAAACAGAGTTAGTCTAGAAGAAATTTGGAAAGAGCCTTGTGAAAACAACTTAGTAAAATCAGCATCTATACTTTGCATATCATTCATATGCTTGCTGAAATACAAAAAGCTCCCGCCACTATGCCAAATCAATGACATAGGGACGAGAGCATACCCGCGGTTCCACCCTAATTGCTTACCTAATCTACTTGCTAACGTAAGCCACTTTAAAAAGCTGCTCCAGAATGCCTTTCGTTACGTACCAATCCTTAGCTTTCACCATCCTAAGGTCGCTTAAATTGGTTTAACCCGTAAGTACTCTTTTCCTTCAACGCAAAAATGTTAAATTATATTTGCATATTAATCGAAAAATAGTCTAATGTCAACATCAGTACACCTTAAAGCTTACCTTTTAAAGAATCTAATTGATCAAGAAATCGTTTCGATTTAATTGATAAGCCGGAAAACTCTTGATAATAAGCTTGGATTACATCCTTTAGTTCCTTCTTTGTTTCAGGCTTTACTGATATATTCCCTAAACGACTTAAGTCAAAATAATAAAACAACCGTAATAATTTAACAGTTATTTGTGAAATGGGTAAACGATATGGATCCTGCTCAAAACATCTATGACACAAAAAACCACCTTCTCGTATTGAAAAGTGGAATGTACCATCTTTGTTTCCACATAAAGCACATCCATCTAACTGTGGATGAAGACCTAAAACTGTCAACATTTTCATTTCGAAAATATTTAGCAATATATCAGGATCAACTTCATCATCTAAATATTGGAGTGTCTGTTTTAGTAGTTCAAATAAGAATGGATTTCGTTCATGATTTTCTGTGCTTTTATCTAATAGCTCTGCTATGTAAGAAGCATAAGCAGTTAGGAAGATATCTTCTCGAATACCTCTTAGCGAAAGGAGTGTTTCACCCTGTTGAAGACTTCCTAATCCGCTTGTCTTCTGAAATAAAAATGTTCCATACGTGAAAAGTTGGGTAATTGACGTGAGCCGACTATTTGGTTTCTTTGCACCTCTTGCCATAACCCCAACTTTTCCGAGTTCCCGAGTATATATTGTAATAATTTTGTTTGTTTCACCGTAATCCGTTGAGCGAATCACAATTCCTTCACATTTTTGAAGCAAAATTTCCCTCACCTTCCAAAGGTTCAGGCAAGATCAGGAAATTGGAAAATCCATTTCAGCTAGTTCATCATCTTGAGAATCGGGTCCGTCATCATTCTCCTTTTCTAATTCTTTAAAAAGAAGATACGTATCAATGCTACCTGTTTGCGAAAAGACCTTCCAGGTAAAATCCAACATAAAAAACCCCACCTTTCAGTTGTTAAGACTAGCAAGCAATATGTCCAATTTCTTTACATTTATCTTGACCTTTTATTCTCCAATTCATGTCAAACAATTTTTGCTAATATTTTTACTGTATACTTCAATTCTATTTAAAATGCGCTGTTAAACTTGGTTGTTAATTTCCGCTTCAGGCGTTCGCTTTCCGCAGGCGGTTCGGGAGCCTTCCGAGGAGTCTCACATATCCGTTCCAATAAACAAAGTGTCAAAATTAACAGTGAGCTTTTACAGAGACATTTAAAAAGAAATTCTGATATAAATCCCAATTCAGCAACTTGAACGTCTTTGACCTCGGCTTACAATGGAATTCCGCATTTCATTAATACTCATCATCTCTAAAACCATAATCTCTTAATTGTGAAGCTTTGTTACGCCAATCCTTTTGTACTTTAACCCATAGCTCTAAAAATACTTTTGATCCTAGTAAGGCTTCGATATCAACTCTTGCTCTTTTTCCTACTTCCTTAAGCATGCTTCCTTGTTTGCCAATTACAATTCCTTTTTGGGAATCACGTTCAACTATGATGGTTGCTCCAACAAAAATAGCTTGATTATTTTCTCTTCTTTCTAGTGTGTCCATAACAACTGCAACTGAGTGTGGAATTTCCTCCCTCGTTAAGTGTAGGACTTTTTCTCGAATCAATTCTGTTATGATAAAACGCTCTGGATGATCTGTTACTTGATCCTCTGGGTAGTATTGTGGACCTTCTGGTAATAGCATTTCAATTTGTTGCAATAATGTATCAATATTATTTCCTTGTAAAGCAGAGATTGGGATAATTTCTTTAAAAGGATATAACTCCTTATATTGCTCGATTAAAGGTAAAAGCTGGTCAGGATGAATTTGGTCAATTTTATTAATGATCAAGAAAACGGGTGTTTTGGTTTCGTTTAATCGTTCAATGATAAATTCATCGCCACGACCATAGCCTTCCTCGGCATTAATCATAAAAAGAATCAGATCGACTTCTTTTAATGTGTTCTGAGCAACTTTCATCATAAAATCCCCAAGCTTATGTTTAGGCTTATGGATACCTGGTGTATCTATAAAAATTGTTTGTGAATTGTTCGTCGTATAAACCCCTTGAATTTTATTTCTAGTCGTTTGGGGCTTATCACTCATTATAGCGATTTTTTGACCGATAACTCGGTTAATAAATGTTGATTTACCAACATTTGGTCTGCCAATAATTGAAACAAAACCTGATTTGTATGATTGATTATTATTCATGTAAATCCTCCGCTGAAAAAGCTCCTGGTAGTAATTCTTGTACTGTTAATTCTTCTATATCACCTTGGAGGTTTGTTAAGATTACTTTCATATCCTTTGGACAAAGTTCCGCAATTACTTGACGGCATGCTCCACATGGTGGAACTGGTCGTTTTGTATCTGCAACAACTGCAATTGCAGCGTACTCTTTGTCTCCCTCAGAAAAGGCTTTAAATAATGCTGTACGCTCAGCACAATTCGTCATGCTGTATGCTGCATTTTCTATATTGCAGCCTTTATATATTATACCATCTTTTGTTAACAAAGCGGCTCCCACATTAAATTTAGAATAGGGAGTATACGCCATGTCACGTGCTGCTTTCGCTTCTTTGATGAGTAGCTCGATGTTCACTAATTTCTTCCTTTCTGAGACGGCCAATAGCCATCTGCTCTTCTTTATTTTACCTAACTTTCACACAAATTTCACGCCTTCTTCGCTTTTGTAATTTAATTGTAAGAATTTTCGAAATACAATTAAAATAAAATAAAAAGTGTGTTTTATATCCTTACAAGTACTTAGTAATTTGTAGTTCATTTGAACAATTCAAAAGATATATGATTCGAAAGGATAATTATCCCTATTATAACCGAAAGAATCGCATAAACAAAAACAGCTCCAGCTGCCGCATCCTTTGCTGCTTTTGCCAGTGGCTTAAACTCACTTGTGATTAGATCAACAACGTGTTCTAATGCCGTATTCATTAATTCGAGGGCCAACATTCCTCCAATTAAAAACAAAATGACAATCCACTCGGATTTTGTAAAATGGAGGAAATAACCAACTATTATGATAATGATAGAAATAAATACATGTATTTGAAAATTTCTTTCGGTTTTAAATGTTTGAATAATCCCACTCCACGCAAAGCTAAAACTCCTATAAAACCGCTTCCATTCAGAGATCTGAGGATCTTTTAAGTCCATAGCGGTCCAAAATATCCTTTTGTTTAGTAAACATCTCTTTTTCATCTGCCTGATTCATATGGTCATATCCTAATAAATGTAGAAAGCCATGAACTGCTAAGAACCCTAGTTCTCTCATGAACGAATGACCATATTCAACCGCTTGTTCCTTTGCGCGAGGAATAGAAATAATAATATCACCTAATATTGGGGGTTGTTCTAATCCAACAATTTCAATTTCACCTTCACCTATTTCCTCAAGAGCAAAGGAAATCACATCTGTAGGTTGATCCTTATCTCGATATTCGCGATTTACCTCTTGTATACGTTCATTTGTAACGTAAGTCACAGATAACTCGGCATCCTGGGCTACTACTTCAACTTCAGCTGCAAATTGTAATAAATCCTCGACTGTTTTTAGTTGTTCATCTACTAGTTCATTTGTTTCATCTATACTATCGATGATTAATCTCATGCTTGCTTCACCTTCTGTTTTTTTTGTTAATTCTGGGTACTCAATTCTTGAATGAAAAATCCCTTTTAATGATTCACAAAAAGACTTTGCAATAATGTCTATCTCTTTAAGGGTTAAATCACATTCATCTAATTGGTGGTCTTGTAATCTGTCTGAAATGATGGAACGAACAAGCTTTTCAATCTTATCAGGAGTTGGATTTGACATTGACCGGACAGCAGCTTCCACACTATCTGCAATCGATATAATTGCAATTTCCTTTGTTTGCGGCTTTGGACCAGGATAACGGAATTCTTCTTCATAGATCGAATCATTTGATTGTTTAGCCTGATGATAAAAGTATTTTAATAGTGATGTACCATGATGTTGTTCAGCTATATCAATAAATTCCTTTGGCATTTTATGCTTTTTAAGCATCTCTACACCATCTGTAACATGTGAAATAATGACATTTTTACTTAGCTGTGCTGATAACTTATTATGTGGATTTTCTATATTCATTTGATTTTCTATAAAATACTGTGGTCGCTTCGTTTTTCCAATATCATGATAATAGGCACCTACTCTTGCTAATAACCCATTTGCTCCAATTGCTTCACAAGCAGACTCAGACAAATTTGCAACCATAACACTATGATGATATGTACCTGGAGTTTCTGTTAAAATTTTTCTTAGTAATGGATGATTTGGATTAGATAGTTCAATTAATTTCATCGTAGACAATATCCCAAATCCAGTTTCAAAGAATGGCATAAAACCAATTGTTAAAACAGAGGAAACTAGACCTGACGCACATGCCATAATAAAATATGAACCAATTTCAACATTTGAATAGCTACCATTTCTAATTAGCATAATAGCTGTTATGACAAGGACATTCATTCCAGCAACAAACAAGCCAGCTTGTAAGATTTTAGATCTTAGATTATGTTCTCCTAAAAATAATACAGCCGCAAGGCAACCAAATAAGTAGTATACACCTACTGAAAAATTAAAGCTACCAGTAACACCTTCATTAAAAATCACACTTCCACAAATGGCAAATATCATACATGTCAAAATTGCTAGACGCTCATTCAGTAAAAGCTTTACAAGCATAGCCCCCATCGCAACAGGAACAAGATACCCAATATGTGTATAGTCAATTTTTTGAAAGAGACTGACAATCTTCATAAGAAGAATAGTGATCGCAAATATTAAACAATATAAGAGTAGGGAATTGTTTTTCTTAGAAATTAGACTATCTTTCTTTTCAAAATAATATACGACACCAATCAGAATTAGCATAATGAATAATCCTAATCCTAGGAATGGTTTAAATGATTGTTGATTATCTAGTAAACCAACTAGTCCAAGTTTACGATAAACTTCTCGATTAATTAGCTCGTCCTCTTCGACAAGGATTTGACCTTGTTTAATTTGAGCTTCTTTTACACCATCAATTGCTTGCTGTCTTTTCTCCTCAGTAGCTTCCTTGTCAAATACAACATTTGGTGTGATCGAAAAACGAGTTAGTTCTGTTGCCGCCTTAAGAACATCTGCTTTTAGTGAGGTATATCCCAATTCTTCAACAGCTTGTTTTTTTGCTTCTGTCAATTGAATGATCGGTATTTCCTTGCTCATGATATTATTAACTGCTGTAACGACTGCATCCTTTGCAAGTACTAACTCATCGTCTGTCGTACTAACTAGTGGCAAAAAGGTTTCCTTAGAAATTTTTTCAGTGATAGCAGGTGTTAATTTTTCTTGTAAACGTTTTACCTTTTCTTCAGGAGTTAACAAAGTTGCTGTAGCGTCTTCCTCCTTATTTGCTATTTCTTCCTCTTTACGGACTTCAGTAATTGCATCAAAAATCGATGAGATGAGATCTACCTGTTTTTCTGTAATTTCCTTTTTTAAGACATATTGGTCCTCTACCGCATCATAAGCCTCTTGCTCTTTTCTCGCAGTCTCGACCTTGTCTTCAACAGTTGTTGGAGCATAGATTGTTTGATCTGACACAGTAAAAAGCTCAATATCTAAAGTTTCAGGTTTAACATTACTATAAAGTGCTACAAACAATATTACCGCTAAAATAGCATATAAAATAACATATAGAAACTTATAATTTTTAAGTTTTTCTATTAATAGGTTTGGTTTTAGTTTATCTTTATTATTTTTTTTCTTCACAAGAGGCACCACCTTTTCGACGAATTAATTATCACTCGTTAATTCGTTCACTTTTCCATTATTTCCTTTTATCGAAAAATGTTCAACCATTATGACAAAATACGACAAAAAAATCAATAAAAAACATTCTTACTCAATAAAAGGCCTAAAAAGAAAGTGACCCGACTTCGGGTGCTCGGGTCACTTATCCTTCTTTGGAGTTTTCGTATGCTGAAATAATTTTTGCAACAAGCGGATGTCTAACAACATCTGATTGCTCTAACTCAACAAATGAAATTCCTTGTACATTTACAAGAGTATCCCTTGCTACAGTTAATCCAGATTTTACACCTTTCGGTAAATCAACTTGTGTAATATCACCAGTAATGACCATTTTAGATCCAAAACCTAACCGAGTAAGAAACATTTTCATTTGTGCTGGAGTGGTATTTTGAGCTTCGTCCAAAATAACGAATGCATCATCTAATGTTCTACCCCTCATATAAGCTAAAGGCGCTATTTCAATTGTTCCTCGCTCAATAAGTCTCCCAGTATGCTCCATTCCCAAAACATCATGTAACGCATCATATAAAGGTCTCAAGTATGGATCTACCTTCTCCTTTAGATCACCTGGTAAAAACCCTAAGCTTTCTCCAGCTTCAACGGCAGGTCTTGTTAATATTATCCGTTTTATACTACCGTTTTTTAAAGCATTTACAGCCATGACAACAGCTAAATACGTTTTACCAGTACCAGCAGGTCCAATTCCAAAAACTAAGTCCTTGTTTTGAATAGCTGCAATATAATGACGTTGGCCTAAGGTTTTAACTCGTATTGATTTCCCTTTGGCTGTTTTAGCTATTTCTTGAACATACAGATTTTCAAATTGATCTAATTTCTGTTCCCTTGCCATACTTATGGCATAAATGACATCTCGCTCACTAATGTTGATTCCTTTGCGAATAATAAGAAGCAAGGATTTAAGCAGTTCTTCAACGAGATTAACGTGTTCAGAGTCTCCAGATACAAAAACTGCTTCACCTCTCGTTACAATTGAAACCTTTAATTCTTCTTCCATTCGTTTTAAATGAACATCGTTGTTACCAAATAGAGCAATTGCTTCGTTTGGATTTTCTAATTGTTGACTCATTGTCACTAATTCTTCTGGCATTCTTTAGTCTCCCTGAACAATTGGTGTGGTTTTTACTATATTTTCTATCACCTGGTAAAGAACGGTTAATTTTACTTTACCATTCTCATTCGTCTCGTGCAAAACTTTTTCTCCAATTACTTTTTCTTCTTCATCAAGTTTATCCTCGATATCTTTACGACCTCGATCTAAAGCAGCTTCCTTAGCTTGTTTTACAGTGTATTCCCGACTAACTTTTTCTTTTTCTCTATATGTCTCATTCACATATGCAATTGGCAATGTGAAATTTAAAAATTGAACATGTCTAACATCATCTTCTACTTCAAAATTTTTAAACTCAGGATCTTTAAATCCCCATATTGGAAGCTTAAAGGATCCAAACTGAAGATAATGTTTAACCTTATCATCTCCAGTCAAAACATGAAAAGTCGTCTTTAATGGAATTAATATTGTTGTTTTATACCAAGTTTCCCCGAATATTTCAGCTTTTGCCGCTACTTTTTTTTGTTCATCTTCCTTACCGATCAGCCCAGACACTAATATTTGTCCTTTTTTTACATGCTCATGTAAAGTTGTAAGTGGTTGCCCTTGCTCTACAAACATTTTAGAAATAACTGCTTCTTTTTCAGCAATAATATGACGCGGACTCACAAGTTTTTCTTCTTCTGGTTGATTTTTCTCTACAACCTTTAAATGATAGGTTGTACCAGTTAATTCCACACCAACCCATGTTATCTGCTGAATATTATCTGTTAAGGATTTTTGGATATCATCAGGATTTTCTACAAAGAATTGAAACTTTCCAGTTTTAACCCCAATTCGAGAAAGCTCCTTTTTAATTAAATGCTCTGTTTCAGGTGAAGCACCTTCGACTTTTATTCCCCAAATCATATTCGACAAAGCAAAAATTACTAATAAAAAAGCAAGTACTCCCATGACGAATCCGCTATTCCGCCATGATTTTCTTACAAAAAAGGGAAAACCTAACCTTTTCTCAAAGCGGCATTTGCATTCATTCTTCCTTACTACTCTTCGCAAGGCATGTACATCTTTAAGGCGAATAAAGAAATCCATTCCATCCTTTTGACTTCTTCTAACATTCCAAATTACAATATCTTCACGTATGCAATCATTCAAAAAACGCTCTGTACCTCGACCCACGATACTTACCTTTACAACCCCAAATAACAAACTAGTCCATTGGTTTTTCATCATTATCCTCCTAAACCCTGCAAAATAGCGGTAGTGTGTAGTGACCTGCAAACCATTACTATATAGCGTTTTATAGACTTGTCTGCTGTGGTGATTATATAAAAAACGCATGACTAACTCACAGCAGACTATTGGTGTTTGTTGCTCACTAGGTTTTAAGCAGCTAGAACATATTCTTGGATGTTCCTTTTATTAGGTTGGTTACTACCATTGAAAGTTCCAGGATCCCCCTTAAGTTGCATCCAGATAAAGAACCTGATTTATTTTACCTTCTAGTAGGATTTCTTCCGGAAGGATCGTCTTTATGACAAAAGCTTCGCCTTTGATTAAAAGCTGTCCTTGCTTTAATAGAAGGCGAAGCTCTGTATCAGTAAAAGTAAGGAGTCCTCGATGATTTTCTATGTAAATATGAAGCTGGCCAACCATTGTAATTCTAGGAAGATCCATCATGACATCGGGCGGTAGTTCAATTGTATTTGTAATCCATCTAGTTAGTTGCTGTCGCCATTTTTTTGCCATAAAAAAAGACCCCCTTTCATCTCATATGTATGAAAGAAAACGGAGTCTTATAACACGATTATTGTTAGAAGTTATGAATGTCTTTTATTTCTAGTATAATGTGGGTTTTTAGATCTCGGTGCACCTAAAATTTCGCTCCAAATTACACCCTGAACTGCTTTCTGTTGATCAATAATTAAGTTATTCTGTTTTATATTTCGATTTACCTTAGGAAATTGCTCATTAAGTACAACCTTCGACTTTTTTGGTTGTTCTTTTACAATCCTAGTCTTTTCTGTTTTTTCTGTTGCTTGATTTTTCATGCTTTCATACGCCTGTTGTACTGTTTGAAGAGCAGGTTTTGCTTCATTTCGAGGGTTTCGCTCAACAGTAGTCATCACAGGCTTAGGGTTTGGTCTTGAGTTTTGCCTTGGATTTGGTCTTGGATTTGGACGATTCTCACGTTGGTTAGGTTGTTTTTTAGGTGTTTCTTCATCTTTTTTATTAGATGTGAAGAATCTAGAGAACAACCACACAAGAAGCCCCCAAACAAGTGGATTTGTTAATAATTCTGTAAGCTCCATAAGTCACTCCCTCCTTTAAATGAAGGAAAAGGATGGGAAGCTAGGCATAGACGATATAGATTGCTTAGCTCCACCATCCACCACCTTATTTAAGCTGGTATAATCTACCGATCAATATTGGTCATTATCATTTTGATCTTGATTTGTTTTACCAATTGAGTCTCTCATGTCTGTATCAGCGGAGATATTTTTAATATTCATATAATCCATTACCCCTATGTTACCAGAGCGGAGTGCCTCAGCCATAGCAAGTGGAACTGTTGCTTCACTTTCTACAACTTTTGCTTTCATTTCTTGTACTCGTGCAAGCATTTCTTGTTCTTGAGCAACAGCCATTGCTCTTCTTTCTTCTGCTTTAGCCTGAGCAATTTTCTTATCTGCTTCTGCTTGCTCTGTTTGTAATTCAGCACCAATGTTTTTACCGATATCAACATCCGCGATATCAATCGAGAGAATTTCAAAGGCAGTACCGGAATCTAAGCCTTTCCCTAAAACAGTTTGAGAAATCATGTCAGGATTTTCCAATACCTTTTTATGATCTTTTTGGGAACCAATTGTACTTACAATCCCTTCGCCAACACGAGCTATTATCGTATCCTCACCTGCTCCCCCTACTAAACGATCGATGTTCGCTCTAACAGTTATTCTTGCTTTTGCTTTTACTTCAATTCCATCCATCGCTACACCTGAAATGAAAGGAGTTTCAATTACTTTTGGGTTAACACTCATTTGTACAGCTTCTAGAACGTCACGTCCAGCTAGATCGATTGCTGCAGCACGTTCAAAGGTTAATTCAATATTTGCACGTTCCGCTGCAATTAGCGCATTTACAACACGGTCTACATTACCACCTGCTAAATAATGACTTTCTAGCTGATTTGTTGTAATACCAAGTCCTGCTTTATGTGCCTTAATTAAAGGATTAACGACCCTACTTGGAATAACACGTCGTAGTCTCATTCCGATTAAAGTAAAGATGCTAATTTTAACCCCTGCTGCAAGAGCTGAGATCCATAGTGCAATTGGTACAAATGTAAAAAAGATACCTAAAAAGATTAAGCCTAGTATAACGAGTCCAATAATTAATATTGCTGATGCTTCCATTGTTTTCCTCCTAATGTATAATGTATCAAAATCAAGCATTCCTAGCAGTCAGATCACTTTTATAAAAAAGCTACTGTAAAATGCTTGATAAAGTAACCAGCCTTGTTCTTTATTATTTCAGTTCTCTAACAACAATTCTTGAGCCTTCCACCTTAACAACTTTTACCCTTTGGCCTTGAGAGATAAAGCCACCTTCTGTTACAACATCTAATCGTTCGTCTGCAATTATAGCTGTTCCTGAAGGTCTTAATGTCGTTAATGCAACTCCTTCAAGGTCAAGTAATTCAGCTCTTGATTTATTTGACACGTAACCACTCTCGGTATTTGTTGAGTCACGCAATATTAGCTTTTTAAAAATATTCATACGTTTTCCAAACACCTTTACTAGTAGAATAGAAACTATAATTGAAACAGCTAGGGCAGTTAATAAGGAAATCGTCATATTGACAAAATCACCTGATGCTAAGTATAAACTTATAATCATACTAGCAAAGCCCAATGCTCCCATTATACCACCTGGTACAAAAAATTCAGCGATTACCAATATAATTCCTAAAACAAACAATATAATTGATTCCATACCAGCTAACCCAGCAACTAAGTGACCATAAAAAAATAAAAAAAGTGAAGTTAGTCCCATAAATCCCGCGACACCAAATCCTGGAGAATAAAGTTCAACAACTAAACCAATACTACCTATCGATAGAAGAATAGGAACAACAACAGGATGTGTGATAAATCTTGCCACTTTCTCTGCAAAGCTTTCTTCAGCCTCGATTATGGAAGCACCTGTTAAATTTAATTGTTTTAATAAGTCTTTGCGATTTTCAGCAGTTCCTTCTGAATATCCAACTTCAAATGCTTGCTTTGTCTCTAGTGTTAATAAATCTCCTTTACCTGCTCCATATTCAGGAATATCAACATCCTTATCTGCCATTGCCAACGCATATTTTGGATCACGCCCATTCCGTTCTGCTGATTCTTTCAATTCTGACAGCCATAACGATTGAGACTTATCATCTGCAGCATTACCATCCCCTGTAATGATTGCAGCAGATCCCATCTGGCTACCTGGAGCCATATATATCTGGTCCGCATTCAACGCAATATAAGCTCCTGCTGAAATAGCTCTTCTATTAATATAAGCAGTGATCGGGATTTCACTTGAACGGAGTGTATCAGCTATCTCCAAAGCTCCATCAACAGCACCACCCAATGTATCTATTTCAAGAATAATGTGGTCAGCCTCCTGAGATTTCGCTTCTGAGATTGTTCGCTTAATATATTGCGAGAGACCTTTCTCGACCGTTTCCTCAAGAGGTATGATAAATACCTTTTGGTTAGAATCAGCTTTGAGCTCATGACTAAAACCATTAAACAAAGCCAAAATAAAAGCTACGACAATCATTAACTGGTAAAAACGCTTTCTCATTTGTCTAAAAACCTCCTCTCTATAACGCCCTATACTTAATACGTTTTTAGTTTGTATTTGGTTTCAATTATTAATAAAAATTTATTACTTCAATCCGTTTCTTATGTAATATCTTTTTATGATTGGCACTTTTATCTTCATGCAAAATACAAAAGCGTTATCGCTAGCGACGATTGAACAGGAGCACTCCTTGGTTCGATGTTGACTTAGTTTATAAGGTGTGAAAAGTTCGCTAGGCGCTGGAGCTGGATGTCTTAGCGCTTATTCACACTACAAGAATTTTATAAGTTCCTTAATAACTAGGCTTTGTTAAACGTGATTGTTGATTTCCGCTGCGAGCGGTCCGGGAGACCCTCCGTGCTTTGCACCTTTGGGGTCTCCCTTAGACTGCACTCCAGCAGGAGTCTCACATATCCGTCCCAATCAACAAAGTGCAATAATCAATTGTGAGCAGCCTTTAACAGAGCCAATAACTAAAAGACACCTTGCAAGGCAAGGTGTCTTAAAATTTATGATAGCTGTTGTTGCACAAGCTTATTAACAAGACTTCCGTCTGCTTTTCCTTTAACTTTGGGCATGAGTGCTCCCATTACTTTCCCCATATCCGCTTTAGAAGATGCATTCACTTCTGAAATTGTTTGTTTAACGATTTCAGAAACCTCTTCTTCGGAAAGCTGCTCAGGCATATAATCGACTAATACATCGATTTCCGCTTGTGTTTTTTCAACTAAGTCCAAACGATCAGCATTTTTAAATTCCTGGAGGGAGTCTTTACGTTGCTTTAATTCGCGAGAAAGAACTGTCAAGTCTTCTTCTTCAGACAACTCATTTTTGCCAAGTTTAATCGCTTCATTTTGCAAAGCAGCCTTGACCATTCGAATGACAATTAACTTGTCTTTTTCTTTGTTTTTCATCGCTTGTTTCATATCTTGATTTAATTGCTCAAGAAGACTCATAAGTACACCCTCTTTTAGAATTTGCGCTTTCTAGCTGCTTCAGACTTTTTCTTACGCTTTACGCTAGGCTTTTCATAGAATTCGCGCTTTCTAGCTTCTTGTATTGTACCACTTTTAGATACAGTACGTTTGAAACGACGAAGAGCATCTTCAAGCGACTCGTTTTTACGAACGACCGTTTTTGACATTCTCTTTCCCTCCCTCCGAATACAACCAATCGACATCTTTAAATAAAACATGTCTACTAGAAAAACATGGCTTACCGCAAAGTGCGAATGCCTTAGTTTTTCTTATACTTCATCCTTTAAATATTAATTTGGATAGTATAACAAAACATGTACTTTGCAATTATAATATAACGAATAATGCAGGTCAACTCATATAGTAAAAAGTTCCGTGTATAAATTGTTGTTTGAATTATTCGATTATTATATGCTAGCTTTTATTTGTTGATTGTACAAATATCAATAAGTGAAAAATTGGTTTAAAGATTAGCTCTGTTAAACTTGGTTTGTTGATTTAACAGAGCCTAAAAATTAATAATCAGAATTTGATATCTCACCTTTAACGATTGAGACGCCAGAGCTTGCTCCAATACGAGTTGCTCCTGCCTTCACCATTGCTTCGGCACCTTCTGTGTCTCGGACTCCACCAGATGCTTTCACACCAATCTCTGGCCCAACTGTTTTTCTCATAAGTTCTATATCCTCAACGGTTGCTCCACCGCTTGAAAAACCAGTTGATGTTTTAACATAATCAGCTCCAGCGCGCACAGCAATCTCACAAGCTCTAACCTTCTCTTCTTCTGTTAAAAGACTTGTCTCAATTATTACCTTTGATAAGGCTTTACCCTTTGCAGCGCCTGCAACAGCTCTGATGTCTCGTTCTACAAGCTCATCATTTTTGTCCTTAAGAGCTCCGATATTAATAACCATATCAACTTCAGTTGCACCTTTTTCAATGGCATCTTTTGTTTCAAATGCTTTTGTTTCAGGTGTATTCGCTCCTAATGGAAAACCAATAACTGTACAAACCTTTACATCAGATCCTTTTAACAACTTTGCTGCTGTTTCTACCCAGGTTGGGTTTACACATACAGAGGCAAACTTGTATTCACTAGCTTCTGTGCAAAGCTTTTCGATTGTATCCTTAGTTGTATCTGCCTTAAGAGCAGTATGATCAATCATTTTTGCTATATTTGACATTATGTATCGTCTCCTTCTACATATAGTTGTCCGACCTCTTACATCTTAACATTATCAAAAAATAAAAACGAGTACAAAATTAATTTGCACTTATTAATTAAATTTACACATTTACTTATGAATATTTTTCTGAAAAGAACAAAAGCGCAAGTGCCTGTTTAGCAACGTATGGACTGTACTGAGCCGTAGGAGATAAAGGAAACACGAAGAAGCACGAGCGTCGATGTTGATTTATCGTACAGAGGTGAGGGAAGTCCACTAGTCGCTGGGCGCTGGAGCTGAATGCCAAGCGCTTATCCTCAGTACAAGAATTAAATAGTTTCATGGTAAACAAATAAAGGGATTGGCTAAATAACAACCAATCCCAATTGCCTTATGAAGATAAACGAATATTTTCGTCTGTTTGCAATGGCTCATCTAATACTCTTACAAATTGACCCTCATTGTAAGGGTAGCCAGCCTTTGTTATTTTCACTTTTACGATCTTACCAACCATTTCTTCATTAGCTGGAAAAACAACCTTTAAATAATTGTCTGTATACCCTACATACAATCCTTCATTTGACTCTTCTTTAAATGCTTCTTCAGGAATAACCTCTAAAACTTCATCTTCGAAATTAGAAGCATATTCTTTTGCTAATTGATCTGATAGTTCAATTAAACGGTGAACTCGGTTATTTTTAATTTCCTCATCCACTTGATCATCCATTCGAGCAGCTGGGGTACCAGTACGTTTAGAATATGGAAAAACATGAAGCTCAGAAAACTTATGCTCTTTAATGAAGTTAAAGGTTTCCAAAAATTCTTCCTCTGTTTCACCTGGGAATCCAACAATTACATCTGATGTAATCGCCAAACCTGGCAAGGCTTCTTTTAAAAGCTTGATGCGGTCAGCGAAAAATCCCATTGTATACTTTCTACGCATCCGTTTTAACACTGTATCTGATCCAGATTGAATTGGAATGTGTAAGTGACGAACAACTTTTCTTGAGTTTTTCAGAACTTCTATCACTTCATCTGATATTTGACTTGCTTCGATTGATGAAATACGGATTCGTTTTAAACCTTCAACTTGCTCATCTAAGTCACGTAATAGCATGGCTAAGTTATAATCCTTTAAATCTTCACCGTATCCTCCTGTATGAATACCTGTTAGTACAATTTCTTTGTAACCAGCATTCACAAGCTGCTGCGCTTGTGTAACAACCTCTTTAGGATCACGTGAACGCATTAAGCCACGTGCCCAAGGAATGATACAAAATGTGCAAAAGTTATTACAACCTTCTTGTATTTTCAAAGATGCTCTTGTTCTGTCTGTGAATGAAGGTACATCAAGCTCTTCATATACACGGGTTTTCATAATATTTCTTACACCGTTAATTGGTTGTCTTTCGTTTTTAAATTGCTCAATATATTCTAGCATCTTAACACGATCCTGTGTTCCGACAACAATATCAACACCAGGGATCGCCATAATTTCTGCTGGAGAAGTTTGAGCATAACAACCTGTAACACAGATTACACCATCCGGATTTTTACGGATCGCGCGACGAATAACTTGACGACTCTTTTTATCACCTGTATTTGTTACTGTACATGTATTAATAACATATACATCAGCGACTTTCTCATATTCTGTACGATCATAGCCAGCATCTTTGAAAAGCTGCCAAATCGCTTCTGTCTCATAATGATTTACTTTACAACCTAATGTATGAAATGCAACTGTAGGCATTATTCATCACCTCGATAATTCGAAATAATAAGAAACAGCTGATAATAAATATAAAGGAGCTGTCTCTGTTCTTAATATTCTTGGACCAAAGCTACAAACGAGAAAACCAAGCTCTTCAAGCTTTGACACTTCTTGCTCTGTTAAGCCACCCTCAGGGCCAAAGACAGCAAGTAAGGAAGAACCTTCTGTTAGTTCCTCAAAAGCTTTTGCTAAGTTCTTTTTCTCACCTTGCTTTGCCGATTCTTCATAAGCAACGATTTTCACATCGTAATCATTCGCTATTTTCAATAATTGGTCAAACTGGCATGGCTCAATGACTGTAGGGACTTTGTTACGATACGATTGTTCTGACGCTTCTTTAGCGATTTTTTGCCAGCGATCGAGCTTCTTTCCAACCTTTTTTTGTTCAAGTTTTACAATTGAACGAGCAGCATTAAAAGGGATAAATGAAGAAGCACCTAATTCGGTGCCCTTTTGAATAATCCATTCAAGTTTATCCCCTTTAGGCAACCCGCTCGCAATGGTTATAGTAACAGGAAGCTCACGGTTCACCGTCATCCATTCTAATATAAAACAATTCACTTGGTCATTGGTAATTTCAGCTATTTCACAAAGTGCTTCGAAACCATCCTTTGTACAACATATAACCTTGTTCCCTGGCTGCATACGTAATACCCGTGATATATGATGTACGTCATCACCTGTAATCTGGATATTAGATTCTATATGAGCTTTTTCTTCATCTACAAAATAACGTTGCAAAGCAGTCACCCCTATTAATGTATACAAATTGCAAACACAAGGGGTCTAACCCCTTAGTTAAAGAAGACTACTTCTTCTTAGCAATAAATGCAACCCAGTCTTCCATGACCATTGTTTCTTCTATCACAAAACCTGCGTTTTGAAGTGCTTCTTTCACTTCATGCTTTTTATTTTGGATAATACCAGATGTGATAAAAGTTCCATTTTCCTTTAAGACTTCATAAGCCTTATCGATAAAGCGAACAATTATTTCAGCTAATATATTTGAAACAACCAAGTCTACAGGGCCTTCTATACCATCTAAAAGATTGTTTTGTGAAACATTGACAACATTTTGTACTTTATTAAGCTTACAATTTAAACGCGCACTTTCAACAGCAACCTGATCTAAATCTAGTGCTTGAATTTGTTTAGCACCCAGTAATCCAGCAGCAATACTTAATACACCTGATCCTGTACCAACATCAATTACTTTATCATCTTTTTGTACAGTACGCTCTAATGCTTGAATACATAGTACTGTTGTTGGATGTGTACCTGTTCCAAATGCCATCCCTGGATCTAGCTCAATAATCAATTCATCTGAACTTACTGGCTCATAAATTTCCCAGGTTGGAACAATTGTAAACTTCTCTGAAATTTTTACAGGATGGTAATATTTTTTCCAGGCTGTTGCCCATTCTTCTTCATTTATTTCACTAATTGTTACATGATTTTTTCCTAAATCAATATCATATAGCAAGAGGTTGTTTATCGTAGCTTTAATCCCGTCAACTGTTTCACCCAGGAAGCTGTTGACCGGTAAATATGCTTTAACAATAACCCCTTCTTCTGGATAATCGGTTGGATCTAGTTGGTAGATTTCGCCAAGTGCAGTACTTCGTTCCTTAACTAAATCAGCAATATCCTCAATGACTACACCGCTTGCCCCAGCCTCGTGTAATATATTTGAAATGGGTTCTACTGCTTCTTGTGTTGTATGAATACTAAATTCTGACCACTTCATATCTACCAACTCCAATCCTCATACGTTTGTTCATCTTTAATAGATTACTTAATCACCTTTGAAAGCTCGTTTTACTTTATCAAAAAAGCTATCTTCATGTTCATCAGGCTTTGCTCCACTAATTTCAGCAAATTCACGAAGTAATTCCTTTTGTTTTTCAGTTAAGCTCGTTGGTGTCAATACACGTAAAATAACATATTGGTCACCTTGTCCATAACCTCTAACATTAGGAACACCTTTTCCAGTTAAACGGAATTTCTTACCAGTTTGCGTACCTGCTGGCACTTTTAATTTCACTTTGCCATGTAGTGTGGGTACTTGAATTTCGTCTCCTAGTGCAGCTTGAGCAAAGGTTAATGGCATATCACAGTATACATCATCGCCTTCTCTTTCAAAGAACTCATGCTCTCTTACGTGGAATACGACATATAAATCTCCAGGAGGTCCACCATTTACACCTGGTTCCCCTTGTCCAGATACTCGCAATTGTTGACCATCATCCACACCGGCAGGAATTTTCACTTGAATCTTTTTACGCTTTTTCACTTTTCCAGTTCCACGACATGTTCCACATTTGTGTTTAATCATTTTACCTGTGCCTTCACAGTGATTACAAACACGGCGATTCACAATTCGGCCAAATGGAGTATTTTGTTCTACATTTAATTGACCACTACCACCACAATGTGTACATGTTTCAGGTTTAGTTCCTTTTTGTGCACCTGATCCATCACATGTTTCACAAGTTTCTTCTCTAGGAATTTCGATCGTCGTTTCTTTTCCAAAAATAGCTTCTTCAAAGTCTAATGTCATTGTATATTGTAAATCCGCACCTTGTCTTGGTGCATTCGGATCACGTCTTCTTGTTCCTCCGCCAAAGATTGAGCTAAAAATATCTTCAAAGCCAAAACCATCTCCACCGAAGCCAGCGCCGCCACCAAAGCCTTGATTTGGATCAGTATGTCCAAATTGATCATAGTGTGATTTCTTTTGATCATCACTTAATGTTTCATAGGCTTCTTTTATTTCCTTGAATTTCTCGTTAGCATCCGCTTCTTTATTAATATCAGGATGGTATTGCTTTGAAAGCTTACGATAAGCTTTTTTAATCTCATCTTTATTCGCGTTCTTACTTAACCCGAGTACTTCATAGTAATCACGCTTGCTCATAATTTCTCACTCCCGATTTTCTCACATAAGGTAAATTGTATCACTCAAAAGAGAGTAAAAGCAACAAATTGTTGTTTCGAATTTTTGTTGCATCTATCACTTATCACTCTTGTTATGTCAAGTGAAAGAATTCTATAGCTTTATCTAAAAAAAGCCAAAGTCAAGACACGCCTGACTTTGACTTTTCACCTAAATGTTCTATGTTTTATTTTTTATCTTCGTCTTTTACTTCTTCAAATTCAGCATCAACCACATCGTCATCAGCTTTACCACTTGCTGCTTCTCCACCTTGCTGAGCTTGAGCTTGTTTTGCTGCTTCTTCGTAAAGTTTTACTGAAAGTTCTTGAACAATATTTTGAAGTTCATCTTTTTTTGCTTTGATTTCTTCTAAATCGTTTTTCTCAATCGCAGCTTTTAAAGCGTCTTTTGCTTCATTCGCTTTTGTTACTTCTGCTTCGTCAACTTTTCCTTCAAGATCTTTTAATGTTTTTTCAGTTGTAAACACTAATTGATCTGCTTCATTGCGAAGTTCAACTTCTTCCTTACGTTGTTTATCAGCATCTGCATTCTCTTCCGCTTCTCTTACCATGCGATCGATTTCTTCATCTGATAAACCTGTTGAAGATTTAATTGTAATTGTTTGCTCTTTGTTTGTACCTAAATCTTTTGCACGTACGTTTACAATACCATTTTTATCAATATCAAATGATACTTCGATTTGTGGTACACCACGTGGTGCCGGTGGAATGTCTGTTAATTGGAAACGACCTAATGTTTTATTGTCCGCTGCCATTGGACGTTCACCTTGAAGTACGTGAATGTCTACCGCTGTTTGGCTATCTGCTGCAGTAGAGAAAACTTGTGACTTACTTGTTGGGATTGTTGTATTACGTTCAATTAGCTTAGTGAACACGCTACCCATTGTTTCAATTCCTAATGAAAGTGGTGTTACGTCAAGAAGTACAACGTCTTTAACATCCCCAGTGATAACGCCACCTTGAATTGATGCACCTAAAGCAACAACCTCATCTGGGTTTACTCCTTTATGCGGTTCTTTACCTAAAGCTTTTTTAATTGCTTCTTGTACTGCAGGAATACGAGTTGAACCACCAACAAGGATTACTTTATCAATTTCGCTAGCTGAAAGACCCGCATCACTAAGTGATTGGCGAACTGGCCCCATTGTTCTTTCTACTAAATCAGATGAAATCTCGTCGAATTTAGCACGTGATAAGCTTATTTCCAAGTGAAGTGGACCTGCTTCTCCAGCAGTGATAAATGGTAAAGAAATTTGAGTTGATGTTACACCAGAAAGATCTTTTTTCGCTTTTTCAGCAGCATCTTTTAAACGTTGTAACGCCATTTTGTCCTTTGAAAGATCAATGCCGTTTTCCTTTTTGAATTCAGCAACTAAATAGTCGATGATTACTTGGTCAAAGTCGTCCCCACCTAGACGGTTGTCACCAGCTGTTGAACGAACTTCAAATACGCCATCTCCAAGCTCAAGAACAGAAACGTCAAACGTACCGCCACCTAAGTCATAAACAAGAATCGTTTGATCTTCATCTGTTTTATCTAATCCGTAAGCTAAAGCTGCAGCAGTAGGCTCGTTGATGATACGTTCTACTTCTAAACCAGCAATTTTACCAGCATCTTTTGTTGCTTGTCGTTCAGCATCATTGAAATATGCAGGTACTGTAATAACTGCTTTTGTTACAGGCTCACCTAGATACTCTTCTGCATAAGATTTTAAGTGCTGTAGAATGATTGCTGACATTTCTTGAGGTGTGTAGCTTTTGCCTTCAACTTCAACTTTATAGTCAGTACCCATATGGCGTTTGATAGAAATAATTGTATTTGGGTTTGTAATTGCTTGGCGCTTTGCTACTTCACCAACTTGACGTTCGCCGTTTTTGAAAGCTACAACAGAAGGAGTTGTTCGGTTACCTTCTGGATTGGGGATCACTTTTGGTTCTCCGCCTTCTAAAACTGCGACACATGAGTTTGTTGTACCTAAGTCGATACCGATAATTTTACTCATAAAATAGAACCTCCTAATATGTAAGATTGATTGTTATTGATTTACTTTTACCATTGCAGGTCGAATAACTCGATCCTTTAGTTTATAACCCTTTTGAAGCTCTTCAACAACTGAATTGGATTCATAGTTCTCATCCTCAATCTGCATAACAGCTTGGTGTAAATGAGGATCGAACTGTTCTCCTACTGAATTGATTGCTTCTACACCTTCATTTTTTAGAGCTTGAACTAATTGGTTATACACCATGTTCATGCCTTGTAGCAACGATTTTGTTTGATCGTTATCTGCTTCTATTTGTAACGCTCTTTCAAAGTTATCAAGAGCAGGTATGATTTCAGATACTAAGCTTTGAGCACGATATTTTTGAGCTGCCTCTTGATCCAAGCGACTTCGTCTTTTAAAATTGTCAAAATCTGCTTGAGCACGAAGCATTTTGTTTTCGGTTTCGTCTAACTTTGCTTGTAATTCAGCAATTTTCTGCTCAGACTCATCACCAGCTTCAGGTGCATCTTCAATGACTTCAGCATCAACAATCTCAACATCTGCGTCCGACTGTTCATTTTGTAGTGTATCTACTGCTTCTTCTTGTTCTGCAACGTTTTTTTCGTTTGACACAATGTTTCACCTCCTTAAAAGGATTGATCTATAAAATTGTTTTGCGTTAATTTTTAAAACATAGGAATCGGGTGGAATTTATTATTCCACCCATAATCAATATAGCCAAGCTTAAGATTGATGATACAAATCAGTAAGCGTTTTGGACAAATCACGTGTCATTCGTGTTAATAAACTAATAACGCGTGAATACTCCATTCTAGTTGGGCCTAGTACAGCAATCGTCCCTAATTGATTATCACCTAATGAATAAGTTGCTGTAATTAAACTGCAATTCTCCATCGCTATATTATCATTTTCTTTACCAATTTTAATCGTGATACCTGCATGATTAGTTTGTAATAAACCATACAATTCTTTCTCATGCTCAATCATTGTTAGCAATGATCTGATTCTTCCAATGTCAGCGAACTCAGGTTGACTTAGCATATTGGTTTTGCCGCCGAAATAGATTTTTTCTCCTGAATTGAGTTTCAATGTACCCGCCATGACCTTTAACATCATATCATAATTTTGAATATGATCCTTTAGGACTGAAACAACTTCTTTAAATATCTTATCCTGTAACTCTACAAGTGGTACTCCCGCTAATCTTTCATTTAGGATATTGACCATTTTTTCAATATCACTAGGATCGAGGGACCCTGGGAATGTAATGGTGCGATTTTCCACATGTCCAGTATTAGTCACGATAATTGCAACAGCTGTTTCATTGTTAATGGGGATAATTTGAATTCTCTTCAAGCGATTTTCGTTCACTTTTGGACCAAGAACTATTGAAGTGTAATTAGTTAATTCCGACAAGATTTGCGCTGATTTTTGAACTACTTTTTCTAATTCGAAAATTCTTTCAGCATAAATCGATTTTATTTGACTAACTTCTGTCTTCGTTAGACGCTGTGGTGACAGAAGGTGGTCTACATAATAACGATATCCCTTTTCAGATGGGACACGTCCTGAAGAACTATGTGTTTTCTCAATAAAGCCAAGGTCCTCTAAGTCAGCCATATCGTTCCTT
Source organism: Metabacillus bambusae (assembly GCF_017497975.1). GTDB lineage: Bacteria > Bacillota > Bacilli > Bacillales > Bacillaceae > Metabacillus > Metabacillus bambusae. The sequence goes on along the minus strand of NZ_JAGDEL010000007.1, from coordinate 24,163 downwards.
ATTGTAGCTGAGCTAAACGTAATTTCGTCTTTTTTCGCTAATGTTCTCGAACCAACGGGCTGAGCTGAATGAATAAAATCATCAATAATTACTTGTAGAATCAACAATTGGCGATCTGTAAGCAACTATCATCACCTCTGTTAGCACTCTAAGATTGCGAGTGCTAAATATATATAAAAAGTTATCAAAACTAAAATAAATTGTCAATTGTTAAATCACTCTTAAAATGCTTTTTTCTGGATGAATAATAAAGAATTCGCTTGTAATAAAACCAACAATCAAGATAGTCCAATGAATTCCTGAAATACTTCATTACCCAAAAGTTTACCTTTATGTGTAAGCCTTATTGATTGATCATCATTTACAATTAAGCCAAGCTTGACCAGATTGGCAATTTGTTCTGGAAAGACATCCACCAATTGAACATTAAATTTTCTATAAAAAATACTTTTACTCACTCCTGCTTCTTTCCGAAGACCAAGGAACATTTCCTCTTCCATTTCTTCCTCTTTACTAACAATATTCTGGCTATTGTATGCTTCACCAGTTTGTTCAATTTGCTCCATATATTTTTTAATGGGGCCGATATTTGATGTTCTTATTCCATTCATATAACCATGTGCACCTGCGCCAAAGCCATAATAATAATCATTGTTCCAGTAGGTAAGATTATGATTACTTTCAAAGCCTGGAATCGCATAATTACTTATTTCATATTGCTTAAATCCATGTTTCTCCATTTGCTCCATTGAAAGTTCATACATTTGTGCTTCCAGATCTTGTGGTGGTAATGATAATTTCCCCTTTTGCATCAAATTATAAAACACTGTTTTTGGCTCAACAATTAATGAATAAGCTGAAAAGTGTTTAACATTCATGGTAAAGGCTATGTCTAATGATTCTTTAAAATCATTTACTGTCTGTCCAGGTAAGCCATACATTAGGTCAACGCTCATATTGTCAAAGCCTACTTGCTCAGCTTGTTGTAACGTACGGAAAACATCTTCTTTTCGATGAACTCTGCCAATACGCTCCAAAAGTTCATCATTAAAGCTTTGCACACCAATACTCAAGCGGTTAACACCAGCATTCTTTAACACTTTCAGTTTGTCCAACGAAAGCTCCCCTGGATTTGCTTCTACTGCAAATTCAACTAGATCATTAGTTGGCATAAGCTCTTTATGAATTCCTTCTAGCAATCGATCAAGCTGACTAACAGATAAAGCAGTTGGAGTTCCTCCACCGATAAAAATCGTTTTAAGTGATACTTGCTTGTTTTTCTGTACGGTATGATGCATTTCTTTAATAAGCATCTCAATGTATTCATCAACAGGCTGTTGCTTAAAAAACACTTTATTAAAATCACAATAATGACAGATATGGTGGCAAAATGGGATATGAATGTATGCTGATTGAATCATTATTTCACCCTCTAATTAAGAAGCCGCAGCAACGCTGCGGCATAGTTTCAAACATTTATTTTTCTATCGAAAGCAAGGCTTATTATATTATGTTATATGAAGAACAAAAGCTCTGGTCGCCTGTTTAGCGATGTATGAACATAGAACTTAGTTCTCATCCATCCGCAATACAGCCATAAATGCTTCCTGTGGTACTTCAACAGAACCAACCATCTTCATCCGCTTTTTACCTTCTTTTTGCTTCTCTAACAACTTACGTTTACGTGAGATATCGCCACCGTAACATTTCGCAAGTACATTTTTACGCATTGCTTTGATCGTCGATCTAGCAACTATTTTCTGTCCAATTGCTGCTTGTATTGGTACCTCAAACTGTTGGCGAGGAATCAATTCCTTCAGCTTTTCAACAATAATCTTACCACGGTCATATGCAGAATCACGATGAACGATAAACGACAATGCATCAATTTTTTCTGCATTTAATAAAATATCCATTTTCACTAAAGTAGATTGTTTGTAACCAATTAACTCATAATCAAAGGATGCATAGCCTTTTGTATTGGATTTTAATTGATCGAAGAAATCATAAACAATTTCCGATAATGGAATTTCATAATTAATGTTCACTCGTATCTCGTCCAAGTATTGCATATCAAGGAAGATACCACGTTTTTTCTGACAAAGCTCCATTACAGCACCAACATAATCATTCGGGACCATAATAGCGGCTTTAACGTAAGGCTCTTCAACGTGATCAATTTTTTGTGGATCAGGCATGTTCGATGGATTATCAACTTTTAGTGATTCACCATCTGTTAAATGCACATCGTAAATTACACTTGGAGCTGTTGTAATTAAGTCAATTTTAAATTCCCGCTCGATGCGTTCCTGAATGATTTCCATGTGTAATAATCCTAAGAATCCACAGCGGAAACCAAAGCCTAATGCTTGAGACGTTTCTGGCTCAAATTGTAGAGATGCATCGTTAAGCTCCAGCTTCTCTAGTGCTTCACGTAAATCATTGTATTTCGCTGTATCAATTGGATAAAGACCACAGAAAACCATTGGATTAAGTTTACGATAGCCTGGAAGTGCTTCTGTTGCTCTATTTTTCGCGTCCGTAATCGTATCACCAACACGGGTATCACCTACGTTTTTAATCGCAGCTGATAAGAAACCAACATCCCCAACATTTAATTCCTTAAGCTGGACAGGCTTTGGAGTAAATACCCCTAGTTCTGTAACCTCAAATTCCTTACCCGTTGCCATCATTTTGATCTTTTGACCAACTTTAACCGTTCCTTCAACTATACGGATATAGGCAACTACACCGCGGTAAGCATCATAAATGGAGTCAAAAATAAGTGCTTTTAATGGGCCTTCAGGGTCGCCTTCTGGAGCAGGAACTTTTTCAACGACCTGCTCGAGGATCTCTTCAATCCCTATTCCTGCCTTAGCTGATGCTAATACAGCCTCTGAAGCATCAAGCCCGATAACCTCTTCGATTTCGTTTCGAACACGCTCAGGGTCAGCACTTGGCAAATCAATCTTATTAATAACCGGTAAAATTTCTAAATCATTATCAAGAGCTAAGTATACATTTGCAAGTGTTTGTGCTTCAATACCTTGTGCAGCATCGACAACTAAAACAGCACCTTCACAAGCTGCAAGACTTCGAGAAACTTCATAAGTAAAGTCAACATGCCCCGGAGTATCGATTAAATGAAACGTATAATCTTCTCCATCTTTGGCTCTATATTTTAATTGAACGGCATTTAGCTTAATTGTAATACCGCGTTCTCGTTCCAAATCCATAGAATCTAATAATTGGTTTTTCATTTCACGTTGTGTTAAAGCAGATGTTTTTTCTAATATACGATCTGCTAGAGTAGATTTACCGTGATCAATATGGGCAATGATCGAGAAATTACGAATTCTCGATTGTCTTATTAACTTTTCTTCTCTATTCATTTTATGTCTTCACTCCTACATAGCTTACAAATACACTATTTCTCATTATAGCAATTGAGATTTCAACATTCAATGGATAAAAAAATCAGCCACTATAAACTGGACATTGATTTGATTGAAATATTGATTATCCATAGTCAGTGATCATTCATTATGACATGGTTTTTAAAAAGAAGAAAAGCTGACAGAATAAGCGTTATCTTTTGCAGAAGATAGCTTAATTCTTGCCAGCTTAATTTTCACCTTAAAAATCCATTTATCCACTCTGCAAATGATTCAACGAGAGTTGACACACCATTACTTACAATAGATGCAAATTGTTTACCAATTTGAGAGAAGAAGTTAAATGCTTCAATTTGTTCTAGCTGTTCTTGTTTTTCTTGGAGGTCTTGACTTGTTACTTTATTTCCAAGAATAGATGCTTCAACATCACCTGTTTGTTCACTTTCTACTTGAAAAGCACCCTGTAGTTCAGGATCGTTATAGCCTTTCATTTTTAACATCCCTTGGTTTGCTTGCTGCATTCCGATTAGGACCCCAAACAGTAGGACTGAGCTTAGAACAAAGCATTTAAGCATGAATTTTACCATCTTGCTTCCCTCACAATTTGTTTACTTTTTTTCACTTTCTGCATTGCCATCTACCTTTTCAGCTTGCCAGAAGTATTCGCTAAAGACATCCGAAACTGCCGCTACAGTGTTTTTGAGTTCTTCTAGATTATTGTCAACACCGCCAAATTCAAGGAGAATGGCATTATTTGAAAGATCCTGATTATAGACACCATTAACACCTTTTCCTTTTTGTTCAAAAATACCGCGACTTAGACCTGGATACTTTTTATCCAATAATGCATGTAATTCTTTAGCAAGTTGCTCATTTTTTTCCGCGTTCGGGTTATCCCCACCAATAACAAAAGCAATCTTTGCAAAAGATTTGTTATTAATTTTTATAGTTGTTACACCTTTTCTTTGAGAATCACGATGAATGTCTATTAAATATTTAATATCTTGGTTAGTAGCCATCGCACTTTCAACAATTGTTCTTGAAGCTTTATACGACTTTGCGTAATTCCAGCCCTTCTGTTTAACATTCTGTTGAATATCAGTTGACTCTATTTGTGATCCAATACCTGCACTTTGTAATTCCTTACCTAAAAGCTCACTAACAATCGTTACATTTGCCTCAGAGTGAACCGCACTATTTGGGTCAGTTTCACCCTCTAAAAGCGGCAAATAAGATTCTGTATTATGTGTGTTATAAATATAAACTACTTTTTTATCACCAGTCGTTAAAGTAGGTGGGGCTTTAGGCTCCTCATCACTTGGATTTACAACATCATTTTTATTAATTGATGCTTCCCTTTCTTGCTCTAAAACTTCAGTCGGTGGCGGTGATTCATAGGGCATATTTGTATAGTTTGTCCCATTACCCGCAACAACGATTTCACTGTCATAAAGTGAAAATCCAGGCAATTCACGGCCTAAAAGACTTCGTGGATCATCTGGGTTGATACTGGTAGCTACTTTGAACAAGATGGAAGATAACTTAATTGGTTCCGTTTGATCCGGAAGGGCAGAAATGAAAAATCGATTTTCCGCTCCTAATAATTGCAAGAACGCCTCACTATCAATATTTTTTGTTAGATCATTTATTGACGAAGAGTTTAAGCGATACTCTGGTTTTAGTGATGTTAAGACACCAGAAAGTAAAAACGTCATTAAAAGGACAATGAAGCTTAGAACGATCCCTTTTTTTATGCTTGTCCCATTTAAAGTGACGATCATATTACGACTAGTATTAGAACGCTTCATTTACTTTAATCCTCCTTAAGCTTGTCTACTAATTTGTATGAACAAGAATAAGGAAGTAGAACCTTCTGTATGAAGGAAGGGTCGAACTTTAAAAACTTATTAGCAAGATTCGACTATTCCAATTAAGTATTTTAGGTTTTACATTTTGCAGACATATTAGAGTAAAACTTATAGCATTTTTTACACTTTTAATTGTGGCTCAATAGGGCTTATTCGTTAAATTAGTGAGTATATGCTCCCGAATTACCTTGGTCGACCTGTTGGTGAAGAGCAGTATTTAATCCACTAGCTATCACATTTGCCATATCATCAATAAACGTATCAACCTCTTTTGGCGTAACCATTAAATTATGACCTAATGGTGAGAGGACCTCATGGATGAACATACGCTTTTCATCATCCTCAAGACCACCAACAATCCCTAAAAATTGTTTACGCTGTTCTTCACTAGGCATATCCTCATCTGTCAAAACACGTTTCTCTCCAAAACTCATTCCAGCTGGAGTAAGTGATCTAGAAGGTTTATCACCTTCTTTTATTTCTCTACCAAAGTGTTTTAAAATAAAATCTATCGTGTCACTTGTGATAGAAACAGCATCGACAACAGTCGGTATCCCAATCGCAATAACCGGAATCCCAAATGTTTCTTGACTCAAAGCCTTTCTTTTATTTCCGACTCCTGAACCTGGGTGAATTCCTGTGTCCGAAATTTGTATGGTTGTATTAACACGTTCGAGTGACCGTGCTGCTAATGCATCGATCGCAATCACAAAATCTGGCTTCGACTGTTCAATCACACCAGAAATAATATCGCTTGTTTCAATACCTGTAATTCCCATAACACCTGGTGCGATTGCACTAACTGGTCGGAACCCTTCTTCAACATTTTCAGGCTGCAATTTAAATAGGTGCCTTGTAATCAATAAATTCTCAACTGCAAGTGGACCTAAGGCATCAGGTGTAACATTCCAGTTTCCTAAGCCAACAACTAAACAACTTGCATCCTTTGGAATATTCAAATCAGTTAAAAACTGACTAAATTGTTTTGCAAAGACATCAACAACAATTTCTTGCAGCTCAGAATCCTTTTGGCGAATCCCTTGTGTTTCTAAGGTAAGATATCTCCCTGGCTTTTTACCAACGAGTTTAGATCCTTCATCCTTTATTTCTAAAAAAGAAATACCTATCCCCTCTTCTTCCCATTCTTTCACTATCACACCAGCTATGTTACTCGAATCTTCTGTTGATTTACCCTTTGTCTCTGTTTGTTCAAGTGCCATTGCTCTTGCTTCAACAGCCAAATCCGTCCGTACGGAATATTTACTTAAGTCTAAAGACTTTCCCATAAAAATACCTCCCAATTTGTTCCTACTAAGTATGTTTGCCATTTATTCAAGGAAACATTCTTTAGATCTCTTTTTTGTCAGGAAATCGAAAAACTTAAAAGGCTCAGTTGAAGCTCACATTTGATTTTGGCGCTTGGTGATTGGAGCAGCGTAATGCGTGAGACTCCTGCGGGAGTGCGAGTCCAAGGGAGACTCATGCAGGTGCAAAGCACTGAGATGGCTCCCGGCCGCCCGCGGAAAGCGAACTCCTCAGCGGAAATCAGCAACCAAGTTTAACAGAGACCCCTATGCTAATTTATATTTGCACCATGGAGTATGAAAAATGATTACTATATAGAATGAGCGGAAATCCACGACACTACTGGCGGATATCGAGCTAGCCGAGACCACAGGGCTTTAGCCCGAGGAGGCTTGGCAGATCGTCCGCGGAAAGGGAGTGGATTGGAGCGAATGGTAATGTTAAACATAGTTATTTTCAGGGTACAATTGTATGAAATATTCTAATTTTAGAACGTAAATAGCGATTAAAAGTATGTAAATGAAAAATATTTGGGTAAATACATCGTTTCAATGGATTTTCCTTTACATTAGTATTGCAATATGAGTGGTCGTTTGATAGAATATCTTTTGTTCATGTAAAGGAAATGGTCGAGTAAAATAGATCTCGATTTACTTCTTAGGAGGTGAAAGATATGCCAAATATTAAATCTGCTATCAAACGCGTAAAAACTAGCAATGAGCGTAATGCACATAATGCAACAATTAAATCTGCAATGCGTACTGCTATTAAAAAAGTAGATGCATTAGTTGTAAACAATGATGCTGAAAATGCTAAAGCTGCACTTGTTGAAGCAAACAAACGAATTGATAAAGCTGCACAAAGCGGTTTAGTTCATAAGAACGCTGCTGCACGATACAAATCTCGTTTAGCTAAAAGTGTTAACGGATTATCTGCATAATCATAAGAAAACTAAGGCCCAGCAAAGATAGCTAATGCCTTAGTTTTTTTACTTTTTTGCATAGATCTTGTACATAAAAAACGATCCCGCAAAGGATCGTTTTTTATGTACCCATTATTTCTGGAATAACTTTAGCAAAAACAATTCTAATAATAGTTGTTTCTCCTTTTTTCCAGTTTTCATTTCATAATCAACCTCTGCAAGATCCATTAAAATATGTGCTAACTCCTCTGCTTTAAATAATCTCGCTTGCTGCAAGGCTAATTTAACTCGAAAAGGATGTACCTTGACAGTTGTTGCAATTTGTTGTTGTCCGTAACCAGTATTTGCCAGCTCTTTCGCCTGTAATATCAATCTAAATTGATTCACCAACAGGGACAGAATTTTTATTGGTTCCTCATTATTTTTTAATAAATCATAAAAAATTTGTAAAGCTTCTTTACTTCTTCGATGGATGACATGATCTATTAAATCAAAAATATTTTGTTCCAACGACCTTGCAACAAGCAACCTAACAGTTTCAGGTGTAATCGATCCACCTTCACCTACATATGTACTAAGTTTTTTTAGTTCTTGGTGCATTATCATTAAATCTCCAGCAGTTAATAACATAAGCTCTTCCATCGCTTCTTTTGAAAAATAGATAGCTTCTTGTTCAGCAATGTCGGTAATCCACTTTATTGTCTCATCATCTGAAAGTGTCTTCATCTCAAGTAAAACAGATTGCTTCTTTATAAGCTTTGTTATTTTCTTCCGTTCATCAAGCTTTTCATATGGCGCAAGAAAAATAAGAATTGTATATGGTGCTGGAGAGTTCATATATTGCTCAAGTTTTTCAATTCGATGTTCAATTTTTTCCTTTTTCTTCTCACTTGTTAAAAAGACAGGATTTTCCAATATAATTACACGTTTTTCCCCCATAAAAGGAAGGGTTTCTGCATCCTCTATAGCTGTTTCAATCGATGTTTCTTCCATATCATAAACAGACAAATTAAAGTCTTTTTCCTCTTCCATTAGAGAAGCATTTACAATTAACTGTACTGTCTCTTGCATTAGAAATGCTTCTTTCCCAATTAATAAATAAGTAGAGTGTAATTTCTTTTTTTTAATATCGTTCCATACATTAAAAATCATTTTTTTGTTCTCCAATCGTCGATTCACTTCATTTAATCCTAAAATGAAAACAAAGGTTTGGCAAGTGGAAAACGATTAGATTAATTGATAAGGGAATTGAATATGTCACTCATTCAATTCCCTCTTATCTATGTGAACGTTCCGTTTTAGGGCCTAGGTAACCTAATTCGAAACGATACCGCAATTTAATTTCTAGTTTAGCCAATGTCAAGCGGATTATTTGTTGTCTTTTCTAGCAAAGATGGAAATATGATCCTGTATTGTTAAAGAACATATGATCATGATGTAGATTTTTTTATATGAATCGCTTATACTAAGTATGATATAGGAGGGGTAACAGTGAACGAATTTGAAAAGAGTGTTCAAAGCAAACGTAATGATGCCATAGATTCCGGAGTTGGTTTCGCTGCTTCATTTGGTTTTTTCGCGATAATTTTCATTATTGCGACTGTTATTAGCTTAATTGGCTCATAAGTTGTATTCTTACATAGAGACTGCTATATAGAGTAGTCTCTTTTTCGTGCCTACAATTTCAATAAATAGTAAGTAGATGCCAAGTATTCACCCTCATGAATGAGGTAAAGAACAACAATTGTTCATTCCCGAGGAGGATCAAGTCGTTTCAGCTTTGTTTATATACTTCATCGTATGGAGGATGGGTAGAAAAGGTTCCGCTATTTCCTTTAAAATGATATAAAATTGCTCCATGTAGATCTGTTCGAAACAAAGCAATATTTCGTGTTGATAACTTTTCAAGAACCTCGGAATGTGGATGCTGATAACGGTTATTATCCCCTGCTGATACGAGTGCAATTGAGGGCTTAATATGATCAAGTAGAAGATCTGAAGTGGATCCTTTACTTCCATGATGTCCCACTTTTAAAATATCAGCTTTTAATGTTGGGTACATTTCGATCATCTTTTCCTCACCTTCTATTTCTGCATCCTCAGTTAATAGCCATTTCAGACCACCTAGCTCTGCCCATAGAACTAATGAATCGTCATTCTTACTTTCAGTAAGAGTGCTCGGAGATACGACATAAAAAGAAAAATCTTGAAAAGTCACTCGATCCCCAGCCTTTACCGCTTTTATCTTCATCATTTTTTTCTTTGCTTCTTGAATGATTTTATCTTCTAACTCCCCTCTTACAAACCCCTCTGGAATAATCAATTCTTTTATTTTAACCTCTTTCATTAACGGTAAAGCCTCGCCTATATGATCCATATCACCATGTGTTAAAAACAGAGCATCAAGTTTAGTTATACCAATTGATTTTAAATACGGCACAGTTATTTTTTCAACAATCGAATAAGGGTTACTTGATTCTTCCCATGCTTTCTTCGGAAATGAAATCCTTCCTCCTGTATCAATTAAATAACTACCTTTATTAAAAGGGCGTTGAATAAAAATTGAATCCCCTTGGCCTACATCAATGATTAATACCTTTCCGTAAGGATTTAAATATGGAAGGGCAGCTTGAATGATTAATACAAAAATGATAAAAACTGCAGGACGAATTAGCAAATATATACTATGGTAACGCTCAAATTGAAAAAACAAATAAAACGTGGAGCAGATTAATCCTATCGTTAATAAGAGAGCAGGCTTACCTGTTATAAAGGTTGTATAAGGAATTGACGATGCAAATAAAACGATTTGATGAGTTAGCTGAAGCATTTCACTAAACAAATTTACAATAGGCAGTCCAATAGAGGGTGAAACTGCAACTACTAGTGTAGCTAAAATGGAAAAAGGTAAAATAACGAACGAATAAAGTGGCACAAATATCATATTCATCGGTAAACTAATAAGGGATATTTCGTAGAAATGAAAAAGTAATAATGGCATCGCACATAGTTGGGCAATAATCGAAACAACTGTTAATTTAGTAAACCAACTATAATAGTGTTCAACAATGCCAAATGAAAGAAGTAAACCAAAGCTTACTACGTAAGACAACTGAAACCCTACTTGAAACAAATAGTATGGATTTATAAAAAGGAGAACTAAAAATGTGAAGCTAATAACATCTAGTGAAGAGACATTTTTTTTGAAAATCTTTATTAATAGGTAAAGAACCATCATAAAGGATGCTCTAACGACAGATGAGTAGCACCTGTAAGAATCATATATATTGGTAACAATACAATCAAAATAATTCTTGCCCTTTCATGAGTGATTCCACAATAGATCAATATGTAATAAAAACCACTAGCCAATAATCCTATATGTGATCCAGAAATTGCAAGTAAATGAACAATTCCAAGCTCTTGATAAGCCATGTCTAGGTCCTTATCAATTAAATTTCTTTCACCAAAAATTAGTGCTTGCACAATTCCAACTGATGAATTTGGAAAATGCTTCTCAATAAAGGATAAACCATTTTTTCTAATTTCTAATAAAAAGAATAGCCAATCCTTTTTACCTCCTTTACATTGTTCAATCTCATCAATCTGATATTGCCAATGAATATGTTGATCATGTAGATACTGTTTATAATCAAAGGCATTTGGCATAGTTGGTGATTTGGGCATTTCTAATACCCCTGTAAAACGACAAACGGTCCCGGGGTTAATCTTATAAAGAGCTTGCTTCTCCTCTAAAGAATTAATTATATAGAAAATAGTAAGCTTTTCACCATGACTAGTTTCGATATAGCCTCTAAATTGATTTCCATCAATAATAGGAATTGATGAAAAAATTCCATTTACCGTATATAAACCTTGATTCAATGCAGATTTATTAAGATGTTCTGTAAACGAGTAGACAAAAATAAAGAGAAGGATTGTCGCTAGGGAAAGTAAAAAGAGAGATTGTTTCTTTTTGATAAAAAGGAAAATGAGGAAGATAATTGTGGTGAAAATTAGAAAGGGATGGAAGTGAAAACGACACATCATGATTGAAAAACAAGCAGAAATAACTAGGAATTGTAGCTTTCCTTTCAATAAATGAAACACCTGCCTTTATCCATATGTAAGGCTGATCAAATGATTACTTAATATAGAATTAGGCTATGTTAAAGCTCACTGTTTATTTTGACACTTTGTTGATTAGAGCGTAAGGTGTGAGACTCATGCGAGTATGCGAGTCCCAGGGAGACTCATGCAGGTGCAAAGCACCGCGGAGGCTTCCGGACTGTCCGCGGAAAGCGAACGCCTTCAGCGGAAATCAACAACCAAGTCAAACAGAGCCTAGAATTAAGAAAACGAGTCAGCCTTACTCAATTATTATGAAAACAGTAAATCAGCTTTTTTATAGAGTGCTTTTAGCACCTCTTCATCGATATCTGTTTTTGCAAGCTTGTCTAGTAAACTTGAAATAAATTCATGTTTTTCTTGATTTTTTTCAACGTCTAGTGATTTATCAAGTGACACGTGCTCAACCTTAACATTCGCTTGTTTAAAAAGTTCTACTGCATATGGATGATTTTTGTAGTCAACTGCATAATAAACCTTTTTTATCCCACCTTGAATAAGGGCCTTACAGCATTGTAGGCACGGAAAATGTGTAACATATATTTCTGCACCTTGAGTTGGTACACCAAATTTCGCGCATTGAAGCAAAGCATTCATTTCAGCGTGAATTGTTCGAACACAATGATTATCGATGACATAACAACCTTCATCAGAGCAATGAACACCACCAGCAATCGAACCATTATATCCGCCTGCGATAATTCGTTTATCACGAACAATTGTTGCCCCAACTGCTAATCTTGTACAAGTACTCCTTAAAGCTAATAAGTGACTTTGTGACATAAAATATTGATTCCAAGAAATACGACTCACTAAAACTCCCCCACTCGACAATTTTCTTCCTTAAGTGTATCGAGAATACTGAATAGTCGTCAATTTATTATTTTTGGATTTTAAAAGAAAAAACATTATCAAATATGCATAATCCTTGCTAATACTAGAAGATTTAAACCTACAATCACTAGAAAAATTTTATTTTATTGTGATTTCTTCTTTAATTTTTTCTAATGACTTCTCACCTATCCCGGACACTTCCAATAAACCTTCTGGGGACGTAAAAGGTCCATTTTCATCTCGGAACGTAATAATCGCCTCTGCCTTTGACGGCCCGATACCTGTTAGTGTTTGGAGTTCTTCACTTGTTGCTAAATTAATATTTATTTTGTCTTTAGCATCACTTCCCTCTTGTCCTGCAGGTATCGTAAATTGATTATCGGTTACTTCACCCTTTTTAGGAATATAAATAACCATGCCATCTTCCAAAGAAGCCGCTAAATTAATAGCCAACTCATCCGCATCTTTTTTTAATCCGCCTGCTAAATCAATTAGCTGGTGTACTCTTGCACCAGTTTCTAATTCATAAACACCTGGCTTGTTTATTGCACCTTTTATATCAATAACCACTATAGACTTTTCCTCCTCTTCGTTATTTTTTATCTCGGTAGCTGTTTCTTCCATTCCCACTAAAGTAAGGGGATCCTCTTCTTCATGGACACTAATAATCTCTGAAGAACCGGAATCCTTTACAAAATAATAATAAAATCCAATTAAAGCTAATAAAATGGATATAACCATTATCCATTTTTTGTATTTTTGAAAAATACTCATTCACTTCACTCCTTTTTAAATAATCATAAATAGCTAGTTTGTAACATATTGTGTATGAGTGATATGCATTCTAAGGAGGGGATATACTTTGAATGTAGGTTTTGTTGGAACAGGGAATATGGGAAGAATTTTAATAGAATCCTTTATCGAGTCGGGTGCAATTAGACCCTCATTCATTTATATGACAAATCGAACAAAAGCTAAGGCAGAAGCAATTCAAAATATTTACCTGGAAACAAATGTACTGGATTCGGCAGAAGAAGTGGTTAAACGCTCAGATTTAATATTTATTTGTGTAAAGCCATTAGATATACACCCCCTTTTAAAAAAACTTAACCATCTTTTAACACCAAATAAATGTTTACTATCGATTACTAGCCCAATAAGTGTAGAACAGCTTGAATCACTTGTAGGTTGCCAAGTTGCACGAGCAATTCCAAGTATTACAAATCGTGCATTTTCCGGAGTGTCGTTAATTACTTATGGTAATTCATGTCATAAAGATACGAAAAGAACTCTCGAGGAACTGTTTGAACAAATTTCAAACCCTGTTCAAATTGAGGATGATATTACGAGGGTTTCATCAGATATTGTAAGTTGTGGACCGGCTTTTTTTAGCTATTTGCTTCAGAAATTTGTAGACGGTGCTGTTGCAGAAACAAACATCACTAAAGACCAGGCTGTTCTTTTAGTTAGCGAAATGATCATTGGCATGGGTAAATTACTCGAAACAGAAATTTACACACTCCCAACACTCCAGGATAAGGTTTGCGTGAAAGGGGGCATAACAGGAAAGGGAATTAAGGTGCTTGAAGAAGAAGTTGGCGATATGTTTGCAAAGGTATTTCAAGTAACACATGAAAAGTATTATGAAGATATTGAAGAAGTTTCTGTGCAATTTAATAAAATTCCTCATAAATAATTCAATAGAGCTTACTCATTTTCCTGCTAATAGACCTAAAAATATTGTCAAATTTTATACTCCTTTTTCTAATTACAGACGGTTTATCCGTCTGTTTTTCTATCTAAACTTAAAAGGTGAATCCCTAAGGGGATCCACCTTTTAAGCTTATTCTTTTTTCCTAGCAATGAAAAACAACCGTTCAGATGTCGAGGTTGGTGATTCTTCAAAGCGAAAATCACCGCATACTTTTATAACTTCAAAAGAAGCTGCTTCGAGCAATGATGTATATTCTTCAATCGTGTATGTTCTTTGATAATGAAGCTCATCGTAGCGCTCATATAGTTCATCACGCTTTACAAAAAAGGACATGTCATGCTCCACACTGTTCGATTCTTCAGCAGCATAGGAATTCCAAATAAGGCTGACATCTTCATCTTGGTCAGTAAAGGTCGCACCCACAAAAATATTGTGTATTTTATGAAGGGAATGAACATCAAAAATAAATAATCCTCGAGTCTTTAGCTGATTATAAACTGCATGAAATGTAGCTTGCACGTCATCATTCGTCTCTAAATAATTTAACGAATCACAACATATTGTTACCACATCAAACTGTTCTGCAAAACCATCGAGCTCTCTCATATCTTGCCGAAGAAATAAAACATCCACTTTACTCTCGTCTACCTTTGATTGAGCAACAGTCAGCATATCCTCACTTATATCCACACCTGTAACATCAAGCTGTTGTTTTGCCAAACGGATGGCAATTTCTCCAGTTCCACAGCCAACATCTAAAATCTTTTTGGCCTGGGGACTATGTGTTGAAATGGACTCATTAATGAACGTTACCCATTTATCATACGGTGCATCTTTCATAAGCTTATCATAAATATAGGCAAAGCCTTGGTAGATCATTGATTTAACTCACTTGTTAAATCCTCAATAGGAGCATCTCCCCATAAACGTTCTAGATTATAATAGCTCCGTTCATCTTTATGAAACACATGTGCAACGACATCACCAAGGTCAATTAACACCCAACGAGCTTCGTCAAAACCTTCTAAACGTTTTACATGGATGTCCATTTCTGCAGCTTGTTCTTTTATTTCTCTTGCAATTGCTTGAACCTGCTTGTCTGAATTACCATGACAGATAAGAAAAAAATCTGCAATTAAGGAAATCCCGTTCATATTAAGTGCAATGACATCCTCTGCACGCTTGCTATCTGCTGCTTTTGCTACTGTTGTTAAAATATCTCTTCTATCCATTAATTTATCTTCCTCCTGTTAATACTAAAGAATTGTATGTTTGAAATGTATCAGGATAAACTGCATGATTTTTTTTCAATAAAAACATCATCGTATTTTGTAATGATTTTATTAGTGCTAGGTCAAGATCTGATTGTGCAAGCTCCCTAACCTCTTCAACACCAGGAAAATGTCTACCCGGCTCTATATAGTCTGCCACATAAATAATTTTTTCAAGTAGCGTCATATTTGGTCGCCCAGAAGTATGATACTTAATCGCACTTAAAACATCTTGATCAGTAATCCCAACTTCTTTTTCAACTAAGTAGGCTCCAACTGGTGCATGCCAAAGTTCACTATTATGTTCTAACAATTGCTTTGACATTTGTTGTTCTTCAATGATTTGCTTCATTTCTGCTTTCGGGCGAAACTTTGCATAGTCATGAAAAATCGCAGCTATCTCAGCTTTTTTTGGATCTTCCCCATAATGTCGCGCCAATTGGATCGCGGTTTCCATAACACCAATTGTATGAACATAACGATGTTCTGTGATTTGCTCCGCCACAATCTTTAATGCTGCTTCACGTTCCATATAAGCGATTCTCCTCTATATATCTTTTCACATCTTCAGGTAGAAGATAAGCAGTATTTTTATTTACTTTTAACCGTTTTCTCAGCATTGTAGAAGAAACGTCAAATTGTGGGATTTCAATCTCGGTGATTGGATATTTCGTACTGGTTTCATATCCAGGTCGTTTCACTCCGACAAACGTAACTAATTTTACGACTTCGTCAACCTTATACCATTTTGGTAAATACTCAATCATATCTGCTCCTATTATAAAGTAAAAGGAATAAGTAGGAAATTGTTCGCGTAAAAGACAAAGAGTGTCATATGTAAAGGAAGGACCTTTTCGTTCTAATTCGATCGTTTCAATTTTAAAGTGTTCTTGTTCACTAGTAGCAAGCTTTAACATATTAAGACGATGCTTACTATCAGTAAAGTCTTCTTTCTGCTTATGAGGAGGAATTTGATTAGGCATAAACCATATTTCAGATAATTGCAATGCTTGTAAAACCTCACTAGCAATTAATAAATGGCCATAATGAGGCGGATCAAATGTCCCCCCCAAAATCCCTATTTTTTTTGACATTCTTATCCCTCCTCAGGAATCAATTAATTAGGTAAACGAAGCTGCTTATTTTCTTTAGACTCTTTATATAAAACGATTGTGTTGCCAATGATCTGTACAAGTTCTGCACCGGTTCCTTTAACTAAAGTTTCAGCAACTGTATCTTTGTTATCTTCACAATTTTGCAATATAGATATTTTAAAAAGCTCACGAGCTTCTAACGCTTCTGAGATTTGCTTAATCATATTTTCATTTACCCCACCCTTGCCAACTTGAAAAATTGGATTCAAGTGATGTGCTTCTGATCGTAAAAAACGTTTTTGTTTTCCAGTTAACATGTTGTACCTCCTAGTTTGTCATATACAATTTCTGTCATTTTTTCTATAGATGGTTCTACACCTGTCCATAATTTGAAGGCAAGTGCAGCCTGATGGACAAACATACCAACACCGTTATGTATCGTTAAACCTCGTTCTTCTGCTTCCTGTAATAACGCAGTTTTTATTGGATTATAAACAATATCACTTACGACTACTGACTGTTTCGCATGGTTTAAAGACAGTGGTTTCTGATCAATATTCGGGTGCAAACCTACTGCTGTCGTTTGAATAATAATGTCATAGTTTTCCAGCTGCTGTTCTGCATCTTCTAATGTTAAGGCTTTACTTGTATTTTCATAAGGACATTCCATTATAAGCTCTTCTGCTTTTGAAACTGTTCGATTACATAGGTCTATATCCCGGCAGCCTTGATGTGCAAGCGTAAAATAAATACCTCTAGAGGCGCCACCTGCACCGATAATCAATATTTTTTGCTCAAGTATTGGTTTTATTAGAACCTGTGTTAATGAGTCGACATAGCCATTACCATCTGTATTATGTCCGACTAATCGTCCATTTACATTAACAACTGTATTTACTGCGCCTGCAATTTTAGCTGTTACATCAAGCTCATCCAAATAAGGAATAATAGATATTTTATGAGGGATTGTAACATTAAAACCTTTTACCCCTAATACCTTAAGCGCCTGGACTGATTCACCAAGTTGATCAGGCTCCACATGAAAAGCATGATAATAACCATCTATTTTCTTTTCTTTAAAAGCATCGTTATGGATGTCAGGTGACATAGAATGATTAATTGGACATCCAATTACGCCATATAAGTTCCCCATAATATGACCTCTCCCCGTTTAAATTAACGATTTTCTTAGTGTTACATTTACTCCTTGAGGGGCAAAAGCAACTATCTTTTTGCCAGGATTATTAATTGTTACCCAACCTAAACCAGAAAAAACAACATCTGTTTTTCCTTCTTTGATCGTAAATTCATGAGGTATTAATTTAGGGAATGTATCCATATCATCTTTTCTTGGCGGGGTTAACATTTCTCCCGCATGCTTTTCATACAATGAATCGGCATTTTCTCTCTTAGTACGATGAATCGTCAATTCATTAGGGATATAACAAACAAGTGACTCTCTTCCACCTGTTACATAATCGAGCCTGGCAAGTCCACCAAAGTATAATGTTTGGTTTTCATTTAATTGGAATACCTTTGGCTTTAGTTCCTTTTTAGGACTTAATAGCTTCAAGTCTTGCTTATCAACAAAATGCGCCATTTGGTGATGATTAATAATTCCAGGCGTATCATAAAGTGATGCACCATTTTCAAGTGGAATTTCAATTAAATCCAATGTTGTACCAGGATAATGCGATGTTGTGATCACATCATTTACACCGGCTACTTCTTTGATCATTCGGTTAATGAATGTAGACTTTCCAACATTTGTACATCCGACTACATACACGTCTTGTCCATTTCGATACATATCGATTAGCTCTGCAGCTTCTCTTATACCATGTCCCCTCGCAGAACTAACTAAGCAGACATCAATTGGTTTTAAGCCTAATTCCTTAGCCTCTCTTTTCATCCAATTAATTAGTTTTTGATGTTTGACTGATTTTGGTAAGATATCACTTTTGTTTCCGATTAAAAGAATTGGATTACCTCCGACAAAACGTTGAATTCCTTGGAGCCAACTTCCGTTAAAATCAAAGATATCAACAATTTTTACAATTAATCCATTTGTTTCACCAATGCCATGTAAAATCTTTAAAAAGTCATCATCTGTTAATGAGACATCTTGTATTTCATTATAATTTTTCAACCGAAAGCAGCGTTGGCAAATAATATCATCTTTTTCTAACGCACTTTCAGGAGCAAAACCAAGTTTTTTCGGGTCTTCTGTTTGTATGGAAACACCGCACCCTATACATGAAAATTGCTGTTCTGACACGATTTTACTCCTCCCACTGAAGCATTCCTTTTCGTTTTAAGCTTTCCATAATTCTTCGCTCGATTTTTCTGTTAATTCTAGTGAAGAAACCATCTGTAGAAGCGACAGGAACAACTAATATCGTTTGAAAGCCGGTACGATTACCACCTAACACATCTGTTAAAAGCTGATCACCAATGACAACAACTTCAGCTTTTTTTAAGTTCATCTTTTTAGCTGCTCTTAAAAAAGCTTGACCCATTGGCTTTCTAGCCTTATGAATAAATTTGATATTAAGAGGCTCTGAAAATGCTTTTACCCGTTTTTCATTATTATTAGAAACAATGGTAATATCCATTCCTTGCTCTTTAACCTCTTTAAACCACTCTAATAATTGTGGTGTTGCATTCGGTCGATCCCATTCGACAAGTGTATTATCTAAATCTGTAATGATTCCTTTAATACCACTCTCTTTTAATTTTTGCGGTGAAATATGAAAAATACTCTTGACATATTCACTAGGTAAAAATAGTCGTAACATGAGTTTAAGCACCTCATTATTCATTTTTTTGCCATCTTACATCATAACCAATTTAGCACGTACTTTCAAAAGAAACTTATACTATATGCATAAAAGCTTGAATAATTATAAAAACTTTTCGACAAATTCCGAGTTCCTTCAACAGTTGTGGATAATATTATGCACATTATCCCCTCTGAAATACCTCACTTTTTACACCTTATAAACAATATACCCACAGTTTATCCACTAATATCTGTGGATAAGAGAACGGTTGTTCTATCAATTTATTCATGTTAGATTTAAATCAATAACAAAATATAACATATTAGGAAATCCCAATAAGGGATGAAATAAATGTTAGGAGGTGTAGAGCCAATTTGTTGGCCATCATACATGCGTAAACTTTCTGACGAATTGTTAATTGAATCTTATTTCAAAGCAACTGAAATGAAACTACATGATGATTTTATAGAGCTAATTAAAATTGAAATAAAGCGCCGTTCATTAGGACATGTACTTAAGGCTTCTTCTTAAAATTACTCGCCGTTTAACGGCTCTTTTTTTTGTTTTTTATCTAATCAAACTTTTATCCCTTAAGATTACAGTTTTAGTATTTCCTTTAAGACAAGTATGTATCATATAATTAGTGAATGTTATTATAACATTTGTTTACATACACCACTATATTATTTTATGAATTAACTCTGTTCATAAAGCTTGAATGGTCCTAGGCATTTTGCCTAAGGACCATTCAGGACTATTAACGAATATGATTATAATAATAATATCCCCCACCAATAACGAGCAATAAGATTAACAAAACAACGATAAATGCATACCAGTAGCTATAACCTAAGCCTCCATAGGTTGGATAATACGGATATGGACCTGGACTATAAGGTGAATAACTATACATGACTGATTCCTCCCTCATTTATTTGCTTACCATATAAATATGAACATTCCCCCATAAACGTTTAGGCTCTTGTCATATCGATGTCCAAAATCTATAAATCTTTAAAATAGTCCCTTAGAATTTTATCTTCTTTCATTGTACATGCACGAACTACCTTCCTCACACATAAACATGACTTATAGGCATTAGCCTACATAAAGATTTAGTGGAGGTGGAGGTATGTCAGGGCTCATTACAGCACTAGGGTTTTTCGTAAAAGAATTAGTGTTCTTAGTATCCTATGTAAAAAATAATGCCTTCCCACAGCCTTTGTCTGCGACTGACGAGCAGAAATATTTGCGACTTATGTCAGAGGGTGATGAGTATGCGAGAAATCTTTTGATCGAACATAACTTGCGACTCGTTGCTCACATCGTAAAAAAATTTGAAAACACTGGGGAAGACTCCGAAGATCTTATTTCAATTGGTACAATTGGATTGATAAAAGCAATTGAAAGCTATTCACAGGGAAAGGGTACAAAACTTGCAACATATGCCGCTCGTTGTATAGAAAATGAAATCCTCATGCATTTAAGAGCTTTAAAGAAAACAAAGAAAGATGTTTCCTTACATGATCCAATTGGCCAGGATAAAGAAGGAAATGAAATTAGCTTAATTGATGTACTGAAATCAGAGAATGAAGATGTTATTGATACTATCCAGTTAAATATGGAGTTAGAAAAAGTAAAGGAATATATTGATATTTTAGATGGAAGAGAAAAAGAGGTAATTGTCGGCCGGTTTGGATTAGATTTAAAAAAGGAAAAAACTCAGCGAGAAATTGCAAAAGAACTTGGTATTTCAAGAAGCTATGTTTCCAGAATCGAAAAGCGAGCGCTTATGAAGATGTTTCATGAATTTTACCGTGCTGAAAAGGAAAAAAGAAATCGTAAAAAGGAATAAGTGATTAAAAAGAGAAGAGTTGCACTCTTCTCTTTTTATATGCTTTTTCTTGCTAAAACTGTTAACTAACCCTTCAAAATAAGCTAGGCAGAATCCTTCTCTACAATTAAATGTACTAAAAGTTCAATTCTCAACATAGTCATCGCCTCCAATTATTTTTTTCATCCTGCTTACATGTTATGAAATTCAATAAATACTTTTTCTTTAGATTGTTCCATTCTTTTTTGAACTTCTAAATTTCTTTCAAATTCTTCTTTAGAATTTTTTCGTTTTGACACTGAAAGAGTCAATGTAATAAAAAATAGGTTGATCGTCATGTGTATCACCTCCTTACAAGCATTTCGCACCTCACTTGATGTCTAAAACTTAGGTTGCCAAAACTGTAGAGGATGTGTACGCCTATTTACGGAGTACATATTTATACTTGAAAATGTAACAAGAAATTTAAGTATAAAAAAACGCCACAGGGCAACCTATGGCGTTTTGATATTGCATATAAAACGCCACAAGCTGATCTAATCAACCTGTGGCGTGATTTCACTTAACTAATTACTTTCTCAAGTAAATAAAAAGGTGGATACACCAAAATGGTCGAATAGATGTTTAGTTTTTATGTTTCGTGTAGTTGGTTGTGTTGTAATTGACATGATCATCTTCTTCGACCTCCTTAGTTTTAATTTCCTTATTATTGGTAATTATATCCACAATTTCCAAATCTGTAAATAGTTTTTGTTGGTTTTGTTAATGTTTTTATTTTCTGAAAATTAAGAACAAAAGCGCAAGCCCCTTGAACAGCCTCGGGCAAATAAGCCGCTTAAGAATAGAAGGTGTTCTTTACCTTCAATTCTTTAGCGGCTGTAGACCCAAGAGGGGCTAGGCGCTGAAGCTGGATGCCAAGCGCTTATCCACAGTACAAAAATTTTATAACTTCCTAGACATAAAAAAAACGCCCCAATTAACTTGGAGCGTTCATAACAAAACCATATTCTATTTATGCTCTTCAGTTTGATCTAATTGTTTTTTAAACTTCAAGGATGTTTTGAAACAAACAAAAGCACTGATTAAACATAAGATTGTCGTGATCATAAGAACGTTATCGTAAATTTCTGCTTTACCTTGATCAGGTAATGTAACTCCTATATATAAAAACACACTTACAGCTAATAGAATAAAAGCATATTGCTTAAAATCAACGATAAGTGCTTGTAGTTTCTTTTTATTCATATCATACCCCACCTACTTGATGTGTTATATATTCACCTTAACATAGTCTACAAGACTATTAACCATGTAAATTTCACCAAGTGGGCGGCTATTGGGTTGTAAAATATTTCATCCTTGACATAAGTTTAAATTAAGCAGTCTGACCCCTTATAGCGAGTCAGACCTAATAAGCTTCCAAACTAACTCTCTTCCTTATATCGCTTCAATCATTTTCAACACTAAATCTGCTGAATGCTTAGCAGCCTGTTCTAAAAACTGATCAAATGATACATTTGATTCTTTACCAGCAATATCTGATAATGCCCTAATTACAACAAACGAAACATTAAATTGATGACATACTTGAGCGATAGCAGCTGCCTCCATTTCCCCTGCGTAAAGATCTTTAAATTTACTGCGGATGAATTCAACTTTAACAGGATCATTTAAGAAAGAGTCTCCTGTCACAATTAAACCTTTTGCTACTTGGATATCACTAATTTCTTCCGCCTTTTTCACTGCCACATCAACAAGCATTTCGTTAGGTATGTATGCTGCTGGCAATCCAGGAACTTGTCCGTATTCATAGCCAAAAGCTGTAACATCAACATCGTTATGTCTGACTTCAGTCGAAATGACAACATCACCTACGTTTAAAGATGGATGGAATCCACCTGCAGACCCTGTGTTGATAACATAATCAGGTTTGTAGCGATCTAAAAGCAATGTTGTACTCATAGCTGCATTTACTTTACCAATGCCAGATTTTAATAAAATAACCTCAACACCTTTATAGATCCCCTTTGTAAATTCACTGCCAGCAATAATGTCTTGCTCTTGATTTTCTAACTTGTCTCTAAGTATTGTTACTTCTTCTTCCATTGCTCCAATTATTGCAATCTTCATTATGTCAATTCCTTTCCATTATGTATCAACATTTCGACTAATCAGTCATCCATTTATATATTTGCTCAGTACATTATTTTACTAATAAATTTGTAGTAAGCCTCCAAATAGAAGTGTACATATTTCATGCACCTAAATCAAGGTTCGTCTAATCTTTGGTGAAAAAAGATTATTCTATCATTTTTAGAAAATATATCATTAAATGCTTTTCAATCCTGTTCATCCACTTCAACATTTGTTAAAATTTATTCATAATCTGTGTACGATTGAGGTGGAATAATGAATTTTCAACTTGATATTATTAAAGATAAAATTGAAATATTTGAAGCTACTACAATCAATGAGCTTGAAAAAAAGATTAATGAGCAAATTGTTCATAACCAAGCAATCTTATTGGCTGTTCATTCTGTCTCCCATCAGATGTATGTTTCTGAAGAAGGCAAAAGATTTTACAGTGCTGTTGTTCATTTTAAAGCTACATAAACAAGAACAAAAACGTTAGCTTCTTGGGATAGCTTATGCTTTTTAGAACTATATCTGATTGGCGAGCTTATACACGAATTAAAGAACAAAAGCGCAAGCGCCTTGAACAGCCTCGGGCAAATAAGACGCTTAAGAATAGAAGGTGTTCTTTACCTTCAATTCTTAAGTGGCTGTAGACCCAAGAGGGGCTAGGCGCTGGAGCTGGATGCCAAGCGCTTAGCCACAGTACAAGAATTTTATAATTTCCTAGACAACAAAAAAAAGCATTGGCATTGTGAACTGACCCATCTAAATGAGACTTAGAAAAAACACCTAAGCTACTTGTTCTCCAAACTCTATTGGAGACTGGTAGTTTAATTTTGCCTGAATTCGTATTTGATTATAATAATACATGTATTGATT
>NZ_JAGDEL010000068.1 GCF_017497975.1 Metabacillus bambusae | reverse complement strand
GCTGTTCTGGTACAGGCGGAAGTTCGGCATGAAGCCGGCGCGCGTGATCGAGCCGTCCTTGCCGTGCTTCGTCAGCTTGACCGCGTCGGCCTGGAACTCGGACATCGTCCTCGGCGGCGAGGCGATCCCGGCGGCCTTGAAGTCGTCCTTGTTGTAGTAGAGCCCGTACGCGTCGGCGAGCAGCGGCAGCGCGCACTGGTCGCCCTTGTACTGCGTGTAGTCGAGCAGCGTCTTCGGGAAGACGGCGTGCTTGTCGATCCCGTCCTTCTTCATGAAGGTGTCCAGGTCCACCCACATGCCGGACGAGCAGTACTGGCCGACGTTGTTCGTCGTGAACGACGTCACCACGTCGGGGGTGTCGCCGCCGCCCGCGCGCAGCGCCTGGTTGATGGTCGCGTCCGAGACGTTGCCGGTGGAGCGCACCTTGATGTTCGGGTGCAGCTTCTCGAAGCGCGAGATGCCGGCGTCGATCGCCTTGACCTCGTTGGGATCCGACCAGCCGTGCCAGAACTTCAGCGTGACCGGCTTCGTCGGGTCGTCGTTGGGGCTGCCGGTGCTCGG
>NZ_JAGDEL010000067.1 GCF_017497975.1 Metabacillus bambusae | reverse complement strand
GCATCTGAAACGCTCTTAACCCCTTGTTTACGCCAAAAATTCAATTTGTTAAATACAAACCGCCAGGTTCTACCGTTACCACGAGCTGATAATGTTATAGCTTCTAAGATTACTTTTTGAGGTTCGTTAAAACCAAAGTTTTTAATAATGTCCTCCAGATCATCACTAAGGGTTTTATTTAATCCACCAGGTTGAACGATTTGGTTGTCAATTAATGACTGGATAATTTCAGGCGTGCCTTCATCATCCTTTAATCTATAATCTTTAATTTCTTTTTCTTTTATTTCTTTTACTTTCTTTTCTTTTATAGCATTGCGGTCGCTATGCGTTTGCATTGCATCTGCATTGCTAGTGCTTTGCTTAGATTTTGTATTAGTAGAAGCCTTGTCATTACTGGACTTTTTCCACCTAGCTTCCGCAGCCTTCCTTGCTTTCTCTGACTTTTCACTTTTAAATTCCATTCTTCTTAAAAGTGATTCTGACCAGAAAAATTCACCGTCCGAATGCAACAATTTAAACTCTTTTATGCAATCTTCTACAAAGCTATGCATTGCATCTGCGT
>NZ_JAGDEL010000066.1 GCF_017497975.1 Metabacillus bambusae | reverse complement strand
TCCCCATTCGGAAATCTCCGGATCAAAGCTTACTTACAGCTCCCCGAAGCATATCGGTGTTAGTACCGTCCTTCATCGGCTCCTAGTGCCAAGGCATCCACCGTGCGCCCTTAACAACTTAACCTTCTTCGACGAATGATAAGCTTCGAATTTCTTCGTTGACTTCGCGTTCTGCGGTGCTCATGTACACAAAACGTACATTCCGCTCCTCGACCACTCGTCGCCTCGAACTTCTCGCTTCTCCTTCGTCTCAGGATATCAGTACTTACTGAATATCCGTTAATATTACTAAGAGAATCACTAAACTAAGCGTTTAAACTCAGTGAATTACTTGAATTGTTATCGTTATCTAGTTTTCAAGGAACAAATAAGAGAGATAGTTCTCTCAAAACTAAACAAAATCAGAAACGTCTTTTTATGAAGAAGCTTGTCCTTCATTTTTCCTTAGAAAGGAGGTGATCCAGCCGCACCTTCCGATACGGCTACCTTGTTACGACTTCACCCCAATCATCTGTCCCACCTTAGGCGGCTGGCTCCTTACGGTTACCCCACCGACTTCGGGTGT
>NZ_JAGDEL010000065.1 GCF_017497975.1 Metabacillus bambusae | reverse complement strand
AAGCTGTTCCTGATCAACATCGCGATGGGGGTGGTCACCGGCATCGTGCAGGAGTTCCAGTTCGGCATGAACTGGTCGGACTACTCGCGCTTCGTCGGTGACGTCTTCGGTGCCCCGCTCGCCTTCGAGGCGCTGATCGCGTTCTTCTTCGAGTCCACCTTCGTGGGCCTGTGGATATTCGGCTGGGACAAGCTGCCGAAGAAGATCCACCTGGCCTGCATATGGATGGTCTCCCTCGGCACGATCCTGTCCGCGTACTTCATCCTCGCGGCAAACTCCTGGATGCAGCACCCGACCGGGTACCACATCGACAAGAAGACCGGCCGCGCCGAACTCACCGACTTCCTCTCGGTGCTGACCCAGAACACGGCCATCACGCAGTTCGCGCACACGATCACGGCCTCGTTCCTGGTCGGCGGCGCGTACGTGGTGGGCGTCGCGGCCTTCCACCTGGCGCGCAAGAAGCACATCCCGGTGATGCGCACCTCGCTGCGGCTGGGCCTAATCACCGTGGTGATGGCCGGGCTGCTCACCGCCGTGAGCGGCGCCCAGCACGGCTAGGTCTGGTTGAGGCTGCAGCCCATGAGGAGAGCGC
>NZ_JAGDEL010000064.1 GCF_017497975.1 Metabacillus bambusae | reverse complement strand
ACACCCGAAGTCGGTGGGGTAACCGTAAGGAGCCAGCCGCCTAAGGTGGGACAGATGATTGGGGTGAAGTCGTAACAAGGTAGCCGTATCGGAAGGTGCGGCTGGATCACCTCCTTTCTAAGGAAAATGAGGCACACTTGGTTTTTGTTTAGTTTTGAGAGAACTTTGTTCTCCAAATGAATATTAGAGATGGGCCTATAGCTCAGCTGGTTAGAGCGCACGCCTGATAAGCGTGAGGTCGATGGTTCGAGTCCATTTAGGCCCACCATCTCAAATGAAATAAATGGGGCCTTAGCTCAGCTGGGAGAGCGCCTGCTTTGCACGCAGGAGGTCAGCGGTTCGATCCCGCTAGGCTCCACCAAATGTTCCTTGAAAACTAGATAACGATAACAATTCAAGTAATTCACTGAGTTTAAACGCTTAGTTTAGTGATTCTCTTAATAATTGATTTAAATGACATTTTTAATGTCGAAGGTTAAGTTGTTAAGGGCGCACGGTGGATGCCTTGGCACTAGGAGCCGATGAAGGACGGTACTAACACCGATATGCTTCGGGGAGCTGTAAGTAAGCTTTGATCCGGAGATTTCCGAATGGGGA
>NZ_JAGDEL010000063.1 GCF_017497975.1 Metabacillus bambusae | reverse complement strand
TTTTTTGAAGTAGGGTTCGTATTCTGTGAAAGCTGTTCCTACTTCTAGTTGATCTATGTCTAAATTAGTGATTCTAACAGTTATTCTTACGTACTCGGCATTTGAAGGAGTGGTGAAATTTGCTTGATTTACTACACCACTGATAAACGCTTGACTAGCATCATAAAACGCTACATGCGAAGCTGAGTCTACAAATCTTTGATGATATGTTGTATTTGGTAAAATATCAATAAAATCAGATGCTGCAAGTGCAGCGTTTGAATTTAAGGCTCCTGTTGTGGATGAAGGGTAATATCCTTGAGTAGCAGTATCTTTATTAAACAAGTTTCTAGTCCTTACAGAATCCACTTCAATTAAAGCTAATCCAGTTGCAGCTTTTTCTTGTGTTATGGTACCATTACCCACATTTTGATAGACACCGCCGTCTGTCCATGCACTTCCGTTCCAATAGAACCAGTGACCCTCAAAGCCGACTTCACTAGTTAAAATAAAGACCCCTGTTGTACCTGTTGGATAGGCTGTTTGTAAATCAGTTAACGTTGCATAAGTCCCCTTTGGGGAACCATCTACAATATTAGCAAATTGGGTATCTACATATGTTTTATCAGCCTTATTTGTTGTTAATGTATCTACATCTGTTTTTAGCGCTTTTTTGGCCAA
>NZ_JAGDEL010000062.1 GCF_017497975.1 Metabacillus bambusae | reverse complement strand
CCGGCGGATTTACCTACCGAACGTCCTACACCCTTTCCCCGGGACAACCACCGCCCGGGCTGGACTACCTTCCTGCGTCACCCCATCTCTTACCTACTACCCCCTTGGGCCGGCGGCTCCACCACTCCCCTCAACTCCGAAGAGATCAGGGCGGCTTCACGGCCTTAGCATCAGAAGATTCGATATTTGACGCTTCACAGCGGGTACCGGAATATCAACCGGTTATCCATCGACTACGCCTGTCGGCCTCGCCTTAGGTCCCGACTTACCCTGGGCAGATCAGCTTGACCCAGGAACCCTTAGTCAATCGGCGCACACGTTTCTCACGTGTGAATCGCTACTCATGCCTGCATTCTCACTCGTGAACCGTCCACAACTCGCTTCCGCGGCTGCTTCACCCGGCACACGACGCTCCCCTACCCATCACAGTCCCCGTTGGGGGTACATACTGCAATGACACGACTTCGGCGGTACGCTTGAGCCCCGCTACATTGTCGGCGCGGAATCACTAGACCAGTGAGCTATTACGCACTCTTTCAAGGGTGGCTGCTTCTAAGCCAACCTCCTGGTTGTCTCTGCGACTCCACATTCTTTCCCACTTAGCGCACGCTTAGGGGCCCAGGTTGAAGTTCTGGGCTGCATGCCTTTGGACCATGGAGCTTATCCCCCGCTGTCTTGTAGGC
>NZ_JAGDEL010000061.1 GCF_017497975.1 Metabacillus bambusae | reverse complement strand
GCGTGACAGGCAGGCATTCTAACCAACTGAACTACCGGACCATTTGGTTGCGGGGACAGGATTTGAACCTGCGACCTTCGGGTTATGAGCCCGACGAGCTACCAGACTGCTCCACCCCGCGATAATAGGAATATAAAATTTAAAAAATATGGAGGAGGAAGGGGGATTCGAACCCCCGCGGGTTTTGACACCCCTGTCGGTTTTCAAGACCGATCCCTTCAGCCGGACTTGGGTATTCCTCCGTGTATGATGGAAAGTGGTGGACCTTGTAGGACTCGAACCTACGACCGGACGGTTATGAGCCGTCTGCTCTAACCAGCTGAGCTAAAGGTCCAAATTGGTAGCGGCGGAGGGAGTCGAACCCACGACCTCACGGGTATGAACCGTACGCTCTAGCCAGCTGAGCTACACCGCCAAAATGGAAATTTATTATTTAACTATATGGTGGAGCCTAGCGGGATCGAACCGCTGACCTCCTGCGTGCAAAGCAGGCGCTCTCCCAGCTGAGCTAAGGCCCCGAATAATCTTTTTTAGGTAATGGTCGGGAAGACAGGATTCGAACCTGCGACCCCTTGGTCCCAAACCAAGTGCTCTACCAAGCTGAGCTACTTCCCGATATATGGCGCGCCCGAGAGGAGTCGAACCCCTAACCTTTTGATCCGTAGTCAAACGCTCTATCCAATTGAGCTACGGGCGCATTTTGTAAGTGGTGCCGAGGACCGGAATCGAACCGGTACGGTAGT
>NZ_JAGDEL010000060.1 GCF_017497975.1 Metabacillus bambusae | reverse complement strand
TAAACTGGCACCCGTGTCAAGGACACAAGAAAAAAAGAGTCACGCAACTAGAAGATGATTCCTATATTGGTTAGGGGTCATCTTTTTTAAATTCCATTGATAACGGTAATTGTTATAGTAAACCATATAGTGATTTATTTTGGCTTTTAGTTCGTTTAACGTTTTACAAGATTGATAGTCTAACTCATCTTTTAAATGACCAAAGAATGATTCCATTGGGGCATTATCCCAGCAGTTTCCTCTTCTGGACATGGATTGCCCTAATCCATATTTCTTTAGTAATTTTTGAAATTTCGGGCTTGTGTAGTGGCTACCTTGATCAGAATGGATAAAGGCATCTGGATGTAGTGTAATTTTCTTGTTGTTGACTAGCTTTTGAATTGTCTTAGTTGCAATGTCTAAAGTAATTCGATCGGATACATGGTAAGCTAGTAGCTCGTTCGTGCAGGCATCTTTTATGGTCGACAAATAAGCCATACTATTTCCGTTATATGGCAAAAATGTAATATCCGTTAATAATACTTTTCCAGGGACTCCTTGTTTGAAATTTCTGTTTAACTTGTTTGGAATAACCTGATGCTCTTTTGTTGCTTTTGCATTTTTTTTATAAGGATTCGGCCTTCTATGGGGACAGACTATACCATATTTCTTCATAATTCTTTGTATCTTTTTACGACTAAAGATTATGTTATATTCATTCTCTAATATCATTTTTATTGAACGGGACCCTTTCTTATATCCCC
>NZ_JAGDEL010000059.1 GCF_017497975.1 Metabacillus bambusae | reverse complement strand
CCTCAAGATGAGATTTCCCATAGCGTAAGCTAGTAAGATCCCTGAAAGATGATCAGGTTGATAGGTCTGAGGTGGAAGCGCGGTGACGTGTGGAGCTGACAGATACTAATCGATCGAGGACTTAACCAAATAAAGGCGTTAAATGAAGTGAATTGAATTGTGAATCGTTATCTAGTTTTGAAGGAATATCCCTTCAACTTAATAATTTATCTGGTGGCGATAGCGAAGAGGTCACACCCGTTCCCATGCCGAACACGGAAGTTAAGCTCTTCAGCGCCGATGGTAGTTGGGGGTTTCCCCCTGTGAGAGTAGGACGTTGCCAGGTAAAAGCCCCTTATTTGGGGCTATTATTTTGTCGAATTTTATCCCATTTTTAGTTAGCCGGGGTGGCGGAACTGGCAGACGCACAGGACTTAAAATCCTGCGGTAGGTGACTACCGTACCGGTTCGATTCCGGTCCTCGGCACCACTTATAACATGCGCCCGTAGCTCAATTGGATAGAGCGTTTGACTACGGATCAAAAGGTTAGGGGTTCGACTCCTCTCGGGCGCGCCATAAGTTTAAACAGTAGTCTTAGTTTCAATGGGGCCTTAGCTCAGCTGGGAGAGCGCCTGCTTTGCACGCAGGAGGTCAGCGGTTCGATCCCGCTAGGCTCCACCATATAATTTAAATAATGAATTTCTATTTCCATTTTGGCGGTGTAGCTCAGCTGGCTAGAGCGTACGGTTCATACCCGTGAGGTCGTGGGTTCGACTCCCTCCGCCGCTACCAATTTGGACCTTTAGCTCAGCTGGTTAGAGCAGACGGCTC
>NZ_JAGDEL010000006.1 GCF_017497975.1 Metabacillus bambusae | reverse complement strand
ACCCATATCTTCCTTTTGGTATAAATTAATCGCTTTTAGCTTAATTTCTTTTGTATAGGTTGTTCTAATTTTCCCCATGAAAAAATCCCCTCCATAGAAGACAGTACAATCCTTTCTTTTTACTGTCCACTATAAGGGGATAATAACAGATTTTTGCTAGTCCCTTTTTTAGGTTCAGAATTGAATTTATCTCATACGAGGAAGATAAAATAAGATAAACGAAGACTTTCACAATTAGACCTTGGGAACAGGCGAGTTTTTTAAGAGAAAGTAAAACATTTTTGTACTCGTTTTAGTTTCTAGCCTCTAAATGCAGGACGTGCAGGTCCAGTTTATTTCGCTAAACGTGAGTCCTGAGCTATTACCTGAGGATCTCCCATGCTACGCTCCATTTTATTTACGTAATTTATAATACAATTTGACTGTTTTCTAAGAGATTGTTGCTTTTAAAATAAAAACTAATTCAGGTCAGGTTGATTGGAACGGATTGCGAGACTCCTGCAGGAGCAGCGGGACAGGTGAGACTCATGCAGGCGTTTATGCCGAGAAGGCTTACCCCCCGCCCTGCGGAAAGCGAGCAACTCTCGCTGCAATCAACCACACCGCATACTTGGAAATAGCAACAAAGTTTGCGAAAACAGCCTACAATTTAGTTCTATTAATATGTAAATAAAAATATCACAATCATTAATATGTTGAAAGAACAGGAGTTTTGAAATAACTGGGTTTTAATGACATATAATTTAATTAAACAAAAACATGATGAAGGTGGTGTATATTATTAAGAAAAAAGTTCTTTTTATTGGAGACTTTGGAATTGATGATATTGTCGCGTTACTTTTTGCTTATTATAGTGAAAAAATTGATATTGTTGGTGTTGTTGTTGATTATGGAAATATCTCAAAAGAGAATGCGACGAGGACGGCAACATTTATCCAAGAAATAACAGAGAAAACAAATATTCCGATTATCGGTGGAGCAGTTCAACCATTAACAGGCGAGAATCCG
Source organism: Metabacillus bambusae (assembly GCF_017497975.1). Lineage (GTDB taxonomy): Bacteria > Bacillota > Bacilli > Bacillales > Bacillaceae > Metabacillus > Metabacillus bambusae. The sequence continues at coordinate 257,572 of NZ_JAGDEL010000006.1, read as the reverse complement.
ACTTATTTTCCTGAAATCCATGGTGAATATGGAATGGGTCCCATCTACCCAAAAATAAAACAGGAACCACCATCTGAATTTGAAAATTTCCATCAGATTTCTTCAGTTATTAACAAATACGAACATGAGCTTACTATTGTAAATGTTGGGAGATTAACATCTTTAGCCACAGCAATTGTCCTCTATCCTAATCTAATGTCAAAGGTAAAAGAACTATATATTATGGGTGGAGCATTTTTATATCCAGGTAATGCATCACCAGTAGCTGAGGCTAATTTTTATAGTGATCATTATGCAGCTAACCTTGTTCTTACGTATGCTGAAAATATAAAAATCTTTCCGTTAAATATCACAAATTATGCAATTATTCCTGAAAAACAGTTAAATGAGTTGTATGAATTTACAAAGGCAAAAGACGACCAGGTTGGTCAAATGCTAAAACCGATGATTGATTACTATTCAAATTGGTATAAAAAAAGAGATCCATCTATATCAGGTGGACCAATGCATGACCTTTTAGCATTATGGGCAACTGTTAATAACGATGCATTTCAATTTATAGAAAAGCCAGTAAAAATTGATACAAGTAATGGTGATGCTAGAGGATTAAGTATAGGTGATTTTAGACCTTATAAAGAGTTAGCAGAATTCCCAAAACATTCTATAGCGATCCGTTTTGATTATGATTACTTTGTTTCAGATGTTATTAGAACTTTTAAAAACGAAACAAATTTTTAATGTCATGATGTCATTAATTCTTCACAAGCTTTGCCTTTTATTACACCAGGTAATTTGATACACTTTTAGTTGTCGATGAAAAACGAAGGGTGAAGATTAATGAAGAATATTAAACATGTATTATTATTTTCTATATTTGCGCTTGTACTTTTGTTTATCTCTGCATGTGGTAATTCATCTCCGATAACAGATCCACTGAATTATGAGGTACAGTCCTTTCAATACAAAAATCAAGATGGGCAAGATGTTTCTTTGGAGGATTTAAAGGGTGATGTTTGGATTGCTAATTTTATTTTTACAAGCTGTGAAACTGTGTGCCCTCCAATGACCGCGCATATGACTGAGATACAAGAGAGGATTAAAGCAGAGGGATTAGATGCGAAGATTATTTCTTTCAGCGTTGATCCTGAAGTTGATACACCTGAAAAATTAAAGGAGTTTGCTGAACCTTATTCAATTTCTTTTGAAAACTGGAGCTTTTTAACAGGTTACACTCAAAATGAAATTGAGGAATTCGCTATGGATAGCTTTAAAACAATTGTTCAAAAGCCAGGTAATTCTGATCAAGTTGTTCATGGCACTAGCTTTTACTTAATTGACCAAAATGGAGTAGTTATGAAAGATTATGATGGAGTTGATCAGCCACCTTATGATCAAATGATAACTGATATTAAAGCTTTAACAAAATAGCTTAAGGCCCCATGTCTTTTGGTTTGCTAATCCCAGCATTGTGTCTTTCCTCGGATATATATCGGCACCTACTAATATAGGTTTTAGTGCCCGTTTAAAAGGGATAAATTATAGTTAGATTACGCAAAAAAGATTCCATTTGGAATCTTTTTTACTAAAATATGCTCTTAATAAAATGATATACTTTGTCCCTAGACTAAATAGCAGGGTGATTTTATGATTAGAAAAATGTTAATTGTTAGTAGTATGTGTCTATTGCTAACAGGTTGTATGTCTGAACAAAGCTCAAAACTTGAATCAAGACCTGTAACTTTGACAAAAAAAGCTGAACCATCTGAAGAGTTCGTTCTCTCATCAATAAAAGTAGTTGGGATTGGAGATTCATTGACAAAAGGAGTAGGAGATGAATCGAATCAAGGTGGATATGTTGGAATGGTTAGGGAGAAGTTAGAACAACAAGAAAATATTAAAGAAGTAGCGGTAGATAATTATGGAGTAAGAGGACATAAAACTAGTAATCTTCAAAAAAAGCTGAAGGAAGAAGAAGTGATTACTAGTATAAAAAATGCGGATATAATTCTTATGACGATTGGCGGTAATGATATCATGAGTGTTGTTCGTAATAACATTTTATCTCTTGACTTTAAACCGTTTCGTAAAGAACAGAAAAACTATGAAAATAGATTTCAATCTATCCTGACTACAGTTCGAGAGCTTAATTCATCTGCATACATTGTTTATGTGGGCTTGTATAATCCATTTAAATATATGCTACCTAAATTAACTGAAATAGATATGATTATAAACGAATGGAATTTAGCAACTCAACAAATGATAAAACAAGATGAAAAGGCCGTCTATGTATCCGTGGATCAATTATTTTCCATGGAGAGTGATGAAAGGCTTCTTTATAAAGATGAGTTTCATCCTAATGAAAGTGGGTATTCTTTAATTGCAGACAAAGTTTATGATGCATTAAAGAAAAATGAGATATATCTGGATTCAACAGGTAGAAATGAGTGAGTGTTTCATGAATAAATGGAAAATATCGTTTCTTGTACTAATTATAATAAATGTATTCTTCATCATTTTTGTTGCGACTTCGTTGCTAATACCTAGTAAAAAGCCGAATGAAGAAGTTAAAATGGACAAAAATGGTGAAGATGTATCAATACCATTTCTTATAAGTACAGAAAAAAAATCGTTAACAGACTTAATTAATCATTACTTGGAAGAAGAAACAGATCAAAAAAACTTACAATATCGAGTTGAGTTAGAGGAAAATGTAAATGTATATGGAGTGATTAAAGCATTTAATAAAGATATTGATATGACATTAATACTCGAACCAAAAGTAAAATCCGATGGAAATATGCAATTAATCGTAAAGGAATTATCAATAGGTAGGTTAAAATTACCGATATCATATGTTTTGAAATATATGAATACCAATTACGATCTTCCAAGCTATGTAGTAATTGACTCCAGTAAAAAAGAAATTGATATCAATCTTGATGAACTTACTTTGAAAAATGATTTAAGTGCTCGAGCAGAAAGCTTTAATCTGAAAAAAGATGATATAACGTTTACATTGTTTGTGCCTTTACCATAAAGTTGATAAAAAGGGGACTAATAATTTCTATGTTGGTTCTCTTTTTGATTTTTAGTTTTCTAAACATTCACCCTCTCATATTTAGAAAAGGTACGAATTACCCTGTATTGAAAACCTAGTATGAAAATGACGAAACATGTATACTAAACAATATATATGTCGAATAGTATAGAGCTTTATTACATGATAATTTGATACAAAAAGTAGATTGATTGTTTTGAGGGATAAAGATACTTAAAAACACTAGATTGTGGTGCTCCGTCCCCTTTACCACAGAAAAGAGGAGGATTTCTTAATGTTTTGTATAAACTGTGGAGCCAATCATTTAGAAAATGACGCTAACTACTGCTCTAATTGTGGTAAACAGCTCAATCAGCATGCAGAAATAACTAGTAAAAAGGTACACTATCTCCTACCTATTATAAGCCTGATAATTGTTATTTTATTTTTATTTTCTGTAAAATTCTATGAATCACAAATTAACGAAAAGGTGTTAGTTTTTCAAGAAAATGCAGAAAGAAAAGCGCTAGCAGGAGAATATGATAAAGCATTAGAATATATCGAACAAGGCCTATCATATCGTAATGATTACGATATATTGAAGAAGGAAAAAGAAATGATCTTGTCAATTAAAGAGCTAAATGAAGATTTAATTAGTGTAGAAAAGAAAATTATGAATGAGCACTTTGATGACGCGCAAAAAGAGATTAACCTTTTAAAGAGACAAGTTAATATAAATAGCTCTCCATTATTTATCAATCTCACAAATCATATAGAGCAGGTAGAAACAAGTGTAAAAGTTGGTGAAATAAAAGAAGAAATTAATAAACTCACGACAATTGATGAACTTGCAGATATGCTTTCTACCTTATATTCTTTAGAACTACAAGAAGCTTCAGAGTTAAAACAACAAATCTTCACAAAGATGGTAATGATTAGTGCTACCAATGCAGAACAAAATCTAGAGAATAAGCATTTTAATCAAGCTGTTAATATTATTGATGAAGCACTTCAATATGTTGTTAACAATGAAAAGCTTTTATCCTTAAAAGATAGAATAACAGAGGAAAAGTCTTCCTTTGAAAAGGCAGAACAAGAACGGATAGAGAAGGCTATACTAGCGGCAAAAAAAGAAGAAGAACGTAACCTCACAAAAGCCGTACAAGTATCTAGCATTACATTAAAGGTTGACAAATATGGAGATGCATATATTGATGGTATAGTAAAAAATAGCGGTACAGAGACTGTCTATTCAATTATTATTGAATTTACTGTCGTAGATAAGAACGGAAAAAAAATAGAAAAAGGAAAAACGAATGTATTTCCAAATAAACTAGAGCCTGGTCAAGCAGGGAATTTTGAACATGTCACATATTCAGCGAAGGAAAATGCGAAAGTGAATATTAATAATATATCCTGGCTACTTGAAGAGAAGAAAGGATAATTTATGAATAAAAAATTGCTTCTTAGTATCATTGTATCTGTTCTTATATGGATATGTGGTGGTTTTGGTTATATATATATAAAAGATAAAACAGCTGAAAATGTGTTTTCTGAATCATTAATTCTAAAAAAAGATAATATTACTAGTAAGGAACAAGTAGTTCCTGATTTAAAGGAAATTATTCGAGAGGCTCAGAAGAAGGTTGTTATGGTTGAGCTTGATGATGGATCGATTGGATCAGGGTTTTTATACAATGATCAAGGTGATGTCATTACGAATGCACATGTAGTAAATGGGTAAGAAATCGTAAAAATTAGGACAACTGATGCTAAAGGCTATGAGGGTAAAGTTATTGGGATTAGTACAGAAACAGACGTTGCCGTTGTAAGAGTTGATGGATTAAAAGATGTTGAACCTTTGGTATTATCATCTAATAGTAAGCTAGAAATAGGTGATGAAATTTTAGCTTTAGGTAGTCCATTAGGTTATCAAAATACTGTGACAACAGGAATTATCAGTGGAACGGACAGAGAATTAGAGGTTGATTCGTATACATATGAGAATGTATATCAAATCTCGGCACCAATCGCACCTGGGAATAGTGGTGGGCCACTAATTGATCGAAAAACTGGTAAGGTGGTTGGAATAAACTCAGCTCGTATAGAACAAGGAAACATCGGCTTTAGTATCCCTATAAACTCTGTGTTTCCACTAGTTAATTCTTGGTCTGAAACACCTATGAAAAACCTTCCAGTAACATCAGCTATTGACGATTTTGCTGAAATAGACGAAAATAAAATGCTAGAGACATCTGATTATCTGGTTAGCTATTTTATTGAAAGTATAAATTTCCGCGACTTTGTTACCGCATATTCGCTTTTAGGTAGTCAATGGCAATCTAATATGGATTATGATACATTTCGAAATCAATATTTGAATATCATTTCAATAAGCATTGAAGAATTAAAGACAGAAAACAAAGAAAATAAGGTATTTGTCGAAGCTGTCTTAACTTCATTAGAACGAAATGGAGAGGAACAGGTTTCGAAAACCTATAAAATAAACTACGAAATTGCCTACGAAAATGACCAAGCGAAAATCATAATAGAGAAAAAATTGCACTGATCTAGTTCATTGGCATCATTTAATGTTTATAAGGTTTTATTTGTTGTTTATACTAAACACGATAAGTGAATTTCTGGTAAATGAAAATGAAGATGTGGGGGATCATATATGAAAAACAAATTTGTTTTATTTGGTATCGTAGCGATATTAATCTCACTAATTTTTGGCGGAGTTGCCTATCAGCAACTTATTGCTGAAAATATGGATGAAGTTTATCTGAATATAGGTTACAGTACGTTGTTTTTAAGTATAGCGGTTTATTTGTGGCATATGAAAGATGAAAAGCAAAAAAACAATAGTTGAAAAAATGAGAGGTCTGAACCTCTCATTTTTTGTTTGAAGGAAATGGTGTCGGAAGCTGCGCTAACTTATTCTGCACAGAGATCCTTTACATTTGATTTAGAGATAACCCTGCTAGGAGCAGGGCTTAAAGCATTACATAGTTTTTCCTTCATTTGGATGAATCTTTAAGTACATAATAATTTGTTTGCTTTTAAAAATTTAAGAATTTATTCAGCTTCTTCTTCAGTAGTTTCTTCAGTAGTTTCTTCTTCAGTTTCTGTTCCTGTTTCTTCAGTGTTTGTGTCTTCTGTTTCAGTATCCTCTGTGTTGTTACATGCAGCCATTAAAAATACAGCAAGTAATGATGCTCCAACTTTCAATAATAAACTCTTATTCATTGTTTATTCCTCCCATGTAACGAATGAGTGATTTTGTGAACCAGCTGGCTCAATCTAATAATAATTGAAAATGCTGGCATGTATACTCTTTTTACAAAAACTGTACATTTTCTTTAGAAAATTAAAATACAGATAAAATATGTTAACAAAATTTACAGTAAATTATTGTAAAATCAGGTAAAAAGATAGATTCTATGTTTTTTAATCAGTCAGTAGTCTTGCATTACGAATCCTCTAAGAAGATATGCTATTTCAACATATTTCTTCGTATAAGGGACAGAATAATGATTAAACTTTCTTTCTTTAGGAGGATAAATATGGATAATGAATCAAAATTAAGCTATGAATCAGATGGAAAGATGGGGAAACAAAAGAAGACGAAAAAAAAGAAAACTCAAAAAGATGAAAAAGAAATGTTTTTTAATTCAACTCAGAACAGTGAATGATTAGTTAGGATCAGGAAATTTCTTCAAATGATAAGTTTAACCTCTAGGCAATTAGCAAATTTTAAGAGTAATTTATTAAGTACGTAATAACACCTCTGATTTCCTTAATAGGTGTTATTACGTATCTGTTTACTCTATTTTAGATTAGAAACCCTACACTAGTTTGTTAAATGCTTTTGAGGCATTTTGTTTTATCTTGCGAAAATATTTGAGTTCAAACTAAATGTTTGTTACGATTACCGTTGAACTGATAAAAGTTTATATTTGAACTCGGAGGGTGAATGATGGAGCGATTTACTCATAATGTGGGAGATAATATGATTTCTTACATGGACCAAGGTGTAGGTCATTGTGTAGTTTTAATTCATGGGTTTTGTGGTAATCACAATTATTGGAAGTATATCGTTCCACATTTAGTGAAAAAAAACAGAGTTCTTACGATTGATTTAAGAGGGCATGGGGAATCGAGTACGCCGTGGGATAGTTATGAAATAACAGAGATGGCAGAAGATATTTCGATTCTTTTAAATTCTTTACAGATTGATCGAGCAACATTAGTAGGTCATTCATTAGGCGGATATATAGGTCTTGCCTTTGCAGAAAAACACCCTGAAAAACTTTCTGGCTTGGTGCTAGTGCATTCAACTGCGTTTCCTGATACAGAAGAAGGTAAAGTAAACAGAGACAGGGGAATTCAAAAGATTACAGCTGAGGGGATCGTTCCTTTTGTGAATGATTTAATACCAAAACTTTTTTCAGTCAAGAATGCAAATGAACAAAAGAAAGAAATAGATTATGTGAAAAGCATTGGTTATAGAACATCTGATTATGGTGCAATATGTGCACTTGATGCAATGAAAAATAGACCTGATCGAAATGACGTGTTGAGAAATCTCGAAGTACCAGTTCTTTTAGTTGCAGGTAGAGAAGATCAACTTATTCCATTAGAACGTGCCTTTTCTGTTGAAAAATCAACTATTAAACATACTGTGATTGAAGACTGTGGACATATGTCAATGCTTGAACAGCCTGATCGATTAGTTGATGTTTTACTTCATTATTTACAAACAATTTCAGATAGCAAAAGGTAATAAACTAGTAGCCCCTCTTTAAACAATGTTTACGTTGATTGGAGGGGCATTTTTGTAATAATCAGTATTTATATCTCAAATGCTTTATAGTATAAGAATAATAAAGGTTTTCAACATTAGTTCCCGGTGATAAGCCAAGTTCTTAATAATATATTTTATTGTTTTAGCTGAGCTCTTTTAATAAATGATAGTTCATCCTCAATAAGACCGCATACACCACATTGCACCTTATATTGAGGTCCTTTATATGCTACATGAAAGGGGTCTAAAGAAGCTTGTTCTAATTCCTCAACAAGGTCTCCGGTTTGTGGATTTAATTTAACCGATTTTACATGTTGTTCAATAATATTAAACCGTGAACGATTTGTTTTGCAGTTTGGACATAAATAAGGGGTTGACATACGGATTACACCTCCTAGTATATTAAATACTAGCTTGTGCGATTTTGTGGGAAATATGTAAAAAAGCTATAATAAGTCACTATTCAAGGTGATGATAGAAAACTTGCATAGTTTGGTTTTATAGCCTTTTCTCATATATTTAATTGAGTTCTTAAGCGTTTAATAGTTTATTAAATAAGGTGATAAAGTTTTCCATATCTTGGTCACTAAAATCATTGAATTTTTGTAATAAAAAGTCAGTCTTCTTTTTTTCAAATAATTCTAATGTGTTTTTACCTTCTTCAGTTAAATGGAGGTCAACAATTCTTCGGTCTTGAACAGATCGAACGCGCTGTATCCAACTCTTTTCAATTAATGAATCTGTTACTGCAGTAATGTGGGAAGCTGATACATTTAGCATTTTAGATAAGTCAGATGACTTTTTTGAACCTTGTTCGTAGAGTGTTTTGAGAATGAAAAACTCATTTCTTGACATTTCTTTATCATAAACCTGGTTCATTTCTTGTCGTAATTTCTTATAAACATGCCGCATGAGTGCTTCCATTTCATACATTTTATCTTGACGACTTTTCAAGCTGATTTCCTCCGAACCTACAATATATTCTTTTTTAAGACTAAGGAATGTTTATGAATGTGTCAAGTTATTTACAATACAAGGCTGTTCATATAACGTCACATTATAGAATAAAGAATAACTGAGTAATGCCTCACATCTTCAAACTGATGAATCAGTTTACTTTCATCCGATTTATATCTTGATATATAATAAAGACAACCACTAAATAGGGGGCGTTACATAATGAGTAAGGACAAACTAGAATTTGCGACATTTGCTGGGGGATGTTTCTGGTGTATGGTACAACCTTTCGATGAACTTCCAGGAATTGTTAGTGTAATATCTGGCTATACAGGTGGAGAAAAAGAAAATCCAACCTATGAAGAAGTTTGTTCTAATACAACAGGACATCTCGAAGCAGTTCAAATTACATTTCAGCCTGAAATATTTCCATATGAAAACTTATTAAAATTGTTTTGGCAGCAAATTGACCCTACAGATGCAGGTGGTCAATTTCACGATCGTGGGGAATCTTATAAAACAGCGATTTTCTATCATTCAGAGGAACAGAAACAGTTAGCTGAAAAATCAAAGCAACTGCTAGAGCAAAGTGGAAGGTTTTCTAAACCAATCGTTACAATGATAGTAGAAGCAAAGCCATTTTATCCAGCAGAGGGTTATCATCAAGATTTTTATAAAAAAAGCACTGCTAGATATAAGCAATATCGGACAGGTTCAGGTAGAGATAAATTTATTGAACAATATTGGAAAGGAAAAGATCAACAAGCCTTAAAAGAAGCATTAAGCCCAATCCAATATGAAGTAACACAAAATAACGGAACAGAGCCACCTTTCCGAAATGAGTTTTGGAATCATGAGGAAGAAGGCATTTATGTTGATATTGTTTCTGGAAAACCATTATTTAGCTCGACGGATAAATATGATGCCGGTTGTGGGTGGCCAAGCTTCACAAAACCGATCCAGGAATTAGAAGTTATTGAGAAAATGGATACTACACATGGCATGCTTCGTACAGAGGTAAGAAGCAAGACTGCTGATTCTCATCTTGGTCACGTTTTTAATGATGGTCCAGGACCTAATGGACTTCGTTATTGCATTAATTCAGCCGCCCTAAGGTTTATTCCTAAAGAAGATCTTGAAAGAGAAGGATACGGGCAGTATACTCGTTTATTTGAATAAAAGGGTATCAACTAAAATGAGGTAACTACAGAATTGTCTTATCATTGATTTTAGTCTCCTTCATTTTAATTTGAAGGCCCTGTTAAATCTAATAGTTGTTTTTAGATTAGGGAAGGGAATTCTTGCTTCTATTTATCAACAGTGTTGTATAACAGTGCCGATTTCATAGATAAATGGTAGCTAGAAGTTTTGTCTGTGCGTAAAATAATATAGAAAAATGATTAAAAATACAGAGGGAGTTGCTGGAGATGGCTGTTCTTGGCTTTGAACATGTAGGAATACAAGTAGCTAATATCGAAAGATCGATTACATTTTATCAAGAAGTTGTTGGGCTTACGTTAATTGATCAATTTTTACATACTGATGGGGATAAAAAGCTTGCCTTTTTAGGTATAAATGAGGAAATTATTGTTGAATTTATTGAGGGGTATAATGCTGACCTTCCTGTTGAAGGGAAGGTTCATCATGTTGCATTTAAAGTTGAAAATATTGAGAATGAACAAAAGAGACTTGATGAAGCTGGTGTTGAATGGATTAGCAAAGAAATTACAGTCCTTCCAAACGACGCAAAATATATCTTCTTTAGAGGTCCTGATCAGGAATGGATCGAGTTCTTTGAAAAATAAGGCTATTTTCGCAAACTTTGTTGCTTCATAACAAGTATTGGGGAATGATCGACTTCCGCTCCAATCAACTTAAAATGGTTTTTGTTCAAGAAACTATTAAAAAAACAACTATCTTTTAGAAAAGCGTTAAAATTAAAACCGTTTTACTTTGAGTTACACATTGTTGTGTAGCTTTTTTTCGTTATCCATGACAATAGATAATAAATTATCTATTTTAATAAAATATAGGCGAATGCACATGCAATACAACCCACCCATGACATAAAGAAAAGAGAAATCTAATTTTAGGATTATAAGGAGTGGATAAATATGCATTGTTACTATGATCATGGATATCCTTATGGAGACGTTGGGTACGGTAATGATAATAGCTTCGTTTTAATCGTTGTCCTTTTCATTTTGTTAATTATCGTAGGTGCAGCTTACGTACGATAAACATACTAATGGCATAGAGCCCCATTTAGGGGCTCTTTTTTGTAGTCTAGGAGGAAATTATAAAATTCTTGTACTGTGGATAAGCGCTTGGCATCCAAGCGCCTAGCCCCTCTTTGGTCTACAGCCACTTAAGAATTGAAGGTAAAGAACACCTTCTATTCTTAAGCGTCTTATTTGCCCCAGGCTGTTCAAGGCGCTTGCGCTTTTGTTCTAGTTTTACGGTGAATTTATTACGACAGGTCTTCGAGTGATTTAATATTGCTTTTAAATGGTGTCTTTACTATTATGGAGAATTATTATGGGATATAGGCTACAGGGTTTCATTCTACCCATTAAAAAGCTATAATAAAAAAATCTTGTCGCTGGGGGAATGAGACATGAAGTCCTTTTATCATTATTTAATGAAATATCGTCATCCTAAGCCAATGGATGATATTGCAAAATTTGCAAATGATGCATATCTTGATCATGGTTTTCCTAAGAATTCTGATCGCTATGATGAGTTAAGCTCATATTTAGAGATGAATGGGCATTATTTAAATAGTATGTCTGTATTTGATGATGCATGGGATCGTTATCAAAATGAAATCCTAAAACAAATATAAGGGTTTATAAAAGACATAAAGCCATCTTTGACAAGATGGCTTTATGTCTTTTTACTTTGAAAATAAAATATTTCTCTTTTTTGTCAACATCTAATTCTTACTCTTTCCTAAAAGTATAAGGCAGTTAAAATAAGCTATCGCCTTTTTGAATGGACGAACTATTCAATTTCATCTTCTTATCCAAAAAGTGCCCATGACGAAATGAGAAATACAGCATATACTATCCTATCCTTCATAATCACGACAAAGGAGAGATGGACGATGAAAAATAGACCAAAATATAAAATAGGGGACATTGTCGTGATTATTATGTATGGCACAGTTGGGACAATTACGAAGCTACATCAAGTTGACCAACACTTTGTGTATGAAGTAAATCATAGTGAAATTTTATACTTTGAAAGCGCTCTTCAATTATATTCCGATTATGAAGGTTCAGTCATCGAAACGGAACAGATTAGCATTGATGTTCTCTATCAAATTGGAGATATAGTCCTAGTTAAAGGATATGGTAGTTCATTATTTCGAATCGTTGGTATTAGAACAGAGGTTTGGCGATATGCTGATGATGGTTGGGAAGAACTAACATATGAATTGACAAGGATGTCTGATGGTGAATGGCTTGAAGCTACTGAAGATGAGATGAGCCTAATGATAAGTAATCAAGACGCTGAAACGTTCATGCAACAACTTCATCTTAATAACATGAAAACAGATACAGGCCGATATTTTAAGGCAATTATTAGCAATCATATTAGTTCAGATACATTCGACGTAGCAAATGGGCTACAGGAGCAGAAAAAAATGATTGATGAATTACTTGATATCTATAATGACTATAAGGCACTTTATCAAATGTTTGGAGAACCTGAATATAAAGAAATGATGGATTTAATTTTAAAAAGTCTGCGAAGATATCGAGAAACTGATAGCGATAATTAAAAAAAACAGGTAAATAAGAGAAAGCATAAATATGGTATGCAAAAAACGATCATCCCTAAAAATAATCCTCTAAGTAAAAATTGTAAAAGCTTGTCAAATCCTGGTCCGTCAATAAACTGAAGAATACTGTGATTTGATTTTCTTTCTTTTTCAATTATTCCATTCTGATAATCCGCTTTTAACATATTATTCACTCCTAATTAAGAATGCTTGTCCACTTAAATCTATCTATATGTGAGAAAACCTCCTTTATTCCAGTAACTATATATATTATTTACTTTTAAGGCTTAACGGACATAAAACCCCGTCCTTAAGATTGAGGAGAAGCAAAGAAGATAGGTTGTTGGTAACTGTCCGTAAAGATCTGATAAGTCTCGTTTAAATTAAGATTAGCCTTTAATGAAGGTTGTTTTCGCAAACTTTGTTGCTATTTACCTAGTAATGCGGTGTGGTTGATTTCCGCTCCAGTTGCTCGCTTTCCGCGGGGCGGGCGGTGAGCCTCCTCGGCGTAAACGCCTGTGGGGTCTCACCTGTCCCGCTGCACCCGTATGAGTCTCGCACCTCCGCTCCAATCAACCTGAATTAGTTTTAGAAGCAACAATCTTTTAGAAAGAGCCTTAATGAAAAATTAATTGATTTTAGATGACATATGTCCATTTACAAGGACATAAACAATAAAAGGGGGGCGATATTGTGAAGGAAATTGAAGTAATTATTGATACAGAGGAGATTGCGGAGTTCTTTTACAATGAGCTCACAAAAAGAGGGTATGTTCCTGGTGAAAGTGAGCTAGAAGAACTAGCAGATATTACGTTTGATTACCTTCTTAACAAATGCATTATTGATGAAGATTTAGATTTTGAGAATGAAGATTAATAGTTAATAACATTGAGGCTGACTAAATAGTGTAACGTCTGAATTCTAATCACAATGTATTTTGGTTAATACCCCATAATACTGAATGTGTGAAAAAGGACTGATACTTAGTCAGTCTCATTTGTGTGTTCAAATTATGTTCCTATTGATCTATTTCATCTTGAATTTTTTTTCTACACGATACTAACCAAACTTGTGTTTAGTTAAACTTTAATTTACCTAGCGCCAATAACATGTTTAAATCACGTTTTACATCATTTGTTATGTCTGTTTGATTCATTGTTATGCCAATTTCAAAGGATTTTATTTGAGCTATATCTGTAAACCAATCTTGTTTTGTAGGAAATGAATGTGATACATCTTTCCATGCATGTGGTAATGAAGGACTATAGATTTTATGAACATGATGCTTATCCATTGTATACAAGTGTGGCCAATAATCACTTCTTGAACCACTGTGGCCAAAGTAATTGGCAAAGCTATATATTGAATCATATTGCTGCTTTGAAAACAGGATCGAATAAAGCTGCTTTCCAATTCGAATTCGTTCAGACACTGAGGAAAATTCATGAACCTCAATTCCGGAAAGTTTGTAATACCTTAAAAATGAATATCGTTTATAGGGGAAAATTACATGTGTAAAGCCCATTTTTTCCTGCAGAATATATGGTAGTGTATGAAAGATGTTATTTTTCGTTGTTTGCGAAGACATTAAGTGTTTTTCTACATAATTCTGTTCATTTGTAATGAGAGCTAAGGTTAATAAGGTAGAATTAGAGGACGTAAGAAAATAGTTCCAGATTGGAATCATAAATTTTGAAATATGAAAAGCGGGAAGTAAGTGAAAATATGATGTGTTTTCATTCATGCTTTTTTCGTATAAAAGTAATTGTGGATATGCATCATAAAAGATTAGTGCATTGGCTCTCTCTAAAAAATCGAACATTATCTGCTTTTTCTCATAGTCAAAAAAATCGCCGATTAACGAGCTTTTTAAGTCGGTCATACTATATCCACCATTACGTGACACCATATGAGCAAGAAATGCCCAATGAATTTCTTTATGTTTGGAAAAAAAACGGAGATATGCTTCTGTTCGAGTTAGATTATTAACATTATGTTGTTCTGTTTCTTTGTAAATTCTTCGGATTAAATTACGTTCAGTTTGTGTTGTAAAAGTAGGAGTAAGATTATTTAATGATTGTTTTATCTTATCATAAAGCTTTATCCGTTCAGATTCTTCTATAGTAGGGTATTCCTTTTGATTCGTAGCAAATGCTTTTAAAAGTTCAAACATGTAAGCCATCCTTATTTAATATACTTTTATTGCACGGTTAAAAAATCGGGTATAATTGATGTATTATTGTATGAAAAAGTGAAACCTTTGTTCTTTTAATTCGTATATATAAACATAAAACAGAAAAGAGGGATCAAACATGTTACGCAAAATTCTTAAATCACTTATATCAAGTAAATCTTCCCATTCCCATCATCGTTATAGCTCAAGTGATTTTAAAAAACGAAAATCAGGGTTTAATCATCCATCTAAATATGGCCATCAATATTATAAGAAAAAACATAAATCAAGTGGTTTCTTTAGCTCCTATAGTAGTTAAATGAACAGGATTTACTCTAAACTAATAGAAATTAGTGAAAAACCTTTAAAGGCTGCAGAAATTGTTGGTGGGAAATATATTATTGCAGATTTGCTCGGAAAAGGAAGCTACGGTTACACGTATTTAGTGAATGACCAACAAGGACATCTCCTTGTATTAAAACAATTACGGAAGTATAAAATGCTTGAAGAATCAGGACGGAATTCATTTAAACGTGAAGCAAATATTTTAAAAGCATTAAATAGTTCAGCATTTCCGGCCTTTTATGAACATTTTGAAGAGAATCACAAGCAATTTATTGTTATGGAGCATAAAAAGGGAAGTACATTTGAAGAAATAATCTTCCGTGAAAACATTTCATACACCGAATCTGCAGCATTTAAAGAGCTCTACCATATCTTACACTTGGTAAAACAAGTTCATGACCTTGGTTATATTCATCGGGATTTAAGAATTCCAAACATACTAAAAAATGATAAAGAGTACTATATTATTGATTTTGGACTTGCAAGAAAGCTTGGAGATCAAACAAGTCTAATAGAGGAAAAAGTCAATCATCTGGAAAAGCAATTGTACCGGGAAGTTGCTTTTAAAAGTGATTTTTACGCTTTAGGACATTTTTTATTGTTTTTACTCTATTCCTCTTTTGAACCAAACTCAAAGAAAAAAAGAAGCTGGGAAGAAGAATTACAAATTACACCCATCGCTAAAAAAGTATTAAGAAAAATGCTTCAACTGGATGAACCGTATACAGAGGTCCAATTATTAATAAATGATGTAAAAGAATGCATTTAAATGGAGGAGTTAGTATATGTCATTTTTTAACAAGGTTTTAGCTAGTATTGGAATCGGATCGGCTAAGGTAGATACAAAACTTTCCCAATCTTCAATTAAAGTAGGTGAAGAAGCAGAAGGAATTGTTGAGATTAAAGGTGGCAGTATCGAACAAAATATTGATGAAATCTACTTAACTGTCAATACTACATATGAAAAAGAATCTGATGATAAAATCATTCATAAACAAGCAGTTATTTCAACAATTAAACTTAACGAACCCTTTGTCATTAAGCCAGAAGAATTAAAAACCATTCCTTTTAAATTTCAAATCCCGATGGATACTCCAATAAGTACCGGTTCATCAAAAGTGTGGATCCAAACTGGAGTAGATATAAAAGGCTCAGTTGATCCAACAGACCGTGATATGATTGACATTTTGCCAAGTGATATGGTAGAGGAAGCAATGAGCGTATTTTCACAACTCGGTTTTAAATTAAGAAAGGTTAAAAATGAAGCAGCTTCATATAAAATTCGTAAAAGACTACCGTTTGTTCAAGAATTCGAGTTTGTTCCAACCTCAGGTCCTTATTATGGTAAATTCGATGAGGTTGAGTTGATTTTCTTCCAAATTGACGAAACAAAACTAGAAGTAATCATGGAAGTTGACCGTCGTGCAAGAGGACTAGCTGGTTTGTTCTCAGAAGCACTAGATATGGATGAATCAATGATTCAATTAATTATTCATGATTATGAACTTCCTACAATTAAAGCAACCTTTAATGATGTACTAATGAAGCATAGTTAAACAATTATAGAGTGGAAAATATCAACTATTATAAAGGCTCTTTTCTAAGAGATTGTTGCTTTTAAAACGAAAATCAACCCCACCGCACTACTTGGTAAATAGTAACAAAGCTTGCGAAAACAGCCATTATAAAAAAATGGAGATGAGAAGATGTTTAAAAAACTAGCAGCAGATGCATTAGGGTTATCTGATATTGGAACAATTATTCAGCCTGCAGATTATGATAAAACGGATGCTGATGACTATGTAATGCATGAAGATAATGAAAAAATCTACTTTTTAATAAAAACGAAAGCTGATGAATATTGCTTCACAAACCTTGCTGTTATACACGTAAATGGAGCAAGTGCGGCTTCATCAAAAAGAACATTGAATCGATATCCATATTCTCAACATAAAATTTCAGGAGTTTCGCTTGAAACAGCTGGAAAGATCGATATGGATGTAGAAATAAAATTTTCAATTGGTAGTGAAACATTTGATATTGATGTAAGAAAAGATCAAATTGAACAACTAAAAGATCTATACAAAGCCCTTATCCGAATTTCTGAAATAACCTACGAAAATGAGATTATTTTAAATATGGCAACACAAAGTTTAGATAAGGCTGTAGCAGTTCTTCAAAATGCTCGAACAGATGACAACAACCTTTCTGATACATACAAAGGGCTAACTGAATTCGGTTTTAATTGGCTATCCTCCGCTCGTGAACAATACCATGAGAGAGACTTTGGCGAAGTATTTGAGAAGTACATTAATAACTAATTGTTCCATTTCATAATTAAACTTTGAACGAAGACTGACATGATTTTTAGTCAGTCTTTTTGATATAGTTAAATCCAGAAATGTAAGTAAAGCAACAACTGTTTTATGAATAATTATTGTTACTTAAAGGCATGTTTCGTTTGAACGATACATGCCTTTTAAAATTAAACCAAAAACCTGTGAAAATTTTATGAAAACCTATTTACCTTGACGTTACGTTAAGGTGTAAAGTGATGTTGTCAGGAGGTAAAAGCATGGAATATACAGTGCAAAAACTTGCGAAATTGGCGAGCGTTAGTACGAGAACACTTCGATATTATGATGAGATTGGGATTCTTATGCCGGCAAGATGCAATTCATCAGGATACCGAATATATGGTGGGGCAGAGGTCGATCGATTACAGCAAATCCTTTTTTACAGAGAGTTAGGGGTAAGCTTGGATAATATAAAAAAAATCATAACAGAACCTTCCTTTGATCGTACTGATGCACTAAAAGAACATCGAGATAAACTTCTGGCAAAACGAGAACAATTAGAAATGCTAATTGCTAATGTTGACAAAACAATAGCACAAGCAGAAGGGAGAATGAATATGTCAGACAATGAAAAATTCGAAGGCTTTAAACAAAAAATGATCGATGATAATGAAAAGAAATATGGAAATGAGATTCGTGAAAAATATGGTGATAAACAAGTAGATAGTTCAAATCAAAAAATTAAAAATATGACAAAACAACAATATTCTGAAATTGAAAAACTAGGGGAAGAGGTCCTAACTACACTGAATGAGGCATTTGCTACCGGTGATCCAGCAGGAGAATTAGCTCAAAAAGCTGCAGACTTACATCGCAGATGGTTAAGCTTTTATTGGGATCATTACACGAAGGAAGCCCATGCAGGAGTTGCTCAAATGTATGTAGATGATGAAAGATTTACTGCATATTATGATCAGCAACAGCCTGGAACTGCTGAATTTCTGAGAGATGCTGTTCACATTTATACAGGGATGAAAAATTAATTTCTTTTAACTTTCAAACGATTGGTTTAAACCAATCGTTTTTTTTCTAAAATATCAACAAATCAGGTTGAAAAACGGGGAAATTTAAGTTTAAGAGGAAATATATATTAAACTAATAGTAAAATAGGTAATAGTAATTAAGTTTCCATCAAGTTATAAAAAATCCTAAAATAATGAGGGTGAAAATGTTAATTTACAATAATAATTCTAAAAATGCACTAATTGTTTTGCATGAAATCTATGGTGTTAATAAACACGTTAGGACAGTATGCGAATCATTATCGATATATGATTTTGATGTCATTTGTCCAAATTTATTAGGAAAGAATATTACTTTTAGCTATTCCAATGAGAAAATGGCGTATGAAAATTTTATGGAAAATATTGGGTTCGCGAATGCGTTAAACACCGTTAAAGAATTAGTTTTAAATATAAAGGATCACTATGACAAAATTTTTCTGATTGGTTACAGTGTAGGGGCAACAATTGCTTGGTTATGTAGTGAGCTTGATTATGTAGATGGTATAGTAGGGTATTATGGTTCAAGGATAAGGAACTATACATATATTTCACCAAGGTGTAGGGTAAAGCTATTTTTCCCACAAGAAGAGAAGTCATTTAATGTGGATGAGTTATGCTGTACTTTAGAGAATAAAAGTATAGAGGTACATAAATTTGTTGGACAACATGGATTTAGTGACCCATATTCACCTAACTTTAATAAAACATCTGCAGGGGAAGCGCACGGTGAAATGATCACATTTCTAATGGGTAAAGGGTAGCACTTTATTAAATAAAATGGCTGTTTTCGCAAACTTTGTTGCTATTTACCAAGTAATGCGGTCTGGTTGATTGCAGCGAGAGATGCTCGCTTTCCGCGGGGCAGGCGGTGAGCCTCCTCGGCGTAAACGCCACATGAGTCTCAACTGTCCCGCTACTCCCACAGGATTCTCGCAATCCGTTCCAATCAACTTGAATTAGTTTTTGTTCTAAAAATCTCTTAGAAAAGAGCCAATAAAATTAAGGGGACATAGATTATTATGAAAATCTCTCATTTATTTTCTTTACCACTAACGGTACGATTAATTAAAAGGAGTAGTGTTACGCGCCCCGATGCAAAAGAAGTATATAGTTATTATCTATTAAGATGTCACTCAACATTTTGATTTAGAAACATTTACTAAATTTTAGTCAAGCTTGGAATTTGATCAAACAATGGACAACTAGGTTTGAGGTTGATGATCATTAGAAAGGATGGTAATTAACTAAAAACCAAGTCTTCGAGTAAAGGAGAGGAATGACTTTGATAAAGTGGTTTATCATATCACTATTTATATTTATACTTTGCGCTATTATTTATCCCTATGAGGTAATAGGTGCTTTAGATAATAACGTAACGCTTTTTTTCGAAAAGGTTCGCTCACCGTTATTGAATGATGTGTTTTTATTCATATCAGATATCGGATCGATTAAATACATGTTACCAATTTGTTTTGTTATTGCGATTATTTTACTTATTAGACGGAAGGTTATAGATGTCGTCTTTTTATTTGTAATGCTTTATAGTGTGAGACTGCTAAATTATCAGCTTAAAGAGCAATTTTTAAGAGAACGCCCATCTTTTAATGCAGTATATGAAGCGTTACATTATAGCTTTCCTAGCGGTCATTCAATGAATTCCATGGCTATTTATAGCTTTATTTGTTATCTGTTAATTCGTTATTTGAGTAATACAAATAAACAAAAAAAGACTTTATTAATCAGTACGATAACATTAATTTTCTTAATTGGATTAAGTAGGATATATTTGGGTGTTCATTATTTTACTGATGTAATTGCCGGATTTAGTGCAGGTTTTGCCTGGTTCATTGTTTTGACAACAATATTAGCTAAAATAAATCCGTTGTTCGACAAAAAAAGATTTTTTTAGATAAAGGGATTTTCTCCATCAGTAGCTAATTTAAGTAGTATACAATGCTGACTTACTGGGAGGGAGAAATATGGTTTATTCTTTATTAGTTAAGAAACGATTAAATACATATGATATTACGATTTTTCAAACTCCTAAGTTTGGAGACAAGAAAGGGTATGAAGCTGTCTATCGGTGTTTTCTTGAAGGGAATAGACATAATGATGTATTAGAAAAGGCTTTTCAAACCTTTAATGTAGCAGACCGAATGCCCTCAGATTATCAGGCTCGCTATGTATGTACTGGTGATATCTTATTAATTGATGAGGGGAAAAAAGGGCAATATTATTATAAGCTTCATCCAGAAGGATGGAAACAAATTAATCGTATACACGTAAGGTAAAGGCTGACAGTTTATTAATACTGTCAGCTTTCCTCTGCCATAAATTAATGAGATTCTTGATTATGTCCAGGACCATTTTTTCGCTTTGCTGAAGATTCTTCTTTCCCATGAGCAATTTCCTCAGCGCCAGTTACTTCTGGTGAAATATGATTATTCTTTTTAGGCGTATTTCGATTACGATGCTTTTTACCCATTTATTTTACCCCATTTCATTTGTGTTGTTATTATCGTGAGTTTTTTGTTTTTTTGATTTTTTTGATGCTTGAGGGTGTGATCTGTTTCGAGAACCTGGATTTGTTTCATTTGCATGCTGTACAGCTTGTTCTAGTTTCTTTTTCAAATATTTTCCCCTCCTAAATAGATTTACTTTCATATCATTTCCCTTCTTTCACAAGATAAAGCTGTAAAAAAATGATTAGCATAAAATATATTATGTATTTGAAATGGTAGTCACAAAATAATCTTTTCTCACGGGGAAACTTTTATTTGGATTATTTCTTATGGTATAGTAAATTGACTCTTTAGTTACATTTAAATAGGAGGGAAAAGTAAAATGAGTGTACATATTGGTGCAAAAGAAAATGAAATTGCTGAAACGGTATTACTACCTGGTGACCCGTTACGTGCAAAATATATTGCTGAAACGTTTTTAGAGGATGTATCCTGTTACAATGAAGTAAGAGGAATGCTTGGCTTTACAGGGACATATAAGGGAATCAAAATTTCTGTGCAAGGAACGGGAATGGGAGTTCCGTCAATTTCTATATACATAAATGAGCTTATGCAGAGCTATGGTGTACAACAGTTAATCCGTGTTGGAACATGTGGTGCGATTCAAAAGGATGTAAAAGTTCGAGATGTCATATTGGCAATGAGTGCTTCAACTGATTCGCAAATGAATCGCTTAACATTTGGTGGAGTTGATTATGCACCTACAGCTAACTTTGATCTTCTTAAAAAGGCCTATGATACAGGACTTGAAAAAGGATTAAATCTTAAAGTAGGTAATGTATTTACAGCAGACATGTTTTACAATGATAATGCTGAATTAGAAAAATGGGCAAAATATGGTATCCTAGCTATTGAAATGGAGTCAGCAGCCCTCTATACGCTAGCAGCAAAATATGATCGTAAAGCTCTTTCTGTTTTAACAGTAAGTGACCATATATTAACAGGTGAAGAAACAACTTCAGAAGAGAGACAAACTACATTTAATGATATGATCGTCGTTGCACTTGATGCAGCAATAAAGAAAGATTAACGTGTGCACTAGCACACGTTTTTTTTTTGCTTAGAAAATTATAAAATTCTTGTACTGTGGATAAGCGCACGGCATCCAGCTCCAGCGCCTAGCCCCTCGAGGTCATAAGATAATTTAGAATTGAAGGCAAAGAACGTCTTCTATTCTAAATCATCTTATTTGCCCGAGGCTGATCAAGGCGCTTGCGCTTTTGTTCTGCCATAAATACTTAGTGCATTGCGGAATTTGTCGATAAGATATAGCAAGGAATCAGTTTAAATTTTTAGGTATAAAGGTAAAGATGAGAGTAGGAGCTAATAATCATTTATTTCGAATGTTATTTAATGATAAAATAAATAATGTTATTGATTTTAGGGTAGGGTGGTAATATGTCGTATTATGTAAAAATGATTATAATTTTGTCTCTTACTGTAACACTAGCAGCGTGCACAAGCTTCTCACTTCCAAAAGGGATGCCATTTAGTGGTAATCATGAGGGGCAGGATATAAAACAGTCTGGTCAAAGAAGTGAATTAGAAAATAATCTAGTTGTATCAGAAGAAGAACAAATTGACGAAGATTTTTTATTAGAGTCAAACTTTTTTAATGTTGTAAAACAGGTAGACGGAAATAAAATAATTGAAAATCCGACAAATATTCTTTCAATGGTAAATAAAGAATATACTTTACCAGAGGGATATGAACCAACAGACTTGGTTACTCCAAACGTTGAATTTTCATTTGGCGAAGAGGATATACCGAAACGATATTTAAGAAAAGAGGCAGCAAAAGCTTTAGAGGAATTATTTTCCCTAGCTAAAAATGAGGGGATTGAATTACTAGCGGTATCTGGGTTTCGGTCATATTCAAGACAGCAAGGAATATTTAATGTTGAAAAAGAAGATAAAGGTGAAGAACAGGCTCTACAAGCAGTTGCTCTACCAGGTCAAAGTGAACATCAAACAGGCTTAGCAATGGATGTTACGAGTAGAAGTGTAAATCTTGAAATAACTGAGGACTTTGGTGAGTCAGTAGAGGGCAAATGGGTCAAAGAGAATGCACATAAAGCAGGTTTTATTATCCGCTACCCAAAAGGGAAAGAATCCATTACTGGATATCAATATGAGCCTTGGCATTTACGTTATGTTGGAAAAGAAAAGGCAGCAGTAATCTATAAGAACGGTCTCACTTTAGAAGAGTATTTTCAAAAGGTGAAAAAAATATAGCGGTGATAAGTTATGATAGACAAAATGGATCATATTAAACAGGATTTGATTATCCTTTTCATTGGATTTAATCCTAGTCTTGTATCTGGAGAAGTAGGTCATCATTATGCAAATAAGCATAATCGTTTTTGGAAAATAGTATATGAAGCAGGTATTACAGATCGACACTATAAACCAGAAGAAGACTTTACATTGCTAAACAAAGGGATTGGATTTACGAATATTGTCTCACGGCCATCAAGAGCTGCCGATGAAATCACATCTGAAGAATATAAAATAGGAAGAATTATTCTAAGGAAAAAAATAGAGAAATATAAACCTAAAATTGCCTTTTTTGTAGGGAAAGGTGTTTATCTTCAATATAGTCAAAGAAAAAAGGCAGACTGGGGAAAACAGGAGCATAGTATTGTAGAAGGAGTCATTGATTTTGTTGCACCATCCTCAAGTGGATTAGTTAGGATGAAAATCAATGACATTATATCCATTTATAAAGAAGTAACTAATTACTGCCAATGTCAGCGGTAAAGGGAAGGCTTTAAACCTTCCCTTTTTGAAGTATAGGATTTTCTAAAAGCTAGTACTTAACATCTTAGTTCCTCTTGAAGTCTATTGTTGTACTGTTAATGAAAAAATCGCTTTTGCGTCTATTTACCAGAAAAATAAACCAGCTAAAGCGATCCCAGTAATAAATCCTAAACCGATCCCATATGGGTATCCATAACCGTACCCGTAACCACCATAGAAACCAAGACCATATCCACCTCTTTGTGCAATAGGCTCGATATAGACTTTATTATTGGTAACTCTACAAATTCTCCCTACATGTACACGACCGTTTCTATCATTAATCCTAACAACCTTCCCGTTATAGCGACAACATAAATTATAATAGTGTTGTGACATGACTTTCCCTCCCTTACGCTCAATTAACATATCTTATGTGATATGAACAGTAAGAGATTGTACGCTAAACCTAGCTATGATAAATTGAGTAATCTTTATTTGTTAAGCTTTTTACGAGCGAAGAATACACAATAAGAAAGTTTATTAGCGTATTTTAGTGTTAGTCTTTCATGTTCAGAAAGAAGCATGAAAGCGCGATCAGGTATTGATTTAATTGGAGTAAATTCTGTGGTAGGTTCACTATTATCATCAGATGAAAGATCTATTTGTGATAAATGCTTATAAATTGGTAGCTCATATTCGGTAAATAGATTATTCCATTCACTTATAGAATAGATGTGTTCACATCCATAAAATGCTGTAAGCTCTAATTCTTCCTCTTTTGTAAGTGGGGCATTTCGAATCATCTCAATCGCGACTACTATACCCCCTGGTATTAATATCCGTGAAATTTCCGGTAAAGTGTGTGGAAGTGAGGTGAAATTTAATACGGATTCACATAAAATAAGATCATACGTATCATTAGGAACAGTCGTATGTGAAAGATCTTCATTCATGTAAGGTATATCAATATTTAAGTTGAGGTTTCTATTTTTTGCATGTTCAATCATTTGTGTGTCAATGTCCAACCCGGTTATTTGATAACCTAATTGGTGCAAATAGCTTGTCGTTTGTCCTGTTCCACAGCCAGCGTCAAGTATCGTGCAATCTAATGGGAATTGTTCACTTTCAAAAATTTTTTTTGTTAGCATTATTCCACCAGGATGTGCACCACCGATACCTAATAACGATAACAGATTTAAATAATTCATTGAATACCTCCATTCAGTTCCCTAAACTTAAACTATGCGGGAACAAAAGGACAGGTGCTTAGATACAGCTAAAAATACAATGCTTCTCATAAATTTTATTTAATTTTGGGGTAATCATTTGATGAATTTCAGCTTTGTATATCGTTTGAAGTGAATATTTTACATGTAAAGTATTTAAAAAATGATCGACACAATCATTTATATAACTTAAAATTTGATTTTTATAAAAAAATGCTTTTGATTTAATTTTATAATCAATATCTTTTATTAATAAAAGCGAAAAATTAATCATTTCTAAATCAGTTTTTCCGATGTATTCTGCTAGTTGCATGGTACATTACCTCCTGAATTTACATTTGTGTAATAAACTTTACAATTAATTAATGAAAAAGTATCGGGCAATTTGTCGAAATGAAAAATAAATTACTGTTATAACTATTCAATACTAGAAAAAATCGTTCTAGCTAAAACGATCGAATTATTACATAATCATTTAGTCCTAAACTCAAAAG
Organism: Metabacillus bambusae; assembly: GCF_017497975.1. Taxonomy (GTDB): domain Bacteria; phylum Bacillota; class Bacilli; order Bacillales; family Bacillaceae; genus Metabacillus; species Metabacillus bambusae. The sequence goes on along the minus strand of NZ_JAGDEL010000006.1, from coordinate 232,118 downwards.
ACTTCATATTTTCTTACATAATTTAAGGCTCTTTTCTAAGAGAGTGTTGCTTCTAAAATAAAAACTAATTCAGGTTGATTGGAGCGGATTGCGAGACTCCTGCGGGAGTAGCGGGACAGGTGAGACTCATGCAGGCGTTTACGCCGAGGAGGCTCACCGCCCACCCCGCGGAAAGCAAGCATCTCTCGCTGCAATCAACCACACCGTACTACTTGGTAAATAGCAACAAAGTTTGGCGAGTCAGCCTAATTTAATTATAAAACCGAACCTTTTCCTCATAATTGTTGACGTTTTAATTTACCTTAGACATAATAGGTACATACATAAAGGTGGTGTAATTGTTACAGTGAAAAAGAGTAGATTGTTCATTTGGATTATTGTTACAGCAATTGTTACTGCAGGTATTACATACAGTATTGTTAAACCTAAAGAGGTAAGTATTGCTGGTAATGGAGACCCTTTCCAAAAGTTAAGGTCGACGTATGATATTTTACAAAAGGGTTATTACAAAGATATTGATACAGACAAGCTTGTGGAAGGGGCAATTAAAGGGATGGTTGAATCCCTGGAAGATCCATATTCGGTTTATATGGATGTTGAACAAGCAAAGAGTTTTAGTGAAAATATTTCATCTTCATTTGAAGGAATTGGTGCTGAAATTCAAGAAAGTAATGGTAGTATTTTGATTGTTTCTCCTATTAAAGGGTCACCTGCTGAAGAAGTTGGATTAAAGCCAAAAGATGTCATTATAAAAGTTGATAAAGAGTCAATTGAAGGCCTTTCTGTCAATGAAGCGGTAATGAAAATTAGAGGTGAAAAGGGTACAAAAGTTAATCTTGTTGTCAGACGTGAAGGTGTAGGCGAGTTGAATTTTACAATTACCCGTGACACAATCCCATTAGAAACAGTTTATTCGGAGGTTATAGAAGATAATATAGGTAAAATTCAAATTACCAAATTTTCCGAATCTACAGGTGAAGAATTAGCAAAAGCATTAACAGATTTACAAGAGAAAAAAGTAGAAGGGTTAATTATAGATCTACGCCAAAACCCAGGTGGATTAATGGATCAAGCCTTAGCTATGTCAGAACTATTTGTAGCAAAGGGGGAAAATATCCTCCAAGTAGAATATAATAATGGCTCTAAAGAAGTGTATAAATCAGAAAATGAGGCAGCAATCGACTTACCAATAACGGTTTTAATTGATGGTGGAACTGCAAGTGCTGGAGAAATTATGGCTGCAGCATTACATCAGTCAGCAGGGATTCCTTTAGTTGGTGAAAAAACCTTTGGAAAAGGAACAGTTCAATCAGCCGAATCATTTAAAGATACATCATCAGTAAAATATACAACAGCAAAATGGCTAACTCCTGATGGTACTTGGATTCATGAAAAAGGGATTGAACCACAAATTAAAGCAGAACTTCCAGCCTATGCTAACTTACCTTTTATTAATCCAGAAATTGTTCTTAAAAAAGGCGATTCTAAAACTGAAGTAAATTCAGCTCAACAAATGTTAAAAGCATTAGGTTATGAAGAAATTAGTGTTGAAGGCTACTTTGACGATAGTACCGAAAAGGCTGTTAAAGAGTTTCAAAAGCAACATAAACTTACAGTAGATGGGAAAATAACTGGCGAAACCACAATGAAAATTATGGAACTGATTCAAAGTAAATTGAAAGAAAATGATACACAGCTTGAAAAGGCGATTTCAGTACTGAAAGAAAAAATGTAACCAACCTTATGAAATAAAGACAGTATCCTTTACTTGCATAAATTCGTGCAAGTAAAAAGGGATCTGTCTTTTTTACTGTTGTTGTCTTTCTTTATAAGGAAATATTCAATAAAATAAAGGTGTCATATAAGAAAAATCCTTCAAGAAACTCCTACTTTTTAATAAATTATAGCCAAGTAGACACTTGTTCGAGATCCAAGCGGTTGCTTTGATGGGCTGGTTTAACTGCTTTTCCAATGGTAATCAGCATAATCGGTACAAATCTTTCCGAGATGTTGAATTCTTTAATAAATTGATCTTTATTGAAGCCACCAATGGAACAAGTATCATAGCCTTTTGCTTTAGCTGCTAGCATTAATTGCATGGCTGCTAAGGAAGCATTTAAAAATGCTGCATCTCTAGCAAATGCTTTATCAGTATAAGCACGACTAATTTGACCTGATAATGTTTCTTTAATTTCAGGAGTGATATATCCTCCTTCTACTAAGGGATCATATACTAAATCAGTATTATTATTGGCTTCAAGGTCACCTAAAATCGCGATAACTGCAGAAGACTCAACGATTTGGCTTTGATTATAAGCGACAGGAAGTAACTTTTGCTTCGATTCCTCGCTTTTAAAAACAGTAAAATGCCAATGCTGCAAGTTCCATGCTGATGGTGCTTTAGTTGAATAGGATAAAATCTCAGATAGTTCTGCTTCTGAAATTTTAACTTTAGGATCGTAGTGACGTACAGATGCTCGATTATTAAGAACTGTAAATAAATCTTCAACGTATGTTGTTGTACTCATTTGTAAAGCCTCCTTGGTTGAATTTGCTGTATAATTCTTTTATACTAAAAGTTATATACTTACTTTTTGTAAGTTTATTTCACATAACATATAATAGTTGATGTGATAAAATGAGTCAAGAAATTAAAACAAGGGGCGATATTTATGAAGATCAATCTTTGTCCGAAAATGGAATCTGCCTTTCGTCTTTTAGGTAAACGATGGATTGGTATTATTATTCATGTTTTATTAGATGGTCCTAAAAGATTTAAGGATCTGACAGAGATTATCCCTAGTATTAGTCAAAAGATGTTATCTGAAAGGCTAAAAGAGTTGGAAAATGAAGGACTTTTGGAAAGAATTGTTTATGATGAAACACCTGTGAAAGTAATTTATCAATTAACTAAAAAAGGTAGACACTTAGAAGGTGTTATGAACGAAGTCGGAATCTGGGCTAACACATATTGTACTCCTGATGAGGAGGACTGATTGTATGTCTAAAACAGTTATCGTTACTGGGGGATCAAAAGGAATAGGGAAAGAAATTGTTTTTCAATATGCTTTGAAAGGATATAACGTCATTATAGCTGATATTGATGAAGATGCTGGTAAAGAATTAGAAAAAGAATACCAAGCCAAATCCTTACACGTCAGTTATATAAAAGCAGATGTCTCACAAGTATCAGACATTGAATCGCTGATGGAAGAAACAATCTTACGTTATCATACTATTGATATTCTTATTAATAATGCTGGTATTTCAAAATGGGTTTCACCATATGACATAACGGTTGAAGAGTGGGATTCAGTTATCTCAACAAATTTAAAAAGTGTGATGTTTGCATCACGAGAAGCTGCTAAATATATGAAAGAAAATCAATACGGTGGGAAGATCATAAATATTGCTTCAACAAGAGCGATCATGTCTGAAAAAAACTCAGAGTCTTATGCAGCTACAAAGGGTGGAATAGTGGCAATATCACATGCTCTGGCAGCTTCACTTGGAGAAGATAACATCCAAGTCAATGCGATTTCTCCAGGGTGGATTGAAACGGGTGATTATCAATTATTAAGAGAGATTGATCATTCGCAACATTTTTCGAAAAGAGTTGGAAAACCAATAGATGTTGCAATGGCATGTTTATATTTAACGATGGATGAAAATGATTTTGTAACAGGTACAAATCTTGTTATTGATGGTGGAATGACAAAAAAGATGATATATGAAGAATGATTTGATAACAAAATGTACATGATTAGCAAAGAAATTAAACTAATTACCTAAAACATAGATATTAGCCCACTCCAATATTTACTTCTATGAATACTTTTTAGTGTAGGTAAATATTAGAGGAGGAAAAAATAATGTCACCTTATATGATGCGTAATTATATTCGTAGACCATACCCTGGTGGAAGATTCTTATTTGGTGGTCCGTTTGTGGGCGGATTACTTGGGGGATTAGTCGGAAGTGCGATTTTTAGACCGAGACCACCATATGGATACCCACCATATCCATATGGAGGATATCCATATGGTTATGGCTACGGCTATCCTCCATATGGCGGGGGTTACCCATATTAACAACATCAAATATGAAGGGGAATTTGTATTTCACTAAGAGCACCATTACTTCCATTAGGGATTGAACAAAGGATTTCCTTCATATCAAAAAAACTACCTGCAAAGTAGGTAGTTTTTTTGATTTAAAATGAATTGTTACTGATACAACAACTTACAACTTACTTTCAATTCAAGAGTAGGAAGATCATATCAATTAGTGTCCAAGTGTAATTGGGGTATCTTTAAGTGGGTTAAATTACGGTCTTAATAGGATATATCTATTTCTGAAATACTATGGTCGTGTAACCGAATAAGTTGTATTTCCAGGCAACCTTCAATAAACCTAGCTTTTGCTCCTTTCCTTTTTACTGGTGATGGAAGCAAATATTTATTTTGGTCAGATTGATTCGGATAGTTGTGAACAATTAATTGATGGTTTGTATGCTGTATTTTAATTCTTCCAACATTGTCTTCCGAAACAGGTAGTTTTACATATACAAAATCATTTGTTTCAAAAATCTCTGGCATCGTTTTTTTTGAAGTGTTTCCTCTATTTTCATTTTGAGTAAGTTCACCTTGAAAAGGGAAGCCTTGAGTGAAATCTTCTCCAAAAACATTTTTCATAACTGATTGTATATAGTTCTCAACTTCCTTTGGATTCATTTTATTGATGTGTTGAGTAAAACCCTTTTGATCGAATGGAAATTGTTTATTCCAAGGAAACATTTTTTCACATCCTTAATGACGAAGATAGTTATTAACATGATATGCAATATAAAAGAAAACGGTTAGCAGTGCTTATATCTTGTAGGACATGAACCTTCAAGTTTATAATGAACGTTAAGTGCATATGAAGTGAGGTTATTGAAGTGAATACATCAACAGGAAATACATACAAACAAGGTATTATTTATACAGCGGGATCATATTTACTTTGGGGGATATTACCTTTATATTGGAAAATGATTGAAAATGTATCAGCAGAAGAGATATTAGCACACAGAATATTCTGGTCATTTTTATTTATGCTTATTTTACTTTCTTTAAATAAAGAATGGAAAAATATAATGGTCGCAAGTAAGCGGATGATAAAACAACCGCAATTATTTCTTTTATTAGTTTTCTCATCATTGCTAATAAGCATAAATTGGTTTGTATACATTTGGTCTGTTAATAATGAGCATATGATTGAGGCAAGCTTAGGATATTATATAAATCCATTAATAAGTGTCCTTTTAGGAATGATCTTTTTTAAAGAGAAGTTAAATTTATGGCAAAAGATGTCCTTTGGTGTTGCGGCGATTGGTGTGTTGATCATGACAATTCATTATGGACAAATTCCATGGGTAGCGATTACTTTAGCATTAAGCTTTGGATTGTATGGGTTGACGAAAAAGCTGACAAAATTCAGTTCAACAATTGGCTTAACGTTTGAGACGATGGTTGTGACTCCGATAGCAGTGTACTATTTATGGATGATAGCTAGTCAAGGGAAATCAGAATTTTTAGCTTTTGATCTACCAACAAATTTATTATTGGTAGGAGCAGGTGTCGCAACAGCTTTACCATTATTGCTTTTTGCAAGTGGTGCACAACGCATCCCATTATTTATGGTTGGAGTGCTCCAATATATAGCACCAACCATAACGTTAGTTATCGGAATTGTCGTATATAAAGAACCGTTTACAACGATCGAAGTGATTACATTTACGTTCATTTGGAGTGCGTTAATACTTTTTACATTATCTAATTCAAAATACTTTAAAAAAGTTGAAGTAAAACGATCAAGAAAAAATACAATTGGTATGTAAAGATTAGAAGAAATTGAGGGATAGAAGATGGATGCAAAAGAATTATTGGATGCGTATCGACAATTATGGATAAACCGAGAGCTACCTATTGAAATTGATGAGACTCAAACTTTAAAAGCTTCAATTGAAAAGGAACTTAAGGATGAAATGACACATCCAAGACTTAGGAAAAGCCCTTATGAGAAGTTTCACATATCTGTCAAAAGAATTGTCGCTTCTACATTAAATGATGATTACAAGATAAAATTGATTGATTCACATATTAACGTACTCGAAACTCTTAAGAAATAAAATTATAGGGGAGTTATAAAAATGAAGCCAATAACAAAACAAGCTGTACAAGCATACTTAGAACAATTTCTAAACAAAACAGTTTATATTCATTTAGAAACGACAACAGGAGCATACTCTGCTCATAAAAACGAATCAAACATGACTGTGGTTGCATTTATCCGAAATACAAAAGTAACGTATCGTCAAGCGAAAATTACTGGAAATGGTCCTTATCGTGTCGGATTAAAAATGGATGAAGGATGGGTTTATGCAGAGGGATTAACAGATTGGGTTTATAATGATGAAAATCAATTGTTAATGGCTGGTCACAACTCAGAAGGACAATTAGCTATTGCTTTACAAATAAGTGAAAAACCTTTCCAATACTGACACAATCTAATTAAAAGTTTAATCGTTTAAATAAATGACTAAAGAGGAGATTGAAGATGAGAGAACATGTTTTAGTAATTTTACCGCACCCTGATGATGAGTCATTTGGTGTTGCAGGACTAATTGCACAAAAAAGAAAAGCTGGTGTTCCGGTTACATATGCTTGTGGTACCTTAGGTGAAATGGGAAGAAATATGGGAAACCCTCTCTTTGCGAATCGTGAATCTCTGCCAATTATCAGAAAGAAAGAGTTAGAGGATGCTTGTAGGGCGATGGATGTACAAGATTTAAGGATGCTTGGACTCCGTGATAAAACACTTGAATTTGAAGATGACGAAGAGTTAGCTGATATGATGGAGGAAATAATTGATAGCGTTGAGCCGACACTTATTGTTACGTTTTATCCAGGGTTTGCAGTCCACCCCGATCATGATGCATGCGGTGCTGCTGTTATTCGTGCATTAAAACGTCGACCGATTGAAAAACGTCCTGTAACCTATTGTCTGGCTTTTTCAAATAATCGCTTTGAAAAAATTGGTGAACCAGATATTACGATTAATATTACAGATGTAGCGGATATAAAATTACAAGCACTTAGGGCTCACCGTTCACAAACTGAAGGGATGTTAAAGCAGATGGAAGAAAAGCTATTAAATAATGATCCAGAAGCTAAGCATTGGTTTGAGCAAGAAACGTACTATACTTACAAATGGGAAGAATAATAAAAATGGGATTTACTCAATAATAAATCATACTTAATACAAAAAAGCTAATTCACTGAATTAGCTTTTTTCGATATAAGGCAATCTCATTTTTCCTCTGAATGATATGAAGTCGAATTGACAGTCCAATGGCACCTGCAGCGAGCCCAGAAATTAACCCGATCCAAAATCCAAATGCATCTAATGTTGTATAGGTTGCTAACAGATAGCCAACAGGTAATCCTATAACCCAATAGGAGACAAGAGCCATCATAAAAGTAATATTGACATCCTTATATCCTCTTAAAACTCCTTGAATAGGAGCAGCGATTGCATCTGAAAGTTGAAAAAATATCGCATAAATTAGAAAGTCCTGAGTTAGTTTTAACACAGCTGCGTCTGAAGTATAAATAGATGCAACCTCAGGACGGAAGAAATAGATGCACGCTGCAGATAAAGCTGAGAGAAAGATAGCCAATCCGATTCCTATATAACTATATTGCTTTGCATCCTTTAAACGTTTTGCACCAACTTCATGGCCGACAATGATTGTTAAGGCCATAGAAATACTTAATGGTAGCATATAAAGAAAGGAGGCGAAGTTTATCGCTGCTTGATGGGAAGCGATCGTAATCGTATTATATTGGCTCATTAATAGTGTAACAGCGGCAAAAATACTCGTTTCAAAAAAAATGGATAATCCGATAGGAACCCCTATTTTTAATATCTCATTCCATGCCTTAAAAGAAGCCTTATAAAATTTTTTAAATACGTAATACTCTTTAAAAGGAGACTGCTTCATAATAATGACTAACGCTATGGCAGTAATACACCAATACGTAATAGCTGAGGCAATACCTGCACCGATTCCCCCAAGTTTAGGAGCTCCGAATTTTCCAAAAATGAATAAATAATTAAACGCAAAATTAATTGGTAGAGAGGTCAAAGTAATAAACATTGTCACTCTAGTAAACCCTAGTGCATCGATAAAACATCTTAAAACAGCGTAAATAAACAAAGGTAAAATGCCAAAAGATAAGGCAATTAAATAACCCTTTGCAATATGGCGGACTTCTTGCTCTAACCCCATGTTGGTTAAAATTGGATCTAAGGAAAAATAACCAACAATGACAATAATTATTGAAAGTATCACACTTAAATATAAACCTTGGATAATCATATTTGGTACTTCTTTATTTTTTTTTGCTCCAACTAAATGAGCAACAATTGGTGTTATGGAGAGTAAGATTCCACTTAATCCGGTATAAACTGGCACCCAAAGACTTGAACCAATTGCAACCCCTGCTAAGTCAGTAGGATGAACTTTTCCTGACATTGTTGTATCGAAAAAGTTCATCGAATACAACCCTAATTGTGTAATGAGAATGGGAAATAAAATACTTGATAATTGAATGATCTTTTCTCGTTTTGTAACTGTTTTCTTCATATAAATATCCTCGTTTCTGCTTGTTGACTAGAGAATTATAACATGAAAAAAACAAAAGAAACCTTATTTTGGTTGATTGTCTGATTTTCTAGATTCACCTTTAAACATTTGATAATAAAAGAAGCCTAATGAAAGAACTCCAAGGATACTAAAGGTATATTGTAGTATTTTATGTGTAATCAATGGCAAAACCTCCCATTAATAGTATGATGAAAAAATTGGAAAAGATACATCGGAAAATAAAATGATAATTATCCTGCATAATAATAAAACTAAAACAAAGGAAGGGGCGGATATTATGGAAGGCTACAATACAGTTACAAATATTAAAAATCATATAGCTTTTCATTTAGAACAAATTATTAAAGAAGCAGAAATGATGAGATCTTCGATAGAGGACAAGGACTATTGCTTATTATGCGAACTTGCACATATTAAAGAACAGTTTAATGAAATTCAGTCTTCTGCTTCTTTTTTTTACTTAAAGACCTATATAGCAGACTTTACAAAAAAATACATTGACATCGCAAAAGCTATTCAAAATTTATCTGAGCGACGCCATGGAGCTCTAATGATAGTTGAACGTAATAATCCAGTGGATAGCCTACTACAAGGGGGGATTAAATTAAATGCAAATCTATCGAACAGATTGATTGAAAGTATATTCTTTCCGGGCAATCCTTTACATGATGGAGCGCTTCATATAAAAGGGGACTATATCGTTTCAGCTGCGAATGTTTTGCCATTAACTACACAAAACTTTGGTAATGAAAAAGTTGGTACAAGACATCGAGCTGCAATTGGACTTTCAGAAATGTTAGATGCTCTTGTATTAGTGGTCTCAGAGGAAACAGGAAGAATGTCTTTTGCCTTGGACGGTACACTTTATCCAATAAGTACGACTAAGGATAGTATTCACTAGTTAAATCAAAATCAGTTTTATTAACATTGGAATTGGATTGCTTTTTTGGGGAGAAAATTAAAACCTTTATAAATTTTAACGATATAAGATCATAAGAAACATTTACATATCAAAAAGGAGGCTGTCGATTTTTAATTAGCCTCCTATTTGCATTTATTTAATCAATGGATTTTTGTGAAGTTTTCATTGTCAGCAACTCTTCGTTTATGTATGATAAAAATGAGAAATTTGTTTCATTTTACCTATTTTTATCTATTTATACCATTTTTCTAATAATTTTGTAGTTTTTCGTCTACTAATCTATTAAACTAAGTTTGTATACAAGCCTAGGAGGTACTATTTGGAATGAAACAAAAACTGATTGGATTGACAGCAACAGCTGTAGTAGGATCGTCCCTATTTACTACAATTGCCGCAGCAGACAATGTGAAGGTGGAAAGCGGGGATACTCTATGGGAGATATCTCATAAATATAACACGTCTGTTAATACATTAATGAGTCTGAATGGACTAAAGTCGGATTTCTTAAGGGTAGGACAAGTTCTAGAAATTCCAGGTACAACTAATAATCCGTCTTCTGGAACACCAGCTAAATCTGAAACAACACCAAAAACATCAACAACACCGGAAACTTCTACTAAAACACATAAGGTGAAATCTGGAGATTCTTTATGGGATTTAGCTAGGTCGTATGGTACATCAGTAGCTGAATTGAAAACGCTCAATGGTCTAAAAAGTGATATGATTTACGTAGGGCAAAATCTTATCGTAAATAAATCGACTACACAATCAACAGGAAATAGTCAAACAGAAGAACCTGTTAAGCAGCCTACTCAAACAGGTACAACTAGTTCATACACAGTAAAATCTGGTGATTCTTTATGGAAAATCGCCAATAAGAATAACCTAACTATCGCAGAGATTAAGGTTGCTAATAATCTAACATCAGACCAGATAAGAATCGGGCAAGTTTTAAAGCTGACAGGGGCAGTAAATACACCTGCTGAGGATAAAACAGTTGCTCCGGAAACTTCAACCAATTCAAGTAAAGTTGATAAAATGATTAGTGAAGCTAAAGCCTTAATGGGTACTCCGTATAGATGGGCTGGGAATACACCTTCTGGTTTTGATTGCAGTGGATTCATTTACTATGTCCTAAATAAAGTTACATCTGTTTCTCGTTTAAGCACAGCGGGATATTGGGATATGATGAAGTCAATTAGTACACCTTCAAAAGGTGATTTTGTCTATTTTACAACCTATAAAGCAGGTCCCTCACATATGGGAATTTATTTAGGAAATAATGAATTTATTCATGCTAGTAGTTCAGGTGTTACAATATCCAACTTAGATAATTCGTATTGGAAGCAACGCTATTTAGGTGCTAAACGTTTCTAAAAATTAGTTAGTTATCTATTTAAAAAAGAGCCTAATTGATAGGTTCTTTTTTTTATATGTTAATACTGCCTAAAAATAAAAATCTACAGCTGGCATTTTTCACTATTTAGTTAACGACATTCTTCTATTCGTTTCCTTTGTAACAAACACTCGTTTCTAGTATACTCATCTTTGTTATGTTAATAAAAAGAGATAGATAAGTTAGAAAGAAGGACAATTTGAATATGGATAATTTACAATCTTTTAATTTACCTGAAGAAATAAAAACACTTATACAAAATCGTTCACAATGCCCAATTAAGGATGAAGAAGCTTTATTAGTGGGGCAAGGCGGGTTTACTCCATCAGATGATTCGATTTTAATAGATGCAATGATTGCACTGGCATTAGGGAAAAATGTTTTATTAAAAGGTCCAACAGGATCTGGTAAGACAAAGCTTGCAGAAACATTGTCTAATTTATTTCAACAACCAATGCACAGTATAAACTGTTCAATTGATATGGATGCGGAAGCACTTTTAGGATTTAAAACAATTGAAAATCAAAATGGATCCACAACGATTAAATTTGTGTCTGGTCCTGTTGTAAAAGCAATGAAAAGTGGACATTTATTATATATTGATGAAATAAATATGGCAAAACCTGAAACATTACCTATATTAAATGGAGTGCTTGATTATCGAAGAATGATCACAAATCCATTTACTGGTGAAGTTATTAAAGCAGATAAATATTTTGGTGTGATTGCAGCAATAAATGAAGGGTATGTCGGGACAGTACCTTTAAATGAGGCGCTGAAAAATCGTTTTGTCGTAATCGATGTACCTTATATTCAAGGTCAAGAATTAAATAATGTCTTGCAAAGCCAATCAAGACTTACTGATCAGAAATTATTAAATACTTTTACGAAGCTTTCAGCAGATTTGCTTGCACTTGTACATAATGGGCAAGTATCAGAGGAAGCAGCTTCAATTCGTGCATTAATAGACACCTGTGATTTAGCAGGATTTTTACCACCACTTCGCGCGATTGAAAGAGGAATAGTTGATAAGCTAGAGGATGAAAGGGAAAAAGCGGCCATTCGTAATCTAGCAGAGACTTTATTCGAGTGAGGTTATTACATTGAGATTTATTAAGTTTAACGATCAACAAGTTGATTCCTTTTTATTTATGGAATTATCTGACCTTGCAAAGGCACTTACGAAACTGAGTGATATTGAGGTTGACTATAGTGTACAATCTTATATAGATCCCACACAGGGGAAAATATATGTTAGCCATTTTTGGGATCATCGTGAAAAAAACGAAACTGTTCCAGCATTGAAAAGTGATATTTATCTAAGATGTATTGGTAATTTTTATCATACAAACTTTCAAGAAATCGGATTATTTATCGAGAAAACGAAGCTATTAAAGCTTGAAGGCTTTGCGAAACAATTATGTATGTTATTAGAAGATATACGCCTTGAGGAATTATGTAAAAAAGAACGACCAGGTACAAAACGAGCTTTTGAGGTAAGAAGAACTTTATATCGAAAATATTTTCAAAGTCAGCTAACCATTCATCAAGAACGTAGTATTTTGACAGATGCTCTCTTTAATACTCTTTATTTACGATTAACAGCACAATCTCCATTAGAACAAATGCCATTATTATCAGAAAGTGTGGATCGTGCTCTTCCATTTATTGAATCTAAAATCTTTCAAGTTTATGAAGTAAATACAACAAAAGCGGTTATCCAAATTGTCTTAGACATAATGGATGTTTTAGAAGAAATGCTTGAAAAAGATATGCTAAATACCTATTTCTATTTAGCTGATTTACCTTATGGGTCCTATCAAACAAATAGTCTTTTTGATGAGTTAAAACGTAAATCTAAATTGAAAAATAAAGACTCTCTGGAGGAAGCCAAAAAAGGTGATGAAGATGTACATGGAGACAAGTTACCAACTTGGCATAGTGAAACTAGCAAACCTACGAAAAGCTTTTTACAATTTGATTTAGAGCAAGGGACAAACACGACAATAAATGGAGATGGTATTGTCCGTGAAGGTGATGATGGTGATCAAGCACTTGCGATGGTTCAAGGCACGTCAAAAAAAGCGAAAAAGAACGATTATTCAAAATTAGAAGCATTGGAAAATAAAAGTGAAGATCGTTCCATGGCAGGTGACCTTGTTTATGGTAAAGAAAATAAATTTGCAGTTCCTGTATTTATTGAAGCTAAACAACCTTTACTAAACGAAATAGATCAATATAAAAAAGATCGCAATGACATTCTTTTATTTCAGAATAAGCTAAAGCTAATGATTCAGAAAACATTGGAGCATAAAAGAACTCTACCTAGAACTGATCTTCATATCGGTAGGTTAAATAAAAAACTATTAAGACTTCTTACTGATGAAAATCCGAAGTTATTTTATAAAAAACAAGAAAAATCGCAGCAAATTGATGCAGTTTTTACACTCTTAGTCGATTGTTCTGCATCCATGTTTAATAAAATGGAACAAACGAAATTAGGAATCACACTTTTTCATGAAACATTAAAATCGGTGAGAGTACCACATCAAATCGTTGGATTCTGGGAAGATACAAATGAAGCTTCAAAAACACGTCAACCAAATCATTTCCACACCGTAATAACATTTGAAGATTCTCTAAAGCAACAATCCGGTCCTGAGATCATGCAGCTATCACCGGAAGAGGATAACCGTGATGGTTACGCTATAAGACATATGACAAAGCAATTAACGATGCGAAATGAAAAACAAAAGTTTCTTCTCGTATTTTCAGATGGTGAACCTGCTGCAATGGGATATGAGAGAAATGGTATTATTGACACACATGAAGCAGTTTTAGAGGCAAGAAAACTGGGAATAGAAGTAATGAACGTATTTTTATCACGTGGAGAAATTGACGAAACCACAAAAAAGACGATTCAGAATATATATGGAAAATATAGTATCTTTGTTGATAAAATAGAAGAGCTTCCAGAGCAACTATTTCCGTTATTGAAAAGATTACTTTTAAAGACCATTTAACTTTAGGCCTCTAGCTATTAGTAAAGAAACTAGAGGTCTTTTATTAATGCTAAAACAACCCTTCCATCAATAAATACACTTGCTCTATTTGTTTTAAAAAAAAGTTGATAAAAATACTGTAAAAAAATAAAAATTAACCTTTTTCACCCAGGATTTGTTGTATGATAGTATCATGGAAAACAAGTAATCAGTAGGGGAATTCAAACATTTCGATCAATTACTGTGTGCTTTTTAACAATTAACAAAAAAATATGAAATTTTTTTGATATTTTTCATTAACTTCGCTTGGAATGTGGAGATAGCAATGGTAAAATAGTGTTTGGAAGCGTTTCAATATCATACTACTATACTTGTAACACTAAATAATATTGTAGGATAATATTTAACTTTCCTACGAATCAGAAATTAATTTCTGATCATTTACGAATAGTTGGGGGTAATGTTAGATGTCAGAAGGTACACTGAAGAGAAAATTCCCTTGGGAAGACTTCCATGGTCCAAACCTCGGCTATGTCATGGAGCAATATGATCAATATAAAGTTGATCCTAACTCTATTGATATAGAATTAAAGGAAATCTTTGATAACTGGGGCTCTCCTTCTATACAGACTAATCAAATGACAATATCAGCTGATAACGAACACCTTAGTGCTGATAAAATGACCAAAATTGCAGAAGCAGTCAATCTAGTAACAAATATTCGCAGACATGGACACTTAAATGCAGCTATTTATCCATTTGAGGATTGTAGTGAAAAAAATGAATTTCTTCTTCTTGAAGAATATGATTTAACAGAAGAGGATTTAAAGGAAATACCTGCTCATCTTTTATGCAAGGATGCTCCAGCACATGTAACAAATGGGCTAGAAGCATATAGATACTTAAAAGAGGTATATAAGAGTTCAATCGCATTTGAATTCAGCCATGTACACAATTATGAAGAAAAAACTTGGCTAGTAAAAATGGTTGAATCCGGAAGTATTTTCAAGGATTTATCTAATGAAAAACGCACTTCAATTTTAAAACGATTAACAGAGGTTGAAGGTTTTGAACAATACCTCCATCGCACTTTTGTTGGACAAAAGCGTTTTTCAATTGAAGGGTTGGACATGCTTGTACCAATTCTTGATGAATTGATTTCTAGTGCTGTACAAGTTGGAACAGATACAATAAACATTGGTATGGCCCATCGTGGTCGCTTAAATGTATTAGCACATGTACTTGGCAAGCCGTATGAAATTATTTTTTCTGAATTTCAACATGCACCGAATAAAGAATTAGTACCTTCTGAAGGTTCAATAGGCATTAATTATGGTTGGAGCGGTGATGTTAAGTATCATTTAGGAGCAAATAAACAAATTAAAGATGAAAATACAGTTCGAGCGAAAGTAACATTAGCAAACAATCCAAGTCACTTAGAATTTATTGATCCAATTGTTGAAGGCTATACACGATCAGCTCAAGAGGATCGTTCTGAAAAGGGCTATCCGAAGCTAAATGTTAGTGATGCAATGGCCATCTTAATTCATGGAGATGCTGCATTCCCTGGAGAAGGAATCGTTGCTGAAACACTTAACTTAAATAAGTTAACAGGTTACCAAACTGGTGGGACGATACATATCATTGCCAATAATATGATCGGATTTACAACAGAAAGCCGTGATTCTCGTTCAACAAAATATGCTAGTGATTTAGCAAAAGGTTATGAAATTCCGATTGTCCACGTAAATGCAGATGATCCAGAAGCGTGTCTAGCTGCTGTACTGATTGCAATGGAATACAGAAATAAGTTTAAAAGCGATTTCTTAATCGATTTAATCGGCTATAGAAGATTTGGACATAACGAAATGGATGAACCATCAATGACTCAGCCTAAGTTATATGAAAAGGTACGTAAACATCCAACAGTCCGTGAATTATATGGTAATAAATTAGAAAATGAAGGCGTTTTAAAGTCTGAAGATATTAAAAAGATAATCGAAGAAGTTGAAACAACTCTTGAGAAGGCTTTTCAAAAAGTACCTGATAAAAATGTAGCACAGGCTCACGAAATAAAGCTTCCTGAATTTGTGAATAGTGGATTGCCGGATTTAAAAACTGCAGTAGATAAAGCTAATTTACTAAAATTAAATGAAGAGATTGTGAACTGGCCGGAAAACTTTAAAGTATTTCCTAAGCTGCAAAGAATTTTAGAGAAAAGAGCAAAAGAACTTTCTGAAAAAGGAAAAGTAGATTGGTCTTTAGGAGAAGCATTGGCCTTTGCGTCCATTTTAGAAGATGGTACACCAATCCGCTTAACAGGACAGGATTCACAACGTGGTACATTTGCGCACAGACATATTGTTATTCACGACACTGAAAATGGAGAAACTTACTCACCGCTTCACCGTTTAAAAGATGCAAAAGCATCATTTGCAGTTCACAATAGTCCATTATCTGAAGGTTCTGTACTGGGATTTGAATATGGATATAATGTGTTCGCACCTGAAACATTAGTTTTATGGGAAGCACAATTTGGTGATTTCGCAAATGCTGCCCAAGTATTTTTTGATCAGTTCATAGCAGCAGGTCGAGCGAAATGGGGTCAAAAGTCTGGTTTAGTAATGCTTTTACCTCATGGATTTGAAGGACAAGGTCCTGAACATTCAAGTGCACGTTTAGAGCGCTACTTACAATTGGCAGCAGAAGATAGCTGGCAAGTTGCAAATTTAACAAGTGCAGCTCAATATTTCCATATTTTACGTCGTCAAGCAGATTTGTTGAAACGCGAGGAAGTTCGCCCATTAGTCATTATGACTCCAAAAAGCTTATTACGTAAACAACAATCAGTTTCTGATATCATTGAGCTAAGCGAAGGAGAGTTTATGCCTGTAGTTGAACAACCAGGTCTAGGCCATTCTCCAGAAAAAGTGAAAAGACTTGTATTATGTAGTGGAAAAGTATCAATTGATTTAGCAGATAAGTTAAACACTATAGAAGTCAATACAGATTGGGTACACATCTTAAGAGTAGAAGAACTTTATCCTTTCCCTAAAAAGATAATTTCATCTATTATTGAGCAAATGACATCTCTTGAAGAAATAGTTTGGGTTCAAGAAGAACCACAAAATATGGGTGCTTGGTTGTTTATTGATCCTAGATTACGTGATATTGCACCTGAGGGAGTTCCAGTACGATATATTGGTAGAAGAAGAAGACAAAGTCCTGCTGAAGGAGATCCAAATATTCATAAAAAGGATCAAGAAAGAATTGTAACTGAAGCATTGACTCAAAAAGTATTAGACCAATCATTTGTAAAATCTAAATAAATAGGAATCACTTGCAATTATCCAGCTAGCTATTCTTTTTGATAGTAGCTTGAATGGACAGCTATTAAAAGTAAGTTGCAAGTGCTCAAGGGGGAACCAACATGGCTGAGATTAAGGTACCAGAACTAGCAGAATCTATTACTGAAGGAACAATAGCACAATGGCTTAAGCAACCTGGTGATTTAGTTGAAAAAGGTGAATACCTTTTAGAGGTAGAAACAGATAAAGTTAATGTTGAATTAACAGCAGAATTTTCCGGTGTTTTAAAAGAAACACATAAAGAGTCCGGTGATACTGTACAGGTTGGGGAAACTATTGGTGTCATTGACGAAAAAGGACAAGCTTCAACGTCTGCACCAGAGCAAACTAATGCTGAAAAAGTAGAACCAAAAACTGAAGAACCAGTGAGTCCACAAAATGATGTTGCAGAAGCTGATCATAAACAACGAACGATTGCTTCACCTGCTGCAAGAAAACTAGCACGTGAGCGGGGCATTGATTTACAACAGGTTCAAGTAGCTGATCCACTAGGACGTGTTCGTAAACAAGATGTTGAAGCACATTCTGTTCAAGCTCCTGTGAAACAGGTTCAAGCTGATCAAGTGAAACCTGCGCCTAAAGCATCTGTGGCTGTACAGCAAGAACAACCAGGTAAACCTATTGAACGTATTAAAATGTCAAGACGTAGACAGACGATTGCTAATCGTTTAGTAGAAGTTCAGCAAACAGCTGCAATGCTGACAACGTTTAATGAAGTTGATATGACAAATGTAATGGAGGTTCGTAAACGTCGTAAAGACAAATTTTTCGAACAACATGATGTCCGTTTAGGATTTATGTCTTTCTTTACAAAAGCAGTTGTGGCTGCATTAAAACAATATCCATTATTAAATGCAGAGATTCAAGGTAATGAGATTGTAATGAAAAAGTTTTATGATATCGGTATTGCTGTTTCAGCACCAGAAGGTTTAGTTGTACCAGTAGTTCGTGATGCTGATCGTTTAAACTTTGCTGGTATTGAGGGAGAGATATTAAACCTTGCGACAAAAGCTCGTGACAATAAATTAGGTCTGAGTGATTTACAAGGTGGAACATTTACCATTACAAATGGTGGGGTCTTCGGTTCTTTATTATCGACACCAATTTTAAATGGACCACAGGTTGGAATTCTCGGTATGCATAAAATTCAGCTTCGTCCAGTTGCGATAGACGCTGAAAAAATGGAAAATCGTCCGATGATGTATATTGCGCTATCTTACGATCATCGTATTGTTGATGGTAAAGAAGCAGTAAGTTTCTTAGCTACTGTTAAAGCGCTTCTTGAAGATCCAGAATCTTTATTATTAGAAGGATAACCAGGTTAAACAGAATGATGAATTTCATCATTCTGTTTTTTTTTTTTGAAGTTTGATAGGAACAATTATTTTTTCCCACTCTTATGGGAAAGAAGTATATGGCTTTAACTATCAGAGAAGAATGAAGAACTTACACAATGATAGATTAACTTTACCTAGAAGAGCCATAATAAAAATGAACGAAGGTAGATTTCATAATATTATTATGCAAATTAATAAAAGTAAGTGCAATTTTTTTAAAATTTGCAATTTAAATTATCGTAGTAAAATGTTAAAATGATATCTTATATGATGTTTGTATAGTGTTGGTTATTAATTCAAAGTCATTTCTAATCAAACTAGCTAACAAGAGAAAACGTAGAGGTGATTTTGTGGGAAACAATGTTGAACAATGGTCTTCAAAGCTGGCATTTATATTAGCTGCTGCAGGTTCAGCGATTGGATTGGGAGCAATTTGGAAGTTTCCATATGTGGCTGGTACTAGTGGAGGCGGAGTATTTTTTCTAATATTTATTCTATTTACTTTGTTGGTTGGCTTACCATTATTAATAGGTGAGTTTATTATTGGAAGAAGCACTCAAAAGGATGCGATACAGTCATATAAACAAATCGCACCAAATTCATCATGGCATTTCATTGGCCGTCTTGGGATTGTAACATGCTTTATTTTATTATCCTTCTATAGTGTAGTGGGCGGTTGGATTTTAATTTATATTTTTAAAGGATTAACAGGTGGGTTAAGTGGTCTTACAGAACAAGAGTATGGTGAATTATTTGGTCAAAGTATTACAAATCCAGGTTTAACAATCTTTGCTCAATTCGTATTTTTACTGATCACGATATATGTGGTTTCTAAAGGTGTTTCAAATGGGATTGAAAAAGCAAGCCGTTTTATGATGCCTGCACTATTTATCATCTTTTTTATATTAATTATTCGATCTGTCACATTAGATGGAGCAATGGAAGGTATAATGTTCTTCCTTAAACCAGATTTTTCAAATGTTACATCTGAAACGATTCTATATGCAATGGGACAGTCATTTTTCGCATTAAGTGTTGGGGTATCTGTAATGGTTACTTATAGCTCATACTTATCAAAAAATGAAAATCTCCCTCAATCTGCTATTTCGATTGTAATATTAAACCTATTAGTAGCATTTCTTGCTGGATTAGCAATCTTTCCAGCTGTATTCTCATTCGGGTTAGAACCTGATGCGGGTCCAGTCTTATTATTTAATGTTTTACCGACTGTATTTAACCAGATGCCATTTGGAGTTTTCTTTCTAATCGCATTTTTACTGTTATTTTTATTTGCAACATTAACTTCAGCCTTCTCAATGCTTGAAATAATTGTTGCCCCACTTGCAAAAGGTGTTGAATCAAAACGAAAAAAGTTTTCTTGGATACTAGGGATATGCATTTTTATTGTTGGAATTCCGTCTGCACTTTCATTTGGAGTTTTGAGTCATGTTACACTTTTTGAAAAATCGATTTTTGATGCAGCAGACTTTTTAGTAAGTAATATATTAATGCCTCTTGGTGCACTTTTAATTGCAATATTTGTTCCTTTTAAACTTTCAAAGGAAACACTCTATCAAGAGCTATTACAAGGATCATCACTGAGCAGGAAGCTATTTGTCCTGTGGTATATGCTATTAAAATTCGTTGCACCAATTGTCATTATTTTAGTATTTTTAGATGTTTTAGGTATCATTTAAATGTAGAGGCTGACTCAAAAGGGTCTGACACCTCCCAACATTACTAATATATAGTAGCCTTTATCGTTTAAGGTGCTATATATTGTGCTGGAGGGGTCTGACCCTTTGGTATTGAGTCACCCTCTTTCATCTATGTTAAAATGGTTTCCACTTTAATTGCTGTGCTTCATGAAAACGTCTTTCTACTTCTCGCCAGTTAACAATATTCCACCAATTATCTACATATTTTTTTCTTTCATTTTTATATTGAAGGTAATAGGCATGCTCCCACACATCTAGCACAAGTATTGGAACAACATCCCATTGGCTTAAATTTTGATGTTTTTCAGCTTGGAGAATTTCTAGTCGTCGTGAACGTGGTGACCAGACTAAAATAGCCCAACCAACAGCTTCAACATTGTTTGCAGCCTCAGTGAAATGAGCTTTAAATTTTTCGAAACTGCCAAAGGATTGATTAATTTCTCTCATTAACATGCCAGAGGGTTTTCCGCCTCCATTTGGACTCATGATCGTCCAGAAAATTGTATGAAGATAATGTCCAGCTCCATGAAAAGCAGCTTCTCTCTCCCAATGTTTAATAAGATCGAAGTTATTAGACTTCCGCGCTTTTTGCATCTCTTTTTCGGCTTTATTTAATCCATCTACATAGCTTTTATGGTGTTTATCATGATGTAATCTCATTATTTCTTGGTTAATGTAAGGCTCTAATGCATCATAATTATACGGTAACGGAGGGAGGGTATGCTCACCAATTGGTACTGTACCCGAGTGAGTTTGAACTCGGGATTTTTCATCTACTTCTTTAGCATCCCTTACTTCAAAATAACCCTTAAATTGTAAGTATAATTGATTTGCACGATCATAAATTTCCATTTCTTCCATTGTGCTTTCTTCGCTAAGCTCATTTTGAAATTGGATCAATTGCTGTTTCCATTCTTCAAACGTATCTGATATTTCGCGTTCTTGTAACTCATCAGTTATTCCGTGGTAGCTAGCTAAAATCTCATCACACCATTGTCTCATTGAAACAATGTATTCTTTTGACAATCGAATCCCTCCCCTTATTTAGTCGTAGTCAATATATGCATAAAGAGTAAAAGGTTGATTGTTTTTAGGGATTTCGTAAGTACACCTTTAAATAATGTGAAAGAGTTAACAAAGGAAAAATATAATTGTAGCTATGATAATTAATATAGAATTGACCTGGCAAACCGACTCCGGTAGGGTATGATGACGATTCTTTGCTATTGGAATCATTTAATAAAAAGGCGAGTCCTCTTTGTACTGATTCACTTTTTTTATAATTAGCCTGAATAAGTGTATCAAGTGCCCATGATGTTTGCGAAGGTGTACTAAATTGAAGAGGAACAAATTGTTTTTTCATACTGCTTGAACATGATTCACCCCAACCTCCACCACCAAGCTGGATAGATTCTAACCATTTTACCGCTTTTTTTATGGCAGGGAATGTAGGTGAGACTCCAACAGCAATAAGACCAGTTACTGCAGCCCAAGTTCCGTATATGTAACAAACACCCCAACGACCATACCACGAGCCATTAGATTCTTGATTGTTCAATAACCAGTTGACTCCTGCTTTTACACTTGGGTGATTTAATGTTAATCCAGCATAATTACCTAGGAACTCTAATGCTCGACCTGTTAAATCAGCAGTTGATGGATCGATTGCAGCATCATTAGCATTCTCTAGCGGAAGATAGGTAAGTAATTCAAAACCAGTATTTTTTTCAAATGCCGCCCACCCGCCATTTAAATTTTGCATCGATAATAAGAATGTAACACCTTTATTCCATGCAAAATGAAACCTATTATTCGTTAGTGCACGCCTCGCTATGGCTCTTAATGCTGCTGAGGTGTCATCATTATCAGGATTTATCGTATTATTATGTGAAAAACCCCATCCACCAGGTACTGTATTTTGGTTGTGAATCTTCCAGTCTCCCTTTTTTGAATGTTGTTTAGAGAGGATATAAGTAGTAGAGTTTTTAATAACCTTTGTATGAAGACTAACATTTGCTTCCTGTAAGGCATAGCTAATTAATGCTGTATCCCAAATTGTAGAGGTAGAGTTTTCTAAGTGAATTCCATTGCATTTTGATGTGATAAGCTGTTTAAGACCATCAAATGAACGCTTAATTATTGGTGCCTTTTTTTCATATCCTAATGCAAGTAGGGCATAGATCATAAAGAATGTTGCACTAGCATAGCTATATAGTGTCCCATCACCTTCGATTCTTTGCAGCATATACCTTTCTGCGCGTTCATAACCTAAACGATGGAGATAGATAGGTAGCTGTAATATATTTTTCATTTCAGTTATGAATGGATTTTGTGTACGAGTATGATGTGATAAGTCCCATTGATCTAATTGATCAGTGAGGTTACGATCGAAAAGGTGATCGAGATTTGGTTTGAATTTTGATTGAATTGTAAACTTTTTATTCGCAGCAATCATCATAGGGACAAAGTGTATTCTTGCGTAACTACTAAATTGATAAAAATTTAAAGGATAGGAAGGAGGAATAAGTAGAAAGGTCATAGGGATATAAAAAAACTTTGGCCAACGATATAAGCCATTTACTGCCAGCATCCATTTTGTCATAAAATGAGTATTTGATAAACCGCCGTTCTTTCGAATAAAATGTTCTGCTTCTAGTAGTAAAGGGTGCTCTCGAGAATAAAGTCCAGAATAAAGTAGAGCAGTATATGCTTGGACTGTTGTGGAAAGATTACCTTCCTTTTCATCAGGGTATGCTTTCCAGAGTCCATTATTTGATTGTAAAGAAAAGATGCGTTTTGTTAATTTTTCAATAAGTATCTCTTCATCCTCAATTTCTAATGAGCGTATTGTCATGATCATAAAGGCGTCAGTCATTAGACCACCTTCAAAGCAAAATTTCCAAGAGCCATCTTCTTGTTGTCGTTTTACTAATTCGTCAGCTCTTCTTGAAATCTCATCACTTATCATCTTATCTGTTATCATATGAAAATATTCACCTCACCATATGAGTATGCAAATGGGTTTTTTGTTATGTTTCTTATGAAAATAGAAGAAATTCATTTTAGGCTATTCGATTTTATCGAAAAGTCTCAAGATTTTTTCATGTAAACTTTTATGATAGTGGCTCTATTAAGCTTGGTTGTTGATTTTTTTTGCTGCAGGTGTTCGCTTTCCGTGGGCGGTCCGGAAGCCTCCTCGGTGCTTTGCCCCTGCATGAGCCTCCCTTGGACTAGCACTCTAAGCAGGAGTCTCATGTTACGTTCCGATCAACAAAGTGTCAAAATCCACAGTGAGCTACAACAGAGCCTTGATAGTAAAAAAAAATGTAACTAAATAAATTGGAAGTTAAATCATAATAATAAAGCTATATTTGGCAATTTCCTTTATTTCATATAAAATATAAGAAAGAAGAAAGGATTGAATTAATATGATACATAAAACATGGCAAACGTCAGCACCTATTAAAAAAGTAACCTGTGTACATACAAACGCTGAAAAATATATGGTTAACCGCGCTTTAACCGCTGGCAAACAGTATGAAGTACAAAATGAAACAGAAGAATTTTATTTTGTCATTGACAATACTGGAAAAGTTGGCGGCTATTATAAAGATTATTTCGAAGTGCAATCATAATGGATTTAAAAAAGGATGAACGGTATCATCCTTTTTTTAATACTCAAAAAAAATTGACATTATTAAAGGTAGTATTATTGTTAAAAGTGATAATAGAATTCATAACTTTCCAATCGCATTTTGTATTTTTAAATAATTATTATCAAATGTGAAAATAATATCAAAAACAATATCAGATAGTGAATGAATGAGGAGTGTCATCATGGATTCAAAAGCAAAATTGATTCTACACCCAGTAAGAATGAAAATTGTTCAAACGTTAATAGGTGGAAGGGAATTAAATGTACAGGAAATAGCTCAGAAATTAACAGATGTACCACAGGCTACACTTTATCGTCATTTAAACAAGCTATTAGAAGCTGAGGTTATTCGGGTCGTAAGAGAAAATCAAATTCGTGGTACGGTTGAAAAAATCTTTGCATTAAGTGAACACGAAATAGGAGGAAAAGAGGACCTGGAAAAATTAAGTCGTGATGAACATTTAAACCTGTTTTTAACATTTATGACCCATTTGCTAGGTAAGTATGAAAACTATCTAAATCAGGAACAAATTGATTTATTTGCAGATGGGGTGAGTTTTCGTGAAGCAACTGTTTATTTATCTGATGAAGAATTTAAAGATTTTGCATTAGAGTTATCAAAACTAATGAAAAAAGTGATTGAAAATGAACCTTCAAGTGATAGACAGGCAAGACATATTGCAAGTATTTTTATTCCTGAACAAAAATAATAAACATGATTAAGTGGGTGGAAATAACTAAATGCAAGCAATTAAAAGGAACGAACATAACTATTACATATCTTGTCAATGTATTGTTTCATTTATTAATAGAATAGTATATTAATTTTTCTTGTAATTATGTCCTATTTTTAGTATAAACAATACATAATGAAATAAATTTATTATTGAAAAATAGAAATTTGTACATTCGAATTAATATTATTGGAAACGTTTAACAAGAAAGGAAAGACATACATGAATGAGAAAAAACTGCATATAAGAGATGCACAGCTTGAGGATCTTGCGAAAATTGTTGAAATATACAACTCGTCTATCCCTGGAAAACTAGCAACCGCTGATTTAGAAGAAATAACTGTTGAGAGCAGATTAACATGGTTTCATGATCACAACTCACATCATCGACCTTTATGGATCTTAGAGGAAGATGATGTGAGTGTTGGATGGTTAAGTTTTCAATCGTTTTATGGAAGACCAGCCTATCATGCAACTGCAGAAGTAAGTATATATTTAGATCCATCCGTTCATGGAAGAGGCTATGCACGCATTTTAATTGAAAAAGCTATTTCACAATGCCCTAAATTAGAAATAAAAACATTACTTGCATTTGTATTTGGCCATAATGATCCAAGCATTCGGTTATTTGAAAAGTACGATTTTGAAAAGTGGGCTCACTTACCTAAAATTGCTGATATGGCAGGTGTAGAAAGAGATTTGCTTATCCTTGGGAAACGAATTACTCAATAATAATTAGATAGGATACAAATGCATGTTCTTTAGGGCTTTGTATCCTACATGTGATGAGATAGATCAACAAACGAATATAAAACCTGTTCAGTTCACTCTCTGTAGAGGGGATCCAAGGAATGCTCTACTCCTTCATTTTTAGAGCATCAAGGATTCATCATATTCGTTTTGGATATGAATTACTTGAATAGATTCGTTCACTTAAAACAAATACTTAATAAGAATGAAAATGTCTTTTACATAAAGGCTCTGTTAAAGATCACAATTGATTTTGGCACTTTGTTGATTAGAACGATTACGTGAGACTCCTGCGGGAGGCTTACGTACAACATGCGGAAAGCAACGCCTGTAGCGGAAATCAATAGCCAAGTTTGACAGAGGCTAGTTAAAAAAGTTTAACAAGAAGGTGAATCTATGCAAGATCAATTATGTACACATAATGATTTAGATGGTGTAAGCTGTGGAATTCTTGCGAAGTATGCATTTAATGACAAGATTGATGTATATTATCACTCGGTAAACAGTCTTGATTATCATGTTGAAAGGTTTCTAAATGAAGCTAGCGAGAAAAAGACAAAACATGAACTTTACATAACAGATTTATCTGTAAACAAGGAAAATGAATTAAGATTAAAGGAGTACGCTTCAAATGGAGGGAAAATTCAGTTAATTGATCACCATAAGACTGCCCTTCATTTTAATGAATACAATTGGGGTCTAGTACAGGTGGAGGAATCGCAAGGAAAGTTAGCTTCAGCCACTTCTTTATTTTATAAATATTTAGTAGAGAAAAATATAATAAAGCCTACGATTGCTTTAGCTGAATACGTTGAACTCGTTCGTCAGTATGATACATGGGAATGGGAGAAAAATGAAAATATAAGTGCAAAAAGATTAAATGATCTTTTATATATGCAATCAATTGAAGAATTTGAAGAGAAAATGCTTGATAGGCTTAAACAAAATGATCATTTCTCATTTGATGAATTTGAAGAAAAAATATTAGATATTGAAGAGAAAAAAACGGAACGCTATATTCGACGGAAAAGAAAAGAGTTAGTTCAAACGTTTATCGGTGATCTTTGTGTTGGGATTGTTCATGCGGAGTCCTATCATTCAGAACTAGGGAATGCACTTGGAAAAGATTATCCTCATCTAGACTGTATTTCAATATTGAATATGGGGAATAAAAAAATTAGTTTCCGTACCATTCACGACTGTGTAGATGTATCAGAGCTAGCCTCAAAATACGGTGGTGGCGGTCATGCAAAAGCAGCAGGCTGCCAGATAACAAAAGAAGCGTATAAAGAATTCGTTCAAAAACCATTTTCTATCAAACCATTAAAAGAAGATGCACGCCACAATCGATATAATAACAAGGATCGCTGTGCACACTATGAAAACAAAGAGGATGAACAGTTTTTACTTTATCATGAAAAGAAAGAACAGTTTGTCATCGAAAAAAACCATGTTTTACTTCCTGAAGCATACCCATCCTTTGAATTAGCGGAACGATTTTTAAAAAGATCTTATTCTGCTGGTCTTTCTAAGGATGATAAGCTGATAAGTTATTTAATCAAATCCTATGAGCAAAATAAATAATTGTTTAGAAAGTAAAGAATAGTAAGGCATAAAGTCAAATGGTCAGACCCCTCCACCACGATATATAGTCTATAAATGAATTGCTACTATTTAAATTTCGTTTGGATAGGTTCGACCCTTTTTTAGTTTATTGTAAAAGTATTATATGTAAAAATTGTATAAAGTAAAAAACGTAAATTTCTTTTTTAAGCACTTGTTTCAACTTGTGAAATTTCTGAACGGTGGACTAGAATAATATCATGAATCACTGATTCAACTTTTCTTAGTTCGCAGTAACCACTGGAGTATGTATAAAATACTTCATACAATTCCTCATTGTAAATGACAACCTCCAAAATTAACCCACCCTTATGTTTCATATTTGTTATAATACAATACCCTAATTTTTTCTAATTAAACTAGTTTTTTAAGAATATTTAAAATTTTTAATTAATCCACAACGATATTAGCAATCATCGGAACGCCATGTCCTTCATGTGAATGTGTGTCACAAATTAACCGGTATGTGCCTTCTTCTTTAAAATGCAGAGGTACAATGGTTTCTTCGCCTTTTTTGACTGTTCCCCTTATATCAGTTCCCTCAATGTAAAATGGATGTTCATCACCATTTACTCCAATTATACTTAATGTTACCTTTTCGTTCTTTGGAATGACAATTGTACCTGGATCCCAGCGATAAGCTTCAATTTTCTTTCCATCAGCTGTCGTTGAAGTAAATTCGCCTGTTATCATGTTTATGACAAGTTCTTTGCTATTTTCCTCACTGTTATTGAATGTAGGTATGGCATCATTCGTGAAATAATACAAACCACCGACTACAAAAGCTGCAACAACTAGCAACAACCACTTTCTTTTGATGATGATAAACTTCATAAATTCCCCTCCCAAATGCATGTCTATATTATCTATATGACAAATAGAAGGAGAACTTGTCTAAAAGATTCAAGGATATGATAATTTTTTTCTTTGAATATAGTAAAATGAGATTTTTCGACACACTTGCCTTCTATTATCTAGAATTTTATTTAATTAGTCATTTTTTACTATATTTGGACAAAGACGTTTAAGGTAGGTTTGAAGTGGTATATGAACAACTGTACAACATCAAAACCTAAAGGAGGATTTCAAAATGAATAACGAAAACAACAAAATGAGTAGGGAAGAAGCCGGCCGTAAAGGTGGTAACAAAACAGCAAGAGAGCATGACAAGGAATTCTATCAAGAAATCGGCCAAAAAGGTGGAGAAAAAACGGCAGAGGAACATGATAAAGAATTCTACCAGGAGATCGGCCAAAAAGGTGGAGAGAAAACGGCAGAGGAACATGATAAAGAATTCTATCAAGAGATCGGTCGAAAAGGTGGAGAAAAAACAGCTGAGGAGCATGATAAAGAATTCTACCAAGAGATTGGTAAAAAGGGTGGAGAAAAAACCTCAAAAGAGCATGGTAAAGAATTCTATCAAGAAATTGGAGAAAAAGGTGGAAATAACTCTCGGTCGAATAGATAAGAGTGGGTTAGCTGTAACAGGAATAACAGGATGTTTATCATTATCGTAAAATTGCAAAATAACATACTCTATTAATTAAAACCCAAGGTGAATTCATTTAATGAGGGCACCTTGGGTTTATTGGTATTGTAATATGGTGAAAACCATGTTATAGTAATAAAGCGATGAGCTGAATTGTGTAAGTCGACAGACATGCCAACTGGCTAAATGCACGATGTGGCGTGCAGTCTATCGCCTCAATACGCAAAAAAGACGTCTTTTAGACGTCTTTTTTTATTCGGTTTTTTATCTGGAATGTTAATATGTTAAACAATAAATTATTCTTAGAAAAGAGGCTGTTTATGAAAAATCCGTCAATATTATTTATTGGAGCAGGAAGAATGGCTGAAGCTATTATTGCAGGGTTACATAAAACGAGTCACGATCAAATAGAAAAAGTATATGTATCAAATCGGTCCAATTCAAAAAGGCTACAAATCCTTGCTGAGAAATTTGGTGTTATCAAAGTACAACACTGGAGTGAAACAGTCAAAGATGTAGATGTTATAGTACTCGCTATGCCACCTGAACAGCATGGAACCATTTTAGAGCAGTTGAGCAATTATGTTGAGAATCAATTTATCGTAACTATCGCTGCAGGTATTGGCCCGTCTTTTTTAGAAGCAAGGCTGCCTTCTAATAGTGCAGTTGGGTGGATTATGCCGAATACAGCAGCTGAAGTAGGGCATTCGATTTCTCTCTATACATATGGTAAGACTGTTACAGAAACACATAAAGCACAAATGTCACTCCTCGTAAATTCCATTGGTAAAGCACAGCTTTGTACAGAACAGGACATTCACAATTTAACAGCTGTAACAGGTAGTGCACCAGCATTTTTGTATCTTTTTGTTGAATCTCTTATTGATATGACGGAAAAATTAGGAGTCACGAAAGAGACTTCACAGAAATTAGTTACTGAAATGGTAATTGGTTCAGCAGAAATGTTGAAAGCAGGGAAGTCACCTAAGGACCTTAGAGAGCAAGTAACAACTCCAGGTGGTGCAACTGCAGATGGCATTAAAATACTAGATAATGGTGGCTTTCAACAACTTATTCAAGAAGCAATTGTTGCTACTAACAAAAAAGCAAAGGGTAACAATTAAAGAACAAAAGCTCAAGCATTCGATGTTTACTTAGCGTATAAGGAGTATCTAGTTGACTTTTAGCTGTAGCTGGTTGTCAAAGCACTTTTTCACAGTACTAGAATTTTATAGCTCCTAAAAAAACGAAAAAGATACTGACTCGTTGTAATAATGAGTCAGCATCTTTTCTAAGATTTATATTAATGACCATCAGCTGATTCTTGTTTTCTTCTAAATCCGCTAAAAAGTAAATAATACTGATAGGCTTTTCTTATTCTTTCTAATAACCAAAATGGAAGTGGGAAATGCATTTTTTTAAATAAAGGGATATAAAAAAGAAAGTACATTTTTTTGAAATGCTTCCATTTCGGGCAGGTGTATGACTTTAGAAAATCTGACACATCCACGATATACCCTTTCCCATCCTTCATAATAATATTTTTTCCGTGTATATCTGTAGGGTTTAAACCTCTTTGTTTAGCATGCTCTATAGCATTGTCAATATCCTCTATTACAGTCTTAGGTACATAAACACCATCCCTAAATGCCTGAAATAAAGTTATACCGTCTAACTTTTTAAGAACGAGATAACGTTCACCATATTCAACAAGCTTTGAATATGCATGATGATCACCTAGTTTTTTGTAAACTTGTATTTCTTCAATGATTCCGTCACGATTTTCAGCATAGACCTTAACAACTTTTCCATCAAGTGATGCATGAGTAAAAACGGCAGCAAAATTTCCTATTCCAAGCAAATTCCATCCTTTAGGTATATTCGTTACGATTACAGGATCGTACGGATCTTTGCTGATAATTTGAATGTTATTTACTAATTCATCGTTTATCCAAGACATTTTACACCTCGAGCCAGATAACTTACGTGAAATGTCTCTCACTAGTTATTGAAGTTTGTTTATAAAATCATAAAAAGAGTAAGAATAGTTCATTTTAGAAAGTATATCAAACAACTGTCATTAAACATATTGATTACATAGCAGAAAGCAAAATAATAAAATCCCATGATTAAACATGGGATTTTATTATTTGATGTTTATTTGATTATTCTTTTTTTAAGCTAACTGCAGAAAAATTTTCTAAAACAGGTAATGTACGTTCATCTTCAACCATAGCGTGTCCACAAAGAGGACAATTTGGTTTTTCGTCAGATTTAAAATTGTCTCTCATCCAACCATTACAGTCTTCGGAAGCACAAGTCCATATCTTTAATGTTACCTCTGGTGGTTTTTCGACTTGCTGTTGAAATCTCATTTAAACACATCCTTTAGTAAGGAGATTTAGTACTACATACATTATACACATTTTTCTTAACAATATGTATATTCGTAACAAATTCTTTCCAATTTTCCATTATACAATATCTTCATTCATTTTAAAAAGGAGTTTTTGTAATCTGAAGTTATTTATATTGAAAGGGTTTTATGCAAAAGTAATGGTTCAACAAAAGTTAAGGGGCGTCAGTAGAATAAAAGATCGTAAAAGATAAAAAAACAAAAGAGTAAAACCCTTTTGTTTCATTCTTTCGTTTTACCCTTCAATCAACTCTGATACTGCCACTTGGGTTCTTTCTTCAAGTGGTCCTCTTAAATGGCATGTAACCATTTCTTGATCTTCGTGTAATTCATCAATCCATATAGAACTACCATTGTACATTACTTTAATATCTGCTGGAGAAGAGAGAATTTGTTTAACCCGATTCATATCCATGTAAAAAAACCTCCTATTTAAATTATCATTTTATTTTTTGGCTCTAGTGCAATAAACAACAATCAGCTTATACAAAGACTATTTTTTACATAGAATAGGATTTCTATCCTACAAATCGAGCATTGAATCACTAACTTTTTTTAATAAAGTGATCCATTTCATTAAATGGCTATATTTGAATTATGATCTTTGTTTAGCCTTTTTAAAAGGAACGAATTTTCCATAAGTAAATGAACGCCAAAGCCACTCAACTGGTCCGTTATGAAAATATGTAAGCCAGTAGTAGCTAAACAATAATTGAGAAGAAAATAATAAAATACTGATAACTGCTCCCTCAACAAGGTTGATTTTTTCATATAAATGAAAACCGCGATAAAAACCAAGTGAAACTATTGTTTGAAATAAATAATTTGTTAAAGCCATTCGTCCTACATAGCTAAAGGGAATAAAACGTTTCTTGAATGTTGTATGTTCTAAAAGCAAATAGAGTGAACTCATATAAAAAATGCAAAGTGTTATTCCGCTAAGACTTGTAAGGAAATGGGTAAGTGCTTCCCATACAGGACTAATACTAAAGCCCGACATAATCAATCCATTAGCTAAAATAATCGGTAAACTAATGAGAAAACTCCATTTACACCATATCTTTATTTGTAATCGATTTAAATCATTATAAACAAATAATTTCTGCTTTCCCGCATACAACCCTAATAAAAACATACCTAAAATTGGGATCATTGCTATTGGAAGTTGTGTAAGAATAGGTATTACCTCTATCTTAATTCTATAAAGAAGCCATTCCTTATAAGAAGCGTCCTCATAAATTGTTGAGTATATATCTATCTTTTTCATAATAACCTTTGGATCGGTACTATTATCAGTAGGTAAGAATACACTTGCTCCAAGTAATACATGATAAAAAGTTAGTAAAGTAAAGGCCCAGTAAAGGATTTTTTTACTCGAAAGCTTATGAAAAAATATAAGTAAAAGGCCAGTTACCGCATAAAGGTGCAAAATATCCCCGTACCAAAGAAAAATAAGATGGAAAAGACCAATCATAAGTAAAAGGTTCATTCTTTTAATAAATAGGTCTAGACCATTTGTTTTCTTGATGAATAAATAGAAGCCTAAGCCAAAAAGAAAAGCAAAAATCGGATAAAATTTCATTTGAATAAACAACTGGTAAAATAGTGATAGAAAATGGTCAGGACCATGATAGGTGGAAGTGATCCCATAATAAGTCTTCAAAAAATCTGGTGAATGAAAGGTTGGCATATTGACAAGCAAAATACCAAGAAGGGCAAAACCACGTATAATATCCAATAACAAAATCCTACTACTTTTATCAGCCATTTAGAAAAACCACCTTCCTCAAACTTCAAGTCGCTTATTTCTCTCTACGTCTATTAGTCTTTCAACTAAGTCACACATTTTACTTAAGTTGATAATAATAGGGTTAACAGTCTATACAAAGTCATTTTGACAATGACTATAACAGCATTGAAGGCGCTTTTAAATTGGATTCTATCACTAAAAATTATACTTTTCCATTATAGTCTATCACCATACCATTTCTACAACATAAAGTGTAAATGTATTTAAAAACTACAAAACGTTAAAAAACTTGTAGTGCATGATTTTTAATTGCGATATTAAAAAGGAGGTGCAAGAATTTGGCAACTGGAAAAAATGATTGGGAAAAAGATTTTGCAAAAGCCATTACTCTTCACAAAAAAGGTATTAATGGTGATAAGCAAGCAGCACAAAAGGCATATGAAAGTCTGAAAAACATTAAGCTCCAGGTAAATAATCATCCATTAGTTGAAGCTTACTTTGGAAGCTCATCAGCGTTAATCGCAAGGGACCATGCCGATATAAATGAAAAATCAAACTATGGTAAAAGAGGAATAAAAGCTCTTGATCAAGCAGTTAAATTAGATGGAGATAATGTAGAAATTCGTCTATTACGAGGCAACGTAGCATACCGATTACCTGAAATCTACTTTAAACGTACAAAAACTGCCATTGAAGACTTTAATTATTTAATCAGAGCTTTTGAAAATAATAATCGAGATATCACGAAAGATCAATATCATGAAATTTTACTAAAACTAGGCAAGGCTTATCAAACAGTAGGCGATTCCAAACGCGCTGAAGAAACTTGGAATAAGCTATTAAGTTTAAATAATAGCAAATATAAAAAGCTTGTTGCTGATGCGAAGAAAAATGGGGGTGAATAAATGTGGGAAATAAGGTTAGAACACAGCAACGACAAAACTTAATTTCAACTTTAATAAAATCAAACCCGTATATTAGACGAGAAATTGTTTTAAGAGAACTAGAACCAAATCAAGAAGTAGTAGCAGTACTTGAGCCAGTAAAAGAAATAGTACAAGAACGGGTAAAACATCTAGTAGATGAATTAGTTAATGAACCAGTTCAAGATCCAAATCCAGAGTCAATACCAGCACATATACAGGTATCAATAGCAGATTTAGTAGATGAACTTCTCGAAATATTAATACAAGAAAAAGACCAATCTTCCAATAAAAACAATTCCATTAAAAGAGAGAAATCAAATAAAACCAACAATCCTAAGGAAAATGCCTCTAATTCTAATCAAACAAAAGAGCAGGACGTAAGCAAACAGCAATCTCAAGTACCAAGTAAAGTTTCTATGCAAAAAAATGAACCTTTTAATGCAGCTATTGAATTACACAATGAGGGGATAATGGGGAACAAACAAGCCGTTAAAAGTGCCTATAACTCATTAAAAGATTTAGCAAAGCAACATAAAGATAATTTAGAAATCCAAGCTTATTTAGGCAGTGCTACTACTTTACTTGGAAGGGATGCAAATAGTGTTACAGATAAAATGAAATATGCATTAGAAGGCTTGAAGGTGTTAGATGCAGTAGTTGAAAAAGCTCCAAACCTAGTAATTGCTAGACTATTAAGAGGAAATGTTTCATTTCGATTACCTGAAATGTATTTTCAACGAACAAGTACTGCCATTGAAGATTTTTCATTTCTAGTTGAGGCTTATGAAAAGGACTCTTCCATTCTTACTGAAAGCGAGTATAACGAAGTTTTAAAAAATGTAATTGATGCATGCAAACGATCGAATCAACTTGAAAAAGCAAGCATGTTTCAAAATAAATTGAAGACTGTAAATGTTGAAGGTAAGGCACAAGCAAACTCAACGGCTAGTAAACAATCTTCATCTAAATCTTCAACAAAGACAAAAAAAAACAGCAAGGGTAAAGGACTAACTGAAGAAGCCATTAGTTTCTATGAAAAAGCATTAAATGGTAGTTCAGATGAAGTGCAAGAGGCAATCGAATTCTTTGAAAACTTTGTATTAACGAATACTACACCTGAAGTTGAAATGGCTTACTTAGATGTACAGTCAATGCTAGGTAGAGATTCAATTAACACGTATGACATGTTTGGCAGTGCGATAAAATCTTTGAAAGCTATGGATAATCTCGTAAATGAATACCCTTCTAATCGTGATCTCCGACTAGTCCGTGCAAATCACAGTTTACGTTTACCAGAAAACTTTTTTAGACGAGCAGCTACGGCTGTAAGTGATATTGAGTACCTCTTAAAAGAATATGAAAATGATCCTACCTATTTAACAGAGGAGACCTATCAACAGCTTTTATTTGACCTAGGTTGTGCCTATGAAAGGCTAGAGATGATAGCTGAAGCAAATGAAACATGGATCAGGTTATTAAAAACTAATCTAAGTGAAGAAATGCAGCAAAAAGTGAATGACAAGAGAGAAGTGTATTCTTTTCAAGAGATAAATCTTTCTAAATATTCAACATCAAATAAAGAACAATTTTATAACATGGCGAAAGAACTTCATTATCTAGGTGCAAAAGGAAGCAAACAAGCTGCAAAACAAAGCTTAGAGGCATGGGAAAAAGCGTTG
This sequence comes from Metabacillus bambusae, assembly GCF_017497975.1. GTDB lineage: Bacteria > Bacillota > Bacilli > Bacillales > Bacillaceae > Metabacillus > Metabacillus bambusae. The sequence continues at coordinate 196,640 of NZ_JAGDEL010000006.1, read as the reverse complement.
AAAGCATATCCAAATTGTGAAGTTGCGAACACGTATTACGCGGCATCAGCTGCTTTAATAGGCAAGCATGCAAATGACCCCCAGGAAATGTTTGGTGAAACGATTAAGGCATTAAAGATTTTAAAAACATCAATTAAGTCAGATAATCCAGAATTATACTATTTAAGAGGTTCAATCTATCATGCCTTACCAGAGGGCTTCTTCCATTCAAGTGATAAAGCAATAAAAGACTTTAAGGCTGTAAAATCGGCATATGAAAGTAATCGTGAAAATCCGCCAATCTCACATGAGCAATATGTAAAGCTTCTATTTGATTTAGGACATTTATATAAAAAAACGAGTTTCCTAGAAAAAGCTGAAAAGACATTTAAAACACTCTTAAAAGTGGCTCCTGAATCTAAATATGCTAAACGACTAGTAAGTCAGGGGGTTAATAATGAATGAGTTCATTGTTTGAAAAAAAACTAAAAAACGTGAGTATGCCTATAATCATTACGAGCTTTTTTGATGGGACCCTCCATCCAGATAAAATGTCAGCAGAACAAATAGAACAATATCACCTTGAATCATTAAAACAAATTGTTCAAAAAGCATATGAAAAAAATGATTTTTACCGCGAAAAGCTCGATGAAGTTGATGTGAAACCGACTGATATTCAACAAGTAAGCGACTTAAGTAAATTACCTTTCTTAACTAAAGATGAGCTTCGGGGTAAACCATATATTCTTTTAACATGTGACAAACAGGAAATTGCACTTGTTCAAGTATCTACTGGTACAACAGGTGGAGAAGAAATTTATATGATGTATACGTGGAATGACTACTACTTGCATGATTTAGCCCCAAGATATCCTGAATTATTTCCTGTTGATCCTGGCGATGTTTGTTTAAATGCACTTCCATATGAAATGAGTGCAGCGGGTTTAGCTTTCCATAAAACATTTATGGAAGGGTGTGAAGCAACTGTCATCCCTGCAGGGAAGGGTGGTGCATATTCAACTCCTAAGAAGACATTAAAAATGATTCAGGATTTAACACCAAATATTGTGATTACCACTCCATCTTGGGCAATGCTATTGGCAGAGGAAGCGAGTGAACAAAACTTCGATTTAAAAACATTACAGTTAAAGAAATTATGGATTACTGGTGAAGGCTGTTCCCCTGCTTTTCGTCAACGCCTTGAAGAATTATGGGGAGTGACCGCTAACTTTTTTTATGGAAGTCTTGAATGTGGGGTTTTAGGTATTGAATGTGATGAACATGATGGTTACCATATTGCTCAAGCACATGCAATCGTTGAAATTGTTGATCCCAAAACTGGAGAATCACTTGATGAAGGTGAAATTGGAGAAATTGTTGTAACAAGTGCCCTTCGCTACGATACCCCTATTTTACGTTTTCGTACTGGTGATCTAGGATATATTGAATCGGAATCTTGTTCATGTGGGGTTACGATGCCAAAGTTTTATTTGCGAGGAAGAGTCGTTGACCAAATTCGCTACAATGGCACATCTCTATCACCTTTTTACCTTGAGGAGTTTTTAATGCGTGAGCCTGAAATCGGAAACTGGTTTGAATTTGTTTTGAAAAAAGAAGGAGACAATGACGTTATTAACGTACGTTGTGAGCTTGCTTCAACTATTGAGCCCTCAGAGCATTTAGCAGATTCCTTGGCTAGTAGAATGGAATTTGCATCAGGCATCCCATTTGCTTTTGAGTTTGTTGAAAAGCTACCTCGTCCACAAGGTAAGACGGTCAGAGTTGTTTATGAATAGAGGTGAAAACATTGATCATTGATGCACATACGCATTTATCAGACACAGATTATGGAAACACAGAAACGTATTTAAAGATAATAAAGGAAGCAGGGATTGATCAAGGTGTAGCAGTTCCAGGAGCAATGCTGGATGTACGAAAAATGACGGATTATATTACAGGTAAATCCAAACCAGATAATCCAGTGCCTGATAATCAATACGTTGAAAATGCAATCAAAACGAATAAAAACATCCAAGGATTTATTTGTATTAACCCACATGATAAAGATGTGAGTGAACAATTAGAAAATGGTCTCAAGCTTGGATTTAAAGGACTTAAGCTCTCTCCTTTATCCCATCAATTTTCATTTGCATCGAAAGGTGTTACTTCCTTAGCCTCCCTATGTGGTGAGTACGGTTTCCCTGTTTATTCCCATGTCGTATACAGCCCTGGTGCATCAACAGCTAAATTTGTTCAGCTAGCAAAGCAATTTCCAAAAACTAATTTTATCATAGGTCATATGGGTTTTGGTCCAGCTGATCAAGAAGCTGTTGAGGCTGCAAAAACACTTCCTAACTTCTATTTGGAAACATCCACAGGCAACTATCTTCATATTCAGGAAACTGTAAAGAAGCTTGGCGCTTCAAAGGTGATTTTCGGCTCAGAATACCCTTTATCACACCCTGCAATTGAGCTAGAAAAGATTTTAAGATTACAAATAACCGACCATGAACGTGAACAAGTTTTAAGTAAAAATATTAAACATCTTCTACAGATGTAATTAAGGGTGTGTTTACATGGACACACATGAGAAGATGACAGCATTAAATGAAGTGCTTGCTTACGCCAAAATGTCCAAGTACTATTCAAATCGTATTCCACAGCTACCACTAAATACACTTGCTGATTTAGCCCACATTCCTTTTACAACCAAAAATGATTTACGCTCACAATCTCCTTTTGGACTTTTGCCAAGTCAGGCAGAATCTTTATCACAGTATCATGAATCATCTGGAACAACAGGCCAACCCGTTTCTGTATGGTATAGCGAAATAGATCTAGATGAAATTACGAGTCGGATCGCGACATGTGGTGTTAATTTTAAGCAGGAAGATATTGTCCTCATACGATTTCCGTATGCTCTCTCAACGATCTCACACTTTATTCATCGAACTGTGCAAAAACAAAGAGGGTGTGTCGTACCTGCAGATAGTCGTACAACCGTAACACCAATGCCAAAAGTGATCAATTTATTAAGGGATTTAAATGTAACCGTGCTTGCGTGTATTTCCTTACAAGCAATTATGCTTGCAGAGGTAGCGGAAATGCAGGGCTTGAACCCGAAAACGGATTTTCCATTCCTACGGGCGATTTGTACAGCTGGTGAACCATTAACACCGTACAAAAGATCATTAATAGAAGACATTTGGGGTGTCCCAGTATTTGATAATTATGGAATGACAGAGATTGGAACAGCAATGATTGATTGTCCTTCCCAACAGATGCATTTGTTCGATGATTGCTTTCACGTTGAGGTTTTAAAAGATGACTTCCAAACAGAAGTAAGTGATGGTGAATGTGGTAACTTAGTTGTTACTACCTTACGAAAACGAGCCACCCCGATGATACGCTATGCTACAGGAGATATTGTTCAAGTTAAACATAGCAAATGTTTATGTGGAGCTAGCTGTTCATACGTTATTCGAGGAAGAAAAGAAGACATGATAACAATTAATTCTATTCGCTTTGATTTGTATGAAGTCGAAAAAATAATATCCAAATTACCTGCAAGACGATTTTGGTCAGTTGGTAATTGGAAGAATCACCTCTATCTATTTGTCGAACAAGAATCTGAGCATGATAAGGTACCAAAGGAGTATGTTGAGTCACTTAAATCAGCCTACGGTATAGACCTCTCAATCTTCCTTTTAGAAAAAGGAACCCTTTATGATCGGAATGATCTTTTATCCTTTGGTATGAAGGCGAAGCCTCGCTATTATTTAACTGAAAAAGAAACACAAAGCCTATTAACACAAATTAAAACTTTTTAAGTTGGAAGGAGCAATTATTGTATGCAACAAAAAGAAAGGCAAGTTTGGTATGACGGTAGAGGAGTGTCAGTTGAAAATATGGATGTATGGGAGTTAATTAACCATTCACCTATTGATAAAGTATTAGTTTCATTAAAGCAGCGTCAGGATGGATACTTTCCTCAAAAAATGTCCTTTATTACAGAAGTAACAGAGAACGAAGAGCTTGAACAGGTACCATCAGGTGATGTTGTGTTTTCTGATGATCAAGAGATTTTAACAAATGCTAAAAAATCAGGCTATAAAACATGTATTTTTTATTCAGTAGATAATCGAGAAATGCTAGAACGATGTTCAAGAGAAGCTAGTGATTATGACTTTGCTGCAGTAGATTTTGACCTACCAACAAATATTCCACTTGAATTAATTATTGCTAGATTAGAAGAAAGCAACACAATTTTATTACGTGCTGTAAACACGGCGATTGATACCGAGATTGCCTATGGAACGCTAGAAAAGGGTAGTGATGGTGTTCTGTTTGCAACATCAGACATTGATGAGGTTAAACGACTAACTGCATTTATGTCGAAGCAATCTTTGCCTAATTTAGAATTGCATCCTATGGTTGTCACAGAAGTAATGCATGCAGGAATGGGAGTTCGAGCATGTATTGATACAACAGGAATCATGACTCAAGATGAAGGAATGATCATTGGCTCGACATCTGGTGGAGGGATATTTGTTTGCTCTGAGACACATTATCTCCCTTATATGAACTTAAGACCTTTCCGTGTAAATGCTGGTGCTGTTCACTCATACGTTTGGCAGCCAGAGGAAGCTGCTGAGTATTTAAGTGATTTGAAAGCTGGAGATAAAGTTCTTTGTGTAAATACAAAGGGTGAAACTCGAGTTCTAACTGTTGGTCGGATTAAAACAGAGGTGCGCCCAATGTTATTGATAAAAGGAAAAGTTGGAGATCGCGAATTAAATGTCATTGTTCAAGATGACTGGCACATTCGAATTATGAGTGCTGATGGAAAACCTCGAAATGCTTCAACTATTCAACCTGGAGATGAGTTACTTGCCTATGTATGTGAACCAGGGCGCCATGTAGGGGTTAAAGTAAGCGAAACAATTATTGAAAAATAGAGGAAGGGAGGAATCCTAATGTCAGGAAAAGAAATACGTTTAAAAAAACTATACCATCATTCTGATAGGTTATTAATTGTCCCATTGGATCATGGTATTACAATTGGTCCTGTTACAGGATTAGCTGAGATAAATGAGACCGTTAAAGCCGTATTTGCAGGTGGCGCAGATGCAGTAGTCGTTCATAAAGGTCTTGTTCGCTATTTAAAGGATACACTTGGTTCAAATAAAGGTGAATTAATTATTCATTTATCCGCGTCTACTTCACTAGCACCTGAAGCCCAGGCAAATCGTAAGGAAGTCGTTTCTTCTGTTGAGCATTCGATTCGTTTAGGGGCAACAGCTATTTCGACTCATGTTAATTTAGGTTCACCGTTTGAAGCAGAACAGTTAAGAGATGTTGGTTTAATTGCTGAAGAATGTGACAAATGGGGTTTACCATTACTAGCAATGATGTATGTACGTGATGGTTCGAAGGAACATGAGTTTGATCCAGAACGTATTCGTCATGCAGCCCGTGTCGCAGAAGAGCTAGGTGCAGATATTGTAAAAGTTAATTACAGTGGTTCAGTTGTGTCATTTAAAGAAGTCGTTTCTGGAGTGAAAATACCAGTATTAATTGCTGGTGGTGAACGACTAAATTCAAATGCGGATTTGTTAACAATGATTGATGATGCAGTATCTGCTGGTGCTAATGGGATCTCAATAGGTCGTAATATTTTTCAAGCTGAAAATCCGACAAAACTTTGTGAAACTATCCGTTCAATTTTAGACCAATAAACGAGGTGAAATATGGATAATAATGAAATGAATCAAGCAATTGAAAATTTATCTAAGAAAATAAAGAAATTAAAAAAACAGGGAGCAAATGGTGAAGAGATTCAAGCTGCTGTATTTGATATGTTTAAAGATCTAGGTTTAAACATTCCAATGGATAAAATATTAGAGCAAATGAAAGGGATGAATAAAAACGATGGGAAATAAAGAAAATAAACAAAATGTTAAGCAAGCTGTCACAACTTTTAAGGATCAAATTAACACTGCACTAGCCGGCAATAGCCAATCTAAAGACATTCAAGCAGCTGTTAAAGAAATGTTAAATACGTTAAATATTCAAAGACCATAAGGTGTGGAGGTTGAACATTCATTTGTTCAGCCTCTTTTTATTTGTCTAGGAATTTTAAAATTCTAGAACTGTGGATAAGCGCTTGGCATCCAGCTCCAGCGCCAAGCCCCTCTTGGGTCTAAGCCACTTAAGAATTGAAGGTAAAGAACACCTTCTATTCTTAAGCGTCTTATTTGCCCGAGGCTGTTCAAGGCGCTTGCGATTTTATTCCTAAATTATTTAAGATAGTATGCATTCAAATTGGAAAATAAGCCAAAATAGGATGGTGGTAAAAAATACAATTATTAGTGGAGGAAATACAATGCTAAAAAAGATAATAATTGCTACAACCATTTTGATGTCAGCATTACCTACTGTTTCTCAAGGTCAAATCAAGACTTTTAAAGAACCGCCATTTGAGTTTTATAAAGTGTCACCAGGAGATACTTTTTGGTACATAGCACAGCGTTACGGGCTAGATTATAGAAAACTTATGGAATTAAATCCGACAGTTGAACCAAGAAATATGCACATAGGAGAAGTCATTCGATTAAAAGCAACTACATCAAGTCCAAGTGGATTTGAAGAACAGGTTGTGCAATTAGTTAATCAGCAACGAGCAAAAGCTGGATTGAAGCCCCTTACACATCGTGCTGATGTGAAAAATGTCGCCCAGAAAAAAGCTGAAGATATGATTAATTCAAATTACTTTTCTCATACAAGTCCAAACTATGGTTCACCCTTTGATATGTTAAAAACATTTGGAATAAGCTATTCCTATGCTGGAGAAAACATCGCAAAAGGCCAAAAAACACCACAAGAAGTAATGAACGCATGGATGAACTCCTCAGGTCATAGAGCAAACATATTAAAACCAGAATTTGATACAATTGGTGTTGGTTTTTATCATGGTGCATGGGTTCAGATGTTTATTAAGGCGAGATAATAATAAACAACAGGATTAGCAAAAGTACTTCATGTGTTGGCTTGTGGTACTGAAAACTAGCGTAATAATCTAAATTGAAAAAACATGGTGGTGTTAATCACCCCCATGTTTTTATTTTTTGAAACTAGATTTATTCATTTCTTTTATTGTCTTCAAAAACATCTCTACCAACTGCTCCGACAGACATATTTGTATCAGACCTTGTATTAATGTCATCTTCACGTTTAGCTTTCTCATGTGAATGTTGTTGGTCAGAACCAAGATAGGCTGATTTATGTTTTGCTTCGGTTTTGATAAATTGATCAAAGTTTTCGTTTACCATATCATCATTCATCTCCGATAAATTAGTTTTAAGGTTCTTCACTATCATAACCTTATTCTTATTTTTCATGACTACTCTTCATCAAAATGAAAAAGGTACCAGATAAGGTACCTTTTTGCCAATTATATGAAATTGAAGTTGTTATCTTGCTCCGCCACTCATTTGTGATTGAGCAAAAGAAACTAAACGTTTTGTGATTTCTCCACCAACTGATCCATTTGCACGAGATGTTGTTTCTCCACCAAGGTTTACACCAAATTCTGAAGCGATTTCATATTTCATTTGGTCGATCGCCTGAGCAGCACCAGGTACCACTAGTTGATTTGAGTTATTACCGTTGCTTGCCATGTTGAATCCATCTCCTTTATGAATAATTGTTTGGTGGGTTAGGTTGGATTTGCACCAAGCTTTTAACCTTCTAGGCTAACCCGTGATTAGTTAGGAATATTATGATTCAACGATTAATTTTTATACTATTTTCTTTTTCTAAGGTTCTGTTAAAGCTCACTGTTGATTTTGGCATTTGTTGATTGAAGTGGAAGTCAACAACCAAGTTTAAGAGTGCCTTTTCTAAAGCTAATAATCTTTGTGATGTTGATAATAATATCTCACGTTTAAATTGAATTATTCTTCCTAAAGCATGGAAAATATCGCCAATTTTAAGGTGGGAGAAATAACGACATTTTATTAAGTGATCTAATGGCTAACTTGAAAAATGTTGTGGAATAATAGCAACAATATTATTTTTTTGGGGAGATGACATAGTGCCAATCGTTACTATCGAGAATAGCAAGCATATTACATTCGATGATTTTGGTGAAGGAATACCTGTTGTCTTTATTCATCCACCAGGTATGGGAAGGCATGTTTTCTATTATCAACGAAATCTTAGCAGGGATATGAGAGTAATATTCCCAGATTTGTCCGGTCATGGGGATAGCTCGAAGATAACTAGTGAAGAGGTAACAATAGAAAATTATAGCAAAGAAATTATTGCTTTTATTGATGAGTTAAAATTAAAGAAAGTAGTTTTATGTGGATATTCTGCAGGTGGTGCAATTGCACTATATATTAGCTCTCATTTTCGTGACCGTGTGGGTGGCTTAATATTATTTGGAGGCTATCCAGCTGTTTTAAATTCATCTCTTAGGTTGGAACATAAGCTCGGTATGTATTTTGTTAATCACCATAAAAACCTTTTAACACATATTTTAGCAATGAGTCATACAAAAAATGATAAGTTAAAAAAGTTACTTATAACTCATATGAATAAATCACAGCAAGGTGTTTGGTATAAATATTATGAAGAGATCCTTCATATGAATATCATTGAAGATATTTGCAATATAAACGTACCATTGTTGTGGATGGATGGAACGAGGTCAGATGCAATAAATCGATATAATACTTTCTTTAAAAATAGAACAACTGAGTATCGCATTGTCCTATTTAAACATGTCAATCACCAAATACCAACTAAGAAATGGAAACAAGTAAATGAAGAAATTCTCCAATATATTCTTAAATTGGACACAATGAAAGAAAATCTTTAAATTTTAGCAGGAAATGAAGGGAAAATGAATAATATTATATAGATTGCTGTTTTTGAATTGCTCCTAGTCAGAGGAATAAAAACAAATATAGACATTCTAATCGTTATAGCTGGAGGAGAGAAGCATGGAAATTTTAAAAGATCAATTTGGAGAATATAGGGGAGAACCAGTATATTCATTTACTCTTCAAAATACTCAAGGTATGAAAGTAACATGTATTACCCTTGGTTGTATTATTACAGAGGTGCTTACACCTAATAAAGCTGGAGAATCTGAAAATGTAGTTCTTGGTTTTGATGATGTAAATAATTATATAGAAAATTCTCCATATTTTGGCGCAGTCGTTGGTCGTGTTGCAGGAAGAATTAGTAATGGAAGCTTTGATTTAGATGGAAAAACCTATAGCTTGCCCAAAAATGAAAACGCCAATCATTTACACGGTGGACCAGAAGGGTTCGATCGAAAGCTATGGGAAGCCGAAATTGTGGAACGGGAAAATGAGGTAGGTGTGGAATTTTCATATTTAAGCAAGGATGGGGAAGCGGGTTATCCAGGTAATTTATCTGTTAAGGTAACGTATCTATTAAATAATCAAAATGAATTGTTTATTTCATACGTTGCTACAACTGATAAGAAAACATTGGTTAATTTAACGAATCATACATACTTTAATTTAAGTGGTGATGTAAAAACAGATATTTTATCCCATAAATTAAAATTAAAAAGCAAACAATTCCTTGAACTAAGTGAGCAATTAATTCCAACCGGTGCTTTTCTTGATACTGAAAATACACCATTTAACTTTAGTAAAGGAAAAACGATTCAAGAAGGAATCACAGCAGATCATGATCAAGTTAAATTAGTAGGACAAGGAATTGATCATCCATTCGTACTAGAAGAAAATCATAATCAAGAGATTATTTTGCTTGATGAGAAAAGCGGGAGAAAATTAATCGTTGAAACAGATGAACCAAGTGTAGTAATCTACACGTCAAATATGATGGATGACAGTTTTCAAATTCGAGATGTACAATCTAAAAAGTATTTAGGAATATGTTTAGAAACTCAAGGACTACCAGACTCAATTCATCATCCGGAATTTTCTCAGTCTATATTAGATGTTGGAGAAGAGTATAAAACAACAACAAAGTATACGTTTACTATAGCTGAATAACTTGAAAAACCGCTCTTAATTGTTTTAATGGTTTCGGTTTTGTTTTGAAGTAGAAATTTGTAAATAGAAGATAAAATACCAACATATTAGCAAGGCAATTAATACTATATATAACACAAAAAAAGCTTGGATTGAACCCAAGCATTTTTTGTTTATTCGGATTGTCTTGTTTAAGCAAAACTTCTTTCTAAGATATAGCATAGAAAGAAACTATATCTATCTAAATAACACAAAACCTTCCAGTCAAGAGAAAACGGAAGGTTATCGCTTACCAATTAACTTAATTCTCATATGTATCTTGATAAAAATATTTTTCATACATAACTTGAAATCCGTACATTAAAACTGATTTTACTAAAAATAATAAAGAAAGCTGAAATTTAGTTAGTCTTACAAGAGAGACATATCCAATTTTTTTGAAAAAATTTAATGTAAAATAAGTAAAAATGGAGTCGATCACAATATTAATTAACAAGTATAAATTAAATTTTCCATAGGTATATTTTAGGATCCAAAAAGAACCGACAAAGAATGGCCCGAAAATTAATGGCAGCTCACCAACTACATTTGGTTTTACAGATAATGGAAACCACCACCATTTTTTCTTCTGGGCTAAATAGCCTTCTGACGCAACATATAAACACATGAATAGTACACTAGGAAGAAATCTTTTAAATGTTTTAGCATTTAATAGTGGAACAGATAGCCAAGGCAAAAGACTCATTAAAATCATAAAGAGCTTTGTGTTCCTCATTTACCAGACATCCTTTTCATTTTTCGTAATATATTTATCTTTCCAAGTTTGTGATATGTTATGTAGATTTTCATTAGACCAATATCATCAAAAATTCATTTCTGTCCCTCCTCCTTCATAAAATATATAAATAATGGGGTTGTTTTCGTAACCTATGTTGCTTTTGAAGTATAAGAAAACAGCTTAGTAAGTTTAACAAAGATCTAAAAGTAAAGTACGGAATAACGTTTTACTTTTCAACAATATGTAAGAAAAGGTCTAAATAATAGAGGTGGAGATATATGACAAACAATTTGATACCTATTTGGGATGAGCATTTATTTTGGTTAGAGATTCTACAGGACCATGCTTATTTTGTGAGGGACCATCTTTCTGTGAGTGAAGTTGAATATGTAAATACCTCACAGCAGTATATTCATTTATTTGGTGAACTTATTTCCATGTTACACTCGATTCCAAGAACAGTTCAACATACTGATGTAACAATGATTTACTTTGCTAAAAGAGCTTGGCCTGTGGCAAAAGGCTACTATGAATTTGAAGGGAAGCTACAATCACTTCGGATTGATAATAAAGTGAATTTAAATTTGTCTCCTACATATTTAAATGGAACACTTGCCGAGAATCAGGAGTACCTTCGTATTTTGACTTTCTTAGTCCAAGGGAAAAAACCTGTTCCTCTACCTTTAGCAGTCTTAATGGACTTATGGCTAGAGGACCAATTAGGACACGTACTTCTTTTTGAGGACTTACTTGACCCAATTGAATTAATGGCAACTAAACTAGCAGAGGGATATATAAGTAGCTATCAGGCATTTATTATTCAAAACCGCCATTTAAAAGGTTATTTACGGTTTAAAGAACCTAATTTTGCTCGACAGAAAGAATTTGCGAACGATGTAGGAAAAACGACGATTGAAATGAGTAGGTTTATTTATAGTATGGTTATTAAATATAAAGAAAAAAAGATTCTAAATAAATCAACTCTACGCTTCCTTGAACATCATTTTCCGGAAACATGTTATTTTATTAAAAAGTTAAGTTTTTATGCTCCAGGATTAAGTGAAGAAGCCAGTAAGTGTTCGCTGAAAAGACCATCCTATTCCTAATAATATAATTTAAAAGGTACGTTATAGATAGCGTACCTTTTTTGGGTTTCCATTTTAAAGCAAAATGCTAATAAAAAGGGCTGTGTTAAAGATTGTTGTTGATTTCTTAGTTTTGTTGAATGGAAAGAAAATCGAACGCATGAAGAGGAAAACAACAACCAAAATTTACAGTGCATAAGGTTCTTATTGAATATTAGTACATATTTTCACAATCCCTATACTTACATCAACATAAATATCCATTTGACCTGTTAAATTATTGAGGTTTTCGGATAAGATTTGGTTAGTGTTTTAACTTATGCATTATACGAATGAAAAGATTTTATGTCTAAAGTGTTATTTAAATTGTTATTTCAACTATTTTTACTCAATCAACAAAAAGAGCAGTCCGAATTATGTGTTAATCGAACTGCTAAAGGGAGTGTTATTTAATGTTTTGTACTCTTAAACCGACCCGTCTAGAGAGGTTTTTATTTTGGCTCTGTTAAAGATTATTATTATTTTTGGCACTTTGTTGATTAAAGAGAAAGCCTGCCACGGAAATCAACAACCAAGTTGAACAGAGCCTTTATTTTAGAAATTTAAAATTAATATTTACTTAATCCCCATATGGATAAGACACGTGAATACTATCTATTGTCCCTGGTTCATCTTGAATGACATTTAGAGATTGCATATAATTTGCAAATTCCTTCTGAAGCTCTTTAGGTGCACCCTCTTTTAAGTGCCAGTTACCAGGCTCATCAACAAAATATTCACTGTTTACAAAGTTAGGATACTTTTTAGGCAACCTTATCACTCCATTTCCATAGATAATCCTCTTTAGGTTTACCTTTTCGGGAAGTAAAAATCTTGTTATATGATTATTATTTCGAAACATAATTTAACAAGATTGGTACAATAAAGAGCAATGGGAGTTAATAGGGAGATAATTAAAGATGATTTTCTTTGCACATGTAAAATAAAATCAACTCACAATTTCAGTTTTTTTATTTAGGCTGTTTTCGCAAACTTTGTTGCTATTTACCAAGTAATGTTGATTGCAGCGAGAGATGCTCACTTTCCGCGGGGCGGGCGGTGAGCCTCCTCGGCGTAAACGCATGCATGAGTCTCACCTGTCCCGCTGCTCTAAGCAGGAGTCTCGCAATCCGTTCCAATCAACCTGAAATAGTTTTTGTGTTAGAAGGAACAATCTTTTAGAAAAGAGCCTTTATTTAAAAAGTTGATATCATATGACTTTATAGAGGACGAAATGAATCAGGTTATTTATTTTGTCTATTTAGTAGTTATTGATTCTTTTTCTTTTTTGTCTTTTTCAACCGTTATTCTATGGAAGAATCCTGATTTTGTGAAAAGTTGTGTGACGAATCCTGTTATTTGTTTATAATTATCTTCGATTTTTTCGACCACATAGTTAATTCTTTCAAACAATGTTGCTTTTAGACCGTCTATCTCTCTTGACATCTTTTGATTTAATGCTTCTTGATGCTCTAGTCGTTCAAGAATCGTCTTATGGAATGATTCCTGTAATTCAAGAGTTTTTAGTATATCATCATTTATATTATTTTGTTCCTCTAATTGTTCACTAAGACTATGGTGAAGATCGCCAAATTGTTCGATTTTTTTCGAAAGCTGTTGAATGGCTGTATCCTGAATGGTTAGCTGATCTACAATCGCTTGATTTATTAATCCTTCATTATCATATTTTTTAACTAATTCATGATTAAATTCATCAATAGCTTCAAATCTCTCTAACAATGTTTTATAAGCTTCCTCTTGTCTTGTGATATTTTCAATTAGTGGTGTTGTTCGTTGTTCCTGTTGTTCAAGTTGTTTTAAAACATGGTTAAAATGTTGTTCTTGTTCATTTCTCGTTTCATTTACTAAAATGTTCACCTCATTTGAGGCATTTTTTAAGGAGGAATTTATATTACCCTGCTGCTTAATAAATTCCTGTAAATAACTTTTTCGAAATGAATCTTGATTGGATGTTATTTTTATTTCTGAACTTTGTTTATATAAATTACGATTTTCTTGATTTTTTATATAGACCACTATTTCACTCCTCTCATTAAAAAACGGAAATGATGTTAATAGCTTATGTGCTAACCCAATGTTTTGATCACTAATTTTTCAAAGGAAAAAAATGTAGGATTTCTTAAAAGGTAGGACATACTAGTGAGGATGAAATAGAAAGGTGGTTGAGAGATGAGTATAGAGTGGTTTGACCGTGTAAGTGGTGAATTACAGGAGCATCTTGAATCAATTTGTGAAAAGTATGATCAAGTAGGTCATATGTCAATTGATCGTGGTGCAAAGCATCCAAGAATTGAATTTTTTGTAGAGACAGAAGATGATGATCGCGATTATTTTTGCACATTATTTTTCGATCCTCATAATGAAGACTTCTATATTGAAACATTTGATTTTGAATACGAGCAAACCTCTAGAACGCTTCTTTCAGATATTGAAGACATTATTGATGCTGTACATGAAAGCTTTCATATGTATATGAATGACGATTATGACGAGGATGATGAGCCTTCAGAAGTGGATTCGGATGATATTGATTCGGATATATTTGAAGAAATTGATGTTGAATGGGAGACACCTGAGGTTACAGCTTTTACTTATGAGGATGAAGTAGAAGTAACGTATCAATTTGGTGTCGTTCAAGAAACAGGTGATGGTGTTCTTCGTCGCATCAATCGGATACGGACTGACGATGATGACTTAATTAAAGATGAAACTAATTTTATTTTCAGTAAAGAAGAGGCTAGTACGATTATTGCAATGATTGCAAGTCATATGGATTCATTATCTGAGTTTGATTTGCAATAAATGATCTTTTGTAAATGTAAAAAAAATTCCCCACTTAAAAAGGGGAGAATATGTATCATTATCAAATTGAGTTAACAGTTATTACGTTAACTTTTATCTGATCTCTTTATTCTTAATGTATTTAATAAAAACATCTTTGATCATTGCACCTGTGGAGATGATTTTTCCAGCTTTAAAAGCTGTAAAACCATCTCCACCTAATGCTAAATAGTCACTGATGGCAACAGTATAAACTTGGGAAGGAATTATTTCCTTCCCTTTATCGTCTCGTAAATCTTGGATTTTCCCACCAGCTTTTGTATTTTCTTCAATGTGATATGAAACCCCACCAGTTTGTAATAAATTCTCTTTGTTATTTTTCCACTGTTGTTCTAACACAGCTTTGATTTGCTTTCCTGTTAATTTGATTTTTACCACCTTGTGATTAAAAGGTAATGATCGATAAATATCTGCAACCGTTATATCACCTTTATTTAAGCTTAGTCTAATGCCTCCGTGATGAATAAAAGCAATATCAGTATTCATCTCTTCCATCATTGATTTGGTGATTTTTTTTGCGAGAAGGGATTCACCTTGCTTATCCTTTTTTCTGGAAATTGAGTTGGTAGCTGTCATGATAACTTCATCCATTTTATAATTTAACTTCGATTTATACTTATTAATAAGTTTAATTGTTTCCTTGTCAGGTTCAATAAATTGATGCAAAGTTAGATGAATATTTGCATTTTTCTTAATAATTTCACCTGAAAGAGAATCTAACTCAAGTTGTACTTGTGATATCGCTTTACCATAGGAATACCCTTGAACGATTAATTTATCATCCACTAAAGTATTCGCAAATGCGTGATTATGACCTGTAAAAATAACATCTACTTCATCATGTATCAGTGGTGCCATTTTGACCATAGCTTGCTCTGGATTATCACCAGTTAGATTTGACTTAGCAGAAACATGAGCTAACACAACAATTGCTTTAACTCCTTTATTCACTAATTGTTTTGTGGCTTGATTAATCGCAGTTACTTCGTCAATAATTTCTACTTGCTCTCGATTTTTGTAGACGACAAAATCATTCGTTTCTGTTGTGACAACACCTATAAAGCCGATTTTAATTCCGTTTATTTCTTTTATTGTAAAAGCTGGAAAAAGTGGAGAATTTGTCTTTTTTTCAATCACATTTGCGGAAATATAGGAAGTAGTGGTCCCGTTATAGCTATTATCATGATCCCCACTTAATAGTCTTTGCATTTCTCGAACACCCTTATCAAATTCATGATTTCCAAGTGTGCCAATATCAACTTTTAATAGGTTTAGAAATTCGATCGTTGGTTCATCTTGGTATAGAGCAGAAATAGGTGGGCTAGCACCGACCATATCTCCAGCATGAACGAGTAGAGTATGTTTTTGTTGAAGTTTTAATTTATTAATATAGGCTGCTACATATTCTGCACCTCCAACTTTTTGCCCGAAAATTTCTTGGTATGTATTTAATTGTCCATGAAAATCATTCATTCCAAGTAATTGTACCTGTACCATATCACCGTTAGTTGAACGATTTGCTGCAGAGTAAACAGATGTACTTAAGAGGAGAAGGCTAATACAGCTAAACAGGATAATCATTCTTTGCCTAGTCAACTAATATCCCTCCTTATTCGTTTCTTAATAAGCTTAGCACTCATAAATGAATTCCAACTTAACCGTTCGTAAAGTTTTAATGAATTTATAAATTTGAACATAAGCTAAATTTATATGTAGGGTTTTCGATAGGAAACCACGAAAATATTAAGGTACAAAGACTTTTGAGAAGATTTTTGTCTTATATTATGTAATCTTTTTGTAAAAAGCTTTTACAAAAGAGGTAGGAAAAGGCGGGGTTACATGGATCAGATTAAGAACGATCTAAAGGAAGAACAAACGAGAATAAATTATGTTAGGAATAAAATGATTGAAGATGTTGCTTTTTTACAAAAACAAACATCATCAGTGAAAACGGATATCGTTAAAATTCGTAAAAACTTTTGGGATGACGTCACTGTTAATATGGATGATGCAGTTGAAGCTGGGGAAACAGCAACAAGTATTAAACAGCAAGCAGAATTTTTATCTGAACGTGAGCATCGTCATAAACACCTTGATCGTGATTTAAAAAATTTAAAACGACTTATTGATACACCTTATTTTGCACGTATAGATTTTTTAGAGGATGGCGAAAGAGTAATAGAAAGCATTTACTTAGGAATTGCCTCCTATCTTGACCACGATTCAGATGAGTTTTTAGTCTATGATTGGCGAGCACCAATTTCAAGTTTGTATTATGATTACTCACTTGGACCAGCAGAATTTACTGCACCCGGTGGAACTGTTCGTGGCGAGTTAAAGCTGAAAAGGCAATTTATTATTAAGAATGCTATTATTGAAGGTATGTTTGATAGCGGGATTACTATCGGAGATGAGCTTCTTAAAGAAGTACTTGGGAAACAGTCAGATACACAAATGAAGAGTATAGTTGCTACAATTCAGCAGGAACAAAATAAAGTGATTCGAAACGAAAAAGGTAGTCTCCTTATCGTTAAAGGTGCAGCTGGAAGCGGTAAGACCTCTGCTGCTCTCCAACGAGTAGCATTCCTCTTGTATAAATATCGAGAAACATTAGAAGCAGAGGAAATTCTTTTATTTTCACCAAATCCGATGTTTAATAGCTATATTAGAAATGTTTTACCAGAGCTTGGTGAAGAAAACATGCAGCAAACAACGTTTCAACAATATTTACAACATTCTCTTGGAGAATATTTCGAGGTCGAGGACCCGTTTTCGCAGATGGAGTATATGTTAACAGCACAAAAAGAAGATTTTTATGAAATAAGACATAAAGCAGCAAAGTATAAATCATCTTTTCAATATATGGACAAAATAGAAAGTTATCTAACTTATTTAAGTAAGCAAGGGATGGTTTTTCAGGATATCACATTTAGAGGTGATGTGCTTTTTAGCTCAGAAGCAATTTATTCCTATTTCTACTCGCTTAGTTCTACGATTTCGATTACAAATCGAGTAAAGCTCGTTTCAGAATGGTTGCTAAGTGAATTAAAGAAACTTGAGAAAAAAGAGCGAAATAAGGAATGGGTAGAAGAAGAGATTCAGTTTTTAAGTAAAGAAGAATACCAATTTTATTTTCAAAAGCTAAGTAAGCAAAAAAGGTTTTCCCAGGATACGTTTGATGATTTTAATCGTGAGCAAGAAAACTTAAGTAAATATGTTGTGAAACGTCATTTCAATTCTATTAAGAGGAAAATTGCTGCCCATGATTTTATTAATATGCCGGCAATATATCAACAATTGTTTGAACTACCAGGTAAAACTTTTGAGAAAAGCGTAGATGGTGAAATTTCTGTATCAGATTGGGCAGATATTTGCTCGTTTTCAATTAATGAGATAAAACATGAAAGGCTCACGTATGAGGATGCAACACCATTTTTATATGTTAAGGAGAAGATCGAAGGTTTTAAAGTAAATACTAGTGTTAAGTATGTGTTTATCGATGAAGCTCAGGATTATTCTGCGTTTCAATTTGCATTTATAAAGCATATATTTCCAAATGCGAGATTTACTGTGCTTGGCGATTTGAATCAAGCGATTTATGCACATCATTCATATTCAGGTATTGAAGCTCTAAAGCATTTATTTGATTCTAAACGAACGGAATTGATTGAGCTAAAAAGAAGCTATCGTTCAACTAAACAAATTATTGAATTCACGCGTGCACTATTGGAAAACGGAAAAGAAATCGATCCTTTTAATCGTGAAGGTAGTAAGCCGGTTACAATTAAAAAAGATTCTACAGAAGCGTTAGTAAATGCGATTGCACAAAGAGTTAAAGCACTAGATTCGTACAAGTCGATTGCGATCATTTGTAAAACAGCTCAGGAAAGTGAAAATGTATATAAATTACTAAAAGAGAAAACTGAAGTACATTTAGTTGATAAAAGAACTAATGAATTTGATTTAGGCATCGTCATTATTCCAGCTTATTTAGCAAAAGGCATTGAATTTGATGCTGTTTTCATATTTAATGGATCTAAAGAGCAATATGGATCAGAAGATGTCAGGAAACTTTTCTATACTGCATGTACAAGGGCGATGCATGAATTATTTGTGTATTATAAAGGTGAGATAACACCATTTATCAGTGAAATCCCACAGCATCTATATAAAGAACAAGTCTAGCATGTAAGAGGGAGGGGCAGTGTGGAAATTCTTGCAAATCTACCATACATCATAATTACGAGATCTATTGAAAATAATATTCAGTTCCAAAGGGAAGAGGAGCACGAAATTACATTGTCCTCTCAGCGGGTTTGTACATCTTTTGATTCTTTTTTATTGGATGAAGTATTAGATATTTCATACCGCTTTTTTTCAAAAGACATGGGTTTTCTTTATTTGCACACGACAAAAGGGATGCATGCTTATGCAGTAAAAATAAGTCCACAGCCCTTTATCGAGAAATTTAAAAGTATTAAGTAATTTCACTAGAAAGGGACTATTTATATCAACCAATTTGTTGAAAAAATAGTCCCTCTATAAGGTGTGGAAATTATGTATTACGATTGATTTCGAGCTTTTTTATTTCGATAAAGCGTTTAAAATCTTCTTTACCTATTCCAGCTCTCATCGCTTCATTTACTAAAGTCATTATTTCTTGATTAACAGAATCCCCTACACGATTAACATTATTGTTAGCGTTCATACCTTGCCCCCTTATATCAACTAGTAAAAATGAATTCATTAGTAAGATGTTTTTTTATTAAATACCCGTTATTTAAAGAAACAAAACCTAAAAAATAAGTTTTTTTACAAATGTATATAAAAAAACTGACAGGTCATTGACCTGTCAGAACACTAGATTAATCGTTTTCAAATATTATCTTGAGTTTTTAAATATATGTTCGGTTTACTCAAGTAAATCTTTGCAATTAAATCCTTGTTGTTTTAGCATTTGAGGTACATCTTTATAATTGTTGTTATAATGCATTCCTTTATAAAAACTTGAAATTCTATTTGTCCATGTTGTGTTATTTTGCCCATTTGATTTTATTAATTGATGTTCTTTAAAAACCTCATTATATGATTGTATGTACTTCTCTTGGTTGTTGTTGTATTCTTCTTTATGAACAAAGGTCTCTTTAGGTAAACGTGGATTTAATCCAGGGTCGTTGATTCCATATCCAATACATAAACCAGCAATTGGAATAACATACTGTGGTAATTGTAACAGTTCAATTACTTCAAGGGGCTGTCTGCGTATCCCGCCTATCGGTACAACGCCTAAACCTAAAGATTCCGAAGCAGCTATTGCATTGCTTAGAGCAATTCCAACGTCAGTTGCTCCAACTAATAGGATATCTGCATCATGAATAGCTTCGAATGGTACATTTTCGATGTCACTTGCCATTTTTGCTCGATTAAAGTCAGCACAAAAGACTAGAAATGTTGGTGCTTGCTTAATGTGCTCTTGATTCCCACAAAATGTTGCGAGCTTTTGTTTCCGCTCCTTATTTTGCACAACAATTACAGAAACTTGCTGACCATGAATCCATGTAGGGGCCGCTTGTGCAGCTGAAAGTATCGCATTAAGATGTTCATTTTCAATTTGTTTTTCTTCAAACTTCCGAAACGAACGATGACTTGTTAATGTTTTAATAACTTCATTCATGTTTAATCCTCCTCAATCACTAATGCAGTAACTGTACTTTATTTTGGTATTATTTTCAAATGATTCGATTTGAATGATAAACTAAGCTAGTCATCAGACTTTTCAAAAGGCCTACTGCGGGTGTTTGGATGACGAACGCAAATCACAATAACAATTATGAGATTGTTTCCTGGTAAACAATAAACAAAAAGATGGGTGGGGTGAAATTGTATATAAACTCCTTTTTGAAAAACATTCTACGATTAACTAAATCGAAAACAGCAACTAGCAATTTTCTAGTAATTGCCCATCGCGGTGCTTCTGGCTATACACCTGAGAACACGATGGCTGCATTCAAAAAAGCGCTAGAGTTAAAAGCTGATTATATAGAGTTGGATGTGCAAATGACAAAGGATGGCAAGCTTGTCGTAATACATGATTCGAATGTATCACGAACAACAAACAGTGAAGGTGAGGTAAAGGATTTTACCTATCAAGAATTAAAAAAACTTGATGCAGGACAATGGTTTCATATGAAATTCTCAGGTCAAAGAATACCTAGTCTTCAAGAAGTGATTTCGGAATTTCATGGGAAGCTCGGATTGTTAATCGAGATAAAAAATCCAAATTTATATCCAAACATTGCTGAGGTACTAGCAGATGAACTAAAGAAGAACAACCTGCATAACCTAGAAAACAATGAAGTGATTGTCCAATCTTTTGACTTTGAGTTATTACAACGTTTTAATAAGTTAGTTCCAAATATACCATTAGGTCTGCTTGTTAAATATCGTGTACATGGTATTTCGAATGTTCAGCTTAAAGAATGGTCTACACTTGTTCAATATATAAATCCAAATAAAGCACTCGTCACAAAAAAGTTGGTTAAAAGAATACAGTCTTATAAATTAAAGGTTATGCCTTATACAGTAAGAGATATGAAGTCAATTAAGGGATTGTTAGATGCGAAAGTAGATGGAATTGTTACAGATTATCCAGATTATTTCAAAAAGTGAGTATCGTGCAAGAGGCTGACACCACCTGATGTCAGCCTCTTTAATCGTTTAGGAATTTATAAAATTCTTGAACTTTGGATAGCGCTTTGACATCCAGCTCCAGCTTAGGCCTGTCGGGTCTGATCAAGGCGCTTGCGCTTTTGTTCAGTCATGAATTTTCTTGCTGTTGGCCTATTTCTTTCTCAGCGATTAATGAATTAGCAACCTCTTGGTTTTTATGCTCATTTACAGAATCACCATCAATATTCTTTTGATTTGGAAATGTGCCGTCTGTTTGCAATGTTATTTGTTCTTTTTTTGGTGCATTTGTCAAATAGGTTTCCTTTTTCATAGCTGCAAAGCCCCCTTGAATCTTTATTTAACCCATTTCGTTTATTGTAGTTTTAGCTAAAGAAAGATCTCTCATTCCTTCGTCTGATGAACATGTGAATAAAGCTTTATAATTAGAAGACTCAGTAATAAAAATCAATGGGCTGAAAACGCTTATATAATAGTAGAAACTCGTCCAGATTCAAGAGGTCATTCCCAATTATTCCCTAAAGAGAAGATGATGTTTATTTGTTATGATGTACATAAGGCTGACCTAAATAGTATAGCTAGCCCTATGTAATGTTGATTATTGATATTGCTCAAGGATTGAAAAGAATTCCTTAACATATTGATAAAAGACTTTTTCGGAAGGAGCCAGTTCTCTTTTACTCGAAATAATGATCCCGACAGTTCTTCTAACGATTGGAAGCTCAATCGGTATTTTTACAGTAAATCGTGGAATCGCCTCGTGGAATGTACTGTCAGGTAATAAAGTGACACCCATTCCTGCTGAGACTAATCCTTTAATTGCATCTAAATCTTCACCTTCTGAGGAAATGCTAGGAATAAAGCCAGCTTGTTTACAAGCATTGATAGCAATTTCTTGGAGGATATAACCTCTTGGAAATAAGACAAAATCATCATTCCTTAATTCATTAAGAAGAATGCTTTTTTTAGAAGCTAGTGGGTGTGATACGTGAATTAATGCTGAAATATTTTCTGAAAATAAAATTGTACCTGAAATCTCAGGAATATTTTGTGGGACAGGTCCGATAAATGCTAAATCAATTTCACGATTTATGACAGAATCAATTAAAAACTTGTAAGAACCTTGTCTTAAATGAAATGCAACATTCGGGTATTTTTCTTTAAAAGCTGTTATAACTGTTGGCAATAAATGACTAGCAAGGCTTGTGGGGAACCCGATTTTAATCGATCCTCTTTCAGGATCAAGATGTTCATCGATTTGTTTCTTTGCATAGTCGATCGCTTTTATTGCCGTTTTCGTATGCTCAAGAAATACCTTACCAATCGGAGTAAGTTTTACATTTCGTCCTTCTCTTTCAAATAATGTAACACCTAGCTCTGCCTCTAAATTTGCAATCTGCCTGCTGATGGCAGATTGAGCAACATGTAAAAACTGAGCAGCTTCAGATACATGTTCTCGCTCAGCAACTTCCATAAAATAATATAATTGACGTAATTCCATCATGACCTCCGATCATATATATCAAAATTAGATTAATTCGAATAAAATCTATATATATCAAAATTAGATTGAATCTATCTAAATTATATATTGTTAACATCAATTTGCAAAGATATAATGTAATTATCTGAAAATTATCGGGTGTAAGATTATCTAACGGGGGGAGATATACATGACTTACAATCAAATTCCAAAAGCACAAGGTCTCTACCGTCCTGAATTTGAACATGACGCATGCGGTATCGGTTTATACGCTCATATTAAAGGCCACGCTACACATGATATTGTAAAAAAAGGACTAAATATGCTTTGTCAATTAGACCACAGGGGTGGACAAGGCAGTGACCCACTAACAGGAGATGGCGCTGGTTTAATGGTGCAAATTCCTGATGCATTCTTCAAAAAAACTTGCCAGGAAATGAATCTGCCTGAAAGTGGTCGTTACGGTGTAGGAATGATGTTCTTTTCTAATGACGACGCAGAGCGATTACAAATTGAGGAACAACTTAACGATTTTATTAAAGCAG
The DNA here is from genome assembly GCF_017497975.1 of Metabacillus bambusae. Classification (GTDB taxonomy): domain Bacteria; phylum Bacillota; class Bacilli; order Bacillales; family Bacillaceae; genus Metabacillus; species Metabacillus bambusae. The sequence goes on along the minus strand of NZ_JAGDEL010000006.1, from coordinate 173,145 downwards.
AAGGACAGCAGATTTTAGGCTGGAGAAACGTTCCTGTCAATGCAGATGAAATTGGACCAGTTGCGAAAATGAGCTGCCCAGTTGTTCGCCAAGTATTTATTGGAGCAAATGAAAGCATTGAAGATAATATTACCTTTGAACGTAAATTATATGTGATTCGTAAACAAGCTGAAAATTGGGCTAGAGAACGTGAACTACGTTTTTACTTTACTAGTCTTTCAAGCAGTACTATCGTTTATAAAGGTCTTTTAACGCCTGAACAAGTTGATGCTTTCTATCTAGATCTTCAAGATGAAGACTTTGTATCAGCATTTTCTTTAGTTCACTCACGCTTTAGTACAAATACGTTCCCAAGCTGGGAAAGAGCACATCCAAATCGTTATTTAATTCATAATGGTGAAATTAATACACTTCGTGGAAACATGAATTGGATGAAAGCAAGAGAGCAACAGTTCGTATCTGAAGCATTTGGTGAAGATCTTGAAAAAGTTCTACCAATATTAGATGCAGATGGAAGTGACTCTTCAATATTAGATAATGCATTTGAATTCTTCGTATTAGCTGGACGAAAACCAGCTCATGCTGCAATGATGATGATTCCTGAGCCTTGGACTGAGAATCCTCATATGAGTCCTGAGAAGAGAGCATTTTATGAATACCACAGCTGCTTAATGGAGCCATGGGATGGTCCGACTGCCATTTCATTTACAAATGGAAAGCAAATTGGTGCTATTTTAGATAGAAATGGTTTACGTCCAGCACGTTACTATGTAACAAAGGATGATTATATCATCTTCTCATCTGAGGTAGGAGTTATTGAAGTAGCAGAAGAAAATGTACTTTATAAAGACCGTTTAAGTCCTGGTAAAATGCTGCTAATTGACTTAGAAGAAGGCCGTATTATTTCTGATGATGAAATTAAAGATGAAATGGCAAATGAAGAGCCGTATCAAGAATGGTTAAAAGACCAACTAATTAAGCTTAATGATACAGAGATGCTAGTTGAAGAAGTGATTTCAGACGTTTCAGAGCGTCAACGTGCATTTGGGTATACGTATGAAGATATCCAAAAATATTTACTTCCAATTATTACGGAAGGTAAGGATCCGCTTGGATCAATGGGGAATGACACACCACTTGCTGTGCTGTCAGATCGTCCACAATCATTATTCAATTACTTTAAACAACTATTTGCCCAAGTTACAAACCCGCCAATCGATGCAATTAGAGAGCAGATTGTAACTTCAACTATGACATTGTTAGGTACAGAAGGTAATATCCTTCATCCAAATAAAGGTAATGCTCGTAGAATTCAACTGGATTCTCCAGTGCTTTCTAACGATCAATTATCACAATTACGATTGAATCTTTATCCTGGGTTTAAAAGCAAAACAATCGACACTTTATTTACAGAAAATTTAGAGTCTTCTTTAGAAGAGATTTTTGCTGAGGCAGAAAAAGCAATTGCTGAAGATGTTAATATCATTATCTTATCTGATCGTGCGATGAATTCGGAAAAAGTTGCGATACCTGCATTATTGGCTGTCAGTGCTTTACATCAGCATCTAATTCGTCAAGGAACACGTACAAAGGCAAGCTTAGTGATCGAATCAGGAGAGGTTAGAGAGGTTCATCATTTTGCGGCTTTAATTGGATATGGTGTTGATGCGATTAATCCATACCTAACTTTTGCAACTTATAAAGAAGCTGTATTAGACGGAAGTTTAACAGTGAGTTATGAGGAAACTGTTGCAAAATACATTAAGGGTGTTACAGAAGGTGTCGTAAAAGTAATGTCTAAAATGGGGATTTCAACTGTACAAAGCTACCGTGGCGCACAAATTTTTGAAGCTGTAGGTATCTGTTCAGATGTAATCGATCGTTTCTTTACTGGAACAGCATCTCAGCTTGGTGGGATTGATTTAGAAACAATTGCTACTGAAGCTACATTACGCCATAAAGATGCATATTCAGATAAAGTAGATAAAACATTAGATTCAGGTAGTGACTTCCAATGGAGAAAAACAGGGGAGCATCATGCGTTTAATCCGACAACAATCCATACTTTACAATGGGCTTGTCGTAAAAATGATTATGACTTATTCAAAAAATTCTCTACTGCTGCAAATGAAGAAAGAATCGGCTTCTTACGTAACTTATTTGCCTTTAATGATGAGAGACAAGCGATTTCAATTGATGAAGTTGAATCAGTAGATTCTATTGTCAAACGATTTAAAACAGGTGCGATGTCATTTGGATCTTTAAGTAAGGAAGCTCACGAAACATTGGCTATTGCTATGAACCGTCTAGGTGGAAAAAGCAACAGTGGCGAGGGTGGAGAAGATTCAAAACGTTATATCGCTGATGAAAACGGCGATTTACGCCGCAGTGCTATTAAACAAATTGCTTCAGGACGTTTTGGTGTGAAAAGTCATTATTTAGTAAATGCTGAAGAACTTCAAATCAAAATGGCTCAAGGAGCTAAGCCTGGTGAGGGTGGTCAATTACCTGGTAATAAAGTATACCCTTGGGTAGCCGATGTCCGTGGTTCTACACCTGGTGTGGGATTGATTTCACCTCCTCCACATCATGATATTTACTCAATTGAAGATTTAGCACAGCTTATTCATGATTTGAAAAACTCAAATCGCGACGCACGTATTAGTGTTAAGCTAGTTTCTAAATCTGGTGTAGGTACAATTGCAGCTGGTGTTGCAAAAGGTGCTGCAGATGTTATTGTCATCAGTGGTTATGATGGTGGTACAGGTGCATCTCCGAAAACGAGTATTAAGCATACAGGTCTTCCTTGGGAGCTTGGTTTAGCTGAAGCACATCAAACATTGATGTTAAATGGTCTACGTGATCGAGTTGTATTAGAAACGGATGGGAAATTAATGACAGGTCGCGATGTTGTTATGGCAGCGATCTTAGGTGCAGAAGAATATGGCTTTGCAACAGCTCCTTTAGTTGTTATGGGTTGTATTATGATGCGTGTTTGTCATTTAGATACTTGTCCAGTTGGTGTTGCAACACAAAATCCAGAGCTTCGTGATAAATTTACTGGCGATCCTGATCATATTGTTAACTACATGCGTTTTGTTGCACAAGAGGTTCGCGAAATCATGGCTGAGCTTGGCTTCAGAAACATGGAAGAAATGGTAGGAAGCACAGATGTATTACAAGTAAGTGATCGTGCAAAAGCACATTGGAAAGCAAAACACTTAGATTTATCTACACTTTTATATCAGCCTGAGGGTGTACGTGTTGCTAAATTTAAGCAAAACCATAAAATTGAACAATCACTTGATATGGTCGAAATTTTACCTGCTGTGGTGAAAGCAATTGAAACTGGAACTCAGATTGAAGCATCATTTACGATCAAAAATACTAACCGTGTTGCAGGAACAATAGTCGGCAGTGAAATTTCAAAACGTTATGGTGAAGAAGGATTACCTGAAGATACAATTACACTACGCTTTACTGGATCAGCTGGTCAAAGCTTTGGAGCATTCGTTCCTAAAGGTGTAACAATGCATTTAACTGGTGATTCCAATGACTATGTAGGTAAAGGATTATCTGGTGGTAAGATTATTGTTGCTCCACCTGAAGAATCAAGTATTGTGTCAGCTGATAATGTCATCATTGGTAACGTTCCGTTCTATGGAGCAACTAGTGGTGAAGCATACATCAATGGACGTGCAGGTGAGCGTTTTGGTGTCCGTAACTCTGGTGCAAATGTGGTTGTTGAAGGTGTGGGTGATCACGGCTGTGAATATATGACTGGTGGCCGTGTTGTGATCCTTGGAGAAGTAGGTAAGAACTTTGGTGCAGGTATGTCAGGTGGAATTGCTTACGTACTTGCTGATAATAAAGAAGAATTTAAAGCTCTATGTAACTCTGAAATGATTGAATTCGAAAGCTTAGTTGATGACGAAGAAATCAGATTGGTCGAGGATATGATTCAAGCTCATTTCCGTTATACAAATAGCGCGAAAGCTGAGTTTGTATTAGAGCAATGGAATGAAACTTTACCAAAATTCGTAAAAGTAATTCCAAAGGATTACAAACGAATGATGGAAAAAATTGCTGAACAAATGCAAGCGGGATTAACAAATGAAGAAGCTGTCATGAGTGCGTTTGAAGCAAATGCAAAATCTGAAAAAAAGGGATCTGCGCCTAAAACAGCGCGTTCCAAAGCAGTAGTACAGTAGAAAGGGGAGAGGAAGATGGGGAAAGCAACAGGATTTTTAGAATTTAAACGTGAAGAGGCGGCCGAACGTGAGCCTCTTACACGTTTAAATGACTGGAAAGAGTATTCAGCTCCTTTCTCTGAGGATAAGTTAAGCAGACAAGGAGCGCGCTGTATGGATTGCGCTACTCCTTTCTGTCACATTGGTACTGAGATTAATGGTTTCACTTCAGGATGTCCAATTCATAACTTAATTCCTGAGTGGAATGACTTAGTCTATCGTGGAAGATGGAAAGAAGCATTAGACCGTTTATTAAAAACAAATAATTTTCCTGAATTTACAGGAAGAGTATGCCCTGCACCGTGTGAAGGATCATGTAACGTTGCGATTTCAGACCCAGCTGTTACGATTAAAAACATTGAAAAAGCAATTATTGACAAAGGCTTTGCAAATGGATGGATTACACCACGTATTCCAGAAAAACGTACAGGTAAAAAAATCGCAATCGTCGGATCTGGACCTGCTGGTTTAGCAAGTGCTGACCAACTAAACCAAGCTGGCCACCTTGTTACTGTTTATGAACGAGCTGACCGTCCGGGTGGATTATTAACCTATGGTATTCCAAACATGAAGCTTGATAAAGGTATTGTGGAACGACGTATCAATTTACTAAGCCAAGAAGGAATTACCTTTATTACTAATACTGAAATTGGTAAAGATATTACCTCTGAAGAACTACGTGAACAATACGATGCAGTCATCCTTTGTGTTGGGGCACAAAAGCAACGTGACTTAGTTATTGAAGGTCGCGAGGCAAATGGTGTTCATTTCGCAATGGATTACTTAACAACTTCAACAAAAAGCTATCTTGATTCTAATTTTGAAGATGGTAAGTTTGTAAATGCTGAGGGTAAAGACGTAATCGTAATTGGTGGAGGAGATACAGGTGCTGACTGTGTAGCTACAGCAATTCGTCAAAATTGCAAAAGCGTTGTTCAATTTGGTAAACATCCAAAACTACCAATGTCTCGAACACATGAAAATATGTGGCCTGAAGCTCCACATGTGTTCACGATGGAATATGCTTATGAGGAAGCAGAAGCGAAATTCGGTAATGACCCTCGTGAATATTCTATTCAAACGAAGAAGCTTGTTTCAGATGAAAATGGAAATCTAAAAGAGCTGCATACGATTCAAATGGAAAAACTTAAGGATGAAAATGGCTTATACTACTTCAAAGAAATTCCAGGTAGTGAAAAAGTTTGGCCTGCTCAATTAGTTTTTATTGCAATTGGATTTGAAGGTGCAGAACAACCAGTATTAAAGCAATTTAACGTTGAGACAACTGCTAGAAATGTTGTTGCTGCAAAATATGGCGACTTTAAAACAAACGTTGAGGGTGTCTTTGCTGCTGGGGATGCAAGACGTGGTCAGAGTTTAATCGTTTGGGCGATTAATGAAGGTCGTGAAGTGGCACGTGAAGTTGATCTTTATTTAATGGGTAGTACAGTTTTAGCGTAATTTATCATATATTAAAAAGATAATGGCATGAAGTGTTTGCAAAAACACTTCATGCCATTTTTTATTTCGGTTCTTTTCTAAGAGATTGTTGCTTTTAAAACAAAAACTAATACAGGTTGATTGGAACGGATTGCGAGACTCCTGAGGGAGCAGCGGGACAGGAGAGACTCATGCAGGCGTTTACGCCGAGGAGGCTCACCGCCCGCCCGGGGAAAGCGAGCATCTCTCGCTGCAATCAACCACACCGTATTACTTGGTTAATAGCAACAAAGTTTGCGAAAACAGCCTTTATTTTTATGTATATCTCAATTGATAGAACAATAAAATACTATTCTTGCAAAAAAAGTATAATGAAAAATAAATGCCGATCAAAAATGTACGATAGTCTAATAATGAATCCTCTGCTTATTATTAAAGAAAAGGATTTTAGGTTATCGACAAAATTTGAAAGGAAGAACTTTTATGGAGAAAAATAGAAGGAGAATCTTTCTCGCAGGAGATTCAACTGTCCAAGCCTATAAGGAAATGGACAGTAAACAAGGTGGTTGGGGAGAATTCTTAAATAATTATCTACCTGAAGAAATTAAGGTAATGAATCATGCTATAGGAGGAAGAAGTGCTAAAACCTTTGTAGAGGAGGGAAAATTGCAAAGGCTGCTTGAGGAAATACACGAAAATGATTATTTATTTATCCAAATGGGTCACAATGATGCTACGAAAACGAAGCCTGAACGTTATACAGAGCCATATACAACCTATAAGTCATACTTAACAATGTATATCGAAGGAGCTCAAAAACTAAATGCTAAACCAATTTTAATAACTCCTGTTGCAAGACTGAATATAGAAAATGGTCAATATAAGAATGACTTTCCAGATTATTGTCAGGCGATGAAGCAACTTGCAGAGGAAAAGAATATTATGCTGATTGACTTAATGGAAAAAAGTTTAAGTTACTATAAATCAATCGGATATCATCACTCACTTCAGCTTTTTATGGCATCGATTAACGACACAGATTTTACTCATTTTACAAAAAAGGGTGCAAACGAGATCGCAAAAATAGTTGCTGAAGCAATGAAGGAGATACATTTAGAAGTTTTCGAAGATTAATAAATGATTTTAATTCGAAAAAAAATAGAATGTAATCGCATTCATTAAAGAAGGCTATTTTAGATACTTTTTAATGCTAGTAGACTAAAAAAATAGGAGCGTTTTAAATTTGAGTAAAAAACTTTACCATGGAGCTGCTTATTATCCTGAATTATGGTCTGAGGATGTCATTGAACAGGATATTAAGCTAATGCTAGAAACGGGAATCAATGTTGTTAGAATTGGGGAATTTGCTTGGTCAACAATAGAACCAGTAGAAGACCAAATCAATATGAGTTTTTTTGAGGATATTGTAAATAAGCTTTATGATCACGGAATAGAGACTATTTTTTGCACACCTACACCTACTCCGCCAATCTGGTTTACATATGATCATCCTGAACGAATGTATGTCGATCGTGATGGAAGAACAATGGGACACGGCTCTAGACAGCATGCATGTACGAATAATCGTTATTTTAGAGAAAGAGCAGCAATTATTACTGAGCATATTGCCAGAACACTTGGAAATCATCCTGGAATAATAGGTTGGCAGATCGATAATGAGTTTAAGTGTCATGTAAGTGAATGTATGTGTGAAACATGTAAATCATTATGGTATGAATGGTTAAAGAACCGCTATAAGACGGTTGGAAATTTAAATGAAGCTTGGGGTACACATATTTGGAGTGAATACTATCATCATTTTGAACAAGTGCCGCAACCAGGTCCTGCACCATTTCTCCATAATTCTTCATTAAATACTATGTACAAGATTTTTTCAATGGAAAAAATTGCGGAGTTTTCTGATCAGCAGGCTGAAATAATTAGAACCTATTCTAGTACACCAATAACTCATAATAGTAGCATTGCTTTTAATGTTGATAATGAGCGGCTTTTTAGAAATCTTGATTTTGCCTCTTTTGACACATATGCATCGATTGAGAACTTTCCTGCTTATTTAATTAATTGTGATTTATGGAGGAATTTTAAGAAGGGAAAAGAGTTCTGGATTATGGAAACTAGTACATCATTTGCCGCTTCATTAGAGAGTTATGCATCACCCCATCCAGACGGATATTTAAAGGCTGAAGCGGCTGCTGCTTATGCCTTAGGTGCCGAAGGTTTTTGCTATTGGCTTTGGCGACAGCAACGAACAGGTTGTGAACAGCCGCATAGCTCGGTCATAAGTGCTTGGGGAAAACCTACTGTAGGATACAAAAATGTCATAGAAGTTGAACAAATGAGAAAGGAACTTGAGCCAGTCATTCTTTCTACAAAACCTGTTCAGGCCGATTTAGCGATCACCTATTCTGATCGAGCAAAGGTTTTTTTAACAACAGAGCCACACAAAGGCTTAAATCACCGCGGTTTAGTAACAAATTATTATGAGCGTATATTATCAATGGGAATTCATCGTGATGTAATACCTGAAGGAGCTAGTTTTGAAGGATATAAAGTTGTCCTTACGCCATTTATTCATTTTTTATCAGATGATTATTTAGTGCGTGCTAAACATTTTGTTGAAAATGGCGGTATCTGGATTGTAGGTCCTTTAACTGGTGGACGTACTGAAGAACATACTATCCACACAGATCGTGCATTAGGAGAACTTGAGAAGCTGGCAGGTGTTGAAGTGCTTTTTACCTATCCTATGGATCAGAGTGGAACAATCGGTTCTGCATTTGGCTGCTCAGCACCTTTGGGATTGTGGAGTACAGTTTTTGAGTATAGCGAGGAACATTCAGTTGGCACCATTATGGAAGGATTATCTGCAGGAAAATCATTCTTAACAGAGCATTCGCTTGGAAAAGGGAAGATCGTTATGCTGGGAGCAATGCCAATGGGACGTGAAGGAGACGTTCTCTTAAAAAGGATGATCGATCACTATTCTATTTTAGCTGATGTTAATCAAAGAACAGATGTTACACCTGGTACAATCGTAGCTCCAAGAGAAAATGACCACTCTTTAATATGGTTTATGATCAATATGGATGGTAATGGCGGTTCTGTAACAATTCCTTTCAAGGGATATGATATAAAAAACAAATTAGAGATAGAATCAGGGAAATTAGATATTGGTTCATTTGAATGCAAAGTCGTTCAATTTCAAAAATAAAGGAGGAGACATTGATGACAAAGGGGAAGCAATGGTCATCTGAACGAAAAAGTTTTCAAGACCCGATAACTGGCATAACAATAACACAATTAACTGATTATTACGCACATAGTTATCATCTATATTTCACTAATAACGCATGGTATGATGGGAACACAAAATTATTAATTGGTTCAGACCGGGAAAACAGTACAAATTTATATAGTATAGACCTACTAAGTGGAAAGCTGACGCAACTAACAGATCTAAAACAAAATCAGAAAAAGGGAATTCAGGGTACTTTTATTAACCCGCATAAAAAGGAAGCCTATTTTACACTGGATAGTTGTATTGTGGCAATCAATCTGGAAACCTATCATGAGTCAACACTATTTGAACTTCCAGAAGGCTATCACTTTAGTAATTTAAGTTGTACTGCTGATGGCAAACATCTATGTTTCGGACTTACAGAAGAATTATCAAATTCGATAAAAAGTAATTTATCTGGCGGTTATATTGGTTTTGAGGAAACGGAAGCTGCAAGACCACATTGCCAAATTTGTCTACTGACAATTGAAACAGGTGAGATGAGGACTATCCATGAAGAAAAGCGGTGGATCGGGCATGTTAATGCATCTCCAACACAGCCTAATTTGATAACGTTTTGTCATGAGGGACCTTGGGAGAAAGTAGATCATCGAATTTGGGTGCTTGATATAGATACAGGTCGAAAATGGAAAGTAGCTGAAGGAGAGTTGAATCAATATGCAGGTCATGAATATTGGCATGCAGATGGTTTGCGTATTGGCTACCATGGGTTTACAGATTCATTAGATCGAAAGGATGGTAAGTTTTTAGGCTCTGTAAAATTTGATAATACAGAATACGAGCAATTCAATTTTCCGTACCAAAATATGCATATACATTCAAAAGATACTCAATTAATTGTCGGTGATGGCCAGCAAACGACAGCATACCATGGTGAATATTATCAAGACTGTTTGTTTTTATGGAAGAAAAGTAAGGAGAAAATGGAAGGACCAAAAGTACTTTGTAAACATCGCGGGAGTTTTCATATCCAACAAGTTCACGTTCACCCATGCTTTAGTCCAGATAGCACAAAAATATTGTTTACAAGTGATATGAGCGGTTATGGAAACGTTTATTTAGTAGATGTTCCAGAATTCGAAGCCATGCCAACCCTAGATGATAATAGACTAAAAAGTTCAAAGTAGTTTATTAGTGTCAATGATTGATTATTTAGAAGCAAATATAGAGATATTCCTGCAAAGTCCTGAGCTTTCAATTGGTAAGCTCAGGACTTTATGTCATCCATTACATTTGCAAAAAAATATTGGATGACAAAAAAGTGTTAATTAACAAGATCATCTGCAAATGCATACTGACCACAATGAATCAAAATAGTCTGGTTGAAGGAAAGAATATTCTGACAAATAATGAAGGTAGTCTTACGTTTTCAGATAGGAAAGGAAAGGTTGTGTTGGTTTTGAAATTGAAGTGGCTAAAACATAAGCCGAAAGGTCGTTCAGGTGTTTCATGGGGTGTTCCGTGGGAGTATGGAATTCTAAAGCGAGAAGAAACCTTATGTCTTATGGAGGAAAATGGTAAGAAAACACCTATTCAAAGCTGGCCGATGGCCTATTGGCCGGATGGTAGTGTGAAATGGACAGGACACAGTGCAGTTTTTCTAGCAAATGAACAGTCATATGAATTAACAACTGGTGAAAATCAAATACCGGAAAGCCCGATACAAGTAATAGAATCAGGGAATCAAATTAAAGTTGATACGGGAGAAATGCAATGTATCATAAACAAACAAGGAACTAATTTTATTGAGGAAATTGTAAGCGATTCAAAAAAACTAGGGAATAAAGGGAGATTAATCTCAATCCAAGAAGTACGTGATGAGACCTCAGGGGTAAAGACGATTCAGGAAATCCCATTAGAAAGTAAGATAAAAACTGCAGAAATCGAACAGAACGGTTCAGTAAGATGTGTAATAAAAATTGAAGGTGAACATGAAGCGATTTCTATTAATCACAAGCGATCATGGCTGCCTTTTCAATTACGAATCTATTTTTATGCAAGAACCTCATCGATAAAGATGGTTCATACATTTTTCTATGATGGAGATCCTCAAACAGATTTTATTAAAGGGCTTGGAATGGAATTTTCGCTTCCTTTGCGGGGGGAGGCATGGAATCGTCATATTCGATTTGCAGGTGATGAAGGAATCTACTCAGAACCAGCTCAGCTATTGTTAACGAGAAGACATCGAAATGCAGGCGGATTATATGAAAAGCAAATTAATGGAGAAATCGTAAGTCTTTTTGATAATCAACATCAGGCTTTGCTTGAACATATTCAGCAAAATGCAATCTGGAATGATTTTAAATTAACACAAGATTCAGCAGACCATTATCGAATAATGAAACGTACAAGCAATGGATATTCATGGGTTGAATCAACTCATGGAACAAGGGCAAAGGGGTTGCTTTATGCAGGCGGAGAAAACGGAGGAATTGCTATTGGTGTTAAAAACTTTTGGCAGAAGTTCCCATCAACATTAGAAGTTAACGGTTTAAATAAACTAACATCAAAACTAAAGGTTTGGTTTTGGTCTCCAGATTGTGAAGCAATGGATTTAAGACATTACAGTAATGAGACTCATGTGGTTAGTGCCTATGAGGGATTCGATGAAATGCGGGCAACACCTTTTGGAATAGCAAACACTAATGAGGTTTTTTTACAGTGCTATAACAATGCACCATCACATGAAGAACTAGTAGAGAAAGCAGAAGAATGGCAATCACCGATCCTATTAGTCTGTGACCCAACCTATTATTACAAGACAAAAGCTTTAGGTATATGGAGTTTACCAGATACTAGCCATCCAATAAAAGCGCAATTAGAATCAGAGCTAAACAAGGCGATTAGTTTTTACAAACGTGAAATTGATCAACGAAGATGGTATGGATTCTGGAACTATGGAGATGTTATGCATACCTATGATTCGATTCGTCATCAATGGAGATATGATTTAGGGGGATTTGCATGGCAAAATACTGAGCTGGTGCCAAATATTTGGCTATGGTATGCTTTTTTACGTTCTGGTCGTGAAGATATCTTCAAGATGGCTGAGGCGATGACCCGACATACAAGTGAAGTAGATGTCTACCACTTTGGAGAATACGCCGGTTTGGGATCTAGACATAATGTAGTACATTGGGGATGTGGCTGTAAGGAAGCTAGAATAAGTATGGCTGGCCTTCATAAATTTTATTATTTTTTGACAACAGATGAACGAACAAGTGATTTATTAATCGAAGTTAGAGACGCAGATCATGGGCTTTCGAATTTAGATCCGATGAGAGAATTCTATCCAGATGATCAATATAAGACACATGTTCGTGTTGGTCCGGATTGGGCAGCGTTTTGTTCCAATTGGCTTTCTGAATGGGAGAGAACAGAAAATACAAACTATCGTGATAAAATTTCAACTGGAATAGAAACGTTAAAACAATTACCATTACGTTTGCTATCAGGTCCAACCTTTGGATATAGCCCAGAGACAAACGAGCTTCTTCACATGGGAGATGGAAATGAAGGTAGTTATCATATGGTCATTGCTTTTGGAGGCCCTCAAGCATGGATGGAGCTATCCCAATTATTAGGTGACGATGAATGGGATGACATGTTGGTAGAATTTGGGGAATTTTACGTCTTAAGTCAAGAAGAAAAATTGAAAAGAAGCAATGGGATTTTACATGATAATTTATTTAGTCTGCCAATGTTAGCGGCAGGCATGGTTGCCTTTGCAGCAGCAAAGAAAAAGGATTCTTCACTAGCAGCAAAAGCTTGGAAATTATTATTAGATGAAGAAATCAGTGAGATGAGTCTACCAATTGTAGAAAAAGAAGTTAAAGCATGGAAGCATTTGACAGAGGTTTCAACAATTACGACCAATACAACCTCCCAATGGTGCTTAAATACGATCATTGCCTTGGAGTTGATTGGAGAATATTTATCTGCAGATCAGCTTCTAATTAATAATGAGAATATAAAACTTCTAAACGAAATGAAATAATCATGAAATTGTACCATAATACCATTTCGCCTGACTTTAAACTAACCGAAAATCAATCTTACAAGAAAGTATTACCTAGACAAAAAAGTAGCAATTCACATGATAAATGCAGTAATTACAAGGGTTTTAAAGAAAACAAAAAATGATAATTGTTAGAAAAAAAGAATCGAATTAATGTAAAGGTAGAGGTCAAGCTGCTTACACAGTGAAAGCTTGATTCCAAATAAAAAATCATTAAATTACAGGGGGCTGGATTTTAAATGGGTAAAAGTAAAAAAGAGCTTAGTAAAAAAATTGTCCTTCCATTACTTTCAACAATGCTTCTTTCTTCATCATTAGTCGCATGTAGTAATTCAGAAACAACTAGTAAAGAATCTGAAAAAAGCGAATCTGATAATACAATATCGATTATGACAACGGCATATTCGCCAGAACCACCAGGTGAAGATAGTCCTGTATTTAAAGAACTTGAAAAATTTATGGAAACAGATATTAAAGTAAATTGGGTTCTTAATAGTTCATATTCTGACAAATTAAATATTACATTAGCATCTGGTGAGCTACCGGATATTATGATGATTCCGTCAAAGATACCTAGTTTCATAAGTGCAGTTAAGGATGGGGCTTTTTGGGAACTTGGGCCTTATTTAAAGGATTATCCTAATTTAAGTCAAGCAAATGAAATTACATTAAATAATAGCTCCATAGGCGGAAAGATTTACGGTATCTATCGTAGTCGCCCGTTAGGAAGAAACGGTATTACATTTAGAAAAGACTGGTTGAGTAATGTTGGGTTACAAACCCCGAAAACAATCGATGATTTTTACAATGTATTGAAAGCGTTCACAGAAAATGACCCAGATGGAAATGGAAAAGATGATACTTACGGTATGGTTGTTTCGAAATACACAGGTCCGTGGGATATTATGCAAACTTGGTTTGGAGCTCCAAATAAGTGGGGTGAAAACGAAGATGGAACCCTGCAGCCTGATTTTATGACGGAAGAATATTTCAATGCGTTAATGTTCTTTAAAAAGCTCTATGATGAAGGGTTAATCAATGAAGATTTTGCCGTAATGGATCCGCAAAAATGGGGTGACCCGCTTCTGAATGGACAAGCAGGTGTGATTGTCGATGTTGTTGACCGTGCCCATCGTGCAGAAGAGGATATGCTGGCAGCAAATCCGAACTTAAAAGAGCCAATTGATGTTATAGGTGCTGTTGAAGGTCCTACAGGTCTACACAATTTACCTACATCTGGATATTCGGGTATGCTTGCCATTCCTAAATCCAGCGTAAAAACAGAAGAAGAGCTGAAAAAAGTTTTAGCTTTTATAGATAAGTTAAGTGAAGAGGAAGCTCAAACTTTCGCCTACAATGGCTTAGAGGGACGTCATTACGAGATAAAAGACGGTAATTTAGTAGAACTTACGGAAAATAATGAAGCTCTTATTAATGAGTTCACAGACCTGAATCAATTTCAGACTGGAATACCTGAGAATCGATTTATTCAGGCAGAGCAAACTCCGTTGTTAGAAAAAGAAGAAATAGTTAAGAAGGAAAATGAAGAAATTGTTGTACCAAACCCTGCTGAAGCACTCGTTTCTGAAGTTTACGCTCAAAAGGGTCAGCAATTAGACAATATTATCAATGATGCAAAAATTAAATTTATCGTTGGTCAAATTGATGAAGCAGGATTTAAAGACGCAATTGAATTATGGCGCAGTACTGGTGGAGACGATTATATTGAAGAAATAAATAAATTATACAAAGAGTCAAACTAACATTTCCAAAAAGAGTCTGTCTCAAAAACAAAGGGGCAGCTGCCTTTTGAGATAGACTTTATTAAATGGCTCGTTAAAGCTCACCGTTGATTTTAGCACTTTGTTGGTTGGAGCGGAAAGCGAACGCCTGCAGCGGAAATCAACAACCAAGTTTAACAGTCTATTAAAAAATAATCGTACTCAAAGAAGGGAAGGGAGCGAAAGTGGCTTTTCTAAAAACTCAAAAAGTCAAACAGGATTTCAGTCACTCAACTAATTTATTGAGTGAAAAACAAACAACAACAATTACAAGACTGCAACGATTGAAAAGGGATAGATGGTTGTATCTGTTATTAGTTCCTGGAATATTATATTTCCTTATTTTTAAATATGCACCAATGTGGGGGATTGTCATTGCTTTTCAAGATTATTCTCCGTTTAAAGGTGTGCTTGGCAGTGAATGGGTTGGATTTGAAAATTTTATAGACTTTTTCCAAAACCCAGATTTTTTTAGATTATTAAGAAATACCTTTATTTTGGCCGTATTAGATTTAGTATTCTTCTTTCCAGCTCCAATTATCTTATCACTTTTATTAAACGAATTAAGGATTAATTCGTATAAAAGAACTGTACAAACATTTATATATGTACCCCATTTTATGTCATGGGTCATTATTGCAAGTATTACGTATATCTTTTTTACTACTAGTGGTGGTGTAATAAATGAGATCGTTTCTTACTTTTATGGGAAGGAAATTAATTTCTTATCATCTCCTGAGTGGTTTCGTCCATTAATTATGGGGCAAATCATTTGGAAAGAAACAGGTTGGGGAACTGTTATTTTCTTAGCAGCCTTAGCTACTGTTGACCAAGAACAGTACGAAGCAGCCATTGTAGACGGAGCAGGACGGTTTCGGAGATTGTGGCATGTCACACTCCCAGCTGTTAGAAGTACAATAGTAGTTTTACTTATATTGCGACTTGGAAACTTCCTTGATACAGGGTTTCAACAAATTTTCTTAATGTCTAATTCTTTAAACCGCAGTGTTGCTGATGTATTTGATACTTATGTTTACTTTGTGGGGATTACACAAGGTGCATATAGTTATAGTACAGCAGTAGGCTTGTTTAAATCAGTGGTCGGCATCATTCTTGTTTTAGGTGCAAACAAGCTTGCGAAGAAATTGGGACAAGACGGGATCTTTTAGTTGGTTTAAATTTAGAGGAGGTGCTTACAAATGGCGATGCCAAAAATGCACAATACTCCAGCGGGAAGAGTATTTGATGTATTTAACTTTATTTTTTTAGGGATAATCGGATTGTTAATGGTTTGTCCATTCATATATATTATTGCTGGATCATTTGCTACAGAGGCAGAATTAACGAGAAGAAGCTTTTTTCTCATTCCTGAAACATTTTCACTAGAATCCTATAAATATATTTTTTCTACAGGTACATTTACACGCAGCATTTTAGTATCGATTGGTGTAACAGTGGTAGGAACACTTGTATGTCTATTTTTTACCTTTACGATGGCATATCCGCTTTCAAGAAAACATTTAATGGGACGTAGTACAATTATGAATCTCATTATATTTTCAATGCTATTTGGCGGAGGCATGATCCCTACCTATTTAGTGGTAAAATCATTGGGGTTATTGGATTCCTATTGGGCATTGATATTACCTCTAGCGATTAATCCGTTTAATTTAATTATTGTCAAAACATTTTTTCAAAATATTCCATTAGAATTAGAAGAGTCAGCTAAAATTGATGGTTGTACTGAATTTGGGATTTTCTGGAGAATAATGCTCCCACTATCAAAACCAGTGCTTGCAACCTTTGCGCTCTTTTATGCCGTAGCCATTTGGAATGATTTCTTTAGTGCATTATTATACATCAATGACAATACGAAATGGCCTGTACAAGTATTGCTTCAACAAATCATTCTCCTATCACAAACGATGTTAAACGATCCGACCTCAATGGGTGGTGAATATGTTGAACCCCCAGAGCAATCATTGAAGCTTGCAGTCGTTGTCGTGGCAACATTACCGATTTTGATCATATACCCTTTCCTTCAGAAGCATTTTGCAAAAGGAATGTTATTAGGATCTGTAAAAGGATAATTGAAAGGAAGAGGGTGACTCAAAACCAAAGGGTCAGACCCCTCCAACACAATGTATAGCACCTTAAACGTTAAAGGCTACTATATATTAGTAATGTTGGGAGGTGCCAGACCCTTTTGAGTCAGCCTCTTTGTATACGTAGTAATAAGATTGTCCCATTTTTAATAAACCGCTTTCTTTTTATGATTGAAATGTGACATAATAGGCAATGTAAATGTTGTTTTATGTTGGATTAGGGGGGATTTAATTGGGATAAGGAGTGTAGGCAACCATCTAAAAAAAATCAATTGGAGCATTAGTCATTATCAGAAAAATTTTATCCTTATTTTGCTTATTGCCAGTATTCCAGGATTAATTACTGGAGTTCTTATTTACTGGATTGCTGTTGGCGCAGTGGAGGACGAGCTCCGTAAACTTCATGGAGATCAAATTGAGCAAAGAGCAAAAAATATTGATGAACAATTTAGGAATTTGGAGTATTCGGCATCACGTTGGGCGATCGAACCTCAATTTGGAGAATCATTAAGAAACATAGACCTTGTTAAACAATTTACAGAATCATATGATATTTCAAAAACACTAGTGCGTTTACAAGGAACACATCCTCTTATTAAAGATGTTGACCTTTATATAGAGGGAGAAAAAAAGATCTTGTTTAATACTGAATATCAGCTTTTAAATGAACAGGAAATCAGCAAATTTCACAAGACTTTAGAGGGTAGAAACATATATTGGGGTCATTATCCAGGAAAAGATCAAAATGAATCAAGTTTAGCTTTAATTCATACGATCCCTGCAGCTAGTAAACATCCTTTTGGCTCAATTATTATTACAATTCATAGGGATAAAGCACTCGATTTATTAAAAACTCTAACACCTTATGGGAAAGGCGCTACATTTATTTTGAATCGTGATAATGAGGTCATACTTTCAGCAAATAACACAAATGACCAATCGTTTGTAAGCGCTTTAAAAAATAAGTTAACAAACCATGATGACAATAAAGAATCGTTTCAATTTACTTTTGATAATCAAATCTATTCGGTTTCTTTAGGTCATTTATCTAGAGTTGATTCAGATTGGAAATATGTATCAGCGGCGCCAATGTCATCAATTACGGAACCACTCGTTATTGTTTCGAGAATCATATTAATTATTAGTGCATCTGCTCTTATTTTAGCTATTATTATGTCTTGGTTTGCATCTTATCGAATTTATACACCAATTAGAAATTTAATGTGTAAATTGATGAACGAAACAACTGAAAAATGGAAACCTACCGGAAAAGATGAATTTTTATTAATTGAACAACAATGGGAAGAACTATCACAAAGGAGTCATTTATTACAAAATCGCTTATCAGAACAGGTGACAGAAATAAAGAATAGCTTTGTTGTACAGCTTGTTCAAGGATATTTTTCACATTATAAAGAAGAAGATTTAGTAAAACGAATGAAAAGTTATGGATGGGTAGTTGAAAATCATCAATATATTGCGCTTGATGTTAAATTAACAGGGTTGTTTGAATCAAAAGACCGTTTTTCAAATAATGATGAAAGTCTTGTCACCTTTTTAACTGCCAATATAATGGAAGAGTTAGCTGGTGAGATTTTTGAACAGTATAATGTGATCAAGTTCTCTGATCTTTCAGTGGGGGTATTAGTGGTTTATCCTTCTGGAACGATGATTAATGAAGATATTCAACGATTTGCTAATAAGGTAATAGATGCAGTGAATGAAATTATCAACTTGCAAGTAATTGTGTCAATAAGCGAATCTACAAATAGCATTAAAAAAGTCCATTATCTTTTTGAAGAAATGGACAAGTGGAAACGTCTTCGAATTTTTGAAAATAAAAATCAAATCATCGATCTCCAGGAAATGGGTTCTTTAAAGGATATAAATAGTTTTCGCTATCCATTTGCAGTTGAAAAAGAAATTATTCAAGCGATAAGAATGGGGCAAATTGAGGAAATTGAAAAATTAATTCATCAGTTTATTGAAGGAATTGCCGAGAATGGGAGAAATGAGATTAATATTCAACAGGGAGTAAGGCAATTGTATAGTAGTATCCAGCATGAAATTTTGCATGCAGGCATCCATCCTCATGATTTATATAATGGTAAAGATATGTTTGAGGAGCTTGCACAGGTCCATACAATTGAAAGATTTACAAAATGGTTTATAGAATCGATCATCCTCCCTTTTAATCAGAGACTTGAAGGCAGAATGAATATGGAATTAAAAAGAATCGTAGAAAAAGTGGTTTTATTGATCCAAGAAAATTATATGAATGATATTTCTTTAGATAGTTGTGCTGAGGAAGCTGGTACAAACCCTTACTCTCTAAGTAAGGCTTTCAAACTAATTGTCGGTATTAACTTCATTGATTATTTAACAGATATAAGGATTCAAAAAGCAAAGGAATTACTGTTACATTCCACAATGAAAATAAATGATATTGCTGAAGCTGTCGGATATCGTCATAGCTATTTTAATCGAATATTTAAAAAGCAGATGGGTATACCGCCAAGCCAATATCGGAAATTGCATCAAGAAAAAGAGTTGCTGGAGATAGAAAAGGACAGTTAGGTTTCTTAGTCGTCTATATATTTGATAGATTACTAGAGGAATGTGCCCCCTTTTCAACCTATGAACGATCTGTAAAACTATTTCAATTACAATAATGGATGAATGAAATAAAAGAGGATTAGTTAAAAACGTTTATTGTTTTTAATAAACTAGAAAATAGAAAGTTCGAAATGCTTATCCATTTAATTTTTTGTGTATACGGAGGGAATTGTTTTATGATGCACAGCTATTTTTTTGAAAGAGGAAAAAGAATATATAAAAATTCATTGTCATCAACCAATGATATTGCTGATTGGTTAATAGAAGGTGAAGCAAGAGTTAGTTTTGAAGAAAATCGTCTTCAGTTAGAAAATAAATTAGATCCATCAGTACATGGAGATAATTCTCATTGGGTATTTTGGTGCCCAATTAACTTTCCAGATAAAGTAATCATCGAATGGGAATTTTATCCGATTAGAGAACCAGGTCTTTGTATGCTATTTTTTGCTGCAACAGGTCGTAATGGTGAAGATTTGTTCAGTCCTAACCTCCCTAAAAGAAATGGTAAGTATCCTGAATATCATTCAGGAGCAATTAATGCCCTGCATTTATCCTATTTTCGACACAAGCATGCTGATGAACGATCATTTCGAACTTGTAATTTGCGGAAAAGCTATGGTTTTCATTTAGCAGCTATTGGAGCGGATCCCTTGCCCCCTGTAGAGGATGCAATACCACCATATAATATGAAGCTAATTAAATATGAAGGAATCGTTCAATTTACGATCAATCAATTACCTGTACTAGAATGGGAGGATGATGGAACCGAATTTGGAAGCATATTATCCGAAGGGAAAATTGGGTTTCGACAAATGGCTCCAATGAAGGCAGCATATAGTAATTTTCAAGTTCATGAGGCACTTTTGTCAAAACAAAAGAAGTTGATATGAACGTACATAAGGAGAGGGAAATAGAATGCCAAAAGTAATGTTAGCATTCCCTGAAGGAAAACATAAAGTATTAACATTAAGCTATGATGATGGAAGAGCAGCTGATAGGAAATTAGTAGACATCTTAAATCACTATGGGATAAAGGGAACATTTCATATAAATTCTGGGTTATTAGGAGTGGGAGATCGCATCTCACAGGAGGAAATAAAAGAGTTGTACTACGGTCACGAGGTTTCTACCCATACCGTTACACATCCAACAATTGCAAGATCTCCAAAAGAACAATTAATTGAGGAAATAATCGACGACCGTAAAGGTTTAGAGAGAATAGTCGAGTATCCCGTTAGAGGGTTGTCCTATCCGAACGGTTCTTACAATCGTCTTATTAAAGAGGTTCTACCATATCTCGGTATAGAGTATGGAAGAACTGTTTATTCAACAGGTGAGTTTTCAATGCCTGATGATTTTTTTGAATGGAATCCAACCTGCCATCACAATAAGAATTTAATGAAGCTCGCAGAAGATTTTATAAATTTTCACAAAAAACAATACCTCTACATGATGTATGTATGGGGACATAGCTATGAGTTTGACAATGACCAAAACTGGGAACTAATCGAAAGTTTTTGTCAATTTGTCGGCAATCGAAATGATATTTGGTATGCAACAAATATTGAAATGGTTGATTATATGAATGCCTTTCAAAACCTGAAGTTTTCTGCAGACAGTCAATTTGTCTATAATCCATCAGCCTTGTCTGTGTGGCTAAGTGTTGATGGGAATATAGTGAATGTACCTGGCGGGAGTCAAGTGGCATTAATATAAACATTTGAATTTAAATAGTCCAAAAACTTATTGAAAATTGATATTTCGTTTTTTATAGCGTCTTTTGTAACGACACAAACTGATAAGGAGGAGATATGAATGCAAATGAATGGGTTAGCAGGTGGCTTTTATAAAATTTCAGAATGGATTATGAAACTAGCATATATAAACTTATTATGGATTGTATTTACACTTGTTGGATTAATCGTTTTTGGTTTTTTTCCAGCAACCACAGCTATGCTTGCAGTGATTCGAAAGTTGATTATGGGAGAAACAGATATCCCTGTTTTTAAAACATTTCTAACCTCATATAAGAAAGAGTTCAAGAAAAGTAATGTTATAGGGATCATAATGTTTGTCATTGGATATATATTATATTTTGATCTATCTATTGTTAGGGAAGCAAATGGATTGATAAGGCTGATATATTTTCCATTGTTAATGATCTTTTTAGGGTATGTCTTAACATCTTTTTATTTTTTCCCAGTCATTGTCCATTATGAAACAAAGATTTTTCAGGCAATAAAAAACTCGTTTATTATTATGATTTTACATCCATTACCAACGATCATGATGGTAATTGGGACAGTTGCAATTTATTTCTTAATGATAACCATTCCCGGATTAATTCCAATTTTTTGCGGAAGCCTCTCCGCATTTGTAATTATGTGGTCTGCACTTCTCGCTTTTTCAAAAATTGAGAAAAAGCAAGAAGAGTTTGCTCTCCAAAAATAGAAAGATCCCTACCTAATATCCTAATCATTTTCTTAGTTAGGTAGGGGTATCCCCTTTAACAAAAAATTCTCAATTTTCAAGAATGTGCAAAGTGGTAATAAAAATGGTGAAGCAAAAAAGTGTGGTTGTTTGTAAAAAAAGATTCAGATAGGTTATAAAGGAGTCTTTCATTAGGGTTTTTCAAAATGAAGGGAAGGAGGAAAGTGGCAAGAATAACCTAATCTCTATATCTGGTGAGTTTGTATAGAATAGGTACTATAACCTATTATTATTTTAGCGAAAAGAACTAGTTTTTACAATAAACAAAATAGTTTGTTTTTCACACCTATGCAAAAAAACTAGGATGGAAGACTTTTTCACCAATTAAATCTGGTATTAATTGAAAGCGCTTCGTTTTAATCTAATCTGGAGGTTTTTTATGTTTAATAAAACAGAAAATCGATTAAGAAAAACAAGTAAATTTTTAATTTGCTCAATATTTACTGCTTCACTGTTTGCGCCTCAAGCAACAATGGCAAACAGCACACCGGGTAATGATACTTCCTATAAAAATTATCAATTGGAATTCTTAGATCGAGGTTTAGTAGCTGTAAAAGTAGAAAATGGTGTTTTTATAAGTTGGAGATTGTTAGGAAATGAACCTGAAGATATTTCTTTCAACCTATATCGGGATGGGGAGAAGGTAAATTCCTCACCAATTAAATCGAACACAAACTTTCTTGATGAGCAAGGTAAGGCGGATTCTACTTATACTGTACGTGCAGTATTGGATGGTAAAGTACAATCCAAATCAAAAGAGGTTGGTGTCTGGGGGAAAAACTACCTTTCAGTGCCGCTAGAAAAACCAGCTGATGGAATCAATCCAGATGGATCATCCTATACCTATCATGCAAATGACGCAAGTGTTGGTGATCTTGATGGAGATGGTCAATATGAAATTGTATTAAAATGGGATCCTTCGAACTCACAAGATAATTCGAGAAATGGTGTGACTGGTGAGGTCTTTGTCGATGCTTATGAGATGGATGGAAGCCATTTATGGAGGATTGGCCTTGGGGAAAATATAAGAGCCGGTGCCCACTATACGCAATTTATGGTTTATGACCTTGATGGGGATGGTAAATCAGAGGTCGCGTTAAAAACTGCTGATGGAACGACGGATGCTGCAGGTAAGGTTATTGGTGACCCGAATGCTGATTATAGAAATGCAGAAGGCAGAGTATTGGAAGGGCCTGAGTTCCTTACGATTTTTAATGGAGAAACTGGTCAGGAGATTGTGACAACTGATTTTGAACCAGCAAGAGGAAATGTAACGGATTGGGGCGATGGATATGGAAATCGTGTGGATCGCTTCTTAGCAGGTATTGCTTACCTTGATGGTGAAAGACCAAGTCTCATTATGGCGCGTGGTTATTATGAAAAAACAATGCTAGTAGCCTATAATTTTCGCGATGGGAAATTGACGAAGGAGTGGACGTTTGATAGTGACACTCCAGGCAACGAAGACTATGCGGGTCAAGGGAATCATAATTTAAGTGTTGCAGATGTGGATGATGATGGAAAAGATGAAATCATTTATGGTGCAATGGCAATTGATGATGATGGTACCGGGTTATACACAACTGGTTTAGGTCATGGTGATGCCATGCATTTAGGTGATTTAAATCCAAATCATCCCGGTTTGGAAGTATTTCAAGTGCATGAAGATAAAAGCTCTGAATATGGAATGGAGTACAGAGATGCTGATTCAGGAGAAGTTCTTTGGGGAATCTTTACAGGAAGAGATACTGGAAGAGGAATGTCAGCTGATATTGATCCTCGCTATGAAGGTGAAGAGGTTTGGGCAAGAGGTGGCATATACTCAAGTTCTGGAGAATTAATAACAGAAGCGATGCCTTCATCAACGAATTTTGGCATTTGGTGGGATGGCGACTTATCGCGTGAGCTCCTAGACCATAATTGGGATGAGTCTATAGGTTATGGAACAGGTAAAATTGATAAATGGGATTATGAAAACAATACAACAGTTAATCTACTAACTGCAGAAGGTTCAGCATCTAATAACTGGACGAAGGGCAATCCGAGCTTGCAGGCCGATCTATTTGGTGACTGGCGTGAAGAAGCAATGTGGAGAGCGGCAGATAGTAGTGAGCTAAGAATTTATACAACAACAAACATGACGAATCAACGAATTTACACACTAATGCATGATCGCGTTTATCGTTTAGGTGTTTCATGGCAAAATGTAGCCTATAATCAGCCGCCACATACAAGCTTTTATCTAGGTAATGGCATGAAAAATCCTTCTGTACCAAATATGTATGTTGTTTCACAAATTAATGTGGAAGTGTCGCCTAACGTGCTAAAGACAAATAAGAACAGTAGTGAAAATTCAGTAACAGCAAAGGTGAATACAGCTTTAGAATCAAAAATAACATCCGTAAAAATGAGTATTAACAATAAAACAATATCTGGAGTACTAAAAGGAAACACTGTTAAGTTTAATCAACAAGACATTATTAGTGCACTTAACGGTGAGTCTGGGGAAATTGAGGTATCCATAACAGGCTCATTAGAAAATGGGGGATATTTTGTAGGTGAAGATACGCTTAGGGTTACTAATCATTAATAACTCCGTCTTTCGAAATAGCAACCGTTAATCGTACAACAAATAACGTTCATTTTTAAAAAGGAGGAACTAGTTTGGGACAAGGGAAACTCTGGAGATTATTAAGTGTTATTCTTTTGTTATCAATTTTCATCCAAGGTATGGCGGTAACCCCTCATGTAGAGGCATCACAAGCAGCTCCGAAAAAATATCAATTTGATTTTGGAGTGGGTCCAGTAGAAAAGGGATTTACGGGAGTTAGCGCAACGACCCGTTATAATGAAAAAAGTGGATATGGATTTAACACACCAGAAAACATGAGGAATGTTACAGCTGCAGGAACAGGGGTAGCTAGTGATGCTGTTCAATTTTTAGCCTTTGGCACGAAAAGTGAGAACACATTCAATGTCGATCTCCCTAATGGGCTTTACGAAGTAACTGTAACACTTGGTGATACTGCAAGAGCAAGTGTTGCTGCAGAAGGAGTTTTTCAACTCATCAATATGACTGGAAACTCAGCAACAGATACATTTCAAATCCCTATTACAGACAATCAATTAAATCTACTTGTTACAGAGGGAAAAGTTGGTACAAACTTTACTCTTAGTGCTATTGAGATCAAGAAACTATCTAAACATGCTGTAATGAAACCGACAATTTATATTGGTGGAGACTCTACAGTTTGTAACTACTACCCATTAGAGAATAGTTTACAAGCAGGTTGGGGACAACTGTTGCCAGAGTTTGTTGATACGGAAACATATCAAGTACGAAATATGGCTTCAGGGGGTCAAATTGCCAGGGGCTTTAGGGACGATGGTCAACTTGAAGCAATCTTGAAGTATATTAAACCAGGTGACTATTTTCTATTACAGTTAGGAATTAATGACACAAATCCAAAAAATAAGACAACCGAATCAGAATTTAAAGAGATTATGAGAGACATGGTTAGAGTAGTCAAAGAAAAAGGAGCAACTGTGATACTATCAACTCCTCAAGGTAGGGCAACGGATTTTAATTCAGAAAATGTGCATAATTCAGAAAATAGATGGTATAGACATTCTATTTTAGCTCTAGCGAAGGAAGAAAATGTCCCATTAGTTGATCTAAATGTACTAAGTTCAAAATACTTTAAATCAATTGGTCCTGAAGCTACCAGTAAACTTTATATGCCTGGAGATAGCTTACACCCTAACCGTGATGGAGCAAAACAACTTGCCCAAATTGTGGCTGAAGATTTGAATAGACAAGGCTTTGTTGGATTTATGTCTCGTTAAAGATTAATGGAAAATGAAATAGTAATTTAATAGACAAGGCTGTATAAAAGTTAGCCCTTTATACAGCCTTTTTTTGCGTTTTCAAGCCTTTACCTCTCAAGATGTGCAAGAAATAGGACCTTTCCTACTTTAAAACTTGTTTAAAAAAATAGAACTTAAAACGAAATGAAAAATTTTCTATATGAATAATTATAATGTAATCAAGGATTAATTATAGTAAAATAGTCATTAATCGACAATATTCAAGGAGAGAATTATGGCAAAAAAAGTAAAATGGCTTTTATTATATATTATATTCAGCTTCGTTTGGATTATTGTTACTGATAACTTAATTGTCTTTATCGGAATTCCAACAGATACTCATTTAATCTTTCAAAATATTAAAGGAAGCATATTTGTTGTGCTAACTAGTGTGTTTTTCTACTATTTAATAGTAAAAAAGGAAGCCTATGAAAAAGAAAGGCTAGAGAAAAATAAGTTAAATATATTAATCAATTCAATGGTAGACTTTGTTAATTTTAAAGATGGTAATGGCAGGTGGACGAAGGCAAATGAGTTCGCTTTAAAGCTATTTCAAATTGAGAAAGTTGATTACCGTGGTAAAACGGATTCTGAGCTAGCTGAATACAGCAATTTTTATCGTGATGCACTAAGATATTGTGAGATATCAGATGAAGAAGCATGGTTAAAAGGGGAGATTAGTCAGTGTATTGAAGAAATCCCAATGCCAGATGGAACGGTTAAAACGTTTAATACAATAAAGATTCCTATATTTAATGAAAATGGAACAAGAAAAGAGCTCGTCGTATTGGGACGTGATGTAAGTGATAAGATTGCTGCTGAAAGGAAATTGGCAGAGAGTGAACAAAGATATAAATCATTGTTTGAATTTAATCCAGAATTAGTATATATGGTTGATCTACAAGGTAATCTTACAAACGTAAATGACCATTTTTACAAATTTACTGGCTATAACAAGGAAGATTTCTTTCAAAAGTCAGTACTATCTCTTATCGTAGAAAATGATCGTCGTCGGGTTAGGGAAGCCTATCTAAAGGTGATTCAAGAAAACAAGCCGTGGATTAATGAAGAAATTGAGATTATAAAAAAGGATCAGTCAAAGAAGAGTTTACGTTGTACAGCAGTTCCTATGATCATTAATAATGAGACTGTAGGTGTGATTGGGTATGCAGTTGATATAACAAAAGAAAAAGAAACAATGGAGCTACTTCGTAAAACTGAAAAGCTTTCAGTTGTAGGGGAGTTGGCCGCAAGCGTTGCACATGAAATCAGAAATCCGTTAACAGCGTTAAAAGGATTTCTCCAAATGCTCCAATCCTCAAGTAATGAAAACCAGCTGTATTATAAAATTATGCTTGATGAAATTGAACGAATTAATATTATCTCAAGTGAGCTTTTAGTTTTAGCTAAGCCCCAACAAATTCATTTTCAAAAACGAAATATAAATGAGTTGCTATCAAATGTGAAATCATTGCTTGAGTCTGAAGCAAATTTATATGGTGTTGAGTTAGAAATTTTAACAAATGATAAGCTCCCACTTGTTGATTGTGAGCCTAATCAATTAAAACAGTTATTTATAAACATTATCAAAAATTCTATAGAAGCTACATCAAAAAAAGTGCAAGTTTCTATTAATAAGACAGATAACGACCATATTTGTATTCTGTTTAAAGATGACGGATGCGGGATAGACCAGGAGAGGTTAAAGCATTTAGGAGAGCCTTTTTATTCGATGAAGGAGAAAGGGACAGGCCTAGGGTTAACCGTTAGCTATAGAATTGTCGAGTTTCATAAAGGTCAAATTCAGTTCAATAGTATAGTAAATGAAGGAACAACAGTAAGGCTTGTCTTGCCAATTAATAAATAAAGAAAGATCCCTATACATCAAATGCCGAATAGCAAATGATGAATAGGGATTTTTTATGGTTGAGATTCAAGCTCAAATTATAATTACATAAAGCTTCTGAGATTAAATCTGGATATTGTTGTAAATAGACAATCACCAATAGATGGTATAGTCGTATATTATAAAGTGGCAACTAACCTAAAGGAGCGGATTTAAATGACTCATTACTATTGTCAACCTATGTATAATCCGGTATATTATCCCAATGGATACCCAGTAAGACAGGTAACTACAATCCCCTACAATTATTACTATCAACAGCAAGGTAGACAACTTCCTGATGTCGATCCTACATTATTTGAACAATCTGCTAAATCAATGCAGCATTTAATGAAAGAAGCAAGTTTGGTTTTAAATGAGCTTGCAAGGTCAAAACCGTTTGCTAAAAAGGTTATGGATGCAGCACAGCAATCAAATATGAAGGAAGTTGAGCAGTTAATCAAGTCGACCGGAATTAAGTCAAAGGTAGAGACAACTTTTAATCCAGATGGAATTAACCTCAAGCTATCGTCTAAAGTGGATGGTTCTGATTGTTGTCACTTAACAATTGGACTTAGATGGATGTAAATTGATTAACTCAATTTATGGAAAACGAGATGGAGCTCCCAATTTCTTTCGTGTATTTTCACTTTTTGATCCTGAGTACACATTACATTATATTTTGACCCAACAAGAATCTATATAGCTCCCCTCTATCCCATATTATCAGTAAATGACTTTTACACGATTTCCTCATATAAGGAAACCACAATATTCTTCTAGGTTATTTTATTTATCTCATTCTTAACCTACAGTAATACCACAACACATTAAAATTCAAGAGAAACCGAGAAGATTGGTTGGGTTAATAGTCCGTAAAGATCCAAGGAATGACAGGGTGTTGGAACAATGAAAAACCATAGTGATGTGGCGTTTTAATCGTGAAAAAATTGGCTATCCATTAGTGAGTGAAAAAGAAAAACCCTTCTGATGAAATTCTAGGCTTATCCATGAAATTTGAATAAATAAACCAAAATCTACATATGAATCCTTTAAATTACATTTTGATTGAACAATTGTCGAAAGCGTTTATAATAAGGATATGGAAAACATTACATTAGTAATATTTTTTAAACTTAAACAGTGTTAGATCATTATAATTCTTATAGTTTAGGTAAAAATCACTAAATGATTGTAGTTAATTAGATCTGATATTTGCGAAAAGATTTAAAGATTTTATTTAAAAACCTCCATGAGTAAGTCCTTTTTCATAGTGCGAAGATAATAAGACTGCTTAACATTTAATAATTAAAAATATATATATTTAGTAAGAATCACTTTATGTATTTGGAGGAAAGCAAATGGCAGGAGAAACAATTTTAATAATAGATGATGATGAAGATATCAGATCGATTTTACAACTGTATTTGTCAAAAGAGGGGTACTCAGTTACAGTTGCTGGATTAGGAAATACTGCAATTAAATTAGTCGATCTCCATCGTCCCAATTTAATCATTTTAGATGTGTTACTCCCTGATATGGATGGTTATGAGGTTTGTCGAATAGTGCGTCAAAGAACAAGTGCACCTATTTTATTTTTAAGCTCAAAAGAAGATGATTTTGATAAAATTTTAGCGCATCGAATTGGTGGAGATGACTACATAACAAAGCCCTTTAGTCCCGCAGTACTTGTTGCTAAAGTACAAGCTCATCTACGTAGAAATAGAAATATTTCACATCAAGTATTTAAACTAGATGAATGGACTGAAGACTCAGTATTGGTTTTTCCAGGACTAACAATAGATAAAAATAGCTGTGTTGTAAAAGTAAATAAAAAAACGGTACCACTATCAGCAAAAGAATATCAGCTATTATGCTTATTAGCAGAAAACCCAAATCGAGTTTTTACCGTGGAGCAGATGTTTGAACGGGTTTGGGGTGAAGAAAGTCTTGGTGATTATAGAACTGTAATGGTACATATCAGTAATTTGCGTAAAAAAATTGAACCACATCCTACAGAGCCAATTTATGTCTTAACCTTGAGAGGTATGGGGTATAAATTTACTGGCTTTTTTGATGATTAATATCACCATAAGTCTGTAAAAAGTGTTTAATCTCTTCTTTTGTTATACCTAAAATGAATGCTTCTTGAATCAGCTTTATCCATTCATAATCGAGATCTCTATTTGAATCAGATAAAGTGGTATGCTTAAACTTTTCCATTTGAAACCTCCGTCATGATAATTTGATAACCTTATCATACTTTATAAACTATAAAGCTTGTATAAGGTTTCTTAAAGATTAGTTAAAGAATACAAATAAATTCCATAAGCAAAAGGTGGATGACAATTGGAACCATTAAGTAGGTATCAATCATTAGAGGTAATATCAAGCAATCACTTATCTACTCTTTATAAAGGATTTTCTACTGATACTAGAAAGAATGTGCTTATTAAAATAGTAAAGGAGCAACATTTATCAAAAAAAACAATCGCTTCCATGCGGCATGAATTTGATTTAGCGCATTCACTTGAGATTGAAGAAATATTACGACCTATAAATTTGGAAGCTGATGGTAGGCAACCATATGTTGTATATGAATATTTTCCTTGCGAAACGTTGCGCAATTACCTCAAGAAAAAAGAAAAATTTAAAGTTGGTGAATTTTTAAAAATTGCTATAAAGCTTGCAACAGCATTAGTTAATCTCAATCGCTATCAACTTATACATAAAAATATTAACCCTTCTACGATTTTACTTAATCATACTTCAGAAGAACTTAAACTAACTGGTCTCCAATATACTCAAAAAAATAGAATAAGTAACAGTCAAAAACCAATCGTTAAAGAAATGGACATCGAATTAGCCTATATATCTCCAGAGCAAACTGGAAGAATCAATCGAAATGTGGATTTTCAATCAGACCTTTACTCACTTGGTGTCGTATTTTATGAAATGATAACAGGTCAAACACCTTTTATTGTAGAATCACCGTATGATTGGTTCCATGTGCACTTAACGAAACATCCACCTGCTATAACAGATCTAAATGAAGATGTTCCTGAAATCCTATCGAATATTATTATGAAGCTTATAAGTAAATCTCCGATTGATCGCTATAAAAGTTCGTATGGATTAAGAGAGGACTTAATCACTTGTCTTCACCATTATGAAAATGATCGACTAACCTCCTTTGCAATCGGAGAAAAAGATACATTTATGAGTGTAGAGACAAATAATCGATTATTTGGAAGAGAAGAAGAAGTAAATAAGTTATTATCTGTATGTAATCGAACTCTACAAAACGGTGAAACACAGCTTATGCTCATATCTGGTGAGTCAGGAACAGGGAAAACAGCGTTAGTAGATGAGGTGTTACAGCAATTTACTAGAAAGCAAACATTTTTAATACAAGGAAAGTTTGACCTTCTCCTTAAGCAAAACCCCTATAGTGCAATCCTTGATGCCTTTAAAATGCTTTTCAAGCAAATTCTCACAGAAGATGAAACAAATATTAACAAGTGGGGCCGCATGATTGAAGATGAAATTGGATCTAATCTATCAATTTTATTAAGTGTTTTACCTGAATTGAAATGGATTGTAAATAATGAGATCGAAGAAGTTGAAATGATGGCAGTAGATATGTCCTCACATTTTTATTATTTATTTCAAAAACTTGTACGCGTATTTGCTCAAAAAAATCATTCGCTCATTTTATTTTTAGATGATTTGCAATGGGCAGATAGTGCTTCTATAGAATTGATTGAGTATTTGCTTTCTAATCAAGATACACATTATTTTTTAATGGTAGGAGCCTATCGAGAAAACGAGATAAAGGCAGAACATCTTTTATATCAAACGATTAATCGCTTAAAAGATCAAAGAAAGGTTCAAACTATTTCTCTTGATGTTTTATCCTATAATACAGTAAGCGATTGGATTCAGTCATATCTTTCAGAGCAAAAAGAAGATGTTAAGATGTTAGGTACAACTATTTATCGAATTACACAGGGAAATCCATTCTTTATTAAACAATTACTACTATCTTTTTATGAAAATTACATTCTTTATTTTAATGAAAAGAGCGGATACTGGTCAATTGATGAAACAAAATTATCACAAGCCTCCATTCAAGATAACGTTGTTTTTTATCTAATTAATCGCTTGAAAAAGTTACCAGAAACAACGCAAAAGCTTATTCAAATTGCAGCGTGCATAGGTAATCAATTTGATTTACATACGGTCTATAAAGTAGCACAACAAGATCAATTAAGTACGAGTAGAATAATTGATACTGTAATTGACATGGGGTTACTCCTTCCATCGCACGAAAATGTAGATAAAAGTGAAAATAAACAAGATGTAAGTGATGTTTCTACGTCAACCTATCGTTTTATCCATGACCGTGTTCAGCAGGTGATCTATTCAACAATGTCAGACAAAGAAACGTCAACTAACCATCTGGCAATTGGAAGAGAACTTATATGTAGTCATGATGAAATGACAGATTCAGAATTAGTAAATATAGTCTACCATCTTAATTTAGCTCGACATTTGTTAGCTGAAGAGGAAACGATCATGCTTGCAAAAATGAATGTAAATGCTGGAGAATTTGCGAAAAATACAGCAGCCTATCAAGCAGCATTAACCTATTACAAGGTTGCGTACGAATTACTCGGGGAGGATTGGGAGAATCACTATGATTTAACATTTAAGTTACTTGAGGGTTTAGGTGAAGCACAATACATAAACGGAAACTTCGACCAATCTGAACATACGTTTAATACTTTGCTAAAGCACTCAAAAACAAAGATTGAAAAACTATCAATCTATAATCTGAAAATCACATTATATACACATGTTCACCGTGTAGAAGAAGCGGTTGACGCAGGCTTAGCAGGATTGCAATTAATGAATCAAAAATTCCCCCTTAAACCGAGTAAACTACATATTGTCAAAGAATTACTTTTTGTGAAATTAGCTTTTGTAGGAAAACAACCGATAGACTTATTGAAATTGCCAGATATGGAAAGTGAAGAAAATCGTTTAATTTTGCGGACGTTGATCCAATTAAATGCTCCGACCTATCATGTTGATCAAAACTTATCAACGATTTTCATGCTAAAAGCGATGAGAATGACGATTCAGTTTGGTCTAACAGAATTAAGTCCATTAGTTTTTAATAATTATGCACTCATTTTAAGTGCAGGTTTTCATGATTTTAAGCAAAGCTTTGAATTTGGAAATCTAGCTTTATTGTATGCTGAAGAGAATGGCAATATTGGTATTAAAGGTAGGGTATCCTTTGTTTTTGCAAGCTTTGTGAACCATTGGAAAAACCATATAAAGGATAATATTAAGTATCTGGAACAATCGCAAAAATATTGTATACAGGCGGGGAACATTCATCTTGCAGGGGCAAATAGTTCATTTCTCGTCATTTCTCATTTTATTAAAGGGACACAGTTAGAAGAGCTTAAGAATATTATTCAATCACAGAAAACCTTCATTGAAGATATTAAATATCCAATCTCAGCAGGTTTTATGGCAGAAATGCAGGAATGGTTTGACTATCTTACAAATGATAAAAGGATTGAATGGCATTTTAATAAAATCATTGATGATGATTCTGCAAAAATCATTCACTATACAATGCGACTACATATGGCTTACTTATTTAATAAGAATGGATTTGCTAATCAAGTATTAAAGGAATTAGCTTCATTAGTGAATAGTCGCTTAACACTAGTAATCGCACCAGAATTTTATTTTTTCGAAGCATTATGGCACTTAAGGTTTATTAGACTAGGAAATAACACTTTTTTTAGTAAAAGAGAATCGATTAAAAAGATAAAACGAAATCTGAGAAAGCTTAAAAAATATGCAAAGATGTCACCCGAAAATTATGAGTCTAAGAAAATGCTTGTAATGGCAGAGTTAGCAGCTATTACAAACAATAAGCAAGCTGCAGAGATGTATTTTGATAAAGCGATCCAATCTAGTGAAGAAAATCAATTTCTTCAAATGGTCGCTTTATGTAATGAAGCAGCTGGTCGATTTTACGCAGAGCGGAAGAAAAATAAAATTGCAGGTCTTTACTTTACTGAAGCTTATCACAGCTACCTGAAATGGGGGGCCACTAAGAAAGCACAACAGCTGTCAGATAAATATCGAACATACATGCGAGACAATGAAGAAGTCAAGAAAACTTTATATGATCAACAGGCTGAGCATTATGATTTAAATGCAGTATATAAAGCAGCACAAATTATATCGAGTGAAATGAAAATTGAGCAATTGTTAGAAAAAGTTATCCATATTACGATGGAAAATACAGGTGCAACGAAAGGGACAATTTTATTTAAGCAAGATGAGGAATTAATTGTTGTTGCTCATGAAAATTATGAGCTTGAAGAATCCATGCAGAGAGGAAATGATTTTTCAGCTAACATTGTTCAGTATGTAAATAGAACTGGTAACATTGTTCAATTAGATGATGCAAGTAATATAGGTATTTTTCAAGAAGACGAATACGTCCTGAAAACGAAGGGGAAATCTATTATTTGTATACCAATCTTCTATTATCAAAAGTTAAAAGGGATTCTATATTTGGAAAACGACAAGGTGACAAATGTGTTTACAAATGAACGGATTAGCTTCTTAACTCTACTATCAACACAGGCGGCTATATCAATTGAAAATGCTCAGCTCTACAAAAACCTTGAGGATAAAGTAAGTGAAAGAACAGCTGAGCTTCAACAAGTAAACCAAACCCTTGCGGAGGCAAATAAGCATTTAGCACAATCAGAAGAAATAAGGAGAGAGTTATTATCCAATATTTCACATGATTTGCGAGCACCAATTGCAAGTATACAAGGGTATATGGAAGCAATACTAGATGGTTTAGCAAACACGGAAGAAAAGCGAGATGAATACATACGAAATAGTATCTCACGTATAAAAGGATTAAATGTTCTTATTAACGATTTGTTTGATTTAACTCAATTGGAATCAGGCAATCTTTCTTTTAGTTTCGATTATGTTCCAGCAGATAAACTGTTGGAAAACATTAAAAGGAAATTTCTCTACGAGGTAACAAGAAAAAATTTGCTTTTACAGCTTGAGTTAAATGAAGATCGGAAACTTTATCCGTTAATTGAGATTGATATAGAGAGGATAGGACAAGTTTTCGCTAATTTGATTACAAATGCAATTAAACATACAAATAGGGGTGGGATTCATCTAAAATTAGAGATAGACGAACAAACGGTATTAATTTCCTGCCGTGATACTGGGGGAGGGATCGCTGATGAAGATTTACCTTATATATTTGAAAGAAACTTCACAATAGCGAATCACCCTTCAAGAAAAGGCCATGGTCTTGGATTGACAATTTGTAAAGAAATCATTAAACATCACAATGGAGAAATTTGGGCAGAGAGTGAGATTGGAAAAGGTACCACGTTTTTTATACAGCTTCCTGTCGTGCGTGTGGAGGAAGAATTGGTGTTAACATAGGACAGATCCGTGTTTTCACTTGCTTGATATCCAAACATTTAAGTGTATATATAAAAAATTGTGACTGACTTTTTAGTAATAAAAGTGGACTAAATCTATTGCTTGGCATAACTAGTGTACGGTCTGAATAAGTTCAGAATGAAGATTCTTTCGTGACTACGACGAATCACTTTACATCATTTGCTAAACGAAAGTGGGGAACAACACATGCCAAGTGAATTATACAAAGTTGAAGTTAATTTGCCGATCCATTCAATATGGGAGTTTGTAAGTGTAATGGATAATTGGGCACCTCTTGTACCTGGATATATTGAACATGAGATTTTAAATGATAGCGAGTCTATTTGGAAGTTCAAAACCGATTTAGGGGTTATAAAGAAGAAGATTGAATTAAAAGTTGATATTACCGATTGGATTAAACCAAAAAAGGTTATCTTTAATCTAACTGGCATCAATGAAAAAGTGACTGGAAAAGGATTTTTCGAAGCACAAATAATTGATGCGAACAACACTTTGATGACTGGGTATCTAGAAATCACACCTGAAGGCAAAATGGCGAAATTAATTAATTCTAAGCTTAAGAAAAATCTAAATGAATTGACGAAGGAATTGACCGAAGCGATAATAGCCAAAATAAAAGAAGATGAACATGCTTTAAGATAGTCTCAGCAATAGTGATGCATCTCCTTCTATAATCTTAGGATAAAGAGGGAGATGTATCGCTAACAAGCACCAACCCCTTAATACAACTCCAATTTTTTGCTTCAACTAGAGTAGTTGCAATATTTATTTTTACCTGCCTTTATATACAAAGATCCTATGACGAATTACAGCCACTCTCTCCTAAACAATAAGTTTAACCTTCTAAAAATAGCAGAATAAGATGGGAAACAACAATTTTGAAAATACCAACTATAGTAACTATAGATTAGGTTACTTAGTAATGTTCTGTTAATTTATTTTAAAAAAATTCACTACTTTTTAACTTTTTAAAGATCAACTATAATTCAAGGAGGAAGTGTTTTATTATGAAAAATGAGTAGGGAGTGGTTAGGTGAATTATCGAACACTTGGTAAAACAGGCCTTGAAATTTCTGAAATCGGCTATGGGGCATGGGGGATTGGAAAAACAAGTTGGATTGGTGCTGATGATAGAGAATCATTAAAATCACTACATAAATCTGTGGATCTAGGCTTGAATTTCATTGATACCGCACTTGGATATGGTGAAGGGCATAGTGAACGCTTAATTAACGAGCTACTAAAAGAGCGCTCTGAAACTATTTATGTTGCAACTAAAATACCGCCGAAAAATCGGCAGTGGCCAGCTCGTGAAGCTGTTCCCGTTGAAGAAACATTTCCTGCAGATCATATCATCAAATGTACAGAGCAAAGTTTGCGAAATCTTGGTGTTGAATCAATTGACCTTCAGCAGTTTCATGTTTGGTCTGATGAATGGGTGCAGCAAGGTGACTGGCTTGAAGCAATCGAAAAGCTAAAAAAAGATGGGAAAATTAAGCATTTTGGTATTTCCATAAACGATTATCAACCTGAAAATGCGATTAAATTGATTGAAACAGGTCTCGTCGAAAGTGTACAGGTGATTTACAATATATTTGAACAAACTCCTGAAGATGCATTGTTACCAGCTTGTCTAGAAAATAATGTCGGTGTGATTGTTAGAGTTGCCTTAGATGAAGGAGGGCTAACTGGTCAAATTACTCCAAATACGACTTTTGATGAGGGAGATTTTAGAAATAATTATTTCAAAGGTGATCGAAAACAAAAATTGGTAAATAGGATCGAAAAAATAAAAACAGATGTTAACATATCATCAGATCAAATGGCAGAAACGGCATTGCGGTTTGTCTTGAGTCATCCAGCTGTTTCAACTGTCATACCAGGAATGCGTTCTTTGAGAAATGTCGAGAGAAACTGTCAAGTAGGAGACGGTAAAGGGCTTCCACAAGAAATGGTGCAAAAGTTAAAAGCACATCGTTGGGCACGGAACTTTTATTTAGCTTAATAATCAATTCTTTATATGAAGACAAACGCATCGGTCCAAATCCTGAAAAATCTGTTCAAAATTAGACACCCTATGAAAATAGGGTGTCTTTTTGAGTGAAAAGTATTTAATAATAGTTTCATAGGACCTAAACATCAATATCTACTTAAATTAAAATGATTACTTTGAATCTAAAAATCTTACATCTTGACAGTAGATTTTTAATTATGGTATATTTATCTCGAATTAAGTATATTTTAATTTGAGATAATATCTCGCTTAATTCTTTAAATTATGAGTTGTAAAATCAATAACATGGAAAATATAGTATTAATGATTCACTATCTCTTATAGAGGAAGCAACGAAAGAAAAGGGGTAGTACACAGTTCAACAATGTAGGGCTATGTTTGTAGCTTAATTGGAGGAGATTATAGTGAATGAATTAAAAGGATTACACCATGTAACAGCCATTACAAGTAGTGCAGAAAAGAACTATGAATTTTTCACTTATGTTTTAGGCATGCGTCTAGTAAAGAAAACAGTAAACCAAGATGATATTCAAACATATCACTTATTTTTCGCAGATGACAAAGGTAGTGCAGGTACAGATATGACTTTCTTTGACTTCCCTGGCATTCCCAAGGGTGTACATGGTACAAATGAGATATATAAAACATCGTTCAGGGTACCAAGTGATGCAGCGTTAGATTATTGGGTAAAACGTTTTGATCGTTTAGAGGTAAAGCATACAGGAATGAAAGAACAATTTGGGAAAAAGACGCTTTCATTTGTTGATTTTGATGAACAAGAATATCAATTAATTTCAGATGAAAATAATGAAGGCGTAGCTTCTGGTACACCATGGCAAAATGGACCGATTCCTCTTAATTTTGCAATAACTGGTTTAGGTCCAATTTTTGTTCGTATCGCTAATTTAGATTACTTTAAAGAAATGTTGGAAAAAGTTCTATTATTTAAAGAAATAGATCAGTCAGGATCATTTCATCTATTTGAGGTTGGTGAAGGAGGAAATGGTGCCCAAATAGTAGTAGAGTATAATGCAATTCTTCCTCAAGCTAGACAAGGTTTCGGTACAGTTCACCATGCGGCATTCCGTGTTGAAGACCGAGCGGTTCTAGAAGAATGGATTAAACGTATGGAAAGCTTCGGATTCCAAACCTCTGGATATGTTAATCGTCACTTTTTTGAGTCATTGTACACAAGAGTTGCTCCGCAAATTCTATTTGAGTTTGCAACAGATGGTCCAGGGTTTATGGGAGATGAACCTTATGAAACGCTCGGAGAAAAATTATCTTTACCTCCATTCTTAGAGCCAAAACGTGAACAAATTGAAAGATTAGTTCGCCCAATAGATACTGTAAGAAGCACAAAAGAATTCATTAAAGAATAATGAGGGATTTACTTTTTGATAAGTATTTTGAAAATTAAGGAGCTTCCTAGAAGATGTTTCATAAATAGGAAGCTTTGCCTCAATAAGTAATTACACACAATTTTTCATTTAAAAATGGTTTCAAATCAATTAGTTGACAAAAGGAATAAAACACATTAGAATTATCTCATATTCAAGATGTTTAAAGTTGAGATATGTAACATGAAAAAAATATTAGAGTTTATGAAGAACATCTCATCAAATGCAATCCTGGTTTTAATGAAGTTGATAAGATTTCGAGGGGATACCCTTTATACATTACAATGTCAAATTATAAAAAATTTCTTTATCCATATATCTCAGTTTCAAAATTCTTTAAATGAGGGTAAGGAAATCTTAGGAAAACTTTAAAAAGAAGATTAGTATGGAGTCTTTCCTTATTTAAGAAAAATGAATCAATCGCGTATTAAAACCTCCAAATTAAAGGGGTTGATAAATTTCAATAATATTTTATGAGAACAAACAATATATTTAGGTGGTGCAGAAGATGGGTTTTTTAGAGAAATTATTTGGTGGATCTAAACATAAGGAGGAAAAAACAATGACAAAATTAAACATTGGAATTATCTTAGGAAGTACACGTCAAGGACGATTAAGTCCACAAGTAGGAGAATGGGTTAAAGCAATTGCCGACAAACGTGAAGATGCAAACTATGAAATCGTAGATATTGCGGAATTTAAATTACCATTTTTAGGCGAAACAGATGGTCAAGAGCCAGGAATAAAAGCTTGGTCAGAAAAACTTGCTAGTTTAGATGGATTCGTATTTATTACACAAGAATACAATCACAGTATTACAGGAGCATTAAAAAATGCACTTGATTTAGCTCGTGTGGAGTGGAACAATAAAGCAGCAGGTATTGTTAGCTATGGTTCAACAGGTGGAGCGCGTGCAGCAGAACATCTTCGTGGGATCCTAGGAGAATTACTAGTAGCGGACGTTCGTACACATCCTACATTGTCATTATTTACAGATTTTGAAAACGGAAGTGTTTTCAAGCCAGCTGAATTACATCTTGATAATGTTAATGCGATGCTTGACCAAGTTATTGCATGGAGTGGCGCACTAAAAACATTACGATAAAACAAATGACAAATAGTTAAACATGGGAGGGGAGGATCATTATTCCTCTCTTTTTTTATATGATCAGAATTAAAATCCTAGGAATATGTCAATAAAGTCAGCATTTAATAGGAAAGTATGTTAACATATTATGGTAAATGCTGTTTAAGCAACACTTTACCATATAAATAGAACGAAGTTTATATGAACTTGTCCACGCATCTACTTTTAGTAGTATTTTTAAAAGAAAGAAGGTGTGAAATGATTGGTGATTAATATCTTATTTACAATTATGTTCGTACTTGGTGTCAATTATCTAATCAATTATCAGTTAAGAATAAAGAAAGCAGCTGATTTATCTAAGGATACATTATTTCCTAATATAGACGATGAGTTTAGTAGTATCCTCCTGCCAATTGAATGGAAAGAAATGGAGCCACTTGCAAAGAATACGAAATCCTATCAATATGTGAAATGGGGAACCATTATTGCCCTTGTTTTGTTAACGGTTCTATTGTGGATTGTCCTTGCAACAGATTGGTTAGGCTCTTCCTTTTTAAGTATTGTCTATTTGTTTATTGTGATCATTAGCTCGATTAAGCATCGTGGAAATCTGTTCATTTTATCAAAGGGAATCATTCTTAATGGTAAGTTCTATTCTTCAAATCAAATAAAATATTATCAAATAGAAAAAATTGTCCGGTGGCACGAGCTTTATGGGCTTGATGATCGGTTGAACAACGCTTATAAAATGACATTCAAAATAAAGAAAGAGCTATTCCCTCCAAATTATATTGTTGTAAAAGATGCTGATTACCTTGAACGAATGATTCTTTTACTTGATGAACAAGGTATCCCAGGTATTAAAGAAATAGAGCAAGCTAATTCTTCAGTTGGTAATTTTACAACTAAATCTTAAGTGTTTCACATAAGTTAATTGTTTAGAATCCTCTACAAATAGTCGTAACCCATTAATGGATTGCGCCTATTTGTGTTTCAAGGAACAACGGTTATTTATTAGTAATAAATAATTTTACCTCTTTTTAATCAATAGAAATAAACTCACATCTAAAGCTAACTAATTAACAAAATTGGATGATCAGATGGATATTTAAAATATTGTCTGATCGCAAGTGATATACCTTTTGCAATATTTGTAGCCATTGTATAAATAAGATGGAGATTTGTGTAAAAAAGAGAAGATTCTACGGCAGGATCATTTTCCAGGACCACTCCCATTACGCTACAATCTCCAATAGAAGGAAGGTTATGGCCAAGACCAATGCCTGGGCGCAATGAGCCTTCTCGAACAACAATCGTGTTCACAATACCTTCGGAACCTAGTACACTATCAATTGCAACAACAAAGCTATTATTTGGTAAGGCAATACCCGAAAATCTAGGGACGAGGGTTGTGGCATCTAAGGGAGACTTAAGATTTCCCAATACAGTTAAGTGATTTGGATACATGTCTTGAAGTAATGTTCCAACAAATGGGCCTAGGCTGTCGCCATTAATAAGGTTAGAACCAATGCCTACGACATAAATATGCTCTATCCCTTCTGGAATAAGGGAATACAAGGTGTTACGAATGAACAGCGGTGCTAGTTTATGGCTATATGGGATAATTCCCTCAAGCATTGAAATTCTCGTATCCATATCATTCCGTTTATACATGTAGTTATTTCCCCTCACCAATATTTTAAGTCGTTTATCGATCTCTATATAGCGCTTTCATTTTTGGATATAGAGAGTTTGATCGTTATTTTGTAATTGTAGCATGATTTAATATTCTTTATTTATAAAAAAATTCCTTCTATAAATTTTTTATAGAAATACGCAACTGATTGACATCTTATTTGATCCTAGATTGATTTGCTGTTTGTATGAGGATTATTATTGGTAATGACCCTAGCTCATTGGCAATATTATAATATAGATGCTAAATGGAGGTGTGACATGGCAGTTGTTAAGGCTACTGAAGCAGATATTGACCTCTTGGCAAGATTACTAAGGGCTGAAGCTGAAGGAGAGGGCGTACAAGGGATGCTGCTTGTTGGCAACGTAGGAATTAATCGTATTAGAGCAAATTGTTCTGATTTTAAAGGACTTAAAACCATTCCGAGTATGATTCATCAACCACATGCATTCGAGGCCACTATTAAGGGATATTTTTATCAAAGGGCAAGAGAAAGTGAAAAACGTTTAGCCCGTCGAGTAATAAATGGAGAAAGATTTTGGCCTGCACGGTTTAGTTTATGGTACTTTAGGCCACCAGGAGATTGTCCAGCACAATGGTATAATCAGCCACACGTCGCTCGTTACAAACTTCATTGTTTTTATGAACCAACTGCAGAAACATGTGAGAATATTTATAACACTTTTTAAGATGTAGGTATATTTTAGAAATGGAAAAAGAGTAGCAAAGTAACAAGAGAAAAAGTGAATTGATAGCGAAAGGCTGGCTATAGCTGATAAAAAATGAGCTAAAGTCAGCTTTTTTTTACATAGTAAAGAAATATATGCAAAAAAATAGAGCGGTAGTGCACCATTAATTAGACGGAAGAGTACCCAGACCGCCCACGGAAAGCAAACGCCTGCAGCGGAAATCAGCAACCAAGACAGAACCAAATTTTAAAAATATGTTCTAAAGAGAAGGAGAT
The DNA here is from genome assembly GCF_017497975.1 of Metabacillus bambusae. Taxonomy (GTDB): domain Bacteria; phylum Bacillota; class Bacilli; order Bacillales; family Bacillaceae; genus Metabacillus; species Metabacillus bambusae. Next base: position 130,671 of record NZ_JAGDEL010000006.1, on the reverse strand, counting down.
ATTGTGCTAGGTCAATCCACTATGAGAAAATGTTTTTATACCGTTGGAAGGGATGATACATATGGCAAATTTAAAATTCGAAATAATAGAAAAGATTGGAACAATTTCAGAAGGAGCAAAAGGATGGAAGAAGGAATTAAATCTAATGAGCTGGAATGACCGTGAGCCAAAATATGATTTGCGTGATTGGGATCAAGATAACGAAAAGATGGGAAAGGGAATTACATTATCTAAGGATGAGTTAATTCAATTAAAAGAGATTTTGAATGGAATGGACTTATAATAAGCAAGATAAAAGGACAGGTGCGATAGATAAACCGCTCCTGTTTTTTTGATGTTAGAAACAGTACTTATTGCCACTCGAAAGCATTCATAATTTAGTCCTAACAAATACACGAATGGTAAATCTGCCAATAATTCACTAATGTGTTCCTCTTGTAAACCTGTTAGCCTTGTAGATGGCCCTGTTTTATCCTAAAAAACAAACAGGAGGTTATCAAAATGAAAAAATTATTAAACATAGTGATCACAATTACACTAGTAATTGGGTCTTATATAGTATTTCCTACAACTAAAATAAATGCTCAAGCAGAAGGTTCGATTCAGACTGGTGACACGTTGAAATTATTATGGGAAAAATATGATATCGAAAAAGTTGATAGTGACTCCATCGACTTACGTTTTATAAATGAGGAAGAAAAAGCAAAAATTTCAAAGAGCTTGATCGAAAACAAAGAAAACTCTTTAAATGTCTCAGATAAAGAAAATTCTTTGGAAATCTCAAACAAAGAAAAGAAATTGCTTGCTCGTCTTGTCCATGCAGAAGCAAAAGGTGAGCCATTTGAAGGTAAAGTAGCAGTTGCGACAGTTGTGTTGAATCGCGTTGAACACAAAGAATTTCCTGATACAGTTAAGGAAGTTATTTATGAAAAGAATGCATTTGAACCTGTCCAAAATGGTTCAATAAATGAAAATGCTGATAAAGAGGCGCATAAAGCTGTTAAAGAAGCTTTAGCGGATCAAGAAAATAATGATGAGTTACTTTACTTTTATAACCCTGAAACGGCAACAAGTGATTGGATTTTAACTCGTGAAGTTGTTAAGACAATTGGAGATCACGCATTTGCTATTTAAAGGGCGCGTACAGCATATTAAAAAGTACCCTATAGAGTAGACATAGAAAAAGTCTACCAATTGGGTGCTTTTTTGTATAATTCTTCTTTAGAAGTCTGTTTTTCATTTTGGTTGTTTGCACAAACTTTGTTGCTATATAACAAGTATTGGGAATAGTTGATTGCAGCGAGAGGATGCTCGCTTTCCGTGGGGCGGGCGGTGAGCCTCTTCGGCGTAAACGCCTGCATAAGTCTCACCTGTCCCGCTGCTCCCACAGGAGTCTCGCACCTTCCGCTCCAATCAACCTAAATAGTTTTTGTTCAAGGAACATAATTAAAAACAACAATCTTTTAGAAGAGAGCCTTCATTTTACACAACTGAATACTTGTTCGTGCATTATTGCATACAGGTGAAAACAATGGACAACAACGGGATCATGATAGAATATTGGATTATATAAGAGGTTAGTTGAAGTGATACAAGGAGGTAAATTTAAAATGGTGAACCGAGCAATGAATATTATTATTACAGACTATAATGAAAACTGGACTCAATTATTCAAAAAAGAAGCAAAATTAATTAGAGAGATTTTAAAAGATGAACTTGTAGAGATTCATCATATAGGCAGTACAGCAGTGCCCGATTTGAAAGCTAAACCAATCATCGATATAATGCCAATCGTAAAAGACATTACAAATGTTGATAATTTTAATGAAAACATGATTGAAATAGGTTATGAGCCACTTGGAGAGTTTGGGATTAAAGGAAGAAGATATTTCAGAAAAGGTGGAGAAAACAGGACACATCAAATACATATGTTTCAATATAATAATCATTTAGAAATTGAACGCCATTTGGCGGTTCGTGATTATCTTAGATCACATAAAAAAGACGCAGATGAGTATGGAAAGTTGAAGGAAAGCCTTGCACTTGAATTCCCTAAAGACATTGAAGGATATAGTAATGGTAAAAGTGATTTTATTGAAAACTTGGAACGGAAAGCAATTGAATGGAGGCTTAAAAATGAAAGGTAATCTTCGATTTCTTTTTTTAAACTAAAGCAGCTAATGGTTTGTCAACATTTTTCAATAAAAGGATTATTAACCTCAAGGGTTCAAAGAAATTGGTAGAAGAGCACGACTCAAAATCGTGTTCCGTGAGGAGTGTCGGTTAGACCCCGACCACTGGTATCTAATTAAGATTAGAAAAGCTAATTTCTAGAACGTTTCTTATTCATTGTAAGGAACGTTTTTTAGTTTTTTATTTATCACAAATATTATTAGAATTCCCTGAAGAGAATTCTGCTGCAATGGATATAAAAATTGATGAGATTGAAAGATTTTTTAAATCATTAGAATTAGAAAAGAAATGTCCCCCACCGGTATCTGATTAAGTAAAAAAACAAATTATCAACGTTTCTTACACAATGTAAGGAACGTTTTTTATTTATCATAATTCATACAAAAATATTGTGTGCTTACCTGTCATTACGCATAGACGTATAAAATGGAAAGCAAGTTTTAAGGTAAGAATGGAAATGGTAGAAAAAATAGAGATCGTTTGCCAACATAAAACACTCACAAATCTTGTTTTTACGATGATTGAAAGTGTTTTTATTTATTTGGGAAATGAGTACATTATACAAATTTTTTAATTTCAATAGCTTAATAAGAGAGTGTAATGTACATATAATTTTCCCATCACAAAATATTTACATTTTTATGTGAAATATCCGCTACTCTCCTTTCATTTCTTTGTATATATAGAGTGAAAAGAACTTCTTAAAAGAAAGGGAAGTGGTTAAGATGGCAAAATATCGAATTGTGCGTACTGATTTTTGGAAGAATCCGGTTGTTTCAGAAGAGATGACCCCGGAGGATAGGTATTTTTACCTTTATCTTCTTACGAATCCCAATACAACTCAAATTGGAATCTATCAAATAACGAAGAAACAAATGGCTTTCGATTTGGGGTATTCGATTGAGAGTGTTCAGTCTCTAATGGAACGATTCACCCGGCATCATAAATTGATTCGTTACAATCCTGAGACAAGAGAACTAGCCATTAAAAACTGGGGAAAAGATAACCTTTGTAAAGGGGGGAAACCGGTTATGGATTGTATTTTTTCGGAATTAAAAGAGGTTAAGGATACCTCGCTTATTCCGTATGTTTTGGAATCCATTCAAAAACAGGAGATTCGTAGCCTATATGAATCTTTTTGTGAGCCTGAAAGATTGTCCTCTGACAAGGATATGAAAGATCGAAATGAACAGGATACATATCCAGATACGGATGAAGATGTTAACGATACGTCTGTGTCTCGTTATACGATACGGGGACAAAAAGAAAAAGAAAAACAAAAACAACAACAACAAAAAGCTTTTAACCCAAATATAGAGAATAATCCATACATAGAGGATCAACCACAAAATCAAAAAACAAACGATGTGACAGAAATCGTTGAGTTTTGGGACAACAATAGATTTGGTTTTTCAAACGTGAATGCTAAACAGCAGCTGTTAACTTGGTTAAATGATTCTAGCCTTTTACAGGCGAAAGATCTAATCTTAAAAGCCATGACAATTGCCTGTGCTAATAACAAGCGGGAGCTGAACTATATGGCTGGTAACTTAAAAAACTGGGGAAATGATCTTTACTGTCCGTTGAAGAAATTGACTCTTATCAAGAGAACCAAAAGCCTGACCCAAAGTATAGGCAAACAACTGAATCGGTTCCATCTGAAAGAGTGATCCCAAGTGGGGTTGAACTTGATCTAACAGCAGGTGAAGAGGATGAGTATGTGAAAAAGCGTTCTTAGGAAGCTTGATGAAGGCAGAATGCATACTCAAGGGTACCATTATTCAACCTGAACAGCTAGAAAGCACAATGCATAAAGAATTAATGCGAAGAATGGTGGAATTAAAACGAACAGGTAAGTATGTTGATTTAATCACGTTGACGACCTTACCAGACCTTCATTCATTCGGCGGATGTCTTACTTCTCGGAGCAGGAATCGTATGCGGATCTTGAGAAATTCGAAGAAATAGAGAAGCTCATTCTTGATCTTTGGAAGGAACGGGAAAAGAGAAACATTTTAACCGTAGCGTCTGAGAAGGTGAATAAATATAACGAGGTTAAGATTGATAAATTTCTCATTCATGTACCAAGATCTTCAAACTACAGTCAATTAGATCCTGTTTACAGGGATCAATTTAAAGTGGTCTCACCTGACTATGGAATTACAAAATTTAGTTGCATGACTCAAGGTGTAGAGAAAATCTAGGGAATAGGACAAGACTCTTTTCGTTGAAGATGCAATTTCCAGAGTTTGGGCTGATAGGCAAGTTACCAAAACCAGCTTCATGCAATAAGTTACTTGTATAAGCCGAAGGGAGTGAGAAAGTGGGTAGACGAATAAAACATACTTCACGTGACGTGGAGGAGTTAGCGAGGCTCATGACAGCGGAAGCGATCGGTGAAGGAGCACAAGGGATGAACATGGTGGGAACGGTTGTGGCAAATCGGGTCGAGGCTGACTGTGCACCTGACTTCAGAGGGTTGCGCAATATCAGACATGCGATTTATCAAACCATACCTGGAACTGGAATACCTCACTTCGAACCCGTCTTAAATGGAACATTGTATACACAACGTCCCAACGAAGCTGACCTACAGAGGGCAAGGAATTTGTTGCATGGTCATAGGGAACCTCGGTCCAGAATGAGTTTGTGGTTTTTTAACCCTAGTCCGGGGAAAAAATACCGAGCTGCTTGTACCGCCACAATGCCAAGATCCCCCATGACTAAGTTTGACTTTGCGCATAAGAATCATTGTTTCTATATCGCTGTACCGGGCTATTGCGAAGAGTTTTATAGATAACTTAAAAAGGAGCTTATTATCTCATGACTTGTGGAGATTCTATTAATTATCCAATGAATTATTATCCTGGTTTTTATCCATCTTCCATGATGCGGGGCAGTGTCGCACAACAATCTGGCGGCTTCCCGGCGACTATGCCTTCTGGGCCCGCGTATGCCGCCCCAGTGGTCCCGATGGGGACTGGACAGCAACTTCCGGCAGGCATGATGGAAGAATCATTTATCGAAAATATCCTACGCTTCAACAAAGGTAAGGTCGGTACATTCTACTTTACTTACCAAGGTAACAACAAATGGAATTCAATGGTTTACCGCGGGCGCGTAGAAACTGCTGGTCGGGACCACATCATCATTAGCGACCCGTCCAGCGGTAAACGCTACCTGCTGATGATGGCAAATCTCGACTGGGTAGAATTCGATGAACAAATTAACTATCCTCAGGCGGAAATTAATCCGGAAGTCCAGGCGTCCCTGACGACATCGGAGTAAATTTGTAGAACGCAAAAACCCGCTTATTTCATTTTGGGAAAATGAGCGGGTTTTTAGTTCTGACAACATTTAGAATGAAAATTCGGCTTTATTGGTCACAACAGCGGTCACATTAGTGGTCACAATTCCTCTAAAATCTTAACATATACCTTACTCTCCAACACTACTTTTAGTAATCTTTTTCAATAAACTCGCGCAACTCATCCGGCTTATGAAACTCTATCGGCGAAACACCCTTCTCAAACTCAATCATATCCTTCTCAAGAAGCAGCACATACCGCCCATTAATCTTCCCTAAATGAAAATTCTCACCAAAATCAGCAAGCAACCCCTTGATATGTGTGTGTATCGCCTAGTTTCATCTTCAACTCAGCCACAGGGTGCGGTGCTCAACAATCATTGCAGTTGCTTCTACAACCTGCTCGGTTGTCAGTCATTCTTGAATTTCACGCTTTGGACTTGCTTTCCAGATTTCTATTTCCTGCTCGAATTGTTGACGTTCTTTGCTGTTTCACTCATCTGTTTCCTAGACATGCTTCTGAACTATTGTCATAATTTGTGTTTTTAATATTTCAGGCATTGACTCCTATATTCGATAAATTTCAAGAAGCCTTCAAAGTAGCAGGCGTGTAAGGCTTGGTGAATTTTAAGTTCATCACTTTTAATCATTCCTTTTTCAGGCATGTAGGGGTATTGGATCGACTTCATATTTTTAGAAGGAGGCTCATCGCCCGCCCTGCGGAAAGCTAGCATCTCTTGCTGCAATCAACCTCGCAGTACACCTTGGTAAATAGCAACAAAGTTTGCGAAAACAGCCATGACAAAAAAAGACAAAAAATTCATTCGGCATTCCGTTTTTTCATCACCTAAATGCACATTTGTTCACCTGTCCGTTATAGAAAAACAGTTAAAAAGACGACGATTTAAGTGGAGTTAATAAATATTCACATACCTGCATAATAGCTAAATGTGATACACTTATTTTCAGAAAAATATAATTATATAACTATACCGTACTCGGGAAATATGTGGGGGATTCAGATGAATATAACATTATCAAATAGAATGCACTCTTTTCAACCATCAATTTTTAGTGAATTATCACAATATAAAAAACAAAAACTTTCAGAAGGTGCCCCGATAATTGATTTAAGTATCGGAAGTCCAGATCTAGCACCTCCTTCTTTCATAACAAAAATATTAGCAGAAGAGGTGCTTAAAGGCGATCAGTATGGGTATTCGTTAACAGGAACGAGCGAATTTAATCATGCGGTTTCAGTTTTTTATAAGAGAAACTATCAAGTTAATTTAACAGATCAAGAGGTATTATTACTTATGGGTTCTCAAGATGGGCTTGTCCATTTTCCAATGATTTTTGCCAATCCTGGTGATGTCATTCTAGTGCCTGATCCTGGTTATACGGCATATGCTGCAGGAATTGCAATGGCAGGAGCAAAGCCTTATTTTATGCCGCTAAAAAAGGAAAATCAATTTTTACCTGATCTTTCGCTGATCCCTACTGAAGTTGCTGAACAAGCTAAGATAATGATATTAAATTTTCCTGGAAATCCTGTTCCAGCCTTAGCTAGCAAGGAGTATTTTGCTGAAGTTGTTGCCTTTGCTAAAAAGCATCATATTATTGTGCTACATGACTTTGCCTACTCAGAGCTCTATTATGAAGGTAATAAGCCTGTTAGCTTTTTATCGATTGATGGTGCCAAAGACGTTGGTGTTGAAATGTCCTCATTTTCTAAAAATTATAATATGGCGGGTAGTCGTATTGGTTACTTAGCGGGGAATAAGCAAATTGTCCAAGCGCTGAATCAGCTGAAGAGTAATTTAGATTATGGTGTTTTCTTACCTGTTCAAAAGGCTGCCATTCGTGCTCTAGAGGAAGGGGCAGAATTTTGTGAATCTAGCCGGAAAGTTTACCAAGAAAGAAGAGATTTATTGGTGAGTGGGCTCAAAGAAATTGGGTGGGAAATCACCAAACCTGATGCAGGTATGTTTATATGGGCAGAAATTCCGCCAGGCTTTACATCTCTTGAATTTACCTATGCTTTAATCGATAGGGCAAATGTGGTTGTTACACCAGGTCATGCATTTGGATCAAATGGTGAAGGGTATGTAAGAATCGCATTGGTGAATGATACTGATCAACTTATGAAGGTTATTTCTTCTGTTAAATCAGCTAATATTTTTTAAAAAAAGACTCAGTTGGTCATGAGATTATATACCAAAATACGACGAATATTGATAAATTTTACAAAAACATAACAATTTTCACAATTATGCTTTATATAACTCCAGTAAACTCATATTATCTGAATATTTCACAAATGGATTTGAGGAGGATAATATGTTAAGAATCCAAAAAATGGTTACTAAATCGTTTTTGGCTGCTGTTTCGTGTGTGTTATTGCTTGCCCCTGTTAATACAAGTGCAGCTGAGCCGATGACAAAATATGAAAGAGAGGCTGGACAAGCCCTTCATGTTGAGTTATTAGGTCGTTATACAAGTGGAGCGGAGATTGGAGAAGGTGGAACAGAGATTGTCGTTTATGATTCATTAACACATCGTGCCTTTTCTGTTAATGGAGCTGCAAAGGCACTTGAAATTATTGATTTATCTGTCTTAAAAATGGGTGAACAGGAAATACCGCGTATAAAACAAATTACTTTAGCTGACTTAGGTGTTTCTGCATCAGATGTTACAAGTGTTGCGATTCATCCAGATGGTGAGTTTATTGCTGTTGCTGCTCCTGCTGAAAACAAAGTTGATGTTGGACATGTTGTGTTTATGACAACTGATGGGGATTATCTCTCACATGTTAGTGTTGGATCATTACCAGATATGTTAACATTTACGTCTGATGGAACAAAGGTATTAGTTGCAAATGAGGGTGAACCGAATGGAGATTATTCTGTTAATCCAGAAGGAACTGTAAGTATAATTGATGTTTCGGCTGGTGTAGAATCTTTAACTGATCAAGCTGTGAGTCAGGTTCACTTTACGGATGATAGTATTGAAGCGGGAGTTAGAAAGGTTCATCCAGACAGTACATACTCGCAAGATTTAGAACCTGAATATATCGTTGTTGATGATCAAAATCAGTATGCGTATGTTGCATTACAGGAAAACAATGCGATTGCTAAGCTTGATCTAGAAAATAAGAAATTTGTTACAGTCAAAAGCCTAGGCTATAAAGACTTTTCAGTAGGGGAAAACAAACTTGATGCTTCGAATGATGATGACGAAATTAATATTACCAATTGGCCAGTATTATCAATGTATCAACCTGATGGAATGGCTTCATACACAGTAAATGGTCAATCTTATATTTTGTCAGCAAATGAAGGGGATGCCCAAGATTATGATGAATTTTCTGAGGAAGCAAGAGTGGCGGATTTAGTTGATTCATATGATTTAAATGCTGATTTATTTGAAGGCTATTCACAAGAGGAGCTTGATCAGTTGATTGCAGAGGGTTTATTTAACGATGAAAAACTAGGAAGATTAAACTCGACAACTTCAGCACCGATGAATCAAGAAGGAAAATATGAAGCAATATATGGCTTTGGTGCACGTTCATTTTCGATTTGGGATGCCAATACACTAAAGCTTACTTATGATAGTGGCGCTGATTTTGAAGAAATAACGAAGGAAGTCTATAAAGAAAATTATTTTAATACAAATAACGATGAGAATAGTTTTGATTCGCGGAGTGATGATAAAGGTCCAGAACCGGAAACTGTTACTGTAGGACAGGTCCAGGGTGGAGATTATGCCTTTATTGGTTTGGAAAGAACAGGCGGGATTATGATTTATAATATCAGTAATCCAAATTCTCCTTCGTTTAATCATTATTTTTCAAGTCGTGTATTTAACGAAGATGAAGCTGTAACAGCTGCAAATGGAGACGTTGCACCTGAAGGATTAACATTTATTCCAGCTGAAAAAAGTCCAACTGGACAAAATATCTTACTAGCAGCTCATGAGATTTCAGGTACAATTGCAGCATATCAAATTGGAATAGAAGTTGCTGCTCCTGTTGAAGAAGATCCAACTGAAGAGGAAGAAAAGCCAGAAGAAAATCCAGAAAATCCAGTTGATGAAACACCAAACCCTAATGTAGAAAAACCAGAGGAAGTTCCATCTGATGAGGAATTACCCGACCAAGATGAAAATGATGTTTTGTCTCCACTTGAGAACGACCAAGATGAGGATAAGATCGAAAACGAGCAAACAGAAAACTCTACAGAAGAAATTAGTGCTAATCAAACAAATGATTCATCAACAGTTAATGGTGAAAAGTTACCTGATACAGCAACAATGAATAGCACATTTTTGCTTTTAGGATCTGTTTTTGTTGTTATTGGAATTTTCTTATTTAAACGTAAAAATAGAGTAGAGCAATAACCGAGATAGTAGGTTTATCTCTTTGGAAAAACTTCGGTTTATAAAGTAAAAAGCTAAAAACCTATTTGTTTAGGTCGTTAGCTTTTTTCGTCTATAAATGGACTTTTTCAGTGCGCTCTCTAAATAATCCGATTTTTTTATATCCTAATAAACTGTTAGTTTTTTGTAAACGGGGGAATATAAAGGAAGATTGTATATTTTAGCTTCTTTCCAAATGATTGGTGCGTTAAGAATTCCAAGTGAAAAAAGACTTAGTATGTAAGTGAAATACACAAAGAAAAGCTTTTTTTCGCAGAGTAGAAAAACTACAATCATTGATAGAACAGGTTTTGTTAAAGATTAGCATTTTATGATAAGAGAGGAATGAATACTAGGATGAAAACAGTTACATTTGCAATATTAGAAGGCAATCAAGAGAAATATAATGAAATTGAGATCCTTCTTGCAAAAATGGACGGGGTTGAACGAGCGTTAATCGATTTGAATGATGGTGATCTTAAGGTTGAATTCAATGAAGTTATCATCGATACCTCTCAAGTAAAACAAGCGATAGAAAGTCAAGGTTCTATAATAAAGGAAATCAAGGAATAACTGCTCGTTTTAGACATCTATGGGTGTCTTTTTTTTGTGCAAAAATTAGATTTAAACTATTAACTCGTTAAAATCCTTATATTAATCAAAAGCCAATAGGTTAGCTTTGTTAGTTGTTTTTATCTTTTGAATCTAAAAAGTATTTAGTGGAATTGATAATGTGCCTATAAATATCCCTTTTTTAAAGCCGATATATATATCGTAGCATACTAAATGTTGCTTTATTTATACGTTATATAACTAATCAAAATATTAACAACTTAGGAGAAGATGATGAAACAAAGAAAATTTTCGATTAATAAATGGGACAGTATATCAACGAAGTTACTAGTATTAGTGAGTTTAATTATTATTATAACCTCTACAATCATTGGGGGAGCTAGCTATTTTATCGCAAAAAAGTCATTGATTGAAGAAGGTAAATCAGAGTTGAAATATATTGTGGAAGGCTCTGTTGTAACTTTATCTGTATTAAATGAACAGGTTGAAAATAATGAAATAAGTATTGAAGACGCCAAAGAAAAAGCAAGAGAGCTACTAAGTGGTCCGAGACTTTCTGGAGATAAGGGGTATGACTATAAAAAGTCACCTTTCTTATACAAAGAAGATGGTTATATCATAGGCTATGGGCCAGATTATTCAGCGCAAATTCATCCGTCAAATCCTATTGGTTCTATACCATCTGATACAACAAATCGTGAAAAGATGGTAGAGGGAGCAGGTGCAACATCTCCATCTGATCGTTATGTTATGTATGAAGATAAGAATGATGAAACAGGTGAAATAAGAAATAAGATTGCATATATGACTCATTTTGAGCCATGGGATTTGTATGTTGGTATTGCGGTATACGAAGATGAATTCTATGGAGGCTTAATAGAATTAAAGGTTATAATCATGATAATAACGGCGCTTATCACTGTTCTTAGTCTTTTCGTCTTCTACACATTAACAAAAAAGAAAATTAGATTACTTGTTGATGCTACGGCAGCGTCTATTGCTATTTCAAATGGTCAAATTCACAATTTGACATTACCTGAATCAAAGGATGAAATTGGACAATTAGGCTATGCGTTTAATCAGATGACAGCACAACTTAGAGAGCTTTTACAAAAACTACAAAATACTAGTAGTCATTTATTAGACTCAGCATCTGATTTATCCGCTGTTTCTGAGGAAACTTCGGCAAGTAGTGAAGAAATTGGTCGAGCAATTTCTGAAATATCCCATGGCACACTTTCACAAGCTAGCGAGTTAGAAGATACTAATCAAAGAGTAGAGCACTTAAATCAATCAATTAAAACGATGAATCATCAGAGTAGTGCAATTAAGGAAATGTCTTTGAACTCTGAAAAGGCTACACAACAAGGGAAAACTATCGTCCAACAATTACTTCAGTCAAACGAGGACTCGTTAAAGGCTTCCGATGAAATCAGTATTGGAATTACAAGTTTGTATAATAAAGTAAAAGATATTTCTAGAATAACAGCTACAATTGAAAGTATTGCATCTGAAACAAATCTTTTAGCACTAAATGCAAGTATTGAAGCAGCTAGAGCTGGAGAGCATGGAAAAGGTTTTGCGGTTGTTGCTAGTGAAGTTCGCAAACTAGCGGAGCAATCAAACCTAGCTACAAAACAAATTCAAGGAATGATAAACGGTATCGAAAAAGAAACAGAAAAGACTGTTATGACAATGTCAGATACAACTGTGCATTCTCAACAGCTAAATCAAGCTGTTAAAGCAACAGAAAAAGAATTCAATCATATATCTTCTTCAATTAGTCAAACAATTAAAGCAGTTGAATCATTAAATTACGAATTATCACAAATAACAGATGAAAATAACAACATCACGATTGCTATTCAAAACGCATCTAGTGTTTCGCAACAAACAGCTGCATCTGTTGAAGAAATTACTTCATCAATTGATGAACAAATAAGAGCCGTTTCCAATGTAGCTAGTTCTGCAGAACAATTAACAGAACTTAATCAGCAATTAGATGAACTAATTAAAAAATATACATTTTAATTGCATCTAAAAATTAGTCAGATGAATCTTTCCTATAGTAAAATGTTAAATTAGTGGATTATCTTGAGAAAAGGCATCTTCATAGGATGTCTTTTTTTTTGAGGGAAATATAAAATGGAATGTTTTACATGTGTACTTTAATTGAAGGCTTTTTTCAAAAAATGTTGTTTTTTATAGTTTCTTGAACAAAAACAGTTTTAGGTTGATTGGAGAGGAAGGTGCGAGACTCCTGCGGGAGCAGCGGGTCAGGTGAGACCCCACAGGCGCTTGCGTCGAGGAGGCTCACCGCCCGCCCCGCGGAGCGAGCATCCTCTCGCTGCAATCAACCATCCCATATACTTTTTATATAGCAACGAAGTTTACGACAACAGCCTTAATGAATAAGGAATCTGCTAAAAATACAAAAAACATACAATATTATACAGATATAACATAAAAATTAATTTAAAATAATATTTTTATAGATTATTTTGAATCTTTTGTCGAAAAACAGTTGTTAACTAGTTCATAAAAGGTATAAAATAGGTTAATACAGTTAATTGAATTTTTTAAATTTTTTATAGGATGTAAAGTTATTATTTCGATAATAGCTACTTTTAAATTATTTTGAACTGGGAGAGTTAGCTATGACTAATAAAATCAATATCACATTAAGTACAACAAAAAAGGAAAAACCTAACGCAGATCAATTAGAATTCGGACGTACTTTTACTGATCACATGTTTATGATGGATTATAGTGGAGCAAAAGGATGGTATGACCCGAGAATCGTACCTTATGAACCTATTTCTTTGAGTCCTTCAACAATGGTATTTCACTATGGTCAAACTGTATTTGAAGGTTTGAAAGCATATCGTACAAAAGAAGACAAAGTACTGTTGTTTAGACCTGATAAAAACATGCATAGATTGAACTTATCAAATGATCGACTTTGTATTCCTCAAATTGATGAAGAATTTGTCATTGAAGCTTTAAAAGAATTAGTATCAATTGATAAAGAGTGGATTCCAACTGCCGAAGGAACATCATTATATATTCGACCTTTCATTATTCCAACAGAATATTACCTTGGAGTTGCACCATCTAAGTATTATCGTTTTATGATTATCCTTTCTCCAGTAGGATCTTATTATAAAGAAGGAATTCACCCAGTTAAAATATTTGTAGAAAATCAATATGTTCGTGCTGTGGAAGGCGGAACAGGCAAAGCGAAAACGGGTGGAAACTATGCTTCTAGCTTAAAAGCACAGGAAGAAGCAGAAAAAAGAGGTTACTCTCAAGTTCTTTGGCTAGATGGTGTGGAGAAAAAGTATATTGAAGAAGTTGGAAGTATGAATATTTTCTTCAAGATTAACGGTGAAGTCATAACACCATCATTAAATGGAAGTATCCTTGAAGGTGTAACAAGAAATTCAATTCTTCAATTGTTAAAGCATTGGAATGTTCCTGTTTCAGAACGTAAGCTTTCAATAGAAGATGTTTATAAAGCGTATAAAGAAGGCTTATTAGAAGAAGCATTTGGTACTGGTACAGCAGCAGTTATTTCTCCAATCGGTGAATTATTCTATAATGAAGAAAATATTGTGCTTAACAATGGAGAAACTGGTGAACTTACTAAGAAGTTATATGATACGTTAACTGGAATTCAAACAGGTGAACATGAGGATATATTTAATTGGGTTGTCGCAGTAAACTGAGCTTTCCTATCATAATATGTATCGGAGACCACAAATGGTGTGGTCTTCTTTTTTTATGCAAAAATAAGGAAATTTCATGAAACAAATATCAAACTTATTTCGTCTAATAAGGTGAATAAACCATAAGAAATTTTTATTATTTTTAAGGCTTTTTACCACAAATTTGTAGTAAAATAGTATTTATTAATCATTTATGAAGGTAATTTTTAACAAATAAGAAGGATATTTTGAATAGATAAGCAATATATATTATAGGGTTGTTAAATTGCTTTTTAAAACAAATGGTTTATTCAAGTTAAGGGATGCTTATCAAATAAAGTAATTAATGGGGATTAAATTATTTTAAGTTAGAGAAAGAATATCTTGCGAGAAAAGTGGGAGAGCGAATGTATAAAAAATATGTTTCTTCGATTGTACTTTTATTGATGGTTACAGGGTGTAGTTCAAGTATGACAAGCGGTAATCAAAAAGAGGAACCTTTGTCAGTAAGAGGGATGGCTACTAATACTTCTCAGTTAGTTGAAAAAGCGGTTGAATTATCAGTGGACTTAATTCATCCAACAACACAGGAAATCCTCCATTCATTTACACCAAAGATAAATCCTAAACCGGAAGAATATGTGAAAGAGTTGAATAAGCTTGCGGATGGGTTAGCGGATAAATTAGACCAACCGATGATTCCTGTGAAATTAAGTAATGGGCAGCTTACAAATGGTCAGAGTCGTGTGGTTCTCGATGAGGAAAAGCTAGTAGAATCGTTGAAAAATGTCCGTGCACTTGATAAAACAATTGCGTTACCACTTCAGGAAGAATCACCGAATGTTACGCAAGAAACCATAAAGGGAATTGATGAGATTGTTATCGGTAGCTACAAGACAACTTTCAACGCAAATGTGTGGGGACGTACTGAAAACATTGCTTTATCTGCAAATACAATCAATCAAATTGTATTAGGCCCTGGAGATCGTTTTTATTTCAATTTAGTTGTTGGAGAGCGTACACCTGCACGAGGGTATCAAAAAGCGAAGGAAATTGTGAATAAAGAGTTTGTTGAAGGTATTGGCGGAGGGATATGTCAAACATCTTCTACTTTATATAATGCTGTTGCAGAAGCTGGTTTAGAAATCCTTGAACTACACTCACACTCATTATCGGTAGGCTATGTTCCTGCTGGTAGAGATGCAACAGTATCATGGGGAGGTCCAGACTTTAAATTTATGAATAACAAGGATTACCCAGTTATGATTAAAACAATTGTGAACAAAAGCTCTGGATCAATTGAAGTGCAAATATTAGCATCAAAGCAAGCTGCTGCAAAAATCTAAAAAAAGGCTGGTAATAAACCTTAAAGGGTTTGTTGCCAGCCTTTTCATTTACTTCTAACACTTGTGGCATTGTAATCAGTGTTACAGCATGCGTTCTTGGTAGAAGAGCTTTAATTATAGATAAAACTCACTTTAAATTATTATTTTGTTTTTTTATCTAGATCATGATGTAGAACTGCACTAGGTATTTTTGGACAAGGAATCTGTCCTTTCGGGACTGGTTTTGTCACATATACAAAATCTCCAGAGCCATCCGGTGCACTACCGGTTGCCCAAGGACCTTCTCCAGATTCCTCTCCTTCCGATAAGTTCCAGAATTCATATGCTTCTGTCTGGGCTTCTTCTTCTGCTTCTCGAGGAAATGTAGCAGGAACGACAACTCCATTTTTCTCTTCTAATTCCTCAATGGCAGCCATCCATTGGTATTGATGGTATCGGTCTCGTGCTAACATTTTGCGGAATGTTGCTCGGACACCTTCATCATTTGTCATGTGGTATAACCTTGCTACTTGAAGTCTCCCTTGAGATTCTGCATGAAGATTAGCACGCATATCAGCTAATAAATTCCCACTTGCAACAATATACGAGCCATTCCAAGGTACGCCATTTGAGTTGGTAGGCATTCCACCAAGACCGCTCACAAGTAGATGCTGGGGATCAATACCACCCATTATTGCTGCTGTAGCTGGGTCTTTTGCGGCTTTTGCTTGATCCTCAGGAGAAGCACCATCTAGCAACTGACTTATAAGCGAACAAAGCATTTCTACATGGCCAATTTCCTCTGTGCCAATATCCATCAGCATGTCCTTATATTTTTCTTCTCCGCGACAGTTGAAGCCTTGAAACAGATATTGCATCATGACGGTCATTTCACCAAATTGCCCACCCAATACTTCCTGAACTTTACGGGCGAGCATAGGATCTGGGCGGTCTACCTTTACTTCATACTGTAATTCTTTTTGGTGACGAAACATATGAAAGAATCCTCCTTTAATAGCTTTAGCAAATAAAAATTGTTACTATTTTTGAACTTCCGTATTCTATTACCCGACATAATTGATATAAAACAATTTAAAAGAATATAAGACAAAGAGACTATATGTTTGCAAATTGTAGATACAGCTAAGGTCAAACCTGAAAAATAAAGATGTATGCTTAATCGTTTATGAAATAGGGTAAGTGATCTCTATTAAACATAATGGAGGGTGTATTGACATGAAAACAACAGCTACATATTTACTAGAAAAAGAGGATATGGTTAATCAAAATATAGTTCCAAATTGGGTTGTGGAAGAATATAACACATTTCATACTACAGTAACTGATCATACATTTCCTTGTTATTTTGGCATGACAGCTGAGAAGAAAGGTGAATTACGCTATTCGTTTATTCATCATGAGGATTGGTCAAATCTACCTCGAGCAATTGAAGAGTTTATTAAACTATTTGTTGATGCACCAAAACTTACACGACACGGTTTATTTGTGTTTGTTGAACCTGAAAAAGAAGAGAGGACATTAGATATCGTGATTATTTTTGGAATATATTAAAATACCTACATGACACAGATGATCAACCATGGCCAGAGAACATTCCTCAAGATCCTGATCACCATTTATGGGCATTTTCATTTGCTAATGAGCCTTTCTTTGTGTTTGGAAATGCACCAGCATATAAACAAAGAAAGACGAGAGATTTAGGAAACTGTCTTGTCCTTGGTTTTCAACCTAGAAGAATCTTTGAAGGGCTAGAAGGAACTTCAAAAGGTGGAGTAATGTCTAGAGAAAAGGTAAGAGAACGTGTTGAAAAATGGGATCAGCTACCAAAACATCCTAATATTAGCCACTATGGGGATCCTGAGCATAGAGAGTGGAAGCAATATTTTATTGGAGATGATGTTAAGCCTATTGAGGGGAAGTGCCCATTTCATCATAAATAAATCTAGCAAATTTATAAGGTTTTGTCCCATTTCTTTTTGATTTGTAGTAGGATAAAAGATAATGCTCAAATAGAAGGGAAATGCGCAAATGTCTTACAAAATGATTGTGTTAGATTTAGACGATACATTATTACGTGATGACCATACTATCTCAGAACGTACAAAACAAGCTCTTATGGCAGCACAGGAGATGTGGGTGTGAAGGTCGTTCTAGCATCTGGACGCCCTACATTCGGAATGAAGCATATTGCTGAAGAACTTTCCTTAGCGAAATATGGTAGTTTTATTCTCTCTTTTAATGGTGGGAAAATATTAAACTGTCAAACGTTTGAAGAAATTTTCAGTAGCACGTTAACTCCGAAAGCTGTTCATACCCTGTATGAAATTAGTCGCCGTGAAGGTGTTTATATCCATACCTATGTAGGTGATGAAATCATTACAGAAGAAGAAAATCCATATACAACAATAGAATCAGATCTGACTGGTTTACCAATTAATGTTGTTGAAAAATTTATAGATGCTGTATCAGAGCCAGTTGTTAAAGTATTAATGGTAGATGCACCTGAAAAGTTAAAAATAGTCGAAACAAAGCTTCAAGCTGAATTAGATGAAGAATTCAGTGTAATGCGTTCAAAGCCTTTCTTTTTAGAATTTACCGAAAAAGGTGTGACAAAGGGGACGAGCTTAAATCAATTAATACAAGTCTTCGGTATTAACCGTGATGAAGTGATTGCTATTGGTGATAGCTACAATGATTTGGCGATGATTGAATTTGCTGGTCTTGGTGTAGCAATGGGCAATGCTCCAGAGGATATTAAAGAAATTGCTAATTTTGTTACAGATACAAATATGAATGATGGTGTTGCAAAAGTTGTAGAAGAGTTTGTTCTAAATAAAACAGTTCCAGTTTAAGTACTAGAAGTCGATCTTATCGAACAATAAGGTCGACTTCATTTTTTGTGTTCATTTTGATTTTTTTCAGATTACCTTCAATTAATTCATGATAATCTCCTCTTTTACATCTTTCTACATTCGACTTTTATATACGATTAGATAAATGATATAGTGTTAGTATAATAAAATAATAAAACTAACATTTGTGATGGTTAATAATATAGAGGTGTAAAGATGGGGAAGAAAGTTACTATTCAGCAAATTGCGGATTATCTTGGGGTTTCTAAATATGTTGTATCAAGAGCCTTAGCTGGAAAAAGCGGTGTTAAGGAAGAAACAAGAGAAAAGGTGCTTGAAACAGCAAAACAGTTAGGGTACAAAACTGAAGATATCAACTTTCCAACAGAAACTAAGTCGAAAAATAATAATCAACAAGGAAGATCAGCTCAAAAGAATGTCCTTGTGGTTTTACCAAGAAGTCAATATCAAGATTCGGTCTATTGGGGGAAAATCATTGATGGGATTTCTCTCGAATTAAATGATCTTTCACTTGGCATGGTTATTATGACAGAAACAGATAATTTTGCTAATGTCATTAATCCTCAAGGTTTTATCGGTATTATCTGCGTAGGTAATCTCTCAACAACAATACTTTTAGAATTTAAAAAATGGAGAATCCCAGTTGTATTAATTGATTCGGAAGAGCCACTGTTTACGACAGATACAATTTTTGCAAATAATTATGATAGCAGCTACCTATTAACAAATTATTTAATAGGACTAGGTCATAAAAAAATGAAATTCATTGGGAGTTATCATTATTCACGAAGTTTTTATGATCGCTGGCTTGGCTTTCGAAGTGCATTAGAGCTTCATAACCTAACAGATCAATCTAATGAACATGTTACCTTACATATTGGACTTGAGTTTGAGGACATGTATTCGAATATTAAGGCTTGGATTGAAAAAGAAGTAGAGGAGGGGAATGAGTTGCCTACAGCTTTCGTTTGTGCGAATGATTTGATCGCCCTTTATGTTATCGACTTGTTAAAGGGACTAAGCTTCAATATCCCAGAAGATATATCTGTTACAGGATTTGATAATTTAGAAAACTCCTATCTTAAATCGCCTACACTTACGACAATTCATGTGCCAAAGGAGCAGCTTGGAAGAAGAGCAGTCAAATCTTTATTCAATAAAATTAAAAATGGCAAAGATCAGCATGAAAAAGTCCTTCTTACTTGTGAAATGATAGTAAGAGAATCGACAACAAAACCAAAAGAAGATGGTGTCTAATAAAGTAGCTGGTTCCATTTAGATGTGTGAAACTAAGAGGGTGAAATCACAATGGTTTCATCCTTTTATATTTATTGAAATCTCAATTCTAAAAAACAATTGCTTTGACAATTAATAGTGTCTTGAAGTGTTCAATTTTCAAGTGGAGAAACGTTATTTACAATGGGATGAGTGTGATTGATTTATCGATAATAATTTTAGGATTAATCATTATATTTGTTGCTGCAATCGTTCAAGGTACAACTGGATTTGGTTTTGCTCTAACATCTATGCCATTACTTGGTGTATTAATCTCATTACAAACCGTTGTTCCAATTATGGTCGTTTTTGGTTTGTTTGCAAATATCCTTATTCTTGTTAGAGTGTGGTCTTATGTGAAATTTAATAAAATATGAAAGAAAATAAATTTTAAAATTTCTTTAATCAACAGTGAAAATTTCATCATTTAATAAGACTGACTCATTTTGAGTTTAGTCTTTTTTTTGTAGAAATTAATAAACTTAGTATAGATGCAATTCATCTGGATGAATGTGTCAGAAAATCTAACGTTGTATAAGCTAGTATGATTAGATTTTATGGATTGTATCCAATTTCCAGAAAGGGATTTATGGTTAATGCACAATGACAAAAAAGAAAATTGGTATTATTATAAAAATATCTAACAACCGTTGTAACGAAAAGTGACATAGGGATATATTGAAGTGTGCTGATTCGATCGAAAGGGTGGTATGAGTAGTGCAAATACTTATAAAAAACGCAGAAATTATTACTATGAATGAACATACAGATATTGTTTATGGAGATCTTTTGATAGAAGATGATAGAATTGTGCAGATTTCTAAACGTATTGATGGGGTATTGCCTGATAAAATCATAGATGCAACAGGTAAAACAATTATTCCTGGATTCATTCAAAGCCATATTCACCTTTGTCAAACATTATTTAGAGGTCAGGGTGATGATTTAGAGCTTTTAGACTGGTTATCGAAGAAAATATGGCCGCTTGAAGCTGCACATGATGAAGAATCTATCTACTATTCTGCTATGTTAGGAATTGGTGAGCTTATTCAAAGTGGTACAACATCAATCATCGATATGGAAACAGTTCGTCACACAGAATTTGCGTTTAGAGCAATTGAAGAAAGTGGAATCCGAGCTCTAGCAGGGAAAGTAATGATGGATCAAGGGGATAATGTTCCTGTTAATCTATTAGAAAAAACAAATGAGTCGATTCAAGAAAGTGTTGACTTGTTGGAAAAGTGGAACAACTACGATAATGGCCGTATTCAATATGCTTTTTCACCTAGATTTGTTATTTCATGTACAGAGGCAATGCTAACTGAGATAAGGGATTTATCTAATCAATATCAAGCGATGGTTCATACTCATGCTTCAGAAAATTTAAAAGAGATTGAAATTGTAGAAAATGAACGTGGGATGAGAAATGTCGTTTATTTAGATCATCTTGGCTTAACGAGCCCGAGGTTAATTTTAGCTCATTGTATATGGTTGGATGACAATGAAAAACGGATTATTCGCGAGAAAGGTGTGAAGGTTAGTCATTGTCCTGGTTCAAACTTAAAGCTTGCTTCAGGTATTGCTGAAACACCTGATATGCACGATAAAGGAATATGTTTAAGTCTTGGTGCAGATGGTGCTCCATGTAACAATAATTTGGATATGTTTCATGAAATGCGATTAACAGCTCTTATTCAAAAACCAATTCATGGTCCAACTGCAATGGATGCTACAAAGGTTTTCCGTATGGCGACAATGGGTGGAGCGGCAGCGATGGGATTAGAAAAAGAGATTGGTAGCTTAGAGGTTGGGAAAAAAGCAGATGTTGTTATTTTGGATTTAAATAATTTCCATACATACCCTTCAGTAGATGTGGATCCTATTTCAAGAATCGTCTATTCAGCCACAAGAGGTGATGTGGAAACAACGATTATTAACGGAAAAGTGGTTATGGAAAATCGAATCATAAAGACGATCGACAAGTCAGTCGTTTTAAAGGAAGCAAATAAAGCGATTAAACGTTTATTGAAAAGATTGTCTAAGGGAAACTTTACGATCAGATAATTATCAGATACTAGAAATAGATAATGAGAGTTTTTTTAGAAGGGGGTAAAACATGCGTTCGGACATATATGAAATACTCGATACGGTTTGCGATTCTTCGTGTAAAAGTGTTTTAGCAACAATTATTGATGTTCAAGGTTCAGCATATCAAAGGGCAGGAGCGATGATGTTGTTTCTAGAGAAGGGTCAGCAAGTAGGGCTTTTAAGTGGAGGGTGTCTTGAGCAAGACTTATTTGCACGAGTAAATGATTTCTTATATGATCCGAATCCGAACTCAACAATTGTTACATATGACCTCACAGGTGAAGATGACTTGTCATGGGGGCAGGGTGCTGGCTGTAATGGAATAATAAAGGTTGTGGTTGAATCGGTCACATCGCTTCTTAAAGAGGACTTAAGGAAGGTTAGGGACCTTGTTAATCATGGTATTGATGTAACATATGTAAAGAGAATCTCGATGCAGGGCAAAGTATTGGATTACCTTTTTTGTACGGCAAAGGGGGGATCTTTTGGTCAATGGCAGGGTGAACGACCAACAATTCATCAAGACGAATGTGCTCAATTGCTGCAAAGAGATCAAAAGGTGTATTTTATGCAAAAGATTATGGCAAGACCAAGGCTTTTTATATATGGAGCTGGAGTGGATGTGATTCCTCTTGCGCATCTCGCACATCTTACAGGTTTTCAAGTGATTGTTGCAGATTGGCGACCCGCCTTTTGTAATGAAATCTATTTTCCATTTGTTTATAAAACGTACATTGCTTCACCTTCTGAATTTGCTCAATCCTTTTCCTTCTCTTCTTCTGATTCAAATGTTTTGATGACCCATAATTATGAAAAAGATGATCAACTTATCCATTTACTGCTTGAAAAGAAAATTGCTTATTTTGGAATCTTAGGCTCAAAGGTTCGTGCGGAAAAACTTTTAAAAGGTGTAAGAATTCCTAAGTGGATTCATTTTCCTGTTGGTTTAGCAATCGGAGCAGAAGGACCTCAAGAGATTGCGATAAGTATTATGGCCGAGCTTATTCAAATTAAAGCTAGGAGGTTGGCGGTTGCTCTATGAAGAGGAACATTGGGATTTATCTTGCTGCGGGTAATAGTAAGCGAATGGGAAAATGTAAATTATCTTTACCGTTATCAGTAAAACCTCTAGGTACAATTGCATTGAAAGAGATAATGCAATCAAATATTGATCATTTGTTAGTTGTGACAAATGATTTTAATACAGTATGGCTTAATTCTGCAGATGATCTTCAAGCTTATCCAGATAAATGGGAAAATATCATTAGTTTACAGGCGCATTTAGGACAATCTTTTTCTCTTAGGACGGGTATAAGGCGTGCGCTTCAATTAGGTGCAGAGTCTATTGTTGTCTTTCTTGCAGATCAACCATTTGTAACATCTGGAATGATTAATCGATTAATACATGAAGCGAGAAATGAACATGATTTTGTTGCATCAGCTGTTGGTGGGGTGTTGAAGCCACCGATAATATTTAATCAAAAAGCATTTGCTGAGATCATGACAATTCGTGGTGATGAAGGAGCGCGTAGTTTGTTGAAAAATGGTACTTTAACAGGAACGAGCATTTCAGTAAATTCAGATCAGCTTTTCGATATTGATACTGTAGAAGATTTCGAATTTGCAAGGTCCTTCTATTTGAGAAATTCTAATATGATTTCTTGAGCTGCTCATAGCTAGGTGTTCTCCTTTTTTTACTTATCCATTCAAAATTATGCTTTAGAGAATTGTTTTAGTCATTCACTTAAGAAAATTTCAGGAGAGAATAGGTGATCACGGTGAAAAATGAGATGGCTGCTATTACGAAATCTGATATTTTAGTTGAACATCCACGTCTCATTCAGGATGCGATGAGGCTGAGAGAATTAGGTGGTGTTTTTATCGCAGGAGGAACACTTATCCAGCTTAATTGGGAAGCTGGCTTACCGCTTTCAACAACATTAATAAACGTAGCATCAATTACAGAGTTAAAAGAGATTATGTATATTGAGCGAGGGGATCGTTCGTTCGTTGAAATAGGCACACTAACGACAATTTCTGAATGTTTAGAAAACCCTATTATCAATGAACATGTTCCATTACTTATTGCAGCATGTAAAAAGGTTGCAGCACCAGCTGTTCGAAATCGGGCAACACTTGGTGGGAATGTTGCGAGTGGTATCGGTGATTCCATACCTGCTCTGCTTGTTTTAGATGCTGAATTGACAATAAGAATTCAAGATAAGACAAAGGTTATAAAATTATGGGAATTGCTTAGATTACAAAGGGATTCACCAAAACTTAACTTTCTATTGCTATTTATTAGTATTCCATGCCAAAAGAAGGAAGACCAAGCCATTTTTAAGAAGGTGGGGAGAAGAGAAGCGTTTACACCAGCTTTGGTGACAATCTGTGCACAATGGAGGCGAATAAGTGCTAAGCGATTGGAGTATATTCGAATCGCAGTGGGTGGGGGTAACAATGATCCATGTCGACTAATCGTAGTTGAAAAAATATTGGAAACAAACGATTTTGATGAAAATTTACTAAGATCTCTTTACCTAGAAATTATTGATGAAATCAATTCCTACTCTGATCCCTTTATAACGGAGACATATCGAAAACAGGTAGCGGCAAATCTACTTGTTGCTGAATTAATGAACATTTTTTGTGGTAAGGAAGGATGAAGATATGTGAAATTGATACGAGATAATTATCAAGAGAAATGGAAAATCCGTCCTGATGGATATGAGAAGGTAACAGGATCTCTTAAATATTTAACTGATTATTCTTTTCCGGGGATGCTATATGGGAAAGTGTTACGGAGTTCTTATCCTCATGCTAAAATTTTGTCGATTTCAACATCGAAAGCAGAACAATTAGAAGGTGTTATTTCTGTCGTTACTCATAAGGATGTAGTTGGTATGAATCGATTTGGTTTGATATTCCCAGATCAGCCGGTTTTATGTGAAGATGTTGTTCGGTATTTGGGGGATGCAGTGGCAGCTGTAGCGGCAGAAAGTGAAGAAATTGCTGAGAAGGCGATCAAGTTGATTCAGGTTGAGTATGAAATACTTGAAGTAATTGATGATACTGATAAGGCATTGATCGATTCTGCGGTTAAACTACATCCGGGAGGGAATATCCTTCATCGTGCAGGCTATAAAAGTAGTGGTGATGTCATGATTGCAATAAAAGAGTGCCCTTATATTGTCGAGGAAACATATGAGACACCGAGACAAATGCATGCGTATATGGAAACTGAGGGTGGTGTAGTTGTTCCAGAAGAGGATGGTAAAATCACCGTATATGCTGCGACACAGCACGGATTCAAGGATCGTATGCAGTTAGCTAGGATATTGGCAATGCCTGAAAGTGATATTCGTGTCATTTCAAGTCCGATCGGAGGCTCATTCGGTGGGAAGGATGAGTTGAATATCCAACCATATGCGGCATTGCTTGCAATAAAGGCGAAAAGACCAGTCAAACTCCATAACAAGCGAATTGAATCTGTCAAAGCAGGAATAAAGCGTCACCCAATGAAAATAAAAATGATTACTGGTGCAAAAGAAAATGGTTTGTTAGTTGGTCATTTTGTGAGAATCACTGCTGATACAGGAGCATATGCCACATTAGGACCAGCTGTGTTAGATTTTGCAGTAGAGCATTCGACTGGTCCGTATATGATTCCGAATGTTGATATCGAAGGGTTTTCTGTATTTACGAATAACGGGGTGTCGGGTGAGTTTAGGGGGTTTGGTGGTAATCAAGTAACCTTTGCTTTAGAATCGCAAATTGAAAGACTTGCAGAAATGCTAAAAATTGATTCTTTAAAATTACGTGAGATGAATATTAGAGAGGCAGAGGATTTGGGGCCACTTGGTCAACGAATTGTTGCAAATGATGGAGCGAAAAATGTTCTGAAGATGATTAAGTCCTCACCGATTTTAACAGCTCCTCTAAAAGTACAAGATAATTGGAGTATAAGAGGCAAGGGTGTTGCTATCACTATGCATGGTGGTGGGCTTGGGTTTGGAAGGCCAGATCCATCTGGTGCCCGTCTATCTTTAACGAAAGAGGGGAAGGTTGAAATAGCATTTGGTTTCGAAGAATTCGGTCAAGGGTTACTTGCAACAATTGAAATATTGCTGACAGATATGCTCGGTTGTGCGAAAGAAGATATAAAAATCGTTATTGGGGATACTGGGTTAGTTCCTGCCTCAGGATCCTCGACTGCCTCTCGTTCAACAAACATGATCTGGCAAGGAATGAACAAATTAAAAGGACCTTGGAAAAACAAACTACTAAATGCTGCATCACATCTTTCTGGTGTTGCAGAGGAGCTTCTGATGCTCGGAGAAAATGGGGTTTGGGAGAAAGGTGAAAAGAGTAAGATTGTGATCACCTATAAAGAACTAGCGAACAGCTTGAAAACGGAGCTTCCTGTTTGTTCAACGCAATTTCACTTTCCTACGACTCCTGATGCGATTATTGGCGGGCATTATTTACACACGTATGCAGCAGTTGCAGCTGAGGTTGAAATTAATCAATTAACAGGTCAAATTAAGGTGACAAAGCTTGATCATGCTGTTGCAGCTGGTCCTGTCGTCAATCCACTAGGCTATTTAGGGCAAATTGAGGGTGGTGCCATTATGGGACTAGGTTTTACGTTATTTGAAGATTCGCTAATGGAAAACGCTCGTTATCATACCGAGAATTTTGATTCGTACATTATTCCAACGATTAGGGACATCCCTCTTGTGACAAATGTTGATGTTGATGAATCATTAATTGAAAACGACGTGTTCGGACCTAGAGGTGTTGGTGAAATTGGCACTGTTGCTGTTGCCCCAGCAATTACTGCAGCAATTCATGATGCGTGCGGATTATGGGTCAAGAAGCTACCTGTTTCTTCTGAAGAAATATTGAATTCTCTTCAGACGACTTCATTTTCGTTTTATAAACAGGGGGTATCTGAATGAGAATTGATAGATTTGAAAATAGTTCAAATGATAGAATACTAGAAAATAAGATTGCATTAAACATAACAATTAATGGTCAATTATACAGTCTTTTTGTACCTCCTACCTATCGATTAGTTGACCTTTTACGTAAAGATTTAGAATTAACCGGAACGAAAATATCATGTGAAATTGGTAGATGTGGTTCGTGTTCCGTTTTAATGAACGGAAATGTGGTGAATTCATGTTTAGTTATGGCTTATCAAGCCAATGGTACGGTAATCGAAACAATCGAACAGGTTTCACAAGAGAATCTCCACCCAATACAACAAGCGTTTTTGGAGGAAGGTGCCCTTCAATGTGGGTATTGTACACCAGGTATGATTATTGCGCTAAAATCATTGTTAGACAAAAATAATCAGCCAACAGAAGAAGAAATACTCGACTATTTATGTGGTAATCTTTGTAGATGTACTGGGTACAATGGGATTCTTCGGGCGGTTCAGCGTTATAAAAATGAATCTTCAGCTATTTTTGACAATAAAACCTTAGAGTGAAAGTCCACCTAAGGTTTTATCTTTTCAAGAAGAAACGAACGAATTAACAAAGCAATCCGAAGCCTTAGAGTTTCATCAGGATCTTTTAAGGAAATGTTTAATAATTCCTCACATTTTTCTAGTCGATAAACAACTGTATTTCGATGAACATATAACCGTTTAGCTGTTTCGGCGATTTGGCAGTGATTTTCAATAAAGACTGAAATGGTTTGAACTAAACTTAGTAAATCTTTATTGTTTGTATAGGCAAGTTCTTTAAGGGTGCTCTCATAAAATTCTGTTACATTTGAAAGTGGAATCATTTGGAGTAATTCAGTGATATCCTTGGCGCGATATGTTTGAACGAAGTGACTCTTTCTAAGTTGATACCCTGCCTCTAATGCTTCCGCAGCATGTCGATATCCTTTATGAATATTCCGTATATCTTCACAGTGAGTACTTACACCAAAAGAAATAGACACGTTTAATTGCTCATGCAGTTTCTTTTGTACGGATTGAATAAACTCAGTTACTTGCTGTTCAGATTTCGAATTCTCTCGATCTAGTAATAGAACAAAAGCATCATTCTTTATAAAAATACAAAACTCCATTCCTGTTTTTGAAAACATTGCTTTTAAATGCTCATAAATCGTGAATTTAAAACCTTCCACTTGAAAAGAGTTATAAAAAGATAGAGATTGTGTTATTCTATCGTTATTTTCATCAATTTTACAGGCGATTACATTGTAAGATTGATCCTTTTTCAGTCCGTATTTTCTCCCTCGTTTCAAAACCTCACTTTCAGGTATGTCACCATCTAATAATGCTGTAAAAAAATTATTTTTAATATGTAGATTTTTCTCTGATAATGCATGTTGTTTCAGTAGCTCGAAGGAAATGACGTTTGTTACTTGCTCTACTGATAAAAGAGTGTATCCATCAATGGGAAAATCAAAACCAATAATTAGTAAATTACTTTTCTTAAAATAGGTATCGATTGGAAAAAAATGAACGAATTTGCCTTTTAGGGAAGTTGGTTTGTAAACAGAAAGGCAAAGTGGTTGCTGTTTAATTGACGAATGATTAGTATCCATGTCTTTTACAATATTTTTTAAGAGTTTTTTCATTTCATTACTACGAAAATGGTGTGTTTCAACTAATACGCGATTTAAATGATCAATAAGCAAAATCGGTTTATCAAGAATTGTGGAAAGACGATCAATGATTTTTGGTAATTTTTCTCCCTTGTGTACAAGCTTGGTAAATTCTCTTTGTGTATTTATTGCGAATTGTAGCTCCTTTGTTCGTCTTTCTAGAATGTAACTTAATGACTCATTAACAATTTCTCCTAATGAATGTTCAAGAGGAAGTTCAATTAAGGGAAGGTTCTCTTCATTTGCTATTTTAATAACTTCAGAGGGGATGGAATGTAAAAAACGTCTAGTTTTTATTCCGAGTCCGGAGCAATTATTCTTTGCCATAAATCTGACGAGATTGACCATCTCTGTAGGATTGTCACGAATAAAATATGCAGTGGTCACTAATAATTCATTGGGCTTTAAAAATTGAATAATATCAGGGGCATCCATCATATTGACTGTTTGCACACTTCGACCTACACCGTTTTTACCTGCAGCAATTTTTGCGTTGGAAAGAATCGGTATTTTTAATAATTCACTCATTTTCATCAAGATCCCACCTTATTATAATGTTAGAAAACGTTACATAATAATACATAGTAAAATCATTCGTCATGCTTTTTGGTTAATTTGACTAAGAGAAATTTCTGAAACTAGTGATGATAACTAATGAAAAATGAAGAGGAAACGATTATTATGTTAATAATATAACATAATATGTAATAATAAATAACATGAATTTTGGGATGGAGTGATTATTTGATTACAATAAAGGATGTGAATGAATTTTCACGGAAAGAGTTTGTAGCACTTCTTGGCTGGATATTCGAAGATACTCCATGGATTGCTGACAAAGTTTGGGAGTTACGACCTTTTCCTTCGGTACAATTTCTTCATCGTTCAATGGTAAAGCTTGTTGAGAAATCTTCAAAGGAAGAAAAGCTTGTTTTAATTCAAGCACATCCTGATTTAGGTACAAAAATAAAATTATCCACTTCCTCTAAGATTGAACAACAACAAGCAGGTTTAGATCAGCTTTCTCCAAATGAATACAAGCGTTTTATAGCGCTTAACAACAAATATATTAAGAAGTATGGTTTCCCTTTTGTTTTAGCAGTACGTGGTCATAATAAAGATTCTATTTATGACTCAATGAAAAGGAGAGTTAAAAATAAAGAAGAACAAGAATTTGAAACAGCCATGGAGGAAATTTATAAAATATCATGGTTTAGATTAAGAGATATTGTTACAAACGAAGGGAGCTATAATCATGGAAAATCGAACAATGTATTACGGTAAAGGAGACGTATATGTATATCGCACAAATGTAAAACCGTTAACAGGCTTGAGGAAAATACCTGAATCGAATGTAATTGAACGAAATAATAATATCTTTGGCTGGAACATAAAAATTGAGGTAGGTGGTGAGCAATTATTCAGTTCATTTTCAGAGGGTGACAATGAGTTAATTGTTGCGACCGACTCGATGAAAAACTTTATTCAAAAACATCTAGCTTATTATAACGGGAGAACGATAGAAGGATTTTTAGCTTTTGTCGCAGAACGCTTTTTGGACACATACCCTCAAATGGACTCAATTAAGCTATCGGGAGTGGAAACTCCTTTTATGCCGACAACTTCCTTAATAAACGAGAATACACAGGAAAGTAAGCTTGTGTATAATCATTCTAGAAATGAGCAAGCAGTTGCGTCATTGTTTGCAAAGAAAAATGAAAGCAATAGCCTAGAAATTATGGAGCATAGCAGTGGTATCCAAGCGTTACAACTAATTAAAATTAGTGGGAATTCATTTGCAGGGTTTATACGTGATGAATATACAACACTCTCTGAAGACAATAATCGACCACTATTTATCTATTTAAATATTAACTGGAATTATGAAAAATACAAAGACTCCACAGGTGAAACTCCAGCCCTTTATGTATGTAGTGAACAAGTAAAGGATATTGTGACATCTGTTTTCCACAATCTCGATACTTTATCGATTCAACATCTTATCTATCAAATAGGCTTAACCATTTTAGAACGTTTTCCACAATTAACTGATGTTACATTTCAATCGCAAAATCGTACCTGGGAGACTGTGGTTGATACAATTCCAGATACTGATGGGAAGGTATATACAGAACCAAGACCGCCATATGGCTTTCAAGGATTTGCACTTACGAGAGATGACCTAAATCGGGAAGGAAGAGGAAGGATTGGAGATAAGGAGATTTCCCAAATATGACGATTAGCATAAGCACACATGTACTGGATTTAGCAAGTGGTGTGCCTGCAGAAGGTGTAAAAATTGAACTATGGAAATTAGAGAGAACAGAAAAACATCTAGTAGCTTATTTGTTGACAAATCAAGATGGGAGGGTTTCACCACAAATGATTGAACAAGCAGGCGAGTTTCAAATGCTGTTCTATATCGGAGATTATTTTAAATCAAGAAATAATCAATTGTCAGAACCAATGTTTTTAGACAAGGTACCAATTCAGTTCGGTGTGGAGATGGGGAATCGCAATTATCATATTCCCTTACTGATCTCACCATGGGGCTATCAAACATATCGGGGTAGTTAATGTGCGGTTCCTGAATAGATAAAAGAGGGCTGATATAATTCGGAAATTTGCTTTGATTCTACTTAATGGTTATATCTTCACTGAAAAAGGGGTCATGTCTTGATTATCTTCAAGGTGTTGCAAGGAATGAAATGGACGTAACAAAAATTGTTGCACTGAGTTTATATGATTTATTAAAAAATAATCACAATCACACTTGAATTATCATTCAAGTTAGGTAAAACCGTTTACATGCTGAACGGTTTTTTTATTTACATGAAGTACCTAGTCAATTATTTTCTGTTTTCGAAAATTGATTTTCTCTATCCTATTT
Source organism: Metabacillus bambusae (assembly GCF_017497975.1). Lineage (GTDB taxonomy): Bacteria > Bacillota > Bacilli > Bacillales > Bacillaceae > Metabacillus > Metabacillus bambusae. Next base: position 99,370 of record NZ_JAGDEL010000006.1, on the reverse strand, counting down.
ACATATTGAAAAAATCTCTGTAATCTATTGTTTGAATAGTATGAGTTTTGCATATAGTAGTTTACAGAACTGGGGGAATTAATATGATTAAAGCAATCTTCTTTGATTTAGATGATACATTATTATGGGATCAAAAAAGTGTAAAAGAAGCATTTATCGCAACATGTCAGATTGCAAATGAAAAATTCGGGATCGATCCAGATCTATTGGAAGAAGCTGTACGAAATGAAGCGAGAGAGCTATATTCTTCATATGAAACTTACGAATTTACACAAATGATCGGGATTAATCCCTTTGAAGGACTATGGGGCAACTTTTTAGATGAAGAAGAGAATTTTAAAAAGATGTCAGAAATCGTTCCCACATATCGTAAAGAAGCATGGACAAGAGGGCTAAAGGCTTGTGGAATCGATGATCAAGAGTTTGGTGCTAAATTAGCTGAAGAGTTTCCAGCGCAAAGACGTCAAAAGCCATTTGTATATGATGAGTCATTTAAGGTATTAGACGAGCTAAAGGATACATACCGTCTTTTATTATTAACAAATGGATCACCAGATCTTCAAAATACAAAATTAGATATTACACCTGAGCTTGTTCCATATTTTGAACAAATCATTATCTCTGGTGCATTTGGAAGAGGAAAACCAGATGCTTCTATTTTTGAACATGCCTTAGAAAAAATGAATTTAACGAAAGATGAAGCAATCATGGTTGGGGATAATTTAATGACAGATATCCTTGGAGCTTCTCGAGTTGGAATCAAATCTGTTTGGATCAATCGTCATGATAAAGAACGTAATGAAGTTATCCCAAATTTTGAAATTACACATCTTGAAGAACTTTATCCTATTTTAGATAAGTTAAACAAGTAATAACAAAAGCGGAAGCGCCTTGCTCAGCGACGTATGAACTGGAGCACTCCGTATGAGATAAAGCGAGACTTATCGGAAGGAGGAGTGTAAAGTTCACTAGGCCCTGGAGCTGGATGTCAAAGCGCTAATCCACATTACAAGAATTTTATTATTTCTTTAATAACAATAAAACAGCCTGATACCATTAATGGTATTAGGCTGTTTCAAAAACGATAATGTCCAATATGAATTGGAAATCTATGCTTCAGTTAAAAAACTGAGAGCTCGAATCTTTTTACTTGAATAAAGACCTTGACTCACTATATAGTAATGAATGAGATTTTTATAGCGCGTTGACAATATACCAATGTTGCTATCTTGAATTTTTACTAAAAGCAGAAAGAGAAATATAAACAAAGGAGGGAATAATCATTTTTTATCTATTGATTGGACTTATTATTGTTTTGATTTTAGGGTATTTTTATTATAAAAGTTTTATGGCAATAAAAAGCGTTCCTTGTATTGACGTAAACCGATCTCAACTTGATGATCATCATGTTGTAGTTGATTTTAGAGATTATAACAATTTATCAGAGAATCAAGCCTTTCAAGCAATTGTCATTCCCATACCTTATTTAAAAAGATTTTATCATGAAATCCCAAGTAAACATGTATATGTCATCGCTTCTAATAAACTCGAAAAAAATATCGGAATTCGCTTTTTACAAAAGCATGGCTTCCAAGTAACAGGTTATAGTTTAGCTGAGTGTGCTTGTCATAATAATGCTAGAGATATAATTATGTAATTAGATAGCAACTATTAAAGTAGTGGATTTTTCAATTGAAATGGCACTGCTTTTTTTATTTTGTCAAGCATGTTCAATATGTTAGATTAAATATCCACATATTATTGATAATAACTTATTTTTGCTTGCCTCCATTTAAAGTTGAAAAATCTGAAAATTCATTGACATACATGATATATGATGATATATTTTTTCTTCCATTCAAAATGTTAGGAGGGAAAACGATTGATTACTATAGAGGGCTTAAGTAAATCCTTCAAAGTTGCCAAGAGGACTACTGGATTGAGGCAGTCTGTGAAAGCGCTGTTTTTTCGTGAGCATTTTATTGTTGAAGCGTTAAAAGATATCTCTTTTTCTATTGAACCAGGGGAAATAGTAGGCTACATCGGTCCAAATGGGGCAGGTAAATCTACAACGATAAAGTTAATGAGCGGTATTTTGGTTCCTGACGGAGGAACCTGTAGTATTATGGGGTACACTCCTTGGAAGGACAGAGTTTCATATGTTAAAAATATCGGAGTGGTTTTTGGACAACGCACTCAGCTGTGGTGGGATGTACCTGTGATGGACTCATTTGAACTTCTTCGTGATATTTACAAAATTCCTCAAAAAGAATATAAAGATAATATTAATCTACTCGTCGAAACGCTCGATTTACAAAGTCTCATCGATTCCCCAGTAAGACAATTAAGCTTAGGACAACGAATGCGCTGTGAAATCGCAGCCTCACTTTTACATAGTCCGAAAATATTATTTTTGGATGAACCAACTATTGGACTTGATGCCGTTTCAAAAATTGCCGTTCGCCAGTTTATTAAAACAATTAATAAAGAAAAGGGAGTTACTGTCATTCTTACCACGCATGATATGAATGATATCGAGGCTTTAGCTGACAGAGTCATCTTAATCGGAAAGGGGAGCTTATTGTATGACGGTAAATTGAATGAACTTAGGAGTCGATTTGGGACACTTAGAACAATTACTGCAGATTATCGTGAGACGCTAAAATTATTTGAAATTTCTGGTACTTCTTTGCTTTCTTGGTCACCTGAACGGGCTATTATAAGTATAGATACGGAGAAGGTAATGGTATCGGAAGTAATTTCCCAACTATCAAGCAAGGTCGAATTACTCGATGTTTCTATAGAAGCACAACCGATTGAAGACATTATTGTACAATTATATAAGGAGTATGAAATATGAATGCATATTTTTCCGTTTTGAAGCTACGGCTACTAACTGGAATGCAGTACAGGGCAGCTGCTTTGGCAGGAGTGGCGACACAATTTTTTTGGGGATTCATGTATATCATGATATTTGAAGCATTCTACCAACATTCCTTACATACACCACCTATTTCTTTTACTGAATTAATTACTTACATTTGGCTGCAACAGGCTTTTCTTGCTTTCATCATGCTTTGGTTTCGTGATAATGAATTATTCGATTTAATCACAAGTGGAAATATTGCGTATGAACTTTGTAGACCATGCGGAATCTACGGATTTTGGTATACAAAACTTTTAGCGCAGCGCTTGTCGAGTGTGTTACTCCGATGCTTTCCCATTCTAATTGTAGCTTTCTTTTTACCGCAACCATACAAAATGACACTACCACCTAGCATAACAACCTTCATGTTATTTCTTTCAGCAATGATTCTAGGTTTACTTCTATTAGTCTCAATTTCTATGTTTATTTATATTTCTGTCTTTGTGACGATGTCTCCAGTTGGCTCATTGTTAGTGTTTGGGATCATAGGGGAATTTTTTGCTGGTTTAACCATTCCTATCCCTCTTATGCCATCATGGCTGCAAAACATTGCCTACTTGCTTCCATTTCGCTTGACGGCAGATTTTCCTTTCAGGGTCTATTCTGGACACATTCCACAGGATGAAGCACTTATAGGGTTATTCATTCAACTTGGCTGGCTTAGTGTTCTTATTTTATTGGGAAGATATGCTTTTGACAAAGCTTTACGAAGAGTGGTTGTACAAGGAGGATGATTCTTGGTGAGTATTTATTTCAAATATCTTAGAATTTTATTTAAATCACAAATGGAATATCGAACATCTTTTTGGCTCTTATCGATCGGACAATTCTTTATTCCATTCACTGTCTTTGCCGGTTTGTATTTTTTATTTGAACGCTTCGGGCAAATTAAAGGCTGGAGTTTTTTTGAAGTAGCACTTTGTTTTGCGGTTATACATATGGCATTTGCTATAAGTGAATGTTTTGCTCGTGGGTTTGACTCATTCTCTAGTCTTGTAAAGGAGGGTGAGTTTGATCGACTGCTTGTCCGTCCAAGAAGCACCTTCATTCAAGTGTTAGGATCAAAATTTGAGTTTACGAGATTTGGAAGGCTACTCCAAAGTTTATTTGTTTTGGGATGGGCATTAAGTAATCTTTCCATAGAATGGAACTTTTTTAAAGTAATTACCCTCTTACTTATGATTGTCAGCGGTGTATGTATTTTTACTGGGATTTTCATACTTGCTGCTACAATGTGCTTTTGGACAATCCAAGGTCTCGAAGTGGTAAATATATTTACAGATGGTGGAAGAGAGATGGCCCAATACCCGTTAAATATCTATCATAAATGGGTTTCTAAATTCTTTACATTTATAATCCCGTTTGGATGTGTCAATTACTTGCCGTTGCTCTACATTCTTGATAAAAATCAAGGAAACACACTCCTACATATGATGTCTCCAATTGCTGGAATCATTTTTATCCTTCCTTGTTTACTCATATGGCAATATGGAGTTAGACATTATCGGTCGACTGGGTCGTGATCATTAAAAGTTTACACTTGGAAATTTATAATGTATGTTGTTCGACTATTTTTTTAAAGAATTAACTTGATAACCTAAATTTCCTTTGATATAATATTCTAAATATTAAATACATTGAAGAGGAATAGTAGGGTTTTAAACGCGTACAGAGAACTGTTGGTTGGTGCAAAACAGTCGTAGACAAAATCCGAACTCACCTTGAAGTAGCTCGCTGAAATAGTTAAGAGTAGGTGGAGACGGAGCCTAACCGTTATAGTAGGAGGATATAGGTTTAATATAACCATTATCTGTCTGAGTGCATACCAATTTGGTATGAATTAGAGTGGTACCGCGTGAGATCTTAACAGTCTTTCGTCTCTTTTAATTTAGAGATGAAAGGCTTTTTTGCGTTCTAATGTATCTAAATAAAAATATGTATGATAAATGGAAGGGTGGACTTAAAAAATGGAAAATTATAAAAAGTATGCTAGAGGTTACTTTATGCCGCCAGAGCCAAGCATGAAATGGGCTCAAAAAGAGTATATATCTGAGGCTCCAATGTGGTGTAGTGTTGATCTTAGGGATGGAAATCAGGCATTGGTTGTTCCAATGACACTAGAGGAGAAGTTAGAATTTTTTCAATTGCTTGTAAAAATAGGTTTCAAGGAAATTGAAGTTGGCTTTCCAGCAGCATCTGAAACAGAATATGCTTTTTTACGAACATTGATTGAAGAGGATTTGATTCCGGATGATGTGACCATTCAAGTTTTGACTCAGTCTAGAGAACATATTATCAAGAAAACGTTTGAATCACTTCAAGGTGCAAAGCAAGCAGTTGTACACTTATACAATTCAACCTCTGTGTCTCAGCGTCAACAAGTATTTAAAAAATCTAAAGAAGAAATTATCGACATTGCTGTTACTGGTGCAAAACTTCTTCAGAAATATGCTTCTGAAACGGAAGGGAACTTTAAGTTCCAATATTCACCTGAAAGCTTTACAGGCACTGAGGTGGAATTTGCGCTTGAGATATGCAATCAGGTTCTTGATGTTTGGCAGCCGACCGCTGAAAATAAGGTAATAATCAATTTGCCAGCTACTGTTTCAATGTCAATGCCACACGTTTATGCAAGTCAGATAGAATACATGAGTGATCATATGAAGTATAGAGACAATGTTATCTTATCACTTCACCCACATAATGATAGAGGAAGCGGTATTGCGGATGCGGAATTAGGAATGCTAGCCGGTGGACAAAGAATCGAGGGAACATTATTTGGAAATGGAGAAAGAACAGGGAATGTAGACATTGTAACTCTTGCTCTAAATATGTTTTCACATGGAGTGAATCCGGAATTAAATTTCGAAAATATCCAAGAAATCATTGCTGTGTATGAACGTATGACTAAAATGAAGGTTTATGAAAGACAGCCATACGGTGGTAAACTTGTATTTGCTGCATTTTCAGGCTCACATCAAGATGCAATAGCTAAAGGAATGAAGTGGCGTGAGGAAAACGAATGCGAGCATTGGACGGTTCCTTATTTGTTAATTGATCCAAATGATATTGGTAGAGAGTATGAAGGAGATGTCATCCGGATTAACAGTCAATCTGGTAAAGGTGGAATCGGTTATCTTCTTGAGCAACAATATGGCCTTGATTTACCAGCAAAAATGCGTGAAAACTTCGGGTACATTGTTAAAAATGTATCAGATCATCAGCAAAAAGAGCTTTTGCCTAATGAAATTTATGACATTTTCCAAAAGGAATATGTCAATATCAAAGCACCTGTCGAGTTTGTCAATTACCAATTTACTAAGCATGATGATTACCAAACCATCGTAGCGATCAAAATAAATGGTGAGCTTGAAGAGGTTGCTGGCGAAGGGAACGGAAGACTAGATGCAATCAGTAACGCACTACAAACCAAGCTTGGTATTAAATATACAGATTTGGTCTATAAGGAGCATGCTCAAGAAATAGGCTCGGGATCAAACGCTGTTTCTTACGTAGGGATTACCGCTCTAGACGGTACTGTTTATTGGGGCTGTGGGGTTGATATGGATATTATGACCTCTTCTGTAAAAGCTTTGTTTAGTGCCGTTAATAAAATGACTGAGAGTGTAAGTCTCCCAATTGAAATGGATTTTTCTGTGACAAACAAATAAGTAAAAAAGAGGTTGAATCAAGAGGGTCTGACGCTTGTCTTGAGTCAGCCTTTTTTGTGTGTTTGAAAAAGGCTGACTAGCCAAACTTTGTTGCTAATTACCAAGTAATGCGGTGTGGTTGATTGCAGCGAGAGATGCTCGCTTTCCGCGGGGCGGGCGGTGTGCCTCCTCGGCGTAAACGCCTGCCGAGTCTCACCTGTTCCGCTGTTCCCGCAGGAGTCTCGCAATCCGTTCCAATCAACCAAATAAGTTTTTGTTTTAAAAGTAACAATCTCTTAGAAAAGAGCCTTGAAAAAAGACTTGAATAAATAAATATTTGGGCAAAGTAAAATAGTTTTTCAGTTAGTAAGATGGTATAGTATGTGTCGATACTAATAAAGAGATTAAAACAGTGTTTTATAATTAAAAGAGGAAGCTGACAACATGCGTTCAACGAATTTTTATATAAAGACATGGCAGAAAGCTTTAAGAGCTGAGATCATGCACTTAAAAACATATGGAAGCACTAAATATTACGTGAAAAATGGGGAGTTAATGACGAATGATGGGACATTTACGTATTATTTCGATACGTCTTCTCCTATCCGAATTCCAGTTGGGTCAACGATAAGAATGGAATCTGGGAAATTAACAATAAGTGGCCGTATCCTCTCTTCAGAGGGGAATAGTGTGATCGTTTCTCTAGAACAATCGTTAGGAAATGATCTTAACGAATTATTTCTCCTACATGACCCTTGGGAGCTTTTAGACCAGTTACATGATCGCCTTGATGAAATTAATGAAAGTAAACGTAAACGAGCTCGGATAAAAAGATTGATGAACCCTTCTAATGAAGCTAAACATCCAACCGATAAAATAAAATCAAATGTTCATGAGCTGGTGTTAAGAAGTAAATATAATCCGGTAACTTTTGTTTGGGGGCCCCCTGGAACAGGTAAGACCTATACACTTGGAAGAGTAGCGGCAAATAAATATTTTAAAGGGAATCGTGTTCTTATTCTTTCACAAAGTAATCAGGCAGTAGATGTGTTAATGACTGAAATTGCACGTTTCATCGATAAAAAAGGTCGGTTTCGTGAAGGAGATTTGTTACGGTATGGATCACAGTCTACTATCGCTTCAGAATCTTCTCTTACAACTACTGAACTTATTACAAAACGAAATCCAGACTTAGCAAAGCAAAAACTAAGTTTGCAAGAGGAGCGCAGATTAATAAAACATGATCTAGGGCGATCTTTTAGCAGACGCGACTCTGAGCGTTTATTGGAGATTGAAGGAAAACTTACCAATGTTTTAGAGAAAATACGCCAAAAGGAAATCCAATTTGTTAAAGATGCCGATATTATTGGAACAACACTTTCAAAGGCAGCAAATGATCCGACCATATATGAAAAGGACTACGATCTTGTCATTGTTGACGAAGCAAGTATGGCATATGTTCCACAGGTGGGCTTTGCTGCATCATTAGGTACTCGTGTTATTATTTGCGGTGATTTTAAACAGCTTCCGCCAATTGCAGCAGCAAGAAGTCCGCTAGTGGATGAGTGGTTAAGGGAGGATATATTTCATAAGGCCGGGGTCGTTGATTGGCTTGATAATGGAAAAAAATCACATCCGCACTTGTTTCTTTTAAAAGAACAAAGACGAATGCACCCTGATATTTCTTCGTTTACGAATCAATATATATATGATTCTCTAGTAGGTGATCATGAAAGTGTAAAAACCTCGAGACATGCAATTTTAGAAAGAGCTCCGTTTCCAAATCGTGCTTCTGTTCTTTTAGATAGTAGTTTTACAGGAAGTCATTGTCTCCGTGAAAAATCGTCGAACTCGAGGTTTAATCTATGGCAATTACTCTTGTCCTTTCAGCTTATTCATGAATCCTACTTAGCTGGATCTAGGTCAATAGGGTATGTAACACCTTATCGAGCTCAGGCAATTTTGATGGAGACCTTATTATCAGACCTCTATTTAACTGAGCTTCAAGACGCAGACATCATTTCAGCGACTGTTCATCGTTTTCAAGGCAGTGAACGTGATGTAATGTTGTTTGATACCGTTGATAGTTATCCTCAGGATCGACCGGGAATGCTGTTAGTTGGCAAAGATAGTGAACGGCTTATCAATGTTGCGATTACAAGGACAAGAGGAAAATTCATTCATATTTGTGATCATCATTTTATACAATCCAATGTTTATCGTACGAAAACGATCCGCAAGCTCGTTGACCATCAGTTTAAACATGAGCAGCAAATCCTACCACATCAAGTAGGTGCTTGGATAAAAAATCAACATCCTAAATTAACTTGGATACATGCAAAGAAACTAGACTTAATGATTGAAGATATTCATCAAGCGAGGAAATCGATTTTTATAGGCTTGCCATCTGGGAACGAGTTAACAAAAGAGTGGGAGACCATTTTAAACAACAGAAATGACAAAGTATTACTAACTTCTATGACATCTGAAAAAATAGAGAACGTAAAAGTTGATAAGGTTATTATGCATTCTGTCTCATTTCCGTTCATTATCATTGATCAAGAGAAGTTATGGTTAGGTCTACCTGTCGAAGCAACTGTTTACGTTAGACCTCCATACGTAGCTGCTCGCATTACCTCAAAAGCTGTTGTCGACTATTTTCTTTCACAGCTTTTATAATTTTATTCGACTATGGTGTCTCATGAATTAGTTCATATGAAGAACTTTTGGTAGTAATCCCACGATTAACTTGTACTAAACAAAGCGCGGTAAACATAGAACTAGTTATAGTTATCTAAGAGTATATACAGAGTTTTGGAGGGGAAACTGTGGGAGTTTCATTATGTTTTTCTGTATTTTTCTCTCTGTTAACAGGGGCCTGTCTGTCGATTTTCATCTCTAAATGGTTAAAGGTAAAAATCGACTATATTTTATCCCTTTGTGCAGGCGTGTTATGTGGAGTTCTGTTTTTAGAATTAATTCCACACAGTTTTTCAGAATATAAGACTGTATCTGTGTTTCTCGGTATAATAGTAGGATTGCTTCTGATGGTGATGATTGATAAATTTATGCATAATGATTCTCACCATCGAGGAAGAGATAAGACAGCATCGTTTTACTTTCTTATTTTAGCGATTACCTTACATAATGTTCCATCTGGATTAGCTTTGGGAAATCATGTTGATCATGATGGACATTTATTTCATTTAGTTGTTTTTCATCATATTCCAGAGGGTATGACATTAATGATGATCTATTTTGCCTCTTCTCTAAAACTACGTCACTTATTTGTTTCACTCGTGTTTTTAAGTTTAAGCTTATACGGCTTTACTCTTATCGGTAGTATTTTTCCAATTCGTAATAGTCATTTTTTAGGTGTGTTACTTGGTGTGGCTAGTAGCACGATTGGATATGTTGCCATTTTTGAGTTGTTTTTACCATCATTAAAAAAAGGATATCAATCCCTCCATTGGCTCAGCGTATTGATAGGGATATTTATCGCAGGATTGCTATTAATTATTGGCTAAGATTGACAATAGCCAATATTTTTTTTATGATAAAATCAGATAATATGAACATATACTCATATTTTGATATATACTATCACAAAGAGGGTGTTAATTAATGGATGAAGCATTAAATAATGAAAAAGATCAAACAGAACAGCTTGATGAAGAAACACTTTTTATCGTCTCACAAACATTTAAAGCATTAGGTGATCCAACTAGGATTCGAATTTTACACTTATTATCACATCAGGAGCATTCCGTGAATGAAATAGCTGAAAAGCTTTCACTAATGCAATCAACTGTTTCACACCAGCTTAGATTTTTGAAAAATTTACGTTTGGTTAAGTATCGAAGAGAAGGGACAACATTATATTATTCACCCGATGACGATCATGTGATGAATGTATTACAGCAAACAATTCATCATGCACAGCATCATTAAGCTTTTATATGGAGTGAAGAAAAATGAACGAATATAAAGTAAAGGGTTTAACATGTGCCAATTGTACAAGAGAATTACAGGAGGAAATCAACAAGTTACCTTCAGGGGAAACAGCGTCTTTAAGCTATAATACTGGAAAACTTAAATTAGCCAGTACAATTGACATGAAAAAAGTGAATAAGATTTTATCATCAGATGGAGCATATATTGAAAACGTTGAAGAAGAAGGTCACAATCATGAGCATCATACGGGTGTAAACTGGATCGCACTTTTATCTATTTCAGTATTTTTCTATATCGCTGCTTTTATTACTGAACAATGGATCAATGAATATGTGGCAATTGGATTATTTCTAGCTGCGACAGCATTAAGTGGATACCAAACATTTTTTAAAGGCTTGAAAAACTTACTAAAGTTAAAATTCAATATCGAAACGCTCATGACTATTGCTCTTATCGGTGCTCTTAGTATTGGTGAGTGGAAGGAAGGAGCACTTGTTGCGATACTCTTTGGACTTAATGAATATTTAGAAGGTCTTGGAATGCAAAAAGCTAGAAAATCGATGGAAAAGCTTCTAGAGATTGCTCCGAAAGAGGCAACGATCCTCGAAAATGGTCATGAAAGAATTGTAAAGATTGCATCTTTGGAGGTAAATCAAATTGTCTTAGTTCGTGCTGGTGAAAAAATACCTTCTGATGGAATTGTGATCGAAGGGAAAAGCTCTGTTAATGAAGCGGCAATTACTGGGGAATCAATGCCAGTCGAAAAGGCAATTGATGAACCAGTTTATGGGGGAAGTATAAATAATGAAGGTGTTCTTAAAGTCAAAATTACGAAAGCGTATGAGGACTCTTCATTAGCAAAAATTCTTCATCTTGTTGAGGAAGCACAAGAAACGAAAACTCCAACTGAATTATTTATTAATAAATTTGCGAAATACTATACACCATTAATTATGGTAATCTCTGTTATTGTCATGGTACTTCCACCACTATTATTCAACGGTAGCTGGGGGGATTGGTTTTACCAAGGCTTAGCGGTCTTAATCGTAGGCTGTCCTTGTGCATTAGTGTTATCGTCACCGATTGCGATTGTTTCAGGTATTACAAAAAATGCCCGAAATGGAATCCTTATTAAAGGTGGGGTATTTTTAGAGCAATTAGGAAAGATTACAACGATTGCTTTTGATAAAACTGGTACGCTGACAAAAGGGGAGCCATATGTAGAAGATCTTGTGGCGTACGATCCAACTTTTTTACAAATTGCTGCATCGATTGAGAAGTCATCATCACATCCAATCGCCAAAGCGGTTATACGGGAAGCAGAAGGATTACCCTTAGATGAGCCTGATGAAATATCAACAGTATCTGGTAGTGGAATCATCGCAAAAATGAAGGGTGTTACTTATTATTTAGGAAATGAATCCCATGTAAACCATCTTAAAATTACAGAAAAAGTCAAACAGGATCTTATAGACTTTAAAGAGTCAGGAATGACATTAGTGATCTTAGCAAATGAATCAAACGTTCTCGGCATCATGGGAATCTCTGATCAGGTTCGTGAAGAAAGTGCAGCTGTAATAGCGAATCTTCATAGTGCAGGTATTAATAATACGATTATGTTAACTGGTGATCATGAAAAAACAGCGGATAAGGTTGCGAAAAAGGTAGGTCTAACTTCGTTTTTCGCTAGTCTATTACCAGATGAAAAAGTAGCAAAAATAAAAGAGCTCTCGAAAAATGAAAAGGTTGCGATGGTTGGTGATGGAATAAATGATGCACCAGCACTTGCTACCGCTGATCTCGGAATTGCAATGGGGAAAGGGACAGATAGTGCAATTGAAACAGCTGATATCGTTTTGATGCAAGATCATCTAGGGAAGTTACCATCAGCGATTCGATCTGCTAAAAAAGTTAATTCAATTATTAAATTAAACATTACGTTAGCGCTCGGGTTAAAACTGATTGCTTTACTATTAACGATTCCAGGGCTCTTAACACTTTGGATTGCGATCTTATCAGATATGGGAGCAACGATTTTGGTCACATTAATTAGCTTAACAGTGCTTTATGAGAAAAAAGAAAAAGCTACTATGTAGGAACTTAAAAGAAAGCCCACATGAAGATGGAGAAATCTTGCTCCTCATGTGGGCTTTTTTCTATCCATTAGGATCTGTTAGAGTCACTGTTGATTTTGACACTTAGTTGATTGAGCGGAAATCAACAACCAAGTTTAACAGAGCCATTCATTAAGAAACTTCTACTAGGTTACTAGTTTGTAGGGTAGCTTGAAGTGCTATTTTTTCTTCTTTGTTTAATGGAATCAGTGGTAAACGAACATCACCAACAGGTATTCCTCTCATATTTAACGCTGCTTTTACTGGTGTTGGGTTAGGTGCAGCAAACATTGCTTTCATTATAGGGAGAAGGTTGCGATGTAAGGAAGCAGCTCCAGTGACATCACCTTCTTTAAATTTATTAATCATTTCTTGCATTTCATTCCCAATGATGTGTGATGAAACTGAGATGATTCCCGTTCCACCGATAGCTAAAAGGGGTAATGTTAGTGCATCATCTCCGCTGTACACCGAAAAATCATTAGGTGTTTTGCTAATGATCTCTGCCATTGCATCTAAGTCACCACTTGCTTCTTTAATGGAAACAATATTGTCTATTTGTGAGAGACGAACGATGGTCTCTACAGACATGTTGACACTAGATCGACCTGGAATATTATAAAGCATTACTGGTAATGATGTTGTTTCCGCAATTGCTTTAAAGTGTTGATACATTCCTTCTTGAGATGGCTTGTTATAGTATGGAGTAACAAGCATAATTCCATCGACACCTGCTTCTTCTGCAAGACTAGTTAAGCTAATAGAAGCTTTCGTGTTATTTGATCCCGTTCCAGCGATGACTGGAACTCTACCATTTACAATTTGTACAACATATTTGAATAGATCAACTTTCTCTTCTGTTGTTAATGTAGGAGACTCACCAGTTGTTCCATTTATAACTAATCCATCCGAACCATTAGCTATTAAATAATTCACTAAATTTTTTGTTGCGTTAAAATCAACCTCACCATTATGATCAAACGGGGTAATCATTGCTGTTAAAACTTGGCCGTAATTCATAACTTCACACCCTTTATATAGTTTTTTAAAATTAGGCTCTGTTAAACTTGGTTGTTGATTTCTGCTGCCAGCGTTCGCTCCAATCAACGAAGTGCCAATATCAACAGTGAGCATAAACAGTGCCTGAAATTTAGAGGTGGTAAGGGCCATTCATAAATAAACGCAAAAAAGCAACAACGAGGGATTCGCTGCTGCTTAGAAACAATATGTATCAAAAATCGTTCCCGTGCGAAAGATAGCCCTCCATATAGTTTCCTATATGACAGTCCTGCATTTATTCAATAGCAGAACCAGCTTCAAGAACATGAGATTCTATCCACTTCGGCAAATTCCCCTTTCCACAATCATCATAGGACCTCATTCTCCTCATATTGTGTACTAATGTCTTTGCGCCTCTATCCTCACTCCAAATTTATTGAAGTAAGAAAATATTTTTAGTTGACTGTAATATAACAGAAGATTCGATCTTTTGCAAGGGTAATTCCGAAAGTTTTTTGGAATTGATTTTACATATTAATAAGGTAGGGTTAGGGAGAAAGGCCGATCGTCGTGGTATTTTATTTTATGATAAGGCTGACTCGCCAAACTTTGTTGCTATTTACCAAGTAATGCGGTGGTTGATTGCAGCTCCAGATGCTCGCTTTCCGCGGGGCGGTGAGCCTCCTCGACGTAAACGCCTGCGGGGTCTCACCTGTCCCGCTGCTCCCGCAGGAGTCTCGCACTTCCGCTTCTATCAACCTAAAATAGTTTTCGTTTTAAAAGCAACAATCTCTTAGAAAAGAGCCTATGATATCCACAAACTTCGAGAACATTGTTGTGATATAAAACTGAAAATAATAAAATCCTCAAGGAACTAGCGGAGTTCCTTGGGATTTTAGAGGAAACTTACATATTTAATTCTAAGGTAATCTCCTCAGTTTGAAAGCCAATAGATGTTGATAAATCAACTACATCTATGTTGGCTGTAACGTAATCGTAATTAGAAAAAACGTCTTGATCAATTTGATCGAATGAAAATTCTATACGTTCGTTGCTATTATCTGTTGTAATCTCGTAAAGCTCAAATTGCTCACTCTTATCATCGTTATTTTCTAAATTATGAAATGTAAGATTTAAACGATATGCTACATTTGGTTTTTCAGTAATGACGTATGAAGCCTTCGTGTCATTCCATTCAGCTAACCTTGGGGATTCGAGTAGACGATCATCATCAATTTTTATTCCACTTTCCTCTTCAAGAAATAAACGAAGCTCACGATTTTCTAGCACATTAGGAAACTGTTGATTTTCATGATCAGTTCTTAGGTAGAAAGCTTCGTTATTAAATACATCAACTGCCTCAACCTCATTTGTTGCACCATACAATAACACATAATCATCTGCAAAAATTTCCTGCGGGTAATATGCATGATTATTTTCTTCGTAATTCCAAAAAGCATCCCAACGTACCTCAGATACATCGATCCCACGTACCGATAGCCAATCAGAGAAGGGGAGGTGGTGGGATGGAAAATAATGATAAGCAAAATGATGACCATATTCATGTGAAAGTGTCTCCTGGTAGTCAGAAGGTTCTGTGTACTTATCACCTTGATATAACGTGATCGTACTTGTTAAAGCGTGATAACTCCCTTTAGTTAACGAAGATGATAGAGGAGCACCGTTTATTTTTACTTCTTTTAAACGTTCAATTTCTTTTCCATGTTTATTTTTTATAAGCGTCTTATACAAATCAATTAGTTTTGTCTTATCCCACTCTTTTGAATAACTAACAAACTGGATTCCTTCAGGAGATTGATAGGAAGCAAAATATTGCCCATTTATATCAGTTGAATCAAAACTGACAAGAAAGGGGAATATTAATACTAATATAATAAAATACTGTCGTATTTTCAGCATACATGTCACATCCTTGTTATTATTTTAACATGTATTAGTTTTAAGGTAATTGGTATCATTTGTTTATTATAAAAGGGATTAATAGAGTTGAGGAATCTAAGGAAGATAGTAGTGTTGTTTCATTGTTGTGATTTAATATGCCAAAATTTACAACAAATAATTTTTAAAAAATAGTTTTCAAACAGTAACTTTTAGTGTATTATATAAATAATCAGAAAATACAGAAAACTAAATTGTGAGGTGCTTTTAAATGAAATTTGTTAACATTCCTATTGAAAATCGTCTTGATACAAATCCTTTTGTTCACTACTTACAGGAGGGGGATCTTTATTACAAATCAGAAAATGAACTCATTTTAAAGCATTTACACGAATTGCCACAGGACTTTATGGAAATGACATTATTTGATATAGATGGGTATGGATGTGTGTATAGCTTTTCACATATAACTGACCTTGAAGTTGGTGAGATTGAAACAAAAGTTGCAGTCTTTAAAAAAATATAACATGAAAAGAATAGGCGTGAATTTACTCACGCCTGTTCTTTTCATGTTTCATGAGTGTGTTTCAATTTCAAGTAATTCATCAACCATCGTAATAGATGTTTCTCTGTAGGACCTTAGCAGTTGAACAAAAATATCTGCAGTCATAATCGCATCATTTAAAGCATGGTGTCTTTCTCTTTCCGTGATATTTAATCGATCAATTAAATTATCTAAATAATTTCGTTTTCCAGAAAATAAATCATTGGCTAACACATGTGAATCTATATATTTTGGTAAGAAACAGGGGAGCTGCCATTGTTTGATTACCTTTTTAATGAACTCAATATCAAAGGTGGCAGGGTGTGCGACAAGTATGCTACCTTTACTGTATTCTAGAAACCTTTTTAATCCTACTGGAAATGATTGTGCCTTATCAAGAGTATCTGACGATAATCCTGTAAGTTCCTGAATGTTTTTTGGGATCTTATTAATCGGTTTCATGACAGTATAAAAGGCATCATCATATTGAATACAAAAGTTTTTCACCTTTATTGCTCCAATTGAAAGAATTTCATCACCTATTTCAGGGAAAAATCCGGTCGTTTCTAAATCGAAAATTGTAAATGTACATGAGGCTAAATCTGTTTTTAATAAACCGGCTTGACTGTGCATAAATTCTTCGATGGTTTGTGCAGCTACTTTATAGTCAGGTAAACTAATCATCTTGCTGATATGATATTTTAAAAAAAGCTGGTCCCAAAGAAAATATTTTAAGATTTTTAAATCATTCGGCAAACTGTACTACACCACCCGATTTCGATTAAAGCTGATCTTCGTTATTTGTTGCATACGATGAGCAACTTGCAAAGCTTCTTTTATTTTTAAGCGATCTTCTTTTGAAAGCTCAAAAACGTTTACTTCATTTGTAACTGGTTCATTATTGGTTAACTCTGCTAAATTTTGCTGTAAGCGATAAAAATGTAAATAGTGAAGAGCTGTTTTTGCGTTTTCTACGTCTCTAGGATGCATGGCATGAAGTTTTTTTAATGCATCAAGCCTTTTCACAGTACTTACTTCATGGATACCGTATTTTATCGCGTTAATTCTCGTTGAATATATAATTTGGGTAAGACCCGTTTTTTTTACGTTTATTATTTTATTTTTTTGCTTTAAATTCATAATTCCAAAAGGGTGAGCAGGTATTTTATAACGGATTGCATCCTTCATTAATAGCTGCTGCAGCGTTTTTGAGCGTGTTGCTTTATCTGTTAAGAACTCTCGAATTATCTCTGCTAAAGAAAAATCACCATAAATTGGTCTGAAATCATAGAACATTGTAAAGTTCTGAATTTCTTCTGCATCAAGCTCCTTTTTCCACACGTCAATTTCATTTTTCCAGCCTGTTAATGACCTTCTCCATTTATTTTCTTTGGCCATAATTCCACCAGCACATTCAGGAAAGCCAGATTCGCTTAAATGATGGTTTACCTTTTTCGTGAATAGCTTAAAATACTCATCAATTGCTGTCCTATTTGGCAAATGTTCATAATCATTTAGAATCATTCCATTATCTTGATCAGTACGAAATCCTTGTTCATGTCGTGCTTGACTCCCCATAATAATAAAACAGTAATTAATCGGTGGAGATCCATAGCCTTCAGATTTCATTTCATTTTCAGTAAGTTTAATAATTTGTCTATGGAGATTGTCGTTATGATTTGTGATTACTTCTACAACTTCATAAGCATAGCTCTCTTTATCAACTAAGTTCTGAACAAATGAATGGAGCGTTGTGTTTACTAGTGGTCCTTCCATTAAAAGTGAGTCTAGAGAATATGAATTTTTTACATTGTATGTTAGATCCAAATAGCTAGAATCTTGGAGGTTTAGAAAGGATCGACTAGATAATGTACCGATGATTTTTTCATTATAAATAACTGGAATAAACTCTATTGCCTTATTTTTTATAAAGGAAAGGGCTTCAAATGCGAATGCATCAGCTTCAACAGTATAAGGTGTTTGATCCATCCAATCCTTTACTCTATTTCTGTTTGAATTCTCAGTTATGTAATGTAATATCTCTCTGAATGTTAGGACTCCCTGCATTTTAGAGGCGTTATTACTAACAACCAATCCTGATACACCTTTTTCTTTTAAAACGAAAGCCGCATTTTCCATCGTTGTCTCAGGATGAATAAAGATTGGGGAGTCCATTAATCCTTTGACACGTGTTTTCAATAGTTGGACATTTTCCTCATCCTCGTAAGACGTCTTATTTTTCATCTCGTCATACAAGGATTTTGTACGTTCCCCGATGCTTCCCCAAATCACTTTTGAAAAATCATTGTTGCGTGTCATCATATCAAAAAAATGGCGCTTATTGAGTTTAAATACAATACTATCCTCTAAAGCTTGAACAGAAAAATTTAATTCACCACTTGTAAACATCACCATTAATCCGATGATATCACCAGGGTAGTAATAGCGAAGCGATAATTGCTTCCCATTCGTTTGATGCAGAATATTTTTGGCTAGCCCAGAAACAAGGAAATAAAGATCTATTTCTTCAACTGATTGATCCTCATGAAAAATAAATTCATTTTTTGAAAAGGTTGATAGCGTTGCTTTATCCGCCATTTCTTGGAGCTGAAAGTCAGTTAACAGTGTAAAGGGGTAGTAATCTTTCAAAAGATGTTGTAAATCGTTTATTGCCAAGTTAGACACCACCTTTATGTATCATGTATACTTTTACGGTAACATAGAACAGGACCAAAGTTAAAGACTTAAAGATTACATAGGATTTTCTAGCTAAAATGAAAATTTACCACTGTTAGTTTAATGAAGGATTTTTTCAATGTGTGTAGAAAGAAAGATTGAAGCTTTTTCAACAAGAAAGGAGTTAGACATGATTAATAAATTTAGATTTGTTCAAGTTGTATTTTTTTGCGTTATCTTTACAATTGTAGGAGGTTGTAATAATTCAGGTGAAGTTCAAACTGAAGAATCTGAAGTTAAGAAATCCGTTCAAGTCATTGAGGAAAACCCGATTGTGACAATAACTATGGAAAATAATGATGAGATTAAAGTTGAACTTTATCCTAATATCGCACCAAATACTGTAAATAATTTTATCACACTTGCAGAATCAGGTTTTTATGATGGAGTCATTTTCCATCGTGTTATCCCTGGTTTCATGATTCAAGGTGGTGATCCAGATGGTACTGGAACAGGAGGTCCTGATTACAGTATAAAAGGAGAATTTACTTCTAATGGCTTTGAAAATAAGTTGAAGCATGAAAGAGGTGTCATTTCCATGGCACGTACTCAAGAACCTAACTCAGCAGGATCTCAATTTTTCATTATGGTTGCAGATGCTAGTAGTTTAGATGGAGACTATGCTGCTTTTGGAAAAGTAACAGAAGGAATGGAAGCAGTGGATCGCATTGTTGATGTTAAAACAGATCAACAAGACAAGCCACTAGAGGAGCAAAAGATTAAACAAGTGACCGTTGAAACGTTTGGAATTGAATATCCTGAGCCTAAAAAGGTAGAATAGGTTAATTCCAAAGGGTGTGACTCATCTTTGTTCAGAGTTAACTTTGTAAACCACTTACTTACTAATCCATATTTTCTTACTCACCATCAACACTATTGATAAGATGTGTTCAAAGGTGATCTTTTCCTAGAAGGAGGAAAAAATTAATGCTAATCGAAATCTGGTCAGATATTGTTTGTCCGTATTGTTATATTGGAAAACGTCGCTTGGAAGAGGCGCTAGCGAAATTTCAACATAAAGAAGAAGTGAAAATTGAGTATCGTAGCTTTGAACTTAACCCAGATGCAAAAGTTCATTATGATGAGGACAATGTTGAGCTATTGTCTAAAAAATATGGTACTTCTAAAGAACAAATCAAAGCGATGAATCTGCAATTAACAGAACAAGCAAAAGAGATTGGATTGACATATCATTTAGATAAAATAAAGGCAACAAATACTCTAAATGCACATCGTTTAATCCAATTAGCAAAGCAATACGGGAAAGAAAATGAAATGGTTGAACGGTTATTTAAAGCTTATTTCACAGAAGTAAGACATGTAGGAGAAACGAAAACGTTAATAGAACTTGCAAGTGAAATTGGATTAGATCAAGAAAAAGTGCAATCAATGTTAAATAGCAATGAATATGAAGTAGATGTTCGTGTACAAGAACAAGAAGCACAACAAATCGGTGTAACAGGTGTACCTTTCTATGTGATAAATCGCAAATATGCGATTTCTGGGGCACAACCATCTGATGTATTCTTAGAAGTAATGGAAAAGGTTAGGGTAGAAGAACTAGAGAAATAAGAACAACGGAAATTGAATAGATTGACTAAAGAGGCTGACAAACATGCAAAATGTCAGCCTTTTTTCATTTAGCAAACATTTTTATTTTCAGTTTTGTCTTATCAAAAATTATAAGAAACATCACATATCATCATTTTTATCATGTTAATCATAAATGTCATCATGCTGCAAATGACAATTGAATCTTATATTAGTGAGGATATGAACATGTTTGGACATTTAGTAGTAAGCATTTATTTCGTCGTTCATATGTTTTATTACTTTTTACAATGGAAGAAACAACAGTCATAATAATTTTTATCTGAAAGTGTGTAAAGTTTTTTACACGCTTTTCTTTTTGGGCTTTTTTCTAATTAATCTCAGCTTTTTAAACCTAAGATAGAATAAAAAGCCGTGTACTAGATGTATGTTAATAGAAAGCACATTAATTTCGAAAAGACTTTTTTGAAATCAAGATAAGTCAGTAATAATGTATTCCAAGATGTTCTTATGAACATAATGAAATTAGGATGGATTTAGGAGGAAGCATAAATGAACCATAACAAAGATTACGATCGCGATCATGATCGTGAAGATATGTTAACAGACGATCTATTAATCGGTGTACTTGAGGCATCATACAAAATAGAAAATGAGTTAATGAGGCAGTATATCATGACTGCAGAAAGAATTCATAATAATGAAGAGTTAAAGGATCGCTTACAAAATTTTGCACAAGGTAACGCTAAACGTACTATTCAACTTGTAGATGAGTTGAACCGAATGAAAAATCAGAAATGAACCAAAAGTTTTCCTTTTTGAAAAAGACATTCATATAAATGGCCATTCACTTGATGAATAGGTCATTTTGTATTGAATATAATACAATAAGGTTTTAATCTTGATGAAATATCTATGTAATTAAGACAATATAACAATATATTTTTTAGTAAACAGATGAATTGAGTAAACTGTTCATAATTTGTTAATAATTATGTTGTATCCTAGAGAACACAATACGTTAATAAAGATTGTCCTAAATTTGGGAGATTGACAATATATAAAAACATACGTTAGTATTTAGTACTGTTAATCAAAATATTTTTCAATTCATTTTGATATAAACTTATGTCTATTCAAAATTAAGAGGTGGCAACAATGAAAACAAAATTATTTTCTTTTCTAAATAACCATATTAGTTTTTTAGCTCTTGCAGTAGTTTTATTATGGGTTAAAACCTATGCTGCTTATCGAGTAGAGTTTAGTTTAGGTATTGATAATGCGATGCAAGAATTTCTTTTATTCCTAAACCCTGCTAGCTCAGCTATCCTATTTTTGGGACTTGCTTTATTATTTAAAGGGAAAAAATCTTTTGTTTGGATGATAGTTATAGATTTTCTTCTATCATTCTTGTTATATGCAAATATTGTATATTATCGATTTTTCTCAGATTTTATTACACTCCCAACACTTACACAAACAGGAAATGCAGGTGACTTAGGTCAGAGTATAGAAGCATTATTAAAACCATATGATATTTTGTATTTCTTAGATACAATTATCTTATTAGTATTAGTTTTGACTAAGTTAGTAAAACCAACATCTATTAAAGTTAAAACACGTTCGTTAGTTATGGTTTTTGCTACAGCGATTGGTTTTTTCGCTGTAAACTTAAGTTTAGCAGAAGCAGATCGTCCACAGTTATTAACAAGAACGTTTGACCGTAACTATATTGTGAAATATTTAGGTATGTATAACTTTACAATCTACGATGCGATCCAAAGTACAAGAGCTACAACGCAACGTGCAATGGCAGATACAGATGATATTACAGAGGTTACGAATTACACAAATGCCATTTATGCTGAACCAAATCCTGATTACTTTGGTATTGCAAAAGGAAAAAATGTAATTTACGTTCATTTAGAATCAGTACAAAATTTTATCATTAACTATAAATTGAATGGTCAGGAAGTTACACCATTCCTTAATTCGTTAACAAAGGATTCAAGTACTTTCTACTTTGATAACTTTTTCCATCAGACTGGGCAAGGTAAAACAGCTGATGCAGAATTTATGCTTGAAAACTCATTATTTGGTTTACCGCAAGGAGCAGCTTTTTCAACAAAAGGTCAAAATACTTACCAAGCAGCTCCAGCTATTTTAGGTCAAAATGGTTATACATCTGCTGTATTCCATGGTAATACGAAATCTTTTTGGAACCGCAATGAGATCTATAAATCATTAGGTTATGATAAGTTTTTTGATTTAAGTTATTATGATGCAAAAGACGAAGATATTTTAAACTATGGGTTGAAAGATAAACCATTTTTTAAACAATCTATGCCTATGCTAGAATCCTTAAGTCAACCTTTTTATACGAAATTTATTACAGTAAGTAATCATTTCCCATATCCAATGGATCAAGATGAAGCAACGATTGAGAAGCATACAACAGGCGATAGTTCAGTAGATAATTATTTTCAAACAGCACGATATTTAGACGAAGCTGTAAAAGAATTCTTTACTTATCTTAAAGAATCTGGATTGTATGAGAACTCAATGATTGTTATGTATGGAGATCATTACGGGATATCTGAAAATCATAATACTGCTATGTCTAAAGTATTAGGCAAAGAAGTAGGCGATTTTGAAAATGCTCAATTACAAAGGGTCCCACTATTTATCCATATTCCAGGTGAAGATGGGGGGACAATGCATCAGTATGGTGGACAGATTGATTTAATGCCAACACTCATGCATTTACTTGGTATTGAAACAAAAGGATATGTACAAGTAGGGACAGATCTATTCTCTAAAGACCATCAGACAGTAGTGCCATTTCGTAATGGAGACTTTGTTACTGAAAAAGTGACTGCTCTGAATGGAAAATATTATGATGCAAATACAGGAGAACCAATTGAGGAAACCGATGCAATAAAACAGTACGAACAAATTACTCAATTAAAACTTCAGATGTCAGATAAAATTGTAAACCAAGATCTATTACGTTTTTATACACCTGAAGGATTTGAACCAGTTGACCCATCAAATTATGATTATACAAATCATAATGAATCAGATGTAGAATCAGAAGTTAAATAATTAATTCAGCAACCCGTAAGATACAAAAATTGAACTAACAATTAGTGGGGATCAAAGAAAAACCTTGCTGAATGAAGTTTCACTTAAAAGGCTGTTAGGAGATTCGTTCTCTTAACAGCTTTTTTGTACAATTTTTAATTTATATAATAAGTAAGAGAGTTTATTAGAATATTAGAAAAATTTGTTTTAATAAGGCTGTTTTCGCAAACTTTGTTGCTATATAACAAGGATTGGGGAATGGTTGACTGCAGCGAGAGGATGCTCGCTTTCCGCAGGGCGCTATTAAAAAAAAAACAATCTTTTAGATAAGAGCCTTTAATAAAGATGTAACAATAATATTCTTATGATATTATGCTAATTCATTTAGCCGAAAGGATTATTATGTCCAAAAATATTACTTATATCTTTTTAGTCTTAGTATTTATTTGTTTAGGATTAACATCTAGAATGACAAATGCTTTTCCAAGTGAAATTACCGTTCACTTAGGGGATGTGTTTTGGGCAAGTATGGTTTTCTTTTTGTTTAGGCTTATACTAAAACAGAGAAGTATTCTTATAACAGCCTTTTTTAGTGTGATGTTTTCATTTGGTATTGAAATTAGCCAACTTTTTCAATCTGATTGGATAAATTCTATTAGAAATACGCTTATTGGTGGATTAATTCTTGGAAGAGGTTTCCTTTGGCTTGATTTACTTCGATATAGCTTAGGTATTCTAATCAGTATAGTGATAGAGCTTTTTATAAAAAAGTATTTACCTATATTAAGCAATAGATAAAGATACATGAATTTATTTGATTCCCTTTATTATTATTTATTCGTAAACGAAAAAACGATAATTACTGAATGAGAACATTTCCCTATTTTTAGTTTGGGTAAAATTAATGATTAAATTCCCATTAATTACAAATAAATGCTATTTTTGACAATAGTTATATGGTATTATATTCATTTTCTCAAAACAATCTATGCGATTGTACAAGCATCTACTATAATAAGTGAAGACATCTGAATTATATAAGAGAAGAGAGGTTCATATGAAGGGGATAGGAAATAAGAATCATTTTATTGAAACAGTTCAAATGAAAGGTTTAACCATTTCACTTATCGCTTCAGCTGATCAGACTGAGATTATCCATCATAGGCTTGAACCTAATACTAGATGGGCTTTAGAACCTGAAGAAGGTTGGGAAGCACTCGAGTATTTAATTGTGGTTTCAGGAGAACTAAAACTGAGCACAAATGGTGGATATGAGATCTATAAAACTGGAGATTCATTTTATAGAAGTCCTGTAAAGGAACATTATGTTTTTCAATCAATAGGGAAAACCGAATTTTTGTATGTTTCCTCGCAACCTGTTTTTCATCGTTACAGTCAAATTTCTAGAGATTTAATGAAATTGGCAATATCGATCGAAAAAAAGGATGGCTATACTGGGGACCATTGTGCTAGAATTAGTAAACTATCGATGCTAGTTGGAGAAGCAATGGGATTAAGTTCAAGACAGCTTTTGCGACTAAATATGGCCTCCTTCTTTCATGATATTGGTAAAGTTAAAATTCCTTTAGACATTTTACTAAAGCCTGGAAAGCTCACACAAGAAGAATGGGAAGTAATGAAATTGCATACTACTTATGGGAGACAAGTTTTGGAGGAAACAAAGCTACCATTACTAATAAGCGCTGGCCTAGTTGTCGAACAACACCATGAACGTTACGATGGGAAAGGCTACCCACTTGGGTTAGCTAAAGATGAAATTGAAGTTGAAGCTTCTATTATATCTGTTGTAGATTCATATGATGCCATGACCACTGATCGGTCTTATCAAAAGGGAAGATCAAAGGAAGAAGCCATACTTGAAATTAACAGTTGTCGTGGAACGATGTATAATCCAATCATCGTCGATACGTTTAATGCTGTGCAGCACACACTCTAGGAGGAAACTAAAAATGAAAAAGTTCATACTTTTACTTGCTGCTTTATTATTTGTTGTTCTTATAACAGTAACACCGGCAAATGCAGCATATTTATCTGAGCATGATAAATATATCGAAGTATCATACGAGGATGCTAGATACATTGCTGATTTACTAGGATTAAAAGACATTCCACTTGGTGATCAAACAGCTAAGATGAGTTTTGATATTCAAGAAAATGCAATCAAAACAATTGAAAATCGTTTAGGTACTGAAATCGATCACTACTATATTTGGTTAACAATTAATGGACAACCAGTTCTAGGAATTGACCCACCGGTACCGATGTTTTAATAGAAATATTCTTTTAATAGATTAATTTCCCGCTTATCATTAGGTGGTATCACGATGTGATCGATTATGATAAATGTGAAATTAGTCTTTTTGTTGTTTTGGAAATTATTAAATGCATGTACTTTGGATAACACATTGACATCCAGCTCCAGCGCCTAGACCCTCGGGGTCCATAAGCCACTCAGTAATTGAAGACGAAGAACGTCTTTCTGAGCGTCTTATACCTGTCGAGTCTGATCAAGGCGCCCTGAGCTTTTGTTCTTTTGCAGGAATTAAAATTGATGATTATTTCAAAATAAACCTAAGATTCCGAATACTTCCCAGCTTATTGACCAATGTCATTCTATGAGATAAGTTAAGAATTGACAACAGGAACGGGGTGTTCTCTATGAATCTTTTCAAAAAGCTTATTTACGTGCTATTTGGACTTATCATTACATCACTTGGGATTAAACTATTATCTGATAGCTTGCTAACATTTGGGGGAACAGCGGGTATCGCAACTATTCTAACATATGTATCGAATGTACCTTGGGGAGTTCTATTTTTTATCGTTAATTTGCCGTTTTTCATAATTTCCATTCAAGAATTAGGTAAATGGTTTACAATCTCTAGTCTATTATCAATAACTGGGATTTCATTTATACGGGAGTGGTTTGATCTATTTATCCCAGCGTTTGAAATGAATATTGTTATAGCAGCAATTATTTCTGGCCTACTGATCGGCTTTGGTGTCACATTTGTTCTAAATAATGGTTCATCACTTGGTGGTATACACATATTAGGACTGTATATAGATAAGAAATTTGGCTTTAATAGAGGACTTGTTTTATTCGTATGCGACTCTCTTATCATTTTATTTGCCTTAGCAATGGTAGGCTGGTTTAAGGCATTATTATCAATTTCATGTATATTCATTGCTAGTAGTATTATTGGTCGTTATAAAAAATCTCCAATCAAAGAAATGGAACGAGATCAAGAAGAAGATCAATTGGTTGGTAAAGGTTTACATTCGTAAAATACAATTATCACTACTCTAGATTGGAAACATTTTAGGGTGGTTTTTTTATAGCTTCTCATCTAATGTATAGGTAGGGGAGGAGATAAAGTGGAATATATAACAGTTAACCAAATGATTGATTCTGCAGATTCAGTGCAAGCAAAATTATTTTTAAAAGGACTTTGGTATGCAATAGAAGAAGACATTTTCTCTTTATCACTCGAATATGAAGTTTTTAAACATCAATTCATGCATCTACGAGCAAGCGCTCCTTTAAATTGGAGCTTGGACTGGGATGGGGCTCAGTTTGCATTATCGAGACAGATTAAAAATCATGGTGTTTTATCTATTATTGCACAATCCAATGGATCTATTCTATATAAGTTTTCATGAAAAATCTCAGAAATGATCTGGGATTTTTTTTTTGTATAATTTTATTTCATTAGAGGGATTTTAAATTTGGCTTTAAAAAAATAGTTTCTAGGAGGAATAGCAGTGCAGAGCCAAATGAATCAAGTAAACATCGGTGCTCATGAAATCATGGATTGTCATGAAGTGCTTTGCAGTACAATTAACGGTATCAATTTATTTCAACTTTACCAACCGTATTGTCAAGATCAAGCACTTAAAAATATTTTACAAAATCAACTATCGTTTATGACAAATGAGTACAATTCTTTAGTTAATGCTCTACAACACAAAGTAAATATCAATCGTTTACCAAATGTGAAAACGAATATGAACTTTTCGCCAAGCTATGGGATAGGTAGTAATCCTGTTCCAGAAGCTCCAAATGCTTCAATCAATCAAATGAATGATCGTGATATTTCATCTGGAATGTTAGGGTGTCATAAGGCTGGAGCTGTGCAAAAAATGTATGCAGCATTAGAATGTACGGATTCACAAATAAGAGAAATGATGATTCAGAGTGCGAAAAATTGTGCAGATCAAGCTTATGAAATATGGAGTTATATGAACAACAAAGGTTATTATCAAGTACCAACTTTTGATCAGATTACTACACAATCTATGATAAACAGCTATCAGCCAAGTAGCTTATATAACAACCAACAACAATCAATTTAAAAAATGGAGGTTTTCACATATACATACTCAACAGCATGCCATACAACAAATTAATGAAATTCGTCAAACAGTCCAACAATTAATTCAGCAAACAGAGCAAGGTAGTCAATTATATAAACAAATGCTTCAACAAGAACAACAAAACGTACAAATGCTTCAACAACTTTTACAACGTGAACAACAAGCAGTTCAAGTCATTCAACAAAGCCTGCAAGGTCACAACAAAGCATTACAGCAATGTCAGCATGTTTTAAACACATGTAATCAAATGCAACAAGAAGTTTCACAAGTTGGATCATATAATGTTGAACCATCTTTCCAAAGGGTACCTAATCAACAACAACAGCTTCCAAGCTACCAAAGTTTCCAGCAAAATAGACAATTTATCCAACAATAATAATCATTCAAATGGGGTTAACGTGTAAATTTCATCGTTAACCCTGTTTTATTTGATTTTAACATCAACTAGTTGACATACATAATTGAAGTCATTTATAATTTATCTTGAATTCAAGAATATTTTATTTGAGACAATTAGAAAATTGAAACCTAGAAAGGAAGGTTTTTATGAATATTAAGCCATTATTAGGCATCCATCATGTTTCAGCTCTTACTGCAAATGCAAAAGAAAACTATCATTTCTATACAAAAGTATTAGGTTTAAGACTAGTTAAAAAAACTGTCAATCAGGATGATACATCTGTTTATCATTTATTTTACGCAGATGAGCGAGGAAATCCAGGTACAGATTTAACATTTTTTGAAATTCCACATGCTGGAAGAACATATCCTGGGACGAATAGTATAACTGCCACATCTTTACGTGTAAAAGATAATAAGGCGCTACACTATTGGAAGAATCGCTTTGAGCAATTTAATGTTGATCATGATGAAATAAGCAATGAGAGTGGAAGAGCAACACTATCATTCCGCGATCAAGAGGGGCAGCGTTTATTACTAGTATCCGATGAAAATAATGAAGGTGTAGCAGGTGGGAAACCATGGGCTAACAGTCCTGTTCCACAAGAAAATGGTGTTGTTGGACTAGGTCCGGTTCATTTAACAGTGTCACGTCCTGAGCGAACAATAAAGGTATTAACTGATGTAATGGGTTTTCGAGAAAAGACTGGCTACACAAAAGATAAGGATCAAAAACAGGTCCGTGTCTTTGAAACAGGAGAAGGTGGAACTGGAGCAGAAATACACGTAAGTGAATTAGATCAAGTAGGACGAGAAAGACCAGGTCGTGGAAGTGTTCACCATGTAGCTTTTCGTGTGGAAGATGTAGAAGAACTAAACAAATGGGTAGACGTATTAAATGCAAATCATTTATCTAATTCTGGGTTTGTAGAACGTTATTATTTCCGTTCCTTATACTTTAGAGAGCCCAATGGCATATTATTTGAGCTAGCGACAGATGGTCCTGGTTTTGA
Source organism: Metabacillus bambusae (assembly GCF_017497975.1). GTDB lineage: Bacteria > Bacillota > Bacilli > Bacillales > Bacillaceae > Metabacillus > Metabacillus bambusae. The sequence goes on along the minus strand of NZ_JAGDEL010000006.1, from coordinate 70,103 downwards.
AGGGGACGAAGATTTCGAACATTTAGGAGAAAAACTAGCATTGCCACCATACTTTGAAGCGCAAAGAAAAGAAATAGAAGCAAGACTAGAACCATTAGATACATTAGCAAAATAAAGGAGTGTTTTCATGCAACATATATTCAAAGAAGGAACAGATCACAAACTCCCTACTTTACTATTACTTCATGGCACAGGTGGAAATGAACGGGATTTATTACCAATAGCTGATATGATTGCTCCAAATGCATCAGTACTTGGAGTAAGAGGCAATGTCCTTGAAAATGGAATGCCTCGATTTTTTCGTCGTTTAGCTGAAGGTGTGTTTGATGAGGAAGATCTGATTTTTCGCACAAATGAACTAAACGAATTTATTTCAGACATGGCTAATCAGTATCAATTTAATCGAGACAATGTAGTTGCGATTGGGTATTCAAATGGGGCAAATATTGCTGCTAGTCTTATGTATCATTACAAAAGAGCCTTAAAAGGAGCAATTCTATTACACGCAATGGTTCCAAGAAGAGGAGTCCAAATACCTGATTTGTCTGAAACTTCTATTTTTATTGGAGCAGGCACAAACGATCCAATCATTCCACAAGCCGAAACAAAGGAGCTTGCTGATTCATTAAAACAGGCGAAAGCTGATGTAACCGAGCATTGGGGAGATGCTGGTCATCAGTTAACAAGAGAAGAAATAATTAAAGCAAAAGAATGGTTTGAAAAAAACTATACGATGTAAAAAGTAAAATACGCTTGGTATTATTCAAGCGTATTTTACTTTCAGATTCAAACAGAGAAACCACCACTGCATTATACAAATGGTTTTGTATGAAGAAAACGATTATTATAGACTATTAGTAGGTTCTAAACATTTTGCTGATTCATTTTTCGAGGAATTCACTATGCTTGAAACGGGATATACATCCATTAGTTGGTCATTAAATGGTACAAGTAGAGACTTTAGTTTCTCTGTGTCATTGAAATCTCTATCCAACCAAAGATCATATTCTGAGGGTGGAAGAATAACTGGCATTCTGTCATGTACATCCTTCGTTAATTCATTAGGTGTTGTTGTTATAATTGTGCACGTATAAAGTGGTTTGTCCCCTTTATCCCAACATTCCCAAAGACCTGCAAAAGCAAAAGGTCGACGATCCTTCATTATAAACCGATAAGGTTGCTTTTCTTTATCTTGTTTTTTCCATTCGTAAAAGCCATCACTTAATATTAAACATCTTTTTTTCTTAAAAGGCTGTTTAAAACTTACCTTTTCATCTAATGTTTCTGCTCTCGCATTTATCATCTTGAACCCAATTTTCGTATCCTTTGACCAAGGCGGTACAAGACCCCATTGCATCTTAGTTCCAACGCGTTCTTGTCCATTTGAACCAATTACTAAAATATTTTGAGAGGGTGCAATATTATATCGGTAATCTAGTTCTTCATTAAAAATGAAGTCAAATTGGTCTTGTAAAATCGGTTGTTCGGTTGCTAATGAAAAGCGTCCACACATAAAAAACACCACCATTATGGTTTTTTCTGTCCATTATATTAAGATGATACAGTAAAATAAATTACTTGTGAAATATGAAGACTAGGTTTTTTACCTATAACAGAGTGATTACTACTTACATATAGTAAACCAAATATGTGTGGAGGTGATATTATGGGTGGCGAAGGTGGTTACGGATACGGAGCAGGATTTGCTCTAATCGTCGTTTTATTTATTCTTTTAATTATTATCGGTGCTTCGTATATTGGTTATTAATCAATGAGCATAATTAAATAATGCTAACAAAATTGGGTCAAACTTATCCAAACGTTTTACATTGGAGGGTCTGACCCTTTTGTTTGAAGGACTCTCATTTATACAAATAGATCAGCGCATGGCTGATGAATAATATTGACCAAATATAGAGCATATTTCTTTTCATTTTTAGAAAAATATAGCAAAATAATTGTGTATGAAAGAGAGGAGTGTACAGAATGAAAAACTTGCAAAGCACGACTACATTACATAATGGGATTGAAATGCCTTGGTTTGGTTTAGGTGTATTTAAGGTGGAAGATGGATCAGAAGTCATCAATTCAGTTAAAGCAGCGATAGAAGCAGGCTACAAAAGTATTGATACAGCGGCTATTTATGGTAATGAAGAGGGTGTTGGAAAAGCAATTGCAGAATCAAATGTACCTCGCGAAGAATTATTTATTACAACAAAGGTTTGGAACTCAGAACAAGGCTATGATTCTACTTTAGCTGCTTTTGAAGAGAGCATGAAAAAGCTAGGGCTAGAATACTTAGATCTATACCTTATTCACTGGCCGGTTCCTAAACAAAATAAATACAAAGAAACATGGAAAGCACTTGAAACGTTATATAAAGATGGTCGTGTTCGTGCAATAGGTGTCAGCAACTTCAAGGAACATCATCTAAAGGATTTATTGGAGGATTGTGAAGTGGTACCAATGGTTAACCAAGTGGAATACCATCCACGTTTAACCCAAACAAGTCTCCATGAGTTCTGTAAACAAAATCGTATTCAGCTTGAAGCATGGTCCCCATTAATGCAAGGCGGCTTATTTGAGGAACCAACACTTCAAGAAATTGCCCAAAAATACGGAAAATCGACGGCTCAAGTCATTTTACGGTGGGATTTACAAAACGAAGTTGTGACAATTCCGAAATCAGTGAAACCTCATCGTATTCAGGAAAATGCGAATATCTTTGATTTTGAATTGAGTTCAGAGGATATGGAGAGAATAAATTCACTTAACCAAGATAAACGGGTTGGATCTGATCCAGATGTTATGAATAAAGTGTGAAATAAAACTAAAATTAGAAACGGCTGAATTCATTGTCAGTCGTTTTTTTGTACTTTCAGGGATATAACATAAGACAGTTGAAAAGATTAAACGATAAATAGCTTTTAAAGGAGGGAGTACATACATAATGGCAAAACCGTTAATATGTTTGTTTTTATGCGTATTAGTCTACTTTTCCCCAGTAAAAGAAAGTCGAGTGTTTGCAAATACAATTAAACAACCTCTTGTATCTGAACACGAATTAAATGAACTACTTAGTAATCACCCATCCCTACAAGGGGCGATTGCTGGGGTCAGTGTTCGATCAGCTTCAACTGGGCAATTATTGTATACATATAACGGTGACACACGTTTAACCCCAGCTTCAAATATGAAGCTGTTTACGGCAGCAGCAGCGTTAACAACATTAGGTAAGGATTATATCTTTCATACTGAGTTACTAACAGATGGATCCATTAAATGGAATGTACTGACGGGGAATTTATATATGAAAGGAAAAGGAGATCCAACACTTTTACCAGAGAATTTTGATCAATTCGCTAAAGAGTTAAGGTTGAAGGGGATTAAGATGATCAGTGGCGATATAATTGGTGATGATTCTTGGTATGATCAAGTTCGCTATTCAATTGATGTACCATGGAGTGATGAAGCAGCTTATTATGGTGCAGCAACAAGTGCACTAACTGCATCACCAGATAAGGAATATGATGCAGGGACAATTATTATTGAAGTTAGTCCGAATGAGAAATTGAATAAAACTGCTAAAGTTGTTGTCCGCCCCCAAACTAATATTGTAAACATAATTAACAAAACTCAAACAGTTTCCCCGGATGAAGTAAGTAACATTAAAATCTCTAGAGGGCATGGTAATAATGTCATTACAATAGAAGGTAAAATGCCATTAAAAGCGTCTAATCTGAAAGAAAGGATTGCAGTTTGGGAGCCGACAAAATATGCTTTGGATTTACTAATGCAATCCTTGAAAAAACAAGATATTAAGATACTAGGTAGTATTAAAGAAGGAACTGCACCTGAACATGCAAAATTACTACTTTCCCATCATTCGATGTCACTGTCAGAACTGTTAATTCCCTTTATGAAATTGAGCAACAATGGTCATGGAGAGCTATTAATAAAAGAAATGGGTAAAGTGTTTAAAGGGAATGGTAGCTGGAAAGATGGATTAGAGGTTGAACAAGTTGCCTTAACAACACTGGGTTTACGAACGCAAGAGATTGAAATAAGGGATGGATCAGGCATTTCACATATGAATCTTGTTCCAGCGAATGAAATCACTGCCTTGTTATATCATGCTAAGCAAATGGACTGGTTCCCTATATTTGAAGCATCATTACCTATAGCAGGTAACACAGACAAAATGATTGGTGGAACATTACGAAAAAGGATGAAAAACGTTCCTTTAAAGGATAATGTGAAAGCAAAAACAGGAACACTTACAAACGTTAGCTCACTATCGGGGTTTATAAATGCAAATAATGGTGAAACATTTATTTTTTCAATCTTACTTAACCATTTAAAAGATGAGGCCAGTGGAAAACAAATTGAAGAACAAATTATTAAGATATTAGCAAACAATGCAATTTAATCAAAGTAAGCAGAACGTTTGAATAGTCTATTTGTTTTTGGAATAATGTGGAGGGTGGATCAAACTAATATGGGAGGGGTTTTAGATCTTATGAAAGTTTTAGTAGTAGGTGCAAATGGACAAATTGGAAAACAACTCATTCAATTACTAAAAGAAAGTAATGAATATACAGTTAGAGCTATGGTTAGAAAAGAAGAACAGGTTCATGAATTTAAGCAAAACGGTATAGAGGCTGTAATGGCAGACTTAGAAGGTAGTGTAGAAGATATCGTAAATGCTGCAAGCGGTTGTACTGCAATTGTATTTACAGCTGGATCTGGAGGACACACTGGGGCGGATAAAACATTATTAATTGATCTTGATGGTGCAGGTAAAACAATTGAAGCAGCAGAAAAAGCTAATATTAAACGTTTTGTAATGGTGAGCGCGCTCCAGGCTCAGACAAGGGAAAACTGGAATGAAAAAATAAAGCCTTATTACGTTGCAAAGCATTATGCTGACAAAATGCTTATGAGTTCCAATTTAACTTATACAATAATTCGTCCCGGTGGCTTATTAAATGAACCTGGTACAGGTAAAATATCGGTTGGTGAAAACCTAACAAGAATGACAATTTCAAGGGAAGATGTAGCTAGAACAATTTTTGCAAGCTTAAAGGAGGAACATACATATAATCAATCATTTGATCTTGTTTCAGGGGATGAATGGATAGCTGATGCATTGAAAAAAATGTAAGATGTAGGTAGTTGTAAAAATAGGCATTGAATAAGACCACAATTTGATTCTAGGAAAACGAACTACACCTCAATTGTTAGACATAACTAACGATTGAAGGTGTAGTTTTTTATTAATTTTCCCTTATGTAACCAATGTCCTATTAGTTGGATAAAGCTTGTTCACTTCAGTTTCGTTATTAAAGTGGTTTTATATTGTAGCTTATATCCATATGATTAAAAGGATTAAATTTTAGAAAAGTAAGGAGGATAGTTATGAAAGCAATTGTATGCACAAAATACGGTACACCCGATGTATTAGAACTCAAAGAGGTAGAAATACCTATTCCCAAGGACAATGAAATACTGGTAAAGGTTCATGCGACAACAGTAGCATCAGGAGACATAAGAGTTAGGAGTTTCAATAGTCCTATCTTATTATGGTTGCCTATGCGGATTTTCTTGGGTCTGAGAAAACCGAGAAAATCAATACTCGGCGTGGAGTTAGCTGGGGAGATAGCTGAAATAGGAAAGAATGTAAGAAAATTTAAAAAAGGCGACCAAGTTTTTGCTATGACTGGGATGAATTTTGGTGCTTACGCCGAGTACGCATGTTTGCCTGAAGACGGGGCAGTAGCAATAAAACCTGCAAATGTGACGTATAATGAAGCTGCTGCCGTTTCTTTTGGGGGAACTTCAGCGCTACATTTTCTTAAAAAAGGAAATATTCAGAAGGGACATAAAGTCCTGATCTATGGAGCTTCAGGTGCAGTAGGGACTTCCGCGGTACAGCTTGCCAATTACTTTGGGTCAGAAGTTACCGGGGTATGTAGTGGCGCAAACTTGGAATTGGTGAAATCTCTGGGTGCCAATAAGGTAATTGATTATACGAAAGAGGATTTTACGAAAAGAGAAGAGCGTTATGATATTATCTTTGATGCAGTTGGGAAAAGTTCGAAATCAAATTGCAAGAAAGCACTAGCTCCGTACGGTACATACGTGTCAGTTGAAGGGCAAGGGATAGCAAAGGTATGTACTGAAGATTTAATTTTCCTCAAAGATCTTATTGAGACGGAAAAGATAAAATCGGTAATTGATAAACACTATCCGTTGGAACAAATTCCGGAGGCTCACAGGTATGTAGAAAAGGGGCACAAAAAGGGAAATGTAGTAATAACTTTGGTTCATAATGACAAATCTTAACACTTGCAAATGTTAACAATTTGTATTTAATCGGCTGTAATGCCAACAACCTGTCTCTGTACAACGATATTAATAATCCATTTTTTAACTTCAAATGTTTTTCTTCTTTTTCATAGAAAAAGCTCCTTTACAGGGAATCAAAAGATTCACAAAAGGAGTTTTTTCCTGTTTCCACTTCAAAAAAACACTGTTTTTTATAGAATTATCTCTGAATTTTCTCTGTAGAAGGATGGATTAGTATTCTATAATAGGATGAAATTCCCAAACTGTAAGCCTTTACACTATTAAATGTAAAGGCTTACAGTTTGGGGTTGTAAATTTATACGGGAAGGTGATAAATACAAGATTAGAATCGTTTACCTACAAGAAACAACAAAACTCAAAGAAAAAGTAGATTGTAATATAAAACAAAAGATCAACTAAATATTTCAAAACTTAAATCTAGTAATATATCTATTCATTTACTGCACTTTTTCTTTGAAACATTTGAAAGGTGATGAATTGAACGTGAGGAAAAATTCGTTAACTAAAAAAGTATTAGCCGCATCGCTTGCAGTACCACTTCTAATGTCAGGTTATCAAGGAAATGCTTTCGCTACTAATTCCCAAGGAGAACAAAATTTTGTACAAGGTCAAGGCATTGGAATCCAACTAGAATATCTTGACAGAGGGCTTGTTGCAGTGAGCACTTCTGAAGGGGTATTTATTAGCTGGAGGCTTTTAGCTAATGAAGTGACTGGTTATTCTGCTTCAGAATTGACAGGAGTAAACTTTAACGTGTACCGCGATGGTGAAAAAATTGCTACGGTAGAAGATAGTACAAACTTTTTAGATGTGGATGGTACTGATAATTCAACGTACTATGTTTCTGCTGTTGAAAATGGAAAAGAAATCGATCAAAGCTCTACAACCTCACCATGGGACCATACATATTATGATTTGAAATTAAAGAAACCATCAGATGGTGTAACACCTAGTGGTGAAGCATATTCCTACACAGCAAATGACATGAGTGTTGGTGATGTTGACGGTGATGGTAAATACGAATTTTTTGTTAAATGGGATCCGACAAACTCAAAAGATGTATCACAGAAAGGCTATACAGGAAAAACTTATATTGATTGTTATACATTTGATGGCACATTGTTATATCGAATTGATCTTGGTGTAAACATTCGGTCAGGTGCGCATTATACACAATTTTTAGTTTATGATTTTGACGGAGATGGAAAATCAGAATTAATGTTTAAAACAGCTCCAGGAACAAAGATGATAAAGTTTGACAAGAAAGGCGATATTTCTTCAGAGAAATTTATAACAATGCCTGAAGAAGATAAGCAAGATGGATATAGTCATCAAGATGACTACCGTATGAGCAGTGAAGATTATTATGATCATGTTGTCGACATGTTTATGAATTGGCATAAGCATGAAGAGGTTGTAAACGGGAATTGGCCAGAAACACTTGAAGAAAGTTTTGGTATAGAAAAGAAATATAAATATCCTTTATCACAGGAAGATGCTGAAAGTTTGGCTGATTACTTTATTGATGAATATGCTCCAAGTAGAAGTAGCCGTAATAATTTAAGAGATTTTGAAGGTTTTATTGTAAAAGGCCCTGAATATTTAACCGTATTTAATGGTGAAACAGGTGATGAACTGGAAACCATTCGGTATAAATATGAGCGCGAAGATGATGGACTTATGTGGGGAGATTATGCAATGTCAAGAATCGAGCCGGGTAACCGAGTTGATCGATTCCTGGCTGGGGTAGCCTATCTTGATGGAGAAAAACCTTATGCAGTTTTTTCACGTGGCTATTATACTAGAGCTACCATGGTTACGTATAGCTGGGATGGCGAGCACCTAAAGGAGAATTGGGCGGTTGACAGTGGCTGGACTCCAATGAGCAATCCGTTTAATGATGGTCCCCATGGTAGATTAGGAACAGATAAGGAATTTGGTTCACTTACAACCCAAGGTGCACATTCATTAAGTACAGCGGATGTTGATAATGACGGGAAACAAGAAATCATTTATGGCTCTTCAACTATCGATCATGATGGAACCTTATTGTATAGCTCAAGTGATGTAATGCCACCTGAGAGTGCAACCCCTGGTATCACCGCAGGTTTAGGCCATGGTGATGCATTACATGTTGCAGATATCGATCCTGATCGATCTGGTTTAGAAATTTTCATGGTTCACGAAGGTGGAGCATACGCACCATATGGTTATGCACTTCGCGATGCCAAAACAGGAAAAGTTATTTATGGTGGGTACACTGGTAAAGATACGGGAAGAGGAATGATAGGGGACGTAGATCCTGAGCACAAAGGATTGGAAACATGGGCTGTCGGACTTTGGACAGCAGATGGTAAGAAAATTAACAATTCTGCACCAGGAACAAATATGAATATTAAGTGGTCTGCTGATATGACCACGCAAATTGTTAATGGTTCAATAGAACAAACTCCAACGATACAAGATTGGACAAAAGGAACTATATTAACGGCTACTGACACTAGAACGAATAATTACACAAAAGGAAATCCATCTTTAGTTGCAGATATTTTTGGTGATTGGAGAGAAGAACTTCTTGTACGAACAGCTAATAGTAATTCGATTCGTATATACCTAAGTTCAGATGTGACAGATCGGAAATTATATACATTAATGCATGATCCACAGTATAGAACTGGTATTGCTTGGCAAAACGTTGGCTATAACCAACCGTCTTATACAAGTTATTATTTTGCATCTGATACAGATTGGGGAAATGTACCTGTTCCAGCCTATTGGACACCAGGTGTATTCAATTTAGTACAAGACTTATTGGCCACATATACGAAAAATGGTGAACTAAATAGTCCGCTTAATAAAACGTTAGAAAATTCATTAAAACAGGCTGAGCATTTTGCTGACGAGGGCTCTAATAAAAAGTCCATATCATTTATGAAAAAGTTCCTGGACCAGATTAACTATAATACAAAGAAAACGATAATTTCTGATAAAGCAAAAGTTAACTTAACAAATCATGCTGAACAAATAATTAAGTTGTTGGAAAAAAAATAATAATAATACGAACAGCCACCATGTAATTTGATGGTGGCTGTTGTTATTGTCTAGGAAATTATAAAATTCTTGTACTGTGGATAAGCGCTTAGCATCCAGCTCCAGCGCCTAGTCCCTCTTGGGTCTACAGCCACTTAAGAATTGAAGGTAAAGAACACCTTCTATTCTTAAGCGTCTTATTTGCCCGAGGCTGTTCAAGGCGCTTGCGCTTTTGTTCTTTATAAATTTATTATTTCAACAGACACTTTGGATCATAAGTAGCGTAATTCTGAATAAGGCTGATTTTCTTCTCATAGAAATGGGTAATATATAAATGTCTAGGAAAGTATCGGTGATAAAATATAAAGGGGGAAGATAGATGAAACTAACTCCAGAACAACGTATTCAACTACATGGCTTTAATAATTTAACTAAATCATTAAGTTTCAATATGTATGATATTTGTTATACGAAAACTAGAGAGGAACGCGAAGCTTATATCGAGTACATCGATGAACAATACAGTGCAGATCGGTTAACAAATATTCTAAAATCTGTAACTGAAATTATCGGTGCACATGTGTTAAATATTGCAAAACAAGATTATGTACCGCAAGGAGCAAGTGTAACAATTCTAGTTTCAGAAGGACCAGTAGTAGAAGTACCTACTGAATCATATGATGAATCCCCGGGACCTCTACCAGAAGCAATTGTGATGGGGCTAGACAAAAGTCATATTACTGTTCATACATACCCAGAATATCATCCAAACGAAGGTATTAGTACCTTTAGAGCCGATATCGATGTATCGACATGTGGTGAAATCTCGCCATTAAAAGCATTAAATTACCTAATTCATTCGTTCGATACAGATATTTTGACAATGGATTACAGAGTTCGAGGCTTTACTAGAGATATAAATGGAGAAAAATTATTTATCGACCATGAAATTAGTTCCATTCAAAATTATATCCCAGATGAAGTGAAAAATCAGTTTGATATGATTGATGTAAATATTTATCAGGAAAATATTTTTCACACAAAATGTAAGCTGAAAAAATTCGATTTAAATAATTACTTATTTGGATATTCAAAGGATAAGTTAAGTAAAAATGAACAAGTAGAGATTACAGATCGTTTAACAAAAGAGATGGATGAAATTTTTTATGGAAAAAATATAAATTAATTTTTGATAATATAAAAAAGGGGAGAGATAGTTAATCTCATCCCCTGTATCTTTATTAAGCTTCTTTTGCTGCTTGAATTTGAAGAGAAATCTTAATTTGATCGCCTACTAGTACGCCACCAGCTTCTAATGGAGCGTTCCATGTTAAGCCATAATCACTGCGTTTGATTTTTCCTTCTGCTCCAAAACCAGCTTTTTCATTTCCCCATGGGTCAATTCCTGTACCTTCAAAAGTTACTGCAAATGTTTCTTGTTTCGTCACACCGTGAAGAGATAAATCACCAGTAACGTTATATTCATTTTCGTCTGTTTTTTCAATGGTATTCGACTTGAATGTCATGGTTGGGTTATTTTCAACATCAAAAAAGTCTGCAGATCGCAAATGATTATCACGATCTTCGTTACGAGTATCAACACTTGCTAAATCTACAGTAAATGCAATATCAGCAGTAGTTAAATCTGTTGGATCAGCCTCGATTTCTGCATTAAAGCTTTGGAAACCGCCTTTTACTGTAGCAAACATCATATGTTTTACAGAAAAATCAACCCCACTATGTGTTACGTCAAGATTCCATTTTGTTTTAGCCATTTTTTTCTCCTCCATTAATTAACTTAGTTTAAAATATCTCGGATTAAAGATTTATTACTCTGAGATAAATTATATTACCTCATGAATATATTGTCAATTAAAAAATTCAAAAGGGTATGTAGTAGAAATCCCATCTTACTAACAAGGAATATTCCCAAAATTTCTGTGATAAAAATCACATTTTTAAAATCTATATTAAATTTCGAACACTGTGTGAAGTGTATTGAATTGGCTGAATAAAGAGAGTATAGTATGTTTAAAGAAAGTTAGTGAAATTATTCACAAACTTTCTTTAAACAAGCTAGCTAGCTTCCTATTTTTTTAAATTAGATTGTGAAAGTGTTCACAAAATATAAGGAGTTGGTTTTCGATGAAATTGTTAAAAGGACCGAAAATGGCAATGATTTGGACAGTATTACGTATTTGGTTAGGGATTCAGTGGTTAGAAGCAGGGATCCATAAAATAACCGGAGGATTTGATGCAACTGGTTTTGTAAACGGGGCTATTGGTAAAGCTGGGGGAGATCATCCTGTCGTACAAGGATGGTATGCAAACTTCCTTGAAGCATTTGCACTTCCAAATATAGACCTCTTTAACATATTAATTCCTTTAGGTGAAGTCCTGGTTGGTATTGGCTTAATCATAGGAGCTGCAACAATTCCTGCATTAGTTGCAGGAGCATTTATGAATTTAAACTTCTTACTTGCAGGTACAACAAGCACGAACCCTGTGCTTTATACAGTAGCTATCTTATTAATGGGGGCAAATCCTGCAGCATACTACTACGGAGCAGACAGAATATTAGTTCCATATTTGAAACAAAAAATGATTGCTCGCCGTCAGAAACATAAAAATACTAGAAAACCAGAACACATTCCTGCTCACTAGTAGACATTCGTTAATATATAAGTTAAAGATCCCCTTACAGGCAGACCAAGTGAACATGACAAAATGTTCCGAAAAGTCATTCTAAAAGGGGATATCTTTAATGAAATGATCGTTATTGAAATAATAAAAAGGATAGTACTCCACTATCCTTTTTATTATTTCCGAATATTTATTTATGGAAAAAACTTACAAGTTTTTGATTTCGAATTTCTCTTTCTTCATCAGAAGCTAAATCATACTTTTTTAATAAATGAAACAACTCATTAAGGTCATTTTGGTTTTGAGCAGCTGTAAGGTACTGTGAACATTTTTCCGCTAAAGCGGGTATTAAAAAAGGTCTTTGATCTGCAAGTTTTTTCTTTACATCATCTAGTGAATGATCTAAATTACATGAACTCACCATTATTCCTCCTTAGCCCCCAATATGAGACATTTCAATTTTTGTCCGTTTAGTAGTAGACTCACTTCGTTCAACAGAATAGCGATCTTTTCTACCATGCCAAATGGATTGAAGATGCTCTGCTAATTGTTCATCTGATTGCTTGGACCTTAAAGGGTCCCGTAAATCATGTCCTTTTGATGCAAACAGACATGTATACAATGTTCCATTTGCAGAAAGGCGAGCACGATTGCAAGTAGAACAAAAGGCATCTGAAACAGATGATATAACACCAATTTCTGCATCAGATCCGATATATCGATAGCGAGAAGCTACTTCACCCGTGTAGTTCGGATCAATTGCTTCAACAGGCATTACTTGATGGATGTCTTCAATAATTTGTTTTTTTGGGTAAACATCTTTAAGATTCCATTTATTTGTGTTGCCAACATCCATATATTCAATAAATCGTAATATATGGCCTTTTTCACGAAAATATTTCGCCATAGGAATAATTTCATGATCATTCATTCCGCGCTTTACTACCATATTAATTTTCACTTTTAATCCAACTGTAGCTGCTGCGTCAATTCCATCCATGACAGCTTTTACAGTTACACCACGGCCATTTATTTTGCCAAATACTTCGTCATTTAACGAATCAAGGCTAATGGATACTCGACTTAGTCCAGCTTCTTTTAAAGCTTGAGCATGTTTTGGTAGTAGAGAACCATTTGTTGTCATGGCAATATCACAAACACCATTTATTTGCTTTATCTTGTTAATGAGGTGAGGTAAGTCCTTCCTCATTAGTGGTTCGCCACCTGTAATTCTGATTTTCTGAACTCCTAGAGAATGAACGAAAATTTTTGTGAGGCGTTCTATTTCTTCATAGGATAGTAGTTCGTTTCTTTTTAAAAAAGGATAATCAGGTCCAAATATCTCTGCTGGCATACAATAAGTACAGCGGAAATTACATTTATCTGTAACGGAAATTCGTAGGTCACGAAGGGGGCGGTTAAAGTGATCATAGATTGTGTTAGTTGATTTCAATACAAAATCCCTCCCTCTATAGTTTATCATCTAGTATTATAAAAAAGTGTGAAGTTTCTCACATTTTGCATTTCAGTTGTCCTATATACATTAAAAACGATCCTCAGAAGAGCAAAAAGAGTTGGTTATACAAATTCGGCAAACACTATGAGGAAAGTGTTTGCCAAATTTCATGTAAATCGATAATCAATTTTACAGTTAAACTACTTAAACATTTACAATTCTATCTTTATGTGAATAGACATTAAATGACTTATCACGTATAAATCCGACAGCTGTAATATTTAAGTCTTCTGCTAGTTTTATCGCCAGGTCAGTAGGGGCTGATTTAGACAACACGATTCCTACTCCAATTTTTGCTGCCTTTACCAAAACTTCTGACGAGATTCTCCCACTAAAAACAATGATCTTTTCGCGAGTTGGAATTTGATTTAATATACTATATCCGTATAATTTATCCAAGGCGTTATGACGACCAATGTCAGTTCGACTAATAATCAATTTATCGGCTGTACAAAGGGCAGCATTATGGACGCCACCTGTTTCTTGAAAGACAATACTACTTGTTTGCATTTCATTCATTAGGTTTATGCATTGGGAAGGGGAAATAGTTAGTTTGGAAGTTGAAGTTTTAGCAGTTCGGACATCATTATGAAAATAAAATTGTCTGCTTTTACCACAGCAAGAACCAATAAACCGTTTCGAATAATACTGTTGACTTGTTGTAACATCAACATGTAATTTAACATGTGCATATCCAGCATCCTCATCAATATTTAAAGAGTCTATATCTTTATGAAACCGGATTACACCTTCAGATGCTAAAAAACCGACCACCATTTCTTCAAAATGAGTAGGGGTACAGACTATCGTAGCAAATTCTTGATCATTTACAAAGATTGTTAAGGGAAATTCAGTTACAATATCATCCACAGTTTCTACTAATTGGCCATTTGTATACTTTATGATTTTTTGATTTACACTCATATTTTTTATCATAAACTTCACCCGTTTTGTAAGATTACTAAAGTATAAACATATTATAATTTATTAAACAAGTAAAAAAGGTTACCTAATTTATGCTAAAATCTTGCGCTCGTTTTAAAGGAATTGGAAAAGCAATAAAATTAGCTTGCAGAACAAATGTTAACATGTTAGTATTTCTTTACAATGTTCAATAATTTGTAACATTTTGTTTCGAGATAGCGATCCTGTCTTCGGCTCAAACTGTTACATATATGTAAGCGATTAACTGTTGGTCCGATAGTAGCGAATCCTGCTTGAAACTAACCGTCAATCACCTTTATGATATGCAAATTTTATTTGCATATTTTATCGGAGATTGACGGTTTTCTTTATTGTTATGATACTATTAAATTCTGAATCTTTTGCTTATGTTTGCTAAACACTAATAAGCTCGTAGTACAAGTAAGTTATTGATGTTAACTACGAGAGCTACCTAATCAGTATTGTGGGGAACATGGGTCTAAAGTTTGGTATTTTAAGCTTAGAAATTAGCAACACCATGTTTAATAAAGGGGATGAATATGTGAAAAAGACAAAAAATCGTTGGCTTATCGCGGCTTCTGCCGTTGGAATCCATATTTCAATTGGATCTGTGTATGCTTGGAGCAATTTTACAAATCCATTAATGAATGAATTTGGATGGACCGCACAACAAGTGCAATTAACATTTAGTTTAGCTATATTATTTCTTGGGTTGTCTGCAGCCTTTCTAGGGCACTTTGTAGAAAAATATGGTCCAAAGGCTGCTGGTTTACTTGCTGCTGGCTTCTTTGGAGTTGGAGTAATTGGATCTGGCTTAGCTGTAAATTTAGGTTCACTACCGTTACTTTATGTTACTTATGGTGTGCTCGGAGGAATTGGACTTGGAGTAGGATACATAGCACCTGTTTCTACATTAATCAAATGGTTTCCAGATCGACGTGGGCTTGCAACAGGACTTGCAATCATGGGGTTTGGTTTTGCAGCAGCGATCAGTAGTCCAATTATGGATTCATTAATCAAAACTGTTGGAACTGCTAATACATTTTATATTTTAGGAACAGCCTATTTTGTCATTATGACTTTATCATCCTTATATTTAGAAAAACCACCAGTTAATTGGGTTCCCGAAGGCTTCAAAGAAAAGGTTCAATCAGGAAAATCAAGAATTAAAGAAGATCTTTCTCAATTAACAGCAAATGAAGCGATTAAAACACCAAGGTTCTATTATTTATGGTTAATGTTGTTTATAAATGTTACATGTGGAATTGCAATTCTTTCAGCTGCAAAACCACTTGCTCAAGAAAGTATTGGACTTTCGACAGTTGAAGCTGCTGCCCTTGTTGGGGTAATGGGGATCTTTAATGGTCTTGGGCGTATCGGCTGGGCATCTATTTCTGATTATATTGGAAGGCCAAATACATATACAACATTCTTTGTCCTGCAAATTGTTTTATTTGCTTTATTACCTCATACAACTGAAGCATTCCTATTTCAAGTAATGTTAGCAGTTGTTTATACTTGTTATGGTGGTGGATTCGCTGCGATTCCAGCTTATATTGGTGACTTATTTGGAACAAAGCAGCTTGGTGCTATTCATGGTTATATTTTAACTGCTTGGGCAGCAGCTGGTTTAGCAGGTCCTATGTTTGCAGCATGGATGAAGGATACAACAGGAAGCTATGCTTCAAGCTTAACGTTTTTTTCAGGAATGTTTATCATAGCACTACTTGTTTCAATTCTAATTCGTCGAGACATTCAGAAGCTTAGACAACAGAATGCTTCAAAAAGCTCAAGCAATACAATAGCTGGATAATTATTCTTTCATCTTAAGAAAAAATGTGGTAAAATACCTCATGCTATAACCCCTAGTAGGTAGGAGGGTATCATGGTAACATGAATAAGTACGAAGCAGAATTTAGTAATATTGTTCGTTCATTCAGAAAGAAGCATATGGGCAAAGGCCCTAGTAAGATTACAACGACTTTTTGTAAAAACTGGGCCATCTGTGAAATGGAAGGGAATTTATCTCCTGTTGAAAAATTTATTGCTAGTGCAGATGAAGGAAAACAAGCACTACGATCAGCAAGAACCGAAATGGTGAAACAAATGTACAGAAAGAATCCTCCAGTTGAGATGGAAGAATTCTTGGGTTGTAAGTTTGTGGACCTTTTTGTAGATATAGATATTGACAGGGATTTTGGAATGTCAATATTCGTTTTTGATGAAGATCTTCATGAAAAGTATTCTAAATAAACAGGTATGGCACTTGGTAGCGACCCTGCAAAAGACTAACCACCGTGAATCCAACATAGAAATGTTGGGATACGGTGGTTTTTTCATTGTCTAGGGATAATTTATTTGATTTTAAATTAGGTTCTTTTCTAAAGGCTCTTTTCTAAGAGATGTTGCTTTTAAAACGAAAACTGTTTCAGGTTGATTGGAACGGATTGCGAGACTCCTGCGGGAGTAGCGGGACAGGTGAGACTCATGCAGGCGTTTACGCCGAGGAGGCTCACCGCCTGCCCCGCGGAAAGTGAGCTTCTCTCACTGCATTCAACCACACCGCACTACTTGGTAAATAGCAACAAAGTTTGCGACAACAGCATAAAGTTTAAAATTTTTTGTAACATCTAATCGAGAGCGATAAGTATTAGGCAACAAGGAGTATTCCTAAATGAAAAAGAAGCCTATTAGGCAAGTTATTCTCATACTTATTAGAGATTAGTATAAATGATCTCTAGTAACGATTTGTAAATAAGATTCTCTTTCCATCTTTTTAATAGATAAGGAGTGATTCAAATGGGAGAGACGAAGCATCAAGGACCAATAAAAGCCACAAAAACACCACGACCTAAACACTGGGTTAGTCCAATACCGTTTGGTCTAGGGAAAGTAAAACCACAGCATTTTCGCGATACAATGAAAATAGCTTGGGATAATAAAGATAACATCGGCTATGCAACACGAATTTTAACACAAGGTGTTTGTGATGGTTGTGCTTTAGGAGTTTCTGGGCTTTATGACCAGACATTAAAAGGACCACATCTTTGTACAACAAGAATGAACGTGCTGCGTTTAAATACCATGCCAGCACTAAAAGAAGAGATAATTCATGCAGACATTGATCAATTGCGACAATATAGCAGTACCGATTTAAGAAAGTTGGGACGTATTCCATATCCACTTATACGTCGTAAAGGAGAAAGGAAATTCTCACGTATTTCTTGGGATGAAGCAATGGATGTCATTGCAAATAAAATGAAGCAATTAGACCCAAAACAATATGCGTTTTATCTAACATCAAGAGGGATTACCAATGAGTCTTATTATGTAGCTGGAAAAGTAGCTCGATTTTTAGGAACAAATAACATAGATAACGCCTCACGTATTTGTCATTCGCCAAGTAAAACCGGCTTAAAGCGTTCCATTGGTGTAGGGGCATCAACTGCAAATTATCAAGATTGGTTTGGAACAGATGTACTCTTGTTTTGGGGAAGTGTTGCTTCAAATAGCTCACCAGTTTCAACGAAATATATGTTAGAAGCAAAGAAGCGAGGGACAAAAATAATTGTAGTTAATCCATATAGTGAACCTGCTATGGACAAATATTGGATCCCTTCTAATCTTGAGTCTGCATTGTTTGGAACAAAAATTGCAGATGACTTCTATCAAGTCAATATTGGTGGAGATATTGCTTTAATGCACGGAATTATGAAGCATTGGTTCGAGATGGAAAAACAAAAGCATGGTTCTGCGATAAACCACACTTTTGTTCAAGAACATGTTAATGGTTATGAGGAGCTTAAAGCTAAAGTTGAAGAGCAATCTTGGGATGATATCATAGAATCATCTGGTGTGACACAAGAAAGAATCATTGAATTATCTGAGCTATTGGCAAAAAGTAAAAACGCCGTATTTGCATGGGCTTTAGGATTAACAATGCACTCTTTTGCAACTGATAATATTTCACAAGTTGCAAATCTTGCGCTTTTGCGTGGTTTCTTAGGACGTAAAAATAACGGTTTAATGCCATTTCGTGGTCATTCATCTGTTCAGGGCTCAGGGGAAATGGGGGCAGATCCCTTTGTTTTACCTGGTAGTGGTTTTGATGCTCAAAACATTGAGAGAATGGAACAAATTTGGGGATTTGAAATACCTAAATGGCAAGGTGATATTGTTGGGGTTACACTTGAAAATATCGTACTTCCAGACATGCACGAACGAAAAATAAAGCTATATTATTTATCTGGTGGTAACTTTTTAGAAACAATGCCTGACCCTGATTTTGTTGAAAAGGCGTTATCTGAGTTAGATATACGCGTTCACCAGGACATTATACTAAATACTTCTACATTAGTTGATGCAAAGGAAGCCGTCATTGTCCTTCCTGCCAAAACTCGCTATGAACAAGAAGGTGGCGGCACATCAACATCGACAGAACGTATGGTTTACTTCTCTCCAGAGATTGAAGGCAACAAAAACCTCATTGCAGAGGCACGTGCAGAGTGGAAGATTTACATTGATTTAGCGAAACGAGTAAAACCCAAGACTGCCCACCTTGTTGAGTTCAAATCAGGTCAAGAAATTCGCGATGAAATTGCACTAGCAAATAAGGATTATGAAGGAATTCAACATCTAAAGAAACAAGGAGATGTTTTCCAATGGGGTGGAGCGTGGCTATGTGAAGATGGAATTTGTCCAACTTCAGATGGAAGAGGAAAGTTAATCTCAATAGATATACCTGATTTAGGGAAAAAAGAAGGCCAATTTATTATCACTTCACGTCGCGGTAAACAATTTAATTCAATGGTTTATAAAGAAACAGACCCATTTAATGGTGCAAGTCGTTACGATGTTCTTATGAATGCAAAAGATGCTAGTCATTTAAGTATTGCTGAAGGTGAAGGTATTGTTGTTTATAATGGCTTTGGCGTTTTCCAAGGTAAAGCGAAATTTGTGAATATCGCAAGAGGTAACTTGGAAGTTCACTTTCCTGAAGGGAATTTCTTATTACCAAGAGGTAGATATGAAAAGTATGCTGGTATCCCAGATTATAATATAACCGTAACTGTTGAAAAAGCGGATCGCTATAATGCCAGAAAGGACGTTCAATATTTAGAGAAACGTATTGAAGATTTAGAAATCGATACCCCTGAATAATAGATCTGGGGCTGACTTAAATAGATGTAAGTGTCAGCCCCTCTAGCTATTTATTCTTCATCATTTATTTCTCCATCACCAATTTCATCCTCACCTGGTGCATCGTCACATGCAACGACAGATGTAGCAAGAAGTGCTGCTAATAATATAGCAAATAGCTTCTTCATAATATAGTCACCACCTTTTAGAAAGTATACACTGTGTTAGGTTACCTATTCTTTGACTTATATATGTGGTTAAAGTGACAATATTTTTTAAGTTGATGTATTTAAGTGGAAAAATAATGAGATAAGTATCTAGTTTCAAATATTTTTAATTTTATGATTCCACATTACTAAAAACATGGTAAAATTAAAAAGGCTTACAAAATCATTGGGGGTACATAATGGACGATAAGGCTAAAAGGTATATTGAATTATATATTCATTTTTCAGAAGACTTGGGCAGATTCTTAACCAAATCTGAACAGGACTTTTTGAAATGGTTAGTAATAAAAGAATAAAGCAATCATACATATTGCAATCCTAAACAGAGTACATCACTTTTTCGTGGTGTGCTTTTTTATTTTATATTTTCAATCGTTTGTCGTTTATAATATTCGGCTTCTGGATTATTATCGTACTGCTTTACATCAATTAATGAGGAAACAGCCTTTATTTTAACGATTTTATGCCAGAAGTCTCCCTCCTTAAGTGCTAAGTGGGAGGAGTTTCATATGGCAATGCTGATAGGTGATGCACCAACGGGTATCACTGCAATTAATGTAAAATCAACAGCACTTAGGACAGTGACTGTATTTTGTTCTTTTTGTGAAATGTAGATAAAATCTCCATCAGGTGTAAATGCAGCACTGCCAGGATTATCAATTGAAAAGCTTCCTATTACCTCATGCTGGCTTGTATCAATAATATAGATTTCATCGCTTTTTTGAGCTCCTAATATAGCAATAGGTTGCTTAGGTGAAAAAGAAAGGAACGAATCGAGTTGATTGCTGACTAAAGGAGCATTAATAAAGGTGAATGATGACAAATCAAAGATCTTGATCGTGGAGCCACCTGAAGGAACTTCTCCAAAAACATAAGCAAAACCACCAAATGGATCTATTTCTATTAAATAAGGATAATCGGATGAGGAAGGATGAACCACTACAATTTCCTCTAAATTTAAATCAACAATTAGTATACTCCAAGCTAAAGCATTTACGATATAAGCGTATTGTCCGTTTGGATCAATGGCAATACTCGAAAAGCCTGATCCAGTGAGTGATATTGTATTAGAAATCGTTTGAGTCTCTATGTCAACAACAGTAATTGTACCTAACTCACCGCTAAGGATATAAACAGTTTGACCACTAGGAGAGAAGCCAATATCATTTGCTCTTTCTATAGAGAAAACAGTGATAACGGAGAGCGTTTCATTGCTAATCATTGTGACAGCATTGTCATTTGAATGTAAAACAAACGTGTATGCTTTATCTGGTGTAACTGCAATTTTATCTGGGGGATATGGAAGGGATATTGGCTGTTGGAGTGTCATTCTTGAAGTATCGATGACTGATAATGTGTTGTCATTATGATTTGCAGTAAAAGCATAAACCTGAAGATCTGGTTGTTCCTGCATAAGAGAGAGAACACCATTTATGATAAGTGTATTATCAATAAGTGATTCGGTTACTGTCATGCTTTCAACAGTAATCTGGTTGAAATCATAGTAGATTATTTGGGTTGATGTGTAATAAATAACTTGATTAATTGGTATGGTATGAAATTTTGATATAGCAGCTGTTCCTTGCCCATACTGGTTATGAACGGGAGAAAAGCTAGCTAGCATCGAAAGTTTTCCTTGCAATTGAATACCGTAAACTGGATAGGATTCATCTTGTTCTTGTAGTTCACAAGGTTTGGCTACACATATTAAGTGATCTGTATTTAATGTCACATCAGCATTTAACTCATATTCACTAAGTGCGTATCCATCCGGAATCTTAATTGAAAACTCAAATTCTTTCGTATGTTCATTTGTACCTTGACAAGGTACCATGTATACCACCCCTTTACATCATGAAAGTTCTTGCATTTTACTATTCTAGGAAATTGTTATTTTTAGAACACGATCAACTCACCTTCTTTGTAAATATTGCAAGCATCATACTTTATATTATGTTAGAAAAGCTCCATTGCTTGTTCATATATATGAAGGGCATTGGTTGTTTTTTAGATTGAATTAAAAATATAGGCTCTTTTCTAAGAGATTGTTGCTTTTAAAACGCCACTGAGGTGAAGAAATTGAGGCTGGCTAAAGGATTGTTTATTTTGGGAGCACTTATTTTCCCACTTGGTATTTATCTTGCTTCTCACACATCAATAGGAGTGTTACTTGGTATTATAGGTGGAATGTTAATCTTTTTTAGTGCTCCTTCATTAACATCATAAATATAGGAATGGAAATGGATTATTCCAACAAATCATCATTGCGAGCACTACTTGGTAAATAGCAACAAAGTTTGCGAGGCTCCGATCTCCCGCGGAAAGCGAACTACTGCAACGGAAAGCAACAACCAAGTATAACTGAATCTAAATAATAAAAGTTGAAACTTTTTTCAAAGTGAATCGTATGAATAAAGAGGAACAAAATTAAAAAGAAAGATGAGAGGAGATAACATTGAAAAAAGTAGTTTCTGTAATGCTTATTCTAGCAACAATGATGCTGAGTGCCTGTTCTTTATTAGATGAAGTTAATAATTCTTTGGATTATGTAAATGAAGCTAAGAGTTATATAAATTCATTAAGTGATTTTGCAGAGGAAGCTCCACAGATGATTCAAGATGCTGCAGTTGATCCAGATGTGAAGCAAGATCTTGAAAATCAATTGAATACACTGGTTGAAGAGATTAATGAGTTTAATAGTATAGAAGCACCTGCCATTGCAGAGGACATTCATCAAGATTTAGTAACAAAAAATGAAGCCCTAATTGATGAGATAAATACTGCTATGGAAAATGGAGAACTAGCTCTTGAAAAACTAGAGAATTCTGAAATCATAAATACAGTGAATGATGTAACATCACTGTTAGAGTCTATCGAAAAGTTAGAACTTTAAAGTTCTCACAGTATGTGAGGCTTTTTTTTTATTAAAAGTTATTATAGAATATATATGTGTTATTATGACCTAGTCATAATTTATTAAGTATACGTAAACTGTGTTAGTATGGGTATCAACAGCTTTTATCTTTATAAAAACAATGCTAGTATTCACAAACAATCAAAGATTAGATAGATGCATAAGGGGAGAAACAATATGAAAAAGCGAGTTGTCATTACAGGTATTGGAGCAGTTACTCCATTAGGAAATGATGCGTTTACAACATGGGAAAATATTAAAAATGGTGTCTCAGGAATTGCGCCTTTAACGAGAGTTGATTCAGATCAATTTAATGTGAAAGTTGCTGGAGAAGTAAAAAACTTCTCACCAGAAGAATTTATCGATTTTAAAGAAGTAAGAAGAATGGCGAGATTTACACATTTAGCCATAGCGGCTAGTAAGATGGCTGTAAAGGATGCAGGTATTCAAATCGGCGAACAAGTTGATCCTGAACGAGTAGGAGTATGGATTGGTTCTGGAATCGGTGGACTTGACGAGTTCGAAGAACAACATAAACGATTTTTAGCGAAAGGACCAAAACGTGTTAGCCCATTTATTATACCAATGTTTATACCAGATATGGCTTCAGGACGTGTTTCGATTGAGCTTGGTGCCAAAGGAATTAACAATTGCTCAGTTACAGCATGTGCTTCTGGTGCAAACTCAATTGGAGATGCCTTTCGCGTCATCCAAAATGGAGATGTTGATATGATGATTACTGGTGGTGCTGAGGCTGCTATTACAGACATGACGATTGCAGGATTTGCTAATATGACTGCTCTATCGACGAATCCAGATCCAAAAACAGCAAGTCGCCCGTTCGATAAGAATCGTGATGGCTTCGTCATTGCGGAAGGTTCAGGTATTGTAATTTTAGAAGAACTTGAGCATGCGTTAGCTCGAAATGCTAAGATATATGGAGAAATCGTTGGATATGGAGCAACAGGTGACGCTTATCATATTACAACACCTGCACCTGAAGGAGAAGGTGGGCAACGTGCTATGAAATTAGCATTAAGTGATGCAAATCTTAGCCCAGAAGATATTGATTATATCAATGCACATGGTACTAGCACACATTATAATGACCTATATGAAACAAATGCTATTAAAGAAGTTTTTGGTGAACATGCATATAAACTCTCTATCAGTTCAACTAAATCCATGACAGGGCATATGCTCGGAGCTGCCGGAGCAGTTGAGGCGATTATCTCTTTACTATCTATAAAAGATGGAATAAAACCTCCAACCATTAATTACACAACACCAGATGAAGACCTTGATCTAGATTATGTTCCGAATGTTGCCCAAAAGGCAGAGGTAAATGTAGTCTTATCTAACTCTTTAGGGTTTGGTGGCCATAATGCAACATTAGTATTTAAAAGATACTAAAGTATGTAAACCACAAAAAATGATCTGTCACAACAGATCATTTTTTGTTTTTAGAAATTGAGTTGTAGTGGGGCGATCATTTTTTAAAGCTGTTTTTAATCAAAGTGTTTTATGTGGATAATCACAATACTCAATGATCGTTCCTTCAGTATCAGCGGGATTTAAGTAAATTAATCTTCTACCGTGTTTATTTATTCGTAATGAACCCTCTAAAATACGTATGCCTTTATCTTCAAGTTCTTTGATCGCTTCATCTAAATTTTCGACTTGATAGGCGATGTGGTGGACACCTTTGCCCTTTTGCTTAATAAAACGCGCAATCGGGGATGTTGAATTATTTGTTGGTGATAATAATTCAATTCGATCACCATTCACTTCCATTATAGCAATCTCACTCTCAACACCAATTGCATCACTTTGATAGCGATCGATTAATGTTCCACCTAGAACATTTTCATAGATAGATATACTATTGTCTAAGTCCCTAACAGCAATCCCAATATGATCAATTTTTTTCTTCATAATTACTCCCATTATCACTTCTTTTTTATTTTATCTATTTCCTCTGATACGATAAACGCTAGATCTTCATTTCCAAAGAGGGATAAAACATTAAGTAAGGTCGTATCAGGAATATCGCTTGATTCTTCCTTAGGTACTGTTAACTCAATCGCTTGTTGAAGCGCAGAATTATCAACTTGTTCTGGATATGCTCGTAAATAAATTTCTTTTGGGTCTAGATCTTTGTTAACACACCATTGTGCAAACACTAGGATCATCATATGCTCATCTCGTTGATAGTTTGCGATGATTTGTTTTTCCATTTCTTTTGAATTCAATCGGATTTCCCCTTTAAATTGATATATGGTTCATTATATCGAAAGTGTAGCTTATTTCGCAATAAACACAGGTAGTGCTGCAAAATCTTACATTTTATAAGAAATAGGCATTCACCCTTGTAAGATAATCTACATATGTTAGGAGAAAAGGAGTGGAAGGGTGATACAATGAGTGCAAAGATTCGTCATTATTATGCTGGAGGTAACACAGCTAAAGGTTTTTTTAGTCTTTATGACTCAGTATTAGAGGATTTAGAGCGATTGTTTATTTTAAAAGGTGGTCCTGGTACTGGGAAATCCACGTTAATGAAAAAGATTGGCGAGTTATATGAGGGCAAAGGATTTGATATTGACTATTTGCATTGTGCGTCAGATAACAATTCAATAGATGGAGTTATTCTCCCTGCCTGTAAGATAGGGATCGTCGATGGAACAGCACCACATATAATTGAACCTAAAGCACCTGGAGTTATCGAAGAGTATGTGAATTTAGGAGTGGCTTGGGATTCTGAAAAACTAGCTGCAAATAAAGAAGCAATCCTTAGACTTAATGAGATGATATCAATTAAGTTTGAGACTGCCTATGAAACATTTGCTGAAGCTTTAAGTGCTCATGATGACATTGAAGATATTTATATTTCAAATATGGATTTTTCAGAAGCAAATAAACTTACAGAGGAATTGATCAATCTCTTTTATGGTGAGAATGCTTTAGCGAAATCACCAAAGATAAAGCATCGGTTTTTAGGTGCAGCAACTCCTCTTGGAGCAGTAGATTTTATTCAAAATTTAACAGAAGATATTGAAAAACGTTACTTTATAAAAGGAAGAGCTGGGTCTGGCAAATCGACCATGCTGAAGAAGATCGTTTCAGCAGGTGAGGAAAAGGGCTTTGATGTAGAGGTATACCATTGTGGTTTTGATCCAAATAGTCTTGATATGGTTATTTTGCGAGAAAGGGGGATTGCTATATTCGATAGTACAGCACCTCATGAGTACTTCCCTGATAGAGATTCAGATGAAATTATTGATATGTATGAAAGATGCATAACTCCAGGGACGGATGAAGAATTTGCAAGTGACATAGCAAGAACAACAAAAGCATACAAAGATAAAATGAAGGAAGCAATTTCTTACCTAGCCGAGGCAAAAGAGTTAAGAGATGAATTAGAGCGTTATTATATTGATGCAATGGATTTTACAAAGGTAGAGGAGATTCAACAAAGCCTATTAAATGAAGTTGAGTTATATATCGCAAAGAAATATTAATAAGGAAAAAGGACGGATGTTTAAAATTCGTCCTTTTTACATTGAGGGATTGTTGTTAAACTTTAATAGTTTAGGAAATTTGCAAGTAAAAAACCGAATTTCAATAGAATTCCAGATAATAAAAAGTGAAAGTCAAGTATAGACAGATAACATAATGGATGGGTAATACATTTAATAATTTGGCTAAGGAAAACAGTCTACTTTAATAATTGAAAATTTGTAATATAACATGCAAATATTAAAGGAATAAATCGAAATATCGCGAATTTTATAAAGTGCAACAGTCAAAATAATACTTGCTATTTTAATAGAAATAAAATTTATAAGGGTTAGGTGACTGATAAATGAAATATAGACGTGTAGGAAATAGCGGATTAAAGGTGAGTGAGATTGGTCTGGGGAGTTGGCTTACATATGGAACGGCAGCAGAACAAGAAGCAGCTAATGCATGTATCAGTAAAGCATTTGAGTGCGGCATTAATTTTTTTGATACAGCTAATGCCTATAACAGAGGTGCTGGAGAAGAAGCAATTGGTGCCGCACTAAAGCCTTACAGTCGGTCAAGTTACGTGCTTTCAACAAAGGTATTCTTTCCAATGGGAGAAGGCCCAAATGATCGGGGATTATCTAGAAAACATATAATGGAACAATGTGAATCGAGCTTAAAACGTCTTGGTATGGATTATATCGATATCTACTATTGCCATCGTTATGATGATCAAACACCTACAGATGAGACACTAAGGGCTCTTGACGACTTAATTACCCAAGGGAAAATTGTCTATGGTGGTGTTAGTGAATGGAGTGCAGCACAAATTAAGGAGGCTGCTGGAATTAGTAAAAGATTGAATCTTCATCCACTTGTTTCAAATCAACCAATATATAATATGTTTGAGCGTTATATAGAAGACGAGGTACTAAAAGTTAGTGAAGAAGAGGGAATTGGGCAAATTGTATTTTCTCCACTTGCACAAGGCATTTTAACAGGAAAATACAAGCCAAGAACACAAATTCCACAAGAAAGCAGAGCAGCAAATGATAACGTTAATGGTGTTATTACTAGTTATCTGAAAGAAAATGTGTTGGAATGTGTTCAAGATCTAGAGGGAATAGCTCAGGAACTTGGTATTTCATTAGCTCAGCTATCATTAGCTTGGGTACTACGTAAACAAGGAGTCAGTTCTGCTTTAATTGGGGCAAGTAGACCGGAACAGATTGAAGAAAATGTAAAGGCTGTTCAAGTCAACCTTCAAGCTGATGTACTAGAAGAAATCGAGAAAACATTAAAGAAAGTGGAAGGCTTTGCTCCATTAAGATGATCAAAAATAAGGGCGGACCAATGAATTAGGTTCCGTCCTTTGCCAAATATTAATACTGAAAAACAGCAGAAATTTTTGCTTCGATTTCTATTTCTCGCTTTTGGATTGGAGGAGAAGCTTGTAAGCTTGTTTCTGTAGCGAAGGAGATTGATAATTCTTTCGGTGCGATAGAAACTGATTCTTCAGTAATTTTTGTAGGTGGAACATGGATTGTTACCCCTATTTGTTGCCCTAGTTTCATTGCTTTTTCAGTTGCGTTTTTCATTGCCAGTTGTAGAGCTTCTTGATAATATCCATCCTTATTGGACACTTCAAAACGCAGACTTCCTGCCATATTAGCTCCAGCAGATACTGCCGCTTCATAAACCTCTCCTACTTTCTGAAGGTCAAATACTGTGATTTCGAAAACATGTTGCACTTGATAGCCCTTAAAAATAGACTTACCTTCAACAAAGTCATAAATGGGATGAATCGTATAAGATAATGTTTGGATATCATGAGATGAGATTCCTAATTGTTGAAGTGCTTCGATAACCTGGTTCGATTGTTTGGAATTTTCATTTTGAGCGATTTCTACATTGTTATTTTCAGTCATAACACCGATGTTAATTATTGCTTGATCAGGCATAACCGTTAAACGACCATTACCTTCAATTATCATCTTACCTTGAACCTGCCTAACTGTCCTTAAGTAACTATTACTATTGTAAGGAAAAGGTGTTTGAAAATAACTCATTTATGTTTCTCCTTTCTTCTTGTAAATATTAACCATGGATAAGTAAATGGTGATGTTCTCCATTTAAGGTATGATGTAATTTTTTCAATGAATACATATTTTAAGCATTATTTATTAACATCCCTTACATAGTTAAGCATTAATTTTCATTTGTTTGGAAATATAATAGTATTAGTGTTACTATTTGTTGGAAGGGAAAGTGGACATGTCCTTATTGATTGGCTCTAGTTGGAGTACTAGTTTTTTTAAGGGTAGCGTTATTTTCCAATAATCGTTTGTATGTTGACAAAAAGGAGTTTTTAAAATGGATAAAATTGAAGTAGGCGAAGTATTTACAATTACCGATGAAAATGATCAGGAAAATGAAGTTGAAGTGTTAGCTGCAATTACTTTAGAAGGAACAGATTATGTAGCAGTTGGGTTTGTTGAAGATATTCAGGATGATTCAGAAGAGGATATCGATGTGTTCTTTTTAAAGATAGATGATGAAGGTGATTTCTCTGCCATTGAAAATGATGAGGAGTTCGATAAAGTATCATCTGCATTTGAAGAATTAATGGACGAGGAAGAATAGGAGAGGGGGGACCCTCTCTTTTATTATGGCTCTTTTCAAAGAGATTGTTGCCAAAAACTGTTTCAGGTTGATTGGAACGGATTGCGAGACTCCTGCGGTAGTAGCGGGACAGGTGAGACTCATGCAGGCGTTTACGCCGAGGAGGCTCACCGCACGCCCTGCTGAAAGCGAGCATCTCTCGCTGCAATCAACCACACCGCACTACTTTTTAAATAGAAACAAAGTTTGCGAAAACAGCCTTCATTAAATAAACTATTAAAAGGTAACGGTTATTTTGCACATAGCAGCTTGATTGCAGCATTCTCAACAGTGTAGCCAAGTCGATGGAGATGTTTTCGTATGCCACCACGTTCCCATGTCCTTAAAATCTTATGTTCTAAAGCCTTTCGAGGATAAAAAATTCCAATATTCGTAAGCTCTTCAAAATTCATACCATGTTGAACATATTTTGCAATTATTTCATCTCGCATATCAATAATCGATAGAAAATTCATCATTGCATCCTTAAATTCTGCTCTTGTAAAGACACCCTTTTGATGACCGGTTATAAATATGTCTGCATCAATGTTTAGCAGACGCTGGCCTGATTTGATAAAGTCATCTATACTACCATCTGTGCCGTTATACCATGGCCCAAATGAAGTCATATCATAATCTCCAGTATAGACAATACCTAAGTTTGGGAAGTAAGGGCACGAAAATCCTTTTGTATGACCTGGTGTATGTAAAAAAATGACGTTTACTCCACCAAATAAATACTCTTTTTCATAAGCATATTTTCCATTGATTTCTGAAAGACTTTGTATCCACTCTTTTGGAATATTTTCTTGCCATAACTTTACACCTTCAGAACCCCACTCCTGATAAATCCCATTACTCTTTGCTATTCCATCTATTGTAAGTGAAGTGTGATATTCAATTGGATTTATCCATTTTTTAGCATGCTTAAACAAATGATTATGTTGAGTATGATCTGGATGATAGTGAGTGTTAATGATTAAATTCACTCCAAATTGTTCGTTAATGTTCAGTAATTCTTGAGGATCTGCACCAGTATCAATTAACACCTTTTCAGAACAATTTATGTATAAACTACGTGAATAAGGAACCTTACTATTATTTGGACCTTCAACAATTAGAATAGGGCCGAGCCTTTTCATCTGGATCACCTCGTTAAGTATTGATCAACCTTCATTATGTTCAATGAATGAATACTCATTCATTATAACAAAAAACATTCCTTATGAAAACCGATTATAAATGAACAGCGAAGAAGTAAGAAATCCTAATAGAAGGGAACTCTCCTTGGCATTGAAATTGGTGATCGAGGATCAATTTATTCATTAAATTATTTTACGAAAATCCCCAAAAAAATTATCGCCATTTTGTTCAGATGGAAACAGCACAAATACTCCTGTACCTATTTATCAATTTTATAAAAAAACCAAAAAGATTTACGTACATCAATAATCAAAAAATTCAAATAATAAGTTGACATAGACTTTTCCGATATGATATAACTCAAATTAGCAAGTTAATCGTTACATAAGATTTTTGGATAAGTGGTGATATGTCATGAAAATTACAGCTAAAACGATTGCTGAACAGCTAGGCTTATCTATTGCCACTGTCGATCGAGCATTGAATAACAGAAGTGGTGTGAGTCCTAAAACACTAAAAAAGGTTTTAGAGAAAGCAAAAGAATTAAATTACAAACCAAATATGTCAGCTAGTTTACTTTCTCGAAAAAAGCAAATTCTCGTAGCGTTTGTTTTTCCTATTTATCCAGAATATTTCTGGAAGGAAATTGAAATGGGGATTATGAAGGCATATAAAGATTTATGTGATTATGGATTTGAAATTGACATCATTCGAACGTCGAAATTTGAAATCGAAGAGCAAGTGCAAGTCGTTCAGGACATTATTCAATCAGAAAAATATGACGGACTTGTCCTTTCAGCCAATGATGCAACCCCATTTATACATGTAATCAATACTGGCATTGAAAGCGGCTTTCCGATTTATACGTTTAACAGCGACTCTCCTACAAGCAAAAGATTATCCTACGTTGGTGCAGATTATCAAGATTCTGGGCGATTAGCTGGAGAGCTTTTGTATCATTTTACACACACATCTAAAAAATTCGCATTAATTACAGATAAAATGAATACGTTTCAAATGCAGCAAAAAGTTCTCGGTTTTATAGAATACACTGCACAGTCCAATAAAATAGAGCTTATTCGCCCGTTGAAAATAAGTAACACAGATCTCTCAAACTCTATTATGGATTTAGAAGAGGAGTTAAAACAAGTTGATGGAATCTATGTTGCCACCGGAGCACTTGCCGAAGTAGCAAGAGGAATTGAAGAAATGAAGTTAAATAAGAATCCAATCCTAATTGGTCACGATATGAATAAAGAAATACATCACTTTCTTAAAAAGAATGTCATAACTGCAACGATCTGTCAGGATCCAGTTTACCAAGGTTCACTTGCAGTAAGAAAAGTTTTTAATCACCTTATGTTAGAGGAGCCTATACAGGTAGTAAAGGACATTGTAAAACTTGAAATTGTAACAAAGGGAAATGTGAAATATTATGTACACGAATAATTGATTATCGTACGTCAAAAATAAATCCTAAATTGAAACGGGTAAATAGTACAAATTGTACAGTACATTAGTAATTTACCCGTTTAAATTCTTGTTATTAAAAATGATGTACGATAATCAAATAATTTTTTCTTCAGTCTCGAAAGGATGTGGTACATCGATTATTTTTTGTAAAAGTGTAAAAGTTGTTCTTTATAAAACCATTAAGTAAAGTAGGAGAGTGATTGTTTTATGAGTCGGTTAAAAGTAATCCAAATAGGTGTTGGAGGATTTGGACAATCGTGGCTAACAATTTTACGAGACTTTAATGAAATTCAACTAGTTGCTGTTGTTGATGTCGATGAAAATAATATCCTGGATGCAAAGAAATTATTGAAAGATGAGTCAATTGAGTTCTTTCAAAATCATTTAGAAGCCTTTGAACAAGTTGAAGCAGATATAGCGATCATCATTACACCACCGCAAACACATAAACGCCTAGCACTTGACGCACTACGAGCAGGATTATATGTCTTCATGGAAAAACCAATTACTCATACATTCGAAGAAGCTACTGAATTATATAATGAAGCGAAGAAATACGAGAAATTTATTATGATTAGTCAAAATTACCGATGGAGACCAGAGATTTCAGCGATAAAGGATTGTATTCAGCAAGGTATTATTGGAACTGTTGAATATGGAGAATGGAATTTTAGAAGAGCAACAAAATTTGGTGGATGGCGAGATCAATATAGTGAGATTTTAATAGAAGATATGAGCATACACCACTTTGATTTATTAAGACATATTTTAGGAAAAGATGCGACATCCATTTATTCAAAAAGTATGAAACCATCTTGGAGTTGGTTTGGTGGGAATGGAGTTGCGAGCGCCATCATTAAATTTGATGAAACCTTAATCAACTATTTTGGGAGTTGGGTAACAAGGGGGAAAGAAACATCTTGGAATGGAGAGGTTCGTTTAGTAGGAAGCAAAGGAATCATTGAATTAATTGATGATGTTCCACTTTTGACTTATGAGGATGGAAAAACACAAGAGTTAGAACTTCCCAAAATGCCTTATACTGATCGTGAATTTTCAATTTTTGAAATGGTTCAAGCCATAAAAGAAAATCGAAAGCCAATCACTCATCTCGAGGATAATTTAAAAAGCTTTGCAATAGTGGGTGGTGCCCTACAATCTATTAAACATGGTGAAGAAGTAACCATTGTAGGGAGTAAAAGTATAGAAGCAATTAATTAAAGGGGGAATTTATGATGAAATCGCACTGGAAATTAATATGTGGTCTTTTATTTTTAATGCTAATCGGACTTGTTGGATGTAGTAGTGATGGGGCTAGTAATGATCAACAAGATGAAGGCAAAAATAAAACTGATGAAGTCGTAACATTAAAGGTTTGGGATTATTTAAATCCAGATTCACCTCCAGAAAAAGAACAATTAGAATTGCTTCGTAAGTATGAAGAAAGTCACCCAAATATTAAGTTCGAGCGAACCTATTTTCCTTTTGCTGATTTAAAAACAAAACTACTTCAAGGAATTGCGGGGAACGAATTGCCGGATATCGTCATAATCGATAATCCTGATCATCAATCATTCGCAGCTGCCGGGGTTTTTGCTGATATTACAAAGGAAGTAGAAGCTTGGGGAGAAGCAGATCAATATTTTGAAGGTCCAAAAGCTTCAACGATGTTAGATGGTAAGTACTACGGTATTCCAAATAATAGTAATGCGCTTGCACTTTATTACAATAAAGACATGTTTGAAGAAGCCGGTATTACTGAACCACCTAAAAATTGGGAGGATTTAAAAGAAGCAGCAAAAAAATTAACAACAAATGATCGCAAAGGTTTAGCAATTGCTGCAACTAAAAGTGAAGAGGGTACATTCCAATTTTTACCTTACTTATGGCAATCTGGTGCTGATTTAGACTCCTTTGGTAGTCCAAAAGCTATTTCTGCAATGACATTTATCCAAGATTTGGTGAAGGAAGGCTCGATGTCAGAAAATATTATTAATTGGGATCAGCAAGATGTTCTTGTTCAATTCCAAACTGGTAAAGCAGCTATGATGGTAAATGGACCGTGGCAGCTTCCTACACTCAGAGAAGAATCTAAGGATATGAATTGGGATGTTGTACTTATGCCAGAAGATGAACAAGCTGCTTCAATACTTGGCGGTGAAAACTGGGCAATTACAGCAACAACAGAACATAAACAGGAAGCATTTGATTTTATAACCTGGACTCAACAGCCTGATGTATTGGGACCAATGCATGAACTTGGAGGTCGATTACCTAACCGTGAAGATGTTGCTAGCGATGAGAATTATGAATGGAACAAAGACCCACAATTACAAGTGTTTGTTCAACAGATAAAAACATCTAAACCTCGTGCTTACGGAACAAAATATCCGGAAATATCAACAATCGTCCAAGAAGCCCTTCAACGAACCATTACTGGTGAAGATGTTGAAAAAGTAATGAAAGAATCTGCAGAAAAAATAAAACCTTTATTACCATAATAAAAACGACTGAGTTTGAAATAGGCTCAAACTGATTCAAAAGGGGGCTAAACTTTGGAAGCGGATACAAGAGTTGAATCTAATAGGAAGGTCAGTGTTGGATTGCAATTTGGTCCATTTTTGAAGAAAACTCTGCCAAAATATTTATTTATCATACCTGCCTTTCTTTTTGTTGTAATGTTTATGCTATATCCAATTTTTTATAATATTTTTATTAGTTTTCAAGACGTTACTATCATGAATTTAAAAGGTGATAAGTCATTTATCGGACTTGAAAATTATCGTCAAATTTTTCAAGATGAAAGATTTCTACTATCCTTAAAGAATACAGTGATTTACACTGTTTCCTGTATTGTTTTTCAGCTTTCAATTGGTTTTTTGTTAGCATTATTTTTTAATCAAAAATTTCCGATGCGCAACTTCTTTCGCTCAATTTTGCTTTTAGCGTGGATGACACCACTTGTTATAACGGGAACACTATTTAAATGGCTATATGATGTGGACTATGGTGTACTCAATTATCTCCTTATCCAAATTGGATTAATAAGTGAACCCATAAACTGGTTAGGCCAACAAAGCACTGCATTAATGGCCATAATCGTGACAAATATTTGGATTGGAATTCCGTTCAATATGATTCTCTTATTATCAGCTTTACAAGCACTGCCAAATGACGTCTATGAAGCAGCAAAAATAGATGGCGCTTCAAGAATACAGTCATTTTTTAAAATTACGTTACCACTGATGAAGCCAGCAACTTTGGTCGTCTTAGTTCTCGGGATTATCTACACGTTTAAAGTATTTGATATTATTCTAATCATGACGGGAGGAGGGCCAGTTAATGCGACACAAGTTCTTCCGTTTTTCGGTTACGAGCTTGCTTTTGTAAACTTTAAATTTAGTCTTAGTGGTGCTGTAGCAACAATTATTCTAGTAATCTTAACGGTCATCTCACTAATTTACCTATATTTGATCAGGAAGGAGGAGTCAATGTGATGAAATATACTACTAGACAATATGGAATGTTTGTCATTGCACTCTTAATAACAGCAGTGTTTCTATTTCCTATCTATTGGATGATCACGACGTCTGTTAAGCCAATCCAAGATGTGTTCGCAACTCCTCCGATGATTTTTCCAGAAACGATTCAGTTTAATGCGTACATCAAAAATATAGTAGAAGATCAGAGTATTTTATTGTACCTAAAAAATTCGTTAATCATCGCGATCGGAACATCACTACTTACACTTTTATTAGCTTTGCCTGCAGCATATGCAATGGCTCGTTTTCGCTTAAAGGGTAGTGGGATCTTCCTGCTAATCTTACTTGTCACGCAAATGGTACCTGGTATTATGACCGCTATGCCACTATTTATCTTATTTAGTCATTTTAACCTACTAAATAGTTATGTAGCTTTAATAATCGGAAATACAACACTCGCTTTACCATTTGCTATATTAATAATGCGTCCGTTTTTTCTTTCAATCCCAAGAGGTTTAGAGGATGCAGCAGTTATCGATGGCTGTAATCGTTTCACTGCTTTTGTTAAAGTTGTTCTTCCATTGACAAAACCCACATTATTAACAGTTGGTACGTTCAGTTTTTTATTCGCTTGGGGAGATTTAATATTTGCCTTAACCCTTGCTACAGATGAAAAAATTCGGCCATTAACAATGGGACTAACAAAATTTATTGGTCAATATGGAACACAGTGGGATGGACTAATGGCAGTCTCTACGATTGCTGCTGCACCAATTATTATTATGTTTATCTTATTACAAAAGTATATTGTAAGCGGAATCACTGCAGGATCTGAGAAATAAAGGAAGGATACTAATTTACTAGAAGTGAATTTTAAAAACACATATTCAACTAATTTTTAGGGGGTAGATTTAGATGAAACTAGGAGTTTTTGCTGTACTATTCTCGGAGAAATCTTTACATGAAGCATTGGATTACATTAAGGATTCTGGTCTTGATACTGTAGAAATTGGTACTGGTGGATATGTAGGGAATGCACATTGTAATCCTTCTGAATTATTGGCAGATCAAGCAAAATTTAATGCGTTTTATGAGGCATTTCAAACTAGAGGTATCCAAATCAGCGCATTAAGCTGTCATGGTAACCCTTTACATCCAAATAAAGATATTGCTACAGAGCATCATCAAGTATTTCAAGATACTGTCCGACTTGCTTCTAAGCTAGGAATTGAAAATGTAGTAACATTCTCAGGTTGTCCTGGAGAATCTGATTATTCTTTACACCCAGTTTGGATTACTTGTCCATGGCCA
Organism: Metabacillus bambusae; assembly: GCF_017497975.1. Classification (GTDB taxonomy): domain Bacteria; phylum Bacillota; class Bacilli; order Bacillales; family Bacillaceae; genus Metabacillus; species Metabacillus bambusae. Next base: position 33,743 of record NZ_JAGDEL010000006.1, on the reverse strand, counting down.
AATGACTTTTCAGAGGTTGTAGATTGGCAGTGGAGGGAAAAGGTGATTCCATATTGGCAGGAACAAAATCAATTTTTAAAAGAGTATAATGTACGTGTTGCTGTTGAACCACACCCAGGATTTGTTGTATATAATACCGAAACCTTGCTGCGTTTAAGAGAAGAGTGCGGGGATCAAATTGGAGCTAACTTTGATCCAAGTCATTATTTTTGGCAAGGAATGGATCCAGTAGCATGTATAAAAGCTTTAGGAAAAGAAAATGCATTATTTCATTTTCATGCAAAAGATACGAGAATCGATCAACAAAACAATCCATTAAATGGTGTGTTAGATACAAAGAGCTATAAGGATATCGCAAACCGTTCATGGGTTTTCCGTACAGTGGGGTATGGTCATGGTGAAGATACCTGGAGAGAGATTATAAGCAGCCTTCAAACAATTGGTTACGAAGGGGCTATTAGTATTGAACATGAAGACGGTTTAATGAGCATAGAGGAAGGATTCACAAAAGCAGTTGAATTTTTGCAGAATAAATTAATTAAGCAAGGAGCGAAGGAATTGTGGTGGGCTTAAGAAACAAGTAAAATTGGAATGATTGGTTATAAAGCTCACGCCTATGCTTATCTGGATGTTTCGATCTTCAATTGGTACAGTGGTTAAGCTGGTCTGCAAGCCACTTGCGGCGGTAATGGAGAAGGAGTAAAGCAAGCAGCCGATTATATAAAAAAGATTTATAAAAAAATAAAGGTTACTTAAAAACCTCTTTGTTAGTGCAAAGAGGTTTTATTTTGCACAAAGTCTTGTAAACTATGATAATAGAATCGAATAGGAAGAAAAGTGCTTATAACAATATTTTAAATAATAGAAAGTTATCAATCCTAATATTAACTGAGGAGTCTAATATGATTCATATTGTAAACGGTGATGTTCTCGGTAAAAAAGTAAAGGGAATTAATGGGGATATAATTGTTTGGAGAGAGATGTATGATTTCGGTCCACTAAATTCCAATTGGTCAAATGAGGAATTAATTAATAATAGGGCCACTTTTTTTGAGGATAAACATAATATCCCTTCATCTTTATTTATCCAGAATTGTCATAACCAATTAAACCAACTTAATAAAATTTCACGGGAAGAAGAGGTGGTACTTTGGTTCGAACATGATCGCTATGATCAAACGATGTTAATGTACATACTAACACAATTATCGATTCAGAATTTCGTAAATCTATCAATGGTCAGTGTGAACTCATATCCTACCATTTTTCCTTTTTATGGGTTAGGCCAATTGAATTTTGAGCAATTAACAAATCTCTTTAATCAACGAGTAAAAATTACTAGCAAACAAGTTAAAGAGGCGGTAACAGGCTGGAATGCTTATACCTCATCTAACCCGAAGGAAATTAAAAAATGGATAACTGATGAACAACATGAATTACCATTTTTACTAGAGACGTTTATACGACATGAAAGGTATTTTCCATCAGCTCTAACAGGGTTAAATGAAATTGAATCGTTGGTACTCAACACAATTGCAAAAAAGACTTGTTCTTTTAGAGATCTTTACAAAAGCATATCACCGTTATTAATAAACGATGGTTTAAGTGATTTACATATTGCTGCATTATTAAAAGAGTTAATCAAAGGTGAAAATGCTCTACTTGAAATTGATGGACCATTGCCAGCTTTTGAATATAATCATTTAGATCCTAACCTGACTATTAGCCCTAATGGCGAGAACGTTCTAGAGGGGAAAGAGAATCGTCTTGATTTAATTGGGATTGATTGGTGGGTTGGAGGCGTACATTTGAAACATCTTATTTAACTAGTCCACCTAAATAAAAAAACAGTGTGCTACTAAGATAAGTAGCACACATTATTTCTTAAAAGCAAGTTCTTTCGTCAGATCATTGGGCAAACTTATTCCCATTTAAACGCCTTACTTGCAACAAAGAATGAAACAACAAGCCATCCGCCTAAAGTCAAAGTCTCAACCCAAAGTTCTGTAATAGGAGTACCTACATTCATTGTCTCACGTAAAGCTGTTGTTAAATGAGCTATTGGTAAAATATTTACAAATGGCTGTAGAAATTCAGGCATATTACTAATTGGGAAAAAGACACCACCTAAAAATAACATTGGAAACGTTACAAAGGCTGCAATTGGCCCAGCGCTCTCTGGATTTTTTGCAACACCTGCGATAATAAACCCAAGAGACATAAATGTTAAAGTACCTAAAATCACAAATCCAATTAATGCTAGCCAGGATCCATTAACATTAATGTCAAATACTACCTCTCCAACAAGCAGGACAAATAATGCTTGTAATCCATTTAAAAATAGTCGTGCAGTAATTTGGGCCGAAATGAAGGTTGAAGCCTTAAGGCGAGTACCTTGCATTCTCCGTAAGATTCCACGTTCTCTCCACGCTGAAATTTGCCCTGCGACACCATTCATATTGTTACTCATAATCATCATGGCAACGATCCCAGGAACAAGGAAATCAATGTACTGAATATCTAATGCACGGACACCCTTTGATTCAATTTCAACAACTGGAGAATAGTTAACGATATCTTTGCTAATTTCATCAACAGTTGCATTCACAATGGAAAGTGCGAGCTGAGACACAGATAAATTTGTTTCATTATAGTATACAGGTAAGGTAAAACGATCGTCATTTGTGCCAAGGTTCTTATAATATGTATGATATCCATCAGGTATCTCCATAACAAGCTGATTCTCTCCATCTTTCAAAAGCTTTAAAGCTTCATCAACATCGTCAATTAGTTCAAGTTTAATCGCGTCATTTTCTCTAAAAGGAGAAATAAGCTGCTTAGAGGCTTGTGATTGGTCATTGTCTACAATTGCAATTGAAAAAGAAATTCCATTACCGTTCCCAACAAATGTACCAAGAGCGAGCATTAGTATAATTGGGAAAAGAAGTGTAAAGAACAAGACTTGACGATTTCTAGAAAAGATCCGGAGCTGAGCTAATGTTAGCTGTAGGTAAGCTTTCATTCTCGTAGACTCCTTCCGGTCATATGAATAAATACATCTTCTAAAGTAGCTGTTCTTGTTTGCAGATCTTGAAGGTTTATGTTTTTACTTGAGGTGTGTTGGATTAAATCTGTTAGGGTGGATTGTAGGGAATCTGTATAAAGTACATATTTATCATGTCTTTTCGTTAATTGCTTCACGCCCTGGATTTCTTCGAGAAACAAGGAATCTTGTTGGGACTGAAGTGAAAACTCGACTGCACTATCAGATTGTAGCTGTTTTACTAACGATGTAGGTGTATCTAAAGCTATTAATGATCCTTTATCCATAATACCGATACGATCACAAAGCACATGTGCTTCATCCATGTAATGAGTAGAGAGGACAATTGTTTTTCCCGCTTCCTTTAAATTTTCAATGATGTTCCATAATGTTCTACGTGCTTGAGGGTCTAATCCTGTAGTTGGCTCATCAAGAAAAACAATTTTAGGGTTATGAATTATCGCTAAGGCAATTGCCAATCTTTGCTTTTGTCCTCCAGATAAGCCTTTTATACGGGCTTTTTTCTTTTCTGAAAGTAACATGTCGTTAATAAGGTCAGGTATACTGACATGGCTTGGGTAAAAGCTTGCATACATTTTCATAATCTCTTCAACAGTTAATAATTCAAATAAAGAAGTAGATTGAAGCTGAACACCTATTACTTCTTTCACCTTTCCTATTTCTTTTCGAATATCAAAACCTGCTAGCCTAGCAGTTCCTTGATCAGGCTTTCTAAGACCTACGAGCATTTCAATTGTTGTCGTTTTTCCAGCTCCATTTGGTCCTAATAAACCAAAAACCTCTCCTGCGTTTACTGTGAATTTAACATCATTTACTGCAGTGAAATCACCATATTTTTTAACTAACCCATCTACTTCGATCATAATTTGCATTCACTCCTTTCCATAATTGATTGCAAATAAAGAACCCTCTACATGTGCAGAGGATGATACAATTACTGTCAACTATTATTATAGTATTAAACTCGATGAAAGTCTGCTTTCCAATTTTGAACTTCTAGCTTAATTTGTTCAGCAGATAAATTTTTGCTTACCGTTTTTTCTACTAATAAAGAATATTCCTCATCACTAGCAAATCGTAAAGCGATTAATTGTTTAAGTGTAAGCCGTGGATCTAATCGTTTCCCTGTTAGGATGTAGTAGCGAAAACTTTCCTCGGTGCGAATGAGGCGATCTTGAAGTTTTAGAGCATATAGACGCACTTTTACGACGATAAAAAATAACACAATTCCTGAAAATAAAAGGATATAAGAATTTAATGTAAAGCTATTATTAATAAGTGCTTGAATAAATTGAATAACTCCTAGAATAACCGTAACAAGAGATAGAGGTGCTAATACATAATGAAAAAGCGGGTCAATCTTTGTATGCTTTGTATATGATTGTTCCATTTTACACACTCCTTTAGTTTATTGTACCTTTTATAGTATAAGGAAGTCATGTAATATATTCCTGTTAAAAAACGATGAAAGAAATGTAATGAAAAAATTGATGGAATTAAAAAGAATCTCCATTATAGAGATTCCATTTCAACATTTATCACGTGATCTATTTGTTTCAATGTATAATAAAGATCTGTTACATACAAATTTTCATTTACTAATAGGATCAATTCCAACTGTTGGAGTTCACCATTTTGTATATCCTTAACCCTCACTTTTCTTGCTTTCATCTTTTTAAACTTTAGCTCTTTAAGTATATCTGTCAGTTTCTCCTCTTCATCGACAATAATCTTTACTTTTAATTCTCTTTCTCTTAGAGATTTCGGACCAATGAATTTAAAGATAAAGGGAATGAGCTCTACACTAACAATTAATAGAAGTGTAGCAATGATTGCTTCGAACCAAAATCCAGCTCCACATGCAATTCCTATGCCACCTGCACCCCATACCATTGCTGCTGTGGTTAGGCCAGAAATCATATCGTTGTTCCGTCTTAATATGACACCAGCACCTAAAAATCCAATTCCTGATACAATCTGTGCCGCCAATCTCAATGGATCCATTGGTCTAACATACTGTTCAGCAAATTTTTCAGATGCTTCAATCGAAACAGTTGTTAATAAGCAGCTAACAATTCCGATTACTAAACAAGTTTTTAAACCCAAAGGCTTCTTTTTCAATTGACGCTCTAATCCAATAATAATTGATAAAATGGTTGCAACACCTAAGTTGAAAATAAACGTATTTGGCTGAATGATCATAACATATCTCCTAATGTATATTTATTCCAGTTTTAACGCTGGGCAGTAATAACCTAGTTTTATTTTTCCATAAGATGAAACTAATATTTATATTATTCGCATTTGACCTAGTTTTTTGTAGTAGACATTTATTTGGATTCTACAACAAAAAAGTTCATGTGAGTATTAAAACATATGTAAAGTATATTATAATAGAATTTTCTTATGTAAATTTATAAATAGTAGAATAATAATTAAACAGGGAGCAGAATTAATTTATATGAAACTTGTATCATGGAATGTTAATGGAATTAGAGCGTGTGTTCGAAAGGGCTTTTTAGATTATTTTAAAGAAATCGATGCTGATATCTTTTGTATCCAGGAATCGAAATTACAGGAAGGTCAAATCTCATTAGAACTAGAAGGGTATCACCAATATTGGAATTATGCGCAAAAAAAGGGGTATTCAGGTACAGCGATTTTTACAAAGCATAAACCAATTTCTGTTTCTTATGGTGTTGGTCAAGCGGTTGATGAACCTGAAGGTAGGATCATTACATTAGAATTTGAAAAATTTTATTTAATCAATGTATATACACCAAATTCAAAAAGAGATTTGGAAAGACTTGGATATCGATTACAATGGGAGGATGAGATACGTAATTATCTTATCGAATTGGATCAAATAAAACCAGTTATTCTTTGTGGTGACCTAAACGTAGCCCACGAAGAAATTGACTTAAAAAATCCAAGGTCAAATAAAGGGAACTCTGGATTTACTGAGGAAGAACGCGGGAAAATGACAAATTTACTTGCTGAAGGTTTTGTCGACAGCTTTCGATATATTTATCCAGAAAGGCAGGATGTGTATACCTGGTGGTCTTATATGAGCAAAGTACGTGAACGCAATATAGGGTGGAGAATTGATTATTTTATTGTCTCAAAAAGAATTGCTGAACTCTTAATAGATTCTCAGGTCCATTCAGACATATTGGGTAGTGATCATTGTCCAGTATGTATTGAGATGAATTTATAAACAACTTTAAAACGGGTATAATTCTTTGTAGATTGTACACTGACTGTAGTTTGGACATAATGAAAAGAGAGTAACAGAAAACTAAATAATATATTTGGATGGAGGAAATAAAGGGTTGTTAAAAAATCAAATGAAACAATTTATCATAACAATTATTGAAAAACAGCAAGCATTGAAGCAAACAAAAACTGAGATTGCGATATACAAGGAAGAAATAGACTACATTGAGAAACATGACTTACTTTCTGATGAATTAAAAGGGACTTTAACCTTCGTAGAAAGTAATCCGATCACACGCTTTGAAGAAGCGTACATTGAACGAGGTCATAAAGAAACAGAAGAAGTAATTGCAAATGAAACTTTTTCTTTTTTAGATCATTCTGTTAAGTATCTTAAAGAACATATGGAAGAATTCATTTACTTGGAGTCGAAATGGTTGGAGTTAATTGGGGTTGATGCAATTTCATTAGAAGTTGATGATGTATTTAGTACATATGACGTCATGCTGGGCTTGAAGTTACAAAAGAAACATGAAAAAGTTATAAGAGAATATCTTAGTGAAGAATTAAACGGTAAGGCTGAATCATTTGATCTCATGTTTAATCAAAATGATGGAATGTGGGATTTAAATTTTACGCTAGACTATATCAGTGAGTTTAATCAGGACATCACCTTAGGTGAAGCATATTGCCTTATTTATCAGGTTCTCTTTAAACTAGTCGAAACGGTAGAAGAAGTGAACGATAAGCAAATGTAACAGGATGAGCATGTAATAGAACTCAATCACAGCACGAATATATATGGCTCTTACTATTTATAGTCATATATATTCGCTATTGTTTTTAAGACACCGCTTTTTTTAAATTATTCACTTATGTAAGAACAGCAATAATCAACAACTGTAACTGCTTTTACTTGAAATTTTTCATTTGCAGGTACATAGAAAACGCCATTTCCTTCAATCACTTTCCATTCTTCGCCATTAAGTTTATATTCTAATTGCCCTGCAACGATTTCCATCTCTTCTTTTACAGCTGTTGCAAATTCATATTCACCTGGCTGCATAACACCCAATGTCTTTTTAGTTCCATCCTCAAATAAAATGGTTCTGCTTGTAACTTTACCTTCAAAATAAATATTTGCTTTCTTCTCAATCGTAATATTAGAAAATTTCGACATTTTTCAGCATCCTCTCAAAGTAGTATAATTTAATTTATCATAAAATTAAGAATAATAAAATATCCACTAGAATTTTATTAAGAAGTAGAAAGATATGAATGATACCAAAACTAAACATTGCAGGGCTAATCAATGTTCGTTAAAATTAACGAGATTGAAAAACATGAAGGAAAAGAGGTCATTATATGATAGATCGTACAGTACTAATTAAATTTTCTGAATCAACAACAAATGATCAATTAAAAGAAGTGTGTGAGCGATTTAAGTCGTTAAAAAATCATCTTACTGGAATCGTTGATTTACAAGCAGGTCTTAATTTCGCTGAAAAGAGTAAGGAATTCCAAGTTGTTCTTTCTGTTCGTTTTGAAGATAAGTCAGCTCTTGAAGCATATGTTGTTAATGTTGAACACCAAGCTGTAGCAGCGTACATAAGAGAAGTTGGTAGAGTAGATAGTATCGGTGTGGATATAGAAATATAATAGCTAAAGTAAGGAGGATGACTTAAAAAGGGTCAGACCCATCCAAACTAAAGTAGGATATAGTATCTTTTTATTAACTTGAGACTATATACTGTGATTGGGGTTCTGATCCTTGGATTTGTGTCATCCTTTTTATAAATTCATTGCTATCATAATCTTAATTTTAAAAATATAATTCTATCGTTTATTTACCACTTAAGACAACAAGGAGACATTTATTTTGGCCAGCTTTAACCAACAATTCCTGTATTGTGTGCTAATCATTGGCTTGGGATATATTTTAAAACGATCCAATATTTTGAAAGAGAGAGATGGAGAGGGTTTATCAAGAATTATCTTCAATCTTACTCTTCCGGCATTAATTATTGTAACCTTTAGTGAGATAAAAGTAGAATCCTCGCTATTTCTCCTTATTTTTATTTCTTTTTTTTATGGGATTTTCTCAGGCTTTCTTACTCTATTTGTGTTAAGGAAAGAAAACCGAACTGTCAAAGGTATGATCGGGATGATGGTTCCAGGTTTTAATATTGGGTTATTTGCCTATCCACTTGTTGAGGTCATTTTTGGAAAAGAAGGTCTTACATACTTTGGGATGTTTGATGTAGGAAATGCTTTTATTGTATTTGGATTAAGTTACCTGATTGGTAGTTTCTATTCTAAAAAAGAGCTAACCATTGATTTCAAAACGATTGTTTGTAAAATGTCAAAATCAATCCCTTTTATGACCTACTTAGTCGTCGTCATGATCAATTTGTTCGGTTTAAAACTTCCTGATGTAGTATTAAATGTTTCTGGAATTATTTCAGCGGCAAATATGCCATTGTCATTACTTTTACTAGGAATTTATTTGAGTTTTTCCTTTAGTAAAAGCTATATAAAACTGATGATGCTATTTTTGGGACTACGTTATGGTGTTGGTTTAGTAATTGGAGTGTTGTTATTTTTCTTATTACCTTTTAATGATATGTTCAAATACACAATATTAATTGGTCTAATTTTACCAACATCTGTATCTGTTTTACCTTACTCCGTTGAGTTTGAGTATGATCAAAAATTTGTAGGGACATTATCGAATGTAACCATTGTTCTTAGTTTCGTCCTATTGTGGGGAATTGCGAATATTTTAATGTAAAGTAAGGAAATATGTTCGAATTTTACAGTTTTTTAGGATAGAAATACTACATTAAAAAATATTCGGGATAGGACCACTTACTTAAATCCCGTCATTCTGGTAAAATCGATATAACATATCATCAGTAGGAAAAGAAAGTAGGCGCAAAGGTTTCATGGACTCATTTTTACATCAGCATCAGGAAGAAATGCTTCATTATATCGAACAGCTCGTAAATATTGATAGTGGATCATATGATAAACAAGGTGTCGATACGATAGGGCAATTACTAAAAGAAAGTTACAAGGAGCTTGGATTCAACGTTTTTGTTGAAGAACAAGGGGTATATGGAAACCATCTAATTATCGAGCATAAAGATGCAATAGATCCAAACATCATCATTCTTGCTCATATGGACACAGTATTTCCTCGAGGGACTGCAGCTGAAAGGCCATTTCGGATTGAAGGAAATCGTGCATATGGACCAGGTGTTATTGATATGAAAGCTAGCCAAGTATTGGTATTGTATGCTATAAAAGCGTTAGTAAATGAAGGATACGAAGGCTATAAAAGGATTCGGATTGTCCTTAATAGTGACGAAGAAATTGGATCACCATCCTCTCGTCAGATTATTGAAAGAGAAGCAAAAGGTAAAAAGTATGCACTTGTGATGGAGCCAGCGAGAAAAGATGGTTCACTAGTTTCTTCAAGAAGAGGAAAAGGAAACTATACACTAATTGTCGAAGGTAAAGCAGCTCATTCTGGTATTGAACCTGAGAAAGGCCGAAGTGCAATCGAAGAATTAGCCCATAAAATCATTCAATTACATGAACTATCCGACCATGAAAATGGAATTAGCGTAAATGTTGGATTAATTGAAGGTGGTTCAAGTGCTAATACTGTTTCAGATCATGCAGAAGCCCAATTCGATGTTCGAATAAAAGAAATGGGACAAGTCGAACTTCTAGAAGAACGACTTGATGAAATTTGCTCTTCTTCAGATGTAGTTGGCACGAAGATATCACTAGAAGGTGAAATGAATCGCCCTCCAATGGAGAAAAACAAAAAAACACGTGCATTACTACGTATTATTCAAGACGTAGGTGATGAAATAGGTGTAGAAATTGAAGATACCTCTACAGGTGGAGGATCTGATGCTTCGTTTACATCATCATTAGGGGTAGCTACAATTGATGGTTTAGGTCCTATTGGTGGAAATGCTCATAGTGATCAAGAATATTTAGTAATTCCAAGTCTGGTTGAACGGACACTTTTATTAGCAACAATTATTGAGCGGTTATCTAAAAAGTGAACTAAAATACAAAGGCAAGTTGTTTGTTAAAAATGACTTGCCTTTTTTTATTTATAGTTGGATATAAGGATGAAGTGAAGAGAATAGTAGGTCACAAACGTTACAGAATATGATAGCATTATGAACAAACTATAATTTGTAATTCAAGGTAGAGTTCTCAAAAACTTGTTCATTACATATTGTTAGGTTGAATATAATGAAAGCGTTTTAAATGAAGGGGTGGATAATTATGATTAATGTCGCTTTATTAAGTAAATGGCATGTGCATGCAGTAGACTATGCTTTACAAGCAAAACAAAATAAAAACATTACAATTAAAGCTGTATGGGACGAAAATCCAGAACGGGGGAAAAAGTGGGCTCAAGAACTAGGTGTGCGATTTGAATTTGATCTTTTAAAGGTTTTAGAGGATGCTGAAATCGATGCAGTTATCGTAGACTCACCCACTAATCTACATAAAGAAATCATTTCTCTTTCGGCTAAACATAAAAAACATGTATTTTCCGAAAAGGTATTAGCCTTTACTGTACACGACTGTGAGGAAATTTTTTCGATTATAAAAGAAAATCATGTTAAGCTAATGGTCTCATTACCTCGTTTAACAGAAAGTTATTATCTTTATGCACAAGATGTTCTGGAAAAAGGGTTGTTAGGCAAGCTTACATCTATTAGATGTCGCTGTGCTCATAATGGAGCTGTTTCTTATGAAGGAAATCTGAATGGATGGTTGCCAAGTCATTTCTTTAATAAAGAGGAGTGTGGTGGAGGGGCGTTAATCGATCTTGGGGCACATCCAATTTATTTAACAAACCGTTTGGCAGGACCTGTTAAGGCTGTAACAGCAAGACTACAACAAACGTTGGGATATGCTGTTGACGATAATGCCGTAGTACTTGTTGAATATGAATCTGGTGCTCTTGGGATTCTTGAAACTAGCTTTTTATCTACTGGTTCACCTTTCCAACTCGAGTTATATGGGACTGAGGGTACATTGATGATTGAAGATGGGAAGGTTCGCTTAAAAAGTAAACAATTAGATGAAAACTGGAGGATCCCTAATCAATTACCAGACGCCCACCTCATGCCTCTCGACCAATGGGTTGAAGCAATTATTGAAAATCGAGAGCCTACAATTAGTAAAAATGACTTTCGAAATTTAACGTTAATCAATCAAGCCGCAACCCTTTCGCATGAAAAAGGTCGAAGGGTAGAAATAGCTGAAATTAGCAACTAACTAATAAATTGAGGAGGCAATCTTGTTTTAGCCGGCCTCTTTTCTTCTTGTAAAACTATGATGAATGAAGAAAATCATCATTATGCATATTTTGGTTGACTGTTTTTCCTATAACAGTTATTATACGGTAGCCAAGGTAGAGGTTAACAACTAATTTTCTACGTGAGTCTTGATAACTTAGGAAGTGAACAGTTTGATAAAAATTGATATGCCAACAACAGATATCGTTATAACGAAAAGTCGACAATTAGGAGAAAAAGGTGAGCCTGTATTAAGTAGTGTTTATGGGTTTACAGAATACATGAAGATACCGAGAGATAAAAGTGGTATCTATATGTTCTTTAATAATAGAGATGAATTATTATTCGTTGGTAAGGCAAGAAAGCTAAGACAAAGAATTAGAAAAAACTTTGAAGATCAAGTATCAGCAATTAAAATGCATAGAGATGAAGTTTATAGTATTGCTGTTTGTTTTGTTGAGGAACCTGTAGATAGAGAAATTTATGAAACCTATATTATTAACAACTTACGTGCTAGGTATAATGTAGATAAGGTTTTTTATAAACAGGCTCTGTGTTAAACTTGGTTGTTGATTTCAGCTGCAGGCGTTCGCTTCCGCGGGCGGTCATAGAGCATTCCGCTCCAATCAACAATGAGTTTTAATAGAGTCTATAAATAAAAATCATCAATTTATATACTATTTTTAGTAAGCTCGTGATTCGTAAGTGCGAATCACGAGCTTTTTTCGTTGCTTAGGAAATTATAAAATTCTTGAACTGTGGATAAGCGCACGACATCCAGCTCCAGCGCCTAGCCCCTCTAGGGTCTAGCTAATTTAGAATTGAAGGCAAAGAACGCCTTCTATTCTAAATCATCTTATTTGCCCGAGGCTGATCAAGGCGCTTGCGCTTTTGTTCTTGTCTAGGAAATTAAAAAGTTCTTTCCCTGTGAACGACATAAAAAGAGCAGATAATTGAAAGTGGTATTCATTTTCATGTAGCTAGGTAAGTTTTATTGAAGAAATAGGAGCCGAAGTTAGTTTAGGAGTGTTTTAGTTTATATGTTGTTTAATAAGCACTTGTGCTTTTGTAAGAATAACACTATATAACTAGTAATATAGGCTATTTCCTTGTATTAACGGATTGTAGATGGTATATTGTATATACTAAATATAACAACTATAAAAAGGTGAAAAAGCCATGAATACTCCATTATACGAAAAAATATACGATTTTATAAGTGAACAAATTAAACTAGGACATTTAAAGTATGGTGAACGAGTTCCTTCAGAAAAAGAATTGGCTGAAGAATTTAATGTAAGTAGAATTACGTCAAAAAAAGCGTTAGATTTACTTTCACAAAATAAATTGATTGAACGGATAAGAGGTAAGGGTTCTTTTGTGATGAAAAATCAAACAGTAAATAAGGAGGAGCGACAGACTGACTTGCATCATCAAGATGCTAAGGATAGTAAATTAATTGCCTTAATTATACAGGACTTTGATGATGCTTTTGGATTAAAACTCGTAAAAACGATCGAAGAGACATGTTTACATTATAATTGTAACTTGATTATTCGACGAACAGGTGGACAAATTATAGAAGAAGAGAATGCTATTAAAGATCTTGTGAATTTTGGAGTAGAAGGTCTTATTATTTTTCCGATCCAAGGTGAACACTACAACACTGAACTGTTGAAATTGGTATTAATGGACTTTCCATTAGTTTTAGTTGATCGTTATTTGCGGGGGATCCCTGCGAGTGCAGTTTCAACAAATAATCAATCAGCAAGTGAGGAGTTAACTAATTATTTGTTCTCTTTAGGTCATAAGGATGTCGCATTCTTATCTCCTTCACCAAAAGGAATATCAACTATTGAAGAAAGAGTACAAGGGTTTCATATTGCTTATTCAAAGCAAGGAATAAAATTAAATCCGAATTTCATTTTGTATGATCTCATTAGTAGCTTACCGCAGAATGATTTATATGATTATGATTATCAAGGCATTAAAAGTTTTATTGATGATAATCCTGATGTTACAGCATTTATAGTTTGTGAATATTACTTAGCTTTAGCACTTAATAAGGCACTAAATGATTTAGGGAAAAAAGTCCCTGAAGATTATTCGGTTGTTTGTTTTGACTGCCCAGAGAATTCTTTTGGTCGTGCATCCTTTACACATATTCGTCAAAACGAACTAGAAATGGGCAAGAAGGCTGTTGATTTATTAATGAAGCATTTAAAAGGTGAGAATATCCCTAAGCATACTTTTATAGATTTCACCTTGATTAAAGGAAAATCTACTATGGAAAAACAAAATGTAACTGCTTAAAGTGGGGGATTCAATCCCTTTTTGGCTGGCGTCTATACCTTTTCTTTTCAATATGAAATAATTTATACAGGAAAATAGAATAGTTGTCAAAAAACGTACTAGTAGTTATATTTAACATGTCAACCAAAAGTAAAACAAGGAGTTCCGATGAGCCAATTATATAAGAAAATTTACCTTGATCTATTAGAAGATATAAAAAATGGAACATTGAAAACGGGAGATAAAATCCCATCGGAAAATGAGCTTGCTGAAAAGTTCAATGTAAGTCGTATCACGACAAAAAAAGCGTTAGATATGTTAGCTCAAAGAAATATCATCGAACGTTATCGGGGAAAAGGATCTTATGTCTCTGATATTAACAATGCTACAATTAATTCAACTGGAGACAATTTAAATAATACTTTTTTAGTAGATTCAAATTCCAAACAAGAATTAGTTGGATTTATCCTTCCCGGGTTTGGTAATGATTACGGCCCAAAGCTTCTTGATTCAATTGAAAAAAGGTGTTCAGAACTTAATTTTTCTATGGTGATGAAACAAACTTTAGGTATACCTGAATTAGAAGAAAAAGCAATTAGCTCATTAGTAAACGTTGGCGTAAAGGGATTAATCATTTGTCCTTCACCAGGAAAGCATTATAATAATGCATTACTAAGGTTAGTAATAGAAAATTACCCACTTGTTTTAGTCGATCGCTACTTAACAGGAATACCTTCAAGCTCAGTTTGTATCAATAACAAACAGGCAGCAGTTGAATTAACAAACTATATGTTAGAGCTTGGGCATGAGCATATTGCTTATCTTTCACCTGCAACAGGAGGGACCTCTTCTCTTGAAGATAGACTAATGGGGTTTCATGTTGCTATGGCAGAAAAAGGTGTAAGAATTAAACCTGATACGATCCTACAGGATATAAAGAGTACACTAAAAAATAGTTCAAATAGTAATTTAAAAAAGCTAAAAATTAATGATAAGGATCGAAATGATATATGTAAGCTAATAGAGAATAACCCAGAGATCACAGCCTTCATAACAAGTGAGTATTTGGTAGCTGTTTTACTTTATGAAGTTTTAGAATCATTAGGTAAAAAGGTTCCTGAAGATTATTCTATTGCTTGCTTCGATTCTCCAACAGATTTAATAGATGAACCACTTTTTACCCATGTTATGCAAGACGAAGAAAAAATGGGGTGTCATGCAGTTGATATATTAATAAAGCACATACAAGAAAATGATATGACTCCAATTCATTCTGAGGTTGGATTTAAGATAATAAACGGTAGATCCACTCAATCCAAAACAAAAAAAGCAAAACTAATCTAGAAGTTATGTTCATTAATTGAATATAGCTTCTTATTTTTGCTGTTTTACCATCATTCTTAGAATAAGGCTGTTTTTCGCAAACTTTGTTGCTATTTACCAAGTAATGCGGTGTGGTTAATTTCCGCTCCAGTTGCTCGCTTTCCGCGGGGCGGGCGGTGAGCCTCCTCGGCGTAACGCCTGCATGAGTCTCACCTGTCCCGCTGCTCCCGCAGGAGTCTCGCAATCCGTTCCAATCAACCTGAATTAGTTTTTGTTTTAAAAGCAACAATCTTTTAGAAAAGAGCCTAGAATAAAGATGCAATTATAAGTTAATGAGCGAATGGAATGTTATTTGCCATCATTACAATTATCAGTATCATAATTCAGCTTCGCAGAGGGTGGGATTTTCTTTCGTAAGTTAATTGTCTAAATAGTAAAAATAGTGTTGACATGTGTATTTTTCGATTGTTATAATAGCTTTATAAAGTATAGTTGTTATAACAATTAATATATTAATAGTTTAATTTGATATATACATACTACATTTATTGATTTATCACTACATAATTAAACTTTGTTTCTATTAATTGAAATACGACATATTGAGTGCGATTATTTCCAAGCTTGAGGATTCATTCATAATTCTTTAAAAATTTTTTTTGCATCTGTTTGTAAGCGTATTCATAATACGGATAAAATCACTGCTTCTGGATAAAGTCAAACTTTTTATAGTTTGATTTATCATATATAAGTTGTTGTATAAGGGGGATTGTGAACTTTTACCATCTAAGGAAAACCAAAAAAGAAAATTAAGAAACTAAGGGGAGGTATGTTTTGTGAAAATTCGGGGTAAAAAATTTGGGATTTTCAGCATGTCGATTGTTCTAATTTTCAGTTTAGTTTTGGCTGCATGTTCGTCAAAGGAATCAGGTAGTAATGATGGTGGTGGTGGAGAGACAAAAGGACAAACTGAAATAACTTTCTGGCATGGTTCTACTGATATTGGTTTACAGGCATTGAAAAAAATGGTTGCAGCCTTCGAAGAAAAACATCCAGAAATTAAAGTGAAAATGGTCTATACCGAAGCTAGTGAAGGAGCAGACCAAAAACTTTTAACTGCTGTAGCTGGTGGTAATCCACCTGACGTTGCACTATTTGACCGATTTAAGATCGGTTCATGGGCGGCTCAAGAAGCATTAACAGATATTACTGATATGGCTGAAGCTGACGGCATATCTGAGGATCTTTATTATTCATATGCTTGGAAGGAAGCGAACTACAAAGAGAAATTATATGGACTTCCTTATACAACGGACTCACGCTTGCTTTATTATAATAAAGATCACTTTAAGGAAGCTGGATTAGATCCAGAAAATCCACCTAAAACAACTCAAGAGTTGGAAGCAGCTGCTGAAAAGTTAACGAAAAAAGAAGGAAATCGCTTTAAACAAATTGGTTTTATCCCATGGTATGGCCAAGGTTGGCTTTATGGCTGGGGATGGGGCTTTGGTGGAGAATTCTACAATGAAGAAACTGGTGAAGTAACTGCAAATAACCCAAAAGTCGTAGAAGCGCTAACTTGGATGGCTAGCCTTGCTCAAAAATTCGGTGTAGAGGACATTGCCGGATTTGAAAGTTCTGCTGGATCTGGGGCAATGGACCCGTTCATTTCAGGACAAATCAGTATGAAAGTGGATGGAAACTGGACAATCTCTGCTATTGAGAAATATAAACCAGACTTGAATTATGGAGTAACACCTATGCCTACTCCAACTGGTACTGACTTCACTACTTGGTCTGGTGGTCACGCTATTGTTATACCAAAAGGATCAAAAAATGTGGAAGCAGCTTGGGAATTCGTAAAGTACTTCGGTACTGAAGAAGGACAAGAGGTATACTTCGCTGAGCTTCCTGGCGATCTTTCTGTAATCCCTGCTGTTAACGAGAAGTTAGGTCGTGGAGATAACGAAATGTTAAAGCAATTTATCGATATCCTACCAAACTCTCATAGCAGACCAGTTATTCCTGAAGGTCAATTGATGTGGAATGAATTAGTAGATGCGAGGGAAAAAACAGTCAGAGGAAATGGTACAGCGCAAGAAAACTTAGATCAAGCTACAGAAACGATTAACAAGGCCCTCGAGAAGTATAAATAAATCTTTAAGAGGGTGACTCAAAACTAGAGATACATACACTATTGAGTCACCCTCAATACTTTAAATATTGAAAGGGGGATTTCTATATGGCGGAAGTAACTAAAGGTACTGGTGTACAAAAACCAATAGTTGTAAAGAAGAAAAGGAAGTACTCTACAAATTCAAATCTTCACGGATGGCTTTTTGCTTCACCTTGGATCATAGGTTTGGTAGTGTTTTTTGCTTTTCCGCTTATCGCTTCGATTTATTTTAGTTTCACAACATATAGCATTTTACAACCAGGAGAATTCGTTGGACTAAAAAATTACCAAGAACTTTTTAAAGATGACTTATTCTGGAAATCTATTTACAATACTATTTATTTTACAGTCTTATTTGTTCCATTGAGTATTATATTTGGTGTTGCTTTAGCAATGATGTTGAATATGAAAATAAAAGGAATGGCGATATATAGGACTATTTTCTTTTTACCAACGCTTGTACCACATGTTGCTTTAGCGGTCCTATGGATGTGGCTATTAAATCCTGGATTTGGTCTCGTAAATGGAATGCTAGATATGATTGGAATACAGGGGCCAAATTGGCTTGGGAGTGAAATATGGTCTAAGCCTTCACTTATTTTAATGTCTCTTTGGGGAATTGGTCAATCTGTCATCATTTATCTTGCCGGACTTGGTGATATTCCAGAGGAACTTTATGAAGCGGCGGAAGTCGATGGCGCCAATTGGTGGCAAAAGACCCGCAATGTCACATTGCCGTTACTTACTCCTGTTATTTTCTTTAACCTGGTAATGGGAGCTATTGGAGCTTTTCAACAGTTTACATTACCGTATACTATGACCCAAGGTCAGGGAACTCCAGCAAACTCCTTAACGTTTTATGTGATGCACCTATACGATAATGCTTTTAAGTTTTTCCAAATGGGGTACGCTTCAGCGATGGCTTGGATTCTATTTGTCATTGTCATGGCCCTAACTGCTGTAATCTTTGTTACTTCAAATCGTTGGGTTCACTACCAAGGGAAGTAGAAAGGAGTCGTACGAAATGGATGCAAAAACTAAACTAAAATTTAAGAAAACCTTATCTCACATATGCTTAATAATTGCATCATTCTTCTTCATTATTCCATTTATATGGATGGTATCAACATCATTAAAACCTATAACACAAGTATTTTCTTATCCGCCTGAATGGATGCCTAAGCCATTTCAGTGGTCAAATTATCTAGATGCAATGGAGTATATACCGTTCTTTACCTATCTAAATAATACAGTTGTTATTACGCTTTTAAGTACACTTGGAGTTGTCCTTACTTGTCCTCTAGTAGCATACAGTTTTGCTAAATTGGAATGGAAGGGTCGTAACGTTTTGTTTTTCATTACCATTGCGGTCATGATGATTCCAGGACAGGTAACAATGATTCCCTTATTTTTAATCTTTAACAAGATAGGTTGGGTTGGAACAAACTTACCTTTAATTGTACCAGCATTTTTTGGTGTACCATTTTACATCTTCTTATTACGTCAGTTCTTTTTAGGATTACCAGATATGTTAAGGGATGCGGCCAAAATAGACGGAGCGAGCGAGTTTCGGATTTATTGGCAAATCATGCTTCCGTTAGCAAAACCTGCAGTACTTGCTGTTGGATTATTCCAGTTCATGGGCAGCTGGACAGATTTTATTGGTCCATTACTTTATTTAACTGACGAAACTCAATATACATTGTCGTTAGGACTTCAGCAATTCCAAACGCAAATGGGTACTGAGTGGGGGTTAATGATGGCGGTATCAACGATGATGACATTACCAATCATTTTATTGTTCTTCTTTTTACAAAAAACATTTATTCAAGGTATTACATTTAGTGGAATTAAATAGTTTTATAGAAATATATTATATCTGGAGGTTGTTAATATGAACAAGAAAATAGGTATGAGAATCCCGCCAAAAATTGGTGCAGGGGGAATGGAGTCCGTTGCAAATTGGGCATCTAGTATTGGGATCAATGTGATAGATGTACCATATTATAACGAAGAAGTTAAAGCTATTTTTGAAGCAAATGGACTTGAAGTTGGATCAATTGATGGTGTTGGAGCAGTTGGTCAAACGAAACTATTAAGTAAAAATGTGGAAACTCGGGCAGAAGCTGTAGAAGCGCTTAAAAATCAAATGACAGAAATTTCTCGTTTAGGTGGCAAAGTCATGTTTATGTGCCTTGTCCCAGAAGATATCACTATGTCACGTAAAGAAGCTTTTGAAATTTGGAAGGATACGTTTCCTAGCATTGTAAATCATGCCGAGGAAAAAGGTATTTATATTGCATTAGAAGGTTGGCCAGGACCAGCACCATATTATCCAACATTAGGCTGTACACCTGAAATGCTTAGAGCCATGTTCCATGTTATTCCTTCAAAACATTTCGGGATTAACTATGATCCATCCCACTTAGTTCGACTAGGAATTGATCATTTAAGAATGTTGTCTGAATTTGGCGATAGAGTTAATTATTGCCATGGGAAAGATACTGAAATTTTACACGATGAGCAATATGAATGCGGTGTCATTCAAGCTACTTTTGGCTCTAAATATGATTTTTCTGAAGGTCCATGGCGTTACACTATTCCAGGACAAGGGGATGTAAACTGGGGGAAAGTTGCCGTGCGTTTAGAAAAAATAGGATACACCGGTCCAATCAGTATTGAATTGGAAGATCATCGTTATTGGGGCTCTTTAGAGGCGGAACAACAAGGTATTCAAAAAGCAAAGGAACATCTTGAAATTTATTTTAAATAATATAAAAGGTATGGGAGGAAGAATTATGTCTAGTAAAGTAAAAGTAGCAATTATCGGTTGTGGTGGTATTGCAAATGGGAAACATTTACCAAGCTTATCAAAACTAAAAAACGTAGAATTGGTTGCATTTTGTGATGTGCTTATCGAAAGAGCTGAAAAAGCAGCAGCTGAGTACGGAGTTGATAATGCTAACGTTTATGAAGATTATCGAGAGTTACTTCAGAACGAAGACATTGAAGTTGTGCATGTGCTTACACCAAACGATTCACACGCGGAAATTTCAATAGCAGCACTTGATGCAAGTAAGCATGTTATGTGTGAAAAACCTATGGCTAAGACGTCAGCGGAAGCCCGTCAAATGTTAGAGGCTGCGAAAAGATCTGGAAAGAAATTAACGATTGGCTATAATAATCGTTTCCGTCCGGATAGCCAACATTTACATAAACTATGTGAACGTGGTGACCTTGGAGAGGTTTATTATGCAAAAGCACATGCGATTCGTCGTCGTGCTGTCCCAACATGGGGAGTTTTTCTTGATGAAGAAAAGCAAGGCGGAGGTCCATTAATCGATATTGGTACACATGCGCTTGACTTAACATTGTGGATGATGAATAACTATAAGCCGAAATCTGTTTTGGGCACAACTTACCATAAATTAAGCCAGAAGAAGGATGCTGCAAATGCATGGGGACCATGGGATCCTGAAAAATTCACAGTAGAAGATTCTGCATTTGGTTTTATTACGATGGAAAATGGTGCAACAATCGTATTAGAATCAAGCTGGGCGTTGAACTCATTAGATGTTGATGAAGCAAAATGTTCACTGAGTGGAACAGAAGGCGGAGCAGATATGAAGGATGGATTAAGAATAAACGGTGAAGACTTCGGAAAACTTTATACGAACAAGGTAGAACTCGGACCAGGCGGGGTAGCATTTTACGATGGGAAATCGGAATCTGATGCTGATTTAGAAGCCCGTCTATGGATTGATAATATCATCAACGATACAGAACCTGTCGTAAAACCAGAGCAGGCATTTGTCGTTACACAAATCTTAGAAGCAATCTATGAATCTGCAAAAACAGGGAAAGCTGTCTATTTTGAAGAGCAATCTAGTCTTGTTTCAAATAAGTAACGCTCTATTTTGAAACAATTATTAGAATTCAAGCAACCATTTATGAAAGCAGGGATATAAATGGAAAAGGTTAGAGTTGGTTTGATAGGCACAGGTGGGATATCACATTTGCATGTTAGTCAATTGACAGAATTAGAGAATGCTACGATTGTAGCTGTTGCAGATCCAAATTCTATTAACAGAGATACATTAATTAATCGGTTTAACCTTGAAACTATTTCTAGCTTTGATGATCATCTTGACATGCTAGAAAACATTCCATTGGATGCGGTATTAATTTGTTCACCACATACCCTTCATTTTCAACAAGTGGTAGATTCGATTAACCATAATTGTCATGTTTTGATTGAAAAACCAATGGCTTGTTCGCTAGAAGAGGCGGAACAACTAATTGACATGGCAAATAAAGCGAACAAAGTTCTGCAAGTATCTTACCAAAGACATTTTGAACCAGCATTTCTTTACATTCGTGAAGCAATTTCAAGCGGTGAGATTGGAAATCTTACATCTGTAACTGCTTCTTTATATCAGGATTGGAAACATTTAACCACTGGAACATGGCGGCAAAATCCTTCGTTATCTGGTGGCGGTATGCTCATGGATTCTGGGAGTCATATTATTGACGTGCTTTTATGGACCACTGGATTAAAACCAATCGAGGTTGAATCAAAAATGGAGCAGCATCATACTCCAGTAGAGCAGGATTCCTTTACGTCAATTCGTTTTGAAAATAATGTTGTTGCAGGGCTAAATATTGTGGGGAATGCCCCATGCTGGCATGAAACATATGTTTTTTGTGGGGAAAATGGAGCGATTTTTTATGACAATGGGAAAATAATTCTTCGTCAGTTAGGAAAAGAACCGATAAACCCTAAGCTACCTCAACAAACGACAAATTCAGATAAGAGTTTTATCGATTCAATCCTAGGGCTTCACGATGTTATGGTACCGGGAGATTTCGCTAAAGAAGTGGTAAGGCTAACGGAAAAAATTTATCAAGTTGCAGGATATAAACCAATTCCTTCTCTATAAATAAAAGAAAATTTAATCAAACGTACTATTTTAATTTTAAGTTGGGTGGTTAAAAATTAGTTGGAGGTACCAAGATGTCCAATACAATTAACATAGGAATTATTGGCAGCGGGGGTATTGCAGCTGCACATGTTAGAGCCTATAAGGAAATGAATGATGTCAAAATTGTAGCTGTTGCTGATGTGATCCCAGGTAAAGCAGATCAATTCATTGAACAATTGGATTTAAAAGATGCCAAAGGGTTCGATGATCATCTTGAGCTACTTAAAATGGATATTGATGGTGTTAGTGTATGTACACCAAATGTCGCACACCATAACACTAGTATTGATTCTCTATATGCAGGAAAACATGTACTAGTTGAAAAGCCTATGGCAGTTACACTTGAGCAGGCAATTGATATGGTAGAAGCCTCTCACAAGACTAGTAAAATACTTTCTGTAGGTTTCCAACCAAGATATGATCCTAATATGCAAGCAGTAAAAGAAATTGTTCAGTCTGGACAATTAGGGAATGTTTATTATGTTCAAACAGGTGGAGGAAGACGACGTGGGATGCCAGGAGGCACTTTTATTAATAAAAGTTTAGCTGGTGCTGGAGCGATGGCGGATATCGGCTGTTATTCGTTAGACTTGGCTCTAAATGCACTTGGCTATCCGAAGCCTTTAACAGTTTCGGCTTATACATCCAATCATTTTGGAACAAACCCAATCTATCACCGTGAAGCTGAAAAGTTTGAAGTCGAGGATTTTGGTGTGGCGATGATTCGTTTGGAAGGTGGAATAGTTTTAAACTTTAAAATATCCTGGGCAATGCATATGGATTCTCTAGGACCTACCTTGTTCCTCGGTTCTGACGCTGGGTTGAAGCTAACACCTGCTGGAAGTGGGCCATGGAGTGGAGTTTGGGATGGTGGAATTGGATCCATTAGCTTATTCCATGACATAAAAGGTCACCATGTGGAATCAAGTATTCCAGTCCAAGAACATCAAGTTAATATTTTTTATGAGAAGGTACGAGATTTCGTTCTTTCAATTAAGGAAGGAAAACCTGCACCGATTCCTGGAGATCAAATCGTGATTAATCAAGCGATAATTGATGGGATTTTACGCTCTTCAGAACAAGGCAGTGAAGTGAAAGTACACATCCCTGAGTTTAGTATAAGTTCTTAATATTGGGAAACCGAGAGAATTGTTCTATTAATTGGTAACATAACTATCGAAAACAATAAAAATGTATGCTAAAACACTTATCAAATTGTCTAGTAATTTGATAAGTGTTTTTTAATGTGGACAGTTTTATCCTTTATTTTAGTTCGAATTTGTATACAAGTAGGGTGCATACGGTTTAATTGCCGGGGACAAGCCCATCGCGCAGTTACGTTCTATCCTCCCTATTAATATAATAAAAGAATATAAAAAATACTAACCCAGAAATATCCAAGTTTTACAAAGTATCTGATTAGTTGAACAAAAATTATCATAAGTGAAAAGAAAAAGTAGGGGAAGAGTTATGGGGAGAATAAATTATTCAATTGTTGATGTGTTTTCGGATGGTAAATACACAGGTAATCAACTTGCGGTTTTTAAAAACTCATTGCAATATTTCCAAAAGTGAAATGCAACAAAAAGCGAAAGAAATTCATTTTTCTGCGATAAAAACTAAGAGGATGTCCAATATAAACATCATTTGCAGTTTGTGCATGTTGTTTCTTTATAGAAACAATTTCATGAGCCTTCCCTGATAAGATAAGCTCTGTGATAACCTCTGCATCTAAAGGATAGGTTTTTACATTGATGTTATAAATAGCTTGCTAAATTTTCTCATTTTGGAAAATAGGTTTATAGCATCTATACTATTACTCGGCATCCAATTCTCAGGATATAAAAAGTGATGTGAAAATTATTTTTAATATCGAAGAAATCAAGCATTTCATGGAATCACAGGGCTTTGAAAGTCTTGAATTATTAGGTTCAAACGTAGGTGCAATTTTAAATAAAGAGAGTTGGGGTTGCTGGAAAATAGTAGGGGGTAGGATAAGGTTATTAAGCTAATTATTGATAAAGCTAATGACAAAGTATTTACAGTTCAGTTTATTTTCATTCTCTGAGGTGAAGCGTGATTTTTTCGCTTCATGGATGGCTATCGGGCAGTATTAGTTGAAGGTAAATTATGTAAAAAAAGCTAAAGATTAGTATAGGCTTTAGCTTTTTTACATGATTTTTTATATTTTATTCCCCACTCTCCCATACTATCCAGTATTGGGATAAAGCTTTGACCTATAGGTGTTAGCGAGTATTCAACCCTTGGAGGTACTTCTTTATATACTTCTCTGTGAACCATTTGGTCCTCTTCCAA
This sequence comes from Metabacillus bambusae, assembly GCF_017497975.1. GTDB lineage: Bacteria > Bacillota > Bacilli > Bacillales > Bacillaceae > Metabacillus > Metabacillus bambusae. The sequence continues at coordinate 9,038 of NZ_JAGDEL010000006.1, read as the reverse complement.
TTCTCTTAACTGACGTGTCAGTATTCCTTTTGAAATACCCGGTAACAACCTATGAAGTTCATTAAATCTTCTAGTCTGTATACTTAAATGCCATAGAATAATGATTTTCCATTTACCTGCAATTATGTCTTGCGTTTCTGTAACTGGGCAAACCTCTTTTTGGTCCTCTGGAGGCTCACTAAACCAACTTCGTGCCATAATCAATACCTCTCTTTCTTAATGGTACTATTTTTGTGACTATGTTATAAAAAAATGACTACTTATAAAAAAATGTCTAATACTATAATATTAGATTATGCTTTATAAGCAAATAAAAAATTATTAAATGTTGGAGGTAATTTAAATGAAACACCTAATTGTTTATGCACATCCAAACCCTGAAAGCTTAAATCACGCTATCCTAGATAAAACAGTCAATGCATTAAAGAAAAACGGTCACGAAGTTGTTGTTCGTGATTTATATGAACTTGATTTTCAACCAGTATTGAAACCAGAAGATACAGAAGCTATGAAAGCAGGAAATACACCTAATGATATTAAAACGGAACAAGAATTTGTTGCTGAAGCAGACGTTATAATATTTATTTACCCTGTTTGGTGGACCGGTCTTCCAGCAATTCTAAAAGGATACGTAGACCGAGTATTTGCATTTGGGTTCGCTTATTCTGCTGGAGCAGAAGGTGTAATTAAGTTATTAGAAGGAAAAAAGGGTTTTATTATCAATACACATGGTACTCCAAATGAGGTTTATGATGAGATGGGTATGACAGCAGGTTTGAAAGTAACTTCTGACATTGGGATATTTGATTTCACAGGAATTGAACCTGTGGAACATTTATTATTCGGAAGCATTGGTTATCTTGATGATGAAGGATATAAAGATATTTTAATGAAAGTTGAAGATACAATTAATTCCTATTTTTCATAAATATATACAATAAGAATGGACTTCACTTAATGGGGTAATCTTTTTTTATTTTTGAAAGGTTCTTCCACTTACGGAATTAGTTAAATAAGAATTAAGAGAATAGAGAATCAATAATGATTTCGTTGTAATGAAGCCCATCTTTGATTTAACTGGGAAAATATCGTTTTTCAGGGACAAGCTAGTTCTGGTCAGTACACAAAAAGTGCAATCAAATTGTATTTGCCTCTAATATGATCGGTGTTTGTGAAGCAATGGTTTATGCCAAAAAATCTGGGCTGGATCCAAAAAAAGTTCTTCAAAGCATTGAAACAGGAGCAGCTGGAAGTTGGTCACTTAGCAATCTGGCTCCTCGAATGATTAACGGGGATTTTGAACCTGGCTTCTATATCAAACATATTATTATAGATATGAGCATTACTCTTGAATCAGCTAAAGAAATGGATATGATAACACCTGGATTAGAATTAGCTAAATCCTTATATGATAAACTTGCAAATCAAGGGGAAGAAAACAGCAGGACACAAGCTTTATACAAGTTGCTAGATCAACAGCTTACATTTACCTATTCTAATCCAATCCCTATTATAATTATTTTGTATCCAAAGGATGCGTTTCTACTAAGGTTAGAGGCGCTTTTTATTTTTTTACGGATTTAACTCAATCCATGTTTAACAAAAAGGGACACTTGGGATTGTTTATAAATGATTATCACTGAGATGATAAAAATGGATAAAAGTTGGAAAAGTACTTTAAATATATTCTGAAGTAGATTTGCCGAAGTAAATGTTAAGCGTTACATATTAGGCAAATAGGTGCATTACTTCAAGAATGGGTAATGACTTACTTATCGAACTAAAAATACAGGTTATCACAATAACTAGGAACGAAAATGAAACTTTTAAATCGAACCAACGTATTTATTATTAAAGTGGAAGTTTATACAAAAAATACAGCTATTTGGGAGTATTGCCTTTTTAGTAGTAGCACTTTATAAAAAAGAAACATTACTATGATGATTTTATGCGGTCTTAGGTAAATGTTAAAACAGACCAAGAAGCCATAAAAATGTTTCAAAATTGGGTTGATAAAGTATTATTTCCATACCGAAACACCAAATAAAATGATAACCTTGTTGAACTAACTGGAAGCATTAAAATTAGGAGTAATGCTTCTCTTATTAATGTAACGGCACAGGATAACTGGACAAGGTATCAATATACTCATTGAAAAATATTGATATTATGTTCAGAGATAGTGATCTGACTAAAAGGCATTAATGGAACAGCAAGGGTAAATTCTTATTATGGAGGGTTAAAATGAAATTCTTCAGAAATATGTCAAAAATAGAGTCAATGAATTGGAGAAAAGGAGCAATACTTGGTTTTTACACCTATATGCTGCTATTATTCATAAACTATATTTACTTTCAAATATATAGAATTGAGCCTTTTACTTCCATGGTAATTTTCTGGACCGGATTGTTAGGAGCTTTTGGGTACGAGCTTATCTTAAATTTAAAGTCTAAAATGAAATTAAATAAATGAACTAATAGTATTAACAAGTTACGGTATTAAATTTAGGAGGAATTTTAGAACAGCTTTAATCTTATTCGCTTGTTCTGTAATATGTATTTGCCTATCCATATTGTCAATATATTAGATGTGTTCTAGTCATTAATAAAGGATTGAGATTAGCTTAATAAACAAGGTGAAAAATAATGAGTCCATCTTCATCTAATGGTGCGATTGTTGTGTATGAACAGTCGCTTTTTCACTAACGGGTTAGGTTAATGGAACAAGGTTTCTACCATTATTTAATTAATATGAAAGAGTAAGTATTATTAGGGGAGAAACTTATGGAACATACTTAAATTTTGCAATAAGTAATGGAACTCGTTAGTGTTCAATTCTCTCCTTTTTGTCGTTTAAGAAATGATAATATTTTTGGTACTGAGGATAAGCGCTTTGACATCTTAGCCCAAGCGCCTAGCTCCTAGTGAACTTTACACACCTTATTCGCTAAGTCACCAACGAACGCTGGTGCTCTTCGTGTTTTCCACACCTTAACAGGCAGTAAATAAACACTGCCCGTAAAATTCGATAAGTCTCACTCTATCATAGGGGATGAAGAGAATCCCTTATGATAGAAGTCTAACTTTATCTCATACTGAGTGCTCTTTTTTCTACCGCACTGATCAAGGCCACTGAGCTTTCGTTCATCCTATAAGGAACGATCTACAAATCTTGCTTAATAAAGTCTATTTCTTGGAATCTCTCTACTTCTTTTTTCCATCTTGCTTCAACAAATGCTTTGTGATTCGGATGGATATTGTATGTATCATAAGCTTCTTGGTTAGTAAACTCCATTGAAAAGCCAAAATCAAAGTCAGTTTTTGAACTCACTTGACGTAAAACCTCAAAATTTTCTACTACTGGTATTGCACTTAAAATATGCGCTCCATCAGTCAAAAAAATCTCTGCCTCAGTTGAATCAACAGGATATTTTAATGTGAAGATAGCAATATGTCTAATTCTACCTGATACCATGCTCTTCTCTCCTTTACTTACTATTTTCCATTTCTATTATATTATTAACCTTCTTGTAAACGATTGCAATTGATATGAAAATGCCTTAACAAATCACCTTGTAAAAAGTAAACTTTTGAAACTAATTTTGTACATGGGTATATTCCGCATGGTAGAAAGTAACCTTTCATATCCTTAGTTTTTCATAATGAAAAAGGTCTTTAGAGTTATTTCTTTCTTTTCTGTTTATTGAAACTTTGTTTACTAGTTGAATGTACACAATAAGCTAGTGTCTCTACAGGGTGTTTCTACCGTAAAGCCAATCGTACATTTATCGAAAACTACTATAACATCTAATCCATTCGACATAGGTTTGAATATAATTATAGGGATTAAGACATGAAGAAAGCATTGTGATATTCCCTATATATAAAAAGAAAGGAGCGTCGAAATGACTTTTGAAATTGGAGTGACTGTATTTGTTTTTGTGATTACAATGCTAGTCATATTTTGGAGGCCGAATGGGCTCAATGAAGCATGGCCTGCAACTATCGGTGCTGGGATTATTATACTTATAGGTATTGTATCACGTGAAGACATTTTAGATATTTTGAATAAAATAGGTGGAGCTTCGATTACAATTATGGCTACAATCGTGATGGCTGTTATTTTAGAAAGCTTCGGTTTTTTTCATTGGGCAGCAGCACGACTTGTACGATTGGCGAAAGGGTCAGGTTATCGTCTTTACTGGTATATTCAACTATTATGCTTTTTAATGACGCTTTTATTTAATAATGATGGAAGCATATTAATTACAACTCCAATTTTGATTTTACTCCTAAAAAACCTTCGCTTAAATCCACATGAGCAAATCCCATTCCTTTTAAGTGGTGCATTGATTGCGACCGCATCTAGCGCGCCAATCGGAGTAAGTAATATTGTCAACCTAATAGGTTTAGAGATTGTTCATATGACACTTTATACGCAAATAGCGATGATGTTTGTGCCAGCAATACTAGGTTTGCTATTTATGTCGTGGTTAATGTTCATAGTAGTAAGAAAAAAGTTACCGAAGCGATTATCTGAGGAGTCTTATGATTTAGAGGATGTATTTTTCACAAAAAATTTTCACCCACTTAAAGGGTCAATTTCTGTCGAAACAAAATATAAACGGACAAAATTAATGATGAGCATTTTATTTTTTGTCCTATTGATTCGTTGCCTCCTTTTTGTTGCCTCTTATTTCGGTATACCTATTGAAATTGTTGCAGTATTAGGTTCTGTGGTTTTACTTATATGGAGATGGTATCACTTACGTACAAATCCAGTAGATATTTTAAAAAAGACACCTTGGCATATTTTCCTTTTTGCTTTTTCGATGTATGTCATTATATATGGACTTCATAATGTTGGATTAACGGCATTGCTTGTTGAAATATGTGAACCAATTATAAGTCAGGGACTGTTCCAAGCAAGCTTTATTATGGGTGGATTAGTTTCCATATTATCTAATATCTTTAATAATCATCCTGCTTTAATGATTGGCACCATAACCTTAACCGAAATGGGATTAGACCCTATTACTTTAAAGACTATTTATCTGGCAAATATCATTGGAAGTGACATTGGTTCCTTACTATTACCTATTGGAACACTCGCATCACTAATTTGGATGCATATATTAAGAGAAAATAAAATTAAAGTAAAATGGAAGGATTATTTACATGTGTCTTTTCTAGTCATCCCACTTACGACAGTCGTAACATTGTTCCTTCTTTACTATTGGATACAAATCGTCTTTGTCTAAGATGATAATAAAGGGTGAAAAGACAAAGTTATCTAGTTTTTTAGAGAAAGCGTTTACTAATAGTGTGAAAATAAACTGACTAGATGTAGTAGAAAGCTTTTTCGTATATTTTTGAGTACAAGGGCATACGATTATCTAGTCAGCTTTTTCATATAAGCAGTCTTACTGAAATATGAATTTCATGTATGAAGGTAGAAGTATGCTGAAACTGAACATAGTTTGGAGGAAAACGTATGAATCGAAAAATACTCATCTTTGTTTATGGTACACTCCGTCAGCATGAAAAAAATGAACATTTATTGAGTGGAGCAATATGCTTAGCTAGACATTGCTGGACACCTGGAATACTTTACGATACAGGAAAAGGCTACCCTGCAATGAGCTGTGATCCCACGCAACGGGTTTATGGTGAACTATACGAAATATCATATGAGCAACTTCAAAAACTAGATGTGTTAGATGGGTATAACGGTGAAAACAATAGCAATCTCTATGATAGAATTATTCAATCAGTATTCACTGATCTTATTCGTTATGACGATGTTTTTGTATATATATCTAAACACTCACATGAGAAGATGACCAAGATTCCTTTCGGAGATTGGAAGTGTCATAGCTACTTAAATAATGATAAACTCTTATATTTTGCATACGGGTCATGTATGGATGACGAACGATTTCGAAAATCACAAGTTGATCATTTATTTAAACATGTAAAAGGCTGTGGAATTGCGCACGGCTTTTCTTTAGCTTATACCCGTAAATCATCAGATGGTGGAAGAGCAGATATGCTAGAAGCGAAATATTCTGTTGAAGGGAAGGTTTATGAAATTACAAAAGAGGGCTTGAGCTATTTGTATCGCCGTGAAGGAGTATTAGCAAACATATATCGCCCAGCTTTTATTGATATTGAGATGAATGGGAAGACTTACATTAACGTTTTAACTTTTCTAGTTATTGATAAAAGTGAAGAAACAGCTCCACCAGAGCATTATGCAAGAGAGATTTTACGTGGAGCAAAAGGGTTTGTTAGTGATCAATATTTCGCAAAGCTTAAAGATGATTTATCTCAAAAATTCAATATGGTTATTACGATTTAAGACGGAGAACATTTAAGCAATAGCATTTTTTGCTTTTAAGGATCGTTTAAAATTAGAAAAAGTAAACTACTCCCCGAAAAGGAGTTTTTTTATTTATTCTAAAAATAAAAAATAATCATATTATTATAGAATGCGCTTTCACACTTTGGTAAAATCAGATATTAGAAGTATAAAAGTTAAAAAAGTAAAAAAAGCATGACATTTTTAATTGAACAAGGGAGATGGGAAATATTATTGATCATGATGAACAGGGGTTATCGACGAAAAAGATCCTTTGGTTCTTTATCCCCTTAGGCTTATCAGCTAGCTTAGTTACGTTTTCTCACATGATTATTAATGGGACTTTAACAAGAGGAGAAAATGCTGAGGTTATTATTGCTAGTTATGTTATTGCGATGAGCCTATTTGGTATAACAGAACGGCTTGGTGTTTTATTACGGAACGCATGCTCAGCGTTAGTTCGTGATAAAGTATCGTTTAAGGTGATGGCAACGGTAGCTGCTTATGTTTTAACAGGTTTAATGATGGTGGCAGGTATCCTAGCTTATACTCCGGTTGGTAAGTGGATTTTTTCTACTTTTTTTGGTGCTGATTCGGAAATGACTGCGCAAATTGTTGATGTCTATCAAATTCTAATCATTGTAACCTTTTTTTCAGCTATTCGGTGTCTATTCCAAGGGGTTATTATTTTAAATAGGCAAACGAAATGGCTAACCATTGGTATGGTCATTAGGTTAATTGTCATGTATATATTATCTATCGTTTTTATTAACACTGGCAATATTAATGCAAAAACCGGAGCATATATTTTTTTAGCGGGAATGGTGATAGAAAGTTTAGTTAGTTTTATAGAGGGACGAACATTAGTCAAAAAGATGGTTAAGGATGATGTAAATCATAAAATTACGAAAAAGTCTCAAATATTTAGTTTTTACAATCCTTTGATTCTCTCATCTCTAATAATCGTCATGGTTGGACCAATAATAAATGCTTTTTTAGGCAAAACAAATGAAATTGAATTAGCAATTGCGTCTTATGCAATTGCTCTAAGTATTGCACAATTATTCTTAAGTTTTTTTACTTATACACATCAAATTGTTCTAACTTTTTATAAGGAACACCCTCAAAAGGTTCAAAAATTCACTTTAATGATGGGGTTCATTCCTACTGGGATATTAGCTTTATTTTGTTACTCTCCATTAGGGGCATTTTTTATTGAGCATCTTTTAGGTGCAAATGAACGCTTAGTTAACGCAAGTTTGGATAGTTTAAAAGTTTTTATCTTAATGACACTAGTCTTTCCATTTATCGACTTTTGTAATGGTTTATTAATGGTAAGAAAACGCACAAAGGTTATGGTTCTATCACAATCAACCAACTTAATCTTTACATTTATAGTTTTAGTTTTAACCTCTAGCCTTTTTCCATATTGGAACGGAATGATCGGTGCTTTGGCACAATCAATTGGGATGTTAACAGAATTATGCGTGTTGTTTTTCATTATTTATAAAATGGAGAAAAAGTTGAATCATAATAATGGATTGAAACATCGGGAAAATAAATATGTAAATGGATAAGTGGAAAAAAAAAGCTACCTTGATAAGGTGGCTTTTTTTGTTGCAAAAAGCAAAAAAGATCTGATTAATAATATACTGCTTAAGTCTTAGTAGCAATTAAACCTCTAGCTTGTTATTCACTAAATAATAACTCGTTATCATTTAGAAAGAAGGGAATTTAGAACAATAGCAAACAAACCAGCTCTTTGTTCAACACTGTATCAAGGCGAGTGTTTTTAAACGTATCCCTTCATATCAATTTTTTGGAGGGTTTTTTTATGATTAACAAACAAGTGTATATATTTTTAACAGATACAGGTACGTTATTTACAAGGATGATCAAGCTTTTCACAAAAAGTACCTTAAATCATGCATCGATTGCTTTTGACGAGGAACTTCAGGAGATGTATAGTTTTGGTCGAAAGAATGTAAAGAATCCATTTATTGGCGGATTTGTGAGAGAAGATATTCATACAGAGTTATTTAAGGAGGCAAAATGTGCAATCTATAGTTGTAGTGTATCGGAATTTGAATATTACCAACTAAAAAGAAATATAAAAAAAATTGAACTTAGTGAGCAGGACTATAAATATAACCTTATTGGATTATTAGGTGTCGTCTTAAATATTGAAATAGTAAGGAAAAATGCATTTTTTTGCTCTCAATTTGTTGCGACACTATTAAGTAATAATGGAATTTCACTTGTTGATAAGCCGTTATCCCTTGTTACTCCACAAGATTTAAGGGAAGCGAAGCAACTCAAATTAATATATGAAGGTGATTTAGACTCATATCCAGCAGTTAAATTAAAGAAGGGTAAAAGCACTCCTCAATCGTATCTTGACAATACGGTTAACTATTTAATGACTAAAAAATCTCAAACAAAAGCTACTTTTTTAACTGCATATCATAAAGTTAAAGCTTTTATGTAGAATAAAATTATGTTCTTAGTTTTACTTAGAAAAGAAAACAAGATAAAAAAGGGATAGAATATTTAAACTGGCACCCGTGTCAAGGACACAAGAAAAAAAGAGTCACGCAACTAGAAGATGATTCCTATATTGGTTAGGGGTCATCTTTTTTAAATTCCATTGATAACGGTAATTGTTATAGTAAACCATA
>NZ_JAGDEL010000058.1 GCF_017497975.1 Metabacillus bambusae | reverse complement strand
GTCCTGTGCGTCTGCCAGTTCCGCCACCCCGGCACTTACTAAGAGCGGAAGACGGGATTCGAACCCGCGACCCCCACCTTGGCAAGGTGGTGTTCTACCACTGAACTACTTCCGCAATATTTAATTGGTGCGGGTGAAGGGACTTGAACCCCCACGTCACAAGGACACTAGATCCTAAGTCTAGCGCGTCTGCCAATTCCGCCACACCCGCAAGGTGTGTAAATGGTGAGCCATGAAGGACTCGAACCTTCGACCCTCTGATTAAAAGTCAGATGCTCTACCAACTGAGCTAATGGCTCATTTTTCAATGAGTGATAATAAGTGGTGCCGGCAAGAGGACTTGAACCCCCAACCTACTGATTACAAGTCAGTTGCTCTACCAGTTGAGCTACACCGGCACAATAAATTTAGATGGTGGAGGATGACGGGATCGAACCGCCGACCCTCTGCTTGTAAGGCAGATGCTCTCCCAGCTGAGCTAATCCTCCATTTAAAGATTGTATAATTATAAATATAAACCTGGCAACGTCCTACTCTCACAGGGGGAAACCCCCAACTACCATCGGCGCTGAAGAGCTTAACTTCCGTGTTCGGCATGGGAACGGGTGTGACCTCTTCGCTATCGCCACCAGATATTAATAAATATTATTTTGAACGACATTTACTATTATATTATTTTCCTAAAAAAAATCAAGAGATTTTTTAGGTTTTTTTCAAAGGAAATATTCCCTCAAAACTAGATAACGATTCACAATTCAATTCACTTCATTTAACGCCTTTATTAGGTTAAGTCCTCGATCGATTAGTATCTGTCAGCTCCACACGTCACCGCGCTTCCACCTCAGACCTATCAACCT
>NZ_JAGDEL010000056.1 GCF_017497975.1 Metabacillus bambusae | reverse complement strand
TCAAGATGAGATTTCCCATAGCGTAAGCTAGTAAGATCCCTGAAAGATGATCAGGTTGATAGGTCTGAGGTGGAAGCGCGGTGACGTGTGGAGCTGACAGATACTAATCGATCGAGGACTTAACCTATTAGAAAAGCGGAAGAAGCCCGTTTAAATCCATAGGGAATTGGAGCGATCGAGAAGAAGTCGTTCTTTGACTTCGTACGAGAGAGTGAAATTACCGTAGGATTTGGCTTCTGTAGCTGGACAAAGTAAGAGCGTAAACTCAGTGAAGTGAATTGAATTGTGAATCGTTATCTAGTTTTGAATGAATATAAAAGTTTTTGTGAAAAAACACTTGAAATATTCTTTCAAAATAGTATAATAGTTCTTGTCGTAATTGTCTGGTGGCGATAGCGAAGAGGTCACACCCGTTCCCATGCCGAACACGGAAGTTAAGCTCTTCAGCGCCGATGGTAGTTGGGGGTTTCCCCCTGTGAGAGTAGGACGTTGCCAGGCTGTTTCAAGAATTATATAAAACTTACTATGGAGGATTAGCTCAGCTGGGAGAGCATCTGCCTTACAAGCAGAGGGTCGGCGGTTCGATCCCGTCATCCTCCACCATTATAATATTATTGTGCCGGTGTAGCTCAACTGGTAGAGCAACTGACTTGTAATCAGTAGGTTGGGGGTTCAAGTCCTCTTGCCGGCACCATTTAATACTTCTCATTGAAAAATGAGCCATTAGCTCAGTTGGTAGAGCATCTGACTTTTAATCAGAGGGTCGAAGGTTCGAGTCCTTCATGGCTCACCATTTACACACCTTGCGGGTGTGGCGGAATTGGCAGACGCGCTAGACTTAGGATCTAGTGTCCTTGTGACGTGGGGGTTCAAGTCCCTTCACCCGCATCAATTAAATATTGCGGAAGTAGTTCAGTGGTAGAACACCACCTTGCCAAGGTGGGGGTCGCGGGTTCGAATCCCGTCTTCCGCTCTTAGTAAGTGCCGGGGTGGCGGAACTGGCAGACGCACAGGAC
>NZ_JAGDEL010000055.1 GCF_017497975.1 Metabacillus bambusae | reverse complement strand
TTGTATCTATTTAATAGTTTGTTATATCTTTTTGAGGTGTACTGGAATCCTTGATCGCTATGTAATAGGAGTCCTTTCACATCTCTTTTTTTTATGGCTTCTTTTACTGTATCAGCTACTAGTTTAAGATCATTTCTTTCACTTATTTTATATGAAATAATCTCATTGTTATAAAGGTCTAGTATCGAAGATAAATAGAGTTTCTTTCCATTAAATAGTAGATAAGTTATATCTGTTACCCATTTTTCATTTGGGCGTGTAGCTGAAAATTCTCTGTTTAAATAGTTCTCTGAAACGACATATTTTTCTTTTCGTCCAAAGTGCTTCCACTTCTTTTTCCGTATCTTCGCTTGAATTCCATTCGCTTTCATTAAACGATAAATTCTCTTATGATTAACTCTCAAACCATACGTCTTTTTAAGCCAAGTTTGAACTCTTGGGTAACCGTAGCTCCAATTAATATCAGGATCTTGTTGGCATTCAATAATCTTAGTTACGATAGATTGATCATCCAAATCCTTATCTGTTGGGTTATCTTGGCGTTTGAGCCATTTGTAATAGCCACTTTTTGAAACACCTGCTATCTTACATAACATGATGATGGTAAATTGATCCGTAAGCTCATGAATTATTTTGTATTTTAACGATTTTTCTTTTCCGGTATCATCCCCCTTTTCGCAGCTAAGAGCTTTTTTAAATAGGCATTCTCTGCTTCTAATCGACTTATTTTTTCTGTATCACTTTCGTAGTCTTTTTTAGCTCTACCTTTAAGTGGGTTACGAGATGTTCCTCTCTTTTCCTCTAACCCTTGAATTCCTTCTCTTTTATAGTGAGCTATCCATCTTTGGACAGTTGTAAATCCAATCCCTAACTCTTTGGAAATTGATCTAATACCCATATCTTCCTTTTGGTATAAATTAATCGCTTTTAGCTTAATTTCTTTTGTATAGGTTGTTCTAATTTTCCCCATGAAAAAATCCCCTCCATAGAAGACAGTACAATCCTTTCTTTTTACTGTC
>NZ_JAGDEL010000054.1 GCF_017497975.1 Metabacillus bambusae | reverse complement strand
TGAAGTGACCCCATAAAGTGAGACAAGGAAAAAACACCTCCTGAGTCGTATTTAATCAATATGATTCTAGCGGAGGTGTTTTTCTTATGGGTACAAGAATCCCTTATCCAGAGGAAATTAAATGGAAAGCTGTTGAGATGAAACAATCAGGAATATCTACAAAGGAAATAATGGAGACATTAGGTATTAAAAATAAGACCCAAGTAGAAACATGGGTTAGATGGTATAAGAATGGGGAAACACATCGATTTGTTCAACCAGTAGGTAAGCAATACACATATGGAAAAGGTCCAGTTGAATTAAGTGAGTTGGAGAAGCTACAGATTAATAATAGACAATTACAAATGCAGCTGGAAATCTTAAAAAAGTACAAAGAAATCGAGAGGAGTTGGAGCCGAGAGTCGTAATTAAATTAGTAAACGAGTTATCTCCTTACTATAAAATTATTGATATACTGGCTGTATTAGAGGTTCCAAAGGCTACATATTACCGTTGGAGGAAGAAATACTCTTCTACTGAGCCAACTTCTATTGAAAAGATAATTATCCAAGTATGTAAAGCTCATTATTTTCGTTATGGCCATAGAAAAATTAAAGCTGTTTTAAAGAGAAAATACAATATCACCTTAAACCGTAAAACGGTCCAAAAGATTATGCAGAAATATGATTTACAATGCCAAGTGAAGATGAAACGTCAAAACTATATTAATGGGGTGAGTAATATCGTTGTGAAAAATCTCCTTCAGCGAAGGTTTACTGCAACTAAACCAAATGAAAAATGGGTTACAGACATTACCTATTTACCGTATGGCTCAAATATGTTGTACCTATCAACAATTATAGATCTATATAATAATGAGATCGTAGCCTATACCATCGGTACTAGCCAAGAAGTTTCTTTGGTTATAGATACATTAAAGTCAGCTATAGTAAAACGGAAACCAGAAGGAGTCATTTTACACAGTGATCAGGGCTCTGTCTACACATCTTACGAATATCAGAATTTAGCCAAAGAAAAAGGCATTATCACAAGCATGTCTCGCAAAGGAAACTGCCATGATAATGCCGTCATAGAATCCTTTCACTCCTCGCTAAAGTCGGAAGGATTCAACACTCTAAGAAGAGCATCTATATCTAATTCTAAAGTAGTGCAAATCGTAAATCAATACATGTATTATTATAATCAAATACGAATTCAGGCAAAATTAAACTACCAGTCTCCAATAGAGTTTGGAGAACA
>NZ_JAGDEL010000053.1 GCF_017497975.1 Metabacillus bambusae | reverse complement strand
TGCGGAATTTACTCCAATTAAGCATTAATTTGAGTTACATTATTCCCGAAACTGTCTCCACCTAATTTTATATATCCACACCATGAGTTTGCATCTAAAGGTGCATCTACCGTCAATGGATTTGCTGTTCCGTTTACAGTAGACCAAATAATATTATTATAAAAACTAAATACAGTATCTTGAGCGTCACCTGCACCACCGCCTTCACGATGGTTTGCATCTTGGATGACTAATACTGCATCGTTAGTTGAGCCTGATTCGTAACGAGAATTTTTCGAGATTAATTTCTGATCTGTTCCACCATTCGATTGTTGGTTATGTGCGTATAATGCTTGTCTTACAGGAGAAATAATTTCACAACCTATGATTTCGATTGTTTGTTGATCTCTTAACCCGATTCCTAAAGCAGGAGCGTTTTCGCTTATGATTTTACAATCTTTTAATATAGTTGTTCCTCCACCATTTCCCCAATCGTCAATATGCACTCCATAAGATGGACTTGTTCCTGTTTGCGTTCCTTGTTTTGATATAACAATTAAACCTTCTAACTGACCATTATCTCCTGACATATCAATGGGAGGTCTCGCATAATCATTATAACTATTTTGAATAACTACAGAACCTTTTTGAACAGCTTTAATTCCAATGAAACGACCCCTTAATTGAATTGTTTCATTGTCGTAAATACCAGGATAAACATTAATTGTATATGGTTTACTTTGGCTATCATCCGTAATACTTGCGACTGCTTCTACAATCGAATTAAAACCACCATATTTAGAAACAATTACAGTATTCCTTGGAACTTTTAAAGATTCAAGACCAATAACATTATCTTTTTCTACAGTTAATCCGGTAACTTGATTAACCTCGTAAGGTACATAACCAGTCGATTCTGTACCTACTTCTAGTTGGTAACTATCTAAATTTACATTCCTTATTGTTACTCTTACGTATGCTGCATTTGAAGGAGTTGAAAATGTTTTAGTATCCGTTGCGCCACTTATAAAAACTTTGCTACTATCATAAAAAGCAAAGTTTGAAGCTGAATCAGAATGACTTTGAGTATATGAGGTACTTGGACTGATAGGAATATAATCAGAAGCAGATAAAACCGTATTATCTCCTAAAGTACCGTTTGTAGTAGATACATATTTTCCACTAGTAACCGTTGTTTTATTAAATAAGTTTTTGGTTTTAACCACAGAAACTTCTGTAGGTTCAAAATTCAAAGATTGTTTACGAATCGGCAAATTATCATTACCATAATATTTTTT
>NZ_JAGDEL010000052.1 GCF_017497975.1 Metabacillus bambusae | reverse complement strand
GGTTAAGTCCTCGATCGATTAGTATCTGTCAGCTCCACACGTCACCGCGCTTCCACCTCAGACCTATCAACCTGATCATCTTTCAGGGATCTTACTAGCTTACGCTATGGGAAATCTCATCTTGAGGGGGGCTTCATGCTTAGATGCTTTCAGCACTTATCCCTTCCGCACATAGCTACCCAGCTATGCCTTTGGCAAGACAACTGGTACACCAGCGGTGCGTCCATCCCGGTCCTCTCGTACTAAGGACAGCTCCTCTCAAATTTCCTACGCCCACGACGGATAGGGACCGAACTGTCTCACGACGTTCTGAACCCAGCTCGCGTACCGCTTTAATGGGCGAACAGCCCAACCCTTGGGACCGACTACAGCCCCAGGATGCGATGAGCCGACATCGAGGTGCCAAACCTCCCCGTCGATGTGGACTCTTGGGGGAGATAAGCCTGTTATCCCCGGGGTAGCTTTTATCCGTTGAGCGATGGCCCTTCCATGCGGAACCACCGGATCACTAAGCCCGACTTTCGTCCCTGCTCGACTTGTAGGTCTCGCAGTCAAGCTCCCTTGTGCCTTTACACTCTACGAATGATTTCCAACCATTCTGAGGGAACCTTTGGGCGCCTCCGTTACATTTTAGGAGGCGACCGCCCCAGTCAAACTGCCCACCTGACACTGTCTCCCAGCCCGATAAGGGCTGTGGGTTAGAATTTCAATACAGCCAGGGTAGTATCCCACCGACGCCTCCACCGAAGCTAGCGCTCCGGCTTCTCAGGCTCCTACCTATCCTGTACAAGCTGTACCAAAATTCAATATCAGGCTACAGTAAAGCTCCACGGGGTCTTTCCGTCCTGTCGCGGGTAACCTGCATCTTCACAGGTACTATAATTTCACCGAGTCTCTCGTTGAGACAGTGCCCAGATCGTTACGCCTTTCGTGCGGGTCGGAACTTACCCGACAAGGAATTTCGCTACCTTAGGACCGTTATAGTTACGGCCGCCGTTTACTGGGGCTTCGGTTCAAAGCTTCGCTTACGCTAACCTCTCCCCTTAACCTTCCAGCACCGGGCAGGCGTCAGCCCCTATACTTCGCCTTGCGGCTTCGCAGAGACCTGTGTTTTTGCTAAACAGTCGCCTGGGCCTATTCACTGCGGCTTTTCCGGGCTATTCACCCTAAAAAGCACCCCTTCTCCCGAAGTTACGGGGTCATTTTGCCGAGTTCCTTAACGAGAGTTCTCTCGCTCACCTTAGGATTCTCTCCTCGCCTACCTGTGTCGGTTTGCGGTACGGGCACCTCTCACCTCGCTAGAGGCTTTTCTTGGCAGTGTGGAATCAGGAACTTCGGTACTATAGTTCCCTCGCCATCACAGCTCAGCCTTATGTGACAACGGGATTTGCCTCGTTGTCAGCCTAACTGCTTGGACGCGCATATCCAACAGCGCGCTTACCCTATCCTTCTGCGTCCCCCCATTGCTCAAATGGTGAGGAGGTGGTACAGGAATTTCAACCTGTTGTCCATCGCCTACGCCTTTCGGCCTCGGCTTAGGTCCCGACTTACCCTGAGCGGACGAGCCTTCCTCAGGAAACCTTAGGCATTCGGTGGAGGGGATTCTCACCCCTCTTTCGCTACTCATACCGGCATTCTCACTTCTAAGCGCTCCACTAGTCCTTACGGTCTAGCTTCACAGCCCTTAGAACGCTCTCCTACCACTGTTCTAAAAGAACAGTCCACAGCTTCGGTGATACGTTTAGCCCCGGTACATTTTCGGCGCAGAGTCACTCGACCAGTGAGCTATTACGCACTCTTTAAATGGTGGCTGCTTCTAAGCCAACATCCTGGTTGTCTAAGCAACTCCACATCCTTTTCCACTTAACGTATACTTTGGGACCTTAGCTGGTGGTCTGGGCTGTTTCCCTCTTGACTACGGATCTTATCACTCGCAGTCTGACTCCTGAATATAAGTCTTTGGCATTCGGAGTTTGACTGAATTCGGTAACCCGTTGGGGGCCCCTAGTCCAATCAGTGCTCTACCTCCAAGACTCTAAATTCAAGGCTAGCCCTAAAGCTATTTCGGAGAGAACCAGCTATCTCCAGGTTCGATTGGAATTTCTCCGCTACCCACACCTCATCCCCGCACTTTTCAACGTGCGTGGGTTCGGGCCTCCATTCAGTGTTACCTGAACTTCACCCTGGACATGGGTAGATCACCTGGTTTCGGGTCTACGACCACGTACTCTTTCGCCCTATTCAGACTCGCTTTCGCTGCGGCTCCGTCTCATCAACTTAACCTTGCACGGGATCGTAACTCGCCGGTTCATTCTACAAAAGGCACGCCATTACCCATTAACGGGCTTTGACTACTTGTAGGCACACGGTTTCAGGATCTATTTCACTCCCCTTCCGGGGTGCTTTTCACCTTTCCCTCACGGTACTGGTTCACTATCGGTCACTAGGGAGTATTTAGCCTTGGGAGATGGTCCTCCCTGCTTCCGACGGGATTTCTCGTGTCCCGCCGTACTCAGGATCCACTCTGGAGGGAACGAAGTTTCAACTACAGGGTTGTTACCTTCTTTGACGGGCCTTTCCAGACCTCTTCATTTACTTCGTTCCTTTGTAACTCCGTATAGAGTGTCCTACAACCCCAAGAGGCAAGCCTCTTGGTTTGGGCTAATTCCGTTTCGCTCGCCGCTACTCAGGAAATCGCGTTTGCTTTCTCTTCCTCCGGGTACTTAGATGTTTCAGTTCCCCGGGTCTGCCTTTATTACCCTATGTATTCAGGTAAAAATACTACTCCATTACGAGCAGTGGGTTTCCCCATTCGGAAATCTCCGGATCAAAGCTTACTTACAGCTCCCCGAAGCATATCGGTGTTAGTACCGTCCTTCATCGGCTCCTAGTGCCAAGGCATCCACCGTGCGCCCTTAACAACTTAACCTTC
>NZ_JAGDEL010000051.1 GCF_017497975.1 Metabacillus bambusae | reverse complement strand
CCCGTTCCCATGCCGAACACGGAAGTTAAGCTCTTCAGCGCCGATGGTAGTTGGGGGTTTCCCCCTGTGAGAGTAGGACGTTGCCAGGTAAGAGAGAAAAAGATCAGTAGAGATACTGGTCTTTTTTGTGTTTTTTTAACCGTTAGGTTTAAGGTTAAAATCGAATCCCAGTAAATGAAAGAACCTAAAAAGGACACAGCAAAAAACTGAGCTACCCTAGATGTAACATTTCAATGGAAGAAACTCTACAAAGAACTTATGGTGAGATTGGAAGTCTATATGAATGCCCTAAATGTAAGGGGTTTATACAAAAGTAACCGTCTAATTTAGGCGGTTATTTTTCATTATTCATTATTTCTCTGATTATTATTTGAACAGTAATGAGAAGTTTTGGACAAGTTTTTTTTTATTAATGTAATAATCTCATTTTTAAAGAATAGGTATATATTGATAGTTTGGACACGGCTTACATAATAACTTTCTACTATCATTTTCTGTCTTGAAACAAATAATAGGAGGGATTTTAATTGATTTATTCACAACCGGGTACAAAGGGGTCAAAGGTTACATTTAAGTCAAAGTACGATAATTATATTGGTGGAGAATGGACACCACCGGTAAAAGGAAATTACTTTGAGAATGTATCGCCAGTGAACGGGCGAGTTTTTTGTGAAGTAGCTAGGTCTTCATCTGAAGACATTGAACATGCGCTCGATGCGGCACATGCAGCGAAAAAATCATGGGGTGAAACATCTGCCGCCGAAAGAGCAAATGTTTTAAATAAAATTGCGGACAGGCTAGAACAAAATTTAGAAATGCTAGCAGTAGCTGAAACCTGGGATAACGGAAAACCTGTTAGGGAAACTTTGAATGCAGATATTCCATTAGCAATTGATCACTTTCGGTATTTTGCGGGGTGCATACGCTCTCAAGAGGGAAGCATTAGTGAGGTAGATAAGGACACTGTTGCATATCATTTTCATGAACCGCTCGGAGTAGTAGGACAAATCATTCCTTGGAACTTTCCAATTCTAATGGCAACTTGGAAACTTGCACCTGCACTTGCAGCTGGAAATTGTATTGTACTAAAGCCTGCAGAACAAACACCTGTAAGTATTTTAGTTGTAATGGAATTAATCGCGGATCTCTTACCAAAGGGTGTTGTTAATATTGTTAATGGTTTTGGGGTAGAGGCAGGCAAACCACTTGCTACTAATAACCGTGTAGCTAAAGTCGCTTTCACTGGTGAGACAACAACAGGGCGACTTATTATGCAGTATGCATCTCAGAATTTAATCCCAGTTACACTAGAACTTGGTGGTAAGTCTCCAAATATATTCTTTGAAAATGTAATGGATAAAGATGATGACTTTTTAGATAAAGCAATCGAAGGGTTTGTTATGTTTGCTCTTAATCAAGGAGAAGTTTGTACTTGTCCATCCCGTGCTTTAATTCAAGAATCTATCTATGATGACTTTATGGAACAGGCATTAAAGCGTGTTAATGAAATTATACAAGGTAATCCTTTAGATACTGACACAATGATAGGTGCGCAGGCCTCTACAGAACAGTTAGAAAAAATACTCTCGTATATTGATATTGGACAACAAGAAGGAGCACAACTCTTAACCGGCGGAGGTCGAAATTTTCTAGAAGGTGACCTAAGCGGAGGATATTATGTAAAACCAACTGTTTTTAAAGGACATAATCAAATGAGGATCTTTCAAGAAGAAATTTTTGGTCCGGTAGTTTCTGTTACTACATTTAAAAATCAGGAGGATGCATTGGAAATTGCAAATGATACTTTATACGGTTTAGGTGCAGGAGTTTGGTCTCGAGATATAAATACTGCATACAGATTTGGAAGAGGAATTGAAGCAGGACGTGTTTGGACAAACTGCTACCATGCATATCCTGCACATGCAGCATTCGGTGGTTATAAAATGTCTGGTATAGGAAGAGAAAATCACAAAATGATGCTTAGTCATTATCAACAAACAAAAAATATGTTAGTTAGCTATAGTCAAACTAAATTAGGATTCTTTTAATATATAAAATATGAATTGACTTCCGCATCTTAAGTTTAATGCGGAAGTTTATATATTAAGGAGGTAAGAGGTATGGAGGAAGTTAAAAAAGTAGTTTGTACAAAAAAAGCATCTGAATTAATTAGTGATTTAAAGCAGAAACATGGTCCATTAATGTTCCATCAATCTGGAGGTTGTTGTGATGGTAGTTCACCGATGTGCTACCAAGCAGATGAAGTTTTAGTTGGTGAGCAAGATATTTTACTAGGATATATCGAGGGATGTCCATTTTATATAGGTAAAGCTCAATATGGATACTGGAAGCATACACAATTAATTATTGATGTTGTAGAAGGAAGAGGTGGGATGTTTTCATTAGAAGGGCCAGAGGGTGTAAGGTTTTTAACGAGATCAAGGGTTTTTACAGATAATGAGAAGAAGACACTTTAGGTTCTTTCCTACATACAAGTTCATTTAAAACTTTATTAAAAAAGTTTACTAGAATTGTTGACTCATTTATTAATATAGGTTATTATTAACTCCTGTCCACAAGACAGAAACAATATTACTATTTTAGAAAAATAACTTTTAAAAGTTATTGACTTAGAATAGTATAAATGTTATGATAAATACCTAGTCGTTAAGAACGGCTAATGATGATCTTTGAAAACTAAACAAAACCAAGCGTGCCAACGTTAATTTTTAATTAACAAAATAACGTACTATATAGTACAAACTTATGAGCTATATCAAACACTTTATTGGAGAGTTTGATCCTGGCTCAGGACGAACGCTGGCGGCGTGCCTAATACATGCAAGTCGAGCGAATCAATGGGAGCTTGCTCCCATTGATTAGCGGCGGACGGGTGAGTAACACGTGGGTAACCTGCCTGTAAGATTGGGATAACTCCGGGAAACCGGAGCTAATACCGGATAACATTTCGAACCGCATGGTTTGAAATTGAAAGATGGCGTCTAGCTATCACTTACAGATGGACCCGCGGCGCATTAGCTAGTTGGTGAGGTAACGGCTCACCAAGGCAACGATGCGTAGCCGACCTGAGAGGGTGATCGGCCACACTGG
>NZ_JAGDEL010000050.1 GCF_017497975.1 Metabacillus bambusae | reverse complement strand
AGTTGAAAATGTTATTTTACTCATGTTGTCCCCTAATCCCCATTATCTTGAAATTAAAGTATATAAAAAAATACCTATAGATGAAACACTCTTTTATAAGTGTCCTATCTATAGGTACCATATTATTGGTAATACTCTTTTTTTAATTTTAATCAAAGCCCTTCAACACTCCCTTCAAAATGTTAAAACTGATTCACTAGTATAAGCGCTTACAAGTAAAATCTTACCTTCCGCTATTCATTGTGTATATAAAGAGATTGATCTTAAATTTATAGATTTAAACACTCTTTTCTATTAATCTTCTATTTCTTCAGAAAAAAATTTTTAAAAGTTTCAAGAGAAAAATCGGGAGATTCATGGTATTGTTTCAACATAAAATTTAACAAAAACGCCATCCATGACTGATGCTGAGTATGCTTACAAGAATGCTTCTTCAAATAGAGTGGAGGACTTTGGAGATCGTACTGAGAAGCGATAACTGGAGGCCGATGTCGGAGGAGAACATACGGAACTCTGCGAGAAGACTTTGTTGAAATATCTAAAGATAAGATTTAAAGAAATAAACGTCTCTTCTAATAAAGGTTTATTCTTATTTGTGATCTACAGCTTTGTAAAGAGAATTCAATGCAAAAAAACTAATCCAAGTTAGATTAGTTTGAACGTGCCTTAGAGGATTCGAACCTCTGACCGACGGCTTAGAAGGCCGTTGCTCTATCCAGCTGAGCTAAAGGCACAATATATTATGTATGGCGGAGAAAGAGAGATTTGAACTCTCGCGCCGCTTACACGACCTACACCCTTAGCAGGGGCGCCTTTTTTAGCCACTTGAGTATTTCCCCATATGAAAATGGCTCCTCAGGTAGGACTCGAACCTACGACCGATCGGTTAACAGCCGATAGCTCTACCACTGAGCTACTGCGGAACAAATATAAATGGTGGGCCTAAATGGACTCGAACCATCGACCTCACGCTTATCAGGCGTGCGCTCTAACCAGCTGAGCTATAGGCCCATATACAATTAAAGATGGAGCGGGTGAAGGGAATCGAACCCTCATCATCAGCTTGGAAGGCTGAGGTTTTACCACTAAACTACACCCGCAGTTTAAAACAAAATATGGCTGGGCTAGCTGGATTCGAACCAACGCATGTCGCAGTCAAAGTGCGATGCCTTACCGCTTGGCTATAGCCCATTGAGAAGCTACATGAAATATCTTCGACTACTGAGTACAGTTTGAAACTCAGTAAAAGTTGATACCATAGTATTTCGTTTATAACTTATATGGGGCGGCTGATGGGAATCGAACCCACGAATGTCGGAACCACAATCCGATGCGTTAACCACTTCGCCACAACCGCCATTAATCAATTTAAATGGTGGAGGGGGGCAGATTCGAACTGCCGAACCCTAAGGAGCGGATTTACAGTCCGCCGCGTTTAGCCACTTCGCTACCCCTCCGCGTATTTTGAATATTTAGATAATTAATGATAAATGGCGGTCCGGACGGGACTCGAACCCGCGACCTCCTGCGTGACAGGCAGGCATTCTAACCAACTGAACTACCGGACCATTTAGTTGCACTAATGCACTCCTATGTTACCTTGCTAAGAAGTAAGAGCAATGGAGTATCGTCAACTGAATTTGGTTGCGGGGACAGGATTTGAACCTGCGACCTTCGGGTTATGAGCCCGACGAGCTACCAGACTGCTCCACCCCGCGATAATAAAAATAATAAAGATATCCTATGCATACTGTTTCTGCTTATACGGACCGTCCCGATTTCAGGAAGTTAATTCAAGATTCAGTTCAATCGGTACGCTGATGTTAATCAATGAAGCATAGTCGTTCGTGCTCCACCCCGCGATAATAGAAATAAATATTAAAAAATATGGAGGAGGAAGGGGGATTCGAACCCCCGCGGGTTTTGACACCCCTGTCGGTTTTCAAGACCGATCCCTTCAGCCGGACTTGGGTATTCCTCCAAATATATGGACCTTATATAACTAAAAATTTTAACTGGTCGGGAAGACAGGATTCGAACCTGCGACCCCTTGGTCCCAAACCAAGTGCTCTACCAAGCTGAGCTACTTCCCGGTATATGGCGCGCCCGAGAGGAGTCGAACCCCTAACCTTTTGATCCGTAGTCAAACGCTCTATCCAATTGAGCTACGGGCGCATTTTGTAAGTGGTGCCGAGGACCGGAATCGAACCGGTACGGTAGTCACCTACCGCAGGATTTTAAGTCCTGTGCGTCTGCCAGTTCCGCCACCCCGGCACTTACTAAGAGCGGAAGACGGGATTCGAACCCGCGACCCCCACCTTGGCAAGGTGGTGTTCTACCACTGAACTACTTCCGCAATATTTAACTGATGCGGGTGAAGGGACTTGAACCCCCACGTCACAAGGACACTAGATCCTAAGTCTAGCGCGTCTGCCAATTCCGCCACACCCGCAAGATGTGTATATGATGAGCCATGAAGGACTCGAACCTTCGACCCTCTGATTAAAAGTCAGATGCTCTACCAACTGAGCTAATGGCTCATTATTAAATGAGTAGTATTATGTTGTTTTGCACTTGTGATGACGCCCATATTTCAGAAAGTCTAATCAAGTAGAAGCTCAATATGTGCGCTGAAGTATCGCTTCGATGCTTATTCGTTCGTGCTCTACCAACTGAGCTAATGGCTCATATATTAATAATTAAGTGGTGCCGGCAAGAGGACTTGAACCCCCAACCTACTGATTACAAGTCAGTTGCTCTACCAGTTGAGCTACACCGGCACAATAAATTTAGATGGTGGAGGATGACGGGATCGAACCGCCGACCCTCTGCTTGTAAGGCAGATGCTCTCCCAGCTGAGCTAATCCTCCATATGGTGACCCGTACGGGATTCGAACCCGTGTTACCGCCGTGAAAGGGCGGTGTCTTAACCGCTTGACCAACGGGCCAATTACAAAATTAAACAAAATAATAGCCCCAAATAAGGGGCTTTTGCCTGGCAACGTCCTACTCTCACAGGGGGAGACCCCCAACTACCATTGGCGCTGAAGAGCTTAACTTCCGTGTTCGGCATGGGAACGGGTGTGACCTCTTCGCCATCGTCACCAGACAAATTTAATTGAAAGGTTGTTCCTTCAAAACTAGATAACATTCACAATTCAATTCACTTCATTGAGTTTACGCTCTTACTTTGTCCAGCTACAGAAGCCAAATCCTACGGTAATTTCACTCTCTCGTACGAAGTCAAAGAACGACTTCTTCTCGATCGCTCCAATTCCCTATGGATTTAAACGGGTTTCTTCCGCTTTTCTATTTAGGTTAAGTCCTCGATCGATTAGTATCTGTCAGCTCCACACGTCACCGCGCTTCCACCTCAGACCTATCAACCTGATCATCTTTCAGGGATCTTACTAGCTTACGCTA
>NZ_JAGDEL010000049.1 GCF_017497975.1 Metabacillus bambusae | reverse complement strand
CAGGATCAAACTCTCCAATAAAGTGTTTGATATAGCTCATAAGTTTGTACTATAATAGTACGTTGTTTTGTTAATTAAAAATTAACGTTGGCACGCTTGGTTTTGTTTAGTTTTCAAAGATCATTTACTGCTTGTCCAACCCTTTTAAAAGGCTAGAAATTAATCATAACAATTTCGATAAGTAAAGTCAACTACTTTTATAAGTTTTTATTAATCAGTCGAAATCATTTATCTGATTTGTTATGGCAGAATTTCATTCTAAACTATATATCACTCTATGTCAAACGTTTTTTCATCATTACTTCCTGACTGGATTTATGTCTTAACTATTAATTAAAGAGTTTTCAACTAAGTTTTTTAATATGCAGTCATTTTCAACTATCTTCTACTTGTCGAAATGTAAAATACCTTTGTCCTAAGTAATTTAAAACAGTATATAAAATAGCTGCCAGTAATACTGAAACTTCATCCTTATATAAATCAAGATTAAAAACGTTACTATCATGAATTATTTTATACCCTAGCTGATATGAAATAATATAGCTCCCAAAAATAACAAGGATAAATATAATTAATCCCTTTCTATTACTTACATTACTTTTGAAAGTGAAAATTTTATTAAGAGCATAGCTTACTATAGCTCCTATACTATTACCTATAAATGTAGAAAACCAATATGACAGGCCAAATACGTTTAACAATAAAAGGATCAAAGAAAACCCAATACAAGTGTTTACAAGCCCAATTAATAAAAACCTTATAAAGGTATTCGTTCTATTAAAGTAATTCTCGACGATTTTGGCCATTTGAATCTACATATATATTCCTTTCAGTGAGCTGTTGAGTGAGACTATACGTATCAATATCTACAATATATTTGGGTCTACGCTTTGATTCCTTATATATTTTACCGATATACTCTCCTATTAATCCAATAGCTATTAATTGCAATCCTCCAATTAACCAAATTGAAGTGATTAAAGATGTCCACCCTGTCTCCGTTTCTCCTATGAACTTCAGAGTAATAAAATAAGATCCAAATAATAAACTTGTAAAAAAGGAGAGAAAACCTACTAACAAAACAAATCGTATAGGAGTAACAGAAAATGAAGTAATGCCTTCAAATGCAAAGGATAACATTTTCTTTAGTGGATACTTTGTTTCCCCAGCAAACCTTTCTTTACGATCGTAATATACAGATGTAGAAGGAAAACCAATTAATGGTACAATTCCTCTTAAAAATAAGTTCACTTCCTCAAATTTTTCTAATTCCCCAATTGCTCTCTTACTCATTAATCGGTAATCAGCATGATTATAAATCAGATTAACGTCCAACTTTTGCATCATTGTATAAAACGCTTCTGCTGTAGTTCTTTTTAGTACATGATCTGTATCACGTTTCCCTCTTACACCGTAAACAATATCAAATCCTTCATTAAATTTTAAGATAAACTCTCTAATGACGTTTACATCATCCTGTAAATCTGCATCTATAGACACTACACAATCAGATGAAGCTTTTCCTGCTATCAGGCCGGCCAATAAAGCATTTTGGTGACCGACGTTTCTTGCTAGCTTTAGTCCATGAACCTTACTATTTCTTAAGGTTTCTTTATAAATTATGGACCATGTTCTATCTTTACTTCCATCATCAACAAACAAGATTTTACTTTGACCAGCAATTAAATTTTCTTGAATTAAATTATTTAAGACCTTATTTAGCTGGTACACTGTTTCAGACAACACATCTTCTTCGTTATAACAAGGTATTACAATCGTAAGAATAGGCTCAACCATTATATAACCTCCAAGAAAATTATAAAGCTTTATATAGATAGATCTTCCAAGCTGATAAATCAGATTCAAATGTTCTTTCGAGAACGAGTTGATTATCTAATGCATTTTCTATAGGAACAGCTGAAAAAATGTATGATCCGCCCATCTTTTTGAAGGCTTCAGTATTAAATTCGAGATTCTTTAACGTTTTCTTCGTATTCTTTTTAAACATATAATGCTTACCCAATTCAGCAGTGAAAATATAACAACGTCCACCCCACTCGTCAAAGTAAGTTCTAATTGTTTTATTTTTCGAAAGCTCTTTTTCAATAATCTTTCTAAACTCATATTTGTATGATAAAGGGTAAAAATTATTATAGGTATCAAGCGTGTAAAATCCGTTATATTGAGCAATTGCAGGGTGGATTCCTATACTAACAACACGATAATCTTTTTGGGGTAAACCAATATGTGATTTAATATCTTCGAAGAGTTCCTCAGAATAGAACTCAGACACTGTTGGCTTTTTCCGATAAATTATTTCATCATTAAAACAAAATAATAATAGGATTTGAGCAATTAAAAAGAATACTGTATATTGCCTCCATCCTTTACTATGATTCCAGATAATTTTTAAGCCCAATGCAAACCCAACATAAATAACTAGTGGCCTCAAAAATTGAAACCTAGCAAAATTAAATGTATCCATAAAATGAAACTTCCTCGTTAATGGAAGCCAGCCCTTATAAAACCAAAAGGCATACCACGCTGACAAAATAAAGTTCAGTAATAAAAGGAATATAAATGCCCCTTCCTGCTTCCAGAACTTTTTAACTATTACCAGATATAAAGCAATCAAAGTTACAGCTAATATAAATAGTCCGTGTACAGTCATAACATGTGTATGTCCTAGCACAAAGTTCTTGAAAGTTAACCGAATAACTCTCCACAAGGGAAGCCTCGCATGGAAATATTCATCTCTACTATTAGGTTCTTCATCAAATAAAAAGGAGTAAATCAATCGGTACTCCACCACTAGATATAACAAAGTCATATAAATAATGGCTAGTTGAAAATGAACGTTTTGTTTCCCCCTAAAAAAATCAACTACCCAAAATACCCCCATTGCAAATAAGAAAAAGAAAAAACCTAGTACAATACTCGAATACAAGGGGAGTAGAGTTAAAACAAGGTAATGCTTCCAAGTCCCATTTCGATTTCTGATATGTAAAAATGCCCAAAGTGCTAACGGCATACCTAATGTGCTCAACATTCCTGATGGCCAAAAAGGCGTTAAGGAAAATGCTAATGCTACACCTACATTGAAGACCATAAAATCCTTATTCCTTATAAAGTGATCTTTTAGTAATAAATACATTCCTATAAAGGCAAAAATTCGTGTAATCATTTGACTAACTGCGTAAGCTGTCATAGTCGGAAATATAGAATACAACCAAACAATAAGACTAAATTCTGTTCCATATGCATTTCTAGGCAGGCCATTTATTACTTGTGGAATAATTGCATTTATAGGTCCATGAATTTGTCCACTAGCACTCAAAACTTTGTACCAGGCCATATTAGAATCCAGATTGTCATGCACTCGAATATGGGCTTTTTCCCCAAAAATAAAGATTGGTAATAAATAAATACATATGATTAATAAGGAAAATATGATTAACTTCTTTTCGGACTTAAAATAACTTAATGACAACATTTACACCTCTAAATTTATACATTACATGAAACGTACTATTAACATTTACTAAAATTGAGGAAAAATACAAAAAAGTAGTCAATCTTACAAATATAATCCAAAAAGGTCGTTTAGTGACGAAAAAAATGTGTCTCAAATCTCTTCAGCTTACACCTAAACGTATTTAGATAATGCATTCCAAATGCAAAATAAAAAAAAGACCAGTATCTCTACTGATCTTTTTCTCTCTTACCTGGCAACGTCCTACTCTCACAGGACTTGCACAGGATGTGCTGACTTCTACGTTGCCACAGGACGTGGCGTTCTTAGTAGAAGTTCCTTTATATGCTTCTCCCAAGCCTCAGGCTAGTAATTTAAATTTGTCTTCATTTCTAAATTATTAAACCTTGCGGTTTATAAAAAAATCTACAAAAAAAGACCAGTATCTCTACTGATCCTTTTCTCACTTATCTGGCAACGTCCTACTCTCACAGGGGGAAACCCCCAACTACCATCGGCGCTGAAGAGCTTAACTTCCGTGTTCGGCATGGGAACGGGTGTGGCCTCTTCGCCATCATTACCAGATAATTTATTAAGT
>NZ_JAGDEL010000005.1 GCF_017497975.1 Metabacillus bambusae | reverse complement strand
CCTCAAGATGAGATTTCCCATAGCGTAAGCTAGTAAGATCCCTGAAAGATGATCAGGTTGATAGGTCTGAGGTGGAAGCGCGGTGACGTGTGGAGCTGACAGATACTAATCGATCGAGGACTTAACCTAATAAAGGCGTTAAATGAAGTGAATTGAATTGTGAATCGTTATCTAGTTTTGAAGGAATAACCCTTCAATTTAATATTTATCTGGTAATGATGGCGAAGAGGCCACACCCGTTCCCATACCGAACACGGAAGTTAAGCTCTTCAGCGCCGATGGTAGTTGGGGGTTTCCCCCTGTGAGAGTAGGACGTTGCCAGGTAAGTGAGAAAAGGATCAGTAGAGATACTGGTCTTTTTTTGTATAATTTTTTTACTAAATACTTTCAATAGATAGAATAGCTACTAATTGCATCCAATTGGGATTTCAAAAGGACGGTTTATAACATAAATAGTTAGTGATATTTCATAATGGGCTGAAGAAAATAACATATCTATTTTGTAATAATTGTAAAAGGAAGAGGGTAATTAGAAGAATCACATTAAAAGAATTAAACCTCAAACAATTTTTATAATTATAGAACCACACTAAAAGAGAAAGACTTGAGTGGCTTAATGGAAGAGATAAACATATATTTTTCTAGTATATATGAAGTTATCTCTTGCGTTGTTGCAAATGGTTCTTTACAATAGTAAAGTTATAGAAGAATGATGAAAAGGGAGTGTCTACATGTCAGAAAGCACACCTGTTCAAATCCATGTTATATCGGAAATCCACAATGAGCACGATCATGAGAAAGAAACAATTGAGGTCCACACAACAGGAGAGTATGTCCTAAAGGGAAAGACCATTTATTTACGATATGAAGAAGAGCATGAGCTTGGTTTTGTAAAAACAACAGTAAAAGTAACGCAAAATGAGGTTGTTGTGATGCGCTCAGGGGCTGTTACTATGAAGCAACGCTTTATTCAAGATGTGCAAACCTTAACAAACTATTCTACACCTTTTGGAAAGCTTCAACTAGAAACAAATACAAAATCGCTATCATTTGAAACACATGAGCTTGAAGGTAAGCTCGTTATTTTATATGATTTGCAAATAGATGAAAAAGAGAAGCATGTACATAAACTAATGTTGACATATAAGGAGGAACAAAAATGAATATCGTTGAACAAGTAAAAGAACGTTTAAAGGATGAAATCAAGGCCGCTGTGATCAAAGCAGGTCTATCAGAAGAAGCACAGGTACCGGACGTTCTTTTAGAAATCCCAAAAGAAAAAGCACATGGGGATTATTCGACAAATATGGCGATGCAGCTGGCTCGTGTTGCAAAAAAAGCACCTCGTATGATCGCGGATGACATTGTCGCAAATTTTGATAAAGAAAAAGGCTCGATCGAAAAAATTGAAATCGCTGGACCAGGCTTTATTAATTTTTATATGAATAATAGCTATTTAACAGAATTAGTCCCATCTATTTTAAAAGCAGGGGCTAGCTATGGTGAAACAAATATTGGAAACAATGAAAAGGTTCAAGTTGAATTTGTTTCTGCAAACCCAACAGGTGATCTTCATTTAGGTCATGCTCGTGGTGCGGCAGTTGGAGATTCCTTATGTAATGTTCTAGCAAAAGCAGGCTATGATGTATCACGTGAATATTACATCAATGACGCTGGAAATCAAATTAACAACTTAGCTCTTTCAGTTGAAGCGCGTTATTTACAAGCTTTGGGTAAGGAAGTTGCGATGCCTGAGGATGGCTATCATGGTGCAGATATTATTGGAATTGGAAAAAAGATTGCTGAAGAATTTGGCGATAGATTTGCTGAGCAGGACAGTGAGGAACGATTAGGCTTCTTTAGAGAATATGGGTTAAAGTACGAAATGGGCAAGCTAAAAGCAGACCTAGAAGAGTTCCGTGTTGCATTTGATGTATGGTACTCAGAAACATCCCTTTACCATAATGGGAAAATTGATGAAGCCCTTGCGGCACTTAAGGAAAAGGGCCATATCTATGAAGAAGAAGGAGCAACATGGTTCCGTTCAACAACATTTGGAGATGACAAAGACCGTGTACTCATCAAAAATGACGGTTCTTATACGTATTTAACACCAGATATTGCTTACCACAAGGACAAGCTTGACCGTGGATTTACAAAGCTTATCAACGTATGGGGAGCAGACCACCACGGCTATATCCCGCGTATGAAAGCAGCTATCGAGGCGCTTGGTTACGGCAAGGAAACACTTGAAGTAGAAATCATTCAACTTGTTCACCTATATAAAAACGGTGAAAAAATGAAAATGAGTAAACGTACTGGTAAAGCAGTGACAATGAGAGATTTAATTGAAGAGGTTGGTCTTGACGCAGTTCGCTACTTCTTCGCGATGAGAAGTGCTGACACACATATGGATTTTGATCTAGATCTTGCTGTTTCAAAATCAAATGAAAACCCTGTTTACTATGCTCAATATGCACATGCGCGTATTTGCAGCATGCTTCGCCAAGGAGAAGAGCAAGGCTTAACATATGACGACAACTTGAAACTTGATGAAATTTCATCTGAAAAGGAATTTGACCTTTTGAAAAAACTAGGTGAATTCCCTCAAGCAGTTGCAGAAGCAGCACAAAAACGAATCCCGCATCGCATCACAAATTACATTTACGATTTAGCATCAACACTACACAGCTTCTACAATGCTGAAAAGGTGTTAGATCCTGAAAATACAGAGAAAAGTCGTGCAAGACTCGGCTTGATGAAAGCAACACAAACGACATTACAGAACGCTCTAACATTGATTGGTGTTTCGGCGCCTGAAAAAATGTAATCATGAAAAAAACTCAGATGGGAAGCTCATCTGAGTTTTTTTATGTGAAATTGAATGGAATTTTGCAATCTTAGCCAATAATTTTGCAAGTTTGAAGATGAATTTTGCAACTGCCTAATTCTATGCAGCTACCACTGAATCGTCGCACCGCCAACCCGTTTTACACCTCTAATTTTGCTAAGATCCTCACATAGCTTTAGAGCTGCTCTATCCTTCTGCTTTGCTTCTATCATAAAGTCTAAATCTACATTCATTTCCTTCAACACCTTTACTAAAGGCATTAAAAATTCAGCATCGACATAGTCTGCATGACTTCTATATTCCGTATCAGATTTAGGTGAGGATACATGAATCTTTGGCTGGATGCCAATCCAAGACCACGTTTTAAAAATGTCAGGTAACAAGTCTTCAATAGCCTCATCATCCTCTTTATTAGCCATGAAATGATGATAGTCAAAAAGCAAAGGGATTCTCTCCTTTTGACAAATAGCTAACGTTTCTGTTGCTGTATAGGTTTTATCATCGTTTTCAAGTGTCATTCGCTTTTTAATATAATCAGGGAGCTTCTTAATATTGGTGTGAAAACGTTCGGTTGCAGCTTGCTTGTTTCCGTAAGCACCACCAACATGGATATTAATAATCGCTTCATCCGCAAGTTCCATTGCGTCTAAAACGTCATAATGGTAAGTCATATCACCAACTGCATTTTCAGTGATATGTGGTTTATCACTCGTAAACAGTGTAAATTGATTTGGATGAAAACTAGTACGAAGCTTATACTTCTTAACAAGTTGTCCAATTTCAGCCAGTAAATCCTTAAAGGGTGTTCTGTAATCCCAAAGCACCTCAGGATGTGTCGCTAACGGCACAATCGATGATGAAAAGCGATACAAAAATATTTCTTGAGCAATATTATAATGAATCATTCGTAGCGTGTGCTCAAGATTTTTTCTCGTCACAAAAAGAAGCTGCTGATTTCTCTCATTTTCATCAAGCTTTTTCCAGCGAGTAAACGTTAATGCTTTTGCTGGAGAGCAATCCCAAAGAGAAAGAGCATGTGAAACATATCCAAATCGAATAATCATCCAATTCCTCCTTGTATATTAATCAAGAAACTCTTTATAGAAAATGAGAAATAATCGTTGCGAATACCTCTTTGCTCCGTTTTAGATAGGAACGCTTGTTATAAGCCTCATAGGTTAAAAGCTCAGATCGACGAAAATCTTCACTGATTTGCTTTTTAACTTGTTGGATAAACTCTTGATCAAAGATTAAACAATTCATTTCATCGTTCAAATATAAGCTTCGTTTATCAAAATTCGCTGTTCCAATATCACAAAGGTGGTCATCGATTACGATGCACTTCGTATGATAAAACCCATAGTAAAATTGATAAATTTCACATCCTGCAAGTAAAAGCTTACCAAAGTAAGGATAGGAGGCTTCCTGAACAAGTGGATGATCCTCTTTCATCGGCACCATAATTTTTACGTTTACTCCTCTTGCGATAGCGGCTAATAGTTCATTAAGTATCGTTTTGCCTGGAATAAAATAGGGGGAGCAAATAATGATTTCCTGTTGGGCATCTCTAATGAATGAAATAAAATGTTCATTCAAATGCTCTCCATAGGTTGAAATAAACTTATGTGACCGTGTCCCCTCAGGTTGACTAGGGAAATAACGAGTATCCTTACGTTTATCTTCCTCAGTAGCATCATACCAATCCTTAAAAAATTGTTCTTGTAAATCAGATACCCCTTTACCGGTAATTTTAAGATGATAATCTCTCCAATAGCCGAATTTAGGATCCTTCCCAATATACTCTCTTGCAATATTAAAGCTTCCTAAATAGGCGAATTCTCCATCAATAACGGTTATTTTACGATGATTTCTAGCTTGAAGTGTGTAAAAAATATAAGGGAATTTCACCTTGTGTGAATAGGCAAAGATAACACCCTTATTCTTTAGTTCGTTAATTTTGTGCTTTTTAAGCTTAAAGCTTCCTACATAATCAAGTAATAAGCGTACTTCAATTCCTTGGCTTGCCTTTTCACCTAATAATGAAAGAAATTCGTTACTAACTTCGTCGTTTTTTACAATAAAAAATAAGATATGAATGCTATGTTGACTATTTTTAATTCGCTCAAAAAAGTCCTCATATAGCTTTTCCCCGTCGATAAACAGGCTAATATCACTTTTCTTCTGAGAATATTGTGTATATTTTGATTTTGAAAGATGATCTCTTCTTCCAAGATGATAATCGATTGTGAACCAACAAATAAGTGCCACTATAATCAAACATATGGTAATGAAGATATTCAAATTTCATTCCTCCTAGTAGCAAGCTATATTTAAAATAGTCTTGGCTTGAGGTGCTTTTTTTAT
This sequence comes from Metabacillus bambusae, assembly GCF_017497975.1. Lineage (GTDB taxonomy): Bacteria > Bacillota > Bacilli > Bacillales > Bacillaceae > Metabacillus > Metabacillus bambusae. The sequence continues at coordinate 320,680 of NZ_JAGDEL010000005.1, read as the reverse complement.
GTATTAGTACAACCGACGCATATTTTGTAATCAATCGAATACATTTGTAACAATCATTTAGACATTCAGTATGAAAAAGTGTTGACTGAATGCTCATTCATTTATTATCATAGTAGTATAATGTTAAATTCAGAATTTTAGAAGTGTTATGAACAAAGGGGAGAACTACCAAGTAATAAATGGCCTGCAACAACTGGGAGATTGGGGGAAAAGGAATGGATGCATTACTATGGGTGAATTTTATTGCATTCTTAATTGTAACCGCTTACGCAGTACACTTATTTATCTACTTAATTCGAACGAGAATGGCCTACATTAAGCTAGGGAAAAAAGTTGAATTTGATGGCGAGGTAAAAGAGAGACTCCAAAAAATATGGGTGAATGTTTTTGGACAGAAAGAGCTGTTAAAGGATAAGAAGAGCGGGATCATCCACGTCATGTTTTTCTATGGGTTTATCCTTGTTCAATTTGGAGCGATTGATTTTATCATAAAAGGTCTAATACCTGGTGCTCATTTACCACTAGGACCGCTCTATCCGGCTTTCACTTTTTTCCAAGAGTTGATTACGTTCATGATTTTAATAGCGGTCGTTTGGGCGTTTCATCGCCGCTATGTTGAAAAACTTGTTCGACTAAAACGTGGCTTTAAATCAGGATTAGTCTTAATTTTTATTGGCGGACTTATGTTATCTGTTCTTCTTGGCAATGGAATGGGAATTATCTGGCATGGACATGAGCTTACATGGTCAGAGCCAATCGCCTCATCCTTAGCCTTTTTACTTAGCTTTGTAGGAGATACTGGATCAATTGTCGTCTTCTACATAGCATGGTGGATTCACTTATTATTCTTATTAACATTCCTAGTATATGTGCCACAATCAAAGCATGCCCATCTAATTGCAGGACCAGCAAATGTGTATTTTAACAGAGTTTCAAATCCTGGCAAGCTTGAAAAAATTGACTTTGAAGACGAAACACAAGAAACATTTGGTGTTGGGAAAATTCAAGACTTTACTCAGCCACAATTAATTGATTTGTATGCATGTGTTGAATGTGGACGATGTACAAATATGTGTCCTGCTACAGGAACTGGGAAAATTCTTTCGCCAATGGACTTGATTCTTAAGCTGCGCGATCATTTAACCCTTACAGGTGCCGCTGTAACACAAAAACAGCCATGGGTACCAGCTGTAGCCTTTAACAATACAAAAGGGAATCAAATTGCAATGATGGCAGCAGGTTCTGGCGCACAAGAGTCTGCAGCAGCCGCTGTTGATTACAATCCATCCTTAATCGGAGATGTCATCACAGAAGAAGAAATTTGGGCCTGTACAACATGCCGGAACTGTGAAGATCAATGCCCAGTGATGAATGAGCATGTTGATAAAATCATTGATATGCGCAGATATCTTGTGTTAACTGAAGGGAAAATGGATGCAGATGGAAAGCGTGCAATGACAAATATCGAACGTCAAGGCAACCCATGGGGATTAAACCGTAAAGAGCGTGAAACATGGCGTGAGGCTCGTGAAGATGTTATCGTACCTACCGTAAAAGAAATGAACAAGGCTGGTGAAGAGTTTGAATACCTATTCTGGGTCGGCTCAATGGGCTCATATGATAATCGTAGTCAAAAAATAGCCTTATCATTCGCAAAGCTTCTAAATAAAGCAGGAGTGACATTTGCAATTCTAGGTAATAAGGAAAAGAACTCCGGTGATACACCACGTCGTCTCGGAAATGAGTTTTTATTCCAAGAGCTTGCGACAAAAAACATCGATGAGTTTGTGAAAAATGATGTGAAAAAGATTGTCACCATCGATCCGCATGCCTATAACATTTTTAAAAATGAGTACCCTGACTTTGGTCTAGAAGCTGAAGTCTATCATCATACAGAACTACTTGCAAAATTAGTGGAGGAAGGAAGATTGAATCCACAACAGCCTGTTAATGAAACCATTACCTTCCACGATTCCTGTTATCTAGGAAGATACAATGAAGTATACGAGGCACCCCGAACAATTTTAAAAGCGATTCCTGGTGTAAAACTTGTTGAAATGGAACGCAATCGTGAAAAAGGAATGTGCTGTGGTGCAGGTGGTGGCTTAATGTGGATGGAGGAAGACACAGGAAGTCGTATTAACGTTGCAAGAACAGAGCAAGCCCTAGCTGCTAACCCAACTGTCATCAGCTCAGGATGCCCATACTGCTTAACAATGCTAAGCGACGGAACAAAAGCTAAAGAAGTAGAAGAGCAAGTAAGCACATATGATGTAGCAGAACTATTGGAGAAATCAATCTTTTAAAGAGGGATAAAAAGAGGGGGACAGTCCCCTCTTTGACAATGAGTACAAGTTGAGCGAGCGTTCGGTCAGCTAGGCTAAGATTGTAAGCGGTTACTGGTTGGGTGAGAAAAATCCTAATTAACAAGTTTGGTAAGTAAAAGGGACGATTTCGGGGACAGTCCCCAATAATCATAAATCAACAGTTCGGGGACAGTCCCCAATAATTCGTCCCTAACAATTCCATCAATTCAAAAGGGGAGAGATAACATGGCAAAAACAGTGATTTTAAGTGGGGTAAGAACACCGGTTGGGAAATTTGGAGGAGCACTATCAACTTTAACGGCATCTGAGCTTGGTGGCATTGCAATAAAAGAAGCGCTAAAACGTGCGAATGTTGCTGGAGAACAAGTAAATGAAGTGATTTTTGGAAATGTTCTTCAAGGTGGGCAAGGACAAATACCGTCACGCCAAGCTGCGCGGCAAGCAGGCCTTCCGTGGAATGTAAAAACGGAGACAATTAATAAAGTTTGTGCGTCAGGGTTAAGAAGTGTCACTTTAGCAGATCAAATCATTCGTGCCGGGGATGAGGAAGTCATTGTAGCTGGTGGGATGGAATCGATGAGCAATGCACCATACCTTTTGCCAAAGGCGCGCTTTGGACTAAGAATGGGTGATGGTACTGTAAAGGATTTAATGATCCATGATGGGCTAACTTGTAGTTTCACAGGTGTCCATATGGGCACATACGGAAACAGTACCTCTGCTGAATTAAATCTTACTCGAGAACAACAGGATGAATGGGCATTAAGAAGCCATCAGCGTGCTGTTCATGCACAAGAGTCTGGTTTACTAAGTGAAGAGATTGTACCAGTAGCGGTTCCACAGCGTAAAGGTGAACCAATCGTAGTTGAAAAAGATGAAGCACCGCGTAAAGATACATCAATTGAGCGACTCTCAAGTCTTGCACCTGTATTTGACCATGACGGTACAATTACAGCAGGTAATGCACCGGGAATTAATGATGGAGCTGCAGCACTTGTACTCATGAGTGACGACAAGGCGCAAATGGAAGGACTTAAGCCGCTAGCAACCATCATCGGACATACAGCAGTTGCAGTAGAAGCGAAGGATTTTCCAAAAACGCCGGGACTTGTCATTAATGAGCTTTTAAAGAAAACAGGAAAATCTGTAAGCGACATTGACTTATTTGAAATTAATGAAGCATTTGCGACAGTTGCATTAGCAGCTAACCAAATTTCAAATCTTGACCCAGAAAAGGTCAATGTGAACGGTGGAGCTGTAGCATTAGGACATCCGATTGGTGCGAGTGGAGCAAGAATCATTATTACCCTTATTCATGAACTAAAGCGCAGAGGCGGAGGAGTTGGTGTTGCAGCGATTTGCAGCGGCGGAGGTCAAGGCGACGCAATTATGATTGAAGTGTAATTTAGTGACGGGGGACAGTCCCCAATAGCTCTGTGGGGACTGTCCCCATTTGAAACCAAGAGGGGGATGGATATGGACATTCAAAAGATAATGGTCATCGGAGCTGGGCAAATGGGCTCTGGTATTGCCCAAGTATGTGCAAGTGAGGGCTTCGATGTCATTCTACATGATATAAAAGATGAATTTGTAAATAGAGGCTATCACTCCATTGAAAAACAGTTGCAAAGGCAAGTAGAAAAAAGCCGAATATCAACACAAGAAAAAGATGAAACACTTCAAAGAATTACACCCTCTGTAGAACTTTCAAACGCACGTTTAGTCGACATCGTCATCGAAGCAGTTGTTGAAAAAATGGATGTGAAAACTACCCTTTTTCATGAGCTTGATCAATTAGCACCAGACCATGCCATTTTAGCAACAAACACATCATCATTGCCGATTACTGAAATTGCTGCGGCAACAAAACGCCCAGAAAAGGTAATTGGTATGCACTTTATGAATCCAGTACCAGTCATGAAGCTAGTTGAAATTATTCGCGGCCTTGCAACAGCTGATGAAGTATATCAGAACATCTACGACTTGACGAAAAAATTAAATAAAGTTCCAGTTGAAGTAAATGATTTTCCAGGCTTTGTATCCAATCGAATCTTAATGCCAATGATTAATGAAGCAATTTATACCGTTTATGAAGGGGTTGCTTCACCAGAGGCAGTCGACAAGGTCATGAAGCTTGGGATGAATCATCCAATGGGACCACTTACATTAGCCGACTTTATTGGTCTAGATACATGTCTTTTTATTATGGAAACACTTCACGAGGGCTTTGGTGATGATAAATACCGACCATGCCCATTACTTCGTAAATACGTTAAGGCAGGATGGTTAGGGAAGAAGACAGGTAGAGGATTTTATAGCTATTAGAGGTTATTTTAAAAAGTCACCAAATGATAAGCAGCGAACTGGGTTGCTAGGTTTTTTCGGTTTGAATGCCCGCAAAACTGTGTGACCTTCTTGCTTTCAGCTTGTTGGCTTTTTGAATTCGTTTAATATGGTTTGACCTATTCCAAAGGGGTGGCATCAAGTGAAATTACATTTTACAGAAGAACAAATCATGATGCGGAAGATGGTTCGCGAATTTGCAAAGTCTGAGATAGAGCCGTTTGTTGAAAGTATGGAAAAGGGAGTATTCCCGCGGGTGATCCTACAAAAAATGGGAGAGCTTGGGCTAATGGGAATCCCTATTCCCCAAGAGTACGAGGGCGCTGGCATGGACTTTACTTCATATATGATCGCAATCCATGAAATTTCAAAAGTAAGTGCGGCACTAGGAGTGATTCTTTCTGTTCATACATCAGTTGGAACCCTCCCGATTTTAGCGTTCGGATCAGAGCAGCAAAAGAAAAACTATGTGACGAAGCTAGCGAAGGGTGAGAAATTAGCAGCGTTTTGCCTAACAGAACCAAGCTCTGGCTCAGATGCCGCTAGCATGAAAACCCGTGCAGTTAAAAATGGAAATCATTATTTATTAAATGGCTCAAAAATGTTTATCACAAATGGCGGTGAAGCTGATACGTACATTGTTTTTGCAAGAACTTCAAGTGGATCTGGAAGCGCTGGGATTTCCGCATTTATTGTTGATAAGGATGCTCAAGGATTAATAATCGGAAAAGATGAACACAAAATGGGCTTGAACGGCTCTAGAACCGTTCAATTGATCTTTGAGAATGCCCAAGTACCTATAGAAAATCTTCTTGGTGAAGAAGGTCAAGGATTTAAAATTGCGATGGCAAACCTCGACGGTGGCAGAATCGGTATCGCAGCACAATCGCTAGGAATTGCTGATGCAGCGCTTGAAAAGGCAACATTATATGCAAAAGAACGACATCAATTTGGAAAACCAATTGTAAGTAAGCAAGGTATAGCTTTTAAACTAGCAGATATGGCGACAAATGTGGAAGCGGCAAAGCTGTTAGTCTATCAAGCAGCGTACCTAAAGGGAAATAACCTTCCATGTGGAAAACAGGCAGCAATGGCCAAGCTATTTGCCTCTAAAACGGCGATGGAGGTAGCGACTGAAGCTGTCCAAATTTTCGGTGGCTATGGCTATACAAAGGACTATCCGGTAGAACGATATTTTCGCGATGCAAAGGTATGTGAAATTTATGAAGGTACGAGTGAAATACAACGAATTGTTATCAGTAAGCACCTACTAAAAGAAAGGCTCAATTAAAGCTCACTGTTGTTTTTTGCACTTTGTTGATTGGAGCGGATATGTGAGACTCCTGCGGGAGGCTCCCGGACCGCCCGCGGAAAGCGAACGCCTGCAGCGGAAATCAACAACCAAGTTTAACAGAACCAAAGGAAAAGTAAGATGATGCGGGGGATGATCACATGTATTTTAAGTTATCTGATGAACATGAAATGTTAAGAAAAATGGTTAGAGACTTTGCGAAGAAGGAAGTAGAACCAACAGCAGCTGAGCGTGATGAGCAGGAACGTTTTGATATGGTTATTTTCAGAAAAATGGCTGATTTAGGATTGCTAGGGATTCCATGGCCTGAGGAGTATGGCGGCATCGGCAGTGATTATTTAGCATATGTCATTGCTGTTGAGGAGCTATCAAGAGTCTGTGCATCGACTGGTGTGACATTATCTGCTCACACATCTTTAGCAGGCTGGCCTTTATTCAAGTTCGGAACAGAAGAGCAAAAGCAAAAATACTTAAAACCAATGGCTTTAGGGGAGAAAATTGGCGCATACGGTTTAACTGAGCCTAGCTCGGGATCTGATGCTGGCGGAATGAGAACAAATGCTAGACTAGAAGGAGACCATTATGTCTTAAATGGCTCTAAGATTTTCATTACAAATGGTGGTATTGCTGATATTTATATCGTATTTGCGGTAACAGATCCGTCTAGTAAGCATAAAGGAACAACAGCTTTTATCATTGAAAAAGACTTTAAAGGATTCTCTGTAGGGAAAAAAGAGCGCAAACTAGGGATTCGATCTTCACCAACAACAGAGATCATTTTTGAAGAATGTAAGGTACCGAAGGAAAATGTGTTAGGTGAAATAGGAGAAGGCTTTAAAATTGCGATGATGACATTAGATGGCGGCCGAAATGGAATTGCCGCACAAGCAGTCGGAATTGCGCAAGGGGCATTAGATGCAGCTGTTGCTTATGCAAAGGAGCGGGAGCAGTTCGGAAAACCAATTGCAGCACAACAGGGAATCAGCTTTAAGCTTGCTGATATGGCAACAAATATCGAAGCGGCACGGCTCTTAACCTACCAAGCTGCATGGCTTGAATCAGAAGGCCTGCCATATGGCAAAGAATCAGCGATGTCAAAGCTATTTGCTGGGGATACTGCAATGAAAGTAACGACTGAAGCTGTCCAAGTATTTGGGGGCTATGGTTATACAAAGGATTATCCGGTTGAACGTTATATGCGGGATGCGAAGATTACGCAAATTTATGAAGGTACACAGGAAATCCAACGACTGGTTATTTCCCGTATGTTAACGAAATAAACAAAGGCACCACTTTAAATAGGGGTGAAACGAGCAAGCACTACACTATGTTTGTATAACAAATTTAGCTTTATAAAAAGAGGTAAAGCGGGTCACGCCACTTACCTCTATAAGATAGGTGGAAGGTAGATGAAAAAGCGTGAGGTGCTTGCATCTGTCAAGGATGAGAGATTAATAGAAAAGCGACGTGATCAGATGGTTAAGGGTGCGGTAACCCTGTTTAAAGAAAAGGGGTTTCACCGGACGACTACTAGAGAAATTGCTCGCTCTGCAGGTTTTAGTATCGGGACATTATATGAATACATTCGGCAAAAGGAGGATGTGTTGTATTTAGTTTGCGATACGATCTATGATCAAGTACACATCCGGCTTGAACAGGATATTGACACGAAGCAAGGAACAATTGAGAGCTTAAAGCTAGCGATTAAAAACTATTTTAAAGTAGTCGATGACATGCAGGATGAAGTTCTTGTTATGTACCAGGAAGCAAAGTCCTTATCAAAAGATGCACTTCCATATGTGTTGAAAAAAGAAGCGGAAATGGCAGCAATGTTTAAGAAGATTATTGAAAGCTGCATTAAAAATGGTGAATTAACACTAACAGAGCTAGAAGCAGAATTAATCTCCCATAACATAATCGTTCAAGGGCAAATGTGGGCATTTAGAAGATGGACGATCCAAAAAATCTATACGATTGATCAATATATTGAGCTGCAAACAAAGGTGATTTTACAAGGTGTTGGTGAGAAATAGTACTCATTGTTCACAGTATGCTATGAAAAGAAAATCGATGTTCGCTGATATCACCAAATATCATCTCTAGCCTTTCACATCAAGAGCTACAATTCATCCAAAGCCAATAAATAGTCATTCAGTTTACAACTAGGTATCAGAAAACAATAAAAGGGGGGTATATAGATGACAACAAACGAAATCTACAAACCGAAGCATCCAGTACGTTTTGTCACGGCATCAAGCTTATTTGATGGACATGATGCTTCGATAAATATTATGCGTCGTATTTTACAAGGGAGTGGCGCTGAGGTCATTCATCTTGGTCATAATAGATCAGTAGAAGAAATTGTATCCGCAGCTATTCAAGAGGATGCACAGGGGATTGCCATTTCCTCGTATCAAGGGGGACATGTTGAATTTTTTAAATATATGCATGATCTTTTAGCTGAAAGAGGAGCTGGACATATTCGTCTCTTTGGCGGCGGCGGTGGCGTCATCATTCCTCGGGAAATAAGAGAATTACATGAGTATGGGATTGCAAAGATTTTTTCACCAGAGAATGGTAGGGAATTAGGGCTGCAAGGTATGATCAATTACATGTTAAAGGAATGTGACTTTTCAACCGTAAATGAAAGTGACATGGACCTTGAGAATCTAAAAATAGGAGAGCCTAAAGCAGTTGCAAAATTCATTTCTTATGCAGAAGCAAAGGTTCTTCATAATGAAGCATCTGCTAGTGTTGAATCACTTTTTAAGCAAGTTAATCAACTTGAATCAAAAGCACCGGTTATCGGTATAACAGGTACAGGTGGAGCTGGGAAAAGCTCATTAACTGATGAATTAATCCGAAGATTTCTAAATGAAGTACCTGACTTGAATATTGCTGTACTTTCCGTTGATCCTACAAAGCAAAAAACGGGTGGGGCACTTTTAGGGGATCGAATCCGGATGAATGCAATCTTTTCACCAAGAGTGTATATGAGAAGCCTAGCGACTCGGAAATCAAAAACCGAGCTTTCCTTAGCCATCCAAGACGCCATATCAGTTGTGAAAGGTGCAGGCTTTGGTTTAGTTATTGTTGAGACGAGTGGAATTGGTCAAGGAGATGCTGAAATAGCGGAAATTTGTGATCTATCTCTCTACGTCATGACAAGTGAGTTCGGTGCCCCATCACAGCTAGAAAAAATTGATATGATCGACTATGCAGATTTAATCGTCATTAATAAATTTGAGCGCAAAGGCTCTGAGGATGCAAAACGCCAAGTACAGAAGCAATTTCAACGGAGTCGACAATTATTTGATCAGCCGCTTGATGCTATGCCAGTGTATGGAACAATCGCTAGTCAATTCAATGACCTTGGCACAAACACATTATTTGCTAGACTTTTGGATCTGATTAATGAAAAGGCAAATAAAAAGTGGCAAACGTCCTTGCCAGTTGCGGATGATGTTGAAAAACAAAACGTAATTATTCCCCCAGAAAGAAGATATTATTTACGAGAAATTAGTGAAACAGTAAGAAATTACCACAAGCAATCAGAAGAACAAGCAAATGCTGCAACAAAGCTCTTTCAAGTAAAAGGAACCGTAGAGACTCTTACAGGCCAAGAAGGAAACGAAGAAGTGATTCGCTCTTTACAGGAATTACAAGCAAGACTTGAAGGGAATTTAACGACACAATCTAAAACACATCTAAAGCAATGGGAAGAAATGAAAAAGAAATATGCTCAAGATGAGTTTACAACCGTTATTCGAGACAGAGAGATTGTCACTAAATTAAAGACAATATCATTATCGGGTTTATCCATCCCAAAGGTATCAATTCCTAAATATAAGAATGATGGCGATATTTTATCCTGGCTTTATAAAGAAAATGTACCAGGTTCTTTCCCTTACACTGCTGGAGTATTCCCCTTTAAACGCGAAGGCGAAGATCCAAAACGACAATTTGCTGGTGAAGGAACGCCTGAACGAACAAATCGCCGCTTCCATTATTTATCAAAGGATGATGCTGCAAAACGTTTAAGTACAGCTTTTGACTCGGTTACTTTATATGGTGAAGATCCAGCACATCGCCCAGATATTTATGGGAAAATTGGTGAGAGTGGAGTAAGTATTTGTACATTAGATGATATGAAAAAGCTATATAGTGGCTTTGATCTTTGTGCCCCTTCTACATCAGTGTCGATGACGATAAATGGTCCGGCACCAATCATCTTAGCGATGTTTATGAATGCGGCAATTGAGCAGCAAGTGGAGAAAAAAGAAGTAGAGCTTAATCAATCCCTTACCGAGCACGAATATGAAGCGGTAAAATCCTTAACCCTACAAACTGTAAGAGGAACAGTCCAAGCAGATATTCTAAAAGAAGACCAAGGACAAAATACATGTATCTTCTCAACAGAATTCGCATTAAGGCTCATGGGTGATATTCAGCAATATTTCATTGATCAAAAGGTGAGAAATTATTATTCTGTCTCAATTTCTGGCTATCATATCGCAGAAGCTGGTGCAAACCCAATTTCCCAGCTAGCGTTTACGCTATCGAATGGTTTCACGTATGTGGAATATTACTTAAGCAGAGGAATGGATATTAACTCATTTGCACCAAACCTTTCATTCTTCTTTAGCAATGGACTTGATCCAGAATATACTGTGATTGGTCGGGTCGCAAGAAGAATATGGGCTACTGTTATGAGAGATAAATATGGAGCAAATGAACGAAGTCAAAAGCTTAAATATCATGTTCAAACTTCAGGACGATCTTTACATGCTCAAGAAATTGATTTTAATGATATTCGTACGACATTACAGGCTCTAATGGCGTTACATGATAACTGTAATTCCCTTCATACAAATGCATACGATGAAGCAATTACAACTCCGACAGAAGAATCTGTTCGTAGAGCAATGGCAATCCAAATGATTATTACAAAAGAACACGGCTTAACAAAAAATGAAAATCCGCTGCAGGGCTCTTTTATTATCGAGGAATTAACTGATTTAGTAGAGGAAGCAGTTCTTCAGGAATTTGATCGCATCAATGAACGCGGCGGTGTACTTGGTGCAATGGAAACCCAATATCAGCGGGGGAAAATCCAGGATGAGTCAATGCATTATGAAATGAAAAAACATACTGGTGAACTTCCGATTATTGGTGTCAATACGTACCTTAATCCTAATCCACCATCACAGGAATCTGTTGATAATATGGAGCTTGCTCGTGCAACAAAAGAGGAGAAAGAAACACAAATTAATAATTTGCGTGCTTTCCAACAAGCAAATGCCAAGAAAGTTGATGAGGCATTACTGAGATTAAAGAAAACCGCTATTGAAAATGGTAATCTCTTTGCAGAGCTTATGGAAACAGTAAAGGTAGCAAGTCTTGGTCAAATAACACAAGCACTCTACGAAGTTGGCGGACAGTATAGGCGGAATATGTAATAATTGTTATCTCGCTCATGATTAGAAGGCTTCTAATCATGAGTTTTTAATCTCGTTTTGCGGAGATTGCAAAAAAAATGAAAAAATTGCAAGTTTATTACTCAAACTTGCAAAAATCTCTACTAAAGTTGCAAAATAAGTACATATATTTGCAAGATTCCACTTCAAAGTTGCAAGAACACCCCGAATTCAGTGGTCAGAGTCCAGATTTTGCGACCTACTATTAAAAATAAAAACCATTCAAACCGCAAAAAGTACTTTTGAATATTTTTTACGTGATAAATGTGGCATAAACTGCTAGAATTTGTTTATAATGAATGGTATGATTTGCAGACTTGACTTTAGATTTATACATATTTACGTATTAAATAGATGATTTACCTAGAAAGGGAGTGCCGAGCTTTGAGTCTAAAGCAATTAACAGACGAACAAATAAAAGAAATGGCAATGGTAGAGGTTGCCTATGAACTTTTTGTAGAGGGTAAAAAACCGTATATTTTTAGTGAGTTAGTAGAGGAAGTTTCTTCTCTTCTTGGGTTAACTAAAAAACAAGTAGAAGAAAAAATTGCTCAATTCTATACAGATATTAATATTGATGGCCGTTTTATTTGTGTAGGAGAAAATATGTGGGGATTACGTACTTGGTACCCTTATGAGCAAATTGAAGAAGAAATTGTACCAGTAGCGAAGCCTAAAAAGAAAAAGGCGAAAAAAGGTGTCGAGGATGAACTTGAGGATGACTTCGATGTCATTGATGAAGATCTAGATTACGATGACTTTGATGACACGAGTGACGATGACGACGATGATGATGATTTCGATGATATTGACGATGTAGATCTAGATGACGATGATGATGATGATCTCATTGATGATGACGATGAAGATTATGATTTAGATGATGAAGATGAAGATGAAGACGAACTAGATGATGAAGAGGAAGAAAAATAAGCGTAAATCGTCTTGACTTTCTTTTTTCAACTAGGTAGAATCTATTTTGGGCTCTTAAAAAAGCAATCGTTTTGTATTTATTATACATTTACAGCTCCCTTTCAACTTGTTTGGAAGGGGGCTTTCTATTTTTATGTAGAAATAAGAGGTTTTTTAACCTTTTTAGTGGATGCGAAGTGCTCTTTTTTCTACGTAGCTGAGCAAGACGCTTTCGCTTTTCTAGTAAGATTTTTAAGTTTTTGTACAAAATAAACATATATAGCTTCTTTAGGGGGAAAATCATGACAAAGTATATTTTTGTAACAGGTGGAGTTGTATCATCATTAGGAAAAGGAATAACAGCTGCTTCATTAGGTAGATTATTAAAAAACCGCGGTGTAAGTGTGACAATTCAAAAATTTGATCCTTACATAAATGTGGATCCAGGAACGATGAGTCCATATCAGCATGGTGAGGTTTTTGTAACTGGTGATGGCGCTGAGACTGACCTTGATTTAGGTCACTATGAGCGATTTATTGATGTTAATCTAACTAAATTTAACAATGTGACAACAGGTAGAATTTATTCAACAGTATTAAAGAAAGAGCGCCGTGGCGATTATCTTGGCGGAACTGTTCAGGTTATTCCTCACATCACGAACGAAATTAAGGATCGTGTTTTCCGTGCTGGAAAAGAAACAGGTGCAGACGTTGTTATTACTGAAATTGGTGGAACTGTTGGTGATATCGAATCTTTACCATTTTTAGAAGCAATTCGTCAAATTAAGAGTGATGTCGGCCGTGATAATGTTATGTACATTCACTGTACACTCATTCCATATATTAAAGCAGCAGGTGAAATGAAAACAAAACCAACACAGCATAGTGTAAAAGAACTTCGTAGTTTAGGTATTCAACCAAATGTGATCGTTGTTCGTAATGAAATGCCGATTTCTCAGGATATGAAGGATAAAATTGCCTTATTCTGTGACATCGATACAAATGCTGTAATCGAGTGCCGTGATGCAGAAACACTTTATTCAATTCCATTGGCTTTACAAGATCAAAATTTAGATTCTATCGTATGTAAACACTTGAAGCTTCAATGTAATGAAGCAGATATGACCGAGTGGAAGGAACTAGTACAACGTGTGACAAATCTTTCTAAAACAACAAAAATTGGTCTTGTTGGAAAATATGTTGAATTACAAGACGCTTATATCTCTGTTGTAGAAGCACTTCGTCATGCGGGTTATGAATATGATTCAGACATTGAGATTAAATGGATTAATGCAGAAACATTGAATGAAGACAATATGAAGGAAGAGCTTGAAGATGTCGATGGAATTTTAGTTCCTGGCGGCTTTGGTGACCGTGGGGTAGAAGGGAAAATCCTTGCTACAACATATGCACGTGTAAACAAGGTTCCATTCTTAGGGATATGTCTTGGTATGCAGGTTGCATCAATTGAATTTGCACGTAATGTAGTAGGTTTAAAAGGTGCCAATTCATCTGAAATTGATCCTAACACACAGTACCCAGTTATAGACTTGCTACCTGAGCAAAAGGATATTGAGGATTTAGGTGGAACATTACGCCTAGGACTATCTCCAAGTAAGTTGATCGAGAATTCACTTGCATATGAAGCTTATAAAGAAGAAGTTGTGTATGAGCGTCATCGTCATCGTTATGAATTTAACAATGAATACCGTCAAGCAATGGAAGAAGCAGGCTTTGTTTTCTCTGGGACAACTCCAGATGGACGCCTTGTTGAAATTATTGAAATTAAAGATCACCCTTGGTTTGTGGCATCACAATTCCACCCAGAATTCACATCTAGACCAACTAGACCACAACCATTATTCCGTGATTTTGTTCGTGCATCATTATCTGAATCAGGTAAAAATTAACAATTACCTGACAAAAAATAACTAAATAGCTTTTTTAGTATAAGAATTTAGCTAACTTTATCTAAATAGGATAAGTTAGCTTTTTTTTTGTATGTTAATTGCAAAATTGTTTTCTGAGATTGCAAGATTTTGGTTAAAAGTTGCAAGATTCCCCTTTGAATTTGCAAATTACTACATGAAAGTTGCAAAAAAAATTTACTTTTTACAATATAGATAATAAAAAAGGCAACTGGCTAACGCCAATTGCTTAGAATTCATCCTCATATTCATTTAACATCTCTTTAATAGTGAAGCTGATCGCATAATATACATATAACGATGTCATTAACGCAGGAAATCCGTATCTTTCCCCGTCATCACCTGGAATTAATGGCTGACGTAGCTTAGCATCTATATGAAGGTCTGTAATAGATTCCAAACCTAAATCCGCATTTTTAACTAAAGCAGAAACACCAACTGTTTGCACGCCCTGGTTTGAAAGAGTTTTGGCAATAGAGATTGCTTCTTCATCGGTTGATCGGTACGTAAAAAGAAGCACTCGATCTTCTGAAGAAAGCTTTTTTACTTGTCCATCTTGATCTAGAAGTGCCTCAGCACGATTAAAGGGCTCACTACTCATTAAAGCCTCCAAGACAATCCCATGGAGCTCTTTAACCCCATAAATATATAAGGTACCTTCTCCGATTAAAGCTTGAGCAAGAAGTCTTGCACTATCTTCAATATTAATTTCTTCTTGGTCTAGTATTCGATTAAAGTGACCAGTTAATTGTGTTGTGAAAATTTTCATCATAAGTAGCGGGTTCTCCTTTCACATTTCACATGTATAAGGTATTATAACGAAAAGTAGTAAAATCTAAAAGAAAACCAAACTCCGTGAGACTTGTAAGGAAAATGGGATATTGCTTAAAAATAAATAGATTAAGCAAAATATGACAATGATAAGCAGAAATTGTCGACAAATGATTCGAGTGATTTTGCAGGAAATAATAAGTAAGAAAAGAATTACTTAAGTTATGATATAGATAATTAAATCATCAATGTGAGCGAATGTTATTGAATAGCCAAGTTAGTTGGTTAAAAATCTCCGGTCTTAAGGAAAGAACGGACCACACTGGTTAGAAGGTAGCGGCTAGTTTAAGTAAAAACAGAATTTGTTTATAAAATTTGTGATGAGCTAGCTTGTTCCACCTGGGGCTTATAGCAAAACACAAAATTTATTTCGTTTTTAAGATGGCATAAATAACGCCATCAGGGTTAAGTATGGAAAAATAAACTAAGAGGTGTAATGATGATGTTGAAGGAAAAAATATTAATTGTAGACGACCAATATGGGATTCGAATTTTATTAAATGAAGTTTTTCAAAAAGAGGGATATCAAACATTTCAGGCAGCAAACGGTTTTCAAGCTCTAGAAATTGTCGATAAGCATTCCCCAGACTTAGTATTATTAGATATGAAAATCCCGGGAATGGATGGGATCGAAATTTTAAAACGAATGAAAGTTATTGACCAAGATATTCGTGTAATCATTATGACTGCTTATGGAGAATTAGATATGATTCAAGAAGCGAAGGATTTAGGTGCATTGACGCATTTTGCTAAACCTTTTGATATCGATGAAATTCGTGATGCAGTAAAGAAATATTTACCGTTAAAAACGAACTAAAACATTATATTAACCAAATATCTGTCGAATTGTTGCTGATTTTCGAAGAAATTGGTATGCTATTAGATGTGAAAAGTATCATGCAGACTCTACATATTAGTGAATATTCTGGTCAAGCTAGGTATGATATACTTTTCTGTATCAGAAAATAAGGTTCATTAGGAGGATTTTTCGACATGCCTTTAGTTTCAATGACAGAAATGCTGAAAACAGCAAAAGACAAAGGATATGCAGTAGGTCAATTTAACTTAAATAATCTTGAGTTTACTCAAGCGATCCTACAAGCAGCTCAAGAAGAGAAATCACCAGTTATTCTTGGTGTTTCTGAAGGTGCAGCACGCTACATGGGTGGATTTAAAACTGTTGTAAAAATGGTTGAAGGTCTACTAGAAGATTACAAAGTTACTGTACCAGTAGCGATTCACCTTGACCATGGTTCAAGCTATGATAAATGTAAAGAAGCAATTGATGCTGGATTTACATCTGTTATGATTGATGCTTCACATCACCCGTTTGAAGAAAATGTTGAAACAACGAAACAAGTTGTTGAATATGCTCATTCAAAAGGTGTTTCTGTTGAAGCTGAGTTAGGAACTGTTGGTGGACAAGAAGATGATGTTGTAGCAGAAGGCGTAATCTATGCAGATCCACAAGAATGTAATGAACTTGTAAAACGTACTGGTATTGATTGCTTAGCACCAGCACTTGGTTCTGTTCATGGACCATACAAAGGTGAGCCGAACTTAGGTTACAAAGAGATGGAAGAAATCGCTAACCTAACTGATATGCCATTAGTACTTCACGGTGGTACTGGTATTCCAACAAGCGATATTCAAAAAGCAATCTCTTTCGGTACAGCGAAAATCAACGTTAACACTGAAAACCAAATTGCTTCTGCAAAAGTGGTTCGTGAAGTGTTAGCTGCAAAACCAGATGAATATGATCCACGTAAATACTTAGGACCAGCTCGTGACGCGATTAAAGAAACAGTAATGGGCAAAATGCGCGAATTTGGTTCTTCAAACCAAGCATAATAAGCTTTTCATATAACCGCCTTTTGTAAGAGGCGGTTATATTCTGAATAATAAGAAAGCGCTAACAAGTAATGTAAAGACCTTCTCTAACCTTAACCTAGCTGACTAGAGATAATAGACTTATAGAGAACGGACAAGAATAAGCTTGTCCGTTTTGTTAATTCCTCCTCCTTTCGATAGTAATATACATCACCCATCCCAAATTCCAAGAAGAATTCTTAAGTTAAACATTGTTGTCCTGCTTAATAGATGGTTTAATAATAAGAGAGATTATTTATAAATAGTCAATCATTAAACTTTAGGTGAAAGCAATCATAGAAACCCACATTAAAAGGAAGTTTCACTTATCTAGTATTGTGATGTATTTACTAAGGCATAAAAGGAAATAAAAGAGATAAACAGCTAGTATTTTTTTACTATCATCAAAATGGATGATCGTAAAAGAAAAAAGGCTATCGCCATGAGAGCTTGGCGACACCTCAAGCTTGTCGAAGCTTTAAATCCGAAATATTTGTTGACAAGAGATGTTTTATTCGGAAAACATGATGGCTAATGAATGTTTAAGCGTGTTTCGTGTGAAGTGAAATACATATATGTGCGAAAATTGCGCAAGGCTCACCCTCCATGTTTATTCCGGAAAGTCAACTTCTGAAGAAGGGAGACTATTATGGAAAAGTTAAAAGTTGCCGGTGGAGATTTACTGAAAGGTACAGTAAATATAAGCGGGGCAAAAAATAGTGCAGTAGCTTTAATTCCTGCAACCATATTAGCTGAATCACCAGTCACAATCGAAGGATTACCAAACATTTCTGATGTAAATATACTTGGAGATTTATTGGAGGAAATCGGTGGAAAGGTGCTATTGAAAAATAATGAAATGATAGTTGATCCATCATCGATGATTTCAATGCCTTTGCCGAATGGAAAAGTTAAGAAGCTACGAGCATCCTATTATTTAATGGGAGCAATGCTTGGCCGCTTTAAAAAAGCAGTTATTGGCCTTCCTGGTGGCTGTCATCTAGGACCGCGACCAATTGATCAGCATATTAAAGGTTTTGAAGCATTAGGTGCGCAAATAACGAATGAACAAGGTGCTATCTATTTGCGTGCAGATGAACTGCGTGGTGCGCGAATTTATTTAGATGTTGTAAGTGTAGGAGCAACAATTAATATTATGCTTGCTGCTGTTTTAGCAAAAGGTAGAACGATTATTGAAAACGCTGCAAAAGAACCAGAAATTATTGATGTAGCAACATTGCTTACGAGCATGGGGGCGAAAATTAAAGGGGCAGGAACAGACGTCATTCGAATCGATGGAGTCGAGAGACTGCATGGCTGCCGTCATTCAATTATTCCTGATCGGATTGAGGCTGGAACTTACATGATTATCGGAGCAGCAATGGGAAAAGAAGTGATGATCGATAATGTCATCCCACTTCATTTAGAATCACTTATTGCAAAGCTAAGAGAAATGGGTCTTCATATTGAAACGAGCAATGATCAAATATTAATTATTGGTGGTCAAAAGGAACTAAAAGCTGTTGATATTAAAACCCTCGTTTACCCTGGATTCCCAACTGATCTTCAACAGCCTTTTACATCTTTCTTAACAAAAGCTACTGGAACGAGTGTTGTAACTGATACAATTTACTCGGCTAGATTTAAACATATAGATGAGTTAAGAAGAATGGGTGCTAAAATAAAGGTTGAAGGCCGTTCTGCAATTGTCTCTGGCCCAACAAGACTTCAAGGCGCTAGGGTTAAAGCAAGTGATTTACGAGCAGGAGCAGCGCTTGTATGTGCAGGACTTATGGCTGATGGTGTAACAGAAATAACTGGTTTAGAGCATATCGATCGCGGATATAGTCAGTTAGAGGAAAAGCTATCAGGACTAGGAGCTACAATCTGGCGTGAAAAATTAACGGATAAAGAAATCGAGCAATTGCAAAATTCATAAGAAAAGCGCATATGCCTTGTTCAGTTGATGGAACACATAGCTTAAAGAAAAACCAAACTTAGTAATAAAAGGCTCGTTTCTAAGAGCATGTTGCTTTTAAAACCAAAACTATTTAAGGTTGATTGGAGCGGATTGCGAGACTCCTGCGGGAGCAGCGGGACAGGTGAGACCCCGCAGGTGTTTCGACGAGGAGGCTCACCGCCCGCTCCGCGGAAATCAACCCACCGCACTACTTAGTAAATAGCAACAAAGTTTGCGTAAACAGCCAAAAAAAGATAAAGATATCTACATTTTGGAAAGTGAGGGAACAAAATCTCGCTTTCCTCCTATGAAAACCTCTAACTTCAAATAGATTTTCCAAAAATGATTGATTAAATCTGTGAAATAGGGTAAAAATAAAGAGTGCTGCATGAATGAATTACTGCAAATCTACTTCAAGCTCACCTTCATTTTCCTTCTCGATCCAAACGTGATAGTTTTTTCTTCATTAGTGCAACTGATGGTAAATCTTCTAATATGTAAAATTTGCTATCTAATTACGTTTTCATTACCAGTAGAAATGAATTTGACAATCGATAGATGGAAAACAATTGTATAAAAATGAAAAATAAAAAGAGTGGTGTTTTTATGAATCAAGTTTCAATTTCTTCATTAGAACATATGAAACTGAAAGAATTATATGAGCTTGCCCGTCATTATAAAGTATCCTATTACAGCAAGCTGACGAAAAAAGAATTAATTTTTGCTATATTAAAAGCAAATGCAGAACAAGAAGATTTATTATTTATGGAAGGTGTCTTAGAAATCATCCAGTCTGAAGGCTTTGGCTTCTTAAGACCAATTAATTATTCACCAAGCTCAGAAGATATTTATATTTCAGCTTCCCAAATTAGACGTTTTGATTTGCGGAATGGGGACAAAGTATCTGGTAAGGTCCGCCCTCCAAAAGAAAATGAACGCTATTACGGTTTGCTTCATGTAGAAGCGGTTAACGGTGAAGATCCAGAGACGGCAAAGGAACGTGTTCACTTCCCAGCATTAACTCCTCTCTATCCAGATAGACAAATTTACCTAGAAACAAAACCAAACTATTTATCGACAAGAATTATGGACCTAATCGCACCAGTTGGTTTTGGTCAACGTGGATTAATTGTTGCCCCTCCTAAGGCAGGGAAGACAATGCTGTTAAAAGAAATTGCGAACAGCATCACAACGAACAATCCTGAAGCAGAACTTATCGTTTTATTAATTGACGAGAGACCTGAGGAAGTAACAGATATTGAGCGCTCTGTAGCTGGAGATGTTGTTAGCTCGACGTTTGATGAAGTTCCAGAAAATCATATTAAAGTAGCAGAACTTGTGCTTGAGCGCGCGATGCGTCTTGTTGAACATAAAAAGGATGTTATTATTTTAATGGATAGCATTACACGTTTAGCACGTGCATACAATCTGGTCATCCCTCCAAGTGGTCGAACATTATCTGGTGGTATTGATCCAGCTGCTTTCCATCGTCCTAAACGTTTCTTTGGTGCAGCACGTAACATTGAAGAGGGTGGAAGCTTAACAATCCTTGCAACAGCACTAGTCGATACAGGTTCTCGTATGGATGACGTTATTTATGAGGAATTCAAAGGAACTGGTAATATGGAGCTTCATTTAGACCGCTCACTTGCAGAAAAACGTATCTTCCCAGCAATCGATATCCGTCGTTCTGGTACAAGAAAAGAAGAGTTGCTTGTTCCGAAAGATCATCTTGATAAATTATGGTCAATTCGCAAATCAATGACAGATTCTCCAGACTTTGTTGAAAAGTTCTTAAGAAAGCTTCGTCAAACAAAATCAAATGAGGAATTCTTTGCACAGTTAGATACTGAAATGAAAAATGCTAGGAAGGTAACTAAGTAGTTTCTAGTGAGGCACCTGCGCTTTTCAAATTGTCTAGCTCCCGTGCCTAGCCCCTCG
Organism: Metabacillus bambusae; assembly: GCF_017497975.1. Lineage (GTDB taxonomy): Bacteria > Bacillota > Bacilli > Bacillales > Bacillaceae > Metabacillus > Metabacillus bambusae. Next base: position 299,780 of record NZ_JAGDEL010000005.1, on the reverse strand, counting down.
GGGCTGAAAAAGGCACATACGCTTTTCTAATTAGTAATATTTAACTTCAGCTTGCTTTTAAACTTTGCACTTGTTATAATTTCATCATGTGCTTTTCTAGTGTTGGTTCGTCAATCGGACGAGTCACATTAGAATATTTAACTCTGTTTCGAAATGACTCAGGGCGGAAGGAGATGAAAAGAATGAAAACAGGAATTCATCCAAACTTTAATAAGGTTATGGTGAACTGCGCTTGTGGTAACGAATTCGAAACTGGATCAGTTATGAAAGAGATCAAAGTTGAGGTTTGTTCTGAGTGCCATCCATTCTACACAGGACGTCAAAAATTTGCAGATGCAGGTGGACGTGTAGATAAATTCAATAAAAAATACGGCATTAAGCAACAGCAATAATAGCTTTAATCCAACAGGCAAGACGAAACTGCTCTTGCCTGTTTTTTCACGCCAACTTTTGTTCTTTTTAAGTCTTAACCCATATTAATTGGTTGAAATTCATTACTTTAGTAAAGGTTCGATAAGCTACCGGTAAGAATGGGAAAAAACCACTGGTGGAAGTTTCACTTTAGGATATCCTACATATATTGGTAGGGATTTTGAACGTATGCGACGCATGAAATTTCATGTTTTATATAGATGGTAAAGTACCAATATAAACGGTACTGTCAATCGACTCGGAAACATTGACGACGAAGGGAGAGGCCGTTTTAATGTATGTAATGAAACAAAGTGGATGGCTTGAAATTATTTGTGGAAGCATGTTTTCAGGCAAATCAGAGGAACTCATTCGCAGAGTCCGACGTGCACAATTTGCGAAACAAGAAGTAAAGGTTTTTAAGCCTAGTATAGATAACCGCTATAGCGAAGAAGAGGTAGTTTCACATAATGGTACGGCTATTATTAGTAAACCAGTGGCTTCGTCTATTGAAATTTTAGAATATATTACTGAGAAAACAGACGTTATTGCTGTTGACGAAGTGCAGTTCTTTGATGAACATATTTGTGATGTGCTAACACTTTTAGCTAATCAAGGCTATCGTGTAATAGCAGCAGGGTTAGATCAAGATTTTAGAGGCGAACCTTTTAGTGTAGTGCCACAATTAATGGCAATTGCTGAATTAGTCACAAAGCTTCAAGCTGTTTGCTCTGTTTGTGGATCACCAGCAAGCCGTACGCAAAGACTTATTAATGGTAAGCCTGCGTCATATGATGATCCAATTATTCTTGTAGGAGCATCAGAATCGTATGAACCTAGATGTAGACATCACCATGAGGTTCCAGGATCACCTGTGAAGGATTTTAAGAAAGAGAATAGTGCCACGACGAACCTTTAATTAATACTATTTAACAGTGAAAATAGAAAATTACGTGTTACGTGTTACGTGATAAAAACCATACGATAAAAGAGCTTGTGTTGTGCGAAATGCCTGCAAGCTTTTTTATATTAAATCATCCCTATATTGCATCTCCGATATGTTGACCAGCTTCAATTGATCTGAAAAATAAAATTACACTCAACAGTACAGATAGAGTTATTGTGATAAGAGGACGTTCCTCTAAGAAACTAATAAAATAATTTAAGATATTTTCATATGAGTTCATTTATTTAGGCTTTTTTCGTAAACTTTGTTGCCATTTACCAAGTAATGCGGTGTGGGTTGATTGCAGCGCGAGTTGCTCGCTTTCCGCGGGGCAGGCGGTGAGCCTCCTCGGCGTAAACGCCTGCATGAGTGTCTCACCTGTCCCGCTACTCCCGCAGGAGTCTCGCACTTCCGCTCCAATTAACCAAATAGTTTTTGTTTTAAAAGCAACAATCTCTTAGAAAAGAGCCTTTATTTAAAACAACACCCCTTTAAAATTCATTTTTTTAACTTTGTACCTACTATAATATTGAAGAACTTCACAATCTCTCTCCTTACATTAACATAAATATCCAAATAGGTTACGTATTATAATTGAAAGATCATGAAATGATAATCATTATTTTGATGAATAAATCATGTAAAAAGGCCATATCTCCTCTTTAATATATAAAAGCTATATTAATTAAAGTATGTCATATTATGTAAATAATATTGGAATTTTGTTAAAGAAATATTTATTCAGTGTAAAGAAATGATTAACAGTATAATTTTTAGAGGTACTTTCTTTTGGTAGAGAAAAGAGGGTATTTTTCCCTATTATGAGGGTGGGTAACCGATATAATAACCATTTAAAGTAGTAAACCTTTAAGAGTACATGAGCATTAAATCCTTATTTATTAAAATATCTCAAAATAAAAAATTAACGAAAACGTAATAATGGTTCAGAATTTTTATAAACATTTACACCTCCTTTAATTTTAGTTTACAAAATTCGATTACTATTGACATGAATGTAAATAAAATTTAAGGAGGAAGCCATGAATAAGCGGAAAGTACGACTAAGAGTAAGAAAATTGTTTTTATTTGTCTGTATGGTATCAATTGTACTATCCAATTTTACTACGGTTATTCCTGTGAAAAGGATTTATGCAGAAGAAGTGATTGATAACACGACTTCTAATGAAAATCAGACAGGGAAAAGTGGTACAGTTGACAATGGACAAATAACAACAAATGAAACAGAACCAGTTCAAGAGGAATCAGAAGTAACTGAAAAGACTGATTCTATAGAAGAGACTGTTGAAGGGGAAGAACAACCTACAGTTGTTGAAAAACCTCTGGCAGAAAATGAACAACTAGAAAAAGAAATTGATACTGCTCAACAAACAGAACAATCATCTGAAGGTACTACTCAACCAGTTGAACAACCTAGTGAAGCTGTGTCAGCTCAAACGTCCCAAGAAAATCAGGGATCAGAGGAAGTGAAGGATGAAGAAGAAACCCCAGAAACTCCAGAAATTTTAGTAGAAGAGGATTTTAATAGCAATTCACACTTACTAATTACTGAAGTATCTCCAAACTCAAATGGTACAGATAACTACGAGTTTTTTGAAGTATACAATAATGCGAATCAGCCATTATCTTTAACTAATTATGCATTTATTTATCGTTATACGGATACTGGAAAAGAAGTAGTATTTCAAGTCCCCCCAACTACGATCGGCTCACAAGAAACCCTTGTATTTTGGTTTAATAATGGCGGACTTTCTTTAGCGGATTTTAATTCACATTATGGACTTGAGTTAACATCAGACCAAGTCATCGAATTTAAGGATGTATTCCCGGGTTTTGCAAATGGTGGGAACAGAGCGGCTGTTATTAAAGATAAAGAAGGAAATGAAGTAACATCTGCAGGTTATCTACCAGGTGAAACAGATAATAGCGGATTAGGTGTTCAATACAAATATGCTTTAGCAAAAACTATGATGGACAAGCATCAAGTATTGGCAGCACCTACTCCAGGAACAAATGAAGCTGTTCAAGTCCCAACAAAGCCGGTGGAACTAGAAGAGATCCCTGCAGACAACAAGGCACCGATGATCACTCACACACCTGTTATAGAAAGTAAGGTAGCTTCTTCTGTCATGATTGAAGCAAAGGTAACAGATAATTTGGCAGCGATACCAACGCTGACACTTTACTACAAAACTACTAAAGAGGAGAACTTTACGTCTGTCACAATGAATGTGAGTTCAGACGACTGGACAAGTTTTTCAGCAGAAATTCCAGGAGCAAGTGTGGATTCAAACATTACATACTATATTGAAGCAACAGATGGTAGCAATAAGGCAATTAGTGGGGAATATACAATTTCTGTTGAGATTCCTCAAGAAACCTATAGCGAACAAACGCTATTAATTACCGAGCTTTCACCAAACACAGAAGGTGGTGGAACGGATTATTATGAGTATTTTGAACTCTATAATAATACGAATCAACCACTGTCATTAATAAATTATTCCTTTGTCTACAAATATACTGATACCGGTAACGAACTAGTCTTTCAAGTTCCTGCTACTACGATTGAGCCTCAAGAAACACTCGTTTTTTGGTTTAATAATGGTGATCGTACTCTAGCAGAATTTAACACTCATTTTGGATTGAATTTATCAAGTGAACAAATAATCCAATATAAGGATAGTTTCCCTGGTTTTGCAAATGGTGGAAACCGAGCAATCGTCATAAAAGATAACACAAGCTCAGAAGTTGTTTCTGCAAGTTATCTAGGAACTGACAATGATAATACAGGCGCTGTAATTCAATATATGTTCCCAAGCGAAGGAAATGAAATGGAAAAGCTTAAAGTACTAGCAGCACCTTCACCTGGTACGATTGAAGCTGTTCAAGTCCCGACAAAGCCAGTTGAACTTGATGAAATACCTGTTGATACGGTGGCACCAGTGATCACGCATACGCCGATGACAGAAATTGATGCATTTTCTCCGATCATCATTGAAGCAAATATAACAGATAACGTGGCTGTACCATTTGCTACCTTCCATTATAAAAAAGAGGGGGATGATACATTCATTTCCCTATCAATGAATGCAAGTGCTGATCCAGCAAGCTACATAGCTGAAATCCCTGGAGTTAATGTTGATTCAAACATTACGTACTATATTGAAGCAGCTGATGGAACAAATACAGTTAAAACAGAAGAATATGTAATTGCTGTTAAGAAAGATGAAGTAGATTATAGTAAAATGCCTAAATTTCTTGTAACAGAAATTGTTCCTGATACAGAGAATGTAGGTTCAGCTGATGGCTATGAATTTATTGAGATCTACAATAATACAGACAAAGATTTAAACTTTAAGGATTATAAACTTCAATATCGCTATGGAACAGACCCTGCAAGTGATGTTGTTTGGCCTTCAGTACCAGATGATGTTGTCATTCCTTCAAAAGGAACACTCGTATTCTGGATCATCAATTCGATGAATGGTGAACAAACAGTAGCAGATTTTAATGCCAATTTCGGTACAAGCTTAATTGAAAACAAAGATATCGTCAAAATTCATAGTGATGGTATGGCAAATGGAAGCCCGAGAGGACTTGTTGTAGCCACAAATACAAAGGAAGAAATCACAGTTTCTTATTATAACGAAGTGGCAAACACAGATGATACTGTGCCGAACAAAGGGATTGTTTACAAGTACCCTGAAGATGGTTCAACCCAATCAATGAAGGTAAGCGCAGGTATCCAAGACGCTACACCGGGTGCTGTTGAAGCATTCCAGGTTCCAAAACAACCGATTCAGATTATAGAAGATACAGTCGCTCCGACGATTGAAAATAAAACAGCTGTTACAGAAGTTAATCAAACAGATGATATCGAGATCGCTGCATCAGCATCAGATGATAAAGGGGTCAAATCTGTTAGATTATATTATCGTACAAATGATCAAGCAGACTTCAAAGAAACACTTTTAGGACTCGATTCAGAAACACATTTGTATAAAAATATGATTTACGCTTCAGACCTGATCGCAAAAGAATATGTAGAATATTTCTTTGTCGTTTCAGATGGGTCAAATGAAGTAAAGAGTGACACTTATAAGATTTCTATTCATAGTGAGATTGACAAATCTGATCTACGTTTAAATGTTAAAGATGATGATATTCTTTCAGGTGAAAAAATTCTAAAAGGTACATCTAAGGATGAAACGCCTGATAATGTGAAGCTATTCATTGATGACTCAGAATTGCAGGCAGATACGTATAAAGCGTTAGAAACTGGGGCCTACTTTGCCTTTGAAGTGAATGGTCTTAATACGTATTTTCAAAACGCAGTGACAATGGGTGATGACATCCTTTACTTATTGGATAAAGATTGGCTGTCACATTGGAAGACATTCACTGTACCAGTAGAAGCTGACCGTCTCCAGGTGGGAGAAAATATCATTACCGTTCGTGCTGGAAATAAAGCATCACCATTCCAGTTAGAAGAAGATGAAGAAAATCGCGATGATTATAGCTTGCGAAATGTTCGTCTAATTTTGGCAGATGGAACAGTTTTAACAGATCCAGCAAAGAATGATCCAGCGAAAGTATATGATATGGGTGATGATGGCACATTCCGACCATTTGAAGATTTCACCTTTACGATTACAGAAGAACATACCCCATCAAAAACATATATATGGGATACAACGACTGTTGAGGATGGTGAACATGTTGTCAAAGCTTTAGATTCTGACAATGAAGTCACTTCTAACGTTCTAGTTGATAATACTTCACCTGTTGTAAAAACGAACATCATTGAAGGGAAAGAATACAAAGGTGCCTTTACAATTGATACTGATGTTACTGACGAAATAGCTGGTGTCAATTCCGTTCAAGTCATGCTAGATGATGAGCAAATCAAAGTGCCATATGAAACGTCATCTTCAAAGCTAACTCCTGGTGAGCATAAGCTTATCATTGTCGCAGAAGATAAGGCTGGAAATAAAGCAGAGTTAACCGTTCCATTCTCAGTAAATAATGAAAATCCAACTAAGCCTGAGCTTATTTCACCAGCTGATGGTGCTGCATCTGTAAATGGTAATCCGAAATTAAAGGTCAAGGTAACTGATCCAACAGGTGATGACCTAGATGTAACCTTCTATAAAGGATATAAATATGATGCAAGCAATACTAGCGATGTAAAAGCATTTAAAAATGCAACAGATGTTGAACCACCGCAAATGATGGTTCCAGAGGGTGAAGCAGCCTTTACGGCAGAGGATATCTTTCTAGTATCAGAAAAGGATGGCACCTACCTAACAACGGATTCAAGTACACAATTTCCATATCATCGTTTCGATGTAAAGGTTGATCCAACAATTGTTGAGAATGATCTTGTTGAACTGTCTTGGAGTGGTAAATCACTTGAAGGCAGAAAAGTATCAATGTATGCTTGGAATCACCAGAGCGGCAAGTGGACATTGATAACATATAACATAGCTGGAACCGATGACTTTGAATTAAAAGGAAATGTTGCAGTCAATGAGTATGTAAAAGACGCGAAAATCAATGTAATCATTCAAGATGAGATTCCAAAGAGCCCAGAGGAATATGATTATACATTTGTTTGGATGTCTGATACGCAATACTACGCAGAAAGCTATCCATACATTTTTAAAAGACAAACAAATTGGATTGCAGAGAAGCAAGAAGAGTTGAAAATTAAATATGTATTCCATACAGGAGATCTTGTTGATGAATTTGATAAAGTAGAGCAATGGCAATATGCAGACGAATACATGGGTGTACTTGATCAAAACAATATCCCATATGGTGTTTTAGCTGGGAATCATGATGTAAATCAACTATCAAACGACTACACTGAATACAGCAAATATTTTGGTGCAGACAGGTTTGCAGACAAAGCGTATTATGGTGACACATACAAAAACAACCGAGGACACTATGACCTAATCTCATCTAACGGCAATGATTTTATCATGGTCTATATGGGATGGGGCGTTCAGGATGAAGATTTAGAATGGATAAACGATATCCTTAAACAATATCCGGACCGGAAAGCCATTCTTAATTTTCATGAATATCTCTTAGTTTCAGGGAATCGCAGTCCACTTGGTGACAAAATTTACACTAAAGTTGTGGAAGCAAATGAAAACGTAATAGCGGTCCTAAGTGGTCACTATCACGATTCTGAAACTCTTGTAAGTGAAATTGATGACGATGGTGATGGCGTTGTAGACCGCGAAGTCTATCAAATGCTTGGGGACTATCAAGGTGGACCAGAAGGCGGCCAAGGCTACATGAAATTGTTTCATTTTGATCAAGACAATAACAGAATTATCGTTAATACGTATTCACCATATTTAGATGATTACAATTTCTATGACCCAAGTGAATTCCCTGGTAAAGATGAGTCAGTCATTAATTTAGACTTACAAGTTGATGAAAAACGAGTTGCTACAGATTACTTTGCTATAAATGTGAAAACAGATACAGAAATTGGCGAGCAAGAAAATGTTCCAAGTGGTACCGAAGCAGAAGTAAAGTGGAAAGGACTTTCCAACAATAATACGTATTCATGGTATGCAGTTGCAGAAGACGATTATACAGGAAAAGCAGTTTCTGATATCTGGACATTTACAAAAGGGAAAGACGAACAACCAGATCCAGAGGAAGAGACAGGTGACCCAGGTAATGGAACAGACGAGCCAGGGGAAGGAGAACAGGTGACCCAGGTAATGGAACAGACGAGCCAGGGGAAGGAACAGATGACCCAGGAGATGGAACGGGCGAACCAGGTAACGGGACTGAAAATCCAGGAGATGGAAGTACACCTCCGGGAAAAGCAGAACTAACAAAGCAATTAAAAGTTAAATTGAAGGATGGCAAAGCTTCAATTGAAACAAACGACTTAGCGGGTTTAGAAAAGAACACAACACTTATCCTTGATTTTAAAAAGGAATACAATGTAGAACTTAGCTTGAGCAAGGAACAAATCCAAATTGCCAAAGAAAAAGGCGTAACTTTTAAACTGCAAAATAATGAGCTAAGTGTGCTAATCCCTGCAGAAAACTTACCAGATGGCGAGGTCATCATTCACCTTGAACGTTTGGAGGATGATAATAAAGCATTAAGTTCAGTGTATGATATTACAATCTCTTCTGAAGGGAAAGAATATCATCAATTCAAGGAAGAAATGACAATAGAATTCAGAGTAACTGGTAAAGTAAATAAGGCTGAAAACGTGAAAGTGTTTTACTATAACGAAGGTGAGAAGAAGTGGGAATTGGTCGGTGGAACATACAGCAATGGAATGGTATCAGCAAAAACTGACCATTTCAGTACATTTGCAGTATTTGAGAACTCTTCAACTGATGTTGTTTATGAACCAGCGACTTTAATTGGTCATTTCGACTTACCTAGCACTGCTACTAATATAGTTAATATGCTGCTAATAGGCTTACTGATTAGTTTGACAGGTGTAGCAATAGTCCTTTCGCAAAGAAAAAGAACAAGCATGACTCAACATTAGTTTAGTTATCAAAAACCTTACTCCGTTTAATAGAGAGTAAGGTTTTTTTGATGTCTAAATATCTAAAAAAAGACATACTATTAGCAACAACAAGTGAAAATGCAAAAAATTACATCTAAAAGAGGCCATTATGAATGAGGAAGAGTTATCATTAGGACCAATGATCATTATCGGTCATTACATAAATGTTAAAGTATACACAACAGAGGAATTGACGGAAGACCAAAAGCAACAGAAGATAAGGGAAATTCACAGCAAAATGGCCAGTGCTTTACCAAGATACCAAATTGATGTGGACTTAGATTTAAAATAAAGAGGGGCTTGATGACCCCTCAAAAACTAAAAATTGAGCTGATTAAATTTTTTCTTCGCGGTTTTTTCGGTGCAGACGGCTGATCAAAGACTAATACATTGTCTTTAATTGGTTCGCGCTTTTGCTGTGAATTTTCAAGCTCTTCAACTTTTTTCTCTAAAGAGGAGATTTTGTTGATTAATTCTTCCATCTCTCTACGGTGTTGAAGAAGTTGATAGGAAACAACATCATCAGCTTTGCTTTGCATTTTCCGTTCAAGTTCATCAACTCGTTCGTTTAGTGCCGCGACTTTGCTTGTATCTACTGAGGCTTCGCTTTTTAAAGTACCTAATCTAGTTGTGTGATTCGTTTGTGTAGGTTGTGGGAGTGATTGATTATTTGTTTGTTCTTGTATTTCTTTTAAGCATTCAATATCTGCTTCAGTAAATTGATAGTGACCTAGTTCATTTTTATCCAATTCCATATTTAACTGATTAACCCATCTCATTACAGTTCTTCTAGAAACCCCTAGTAACTTTGCAACGGCTGCTGTACTCATATCTTTATTCCTCCCCAATGTTTAAGTACAATCCAAAAACGCCAACTGCCAACAATAAAATAAGGAACAGATTCAGACTTGAGACCTTCTGTTTTACGTTTTCGACCTTCCGAAGCTAGTTACCTTCACGTTAGACAAAACAAGTATCGATTCGGCAAAGAAAGTGGATGTTTTACATATAACCAATTCCCTTTGTCGATACTTGGCCTAAGCCTCATAAAGTTCAAGTGGTAAGCCGTCTGGGTCCTGGAAAAATGTGAATTTTTTATCTGTATGTGGATCCACTCTGATCGGTTCAACAGCTACACCTTTTTGAATAAGTTCCTGAACAGCCTCATTAATATTAGTAACCTCAAAAGCAAGATGTCTAAGTCCAACGGCTTCGGGTTTATTAGGTCGTTCTGGTGGGTTTGGAAAAGAAAATAATTCAATTTGATAAGTATCATTGACCATTAAGTCTAATTTGTAAGAGTTTCGTTCTTCCCGAAAAACCTCAGCTAACACTTTGAAGCCGAGTGTCTTCGTATAGAAGGTTTTTGAAAGATCGTAATTGGAGCAGATAATGGCAACATGATGAATTTTATTGATGTTCAATGTGGTGACCTCTTTTCGTTTTAGTATCAGGATTTATTGTACTTAGTTTCTTGGTTTAGCTCCAGCGTCCTGCCTTTCGAGTCGTAAGCCGATCCCAGATTACCCAATGCTTTTTCGGGCTGAACATGGCGTTTCGGCTTTTCAATATTCAATTTGCTTTTGACGCTTTATGTGACCTATACTATAATTATAACGTTATGCATGAAAATTGAGGTGAACATGTGTGTTAGATCGTTTACAATCGGTAGAAGACCGTTATGAAAAATTAAATCAGCTTTTGATGGATCCAGATATTATTAGTGATTCTAAAAAGCTGCGCGAATATTCAAAAGAGCAATCTGATTTACAGGAAACAGTTGAAGTATATCGAGAATATAAAGAGGTTCGCGAGCAAATTTCTGATACAAAATCAATGCTTGATGAAAAGCTTGATGCTGAAATGCGTGAAATGGCAAAAGAAGAGCTTTCTGAATTAGAGGATCGTCAAGAAGAATTAGTAGCACGTCTAAAAATCCTTCTTGTACCTAAGGACCCGAACGATGATAAAAACGTTATTATGGAGATCCGTGGAGCTGCTGGTGGAGAAGAGGCTGCTTTATTTGCTGCGAATTTATATCGCATGTATAGCAAATTTGCAGAGGTGCAAGGCTGGAAAACAGAAGTAATGGAAGCTAGCCATACAGGTACAGGTGGTTATAAGGAAATCATCTTTATGATCAATGGTAAAGGTGCATATTCTAAATTAAAGTTCGAAAATGGTGCCCATCGTGTTCAACGTGTACCTGAAACAGAATCAGGTGGACGTATTCATACGTCAACAGCAACTGTTGCAGTTTTGCCTGAGGCAGAAGAGGTAGAAGTTGAAATTCATGACAAGGATGTACGTGTAGATACCTTTACATCAAGTGGTCCAGGCGGACAAAGTGTTAATACGACAATGTCAGCTGTACGATTAACTCATTTACCTACAGGGACAGTTGTGTCGTGTCAGGATGAAAAATCGCAGATCAAAAACAAAGAAAAAGCGATGAAAGTACTACGTGCGCGTGTATATGATAAGTTCCAACGGGAAGCACAGGCTGAGTATGATCAAACCCGTAAGCTTGCAGTTGGTACAGGTGACCGATCAGAACGTATCAGAACATATAACTTCCCGCAAAACCGAGTAACGGACCATAGAATAGGCTTAACGATTCAAAAGCTAGATCAAATTCTCGAAGGAAAGCTTGATGAGATTGTTGAAACATTGATTGTTGAAGATCAATCAAGCAGACTTCAAGAAGCGGAAGAGTAATCATTATGAATTATGTATTTGAAGCCCTCAAATGGGCTTCTTCTTTTTTAAAGGAAGCGGGAAGAGATGAAAATGCGGGTGAACTACTACTACGTCACCATTTAAACATGGAACGAGCAACACTCCTTTCAAACTTGAGAATGGTCCTCTCAAACGAACAACAACAAGCTTTTAAGTCTGATGTCATAAAACATGCTGAGGGAACTCCTGTTCAATACTTAATTGGCTATGAAGAATTCTATGGCAGGCGGTTTAACGTGAATGAAGAAGTGCTCATTCCTCGACCTGAAACAGAGGAACTCGTAGAAGGGATCCTTCAGCGTGCTACAAATTATTTTCAAGGAAATGAAGAACTACATGTAGTGGATGTTGGGACAGGTAGTGGAGCAATAGCCATTACATTAGCACTGGAAAATCCACGATTCCGCGTAAGTGCAATTGACATTGCAAATGAATCCTTACAAGTAGCTGAGAAAAACGCAAATGAACTACAAGCAAATGTTCAATGGTTGCACGGTGATTTACTAGAGCCTATTTCAAAAGACTCTAAAATGAAAAAGATCGATATTTTAGTATCAAACCCACCCTACATCCCTGATTGGGAAATAGAAACACTATCCCCAATCGTAAAGGATCATGAACCAATGCGTGCCTTAGCAGGCGGAAAAGACGGATTAGACTTTTACAGAAGGCTCATAAAAGACATGCAGCCCCTACTAAACCCAACAGCAATCATCGCCTTTGAAATCGGTGCTGGACAAGGCCAAGACGTAAAAAACCTACTCAACCAAGCCCTACCAATGGCTAAAGTTGAAATTGTATATGATATAAATGGGAAAGATCGAATGGTGTTTGCGACATTAAAAGAGTGAATGGGGACAAGTAAATGGGGACAGTCCCCATTCTTAGGTGGAATGTCTCTCAAGGTGGAGAAATCAAAAATTGGGGGACAGTCCCCTAGTCAATAATTTATTTATAGATTAGCAATTTGAAGACTTAGGGAAGTCGAATTAACATCGTTTTGGGGACAGTCCCCAAACTAGTAAACTATTTTTTCGTAAACATAGTTTAAGAATCTCTCATGCTGTCCATACTGTTTACCAAGGGAGCGTGAGAGAAGATGAAAAAACAACAATTAGCATTTATATATATTTTCTTATTATTAATAGGAGCAATTGCGAACGTATATAGAGAACCGGTGGCTGCGAGTACACAGGAGCCAGTCGTTATTCCTGATGAGGCGATACGTTTACGTATTCTAGCAAATAGTAATTCTGATGAAGATCAAGAGTTAAAAAGAATGATTCGTGATGAAGTAAACAAAGAAATTACGCAATGGGTTGCAGAGTTAACTTCAGTAGAAACTGCTAGACAATTAATTCAGTCAAGACTTCCTGACATTGAAGAAATCGTTGAAGGTGTATTAGAAAGAGAAAACAAACAGCAATCATACTCTGTTAATTTTGATAATGTAAGCTTTCCAACAAAGCTTTATGGTAACTTCATTTATCCAGCAGGTGAATATGAAGCGATTTTAATTAGTCTAGGTGAAGCGAAGGGTGCAAATTGGTGGTGTGTGCTATTCCCACCGCTATGTTTCTTAGACTTCTCGAATGGTGAAGCTGTACAAGCAGCTGAAGCAGAAGACGTAGAAACTGAAACAGTGAACGACAAAGATAAAACAAATGAAAACCTAGCCTCACTCGTTGTGGACGAAGAGGAAGAAAAAGAAGAAGTAGAAGTGAAATTCTTTTTAGTAGAATGGTTCGAAGGTTTATTTTCTTAAGGTGAGGTAGTAAGGTGGGGGACAGTCCCCGCCTTTTTTCTTTCCTCTTCTAGCAGCCTTTATGAGATGAAGGTTGCGAATATGCAGCGTTTCGGGGTCAGTCCCCGAAAGTAGACGGGGGACTGTCCCCGCCCTTTTACTTTCCCTTTATAGCAGCTTTTTCTGGGAAGAAAGTTGCAAAAATGCAGCGTTTTGGGGACTGTCCCCAAAATAAGCCACAAAAATATAGAATAAAACTACTTTCCCCCTCATAGAGTTGATGTAGGAATATAAAATGGGGTGAAAATAAAATATGTTTTATCAATTAAAGATAGCCGAAGAAAAGGACCTTGGGAAGCTAATTGGCTTTGTTGAAAAGGCAGGAGTTAGTTCGGAAGGGTTTGAAAGTTTAATAGATTGTTTTGTCATGATGGAAAATGGTGATCATGAAGTTGTTGCTTGTATTGGTGTAGAGCCGGTGAATGAATATGGTTTATTGCGTTCGCTTGTTGTGTCGGACAAGCTAAAGCAGGCGCATATATTAACACTTTTTCAAAGCATTCAAACGCTAGCAGAGCAGAAAGGAATAAAGCATTTATTTTTAGTTACGAATAAAGAAGCTTCTGTTCAGTTTTTATCGCTAATGGGCTTTGAAGAGATTGAACAATCATCTATCCCTAATCAGCTACTAACATTAGAGCATATGAAGGGATCGCTTGAACAATCTAATGTCATGATCATGGTAAAGTCTTCATAAAGTGGATATATCCACATAGTTTTCCACAAAAACCACAGCCTTATCCACAAATTGTGGATAAGGCTTGTTTTGTTGGTATTCTTTTTATATACTTTCAAGGAGTTATTCACCTACTTATAGTGAAAAGTATGGGTAAAAATGAACGGTAAACAAGGGAGTTAGAATATATGAATACAAAGTTATGGGTTGTGGACAAAATCACTAACTTATCCACTACTTATCCACATATTACACAGGCAGCCCATTTATTGAGAGAAAATGAAGTTGTTGCTTTTCCAACTGAAACAGTTTACGGCTTAGGAGCAAATGCTTGTTCAGACGAAGCTGTTCGTAAAATTTATCAGGCAAAAGGGCGACCAAGTGATAATCCACTGATTGTCCACATTGCTTCTGTTAACAAGCTAGATGAAATTGTTAAAGATATCCCCGATTATGCTTACAAATTAATCAATGAATTTTGGCCAGGTCCGTTAACACTAATTTTACCGAAAAAAGGGGATCATCTATCCACACTCGTAACAGCAGGGCTTGATACAGTTGGTGTTAGAATGCCAAGCCATCCAATTGCTCTCTCGCTTATACGTGAAGCAGATGTCCCAATCGCTGCACCTAGTGCGAATCAGTCAGGAAAACCAAGCCCAACTCATGCCTCACATGTTTATCATGATTTGAACGGGAAAATAAGTGGAATTATTGATGGAGGAGCGACTGGGGTCGGAGTTGAATCAACGGTACTAGATTGTTCGTCAACTGTTCCAACAATTTTACGACCAGGCGGTGTTACGAAAGAGCAACTAGAATCTGTTATCGGAGAAGTACAACTTGATCAAGCTCTTATTGAGGAAGGGCTAGTACCGAAGTCTCCGGGAATGAAATATACTCATTATGCCCCTAATGCTCCTGTCGTGATCGTAAATGGTCGGCTTGAATTTTTGCAGAAGATTATCGACCAGCATCAAAACGAAGGAAAGAAGGTTGGTGTGTTAACAACTGAAGAAGCCTTCAACCAGCTTCAGGCATATAAAGTCATCGCTTGTGGACGACGTGAAAATTTGCAGACAGTTGCTACAGAGCTTTATGATGTACTAAGAAAATTTGATAATGAAGAAGTGGATATCATTTTTAGTGAAAGTTTTCCCCAGATTGGAGTTGGCGAGGCAATTATGAATCGCTTACTTAAAGCTGCAGGCAATCAGGTAATCGAAGAGTAATGAACTTATTTGCAAGCAACTTTTTTAAAGTTATTTTATTCGCTCCATAGCATTTTATCTTTGAAAAACCAAGCCCAATCTCCTATCTCTATTCTAAGTTCTAATCCAAATCGGGTACGCATAAAGTTAAGTAGGCGTGTCCGAGGAGGGTATTTATGAATGTTGAAGCGATCTTAGGAGAACTACTTACATTATTAATAATGGCACTGGCTTTAGGAATGGATGCATTTTCTGTTGGACTTGGAATGGGATTAATCAGACTAAGGGCCAGACAGATTTTATACATAGGTATTACAATTGGTATTTTTCATATCTGGATGCCATTAGTAGGAATGTTAATTGGCAGAGTATTAAGTGACACCTTTGGAACAATAGCGACTTTATTAGGTGGGGGTCTATTAATTTTACTAGGTGTACAAATGGTTTTTGCTTCTTTTAAGAAAGATGAAAAACCGCTTATTACACCAGTAGGCTTTGGGTTAATTGTCTTTGCACTTAGCGTTAGCTTAGACAGCTTTTCAGTAGGATTAAGCCTTGGAATTTATGGGGCGAAAACATTTCTAACAGTTGTTATTTTTGGAATTGTAAGTATGGTATTAACCTGGATTGGTTTATTAGTGGGCAAGCGTGTTCAGTCTTGGTTAGGTTCATATAGTGAAGCGCTTGGTGGGAGCATTCTACTAGCGTTTGGCATAAAACTAATCTTTCCATTCTAAAAAACCGGTTGTTAAGTCATGACCGGTTTTATCACCCTCTATTTTGTAAAGAAGATATCCGATTTGTAAACTTCATGTAAATCACTCTATATTCATATTTTACTAGACCTTTCAAAAAAACCTCACAACTTTATAAAAAACCAAAGTTTTATAGTTCTTATACCCCAATTGTTTTGGAGTAATTTACCTAATGGCGATCCTTTCCTATCTTTTAAAGCGGTTTACAATCGTTACACCCCCTTAATAGTAGATTAAAACTATCAATTTATAATCAATCTTAGAATTTAGTTCTTCTTGGTGGAGGCTCTGATATACTAATTCACAAATTGCATTGTTTTATGTCCTTATCCCAGCAGACATGGCTGTTGCAGCAGATGCAGTGTCTGTTACGTTTTGTTCTGGATCTTCTGGATATGCCATTTGCTGACCAACGAGATATTTATCTAGCTCAGTACGATCAGCAAATTTTGAGTCAGTGCTATCTTGTAAATAACGGTAGGCAGATGTATAAGAAACACCCATTCCATCTCCTATTAGAAAGATGGATGTTTTTAATTTCCGCATCGTTCGACTTTGTTTCTTTCGCTTCAGCAGTCGAAAATGTTGTTCCTTAACTACCAAACGCTACAGTCATCATAACCGCTAATGGTAGTAGCTTCTTTTTAAATTTCTTACTAAACATTAAATAGCAACAAAGTTTGCGAAAACAGCCTTTTTATAAGACGAAATAATCCAATTATTCAAGTGACCTTACTATTTTCTTCATAAAGTTTACATTATAATAGTGGAAAGGAGTGTTTTCATATGACAAATGTACTATTCGTATGCACCGGGAATACATGTAGAAGTCCTATGGCAGAAGCATTGTTAAAACATGCTAAAAACTCTGATCAGCTTGATGTAAAGTCTGCTGGAGTTTTTGCAATAGATGGAAATGATGCATCAACCCATGCAATAGAGGCATTAAGTGAAAAAGGAATACAATGCACTCATCAATCCGCTAGTTTGAGCGAAGAGCTCGTCGAATGGGCAACCATTATCTTAACAATGACAAATAATCATAAGCAATCGGTCATTGACCTCTATCCACATGCAGGTCGAAAAACCTATACTCTTGTAGAATATGTCGCAGAGGACGATGTGGAGAAAAGGGATATTACTGATCCGTTCGGTGGTCCGCTTTATATGTATCGCCAAACATTGGCAGATTTAGAAGATTTGATTAAAAAATTAATAAACAAGCTTGAGCAATAAAATCACGAGGAGAAACAGGATATGAGAAAAGAAAAAAAGTATACATTTAGTTTGCGACTAAAGCTGGTTATTTTTACAACAGTCTTAGCGCTGATTACATATTCGACAAGTGCATTTTTCATACATTTCCTAGTGAATTATGCTGATCACATTGTATCACCACAAATCTTTACGTTGATAACTCTTTTATTAGGTATATTTTGGTCTGGTGTATTAGCATATTTCGGATCAGGATTTCTTACTAGAGCGTTGCAAAAGCTTGAGAGTGTAGCATATAAGGTTGCGGAAGGTCAAATTAATGAGGATGTTCCCGTATCAAAAAGTGACGATGAGATAAGAGGCTTGAGTATAGCATTTAACAAAATGCTGCATAACATGAGAAGCATGGTTCAAAGTATTGACGATAATTTTCATGTAACAAACGAACAAGTAAACCAAATGGCAACTGCCTCAAGCAATGCTTCGATACAGGCTGAAGCTATTTCAATAACAGTTCAAGAAATTTCAAGGGGAGCCGATCAATCTGCTAGTTCGATTCAAGAAACCGCTGCTTCTGTTGAGGATATTATTGAATTTGCTGCACAGGTAGAAGACAAAGCATCTTCTTCTGAGAGAATGTCCAAAGAAATGGTTGCTTCTTTAAATGAAAGTAAACAGGTATATGATTCCCTAATAACGGGTATTCAAAAATTGGCTGAAGAAAACGAAGAATCAATGACAGCAGTTCGTCGATTAGAAGAGCACGCAAACGAGGTTTCAACGATTGTATCTCTAGTAGGAGATATCGCAAATCAAACGAATTTACTAGCATTAAACGCTTCAATAGAGGCAGCAAGGGCTGGAGAGCATGGGAAAGGCTTTGCGGTTGTAGCTGAAGAAGTACGAAAACTAGCTGACGAAAGCGCTAAGGCGGTTAAAGGTATAACAGGATTAATTCAAAACATTCAACAAGAAGTTCAAAATGTCGTAGGGCAAATTGGTGAACAAGTAAAAACAGCAAAATTCCAAGCGGATAAAGGACAAACATCAACAAAAATGTTAGAGGAAACAAGTCAATCAATTTTGGAAGTTGCGAAATCTGTAAATCAAATAAGTGATCTCGTTCATCAACAAATGACCTATCTTCAAAAAACAGGTGCACAGTCTCAGGAGGTAGCAGCCATTGCTGAACAAACGTCTGCTGGTGCACAAGAAGTTGCGGCAGCTATAACAGAGCAATCGGACAACATCGTGCATATAAACCAACTAGGCAAGAATTTAGCTGGAAGTGCTGAAGAGTTAAGGAAAACAATTGATCGTTTTATTAGATAAGCGATAAAATAAAGATAGAAAAAAATAATAAAGTCATATCAACCAACAGGAGGATAAAATGAAGGTAGCAATAGCATCAGATCACGGTGGAATAAATATACGAAAAGAAATCATCTCGTTACTAGAAGAATTGAACATTGAATATGATGATATGGGCTGCGAGTGTGACACCTCGGTTGACTATCCCGATTATGCATTACCAGTTGCTGAAAAGGTAGCAAATGGCGAAGTAGATCGTGGAATCCTTATTTGTGGTACAGGCATTGGCATGAGCATAGCTGCAAACAAAGTCAAGGGCATCCGCTGCGCACTAGTCCATGACATGTTCAGTGCTCAAGCGACTCGAGAGCATAATGACAGCAATGTATTATCAATGGGCGAACGTGTCATAGGGCCTGGTCTTGCAAGGGAAATTGCAAAAATCTGGTTAACAACAGAATACCAAGGTGGGCGTCATGCAACACGGGTTGGAAAAATTAGTGAATATGAAAATGAGCACAACTAAAAAGGATGTCGTATAAACGATGACAAATCTTGAAAAATGGCAGCAAGACCTATCTAATCTTTTGGTAGACTTTAATGCCCAAGCTAATCTGGGAAAAGACGATATCGTGGTAATTGGTTGTAGTACAAGTGAAGTGATTGGTGAAAAAATCGGTACAGCAGGCTCAGAAGAAGTAGCTGAAATGATTTTTCAATCACTATCAAAGTTTAAAGAAACAACAGGTGTGCACCTCGCATTCCAATGCTGTGAGCACTTAAACCGGGCACTAGTGATCGAAAAACCAGTAGCCAAAGTAAATAAATTTGACGAAGTCACAGTCATTCCAGTTAGAAAAGCTGGTGGAGCAATGGCAACGCTCGCCTACCAACACATGGAAAATCCAGTCGTCGTCGAATTTATAAAGGCGGATGCAGGAATTGATATTGGCGATACATTCATAGGCATGCACCTAAAGCATGTCGCAGTCCCATTGCGCAGCAAAATCAAACAAATTGGATCAGCGCATGTAACGATGGCAAAATCACGACCAAAGCTAATTGGCGGCTCAAGAGCTGTGTATGAAGCTACGAAAGAGAATCGTTCATGTCACTAAGAGTAAAGGGATCAACTTATGATAGTTGGTTCCTTTTTTATTTGGAGGAATATTGTACGATTGATGGGGAAAAGAGGTTTCCGCTTGCTATAATCCTAGTGGGTAGAACCACTATGGGCAAAGGATTGAACCACTCTGCACGGTAATTGAACCACAAACAAGAATTATTAAACCAGGTAATATTAATCTTCGCTCAAATCTGAGTGGATCGAACCACAACGCCAAATAATTGAACCATTCTGCTCGAAATCGAACCACAATGCTAAAGAATTGAACCACTCCTCTCAATAATTTAACCACAAACCAGAATTATTGAACCAACTCAAACTTACCACCACTCAAACTTATCTCCGTCCTTATAACTTCGAGGTCAAATTCCTGCTAAGGAACCAAATCATGCAATTACAACACGTCAAACTATAAATAAAATTACAAATATTCACTTATTAAGGTTGACTTTGTGAGAAAAAGTAACGACAATAGGTTGTATCAATTTCTGTCTTTAAAAAAATACTAAAAGAAAATAGTTTGGAAATAGTAAAGGTAGAGTTAATAGTCAAACGAATGTTTTTAACTAAAGTAACTATTAATATTCGTATTTAAGCCTATTGTTCAGCCCAAAAGGCAAAAATATTAAAAATTTTTCAGAAAATCTTTTACAATGCGGCTAATAAACGTGTACAATATAGATGGAAATAGACGTTGAAAAAGCTGTGTCAGATAAAACCATAACTAGTGTTTTAAATGAAGGGAGATTCAAACCAAATGAAACATTTACCAGAACAAGATGCAAAGATATTTGAAGCTATCCAACTTGAACGTACTCGTCAGGAAGCAAAGATTGAATTAATCGCTTCTGAAAACTTTGTTAGTGAAGCAGTCATGGAAGCACAAGGATCAGTTCTTACGAATAAATATGCTGAAGGTTATCCAGGACGCCGTTATTATGGTGGCTGTGAGCATGTTGACGTTGTAGAGGATATTGCAAGAGACCGTGCGAAAGAAATCTTTGGTGCAGAATATGTTAATGTTCAGCCTCACTCAGGTGCTCAAGCGAACATGGGTGTATATTTCACAATTTTAGAGCAAGGTGATACGGTTCTAGGAATGAATTTATCACATGGTGGTCACTTAACACATGGTAGCCCAGTAAACTTTAGTGGAGTTCAATACAACTTCATTGAGTACGGTGTTGATGAAAAAACACACCTAATCAATTATGATGATGTATTAGAAAAAGCAAGAACTCATAAGCCAAAGCTAATTGTTGCGGGTGCTAGTGCTTATCCAAGAGCAATTGACTTTAAAAGATTCCGTGAAATTGCTGATGAAGTAGGCGCATATTTCATGGTGGATATGGCTCATATCGCTGGTTTAGTTGCTGCTGGACTACATCAAAATCCAGTACCATATGCTGATTTTGTTACAACAACAACACATAAAACTCTTCGTGGACCACGTGGTGGTATGATTTTATGTAAAGAGGAATTTGGCAAGAAAATTGACAAATCAATCTTCCCTGGTATCCAAGGTGGACCTCTTATGCATGTTATTGCAGCAAAAGCAGTATCATTTGGTGAAGCTCTTCAAGATGATTTTAAAACATATGCACAAAACATCATTGACAATGCGAAGCGCTTAGCAGAAAAGTTACAATCAGAAGGTCTTACACTAGTTTCTGGTGGTACAGATAATCACCTATTATTAGTAGATGTACGTTCTCTTCAGTTAACTGGTAAAGTTGCAGAGCATGTATTAGACGAAATCGGAGTTACAGTTAATAAAAACACAATTCCTTTTGAAACAGAAAGTCCATTTGTAACAAGTGGTGTTCGTATTGGAACTGCCGCTGTAACAAGCCGTGGCTTTGGTGTAGAGGAAATGGATGAAATCGGAAGCATCATTGCGTTTGCATTGAAAAATCATGAGGACGCAACAAAGCTTGCTGAAGCAAAACAACGTGTAGAAAACTTAACAAGCAAATTCCCTTTATATAGAAACCTGTAATATAATCGACTGGGACTGACTTACAATTTGTAAGTCAGTCCCTGTTTTTTTTATCCAGTCTCGCTCTTCAAGTTAAAATAGCGGTAGAATATTGTCAGTTTTTGTCGAATGGTCGATATCTCTTTGGTTTCGGCTGATATATTTTAATTTCGGTCGATATAACAAGTAAGCTGGACAATATAATGATTAAACCGGACAATAAACTGGGATTTTCAGACAATATGTCATTCTCCACTCTGAAAATGGTGAGAATAAAAAGACTTCAAAAGGTAATTTAAATAGAACTCACTTGAAACTATAATTGATTTTCTGTAAAATCTATTGAAGTGTTAAAAGAAAAGGAGATGATTTGATGGGGAAAGTATACGTGTTTGATCATCCATTAATTCAACATAAACTTACATATATTCGTGATACAAGTACAGGAACAAAGGAATTTCGTGAGCTTGTTGATGAAGTGGCAAGCTTAATGGCGTTTGAAATTACCAGAGACCTTCCGTTAATGGAGGTTGATGTTGAAACACCTGTTTGTACGGCAAAATCTAAGGTGCTTTCAGGGAAAAAACTAGGGATTATCCCGATTTTACGTGCAGGTTTAGGAATGGTTGACGGAATCCTAAAGCTAATCCCAGCTGCAAAGGTTGGACATATTGGCTTATATCGTGACCCAGTAACACTACAACCAGTTGAATACTATGTAAAACTTCCTTCAGATATTGAAGAGCGCGATTTTATTGTTGTTGATCCGATGCTCGCAACAGGCGGATCTGCAGTAGAAGCAATTAATAGCTTGAAAAAGCGTGGTGGAAAAAATATCAAATTCATGTGCTTAATTGCCGCTCCTGAAGGCGTAGAAGTAGTAAAGGAAGCACATCCAGATGTTGATATTTATATTGCAGCTTTAGATGAAAAGCTTAACGATCACGGCTATATTGTCCCTGGATTGGGAGATGCTGGTGACAGACTTTATGGAACGAAATAATATATAGTAGAAAAGGGAGAACCTCATTTAAGGGTTTTCCCTTTTTTTGTACATGTTTTTCTAAATGAGGAACACACTAAAAAGGGAGGTGGAATTAGATGGGAATTATCAAGAAAGGTATTCCTTACATAATTTTATTACTACTAATATCCTTCACTGCCACAACAAATGGTGAAACCTATCCTAAACGACCACCACTTCCTAGTGAGAATCATATAGAAGAACAAACTCAAAGGGTAATGATAGTCGTAAAAAAAGAGCAGTTTCATCAACTTAAAAAGAAAATAAGTGAACAACCGCAATTAACGATCCATCAAACCTACCAAAATGTATTCTATGGATTTTCAATAGAAGGTCCTCACAAAAAGCTGCAAGTGATCCAAGATGATAAGGCTGTGCTTCATTCAAGTGAAGTTGTCTCCTATTTACCACATATAAATGAAAGTGTTCCATTTATTGGAGGGGATGATGTAAGGGGGCTATTTGACAAAAGTGATCACAGACTCACTGGTAAAGGTGTAAAGGTAGCTATCATTGACACAGGAGTCGATTACAACCATCCCGATTTGTATCGAAATTATCGAGGTGGCTATGATTTAATTGACGGTGATAAAGATCCAATGGAAACAATGGCGGCAAATGGTAGTGAAACAATTCATGGCACACATGTGGCTGGTATTATTGCGGCTAATGGTAAATTAAAAGGAATTGCTCCAGAGGCAGATATTATTGCATACAGAGCATTAGGCCCTGGTGGTATGGGAACATCTGATCAAGTGATAGCCGCAATTGAAAGAGCGATTAAAGATAAAGTAGACATAATAAATCTTTCATTGGGTAATAATGTAAATGGTCCTGATTGGCCAACAAGCCTGGCCCTTGATCATGCAGTAGAATCTGGTATTGTGGCTGTAACCTCTAGTGGGAATTCAGGACCAGGAGTATGGACGGTTGGTTCACCTGGTACTTCAGCAAAGGCAATTTCTGTTGGAGCATCCTCACCGCCCCTGCAAATGCCCTACTTAAAAATGTCTGGTGAGAAAGAATTAATCCCAATGAATTCTTTACAAGGAGCAAAACCTTGGGAGCTGAAAGGCTTAGATACGATTGTATTTGGCGGCCTGGGGGAAAAGGAAGATTTAAACGAGACAATGCGAGACAAAATCATTTTAATAAAAAGAGGGAAATTGACCTTTACAGAAAAAGCTCGTAATGCAAAACAGCAAGGAGCCAAAGCAGTTATTATTTATAATAATGTAACAGGAGGTTTTTCTGGTTCTCTAGAAATACCATTAGATATTCCCGTTGTATCGATCTCAAAGGAAGCTGGTTTATTGATAGAAAAGCAGCTTAAACAAAATTCTAGTATCCGTACATTATATAAGAAAGAAGAAGATGAACTAGCTAATTTTAGCTCAAGGGGACCAGTTACAAATACTTGGGCGATAAAACCAGATGTTGTTGCACCAGGAGTTGCTATAGATAGTACCGTTCCCGGTGGATATTTAGCCTTGCAAGGAACAAGTATGTCAGCGCCACATGTAGCGGGTGCCTGTGCGTTAATAAAACAAGCACATCCAGATTGGAGCCCTGAACAAATTAAGGCATCCTTAATGAATACAGCAACACCATTGGAAAATGCTCAACATGAGAAGCTTATGCCGAATGAACAAGGAACAGGTAGAATTAATGTAAAAGCTGCAATTGAAGCAGAGGTACTAGTTTATCCAGGTTCACTTACATTTGGGCAATACTATACGAATCATACCCGAACAAAAGGAGTAAAAAGTCTTACATTTGATAATCAATCAGATCATGAACAAACCATTTATTTTAAAACACCAGTCTATAAGCCAGGTATCCAATGGAATCTCCCTACTAAAGTAACAGTGAAACCAGGAGAAAAAAGAGAGGTTTCGATTAGTCTTGATATAACACCAAACCGTATTAATCCAGGAATCCATCAAGGGTGGATTCAAATCGAACAAGAGGAAAGGCTTATAGAACTTCCTTATATTTTTGTGATTGATGAACCTAATTATCCACGAGTAATGGGATTTGAATTGGCAAATGGTGATCAGCCTGATCTATATAAATACCAAATGTATTTACCGGGTGGGGCTGATGAAATGGGAATTGCTTTATATGATCCAGATACAATGACCTTTGCTGGATTTTTAGACTGGAATAGAAATGTACCTAGAGGAGTTTTTGTCAAAGAGGTAAAGAAAGAGACATTGGAATTAAAAGATGGAATTTACAAAGCAATTATTTTTGCGAAAAAAAGTGGAAAAGAGGACCAGATTGAGGTGGATATTTTACTAGGTGAATAATTCACAAAACTCATTAATGTCAAGAGGGAGACGGGTTGAAATGTGAACGATTTGTGATGTTTCAAATAGTTTGTGAATATTTTAACTTTAAACAGATTGACATCACATATGTGCTATTGTATGCTAAACGAGGGTATAATGATAAGGTTTACAATGTCAATAAAAAACCCAGTTTACAACCTCTAAATCCGTTATAAATCTGGTAGCGAGGATTTATAAAATGCGTCAAAAACAACGCCATCCACTTCATGCGATGGGCCTCATGTCAGCAATCCTTTCCCAATTAGTAGGTTCAGTCTTGATTGGTATTTTTGGAGGAAAATGGATTGACAATTACTTTGAAACAGAACCGCTTTTTTTGATCGTCGGCCTTCTGCTTGGACTAGCTACTGGAGTCTACGGCATGCTTAGATTGGTCCACCACTATTCTTTAGGAGAATAAACATTTCATGTTTGATATGCATCTGATGTTTCGCAGATATCGAAAGTACATATTTTATCTACTAGCCCTCTATGTAATTGGGTGGGGTTTTACGGAATATCAGTCTGTTTTTCTAGGGTTAATCCTAGGAACTTGCATTACTCTGTATAATTTGTGGATCATGGTGAGAAAACATAATCAGTTTGATCGCGCCATTGAAGAAGGAAGAAAAGCGGGATCGTTAGGAACAACATCGCGAATGGCAGCAGCTGGTGTTGCAGTCTTTTTTGCTATTAAGTTTCCTGACTATTTCGATCTAGTTAGTGTCATTATTGGATTAATGACGATGTATATCGTTATTATGATAGATTATGCAATTCAACATTCACGCGCTTAGCTGGGAAGAGAGGTGAATCTATTGGGTCACGAAGCTCCTGTGGTAGAATTTTTAGGACTAAATTTTAATTTATCCAACGTATTAATGATTTCGATTGCTAGTTTGATCGTTTTCATAATCGCATTTGCAGCAACACGCAAATTAGCGATGAAACCAACGGGAATGCAGAACTTTATTGAATGGGTTGTCGATTTTGTAAAAAATATTATCGGCAGTACGATGGATTGGCAAACAGGTGGAAGGTTTTTAACGTTAGGCATGACATTATTAATGTATGTTTTTGTAGCAAATATGTTAGGACTACCATTTGCCATTGTTGTCGGTCATGATTTATGGTGGAAATCCCCTACTGCAGATCCTGCCATCACATTAACACTTGCTATTCTTGTAGTAGCATTATCACATTATTATGGCGTTAAGATGAAAGGTGTATCTGAGTATGGAAAGGACTTCTTCAAACCGATGCCTTTCATGTTCCCACTTAAGATTATTGAAGAATTTGCGAACACATTAACGCTTGGTCTTCGTCTTTACGGGAATATTTACGCAGGTGAAATTTTATTAGGCTTGCTTGTTAGCCTTGCAACAAGCGGATATGTAGAAAGTTTTGGAAGTGGATTTATTGGTACGCTTGTTGCAGCAATTCCAATGTTAGTTTGGCAAGGATTTAGTATCTTTGTTGGTGCAATCCAAGCATTTATCTTCACTATGTTAACAATGGTATATTTGGCACACAAAGTGAGTCATGACCATTAATCAATATATGTTCAATATATTTGAACTAATGTAAAAGTAATACTATTTTTCATACATTTAAAGGAGGAAATTTAACAATGGGTTTATTAGCAGCTGCAATTGCAATTGGTTTAGCGGCACTAGGTGCTGGTATTGGTAACGGTCTAATCGTATCTCGTACAGTAGAGGGTATTGCACGTCAACCTGAAGCGCGTGGAGTATTACAAACAACAATGTTCATCGGGGTAGCATTAGTAGAGGCGATTCCAATCATCGCGGTAGTTATCGCATTTATCGTTATGGGTCAATAATTCGATAAGTAAAAAGTATTAATATGGCGAAGATCATTCAAAGCGAACCTTCGCCTTTCCTTTATGCACAGATACGTAAACTTTTGAATAACAGTAATAGTTTACCTTTTAAACTTTATACAGAATAAAAGGGTTTCGAGGAACGAGTAGTTCGAGGAAGCGAATGAGGAAGCACCGCAGCGTACGACCGTACGTGAGGATGCTGACGAAAGAGCTGACGAAGAAATACGAAGTTCATCGGAAGCCGAACACTATCAACCCATCATGGAACTCTTGAAGGGAGTGAAACCGAGCTATGTTAACGTTTGATTTAGCATTAGGTGCGGCTACTGGCGGCCTTAACACAGGTGATATCGTATTTCAGCTAGTTATGTTCTTAATCCTACTTGCACTTTTAGGTAAATTTGCATTTGGACCAGTTATGAACATAATGAAGCAACGTGAAGAGCATATTGCTAATGAAATTAATAGTTCTGAAGAAAGAAATATTGAAGCACAAAAGCTAGTTGAAGAGCAACGTGATCTATTAAAACAAGCACGTGTGGAAGCTCAAGCTCTAGTGGAAAATGCGAAAAAGCTTGGTGAGCAACAAAAGGAAGATATCATCCAAGCAGCTCGTTCTGAAGCTGGCCGTCTTAAAGATGCAGCATTACAAGAAATCGAGCAAGAGAAAGAGCAAGCAATTGCGGCATTACGCGGGCAGGTTGCATCTTTATCAGTATTAATTGCTTCTAAAGTAATAGAAAAAGAGTTGAATGAACAAGAGCAAGAGAAATTGATCAGCGACTACATCAATGAGGTAGGCGAAGGTCGATGAGCAAAGGGATCGTTGCGAAACGTTATGCAGTAGCTCTTTTTCAACTTGCAAAGGAAAAAAACATAATCGATCAAATCGAAAATGAATTGCTCGTTGTAAAACAAGTATTTACAGCGAATAAAGAACTTATAGATGTCCTTAACCATCCTAAAGTTACAAATGAAACGAAAAAGTCAATTGTAAAAGAATCATTTGCAAGCCTCACACAACAGGTAGTAAATACTCTTTACATTTTAATTGATCGACATCGTTCAGATATTGTAACAGATGTTGTCAATTATTTCGTGCAACATGCAAATGAAGCGCGTGGTACAGAGGATGCAACTGTATACTCTGTTCGTCCACTTACAGATGTTGAATTGACATCAATTTCAACTTCTTTTGCTAAGAAAATTGGCAAGACTTCTCTTCGTTTACAAAACGTTGTTGATAAGAACCTAATAGGTGGCGTAAAGCTACGTATTGGTAATCGTATTTATGATGGCAGTATAAGCAGTAAGCTTGAACGTATAGAACGACAATTAGTCGCAAATAGATTGTAGATAGGGGTGAAACTCATGAGCATCAAAGCTGAAGAAATTAGCGCGCTGATAAAGGCGCAAATTGAGAACTATCAGTCTGATATAAAAGTTAGCGATGTTGGTACTGTCATCCAAGTTGGGGATGGTATCGCTCGTGCTCATGGCCTCGACAATGTCATGGCTGGAGAGCTTGTAGAATTCGCAAACGGCGTTATGGGTATGGCTTTGAACTTAGAGGAAAATAACGTTGGTATCATCATTTTAGGACCTTACACAGACATTCGTGAAGGTGATGAAGTTC
The DNA here is from genome assembly GCF_017497975.1 of Metabacillus bambusae. GTDB lineage: Bacteria > Bacillota > Bacilli > Bacillales > Bacillaceae > Metabacillus > Metabacillus bambusae. Next base: position 271,187 of record NZ_JAGDEL010000005.1, on the reverse strand, counting down.
GTCGTACAGGACGCATCATGGAGGTTCCTGTAGGTGAAGCATTAATCGGTCGTGTTGTAAACTCATTGGGACAACCAGTTGATGGACTTGGTCCAATTGAAACAACAAAAACAAGACCAATTGAAAGTCCAGCACCTGGTGTTATGGACCGTAAATCTGTTCATGAACCACTTCAAACTGGTATTAAAGCGATCGACGCTCTTGTACCAATTGGTCGTGGACAACGTGAGTTAATCATCGGTGACCGCCAAACTGGTAAAACGGCTGTTGCGATCGACACAATCTTGAATCAAAAAGATCAAGATATGGTTTGTATCTATGTTGCAATTGGCCAAAAGGAATCAACGGTTCGTGGTGTTGTTGAAACATTACGTAAGCATGGTGCATTAGATTACACGATCGTTGTAACTGCTTCTGCATCACAACCAGCTCCTATGTTATTCTTAGCTCCTTATGCTGGGGTAACTATGGGTGAAGAATTCATGTATAACGGCAAGCATGTTCTTGTTGTATATGATGATCTTACAAAACAAGCTTCGGCATACCGTGAGCTTTCATTATTACTTCGTCGTCCTCCAGGTCGTGAAGCATATCCTGGTGACGTTTTCTACTTGCATTCTCGTTTACTCGAGCGTGCAGCAAAATTAAGTGATGCAAAAGGCTCAGGTTCATTAACTGCATTACCTTTCATTGAGACACAAGCAGGTGACGTTTCGGCTTATATCCCAACAAACGTTATTTCAATCACTGATGGACAAATCTTCCTTCAGTCTGACCTCTTCTTCTCTGGCGTACGTCCAGCGATTAATGCAGGCCTATCTGTATCTCGTGTTGGTGGTTCAGCTCAAATTAAAGCGATGAAGAAGGTAGCTGGTACATTACGTCTAGATTTAGCTTCTTATCGTGAACTTGAAGCATTTGCTCAATTCGGTTCTGACCTTGATAAAGCAACCCAAGCGAAATTAAATCGTGGTGCGCGTACTGTTGAAGTACTTAAACAAGGTTTAAACAAACCATTAGCAGTTGAAAAACAAGTAACGATTCTTTATGCATTAACTCGTGGATTCTTAGATGATATCCCAGTTGAAGATATCACTCGCTTTGAAGATGAATTCAATGCATATTTAGATCAAAATAACAAAGCTCTTCTTGAAGAAATTCGCACGACTGGCGGACTTCCTAAAGATGAAGATCTACAAGCAGCAATTCAAGGTTTCAAAAAGACTTTTGCTGTTTCTGAATAATAACCAACCATGTGCGTGTGTGAAGGCTATATAGCTTTCACACAGCATTCTATTTTATAAATTCCGATGATTTTCTAAAAAAGGTGGTGAGAACCTTTGGCATCATTACGCGACATAAAATCAAGAATTACTTCAACAAAAAAGACAAGTCAGATTACAAAAGCAATGGAAATGGTTTCTGCTGCAAAGCTAAACCGTGCAGAAAATAATGCAAAAGCATTTGGGCCTTACATGAATAAAATTCAAGAGGTTGTTGCAAGCATTGCAAATGGTAGTTCTGATGTAAGTCATCCAATGCTAGAAAGCAGACCTGTTAAACGTACTAGTTACTTAGTCATTACGTCAGATCGTGGCTTAGCAGGAGCTTTTAATAGTAGTGTTTTACGTGCTGTTTACCAAACGATTCAAAAACGACATAAATCGAATGATGAATTTGTCGTAATCGCAATCGGTAAAATGGGTCGTGATTTCTTTAAAAAGCGTGGAATGAACGTTATTTCTGAAATCACTGGTATTGGTGATGAAACATCCTTCGCAAACATTAAGGATATTGCGAGTAACGCAGTAAACATGTTCGCAGATGGTACGTTTGATGAGTTATACATGTATTACAACCACTTTGTAAGTCCTATTCAACAAGATGTAACAGAGAAGAAGCTTCTTCCGCTATCGGATATTTCTTCAAGCAATAAATTAACATCATATGAGTTTGAACCAAATCAAGAAGAAATTTTAGAAGTGTTGTTACCACAATATGCTGAAAGTCTCATCTATGGAGCATTACTCGATAGTAAAGCTTCCGAGCATGCAGCTCGTATGACAGCAATGAAAAATGCTACTGACAATGCAAAAGAGCTTATTAATGGACTTACATTGACATACAACCGTGCACGTCAAGCTGCAATTACACAAGAAATTACAGAAATCGTAGGCGGAGCAGCAGCGCTAGAATAGATACGTGATCATTAAGACACTTGAAATTAGTGTCAGTGTCTAGCTCCAGGCGCCATCGGCTCTAGGTTCTAGTCAAATAGGAATTGAAGGTAAAGAACACCTTCTATTCCTATTCGCCTTATGCTTGTCGCCGATAGGCGGGCCTTGCGCTTTTCTTATAAGATAGGAGGGAAAACGATGAATAAAGGACGCATTACTCAAATTTTGGGTCCGGTTGTTGACGTAAAGTTCGAGAGTGGTCAACTTCCAGACATTTATAATGCCCTTACAATTAAAACCGAAGCGAATGATAATGAAGTCGCTATTGACCTTACTTTAGAGGTAGCTCTACATTTAGGTGACGACACAGTACGTACTGTTGCAATGTCATCTACAGATGGACTAGTTCGTGGAACAGAAGTTTCTGATACAGGAGCAGCAATCTCAGTACCTGTTGGAGACATCACGTTAGGTCGTGTATTTAACGTATTAGGAAATAACATCGACTTAGATGAGCCAATTCCTGCAGAATCTCGTCGTGATCCAATCCATAGACAAGCTCCTAAATTCGATCAACTTTCAACTGAGGTTGAAATTTTAGAAACAGGAATTAAAGTTGTAGACTTACTTGCACCATATATTAAAGGTGGTAAGATCGGTCTATTCGGTGGTGCCGGTGTAGGTAAAACCGTATTAATCCAGGAGTTAATTAACAACATCGCACAGGAGCACGGTGGTATTTCTGTATTCGCAGGTGTTGGTGAGCGTACTCGTGAAGGTAATGACCTTTACCATGAGATGACTGACTCTGGAGTTATTAAGAAAACAGCAATGGTATTCGGTCAAATGAATGAGCCACCTGGAGCACGTATGCGTGTTGCTTTAACAGGTCTTACAATGGCTGAATATTTCCGTGATGATCAAGGACAGGACGTTCTTTTCTTCATGGATAACATTTTCCGTTTCACACAAGCAGGTTCAGAGGTTTCTGCCCTACTTGGACGTATGCCATCTGCTGTTGGTTACCAACCAACTTTAGCAACTGAGATGGGTCAATTACAAGAGCGTATCACATCTACTAATGTAGGTTCTGTTACATCTATCCAAGCAATTTACGTTCCAGCCGATGACTACACGGATCCGGCTCCTGCAACGACATTTGCTCACTTAGATGCAACAACAAACTTAGAGCGTAAATTATCTGAAATGGGTATTTACCCTGCGGTGGATCCTCTTGCTTCGACTTCACGTGCTTTATCACCTGAAATCGTTGGAGATGAGCATTACGCTGTAGCAAGACAAGTACAACAAACATTACAACGTTATAAAGAGCTTCAAGATATCATCGCCATTTTAGGTATGGATGAGCTTTCTGAAGAAGATAAGCAAACTGTTGCTCGTGCTCGTCGTGTTCAATTCTTCTTATCTCAAAACTTCCACGTTGCAGAACAATTTACTGGTCAAGCTGGTTCATATGTTCCTGTTAAAGAAACAGTTCGTGGATTTAAAGAGATTCTTGAAGGTAAGTATGATCACCTTCCAGAGGATGCGTTCCGTTTAGTTGGACGTATTGAAGAAGTAATCGAAAGTGCAAAACAAATGGGTGTAGAAGCCTAATTTTGGGACCTAGGAGGGTATGAGTATGAAGACAGTATTAGTCAATGTCGTTACTCCCGATGGCCCAGTTTACGATGCAGACGTAGAAATGGTGAGCGTAAAAGCTCAAAGTGGTGAGCTTGGTATCTTACCAGGTCATATTCCTATGGTTGCTCCACTTGAAATTGGAGCAGTTCGTCTAAAGCAAGGGAGCGGCACTGAACTCGTTGCTGTTAGTGGCGGCTTTATTGAAGTACGACCTGACAAAGTTACGATTTTAGCTCAAGCAGCTGAAAAATCAGAGTCGATTGATGTAACTCGTGCCCAAGCAGCTAAAAAACGTGCTGAAGAGCGTCTAAATCAAAAAACAGATGAAATCGATTTTAAACGTGCTGAATTAGCACTTCGACGTGCGATCAACCGTTTAGATGTAACGAAATAAATAATTAAAAGGATGGTCATAGAGCTTTTGCTCTACGACCATCCTTTTTTTAATAGATAATGAAATTTTTAAAATTGCGCAAGGCTTCAAAATCTTAAGGTTCTAGACGAAAAGGAATTATAGGTTAAATACACATTTTGATAAGCGATCTATTACTTAGCGGTGCTGATCAAGGCACTTACACACATTTGTAATTGGGATATGTCTAACTCATTATTCAGATTTAAACAGACCTCTCTAAATGCGTCAGAATGCGTTTTAAGAGTATTACCTCATCCACTTACTTACAGTGCTTATTCATCCTTAAGAATCGCCTGTAGAACGTCTGACCACTTGCATCCTTGTGTGATAAATAATGGTGAGTAAATAAATTCTGAAAGTGTAAATGATAGCGACCATAGCGAATACCCATTGTGTACTTATGATCAACATGAGAATATTCCTCTACAAACCATTCCGCTTTTTCACTATTTTTTTGGATTACTATCTCACACAAATAAACACTAATCAATTGCTCAAACTCTTCGATGCTTATTTGAAAGTCATAGAATTTATTTGTTTGAAAAAAATGAAAGTATAGTTCCTCAAGATAGTTTAGGCTATCTGGTGAATAATCAAGGAAAAGGTTAACTTCTCTACATATCTCTTCTAAAAGCAAAAGCTGTTCCTTCCGTTGATTATAGTAGTGTGCTTGAGCAGCGTAAAGGTTATCAAAAAATGGTAATTGATCTGCATACTCGAATATCACATCTCGTTGACTATCAAATATTGGCTCCATTTTCTCATCCCTTTTCTATTTGCGTATCCTTGATTAGGAAGCAATAATGTTATACCCGCAAAGTATAACATAGAATGTTGGTCAATAATTCTGTAACAATTTATTCATAATTAAGGAATTTATTGGAGGTCAGACCATAGTAAAATTAAGTAGAACAAAATGTCAGTTTAAATCATGAATTGTAAATTATAACTTAAATACATTAAATTTTTGTTAAAGTAAAAAATCAATCATGTTACACCTTTTTTTATATATAATGTTCAAGGGTATATACCGAGGTTAAAAATGGTTAAAGTGGTTTCATTTCCCTTTTTTATAGGTAAATATGAGCTTGTTTTTTTAAAAAAATGAGGTATGATTTAAGTTGCTTTGTGTCTTTATGATTGTAAAATGGAGGGATGAACGGAATGCCCGACTATGGCCAAATGGCTTTAATAAGTATGATTGTAAATCTTGGCTTTATGGCTATAACCTGGTGGTCTTTACAAGCATTGAACATCGAGAAATGGATGAAATCGGGCAAAGTAATACAAGCAAGAGCACTTTTAATACTATTAACAATTGCAATAGGATCTATGGTTAGTAATTTTTTCCTGGATTACTTGTTATGGTCTCAAGCATTGCCTATGTTATTTTAATCAAGGCAATCGATTGAAACACAATGGCAAAAGCTATTCCTATTAGTGTTTATAGGCTTTTTGATCAGGGTATACACGCTACATACAACCCTATAGCGTATTAACGTGAAGATCTAAAAAAGGTGTTTGCATACGATAAACAATTTTTCTTATTCCGTGGCTAAATTTTGTCTAATATTGACGACTATTTCCACGTATGTCTACTTCTAATCCGGTAACAATGTTACTAAGGAGAGGAAGTGATCGTATATGAGAAAAAAAGAAATAGCAATTGTGGCTTTTACAACAATGTTTATTGTGTTTACATTGGTGACTAATCATATAGGAGCAGAAGGAAATGAGGCAAAGATTTCACATATTGCTGAAGTAATGCTTAATCAGAACGTACAAATTGATAAGTGGTCCTTGTATTCCAAAAAGATTGTCGATAAAAAGTCAATTACTGAAGTGAAACAATTTGTAGACCAGCATCGTCAATATAATTGGGCGTATGAGCAAGACAATGAAGTGTCTAAAGCAATCGGTGTTTATGTGAATGAAAAGGAAAACGTAACTGAGAAGCTTCAATTAGTAACAACCCTCACAAACAATCAATCACAATCGTATATCCTCTATGAGGTCATTGGTGAAGGTAAGCAATCAAACTGGAACAAGGTTAATGAATATTTTACCAAACAGTCATTCGACATTTTTCGCGAAAATGTTACAACTTTTGCTTGTGTAGAAGGATTACTTGATGATAAGATGAAAGTTAGTTTGTACGAAAAATCTATTGAAGTGTTAAAAGAATTTGACGCTAGTCCTGTTGAAAAACTTCAGGAACCAGATTTTATTTCTGTATCAGGAAAAACCTCATTATGGGAAGACTTTATTCCAACAAACAACGATGAAATGAACATACAAATTGCAATGAGAACGGACGGAATGGGCGATAATACTACACTTGTAATAGGAACACCAATCATTACGTCTGAATATTAATATAGAGAAATTGGGACGCGGAGGGGAATACTTTGGAAAAAATCATCGTCCGCGGCGGTCAAAAGTTAAACGGTACCGTGAAAGTTGAAGGAGCAAAAAACGCCGTTTTACCAGTTATCGCTGCATCTTTGTTAGCTAGTGAAGAAAAAAGTATCATCAGTGACGTACCTACGCTCTCCGATGTGTATACAATTAATGAAGTTCTGCGATATTTAGGCGCAGATGTCCATTTTGAAAATAATCAAGTGATTGTAGATGCATCAAAGGAGCTTACGACAGAAGCACCATTTGAATATGTAAGAAAAATGCGTGCTTCAGTATTAGTAATGGGAGCACTATTAGCTCGTAATGGTCGTGCACGTGTTGCATTACCAGGTGGATGCGCAATTGGTTCACGACCAATTGATCAGCATTTAAAAGGTTTTGAAGCAATGGGAGCAACGATCAAAGTAGGAAACGGCTTTATAGAAGCAGAAGTTAACGGAAAACTTAAAGGTGCGCGCGTTTACCTTGATTTCCCAAGTGTTGGAGCTACTGAAAATATCATTATGGCTGCTGCTCTTGCAGAAGGAACAACAGTAATTGAAAACTGTGCTAAAGAACCTGAAATTGTAGATTTAGCGAATTACATCAATGCAATGGGTGGAATCATTCGCGGTGCAGGTACAGGGACAATCCGTATCGAAGGTGTTGCATATCTAAAAGGTGCACACCATACAATTATTCCTGACCGTATTGAAGCAGGAACATTTATGGTTGCTGCTGCTATTACTGGAGGAAATGTACTAGTTCGAGGAGCAGTGCCTGAACATTTAACATCTCTTGTTGCTAAAATGGAAGAAATGGGAGTTAAAATTTTAGAAGAAGAAGATGGTCTACGAGTAATTGGACCAGAAAAGTTAAAATCAATCGACATCAAAACAATGCCACATCCTGGATTCCCAACAGATATGCAATCACAAATGATGGCACTCCTTTTACAAGCAGATGGCACTAGTATGATCACTGAAACAGTTTTTGAAAATCGTTTCATGCATGTTGAAGAATTCCGTCGCATGAATGGAGATATTAAAATTGAAGGACGTTCTGTCATCATCAATGGTCCTGTTGGATTACAGGGAGCAGAAGTTGCGGCTACAGACTTACGTGCAGGTGCAGCACTTATCCTTGCAGGCTTATGTGCTGAGGGACATACACGCGTAACAGAGCTTAAACATCTAGACAGAGGTTATGTAGACTTCCACACGAAACTTGCGTCAATCGGTGCTGACATCGAACGTGTGAAAGAAGAAATACCAACAACATCTGATCAGCAAGCAGCTGTATCAGACTAATCATATGCCTTCATAAAAGAAGCAGGAGCCTTAAACGGAAACCTGCTTCTTTTAATTTTGTCTCAGGAACGTTCTTTTCACGACTTTACTAGAATACCTATATTACTTGGAGTTTATACATGAAAATGAGAAAAAGTTGAGATATTTGGAGAAGGCGCAACGTAAGGTCAAAAGACGTGGAAGGTATTGAATTTGCGCAGTGAAAGGGGAAAGACGAGACAAGGTGCCAAATTGACGTAACATAGTGCCAAAACGACGAGACAGAGCATAGAATTGACGTAATAAAAGGGAAAGACAAAGTTTCAAATTAACGAGACATTGTGCCAAAACGACAAGATTGTTCAAAGAATTGACGTTATAAAAGGAAAAGACAAGACAAAGTACCGAATTGACGAGATAAAGTTTCAAATTGACTGAACAAAGTGCCAAAATGACGAGACAGGACGAAGAATTGACGTAATAAAAAGGAAAGATGAGACAAAGTACCGAATTGACGAGACAAAGTTTCAAAAAGACGTGACATAATACCAAAACGACGAAACAAGACAAAGCATTGACGCAACAAGCCAATATTTTGACGCAACCTCTAAAGTCTATTACAAGCCTAGCCCTTCACAAAAAGGTTACATAACACAAAAAAACCCAATCTAAACACTTAAAAAATATCTCACCCTACTCCCTTGTCCATCCACCGTAAAATAATGTGTTGTCCAAGTTTTTTCCTGTCATAATTGCTTGTCCATGCCCATAAGATGAACTATAGATAAACAGTCATCAACTCAACCTAAATCTTATTGGAGGCCTTAAAACATGAAATCAATGAAACCAGTTCTCTTTGCATTTGGCGCATTATTCATTATTATTCTCCTTATTCCAACTCTACTAGTTACTCCGTTTATGGATCAATCCAAAGGGAAATTAGGTAAAGAGCTTTCAGTTGCTAAAAGTGATGCACCGGTATTGGCGGAATCCCCAGTTGCAGTTCCTGTTTATAGAAGTCAAACGAAAAAAATTGAAAATATTCCGTTAGAAGAGTATGTCATCGGGGTAGTTGCTTCTGAAATGCCAGCAGAGTTTGAAACAGAAGCTTTGAAGGCTCAAGCGTTAGCAGCTAGAACGTATATTACGAAGCAATTAATGAATGATCAAACTTTAAGCGCACCAGAAGGATCTATTGTAACAGATACACAAATGCACCAGGTATATAAAAATCCTCAAGAGTTAAAAAGTCTATGGGGAGACGACTATACATGGAAATTGGAGAAAATAACAGAAGCCGTTGCTGCAACACAAGGGAAAGTTCTTACATATGAAAATCAACCAATCGATGCTCTATTCTTTTCAACAAGCAATGGATACACGGAAAATTCTGAAGCATATTGGACAGAAGCCATTCCTTATTTAAAAAGTGTTGAAAGTACGTGGGATGAGGATTCACCAAAATTCTACGATCAAAAAGTTATTTCCATTGAAGAATTTGAAAACAAATTGGGAGTTAATATAAATAATAATGGGTCAGTTGGAAAAATAACCGGACTGACACCTGGGAAGCGCGTAGCAACAGTTGAGGTAGGTGGCAAAGAGTTTAGTGGTAAACAAGTGAGAGAAAAGCTTGAGTTAAAATCATCTGATTTCACATGGGAAATGAAAGGTGATTCGGTGGTAATTGAAACGAAGGGCTTTGGACATGGAGTTGGCATGAGTCAGTATGGAGCAAACTTTATGGCCGAAGACGGTAAAAAATATAATGATATTGTATCCTACTATTATCAAGGAACAAAAATTTCTGCAGCAGAACCATTTTTAACGAAATATACTGCAAAAAATTAATAGTCTTGATGAAAAAGCAGTCAAAAAATAGTAAACCTATTTTGACTGCTTTTTAACTATGTTTTACGAATACAAATTCACCGTTTCACACAATCGATAAAGTTTATGCAGACCAAATAATTGTTGCTGATTACGTTTATTCAAATTTTTATGAGTCTCAAGAACAATCATTTTTAAACCTTGAAAGTCGTGTTTTTTCAAATTTTTAATGTCTTGTTTTAATTGAATAATTTCATGAGAATAAACAGAGTTTTGAGTTGTTTTCATTAACATGATTTTTATCAATTCAAACATGTCATATAGACGATAGTTGTTTTCCTCATTTCTTATCGAATGGACTAAGCCCTCGCTTTCCCAGTAGCGCAGAGTTGTCGTAGTGACTTTAGTTTCTTCTGATACCTCCCCAATTGTTAAGTGTTTTTCAAAGATCTGTTCGTCCGCAGATTTTTCTATTAACCTCATTGCTTTTTCAGTAAATACTTTGTCCTCATAATTGTTTACTTGAGCTTTATTTAAAATCCAGAGAGCGGAGTTCAATTCTTTTAATTGAATCTTTTTTAAAACATCTGTTGTTATGTCCATTCCAAATCCTGGTGACATCGCGGCAATACATTCAAAATAGGCGACATGTTCTTTTGTGTAGATACGATAACCAGTTGATAATCTTTGAGGAGGAGGGACAAGTCCACGGGCTTCGTAATTTCTTAAAGAGCTTGTACTAATCTTAAGCCGCTTTGCAATATCAATCGGTCTTATTTTATCTTGCATGCTAGATTCACCACATTTATAAGGTTTTTAATTGAATTTCCTATTTAATCAATGTTTATTTTATCAAACTTTAGTTTTCGCTTTAATGTTATAAGATGGAATTGTAAGAAATACTAATGAAGGTGGGATTATGTGCAAACGTTAGAAATAAAACCCAAGATGTCAATTGAAGAACTAGGTCAGGTAGTTTCGACTTATCTTAAAGACCAATGGAAACAGATTCTTTTAGAAAACATCGAAGAACTGAAAAGACTCTTTCCTGAATATGAAGATGCAACATATGGAATGTATTTAGACAAACTAATTCCACCGATTTGGACGGATCTTGAGAAAAACGGTTTTCAATCTGCTGAACAAACGAAAGAGGATGACTTTGTTATTGGTGGTTGCTTAAACTTTAGAAACTCAATTGAAAAAGCCAAATGGGGAAATCCGCATCATGAAATGCGTGTCTTCTGGATTGTGATTGAAAACCAGTATCTTGAACAGATTGGTACGTTCCTTTTTGAATTATCTCATTCACATGTTCAGTTTGATCTCCCAGCACCTCCAAAGCTTATTCCATTTAAAGGAACAGAGCGGAGAGACATTACCGAAAAAATTTTACAACTAAAAGAAAATCTCTGATAAAGAAAAGACATCGAGTAATTTGCTCGATGTTTTTCTTTATCTATAAGTATCTTTACTGAAAAATTTTCGCTTCGCAATCAAATAGGAAACAGTAACCCCAATCGTATCCTTCACAAAATCAAACACTGTGGCTGAACGAGCTGGAACAAACGATTGATGAATTTCATCTGTCAGGCCATATAGGATTGCTATGATCGCTGCCACCAAGCTCGCTCGTTCACTCCATTTTTTATGTGCCATAAATGCAAATGTAATCAGCCAATAAAGGATAGCGAATTCAATTAAGTGTAAGGATTCCTTCATAAGAGCATCGAAGGAAAATGGTGTTTTAACAAACGCATCAGCTGGATTACTAGATAAAATCCAAATTAGCACCATATATAAAAGAGGAAGAATTGTAATGAGCAGCTTTTTCATGTAATAAACTCCTTTATTTAAAAAAATTTTCTAAACGGTACATATTATTATAAACAACGCACATACTAAATTTAAAAAAATTTTTTTAAGATGTGTATATAATTCAGCGAATCTGTTCAGAATGATTGCTGAGGTGATGATAGAATGAGAGAGGAAGAAAAGAAACGTACTTCTCAAAACACAAAATTTCAACAATTTTTTAGAAAACGTTGGGTATTTCCGGCAATTTACCTAATGAGTGCTGCAGTTATCCTTACAGCGGTTTTATGGTATCAAAGCATTAGCAACAATGTAGCAGAGGATTTGCAAACTCCTGATCAAGGAGAAAACGCAATGAATGATCCTGAAGCAGTAGAAGTAAACGCACTTAAAGAAAACGTTAAAATGCCTGCTTTAGATCCAGATGCAGTTTCAGTCGTTAAAAAGTTCTATGATCCTAACGCTTCAACTGAAGAGCAAGAAGCGGCACTAGTATCCTATAACAATTCTTATAGAATGAATAAAGGGATCGACATTGCAAGTGAGGATCAAAAACAATTTGATGTTGTTGCATCACTAAGTGGTACAGTAACAAAAGCAACGAAAGATCCAATTTTAGGCTATGTTGTTGAAATTGAGCATGAAAACGATGTAGTAACAGTTTATCAATCATTAGCTGAAGCAAATGTACAAGCTGGTGATAAAGTTGAACAAAATGAGCTAATTGGTAAAGCTGGTAAAAACCTTTACAATGAAGAAGATGGTATTCACTTACACTTCGAAATTCGTCAAAATGGTACAGCAATTAACCCGCTAACATATATGGATAAGCCGGTAACATCCATTGAAGAGCCAGTTCAAGAAGAAGCTACACAAGAAGAATCAGCTCAAGAGGAAGCTACACAAGAAGAAGCTCCAACTGAAGATGCTGAAGCTCCAAAAGAGGACGCTGAAGCAGATGACAAGTCTGCAGAGGAATCTCCAGAAACAGATAAAGATGCTGAAAAGGGAGAAACTGAAGGCAGCGAACAATCTAACGAGCCTGAAGCTTCAAATAGCACACTAAATTCGTAAGGATAAATCCGATACGAGGTTGAACTCAAAAATGATGAGATCAGCCTCGATTTTTTTTGTCAGGGTCTGTTAAAGCTCACTGATGATTTTGCACGTTGATTGGAGCGGAAGGCGTGAGACTCCTGCGGGAGTGCGAGTCCAAGGGAGACCCCACAGGTGCAAAGCACCGAGGAGGCTCCCGGACCGCCCGCGGAAAGCGAACGCCTGCAGCGGAAATCAACAACCAAGTTTAACAGGGCCTTTTGTTAAAAACCGTCATTAATAAAAAACCAATAACCCCACCGATAGTATTTAATAGTAAATCATCTACATCGAACGCCCCCACACGAAATATTAGCTGAGCGATTTCGACTAACAAGGAAAAGGCAACAGTGCCCCATACCATACGGATAAACGATCCTAACCTAGAAACTAAAAGCGGTAAAAGAAAACCAAATGGAACAAATGCCAGGACATTCCCTACAAATTGATCCGTAATTGATAGTCCATCAAAATTAGAGAAATAGCCTAGTATTGTTTGAAAAGGTCTAACATTATAGGTAAGTAAACCCTCTACAGATTGTCTATATGAAGAGAAAAATAACAAATAAAAGAGTACACACACATATACTAGAAAGCAAATTAGTAAAAAGAACCGCTTATAGCTTTTCATGTTAACCCCCTTATAAAAGGTATCAAAAATCTAGCAAACTTGCTATGAGATTCCAAAATATCCTTAGTTTAAAGCGTTATCCTCGAATCATGTCGAGAAAAAAACATATGACTAATATCCTTTTTTAGCCAACTTCTGTTGACCGATTGATATATGGGTCTCATAATAAATACTGATCGAAATATTTAGGACAAGATAATAGGAGGAGGTTCTTTTTATCGAATAATAATGTTAACGCTTACAAAAGAGGGAGGGTTAGAACCATTGACGATTTTATTGATTATGTTATTAATAACGGGATTTAGCCTAGTAATGGGCTTACGCAAACGAAAACCTCAATTTTTACTAATACCTATCTTATCACTACTACTCTACTTCATTGTACAAATAGCACTTGTACCAGCACCATTTTTTGAAACCATTAAATTTATCTTTAGCTTATCTTAACGGGCAGTAATCCGTAATCGAAGAATGCCTTTACTTTACCTTATTTTTCAGGAAATCAATCGGAGGTGGCTTAATGAAGAAAATTGATAAGAAAGTGGCGGATGCATACTTTAAAGAGCGCTCACGAAATATTGTCATTTATTTAATTATTGGATTTCTTTCCTCTTTTGGTGTTGTTTTGTTTGCTGAGTTTTTCAGTAAATTTAGTATTAATGGCTTTCCATTTCATTATTTTATGGGAGCACAAGGTGCTGTCGTTGTTTTTATTCTTTTATTATTTGTTAATGCAAAAGTCAGTGATTCAATTGATCGGAAATACGGAATTGATGAAAGTAAAAATGAGCAGCTTAGTGCTGGTAAAACATTAGATCATTAAAGAAATAAAAGGGGATTATATAGCAATGGGTCGACACACTCTCGTACAGTGGGATAATACTTTGACATCTAGCTCTAGCGCCTAGCCCCTCGAGGTCATAAGCCAATTTAGAATTGAAGGCAAAGAGCGCCTTCTATTCTAAATCGTCTTATTTGCCTGAGGCTAATCAAGGCGCTTGCGCTTTTGTCAGAGTCAAAGAATATTGTGACAATAAGGGGGATCTTGATTGGACACACAATTTATCGTTTCTTTAACTATCATTCTGTTAACATTTGCATTATATATTGGTATCGCAATTTATAATACTGCTAAAGAAACTTCAGATTTTTATGTAGCAGGGCGTGGTGTGCCACCTATTTTCAATGGAATGGCGATTGGTGCAGACTGGATGAGTGCAGCATCCTTTATCGGTATGGCTGGAACAATTATGTTGCTAGGGTTCGATGGACTAGCTTATATCATGGGCTGGACTGGTGGCTATTTGCTCCTTACCTTCCTATTAGCGCCACAGCTAAGGAAATATGGTCGCTATACTGTACCAGAATTTATTGGGGATCGCTATAATAGCCATGCAGCACGTGTTATTGCAGCGATTTGTACAATTATCATTAGCTTCACCTATTCAATTGGGCAATTATCTGGATCAGGAGTTGTTATCGGGCGTCTTTTTGAAATCGATGCGAAAATTGGCACAATGATTGGCGTTGTTCTAATCGCATTTTATGCAGCCTTCGGTGGAATGAAGGGGATTACCTGGACACAGGTTGCTCAGTACTTAATTTTAATCATTGCATATCTAATTCCTGTTATTTTTATGTCACTTCAAATTACAAATAACCCAGCCCCATGGCTATCCTACGGTAAAATCATAGAAGAAATGGGTGAACTTGATCGACAGCTAGGTATCTCAGAATATTTTGCTCCCTTTACAAATGGAACGAAATGGCAGTTCCTAGCGTTAATGTTTACATTAATGGCAGGAACTGCAGGACTCCCTCATGTTATTGTTCGTTTTTATACCGTTTCAACGATGAAAGCTGCAAGATGGTCTGGTGCATGGGCACTTCTCTTCATCGGACTATTATATTTATCAGCACCTGCCTATGCCGCTTTTTCTCGTTTTATTTTAATGACAAATGTAGCTGGGAAAAAGCTTTCTGAATTACCAGCATGGACCGAATCCTGGGTTCATACAGGCAAACTCCAAATTGCTGATGGAAATGGCGATGGTATCCTCCAATGGAGTGAGTTAATCATCTCAAATGATATTGTGGTTATGGCAACACCTGAGATTGCAAACCTCGGTATGTTCGTAATTGGCTTAGTTGCTGCAGGAGCAATGGCAGCAGCCCTTTCAACAGCAGGTGGCTTAATGATTGCCATTTCTTCCTCATTTGCACATGATATTTATTACCGTGTGATGAGGCCAAATGCATCAGAAAAGAATCGTTTAGCGGTAGCACGCTGGTCAATCGTTATTGCAACATTACTTGCAGGCCTTATTGCGTTAAATCCACCTGGAGCGATCACTCAAATTGTCGCTTGGGCATTTGCGCTCGCCTCAGGAACGTTCTTCCCGGCACTGTTAATTGGTGTTTGGTGGAAGCGCTCAAACACAGCAGGCGTCATCTCTGGAATGCTGGTAGGGTTAACTGTAACACTTATTTACATCTTCGCCGCAAAATACGGCGGCTTCACAATAGCCGGAATCATTGACACAGGAGCCGGAGTCTTTGGGGCGGTGGCAGCAATCCTAACCAACGTAATTGTGTCATTAGCAACGAAGGAACCTCCTATTGAAGTACAAGAGGAAGTACTAAACCTCCGTTACCCTGAGCAAATGACCTATAAAGATGGTGAAGTTTGGATGGATTGATAATATTGAAAAGGGATAATGATGATTTCACATCGTTATCCTTTTTTCTTTTGAAGAAAAAATAAAAAACATTTCCGATATTTAACTCAAACTCAAAAAACCATCAACAAAACAAAACCCAATTATATCCAATCGACAAATTTCTCGGGAAATAATCAAACACAAGGCAAAAAGTAAAAACTCGAAATTGTCGTTCTAAAAATAAATCCTCATCTAATGAACCTCCAAAAACCACTAAAATCACACCAAAATGTAATGAAATTTAAAAAAACTTAAATAAACCCTTGTCCCTCTTGACTTTTCTTGCATAATCTTTGACCCAAGCTAATAAAATGTTACAAACCTATCAAAGAGAGTGTTTGAGGTGAGGGATCGTGAGTGTACATTCTAATCGCAGTAAAAGAGGCATCATACATTCATCTAAGAGAAAGTCAGCCACAGTGTCTTGGTATGCGAGTCTCATTTCACACTTCTCACATCCATATTAGGGAGGTCGAGTGGTGTGCACGATTACATCAAAGAACGCACAATCAAGATTGGGAAGTATATCGTGGAGACAAAGAAAACAGTTCGCGTGATTGCGAAGGAATTTGGAGTTTCCAAAAGTACCGTCCATAAAGATTTAACGGAGAGGCTACCTGAAATAAATCCTGATCTTGCGAATGAGGTAAAGGAAATTCTTGATTACCATAAATCAATACGACATCTTCGGGGTGGTGAAGCAACTAAGCTTAAGTACAAAAAGGATGAGATTTTAGAAGAACAGCCAGTTAAATAAAAATTTCTATCTAATTCTTTGTAAATCGACAAATTCCTACATAAACTAGTTAATTTATTTTACAAAATCATACTATTTTTATGATTTTATGATACAATACTTAATTAGGTTAGTAATTAGAGGAATGAAGATTTGCAAGGAGGATATAGATAGAATGTTTGCGAGGGATATTGGTATAGATCTTGGTACAGCAAATGTATTGATACATGTTAAAGGTAAAGGCATTGTGCTTAATGAGCCATCGGTTGTTGCGCTAGACAAGAATTCAGGGAAGGTTCTTGCTGTTGGTGAAGAAGCTAGACGTATGGTAGGACGTACTCCTGGGAATATTGTTGCAATTCGTCCTTTAAAAGATGGTGTAATTGCAGATTTTGAAGTAACAGAAGCGATGTTAAAACACTTTATTAATAAGCTAAATGTAAAAGGATTACTTTCAAAACCGCGCATGCTGATTTGTTGCCCAACGAATATTACATCAGTTGAACAAAAGGCAATTAGAGAAGCAGCTGAAAAAAGCGGTGGGAAAAATGTTTATCTTGAGGAAGAACCAAAAGTAGCAGCAATTGGTGCTGGAATGGACATCTTCCAACCTTATGGAAATATGGTAGTTGATATTGGCGGTGGTACTACAGATGTCGCTGTTTTATCAATGGGCGATATTGTCACCGCCTCTTCAATTAAAATGGCAGGGGACAAGTTTGACCTCGAAATTTTAAATTACATTAAACGTGAATACAAGCTTTTAATTGGTGAACGTACGGCTGAAGACATTAAAGTAAATGTTGCAACAGTATTCCCAGGCGGACGTAATGAAGAAATTAGCATACGTGGCCGTGATATGGTAACAGGTCTACCTCGAACAATTACAGTGAATTCCAAAGAAGTACATGATGCACTTCGCGAATCAGTTGCTGTTATTGTACAAGCAGCTAAAAGCGTCCTAGAGCGTACTCCACCAGAGCTTTCTGCAGACATCATTGATCGTGGTGTTATTTTAACCGGTGGTGGAGCCCTTTTAAATGGCTTAGATCAACTTTTAGCCGAGGAGCTAAAGGTACCGGTTCTAGTTGCAGAAGCACCTATGGATTGCGTTGCAATCGGTACAGGAATTATGCTAGATAATATGGATCGTCTCCCACGCAAAAAACTAGTTTAATAAAAAGTACGATGAAGAGTCTGATTTTCAGACTCTTTTGTTATAGAAAAAAGAAAAATGATTCTTTCCTCCTAAAATTTTGTATAAATCCCCCAAAAATATAGCATACATTTCCTAAAAAAATGTAATGAGAAAACAGTCGTTCTCCTTTATAATTAATGATAGGGAATTCTGTCGAAAGAATTCAGATTGTGCGGAAATCTATTACTGAGGTGGATGTTAAACATGTTAAGAGGTTTATATACAGCAACTGCAGGGATGCTCACACAGCAAAAGCGTACGGAGATGCTTTCTAATAATATGGCAAACTCCAACACACCTGGCTACAAAGCAGATCAATCTTCCATTCGTGCATTTCCAGAGATGCTATTAAAAAGAATGGACAATAGCCCTGTTCCAGCAACAGTCGGGACATTAAACACAGGTGTTTATTTACAAGAGCTAAATAGTCAAAACATTCAAGGGGGGCTACGTGAAACTGGGTTAAAGAGTGATGTAGCCCTTATCGAACAAAATGTACCATTAAATCAAGAAACAAATGTAAAAGGTGCACTGCTTTTTGCAGTAGAGAATCAAGCAGGGGAAGAGCGCTACACGAGAAATGGACATTTCACACTTGATGAAAATGGAACATTACTTTCTGATGGAAACCAAGTTTTATCAACAACTGGTCAGCCGATATCCTTTCAATCAAGCAACTATCAAATAACTGCAGATGGCGATATATTTGCAGATGGTGAGTTCGTTGCACAAATTGATGTACGCTTTGAAGATGATGTCCGTAACCTTGTAAAAGAAGGCAATGGCTTATTTCGAACGGTTGATGAACAGGCATTACCTACAGCGCTCAATAATGGTGAAATAACCTACAGCTTAAAACAAAATTACTTAGAAAATTCTACTGTTGATGTTGGACGAACTTATACAGATATGATGACAGCTTATCGTTCATTCGAAGCAAATCAAAAGGTTCTACAAGCATATGATAAAAGTATGGATAAGGCCGTGAATGAAATTGGCCGCTTAAGATAATAGGGGGAACAGATTATGTTACGCTCAATGATTACAGCGACTAATACAATGGGCCAGCTACAAAAACAGCTTGATACCATCGGCCACAATTTAGCGAATATTGATACGCAAAGCTATAAACGAACAGAAACATCATTTTCTGAACTCGTTCGTCAGCAATATGCTAATCAAACAAACGAGCCAGAAGAAACAAACACTTATGGCGAATTAGGGATTAGTCAAGGAACAGGTGCCAAGCTCGGAAGCAGTCTTGTCTTTACTCAAGGAAGTCTGAAACAAACCGGGAGAGCATTAGATATAGCGTTAACTGTACCAAATCAGTTCTTCCAAATCGATGTTAATGGAGAAACTCAGTATACTAGGGATGGTGCACTTTATCTATCACCTACAACAGATGGTACAAATCGTTTAATGCTAGCGACAGCAGAAGGAAATCAAGTCCTTGATGAAAATCAAAACCCAATTATGTTTGAAGATAATTTTAAGGAACTAGTGATTTCAAAGGACGGGACAATTACAGCCGTTCCGAGAAATGATGAGGAACTTCCACAGATATTCGACCTAGGTGTTGTACAATTTGATCGACCACAAATGCTTGTTCAAAACGGGAATAATCGCTATAGCTTAAAGGATTTAGGCAATAATCAACTCAATGATGTGCTTACCTTTTTAGATGGGGAACTTCGAAACGAAGTATCGATGCAGCAAGGTGCGCTTGAAATGTCAAATGTAGACTTATCAAAGGAAATGACCGATTTAATGATCTCACAACGTTCCTATCAGATGAATGCAAAATCCATCACAATGGGTGACCAAATGTTGGGATTAATAAATGGTGTAAGATAGGAGTTTAGACTATTGGTTGCAAAAGAAGTAGCAAAAGTAGCTAGCCGAGAAGAAGTAAAAAAAGCAAAAAAAGCCAAGAAGGAACAAAACACAAACGAACAAAATGATAAAAATCGACTCCGTATTCGTATCAGATTAATACCGATATGGGTGAGGATTTTGCTCGTGCTAATTTTCATGGTGCTTAGTACCCTTGTTGGACTAATTGTAGGCTATGGTATTATTGGCGACGGTAATCCTGCAGATGCACTTGATGAATCAACATGGCAGCATATTATTGATTTGGTTGAAAAAGAATAAACAGAAGATTATACTTTGCATATAGGGAAGGTGAATACCTTCCTTTTGTCGTATACATAATACCGTGGTTACATCTGACTAGCATAAGACCTTATGAATACCTTTTATCAAAATCATAAGTTACAAATGCCCCAGTTGCTAGGCGCTGAAATTTATCAAAAAAACATGTAAGGAGTACATACAATGTTAGATATCCAACAAATTAAAGAAATCATTCCACACCGTTATCCATTTTTATTAGTTGATCGAGTTTTAGAGGTTGAAGAAGGAAAACATGCGGTAGGTATTAAAAATGTAACTGCAAACGAAGAATTTTTTAATGGCCATTTCCCAGATTACCCAGTTATGCCTGGAGTACTAATTGTTGAAGCACTTGCACAGGTAGGTGCAGTTGCAATGCTTAAAAAAGAGGAAAACCGTGGTAGATTAGCTTTCTTCACAGGCATCGACAATTGTCGCTTTAAAAAACAAGTTAAGCCAGGTGACCAATTACGACTTGAAGTCGAAATCATCCGCTCAAGAGGAGCACTTGGAAAAGGAAAAGCAACAGCAACCGTTGATGGAGAAATCGTATGTGAAGCAGAAATCATGTTTGCACTAGGTGAGAAAAAAGAGGAAGAATAAGCAAAGAGACAAATTGACCACAACTAGGTCGTTTGTCTTTTTTTTATGTCCCTTTTCTAAGAGATTGTTGTTTTTCAAACAAAAACTAATTCAGGTTGATTAGAGCGGAGGTGCGAGACTCCTGCGGGAGCAGCGGGACAGGTGAGACCCCGCAGGCGTTTACGCCGAGGAGGCTCACCGCCCGCACTGCGGAAAGCGAGCATCTCTCGCTGCAATCAACCATTCCCCAATACTTGTTATATAGTAACAAAGTTTGCGAAAATAGCCTTTTTTATTCAACAGGTTTCATCGAAAGGAAGCATGTCTATATAGATAATATCGTTCCTTGCAAGAATGAATTTATTAAATCAGGGAAACATAACAAAGTACCTGTCAAAAAAACGTATTAATGAAAGGAGCAATTATAATGAATAAAAAATGGCTAATGGCCTTATCAGGTCCACTTCTTGCAGCAATAATCGTAACTGGATGTGCTGATGACCAAGACCCTGCACCACCAGAAGATACGAACGAGCAACTACCTGACGAAAACGGTGAATCTCCAGTAGACGAAAACCTAGATGAAAACATGGACCCACAAGGTAATGGAGAAGATGCTGGTGAACTAATGGAAGAAGAAGGCACTGAGGAAGGTACAACAGAAGAAGGTACAGATAAAGGTACAACAGAAGAAGGTACAGATAAAGGTACAACAGAAGAAGGTAACGCTGAAGGCGAGAATGAAAAAGAATAAATGTGTTGTGAAAGGGCTAACTTTTAGTTGGCCTTTTTTGTCGTCTAGGAAATTATAAAATTCTTGTACTGTGGACAAGCGCTTGGCATCCAGCTCCAGCGCCTAGCCCCTCGAGGTCATAAGCCACTTAAGAATTGAAGGTAAAGAACACCTTCTATTCTTAAGCGTCTTATTTGCCCGAGGCTGTTCAAGGCGCTTGCGCTTTTGTTCTGTGGATTGGACATTGGGACAATTCGCTCAATGATAGAGAAGGTTGAAGCGGATTTGGTTCAATTCAAATGATTTGTGGTTAAATAATTCAAAAAAGTGGTTCAATCTGCAACGTCAGGAGAGGTTGAATATTCGGTATTGTTCAATAAAATGTGTAAGTGGTTCAATCCCAGAGAAAAATGGTCCAATAAATCAAGTAGGTGGTTCAATCCCAGAGAAAAGTGGTTCAATAAATCAAAAAAGTGATTCAATCCGCAACATATATATTGATTATTGACATTCAATTAAAGCCAGAAAAAATCAAAATAAACAATTTCCATCCTCACCTCTCATCAAAAACCATCCCCAATCAATAACCCCAAAAAAGAAGCTTAACCAACTTAAATAAATTTCAAACTTTTTCTATAAAACACTCATAAGTATGATTCTGCCATGAATATGATGGTGGTAGAGTACAAAAAACTCATAAATAGCTTCTGTATGAAAAATAGTGGTCTAAAGTGGGTAGGTAAAATACCACAAGTGTAGTGATAGCCACTTTTCCACATAAAAAAGAGGTGTGATAAAGGTGAAAGATATGAATGTTCCTCATGTGCAACAAGCAACGTTCACCCCAATGAAAGCCTATAGACCGTTTCATAGTTGTTTTGATCCTTGTCGACCAATCGGATTGAAGTTTTATTCAACACCGCCACAACTATATATGGGGTTTCAGCCGCCAAACCTTCAGCAGTTTCCACCTAAGGTTGCGTTGAAAAAGGGGACTCTTTGGCCAGCATTGTATGATCCATATGAGAATCCTTATGAGGGAAAAAGGGGGTAGTACGTGTGCAGCAATTACCTGATGAATATTACCAGCTACTTGAGGAGATTCAAGCAGTTGATTTTGCCCTTGTTGAGCTTACACTTTATCTTGATACACATCCGCATGATGTTCAAGCACTTCAGCAATTCAATCAGTTTGCTTTACAAAGTAAGCAGCTTAAGCAATCGTTTGAGGCGAAGTTCGGGATGCTTCAGCAGTTTGGTGGTAGTTTTGCAGATGCAAATTGGAGCTGGGGAACTGCTCCATGGCCATGGCAGGTGTAAAGACAAATTAAGGATCGGCGATGTTCCGATCCTTTTCATACGAGAGGAGAGATGAACATGTGGGTATACGAAAAAAAGCTCCAATACCCCGTAAAGGTGAGTACGTGTAATCCAACTCTTGCAAAATATTTAATTGAGCAATATGGTGGTGCAGACGGAGAATTAGCTGCAGCATTACGTTATTTAAATCAGCGCTATACAATTCCAAGTAAAGTTATCGGCTTATTAAATGATATCGGAACAGAGGAATTTGCTCATTTAGAAATGATCGCAACGATGGTCTATAAGCTAACAAAGGATGCAACACCAGAGCAATTAAAAGCAGCAGGTCTCGCTCCTCACTATGTTGACCATGACTCTGCCTTGTTTTATCACAATGCAGCAGGTGTGCCATTTACGGCAACCTATATCCAAGCAAAAGGGGATCCAATTGCTGATCTATATGAGGATATTGCCGCAGAAGAAAAGGCAAGAGCTACATATCAATGGATCATTAATATCTCAGATGACCCTGATCTAAATGATAGCCTTGCCTTTTTAAGAGAACGTGAAATTGTTCACTCCCAACGATTTAGAGAAGCGGTGGAAATATTAAAAGATGAACGTGATAAGAAGAAGATATTTTAATGAGTTTACTCGGAGCGAAGACAGCGTTCCGAGTTTTTTTATAGAAAAAAAGGCTTCACAACAAACCTCATTGTGCAGCCTCTAAAGACATCATAACTTCGTCGTTTCCTTACGCTGGTGAACATTTCCTGAAAATGCCTCAATTAGGCTATCCCCTGATAAACCTTGTCCCATTAAGGAACGAAGTAGCTCCTCTGGATCATGGATAGGTCTTGATGTCAGTAATCGACCATCTAATAAAATTGATAAGTGTTGATCAAGTGGTGTTAATGTTCGAACCTTTGCAATGATTTGAGCGGGTGCATTACTTTTTTTAGAAATAGTAACAAACGCTCTAATTTTTGTCTGGGCGTCAAACAATTTTTCAAAAAACGGTTGTAGATCCTTAGAAATTAATGCTTCAATTAACCAAGAGTTTTCGCCATCCTCTCTGTTAAGGACTAGCCCGTCCTCTAACGGAATCTCTTTGATTGTTTTCTCCTTCGAAGCCTCTTGTTCAATTTTTAAGCCTACAAGCTTGAACGTCTTCATCATTATCACCCTCGTCAGCTCATTTTTCTTTATTATACCATATGAAGGATGATACAAAACTTCAATGAAAATTGGTTCAAAAAAGTGCTAGCTACTCTAACCTTTTCGTTGACTTTTCAATTACGGTAATCAGAATATCTTCAATTAACTTCCTCTCCCTTGGTTTTGCATATATAAGCTGCTGCAAACTTGTAGACACTTTTGGTTGCTTAATTAAATAATCGATAATTTGTGAAATGGAATGTTCGTTACCATAGTCACCATAAACCTCGTAAAGCAAATCATCTGTTACCTGGTCTCTGCCAATAAGATGATCAATGCTAACAGAGAATTCCTTACTTAAAAGTAGTAAGTAAGATAAGGCAGGCTCTTGTTCACCTGTTTCAAGGCGCGTTATTACGGGCCGAGATACATTGATTTTTTCCGCTAACTGTTCTTGTGACCAGCCCTTGCGTTCACGATAAAATTTCATATTCATTTTGAATTTCTTTAGCTCTTTCATAAAATCAATACCAACCTCTCTTATTTCTAAATGTTTTGAATGAGAACATATTTAGAATCGTTCAAAAATCGAACGAGAATAGATATTTAGACCTATTTAGAGAATAATGGAAAAATATGAAGAAATAACGAGATGAATGTTAAATTTCCCTTAAAATTCGTCAAATTCTACCTAATATCACACATGGATAAATTTAGAAAATCTTAACAATGGAATATACTTACAATGTAAATTATTTGAAAAGAGGTTATAGAATGATTGAATTTAAACTAAAGTGTCTTTATTTAAAACAGAAAAAAATGGATTCTTTTAAAGTAAAGGAGACAGCTACGCAAGATTTGGTCATTTTAAGGATAGGTGATTATAACCATGGTAAATCAAAATATCATCATTTCCATGTCCCACTGCATGCGATCGTTGAGATCCAATATGAAACCACAGATCACAATAACCTTTTACGCATTGTCTTTCAATTAAACCAAAGAAATCTATCAATTCAATACTATACTTGGAATGAGACAGAACAACACTACATAGAAGCACCTCTTGAAAATGAGGTCATACATTCTCTATCCTTTCAAGCAATTCTACAAAGCATAAGCTTCTCTAATGATAATCATTTATCATACATTGTGAATTCTCTTCAGCCATTAACTGACATACAAAATTAACGGAAAAAGGTTGAAAATTGCTGAAACAATAGGCAAATATTTTTAAAAATGCAAAAACTGCTAAGAAGAAAAATCGTTTCGTTAATCAGTTGAAATGCAAAACGAATTTTTACTCGTTTTTCCAATCTATTAAAGTCTACTACAATACACTTGTACATGAAATGAAAGGAGGAACGAAGTGATCAACCAAGTCATATTAGTAGGCAGACTAACAAAAGATCCGGAAATTCGTTATACAGCAGATGGAGCGCCAGTTGCAAACATCACCCTTGCTGTAAGTCGACAATTTCGCAATGCTGCTGGAGAAATTGATACAGATTTTGTGAATTGCTCTGTCTGGCGACGAACAGCAGAAAACACAGCAAATTACTGCCGTAAAGGTTCAATTGTAGGTGTAACAGGAAGAATTCAGACGCGAAGCTATGAAAATGCAGAACGAACTCGTGTATACGTTACTGAAGTTGTGGCTGATTCCGTTCGCTTTATGAGTGGAAAACCCCGTGAACTAGTTGAACAAGAAAGTTAAGCTTCACCTATTTCTGCATAAGAGAAAATCAATGGTATCCCCTTAAATCCTCAGTTTAGCGGCTGGTTGCTCGTATCGACCAGAGTAATCAGCCGATTTTTTTTGATGAGAATGATATAATACAGATAAAAGGAGGTGACATAAATGGAAGAATTATTGGAATCATTTATGAGTCAGATGAACCAACAATTTGCTCTTTTATCAAAGGGGATTGGCGAGCTAAAGGATAGTTTAGATGGAAGAATGGACAGCCTAGAAAGACGAATGGATAGCTTAGAGGGACGAATGGATAAACTAGAAAAAAATCAAGAAAACTTAGTTCTTACGGTTAAACAGAATGCTACTGAATTCAGAAGTCATTTCGTGAAAATTGAATCAGAACTTGAACAGCATCGCGATGCCTTTAAAATCAAAACAGATGTTGAGTTCCTAAGCGGGAAAACAGGGATCCACGATACTAAAATTAACAATATTGAAAAGCGTCTCGAAGTATAGAGTATAAAAAAACGACAGTTACAAAACTGCCGCTCTACTTCGAAACCTTCTTTTCAATTAGCTTAACTAGCTTCTCCCATTGTGGGGCTTTTTTTTCCTCTATTTTCTTTACTTTTTTCTGCTTTGCTGCCATTGCAAGTACCCCTTTAATAAAACAATCTGATTTATCAACGATAATGATCAATTTATCTGCGATTTATCGAATTTATCGACTATTCGACATTTTTCTGGTTTTTCCGACAAGACTAAATCGACAAGGTAAAGAGCTCTTCAAGTTCATCAGCAGAAAGCTCAGTGATCCAATTTTCACTTTGGATAATTTCATCGTTTAAAGATTGCTTTTTTTCTAGCATTTCATCAATTTTTTCTTCAATTGTACCAGTTGTAATGAGCTTATGGACGTGGACAAATCGATCTTGACCAATACGATAAGCCCGGTCTGTTGCCTGGTTTTCAACGGCTGGATTCCACCAGCGATCATAATGAATGACATGATTAGCGGCTGTTAAATTTAATCCGGTTCCGCCAGCCTTTAATGAAAGAATTAAGAATGGATAGTCCTTATTTTGAAAGGATTCAACCATACGATCACGTTCAGCCTTCATCACACTTCCGTTTAAAAATAACACTTTTTCCCCAAATTCCTTTTCAAGCAAGCCTTTCATCATTTCACCCATGCCAATGTATTGAGTGAAAATAAGACAGCTTTCCTGCTGTTCACGAATATTTGTCGTTAATTCAACGAGCTTCTCAATTTTATGGGACCGTGTAACAAGCTGCTTAGGCTGCTGCTCTTTTAAATATAATGCAGGGTGATTACAAATTTGCTTTAGCTTTCCAAGCATTTTTAGAATTAATGCCTTTCGCTGCATCCCTGCAAGTGCTGTTACTTGTTCAAATGTATCTTTAACAAGCTGCTCGTAAAGTGAGGCTTGCTCGATCGATAATGGGATATATTCCTTTTGCTCTTGCTTCTCAGGGAGATTTAATGCAACCTGTTCATCACGTTTCGTTCTTCTAAGCAAAAATGGTTTAATATAACGTTGCAGCTGTTCAATTTGTTCAACATTACGTTCCTTTTCAATCGGTAATACATAGCGTTTATGAAAGCTGTGCAAGCTTCCTAAATAACCGCGATTAAGGAAATCATAAATTGACCAAAGCTCAGTTAAGCGATTTTCCATAGGTGTACCAGTTAATGCGATATGATGCTGACCACGCAGCTTACGAATTGCCCGTGATTGCTTTGTATGAGCATTTTTAATATTTTGTGCTTCATCTAGACAAATCGTACTCCATGTAATCGCTGAAATCTCCTCAAAATCAGCATGTGACAATCCGTACGAGGTTAATACAACATCTGCGTCCTTGATTGACGGATTAAACCTTTCTCCCTTGGCACGATTTGCTCCATAATGAAGCTTCACACGTAGATGTGGAGCAAACTTCTCAAATTCCTTCTGCCAGTTTCCGAGCACAGATGTTGGCGCAATGATGAGCGCAGGCTGTTCAGGCTGCTCTTTATCCAATACATATGAAAAATACGCAATCATTTGAATCGTTTTCCCAAGACCCATATCATCTGCTAAACAAGCTCCAAAGGAAACACTCCGTAAAAATAACAGCCAATCAACACCGTTTTGCTGATAGGGACGTAATGTGCCAAGGAATTCGTCAGGAATAGCATGGGTAGGCAGCTCACTTGTATCTGTAAGCTTTTTAAGCATTCCTCTCATTTGCTGATTTAGCTCAATTTGAATATTGGCAAAGGCACGTGTATCAAGCACCTCATCGTCATCAGCATTTACATCCTTTGCAGTTAGCTCCTGATGCAAAATATCTGAAAGATGCATGCCTTCCCGGTCAGCCTTTTTCAAAATTGCCTGGACCTGCTTAATAAATGCGGGATCAAGCTTAATCCATTGCCCTCTGAAATTAACAAGGCGACGCTGCTGTGAAACAAGCTCTAGAAATTCCTCTTCACTCATTTCCACACCATTTGTTGCAAAGCGCCAATTAAAATCAATCAGTGAATTCATCCCAACAAAGGACTGTCCACGTGGAGAAGACGAGACCTTTGCTTTAAGCATAAGCTGAGATTCCTTAACAATCTGCCACCATGATGGAAGCAAGATTTCCACTCCCATATTAATGAGTGTTTCACTAGCATCTGTTAAAAACAACCACGCCTCATCCTCTGTAACAAATGTCGTCCCGGTTTGAAAGCTTAACCAAGGCACAATCTCGGAAAAGCGCTCCTGCTCACGTTCAATTTTGTGTTGATAAGGAAGCCATTTTTTCGGGAGCTCACCTTGATAGTGGACAATTTCATCCTCATTCGCCTTGCTGCGAATAAGGATTTCAAGCTGCCACTCATCCCCATCTAATTCTGGTTCATTTAACCGAAGGCCTACAGTAAATGGTGTATCATCGATATGCCAGCCAATTTTCTCGTGGAAATCTGTCTCATCAATAAAATGCCCTTGGAAGGTTGTTAAGACTGGATAGGCATTGACAATATCAGACCAGGCATCATGTAGAACACGATCCCTGTTAATTAAGTCAGTAAGTGCAGCTGAGAACCACTCTAACGCGAAGCCCTCTAATTGGTTTTCAGTATCCTTAAAGCGCGTCACACCTTGCTTCCAGCCTGCAAAATCAGGAGCATATTGCCCATTTGCAATCAGCTCATAGATGGTGTGTGCCTCATTCGCTAGTTTTTGTGCATCCTCTGATAACGTGATTGTCGCAAGCGAATTATACGTTTCTTTTCCAAGCAACTCGACCATCATCCATGGCGACAGCTGCACCGCGGGCATCCCAATATAGCTAATGTCTTCTAAATTTGTTCCATAAAAGGAGGACTCATGCCAGGTGAAAAGGTAGCGGGTAAATTCAGCAATTTCTAATGGGCTGTCATCATGCTCTGATGTACAATACACATAAAAATGATAATCCTCAATTTGCTCCGCATGAACGACAATGTTAACCGTATTAATCATGAATTAGCTTCCCCTTTTTAAGTTCTTCTTTAAAGGCACGAAGACGCTTATGCTCCTCTGAAAGATGCTGGATATAATTTTCCCACGCTTCTTCTTTTTTCAGCTTTTTATACTGGGCTTTAATGCGTTTTAAGTAACGAACAGCCATTTTATAATTTTCCCGTGTTTTCATGCCAATTTCATCCTGAACTGATTTCACATAAAGCGGCAAAAGCACACCTGGCTCACTTTTTTCAATGTCCTTTAAAACATAGGAATCCATTTCATTCAGCGAAAATCCTAATAAGGTTTGGAGCTCAATCCACGTTCTATACTGCTCTTTATCAAGTAGAAAATCATGATACTCTGCGTAGCTAAATGGCAGCATTTTACGACATGCCTTTTCAAAAAGTGGGTCATCCTTTGTTGCGTTTCCATACTCCTTAATTAATTGCAACATATAGCGAATCGTTTGTCGTTTTTCGTCAAAATGTAATGAACTATTTATATATTCTGTAGAACTGTTCATCATGTATGAAACCCAACCTGAAAGGCGCTTCCAATTCTTCTTTTTCAAAATGTCTTCAACCCAGTTAAATGTAAATGGCAATGCAGCTGGAGTCAGTTTACCCAAATTGCTGAAAATCTGCTCATCACGGGATTGAAGAAAGTCCATATGCATTAATGCCGTTTCCATTTCCACTGCAAACTCTGATCCTAGCCTTAGCTCTTGTTCAAGACGCTCCTCAAGCCATTCGCGCTCAATCGAGATAAACTTATCACGTCTTAATAGCTCAATCCAAAGCAATTGATAAAGGTTTCCTCGTTCATACTGGTAGTGCTTGCTCGTATAAAGCAGCTCTCTAAAACGCTCAACACTATCAACCAAAAGTGGATCAAGCGCAAAAGGCAATGCGTAACGCTTCATCTCACGGATCGCTACTTGAACATTATCGATCAGCTGATCAATAAATGGATAAATAATATGTTGTAACATATAGTCAGTTGGCTTCGTCTCATTAATAAGATGCAATATTTTTAAAAACACAGTCACCGATGCTTGCACAATAAAAAATTGCTTCATTTCAGGAGACTTAGGTGCCTTCTTTTTAAGCGAAGAATAATACAGATGAAAAAGACTTTGAAAAAGCTGGTGTCCTGAAGGAACCTGCTCATACCATTCATCATACTCACGATCAAAAAACGCAATCCAGCTTGCTAAGGAAGAATCTTCATAATCCTTTTCCGGCTTAAAAAACGAGCTAGCCTTCCGAACAGATTTAAGCACATCATCGACCGGTTTATCCTCTTTCCAGAGGTCTACAAATGTTCCGACTCGGTCAACACTTGCATATACATAAAGGAAAGTAGCTATCTGGTGCCTGCAAATAGAATGCGAAGGACACGTACAAGTACTCATCACAAAATCGTCTAAATCCAGCTCAACTTGAACACTTGTAACATCCTGAACCCTTGCTGAAACAGTATGACTAGTTGTGCTCACATTATAAATACTGCCTTGTCGAAATAAGATGAGTCCTTTTTTAATTAAATTCCGATCATCCTCATCCTTATGAGAAAGCAATTGTTTAATTTGTTCACCGGCACCAAGCACAAGCTCTTTACTAAGTTCACGACCAAGCATATACAATGAACCCCTTTCATATGAAAAGCTCAGGCCGAACTTAAACATCTCGAGCTTACTCGAGAGGCTAGGCGCTAGAGCTAGACATAAATCTATGTACAAAGAATGTAAACTGTTCTTTAAATAAAAAACCTAATTCTTCTATTATAACTCATAATGTTTTGTTCAAAAAGGTTTAGTGCGAGATTAAACAGGGGACATAAAATTGAAGCTACAATCGAATTGTTTGTTCGTGAGAAGAAGTTGAGTTAATGATGAGTAAGAATCGTACAAAAAAACATACTAAATTTTACAGTGGTAGGTATTACCTAAAAAAGGCATGACCTAGATTTATTATTTTCTTGCAAGATTTTTCGTTTGCGAGTATAATAGTCCCATATTGTCTGAAATTGTAAAAAAAAGAAAGGGATTTGTAAAATATGAAAGATAGTCAGCTAAAACAAGAAGAGCTGCTGCAAATTCTGTTACGCGC
Source organism: Metabacillus bambusae (assembly GCF_017497975.1). Classification (GTDB taxonomy): domain Bacteria; phylum Bacillota; class Bacilli; order Bacillales; family Bacillaceae; genus Metabacillus; species Metabacillus bambusae. Next base: position 239,974 of record NZ_JAGDEL010000005.1, on the reverse strand, counting down.
TCACGATAAAGGCGAAAAAACAAACAATATTACAACAAACGAATTATTAGAGGATCTAATCTCTCAAATAAAAAAAGTATATGCATCATAAAAATGCGAGCGCCCTGGGTGCTCGCATTTTTTGGCTTTATTTGTTAGTTGGGGAATTGGGGACAGTCCCCCACTCCGTTAGCGTGATAAAGTAGGGACAGTCCCCCACACTGTAAATGCACTAAAGAAAGTTTCTTTATTCTATAACTAAATCTATCAAAAAAATCAGGCATAAACAAAAATACCATTTTCATTCACATCTTTCTATCAACCTGTTTATACTATACTACGGTTCAAAAAAATAGATTTAATGAATCGGACCAAAATCTATAAAAACAAGGAGGAATGCACATTTTGCAAGTAAAAGATTTATTCGATTTATCAAATAAAACAGCAATTGTCACAGGTGGAGGTAGAGGCTTAGGTGAAATAATGGCCCACGCTCTTGCTGAAGCAGGTGCAAATGTTGTTGTTTGCTCACGTGACTTAAAGGCGTGTGAAGCTGTAAGTGATGCCTTGGTAAAAAAAGGTGTTTACTCGCTTGCCTATGAGTGTGATGTAACTGTAAAAGAAGATATCGAACATGTAGTGGAAGAAATAGTGAAGCACTTTGGAACAATTGATATTCTAATCAACAATAGCGGTACATCATGGATCTCACCTATTCTCGACATGCCAGCAGACAAATGGGACAAAGTCATGGCTGTAAACGTCAAAGGTGTTTTTTTATTTTCTCAAGCAGTAGCAAAAGTAATGGCAAAACAAAAATCAGGAAAAATCATCAACATTGCCTCCGTATCAGGCTTTGGAGGCACACTAGAATCCTTCATGAACACAACCGCCTATAACACAAGTAAAGGCGCAGTCATGACATTCACAAAGGACTTAGCCGTCAAACTAGCACCCAACAACATTCAAGTCAACGCAATCGCCCCAGGCTTCTTCCCAACACAACTATCAAAACCCGTACTCAACCACTTCAGCGAACCCATCCTAGCACGCACACCAGCAGGTAGAATCGGTGAAGCAAACGACATCAAAGGCGCCACACTATTCCTCGCCTCCCAAGCATCCAACTATATTATCGGTCATACTCTAGTAATTGATGGTGGAATGACAGCACTAGCTTAGAGGGGACAGTCCCCAAAAAGCTGCTGCATTGTGCATTGTGGAGAGTCCTCTAGCGTTGGGGGACTGTCCCCAACGCAACAATCTCTCGACGCATAAAGGATTCTATTAGAAATAAGGAGTAAATAATACATTATTGGGGACAGTCCCCCCAATAAAAGTCCCCCAATTAAAAGGAGTGATCAACCAACATGTCAAACGAAAAGGCAAACGAATTTTATAAAGACTTAAAAAAGCTGGCTCAAGGAGGAGAATCACTGCTGAATGAATTCATTCAAAAGTGGCTCAATCAAGAAGAACTAACTCGTCTGGTAGGGAAAAACTCAAACATGACAGGTGAAATCGTAAAACGACTTCATAAATATCAAGACCTCGTAACGACGGCACTAAAAATCCCAACAAAAGATGACATCGCGAATATTGCAAAGCTTGTTCTTCAATCAGAAGATAAACTAGATTTAATAGAAGAGAAATTTCAAAAGCTTCAAAATTCCTTAGGAAATAATTGTGCAGAAAAGGCACAGGTTCTAGCAGATACATTAGACAAATTAAACGAAAAAGTAGAGTGTCTCTCACATCGTTTAAGAGAAATAGAGCCTGAAAAAGAAAGACAAACTAAAAAGTTAAAAAGCTCAAAAGAAGAAAAACTAGCATTTCTAAAAGAACAGTTACAAATTAAATTAAACGAAAGTACAACAAAAATGGTTGGAAATGTCCTGAACCAAGAAGCTCCAATTACAGCATTAAAGCGGAGATTGAAAAACCGTGGCTAACCACGATAAATACAAACTAGAACTAGAAGAAGCAAAACGCTGGAAAGGCTTTTTAAGCCAATGGGATAATCAAAGGCCAAAAGTGGGGCAAACACCAAAAGAAGCAATTTGGAGAAAAAACAAAGCAACACTCTGGTTCTATCCTTCATCCAATAAACGATATAAAACACCACTTTACCTCATCTACTCTCTCATAAACGAACCATACATCCTTGACCTCGGTCCTAACATGAGCATGATTGAAGCATTTGGAAAAGAAGGCTATGACGTATACCTAATTGATTTTGGCATACCAGGCTATGAAGATAAAGATATGACATTGGATGACTACTTCACACGATATATCCAGCCCGGGGCAAAACGAGCATTATCCCATTCAAAAGCAAAAGCCCTGACAGTTATGGGGTTTTGCTTAGGTGGAACCCTCGCAGCGATTTACGCGGCAATTGCTGACGAACCTATTAAGAACCTTGTTCTTCTAACAACACCAGTTGATTTTAGCAATGTCCCTGTCTTTGATAAATGGGCAGAGGCCCTCAAGGACGGCTCATTAGACCTTGAACCTGCAATAGACGCATTAGGTCTCATACCAGCTTCAGTCATATGGGCAGGGATGCGCCTTGTGACCTCACCGCTCTATTTCAGCCCACAAGCATCATTGCTACAAAAAAGCTATGACGACAACTTTGTAGAACGCTGGCGTCGCTTCAATATGTGGGCAGAGGGGCACATCCCACTACCAGGTGCCACACTAAAGCAACTATTAAACGACCTAGGAAAAGAAAACAAGCTCATAAACAACAAACTTAAAATTAACAACAAACACGCTTCACTCAAAAATATCAAAGCCAATCTATTATCCATCTCAACAACCTATGACCGACTCGTACCAGAAGAACAAATCAAACCAATCATGAAACACGTATCAAGCAAAGACAAAACCCACCTAAGCATAGAAGGTGGGCACGCCTCAATCGCCCTCACTGGAAAAATTCCAGACTATCTTTCGAGTTGGTTAAAAGAAAGATCATAGACGGGGACACCTTAATTAGGGACTGTCCCCAACTTTGTAAAAATCCCCACCTTTCCTACTTAAAAAATAGAAAATCCAGCATAAAATTTTAAAAACCCCCATTTGAGGGACAGTCCCCCAAAAAAGGGGTTTTTCAATTTGTATCGAACTCTATCCTAATAAAGATCATTCCATCAAAAAGAAGAAAGGTGTGTAACAATGGCAAGACAAAATCGAATATGTTTCCCTGGCGCCGCTTACCATATTACCGCAAGAGGAAACAATAAAAACACAATATTTCATGACGAGAGAGATTATTACATGTATTTGGAATATGTAAAAGAAACCAATAGTAGATACCCCTTCTTGCTTCACTCCTATTGTTTAATGCCCAATCATCTTCACCTCCAAATTGAGACACCACAAGAATCTATCAGTAAAATTATGAAACTAATCCAAATGAGATATGCAATGTACTTTAACAAGAGGTACTCTCTAGTAGGTCATGTGTTTCAAGAAAGGTTTGGTTCAAAGCTAATCCTAAACGCATCCTACTTTATGACAGTTAACCGATACATCCATCTTAATCCAGTCAAAGCAAACATCGTTAAAAAACCAGAAGATTATAAATGGAGTAGCTACACTACATATATCACCCCAAATAAAAACCCTCTTGTAACAACCAGCAAAACTCTTTCATACTTTTCAAACTCAAATATAAAATTATATAAAGAATACATCGAAGAAACGAAGGAAGAAATCGAACTTTAATCTTGTTTGGGGGACAGTCCCCACATCTATCAAAGGGACTGTCCCCCAAACAACTTCCTCTACCATTTCCCACCAACATCGACTACAATAACTAAAAACGCTTTCATATCCAAAGGTGGGATAAAATGCACTATTTCCGTCGTTTCCTATACATATCAACCTTTCTAGTATTCTTACTAACTGGTTTTCTAACACTATATTACGGCAAAGAAACGTTTCATTTTGCTGAGGGGACAGTCCCCACTCAAGCATTGGGGACTGTCCCCAACAACCCCACCCCCACCAAAAACTACCACTTCGTCCTCATCCCAGAAGAACTCGACAACGACTACTGGCGTCTGGTCGAAGCGGGGGCGCACGATGCTGCCGAGTATCATAACGTGTACTTAGAATACTTAGGCCCAAAGCAAGCTAACAATGATGAGCACTTAAAAACAATCGACATGGCCATTGCAGGGCTCGTTGATGGTGTGATCACTCAAGGCTTAGGGGGAGAAGCGGAATTTGAAATGCTTGTCACAAAGGCAAAGGAAAAGCTCATCCCAGTCGTAACGATTGACACAGATGCGCCTAACAGTGACCGCGCTGTCTACGTGGGCACTGACAATTATTACTCTGGATTTCTCGCCGGAAAAGCAATCATCGATGACACAACTGGCCCACAACAAGTTGCCATCATCACTGGCCGCCTCGATGCCTCACATCAAAAGCTTCGTGTCCAAGGCTTCAAAGACGCGGTAGCAACCGAAAAGCGGATAAAAGTCATCACCGTTGAGGAGTCAAATATTACCGAAATCGGGGCTGTGGAAGCAGCACATAAAATACTCAAAGCACATCCATCAGTTACCGCCTTCTACGGCACAAGTGCGCTCGACGGTATCGGCATTGCCCAGGTCGTGAAAAGCGTAAAAGCAGAAAAAGACCTATACATCATTGGCTTCGACATCCTTCCTGAAACACTTGAATACATTGAAGAAGGAACAATTGAAGCAACAGTTGTCCAATTCCCATATCAAATGGGCTATGAGGCAGTTGAAAAGATGATCGCACTCAACAAAGGAGAGGAACTTGAACCACTCCAGCATACAGATACAAAGGTAATCCATAAAGAGGATCTACCAATTTCACCTGCATCAATAGGCGGAGGACAACAGCCATGACTAGAATTCGAAACAAAATATTACTATACTTTCTCGCATTTGTTGTTTTATTTAACATCGTATCCTATTCAATTTACTTAAGCAGCTCACAAATCGTTTCCGAATATCACGGCAGCTTTGAGCGCTTTTTACTGTTCAACGAAATCACTCAGCAATCAACGCAAATTTATGAAAAAATCAATGCCTATGTTGTCGAAAAGGACCAGGTGTTTATCGATGAATATGAAGATATAAAAAAGCGCCTACAAAAAAACAATGAAAAACTAGCAGAAGAAGCGATGACAGGTATTAATAAGGAAGAGCTCGAAAAATACCAACGAATGATTAAAAATCTAATCTTTGAAAGTGACGTCACAATTGCAGCAGTGCGCTTTGGCAACCTTGACCAATACACAACACATGCAAAAGAAGTGCGCAACATCTCATCCTACATACTCGAATCCACCCTACAGCTCTTAAACCTAGAGCTAGCAGATTATCAAATGTTTTATCAGGAAATGGAGGAGCGCAGGCATGCATTCAAATGGTTCACGATCAATCTATTCAGCTCAACCCTACTTTTTGCGCTTTTAGTAGCCGTTTGGTTTTCGCGCGGACTAACAAGGCCACTTCGCAGTTTATCAAAAGCAGCAAAGGAAATCTCAGAAGGAAACTTCGATGGCCCGCCGATCAAGGTGAAAACAAATGACGAGGTCAAGGTACTCAGTGATTCCTTTCAACACATGCGCGAAAATATCAAACGACTAATTGATGAAATAAAGGAAAAATCAGAGCTCGATCAATTACTAAAGGAGCTCGAACTAAAGCAACTACAAAACCAAATCAACCCGCACTTCTTATTCAATACGCTTAATACAATCTCAAGAACCGCGTATCTAGAAGATGCAGCAGTTACATCACGCCTAATTCAATCAGTTTCAACCCTATTACGCTCAAGCCTAGACGATATCAATAAAACCGTAACCTTAAGAGCAGAAACAAACGTCGTCAAAGAGTATTTTTACATCCAACAAACCAGATTTGCAGAACGTATTTCCTTCGAAACACAAATTGAAGAAAGCTGCTTAGACGTAAAAATACCAAGCCTAACGCTACAGCCATTGGTTGAAAACTCCTTCATACATGGAGTTGAGAAATTGGAAGAGGGTGGCGTGATCAGTCTATCAATCTACCGCAAGCACGACGAGGTCATCATAGAGGTAGGCGACAATGGAATCGGAATGGATGAGCAAAGAAAACAACAAATCCTATCAAAAACTCAACCCGAATTACATGAAGAACATAGTGGGCACTCAACAGGCATCGGTCTGCGCAATGTCATCAAGCGACTAGAGCTAGTATACAAAAAACCAGACATATTAGAGATTCATTCAGAAAAAAACAAGGGCACAACCATTCGAATCAAACTTCCAAATACTATAGAGACATAAAGCAGACAAGGGGGAAAAGCAATGAACATCATCATTGTCGACGATGAAATCATCGAACGAAAAGCGATGAGAAAATTTATCGAAGAAAGCTTCACACACATCAAAGTAGTGGGTGAAGCAGCAAACGGTAGACTTGCCATCGAACAAGCCAAAACACATAAACCAGACATCATGTTCATGGACATCAACATGCCAGGAATCGATGGTCTTGAAGCCATCAGACAGATTCTACAAGAACTTCCAAAAACAAAATTCATTATGGTCTCTGCCTATAACTCGTTTGAATACGCAAAGGAAGCAATGAAACAGGGGGTAAAAGAGTACATCCTAAAGCCAAGCAACAAACAAGAAACCCTTGAAGCCATATTAAGAGTTGAAAAGGAAATCAACCAAGAAAAGCTACTGCTGATTGAATCTCAAAAGCTAGCGAAACAACACATCATCACAGCGATTATTCAAAATGAACAAACAACAGAAATCGAGACAATGTACAAAAACCATTTTCAAAACGCATCCCTGGCATTTTTTCAAGTTTTCACAAAAAGTAAATCTAAGCTCATCACAACCCTCCTAAAGGAAAAAGCACTATTCCCATATATCGAAAAGGAATTAGGAGACAAGCATGCTGTACTATTTATTACTGATAAAAAGTCAGCGCATCACGTAAAAGCTGATGCGCTTACACTAGCCCGCACAATGAGCCAAGCCCTGCCCACATTAACAACAATTGGCATTGGCAATCCATTTGCCCAGCTAGAAAAATTGTCGATATCCTATCAGCAAGCATTATTGGCTTCTGCCCAACTAACAAAGGAGGCCAATGTATCCTACGGCTATCCCTTAACAGAGGAAAACGTCGAGGACGGGACATTAATAAAGCTCGAAAAGTCCCTAGTCAACGAAATTCAAGCAGGCAGACTTGAGCAAGCAAACGACTATTTTCATTTATATTACGACTTTCTAAGCAAAGAAACAGATGAAAAGAACATGATCCATATACTCGGAGAATGGGGAATTCGTTTGAAACAGTCATTAGAGAGCCAAGGGATAAAGATACGTGACCTCCCGATATTGGAAGCGCAAACAAAGCAGGACTTTCTTAAGCTCATCAGGCAATTTTGTGAAAAAATCACCCTTCAAAAAGAAGGAAACGACTCAATCACTATGGCAAAACACTATATCCATGCCCATTATCAAGAATCCTTCAGCCTTGAGGATGTGGCCGCATACGTAGATTTAACACCAACTTATTTTACAAAGCTGTTCAAAGAACAAACAAAGCTTACCTTTATCGACTATGTAACAGCATACCGAATCGAAAAAGCAAAGGGGCTATTGCTGCAAACAAAGCTCAGTTTAAAAGAAATCGCCTATGAAGTTGGCTACAAGGACCCAAATTATTTTAGTCGTGTGTTTAAAAAGTGGACAAATCGGACACCAAAGCAATATCGCAAGCCCGATGGTGCGACCACAAAATAATACAGAAATAAATAAAATAGTGCAGAAGTTTTCTAGAAAAAACAGTTGTATTGCCCTATATAATGGGTAAGGTAAGCGATTTCAACATAAACAAGGGGGATGCAAGATGAAAAAGAGTTTCCTTTTATCATTATTTTTATTCTTCACATTGATCGTATCTGCATGTAGCTCAAATTCGAGCACAGAAGAAAAACCAGAAGGTAACAACGAAGAAGGTGGCGGTGACACATCAGCACCATTAGATATCTTTAGCTGGTGGACAGGTGCCGGTGAAGAAGATGGACTAAAAGCATTATTGGCATTATTTGAAGAGAAATACCCAGATGTACCAATCGAAAACGCAGCAGTCGCTGGTGGAGCAGGGACAAATGCAAAGGCAGTACTCGCAAGCCGTATGCAAGGTGACGATCCTCCAGCAACATTCCAAGTTCATGGTGGTGCCGAGCTTAATGAAGGCTGGGTAGCAGCAGGAAAAATGGAAACGCTTAATGACTTCTATGAAGCAGAAGGCTTAAACGATAAATTCCCACAAGACTTAATTGACATGGTAAGTAAAGATGGCGACATCTACTCTGTACCAGTAAATATTCACCGTGGAAACGTACTATGGTACAACAAAAAAGTATTTGAAGATAACGGCTTAGAAGCGCCAACAACATTTGATGAGTTTTTTGAAGTAGCGGACGCATTAAAAGCAAAAGGCATTACACCGTTAGCACTTGGTGACAAAGAGCCTTGGACAGCAACACATCTATATGAAACAGTCCTTTTAGGCGTACTTGGCACTGAAGACTACGGCAAGCTTTGGACAGGTGAACTAGCATTTGATGATGCAAAAGTAGTGGAAGCAACAGAAACCTTCAAAAAAATGCTGTCATATATAAACGATGACCACAGCTCCCGCAATTGGCAGGACGCTTCGCAATTAGTAGCAAACGGTGAAGCAGCAATGAACGTAATGGGCGACTGGGCAAAAGGTTACTTAGTAAATGACTTAAAACTAGCAGTAAATGAAGACTTTGGCTATGTTCCAACACCAGGAACTGAAGGACTATTCATGGTCATCACCGACACATTCGGCTTACCAAAAGGCGTTGACAACCCTGAAGGAGTCAAAAAATTCTTAAGCGTATTAGCATCTGTTGGAGGCCAAGACGCATTCAACCCATTAAAAGGTTCAATCCCAGCACGTGTTGATGCAGACGTAACAAAATACGACCAATACGGAAAAGACACAATGGTAGACTTCAAAGCAGCAAAACTAGCACCAAGCCTAGCCCACGGATCAGCTGCATCCGAAGGCTTCCTAACAAAAGTAAACCAAAACATCAACATCTTTGTAACCCAACAAAACACAGACCAATTCACAAAAGAAATGATATCTGCCGCTGCAGAGCTTAAGTAGTGATTTGAGTGATTAGTAATTTGGGGACAGTCCCCAAATTACGTAAGGGGACTGTCCCCAAAACCAATGTCTCCACCCAAACCACCGCCTCACAAAGGAGGAGAACCAATGCAAACAGTCAAACCATATCCACAACAAAAAACGGTTGCATCCCTACCTAAAAAGAAGAAGCTATCAAGTGATCATCTTATGGCCATCGCATTTATCTTGCCATCATTTTTACTTATCCTGATCTTTGTATACGGCTTTATCGGATGGACTGGTTATGTATCATTTAGTAATTGGAACTCACTCGTTCCTGATTTTTCATTCGTAGGCTTAAAAAACTACATCTATTTATTCCAAGATTTCCGTTTCCAAGCCGATTTACGGAACACGATCTTTTTCACAGTCCTATTCATCGGTCTTGTTATTATAAGCGGCATGGGTTTAGCCGTTCTATTAGATCAAAAAATCAAAGCCGAACCAATCTTCCGAAACCTGTTCTTCTTCCCAATGGCATTATCATTCGTCGTAACAGGTGTTGTCTGGCAATGGCTTTTAAACCCATCAACAGGTGTGAACTTATTTTTAAACAAAATCGGCTTAAGCCCGAAATGGTACACTGACACAAACATCCTAGCAGGCTTTCAGTGGGGAAAAATAGAGTTCGGAATCCCGGCAGCGCTGATCGCGGTTGTGATTGCAGCGGTATGGCAAATGACAGGCTTCTCCCTTGCAATGTATTTAGCAGGCCTACGCGGAATTCCTGACGAAGTAAGGGAAGCGGCACGTATGGATGGGGCATCAGAATTCCTAATCTATCGAAAAATCATTCTACCATTATTACAACCTATTACAGTAAGTGTCATCATCATCATGGCACATATTTCCTTGAAAATATTTGACCTAATCTATGCGATGACAGGTCCTGGAGCAAATTTTGTAACAGACGTCCCAGGTGTCTACATGTTCGAAACAACCTTCCGTGGCAACTACTACGCAAACGGAGCAGCCATTGCGATTATCATGCTCGTATCCGTGGCAATTTTCATCGTGCCATACTTAATCAACAGCAGAAAGGCGGAGGCATAAAATGGTTCTTCAACGAATGAGCAAACCAATCATCTACCTAATTTTAATCGCCATGAGTCTCTTCTTTCTCATGCCTGTCTACGTCATGATCATCACAAGCCTAAAGTCGTTTGACGAAGTAACCCTAGCAACGATGTGGCAGCTCCCAACCACGCTGGACTTCAGTGGTTATTCAGAAGCATTCACAAAGCTATCGCCAAACTTAATCAACTCATTTTATCTCGTCATCCCAGCGACTTTGCTGTCAGCATTACTAGGCGCAATGAACGGGTATGTCCTTGCAAAATGGAAATTTAAAGGCGCAGACGTCTTATTCACGGTCATTTTATTCGGTATGTTCATCCCATACCAAAGCATCCTAATCCCATTAATCCAATTCTTGCGTGAAATCGGTCTCTACAACACAATCCCTGGATTAGTTTTCGTTCACGTCGTCTACGGCTTACCAATCACAACACTGATGTTCCGTAACTTCTACGCGAACATCCCAGATGAAATGATCGAATCAGCCCAAATTGATGGAGCAGGATTCATCGGAATCTTTCGTCACATCATGATTCCACTTTCGATTACGAGCTTTGTTGTTGTTGCAATTTGGCAATTTACGAATATATGGAATGAATTCCTTTTCGCCGTAACCATTACAACCTCTGACCAACAGCCGATCATGGTTGCCTTACAAAACCTTTCTGGAAGTCAGATTGTCCACTGGAACGTGCAAATGGCTGGGGCATTATTAGCCGCGTTGCCCACTTTGTTAGTTTATATCCTACTAGGAAAATACTTTGTAAAAGGATTGCTAGCTGGTTCTGTAAAAGGGTAAAAACAAATTGACAGATCCTTACAAAATAAATGTAAGGGTCTTTTTCGATCCATAATAATAAGTACAGTATCATCTCTGAAAATTCATTTTTAACTATTAGCCATAAACAACAATAAGTTGTAAAATGATGTAGAAGGAGGTGAAGAAAAGATGGAAGAAAGATTAAATAGGATCGAAGAAATGTTGACCTCGCTTATAAAAATGGTAGGAAGCATGCGGGAAGAACAAACATCAATGAAGGAAGAACAGACTTTAATGAAGGAAGAGCAAACAGCGACTCGATTTGAATTAAACGCATTGAAAGAGGAACAAAAGTCAATGCGAATAGAAAATGAGCAACGTCATAAGGAAATCATAAGTAGATTTGAATCACTTGAAGCAGATCACGAGTTCACATGGGAAAAGACTGTTCGTAATGAAAGAGAAATTGCAAAAGTAAAGAAGCAATTTGAGCTGTGAACGGATCATAATCCACAAAATACCTCTAAAAGCTTCAGTTTCAGAGAAAAAACATTTAGTATAACTCCTCAACCTGAAAATTCCATTATAAGAAGTAGTCTCCTTACATAAAATAGTAGGTTGCTACTTCTTTTTTATGAAAAAAACAAGTCTTGTTTTATGGCATCAAACTTAGCCTCCTTTCTTGGGGACAGTCCCCCACAAATCCCCTCTTCCATATGACATTTATATGACATAGTAATAATCACCCACAAAGCACAAACCTTTTGTCGAATCGTGTTATTGTAAAACATTTGTAAATTAAAAGGATAATTAAATAAAAAATTGAACGTATTATGTATAGTTAGAGGAGGGATTCGATGAAGATCAAACGTCTAATTTGTTTCATTTTAAAGACTCATAAATATAGTTACTACACAGATAAGTGTGTAAGGTGTGGCAAGAAGATAAGGAGGAGAGATGTAGTATAATCCTTCTTTATCTCCTTTTATTTTCTCCTTTCTTTTAGTCTCGTCATTTTTTCCAGTCTCTCATGTCTATTATCTATAGTACTGGTTTGCGGTTTTACTAACAAAGGAAGCTTAAATAAATATATTCACAAATAGTAGATCCCCCAAAGGTTGGGATCTATTTTTCGTTGCATGAAAAATAGAGATAAATTATCAATACCACTATGTGAAAAACAGCTAGAATCTACTAACCTAAAAAAATTCAGTTCTCTTCGAAAAACGCTTTCATTATTTCTCTTTCCTGATAAACTAAATGATAGATATTTAATTGAACAGATAGATAAAGTTAAACGAAGAAAGACGTATAAGTCATAGGAGGAACAAAGATTATGTACACTATCGGAATCGACCTAGGCGGCACAAACCTGCGCATCGGCCTCTTCAATGAACAAGGAGAAATTATTGAAGAGCACAGCCGCCCGACAGAAGCAGAAAAGGGCCCTGAATATGCAGTAAATAACATGGCAGAAGTCATTGATAAACTTAAGGCACAATACGAAATCAAAGCAGTAGGCATTGGCTCCCCAGGCCCGCTGAACGCATACGAAGGCGTCATCATCGAGCCACCTAACCTACCAGGCTGGGTAAACATTCCACTAGTAAAAATGCTAGAAGAGAAAATAGGTTTACCAGTAAAGTTAGAAAACGACGCAAACGCAGCAGCTCTTGCGGAAGCAACACTTGGTGCAGGAAAGGGAGCTAGCAGCGTGTTTTTTGTAACTGTTAGCACAGGAGTTGGTGGAGGATACGTTAACAATGGCCAGCTTGTCTCAGGTGCCCAAGGAAATTGCGGGGAAATTGGCAACATGATTGTCAATCCAGATCCGAATGCTTACCAAGGACCAGGCCTAAATAAAGGCGCGTTAGAAGGTCTAGCAAGCGGCACAGCCATCGGTCGGATCGGACAAGAACGCCTAGGCATTACTACTGGCGCTCAAGGAGTGTTCCAACTTGCAGAACAAGGTGACAAAGCTGCGCAAGAGATTCTAGACGAAGCCATCAATTACCTTGCAATTGGACTGGCAAACATTGTTCACACAGTAAACCCAGAAGTAATCGTAATCGGTGGTGGTGTAATGAAATCCAAAGATCTTATCCTAAAACCACTAATTGAAAAAACAAAGCAATATTTGTATCCGAGCTTAAGAGAATCCTTTATTTTAAAGCCAGCTTTATTAGATCAAAAGGCGGGTTTAATTGGTGCTGGGCTATTACCTAATAAATAATTCATTATAAAAAAAGCCACTCCTAAAGATGAATCCCTCCTAACAAAGGGTACATAAAGGAGTGGCAAAAGTACGATTACAATGCCTTTAGATAATAAATAATCCATCCCTATACCTGTTATTAATCAAGTAAAGAAATGGATTAAATAAATGTATGATAACTTGATAACCAATAGCATATTAGTAACTCTTTCAACTTATTTATAACAAACTTTTTAACAAAAGAAAGAATGACAACCACAATGGAATACTAAGCAACATCCCCCACATTATCCCGTTAAAAACATTTCCTTGTTGTTCCATGATCAACACTCCTCCATGAGTTAAAGTAATTTCTTATGTATGCTTGTCCTTATTATAATTGAAAACGCTTTCAAAATAAATAACCTTTTCAAAAAATGATTAATTATGACTATAAACAATTGAAGTGCTAATTAATAAAAACCAGTCCTATTATTGTTAAGAAATAAAAGGAACTGGTATTTATAAGATTTATCCCATTTTTAACTAGTAGAAAGTCCCCACTAGTTGCCACTCATCATCTATCCGATCATTCACAAATTACAATTTATTTGCATATTCACTAAGCCGTTTTGATAGGATTTCAATTTCTTTAATAAATGAGTATGTTTGTTGCATGGAGGCTGCTTGTTCGATACCAATAGAAGCAATTTGCTCAATGGAAGTTCCCATTTGATTTGTAACCTTTTGGATTTGAGCGGTTATGTCACTTATTTTTTGTGTAGAATTGACCGTTTCTTTTGAAAACTTGCGAACCTCATTTGCTACAACGGCAAAGCCTCTTCCGTGTTCACCAGCACGTGCCGCTTCAATTGCTGCATTTAATCCAAGGATGTTTGTTTGGTTTGCGACGTTTTTGATCATTGATATCACTTTATCTGTTTCCCTGACATTTTCTCCAGCTTGATGGGACTTAACAAGGAGTTCTTGCGTAAGATCAGCTAATAAATTAGAACCATTTGCGACAGTACTAATTTGTTCATTAGCTTGTGTTAATGACTCTAGCATCTCCACAGCAATTGATCTAAGTTCACTTTGTCTGCGGATCTGAATAGCTATTCCACCAATAACCTTACTGTTTTGATCATGTAAAGGAAGAGCTGTACCGGTAAATTCAAATCCATAGAACTCAACAGGAACTTCAGCCTGCAGCCTTTTATTTTGCTTTATCGCAATGGAAAGTGGCTCGTCAGGATTAATTTTTTGCCCAACCTTTATATTTAAATTGATACTCTCTCCAGGAAAATAAGCGATGAATTTCTCCAGATCACAGATGGCGATTGATAAATCTGCTGGAACAGCAGCCTTTAGGATAGGTATTGTCTGAATGAGACGATCTATTGAATCAATTTTGTTATACATATAGAGAAGTTCTCCATTTCAATCATAATTAAAAGAATACTCTTCTCTTTTTATCGGTAAAAATTGAAAAATATAAAGTGTTTTGATTGCTCCGGTGTCTTCAGTTATTAGTCAATAAAACTCTTTGTCATAAATAAGAACCATGTAGCAAAAGCTAATAAATAGTTGAAAAGAGGAGGCACAAAAGATGGGAACAACTGGAGGACACTCAGGTAGAGTAATGGTCATTTTTTATCATGATGAACATACGGTAAAGAAAATCATAAATCAAGCAGAATTAACAGCAGTCTTAGGATCAGATCTCATTTTTATTGACGAATTTAAAGAACCAAAGAAAATAGATAAAAAGGTCTGGAAAAGTTATGTTAATGGAATGAGTTTAAATATATACCTAAAGTAATTGCAAGAAGACACCTATACTGTTTAGTTAAGGTGTCTTTTTTACTATAGAACTCTTTACTAGGGAATTTACCTGATGGTTATGAAACCATTCGCAGATTTTTTAACCATAAATTCATTCGCTTTCAAAAGGAAGCTGTTCATGAAAAAGTACATAATTTTATTCCAATATTATGACCTCAAAATCCTACCTTTATGTAACAAATTCCATCATTCAATCGACTATCAAATAAAGGAGGTATTGCTGATGAAAAAGATACTAGTCCTATTCTTAATACTACCAAGCATACTCATTGGTTGTGGTACCAATCCCCCCTCATCCTCTACAGGAACAACTAACACCACCCAAGAAGATCCTGCAACTGAAAACGGAATGAAAATGGAAGGCTATGTCATACAAAGGCAACCAAAGCAA
This sequence comes from Metabacillus bambusae, assembly GCF_017497975.1. Taxonomy (GTDB): domain Bacteria; phylum Bacillota; class Bacilli; order Bacillales; family Bacillaceae; genus Metabacillus; species Metabacillus bambusae. Next base: position 224,498 of record NZ_JAGDEL010000005.1, on the reverse strand, counting down.
ATTTTAGTCGTAAACCCAACTCCTAATGAGTACACAGACGCCGTCTGGTTTTCAAACGTACCAGACTCAATTGAAATAGGAGAAAAGGTCAAAGTATCATTTGACGTATTATTGGAGTCATACCCAGGGCAAGCTGAAGCAAAGAAAATCGAAAAATTAGATAGTCATAAACCACAAGGAGCGGATTTAACAGAAGCAGCGGCCATTAAAAAATCCCTAACAGGAAATAGTACAGAATCAAGAATCTTATCTAATCTACAATATAACCATGAATTAGATACATGGAAAATAGAATTTGAAAATATCGATGGGGATAAAGTAATTCATGGTATTGAAGATAATTAGCCACTAGTAAATGAGGGGACAAAACAGGCAATGAGAATAGCTGTAAATATTGCCTGTTGTCTGTTTTACAAGTAAGCATAATACAGATACATCCTAATAGTAAGTACTAAAGCAAGTAAAACTAACAGCTAAGCTACTACTAAATCATATGTTCAAGTGTCGTGACTAACTTCTTGAATACCAAACATATTAGAAAAATCTTTCATTTATTCTTAAAACGCTATCTTTTCTTATAAAGTAATGCCAAAAAAATCTAAATATGTAATTTATAATGAAAAATAGGATAAAATCCGACATTTTTAATGTCGTATGTAGTAAAAAAAACCTACAACCTAATTATTTTCGCTAGAAAGTACTAAAAAAAATTGTATAATAACCGATATAAATTATGTCTGTCGAAAGTTAGTAAGTCTCGACAATAATTAATAGTTATTATAGATAAAACTAGGGGGAACGACTTTTGGCTAATTGGATTACACCAGAAGAAATGGCAAGAAAAAGGGAACTAAAGAAAAAGGTTATTACATTTTCACTACCGTTTATCGCAATATTAATCGGGGCTCTTGTAACTGTAGCAGCAAACGGACTATAAAGAACCATAAAAAGGACTGATTCTAAAAGACAAAAACCTAGGATCGGTCCTTCTGTATGAAATAAGGAAAGAAAACTTATTATGAACGATTTGGTACAAATTCCCCAAAAATAAATGTAAATTTATTGACAGAAACATGTTAGAATAAGTCCAGTAAGCGAAAAACGAGTTGAAAACTCACCAATTATGTAAGAAAATGTAGATTGTGCTGTAGATATAAAAAGAAATATTTATTATAATAGTTTAGTTGTTATTTTTAATAGATTATAAATCTTGGAGGTTATTATGGAAGAAACTATCAGCTTGAAAGAGCTGTTTCGTACATTAAAGAAACGTCTCTCACTCATTATTATTATTGCAGCTATTGCAACGGCAACAAGTGGTTTAGTTAGTTATTTATTCCTAACACCAATCTATCAGTCGTCAACCCAGATTTTAGTTAACCAATCGAAGAGTGATCAGCAAGCATTTAACGTTGGTGAAGTACAAACTAACCTTCAGTTAATTAACACATATAACGTAATTATTAAAAGTCCTGCTATTTTGGATAAAGTGATTGAACAAGAAAAGTTAGAAATGACATCGGGAGCACTAAACGAATTGATTACTGTTTCAAGTGAACAAAATTCACAGGTTGTAAATATTGCAGTTCAAAACGAAGATCCACAAAAAGCAGCTGATATTGCAAACTCAATTGCAACAACATTTCAAACCGAAATAACAAAGATTATGAAAATAGATAATGTTAGTATTCTAACACAAGCTGAATTAGGTGAAGATCCATCACCAATTAAACCAAAACCAGTGTTAAACATGGCAATTGCTCTAGTAGTAGGTTTAATGGCCGGAGTAGGTGTAGCCTTTTTACTTGAATATTTAGATAATACAATTAAATCAGAGCAAGATATTGAAAATCAGTTAGGTCTTCCTGTATTAGGTGCGATTACAACGATTAATATGGATGACGAATTAAAAGAGCAAGCAGCAGGTAATCAAACAATGTTAAGAACGCGAGGTGAGTCTGTTGGCTCGTAAGGATCGTAAGCAGATATTTCAATTACAAAACAGAAGTTTAATTTCGATGACAAATCCTAAATCACCGATAGCAGAACAATTTCGTACAATACGTACAAATATCCAGTTCTCTAATGTTGATGAAGAAATACAAACAATGATTGTTACGTCGTCTGGTCCAGGGGAAGGTAAGTCTACGACAACAGCAAATCTAGCCGTAGTATTTTCTCAGCAAGGGAAACGTGTATTGATGATTGATGCGGATTTACGTAAACCGACGGTACACTACACATTCCGTACAGAAAATCATATTGGATTATCGAATGTTTTGACTAGGCAGACAACATTAGAAGAAGCAGTGCAAACAACAGCACAGGAAAATCTATGGTTATTAACAAGTGGACCGATTCCACCGAATCCATCAGAGTTACTTGGTTCGAAAGGGATGCAGAATTTATTAGAAAAAGCAAAAGATGAATATGATTTGATTATTTTTGATACACCGCCAGTATTGGCAGTTACAGATGCACAAGTTTTATCTAATTTAGCAGATGGTGTTGTACTTGTTGTTAGTAGCGGAAAAACAGAAACGGATGCAGCGAAAAAGGCGAAAGAATTACTAGATAGTGCGAAAGCAAAGATTTTAGGTGTTGTTCTTAATAATAAGAAACAAGAAGAAAGTCATTACTACTATTACTACGGGGGGAAATAGTCAAATTTCGACAAAGTTTCCCTCTTTTCTTTGGTTTTCTACAGTGATACGATTTTAAAAGTATCTTAGTTATAGAGAAATAGTATTGAAAAATTACCAATATTTTGATGGGGGTGGGTATTTTGATTGATATTCATAGTCATATTCTGCCTGGTGTGGACGACGGTGCACAGACAGTAGAAGACTCAATTAATATGGCAAGACTAGCAGTAGAAGAAGGTATTACGAAAATCATCGCTACGCCACATCATCAGAACGGGAAGTATATTAATAGGAAACAAGACATTTTAGAAAGAGTTTCAGAGCTTAACCGTTTGCTTCAAAATGAGAATATACCTTTAGAGGTTTTACCAGGGCAGGAAACGCGGATTTATGGAGAGTTGCTGGAGGATCTGGAGAAGGGTGATATTCTTCCTCTTAATCAGTCTAATTATTTGTTTATTGAATTGCCTTCAGGACATGTTCCAAGGTATACGGAAAAACTTATATTTGATATTCAATTACACGGAATAACTCCTATAATTGTTCATCCAGAGAGAAATGCAGAAGTGATTGAAAATCCTGAAAAATTACTTAACCTTGTTAGGAAAGGCTCGCTAACACAGGTTACGGCTGGAAGTATAACAGGACACTTTGGGAAGAAGATTCAGAAGTTTTCATTACAGTTGATTGAAGCGAATTTGACACACTTCATTTCTTCTGATGCTCATAATATAACTTCCAGAAGCTTTAAAATTAGGGATTCAATTTCTGAAATAGAAAAGGAATTTGGTAATCAAGCTGTATACTACTTTAAAGAAAATGCTGAACAACTTATACATGGGCAAATAGTGTATAAACAACAACCAAGTCAAATTAAGCGGAAAAAGTTCTTAGGGATATTTTGATATTCCATTGCTGATGTTTATATATCAATGGCGGCACACTGTATATTTGTGGTCTGAGGAAACTGACTTCTTTAATCCGAGTTATGCAAGGGTATATGGTGGGAACAAATTACTTATTTAGATATTGTACCGAAGTAATGATTCTAAATATCTTAAAAATTTGTTTGAAGAGCATGTTGTTAGGAATTATAAATTTTAATTTGGATTAGATTAGTAGTTGGATAAGTTAATAAATACAAAATAATTAAGGGGGGGCTTACGTTGAAAAAGGTTAGAAAAGCAATTATTCCAGCTGCTGGATTAGGAACCAGGTTTTTACCAGCAACAAAAGCAATGCCAAAGGAAATGTTACCAATTGTAGACAAACCAACAATTCAGTATATTGTTGAGGAAGCTATAGATTCAGGAATTGAAGACATTATTATTGTAACAGGAAAAGGAAAACGCTCAATAGAGGACCATTTTGATCATAATTTTGAACTAGAACAGAATTTAATTGAAAAAGGAAAATATCACCTATTAGAAGAAGTAAAACAATCTTCGCAGATTAACATCCATTATATTCGTCAGAAAGAACCGAAGGGGCTTGGACATGCTGTATGGTGTGCAAGGAAGTTTATTGGTAATGAACCATTTGCTGTACTTTTGGGAGATGATATTGTTAAGAGCGAAATCCCGTGTTTACGTCAATTAATAGATCAATATGATGATACACATTCGTCGATTATTGGTGTTCAACAGGTTAGTGATAATGAAACACATCGATATGGGATTATTGATCCGTTATCCTCGAAGGAAAGACTCTATCAAGTTAGTCAATTTGTGGAGAAACCTGCAAAAGGAACTGCTCCCTCTAATTTAGCAATTATGGGAAGATATGTATTAACTCCAGAGATTTTTATGATTCTTGAAAAACAAGAACAAGGCGCAGGTGGAGAAATTCAACTGACTGATGCTATTCAGAAGTTAAATATGATTCAAAGTGTCTTTGCATTTGATTTTAGAGGGAAAAGATTTGATGTCGGAGAAAAGTTTGGATTCGTGAAAACAACAGTGGAGTTTGCATTACAGAATGATGAAATTAAAGATGACTTAATTAAATATTTAAATGATTTGTTTGAGTCGAGAATATTGGGACGTGAAGAGATTGGATAAGTCAAATGTTGGAATACAAATGGAAGAAGTTGAACGGTCTATAAAATCATATGAAAAACCTTCAAAGCTCTTTAATATCACTAAAAGAACTATTGATATAACTGGAGCAATATTAGGTTTGGTTTTAATATCACCTCTATTTATAATTATAAGTATTTTATATATGTATGGTGAGGCAAAAGGACCTGTTTTTTTTAAGCAAATACGTATTGGTGAATATGGTAAGAAGTTTCATATATATAAATTTAGATCCATGTTAATGAATGCTGAAGAAAAGTTAAAATCAGATAACAATCTTTATAAGAAATATGTAGAAAATAATTATAAATTGGAGCCAAATGAAGATCCTAGGATTACTAAGTTAGGACAGTTTCTTAGGTCAACTAGTCTAGATGAGATTCCACAGCTTATCAATGTAATAAAAGGTGATATGAGTTTAGTGGGACCGAGGCCTGTGGTAGAAGAAGAACTCAAAGAGTATGGAGCGAAAAAATCTATTCTTTTATCCGTAAAACCAGGTATAACTGGATACTGGCAAGTGAGTGGTAGAAGTAACATTGGTTATCCTGATAGAGTGGATTTGGAATTGCATTATGTCTATGAGCAATCATTAAAGTTGGACTTTGTAATATTGATTAGGACTGTAGTTCAAGTATTGCTAAAAAAGGGAGCGTATTAATTTTAAAAAATTTCCCAAAAAAATAATGAAGAATTCTGAAATTTTTTATGATTATAGTTGAAATTCAAAGGAGACAAATAATATGAATATATTAATTACTGGTGGAGCTGGATTTATTGGTAGTTCACTATCGTTACAGTTATTAGAAAAGGGTTATAATGTACGTGTTCTAGATAATCTTTCAGAGCAAATACATGGTAAAGAAGAATCGGAATCAGAATTATTTATGAAAATTAAAAATAAGGTTGAGTTTATAAAAGGTGATGTAAGACGGAAAGAAGATTGGCTAAAAGCAATCAAAGATATTGATATTGTAGTTCATCTTGCTGCAGAGACTGGTACAGGTCAATCAATGTATGAAATTAATAAGTATATAGATGTGAATATTAAAGGAACATCTAACTTATTGGATATTTTAACAAATAATAATCATTCAGTTAAAAAGGTTGTAGTTGCCTCCTCTAGGGCTATTTATGGTGAAGGAGGTTACAATTGTGATTTACATGGAATTGTTTTTCCAAATGAGAGAATAGAAAAAGATTTATTAGCGGGAGATTTCAATGTTAAGTGTCCAATTTGTATGAAGGATGTTGATGTAATACCTACAAACGAGGAATCCTTAATACATCCAACATCTATTTACGGTTTTACTAAATATAGTCAAGAAGAAATGTGTATGATAGTTGGAAAATCATTAGGTATTCCAGTAGTTGCTTTTAGATACCAAAATGTTTATGGTCCAGGTCAGTCTTTGAAAAATCCATATACTGGAATTTTATCTATTTTTTCTACAAGAATTAAAAATGAAAATGAAATTAATATTTTTGAGGATGGAAAAGAGACACGTGATTTTGTTTATATTGATGATGTTGTTCAAGCAACTATACTTGGAATTGAAAGTGAAAATGCAAACTATGAAAGCTTTAATGTTGGTACAGGTGTTCCAACTGAGGTTATCACGATAGCTCAAACTCTTAAAGATAAATATAATTCAACGGTGGACATCAATATTAGTGGCGACTTTAGACTGGGTGATATAAGACATAATTTTGCAGACTTAACTAAAATTGAAAACAAACTAGGGTTTAAACCAATTGTTAGTTTCGACAGAGGTATCGAATTGTTTACACAATGGGTCGAATCGCAAGAAATAGAAAGTGACAACTATGAAAATGCTATGAAAGAAATGAGAGAGAAGGGTCTATATAAATAAAAATGGATAACATATTAAAGGGAAAAAAAATTCTTTTTATAGCAGCAAATTTCTTTAGCTATGAAAAGAAAATATACATGAAATTAACTGAAATGGGAGCTCAAGTTGATTACTTTGATGAGAGACCGGGTAATGATTTTATTACAAAATCATTAATAAGAGTAAACAAAAATATTTTAGCGAAAAAGAACTCTGCATATTATGAAGAAATAATTAATAGTACAGAGAATCAGAATTATGATTATATACTAATAATAAAAGGTGAAGTAATAACTGAAGAATGGTTAAAAAATATAAAACAATTGCATAAAAATGCAAAATTAATATTATATCTATGGGATTCAATTAGCTATAATCCTAATGCAAAAAAAGTCAAAAACTTATTTGATAAAGTTTACACTTTTGATCCTGATGATGTGAAAATATATCCAAATATGATTTTCAGACCATTATTCTTTTTAGACTCTTATAAAAACATAAAAAAAGTTGATGAAGACTTGGATTTAGTATTTATAGGAACTGTGCATACTGATAGGTACAATGTTATAAAAAGTGTTCAAAAACAGCTAAAAGATATGAATTTAAATGGGTATTTTTACATGTATTATCCAAATAGGATTTTGTTTTGGTTAAAAAAGATTTTTGACCCTAAATTTAAAACTGCAAAATACAGTGAATTTAAATTTAAGGGTATATCATCTGAAGAAATAATTAATATTTATGCTAGATCAAAAGCCATACTAGATATTGAAAGACCCAAACAAAAAGGTTTAACGATCAGAACATTAGAAGTTTTAGGTGCGCATAAAAAGATTGTTACTACTAACGATTTAATCGTTGATTATGACTTTTATAATAAGAATAATGTTCATGTAATAAATAGAAAAGATGTTCTTCTAGATAGTGACTTTTTTGATACTAAGTATCGTAATATAGATGAAAGTATATATAATAGGTATTCAATTACTACATGGATAAATGATATATTTAGAGATTAGCTATTAATAATATATTAAGATAAACTTATATAATTTTATTTAAATGTTTATATCTTATATAATTATAAACGTTCTTAAAATAACAAGTTATTGGAATCTATTTATTATTTTTAAAAGTGAAAAGTTATTAAACTTGAGGTGCGAAAATTGAAAATATCTGTTTGTTTATCCGTTTATAATGGTGAACAGTATCTTAAACAACAATTGGATTCAATATTAATTCAAGTGAAAAGTACTGACGAAATTATTATTATTAATGACAATTCAAGTGATGCATCCATAAAAATTATAAAAAATTATAATGATCCACGTATTAGACTCTATTCAAATGAGCAAAATATAGGAGTTATTGAATCTTTTGAAAAAGCCATTGAAAAGGCAACTGGTGACATTATCTTTCTTTGTGATCAAGACGATGTATGGTTAGATAATAAAGTAGATACTGTTATAAATATCTTTGAAACAAAAGGATGTACTCTGGTTTCATCGGATGCTTATATAGTGGATCAGTCACTGAAAATAATAAGTGACTCTTTTTACAAGCATAGAAAAAGTGGGAATGGAGTAATAAAAAATATATATAAGAATACGTTTTTAGGTTGTACATTAGCATTCCGAAAAGAGATTAAAAACTTTATTCTCCCTTTTCCCAAAGGGATTCCTATGCATGATGCTTGGATTGGAATTCTTAATTCTATGCTTAGTAAAACAGTGTTTATAGACGATAAGTTAATTTATTATAGAAGACATGACAAAAATGTAACAGGACTATATCCTTCAGATAATTTACTGAAGATCCTAAAATCAAGAGGTGTGTTAGTCACACTTTTGTTAATTAGGTATACAAAGGTTAGACTGAAATACTTTAGAAAGTTTGATTAGGTGAATTACAATGAATCCATTTAGTATTTATACTTTGGTATTCGCTTTTGTTTGTATTATTTATAATTTTGGATGGTCTAATCAATTATCCGAATTAAGTTACGAGCTAATCATCTTTTTATTATTTACTATGTTAGTGATGACTATTTTAAGTTTTGTAACTTCCAAACTATTTTCATATAACTTTTATAAAATTGAGGATACAATTGGTGTAAAAACGAACATAAAGATTTTACTAGGTTTGACATTAGTCCAGGTGTTACTACAGAGAGATATACCTTTATACATGATATCGGTACATTCTATCGACAATCATGGCACTTATGGAACTCCAATAGTTTTACCGATAATAATGACTTATAGTACTTTCTTGGGAATATATCTTTTTCATTTAATCCTTTCAGGCAATAAGAAAAGGAAAGAATACATTATTCTCTTTCTTTTAAGTTTTGTCCCTTCAATACTTTTTTATTATAGAGGCACAGCAACTATCACAATTTTATCATGTGCTATAATGTATATCTTTTATATTAAAGATTATTTAAGGATAAACAGGATTGTCAAAATTGGAATATTATTACTTGTCGCGATATATTTATTTGGCTTTATAGGCAACTTAAGATTACCAGAAGGACAAGATATTTTGGTGCTAGGAGATGCTAGTGGAGTTTTCATTTCTAGTGGTATTCCTAGTGAGTTTTTTTTGGTGTATATGTACCTCGCATCCCCTTTAGCAAATTTAGAATTGAATATAGGTGGATTCACTTCACTTGATAATTTCTCACTATTTTATCTGTCAGAAATTGTTCCTAATATCGTTTCTGAGCATATTTTATCATACATGGGGGAAAGTAGGGTTCAAATAGATAGGGTACTCCATGCGTTTACTGTAGGAACTATTTATGCTAGGGCTTTTGAATACCTAAGGTGGCATGGAGTAGTGTTTTTGTTTGTACACTTAGTAATATATATTTTCGGTTTTTTATTATTATTAAAAAAATGTAAAGAGTTTTATCTAACAGGACTATGTATTTTGAGTTGTGCAAGCTTGCTGAGTGTATTTTCCAATATGTTAATTGAGACAAGCATTGTTATTCCGTTGTTATTCTGTATATTTTTTTATTTTATAAAAAAAATACGTTTTTAGTAGCAAGAGGATAACTAGGGTTTGGATTTGTAGGTGATTGTTTGTTCAAAAATATTTATTTAATGTTTGTTACTCTTGGTTTTAGACTTCTTTCTAATGTTGCAATTTTTTTTATACTTGCAAGGTTTTGGAGCGTTGATGTTCTTGGAGACTTTATGTATCTGATTACCTTATCAAGTATATTGATATTAGTCTCAGACTATGGATTTAATATAAGGTTAGTAAAAGAAATTAGTTCAGACCCATCAAGTTTGAAAAAGTATCTGTACCAGTCATTTTTTGCTAAAGTGTTTCTTACATTATTTCTACTGATTGGAATAATATTCTATTTCGAGTGGGTTGATCAAGGTAGTGTTTTTAAGGAAGAAGAATTTTATATACTTTTCTTATCTTATATTTTTAATTCGTTCTCTAATTTTTTTATGTTGCCATTAAGAGCTATTGGAAGGTTCGATATCGAATCTAAACATTCCACTATATCGAACTTATTATTGTTTGTAGGTGTGTCCATTGGTTTGTTTTTAGTTAATACTCCGATGGAAATTGCGATTATATATTTAGTTGCAAGACTAATTAGTTTTATATATGGCTATTTTTTATTATACAAAGTAATAGGGAATTTCTTTATATTTAAATTTAAACTTAATATAGTTGTACTAGCAATTAAAAATAACTTTTCCTATGCTATTCATTTAATAGTAGGCACACTCTATTTTCAAGTTGATTCCCTTATAGTTCATTATTATGCAGGAGGACATGGATTAGGTATCTATCAAGCTGCTACTAGAATTGTTTTTGCGTTGTTAATGATAAGTGAAGTGTTATGTAATGTTTATTTGCCGAAATTATCATTGGCTTTCAAGGAAAATAATGAAAAAGAATATATCAAGTCAATTAAGGTAATGTTTAGGTACAATTTCATTATTGCTATTGCGTTATCATTTGTAATTAAATTTTTCCCAGCGTTTCTTGTAAATACTTTATTTGATGAAGAATTCATAGGTGCGATTGTAATTTTGGAGTTACTATCGATCGTACTATTTCTAAGATTCTTATCATCTGCACTTGGTGTACTTTTGACAATACAAAACACACAATCATATAGAGCGATTGCAGTAATTGTTGCATTAATATTAAATATATTATTTAGTGTTTTTCTAATACCAAAATTCGGATTGATTGGTGCGGTCTATGCTAATATAGTTTCAAACTTTGTATTATTAATTATCTATTTATTTGTAATCAAAAATACAACAATTTTTATTATTAATAAGAGAAATATGATTGTTTTAATCGTGGTGTTATTAATATTAATTTATTAAGAAAATTAAAATGAAAAGAGAGATCTTTGTGAAAATTTGCGTAATAAATACACATACAAATAACTTTGGAGATGATGCTGCATGTGTAGCAATGGCTGAACAAATAAGAGAGGATTTCCCAAATGCTCATATAGATTTTGTATATAATGTATATGAAAAGTCGGATCCCATTCCATTCTCGGATAGTAAAACTACACACTATAATGAATTACCTATGTACAAAAATGATCTAATTGATGCTGTTAGGTATTTAATTTCAAAAGTTTTACCTTTTCTATCATATGGTAACGGTGCAGTAAAAAAAACGGCTGATATTATAAAAAGTGCGGATTTTGTGATCAGTGCGCCTTGTGGAGCGAATATTGGTATTTATAAAGATTGGATACATCTATTGAGGGTCTTGATGGCAGTGTTGGAAGGACATATACCTATTATTCATCTAAATACTGTAGGGAAAAGTGACAATTTTATATTTAACTTAATTGCGAAATATGCCTTAAAAAGATCAAAAATCTACGTTAGAGAAGCAAAAAGTCTACATGAATTAAAAGAATGGGGAATAATAGCAGAACAAGGCGTTGATACTGCTTTTAGTTTGAAAGATAAAGTAAATGTAATAAATTCAAACTCACCTTATTTAGCGTTTATCCCTACACAGTTTGATTCATGGCATAAAAGTTTTAAGAACAACCCAGTTGATGATAAAGTACTTACAAAAATAACTGAAATTGTCGAATTTTGTAATGAACATAATGTAGATATAAGAATCATCCCACATCTTACAGGGGTTCAAAACGAAGAGAAATTGTTGTTATTATACAAGGAATTGTTCATAGAAAATGGTATGGAAGAGAATAGAGTATTTATTGAACACCAATGTGTAACATTTTGGAATTATGAAGAAATTATTAAAAATTCAGATATAGTCCTTTCAATGAGATATCATGGAGTCATTTTTAGTATAAAAAATGCAATACCATTTTTATCACTTTCATATGAAAACAAAATGGTCGAAGCTTGTAAGTACTCTGAAATGGAAAGCTATAGTATAGATATTACAGAAATTGATAAGGTAGATATAAAAAAATGCTTAGCCGATGTATATGAAAATAAAACAAAAATATCAAATAATTTAAAAGGTAAAAGAGAAATGTTAAATCGACTTTCTAGGTTACCGGTCCAAGGACTGAAGTTGAAATTACTTACCCAAAATAAAAATGAAACAAGTGGAGAAATTAAACACTGAAAAATTATTGAGTAAAAGGAGATTATTATGAAAGGTATAATATTAGCTGGTGGAAGTGGGACTAGACTTTATCCAATTACAAGATCAATATCCAAGCAACTATTACCGATTTATGATAAGCCAATGATTTATTATCCTTTATCTGTTCTAATGTTGGCTGGTATAAAAGATATCTTAATTATTTCTACTACTGAGGATACCCCTCGTTTTAAATTATTATTAGGTGATGGAAAAGATCTTGGTATAAATTTAAGTTATAAAGTACAAGAATCTCCTGATGGATTGGCCCAAGCATTTATTATAGGTGAAGAATTTATTGGAAGTGATTCTGTTGCGCTTGTGTTAGGTGATAACATTTTCTATGGTCACGGTTTTACTAATATCTTAAGAGATGTAGCGAATCGTTCAATAGGTGCAACTATCTTTGGATATAACGTTAAAGATCCTGAACGATTCGGAGTTGTTGACTTTGATAATAATGGTAAAGTTATTTCTATTGAAGAAAAACCACTCTATCCCAAGTCATCTTATGCTGTTACAGGTCTTTATTTCTATGATAATGATGTTATTGAAATTGCAAAATCAATAAAGCCATCATCACGCGGAGAATTAGAAATTACTTCTGTGAACGAGGAGTATTTACGGCGTGGAAAACTAAAAGTTGAATTATTAGGTAGAGGATTTGCTTGGCTAGATACAGGAACACATGAGTCATTGTTAGAAGCCTCCTCTTTTATAGAAACTGTTGAAAAACGCCAAAGCTTAAAAGTAGCATGTTTAGAAGAAATAGCATATCGGAAAGGTTACATTAACAAAGAAGAGTTAATAAAACTAGCAGAACCGTTAAGCAAAAATGAATATGGGCAGTACTTATTACGTTTAGCAAATCAAGTTAAATTAGAAAAAGTGGCAGTAGGTGAAAATTTATGAATATTATAAAAACAATATTTGAAGATGTATTTGTGATCGAACCATCCGTATTTGGTGATCACCGTGGCTGGTTTATGGAGACTTATAGTGATTTAAAGTTTGATGAAGCAGGTATTAACTTAAAGTTTGTTCAGGACAATCATTCATTTTCTGTAACAAAAGGTACATTACGAGGATTACATTATCAATTGAATCCAAAAGCACAATCAAAGCTTGTACGTTGTACTAAAGGTTCAATATTTGATGTAGCGGTAGATATCCGCAAAGGAAGTCCGACATTTGGAAAATGGTTTGGTATTGAACTAAGTGAAGATAATAAAAGACAATTATTAATTCCAAAGGGATTTGCACATGGGTTTATGACACTAGTCGATAATGTTGAGGTACAATATAAAGTGGACGAGTTATATTCACCCGAATATGACAGAGGAATACTTTGGAATGATCCTACAATTGGAATAGACTGGTCTAGTCAGATTACTCCTGTCTTATCAGCGAAAGATGAAAAAGCACCTCCACTAAAGGATGCTGAAAATAATTTCAGCTTTGGATATTAATAAAATGAAAATTTTAGTAACGGGATATACAGGCCAGCTCGGTTTTGATGTAGTACATGAAGGTTTAAAAATGGGAATTGATATGACAGGAATAGGTTCTAATCAATTAAACATAACAAATGAAGAAGCAGTTTACAGTTATGTAAAGAAGTTAAATCCAGATGCGATTATTCATTGTGCTGCATATACAGGAGTTGATAAAGCTGAAGATGATAAAAGCAATTGCTGGAATATTAATGTAGAAGGTACAAAGTACCTTGCTAAAGTTGCTAGAGAAATTAATGCGAAGTTTTTGTATATTAGTACAGACTACGTTTTTGATGGAACAGGAGTGACTCCTTTTTTAGAAACGGATGCTGTTAGTCCAATTGGACATTATGGATTGACCAAGCATAAAGGTGAGGAAGTAGTACAGAGCTTATTGGATAAATGGTTTATTGTGCGTATTTCATGGGTGTTTGGTATTAATGGAAATAATTTTATTAAAACCATGCTTAAATTAGCAGAATCTAGGAATGAATTAAATGTTGTCGGAGATCAATATGGTTCCCCTACTTATACATCTGATTTAGCTTTGTTACTACTTGAAATGATCAAAACTGAAAAATATGGAATCTATCATGCTTCTAATGAGGGGTTCTGTAATTGGGCTGAATTTGCTCAAGAAATTTTTTATCTTTCTGAGAAGAATGTTAAGGTAAATGCTATAACCTCTGAAGATTACCCAACCCGTGCTGTTCGTCCAAAGAACTCACGAATGTCGAAACAGAAATTAGTAGAGAGTGGATTTAGTTTATTACCAAAATGGCAGGATGCGTTACAACGTTATTTGGAAGAATTAAAGCTAGAGGTGAAATAAATGACAAAAAAAAGTATATTAGTAACAGGTGGGGCGGGATTTATTGGAGGAAACTTTGTACAACTTATGGTGAACAAATATCCCCAATATGATATATATAACTTAGATATGTTAACATATGCTGGAGATCTAACTAAACATAGTAATATAGAAGAAAATGATAATTATCATTTTGTGAAAGCTGATATATCAGATCGTAATTTTATTATTGCTCTATTTGAAAAAAAGAAGTTTGATTTTGTAGTGCATTTTGCAGCTGAAAGTCATGTTGACCGATCAATTACAGATCCTGAAATTTTTGTACGAACCAACGTATTAGGAACCCAAGTATTATTAGATGCTGCGAAACAAGTTGACGTAACTAAATTTGTACACGTATCAACTGATGAGGTATATGGGGAATTAGATTTTGATCCAACCACTTTTTTCACTGAAGGAACACCTTTACAGCCAAATAGTCCATATAGTGCGAGTAAAGCATCATCTGACTTACTTGTACGCGCGTACCATGAAACATATGGTTTACCAATTAACATTACGCGTTGTTCAAACAATTATGGGCCATACCATTTCCCTGAGAAATTGATCCCATTAACGATTTCACGTGTATTAAGTGACCAACAGGTCCCTATTTATGGAGATGGGAAAAATATAAGGGATTGGTTACATGTTTTAGATCATTGTGAAGCAATTGATTTAATTTTGCATAAAGGTATAAATGGTGAGGTTTATAATATTGGTGGGCATAATGAGAAAACAAATTTAGAAGTTGTAAAAACAATTATTAATACTTTAGGGAAATCCGATGAATTAATAGAGTTTGTAAAAGATCGTTTAGGGCATGATAAGCGTTATGCAATAGATCCAACAAAATTGGAGAAATTAGGATGGAAACCATTATATACTTTTGAAACTGGTATTGCTCAGACTGTTCAATGGTATCTAGATAATAAAGAATGGTGGGAACAAATTATTAATGGCGAATACCAAAATTACTTTAAACAGCATTATAATAGAAATTAATTGAGCCATTAGTTATTGCTATTATTTATTATTTTATAACAGAATTCTCCAGGATAAGTTTGTTATATTTGCCTATCCAAAGAAAGTAGCACTCTATAATAAGTATAGAATAGCAACCTGTAGTCTTGTTACAGGTTGCCATTTCAATTTAAGTTTAAATTTAGACTTTAACAAATGTATAGATGATTGCAATGAGACTTTGTAAGGTAGTAAGTTTTAAAGGGGGTTTTTCAAGGATAGATTTAATGGAACACAATTTTACTTTCTTTAAGTCAGTAATTTGAGGGCGTTTAATGTAGGTGTAGAACAAGCAGTATAATATTATAGACCTATTATCGAGGGGAAGTTATATTTTATATGCCAGTAAGTACCACTTCATTTAGCAATTACTATATCTACTTTCATACTAAGAAGGATTTTTGTTTTAATCATAGACGTTTTAATTATATATACTAAGTACCTTGTACCATCGATGAAACATATAACATTTTACTAAATTAAATATGAAGGGAATGAAAATATTGAAAACCTTTAGCGAACTTATTCAGGGGAGACAAAATAATTTAGACTTTTTAAGGTTTGTAGCTGCAACTCTAGTTATTTATTCTCACGCTTACCCACTTACGGGAAATGACCTATTAGAACCCATTAATCAGATCACAAACGGACAAACAACTTTAGGAGCAATTGCAGTGTATTGTTTTTTTGTAATTAGTGGATTCTTAATAACCCAAAGTTTTTTATATTCAAGGAGCATTGGTTCATTTATTAAGGCACGAGTACTTAGAATTTTTCCGGGATTGATTCTTGTAACCCTATTTACAGTGCTAATAGTGGGCCCTCTTATAACCAGTGAAAGCTTAATTAAGTATTTTTCTAATTCTCAAACCTACTTTTATTTCACTAAAATTACAACATTCGTACCTGACCTTCCTTTGCCAGGAGTTTTTGATAGCAACATTTACCAGAACGCAGTAAATGGATCACTTTGGACTTTAAAATATGAGATTATATGTTACGCAATGATTGGGTTTTTAGGAGGCTTTGGTCTTTTAAAAAAACAGGTGATTATTACATTATTTCTTATTAATACATTTATATCTATAATACCTGTAAATTTGGGCAAAACATTGACAGATCTAAATATATTATCATTATATTTCCTTTCTGGAAGTGTATTTTATTTTTATAGGGATAAAATTAAACATAGCTATATTTACTTATTACTTAGTTTACTTGTCACTATATTAATCATCAGTCTAGGTTGGTTAAAACCATTTTTTCCTCTCTTATGCAGTTATTTTATTTTTTATTTTGCTTATTCTGCAAAAATAAGGTTATACAACTTTTCTAAATTTGGAGATTTCACGTATGGAATTTATATTTTTGCTTTTCCCATACAACAAATAATTGTCCATGTATTTAATAACAATATAAGTCCTATTGAAAACTTTTTACTTTCACTACCTTTTGTATTTCTGTGTTCTATCGTTTCTTGGTATCTAGTTGAAAGACCAGCCTTATTATTAAAAAATAAAAATATTAAGAGAATAGTTTCTCAGAAGGTATCTTAGTTCTATGATTCTCTAAAAATATGAAACAGTTTTAGGTACCTGTTAATCATCCGATATATATCGAAGATTGATAGAATATAAAATTGAAGGATATGATAGATAGAGTTGCAACTAAATATTGGGAGTGGGATTGTTAGTATTTCTTCCTGTTAAGTGAAGGAGGTAATAATAATGGAATCATTCCTTAATTTTCTACGAGAAATTCAGAGGGAGATTGTGCGTGAAGCAGGTGCAAGAACGAATTAGAAAACAAGGATCCACCCTACGCTGAAATTATATCTTTTGTGTAGACAGTTGAAAAAAGCAAAAAAAAAATGATACTGAAATCAATGTTCCTTATGGGTACTTTTGAGGGATCTATTGAGTTGATAATTACTGTTAGAAAATTTTTCATATTCAAATTAGCCCCTTGGAATTCGAGCAGTAGTTAGCTCTGATTCCTATTTCTTTTTAGATACAGTGCATATAGTTAAGTTTGTTAAAAATGATGATAATAGTTGATATATGATAAAAGAGATGTTTATCATATGATGTTTCCCAACTTAGAAATTAAAGAGGATTTAGAAGAAGCCTTGGAAAGAGAATGATCAAAAGATGCTTGACTTGATATTCTTAATTATAAGTATTCTTGGATTTGGGAACTACTGTGTTACCACCAAAATATTATCGAAGGATGATAGGTTATCAAATCTTTTAGAGTTAACCGCCGAGCCCCCTCTTTCAAAGTAGTAGACGGCTTTTTACATAAATAGAGTATAATTTTTAATGCACAGTTGGAAGAAAGGCGATAAAGCAAGAGATGTTTAATATCGGCAATGAATCATAAAATGAGAGTACACTACAAAATGCATACTCAACAGGAACAGCAGGCATCTACATCGTTTCATTCTAATGGTGACTTAAAGTCAAATGCTGCTCCTGCTGAATCTGACACTATTAAGATTTAACTAAATTAGCATAATAAATCTTAGAGGGTTTGGATTGGCATTAAATTATATTATAGGTTCTGTAGTGGTTCAAAACAACTACAATATTATGCATGATCACCAATTGATATGTCAGGGATTCTTCTCAATTTGAAAATTAGACTGTGAATTCCGTTGAAGGAACAATTACAGTCACTAACCCTTCTAATGGTGTACATATCGACGATGGAGGAGGCGGAGAAACATCTTTATAAAGGAATGATAATCCAACATGCAATTGCATTAGTAATCGTATGTCGGAGTAATCAAATAATCGAGATTAGCGGAACAGGACATTATTCCGTTAACAATAGATCTCCGCTTGGTGTAAACTAATAGTGTGGATAGTTTTGGTATCATCATAAATCAACTAGTGAGTAGTTGATTTATAGGATTTTGAAATAAACTATACAGCCAATCCTAAGGATTAGGCTAAGGTAGTTAAAGCTATTTAAACAGCTTTTATGATGGGAAAATTAAGTAACTATGATATAAAGAATTAAACTGTTGTTAGGAGGGATTATTGTGACTAGAAGAAACTTCCTATTAAACTTTTTACTTTGGATGTTATTGTTCACTTTTGGCTATAGATTTGGTAATTCTAGTATAAAAAGTGATGTTTTAAGTAACAAGTCGGCAGAAACTATTCTTCCGAACAATTTCCCTAAACTTAGCCATGAAACAGATGATACAGGACGTTTAAGTAGGATGACAATTGAAGCAAGCAATACAAATAAACCGATTGACTTACAAGGAAAAAAATTAATAATTGCTTATTGGAATATTCCCTATAATAACATAAAAATATTGGGTAACGGTGCTGAAATTGTTCAAAAAGCAGACTACGGAAGTACGACTGAATTTTACGGTGCGGTCAACATTACTGGTAAAAACGTATCCATATTTGATCTAAAAATTGATGGGAATCAGTGGAATTATACCAAAAAGAAAAATCAATACGGGTTAAATATTACAGGTGACAATGTTTTTTTATCTAATGTTGAAATTATTAACACATGTTCAGTAGCTCTTATGATAAATGCTAACAATGGTAAATTTAATTTGGTTAATGTACACGATAACTCAACTAGTGGTTTGCAAATGAGTCAATCATCATATCACGAATTTTACATGTGTCATTTTGACCGAAACGGATATGGTTTTAAAATAGCTTTTAAGAAACCGAATGAGATAATAAAAGGGTTTTCGGGTTTTGGTACTGCAATTAGATTCCGTACACAGCATGTTATTTTTATTGGATGCACTGCAAATGATAATGGTCGTGATGGATTCAACGTTAATCAAGGCTCTCATGATATTAAATTTATTGGGTGTAAAGCTCATCGAAATAATGACGGTGGATTTACCATTGCGGCTGATAATGATGCCTCCACATCTCATATTTTAGGAAATGGGGAATCTCCTTACAAAATTGAGTTTGATTCTACATGCGAAGCGGAAAATAATTGGAACTCAGGTCTTGCTATTTTTCAACCTTGCCATAGTATTTATATAAAAGGACGTTATTATAATAACCATCGTTTAGCTGGTCACTTGGATAATAAACAACCTAGTTTTTACAATGGAATCTTTGTTGCCCGCGGTAGTAAAAATGTTCAAATAGACGCTGAATGTTTCGATGATAGACAATCCACTACGATTAGTTCCGTTATTGGAAATTCTTCTTTTACCGTTGCTTCATGGAAAAGTGGGACTATAGAAAATTATCCCAAAGTAGCTATTTATGGGACTGACGGAACTTTGAAAGGATATGCAAAAGTGATTAGGGAAAGTGGAGATGTTGTTAGATTATCTACCAAAGGGTTAAGGTATTCAGCTGCTAATCTTTCAACTGTTAAAATTGGCGATATTATCACACAAGCCGTTCAGCATTACGGGGTTTATTTTTCTCCTACTTCAACAGGTGTACTGAATGTTCGAGGGTATGGGAGTAAGTTTTATAAAACAATTAATACCCCTGTCACAGCAACAGCACCATATGGAGGGGATTTTAAAATAACAAACGCAATTACTGATAATGAAAATTATCTTTTAAACGGTGGATTTGACATAGATACAGCTATTATTTCTAACGGGTGGTCGTACAATGGAGCAACAGGTTACGCAGAGGCAACACTAGTAAAGTCAACTGTGTCATTGAAATTAACAATTGGCGGTGCTGTTGGTAATGCCGACGGTACACTTACGAAAGGGATTAAACCACTTCTGGGAACTTGGGCAAGTTTTGCAGGGTGGGTTTATTCCAATACTCCGAATACAAGTCTAAGAATTGTCTACATAAAAGGTACTTCATTTATTAGTGAAGCTAAACATTCAGGAGACGGCAAATGGGAATACTTGGATGTTTGGGCGTATATTCCTGAAGATGCTACGGTTGTATTACCTAGATTATACACAGAAGGTGCTGGAAGGGTAGCGTATTTTGATAGCTTAACTTTTAAAACTTATCATCTTAAAGATATGGATAGACCATTCATAACGTAATAAGTTTTTGATGCCTCGAGGATGGTCACATATCAGAAATCGTAGTAGTAGGCCACACAGATGATGTCGGGAGCTTTAATAGTAATCTAGTTTTATCACAAGAAAGAGCCTTTAGTGTTGTAAAATTTATGCTAAGTGAAGAGTTTGGAGATTTCCCTCATAAAGAAGTAGTAAGAGATAAAATTACCGCAAATGGTCGATCTGAAAGCCAGTTAAAATACGCTAAGAATGCTAAAAAAGTAGACAGGGAAAATTCTCGAAGAGTTGAGTTTAAGTTTAGATTGAAGAGTGATACGGAATGGGAGAATGTTTTTGAGGGTTTAGATAGGTAGTTATTGAACAATAATTCCTATGTCAAAAGTTTGCGTCACAGTGACCACCCGAAATTTAAGGAATGGTCACTGTGACTCCTCGAGATTTGGAGAACAGGGACGGTTCTCGCGCTTCTTTTGGTTTGAAAAAGACAAATACAACTTACTTTTTACATTGTTTTACAAAATAAGTAATGAGAAATTTGGAAAATAGTATATAATCTAATAGATATGATAAGAGGTAATTTATACCGATCTAAAATACCCCTATATGAAATCTCATGTAAAGCCCATACCACGTTTTAGTTACTACATAACCGCTCACAACATCCAAAGAACAGCGTAATAAAGATTCCCCCAAGTATTATAAAACCATCAAATTTATACACCATATACAATTCTATTTACACTTCTCCTACATTACAATCAATCACATATACTTTCAATATAAACGACTAAACGATTTTATTCGTTTATTTTCTAAGCCCAAAACATACCTATTTTCAAAAAATGATCCATCTATTGGAGGTCTAAAAACATGTCAGCAAAAATAACTAGTATCGGTTTAAAAGGTTTGGAAGGGTATCGTGTCCAAGTAGAAGTGCAAGTGAAGGAAGGAATCGAATCGATTGTGAATGTTGGTCTTCCTGATGCTTCGGTGAAAGAATCAAAGGAAAGGGTTTCTGCATCATTACATAGTATGGGATTTTTATTAGTCGATATGAAAGTGATTATTAATTTATTACCTGCAGAATAAAGGAAAAATGGTCCATTATTTGACCTTGCGATTGCACTCGGTGTATTAAAGAGCGGAAAGTTTTTAAAAGATAGGATTCCAAATGATACTGGATTTATCGGGCTTTATATTAGATGGAACCGTTCTCCCTGTTGAAGGTATGATCGCCGCCATCTTAGCAGCAAAAGGATTGAGCTTAAAGAAACTATTCCTCCCATCCGACCCTACCATTCCCAAAGTGGATATCCCAACTTAGAACTCATTTATATTAAAAATTTACAAGATATTATCGATATCCTTGCTAGACGACCACCACTTCAGTTTATACAAACGAATACGATTTTTGAAGAGAATAAGGTAGTTGAAAAGGATTTCAATCAAATTATTGGCCATGAATTTGCGAAACGAGCCCTTGAAATTGCGGCAGCAAGTGAGCATTATGTTATGATGGACGGTCCCCCAGGTTGCGGGAAAAGCCTTTTAGTAGAATCCTTCCCAACGATTTTGCCACCATGTTACAAGAAGCACAACTCGAGAAAATAAGTTTATATCAGTCAGCAAGGCGCTCATTACAACTCACTTACTATTCCTCCATACCGTCATCCTCTCCATTCTGCTTCTGCTGTGTCCATCATTGGTGGTGGAGTTGAGGCATTTGTAAGAATGGGAGAAATGGTATTTCCAATATACATTATATCTTTGATTGTTCTTTGGATTTTATTATTAAGTGTGGAAGATTTTAATCTAAATAACCTTACCCCTATAATGGGGAATGGATTAAAGCCAATTTTGAAAGAGGTATATCCTGGTATTATAAACTTTCCTTTTGGAGAAACGATTATCATTATGATGTTTATTCCTTATTTAAATAACAAACAAATAATCAGAAAGGTAGGCATGACTGTAATTTTAGTCGGTGGGTTAATACTTACAATTAATTCAATTTTGATTTTATCTGTCTTAGGTCCAGAAATTTATGGTGATAATTGGTTTCCTTTTTTAACAGCTACTTAGATGGTTTCTATTGCAGACTTCCTTGAAAGATTTGATGCATTGGTTATTTTAGTGATGGTATCAGGGGTATTTTTATAAGTTGGGGGTTGTATATTTGGTGCTGCTGTTGCAATCTCCCAATTATTTAAGTTAAATCAAAATAAATCGGTACTACTCGGTTTGGGGACCATTATTACTCCATTATCATTATTAATTGCAACAAATTTTGTTGAATATTTGAAAATTGCATATGGTTATTTTATTCCCTATTTATTCGTGCCACTACAATTAATCGTGCCAATAATACTGTTTTGTATTGCATTTATCCGTAAAAAATTAAACCTTGGTAATTCGTCTACCTGAAGTTCAATCTATTATTGAAGATTATGTTTAAGATATATTATTGATTACGATTATTGGCTTATACTACGACATAAATTTCAAATTGAATGTGAACATGGCTTTGTGAAGAACACTTAAGATCATTCCAATGGCAGAATATATACTTTTTTGAGTATGACTTTATCGTGGAGTTGAGACTATCGGAAGAATGGTGTTATGATTCGACAACCCTAATGCATATTCTGATATATTGTGAAAAATAGAAGCAATAGAAGTGGTACAATATCCGGTTATAAATTTGCTGTTTTTGGTGATTTGAATAGTGATCAGAAACAAAGCGCAGTGTGGTATAGCAAAACAATTCGTAAGAGTTGAGAAGATACATAGCAAAACGATCTAACATATCATTGACATATGTCGAAGTACTTATAGACACTGATCTAGAGCGGGAAGAACATCAGATGCCACTCGTCATTGTTGATGGTAAAGCTTACTCATAGGAAATACTTTGGTAAAACGCTATTAGCCTTTGAAGGTTTTCATTTTATACTAACAATGTCAGACATAACAGAGGATCATTGTAAGCACAGGTCCTGACGACGTTGTATTTGTTGTGAGATCCAATCACAACAAAGTAGTATTCTCGAATCTTGATAGAAGTTTAAATAAACGTTTGATACGAATTGTAGAAGTAAATGAGAAAAGCCCCTATTGGAGTCCAGTAGGGGCTTTTCACACTAGTAATAGACAAATGAAAGAACCAGGTGTAATTGTGTCGTTAAATACATATCAAAATCAAATAAAGTGAGAACTTAGATACATCACAGAACGACTACTTATTAACATGTTATAAACGAATAGTCAAGGATTTGAAAAAGGGATATGTTCAGATGATGTATATTTGAACAATTTTCTCTTTTTAACATATATCGGCAAGGAATAACAAATGACAACGTAATATTACAATCTTTTACATAATTTACATTAAAATAACATTTAGGCTAGGTAGAATGGATTATAATGAAAAAGGACAAGGAGTGATAAAACAATGAATGAGGATTTAAGAACTAAGCTTAATGGTCATTATTTTGAGCAGTTTGGTCATGAATTGCTAATAACTGAGATGCCATTTAAGTATTTAGAGAGTATTTTTGAAGTTGACCCCTATGTACAAAGGGAACTTGATCATAGAAGAAGGAACGTCATAAAAGAATATATATTAAATACTGTACACGAAAGTACATTTTATTTCTCTCCGTTTGTTTATTCAGCTAGGGGTTGTATTGAAAAGGTTGGTGACAATTGGGAGATTAAACCTGGCGCGAAGCTGGCGATCCTTGATGGTCAGCATCGCTCAACAAGTCTCGTTTCAGCACTTAGGCACCTTCATGTAAAGAAAGAAGCACTTGAAGAAATGCCTTCTAATAAACAACAAGAGATTAGTCATATTGAAAAGGCAATCAAGAAATTAGAATCCTTCCCCATCACGATGCAAATCTACTTAGATTTAACGACACAAGAGGAACGGCAGCTTTTCACAGATATTAATACAGAACGAAAAAATGCACATAGTGGGCTGATCATGAAGTACGAGCAACGTGAGGAATATGTCATCCTGGCTAGACATATTGCTCATAAATTACAATCACAGTTGGAGATTGAAACATCGTTATCTCGTTTAACGGTCCATAATACGGCTATGACTTCACTCGTTATTATGAGACGTTGTTTATTAGCATTATTTGAAGGGGTTTTAACACATAAGGAAGGAAGTCCGAAGCTTAAATATTGTCAAAAGGAAGAGATGGAATCGATTTCTTATAAGTTTTTCAAAACATGGTCAGAACTTTTTCCAAGTCAAGGTGGTAATCGATTTAAATATGTATGTGGTCTTTCAGGTATTCAAATTGCACTTGCTAATACAGTGTATTTGTCAGTTTCAAAGCGTGGACTTACCTATTTACAAGCGATAGATGAATTGAAGAAACTTAAAACAGGTACATCATGGAGGCACGATGATGCCCTTTTTCTTGCCTTTTATGATTCAAGGAAAAAAAGGATGCTAAATCATTCTACACAGCAATCAATTCTTAAATTAACAACTGAATTTAGTGCTTATCTTACAAGTCGAGAGGTGAAAAGTATTGGACATTAAACCAACCATTGAATATATGACACTCTCTTACCTAGCAAAACAGTTTGAGGAAGATCACATTATCCTTAGGGCCTCCATTAAAGAGCATATACAAGCGTTAAGAAAATATATTTTAAACGGAATTGATAAGCAACAAGCATTTTTACCAATGCTTGTTGCAAATAAAACCAAGGATGGAAAATTACAAATGATAGATGGGTCAACAAGAGTTCGTGCCATTTATTCTCTTTTTCAATCTTTACAGAACAAACAAACAGATAAGGATGAAAGGAATACAAAAACGGCTGTTTATTTTGAGAATTCGTCCATTGGTATCCAAGTATTTCACGAATTTTCAGATGAAGAATGTGATCAACTCTACATTGACTTTAATACGAAGGGGAAGAAGGTTGCCCTATCAAAATTAATTGAGTATGACTCTAGACATATGGATAATCACATAACAAACAAGCTACTGGAAACAAATACGATGCTTAAGGAAGCGGGAATTGATACTGAAAAACGGGCAATTATTCGCCCAACCAATACGAAATTCTTATCACTCTCACAGCTTCGGCAAATTGTAAATGTTTTTATGGAAGGGCATCACCTTGTTGTGAAAAAAGAGAGTAGCAAAAGCTATCCTTTAACAGAAGAAGAATATATTCACCTGATAAATGCTTGGATCTATGAGCTATTTAAATGGCAGAAGCCTAGAGATATTGGAAACTATCATAAAACAATGCTGGCGAGCTTTCCAATAATTATTAGCCTTGCCTATTATGCAAATGAGGGAATCATCCATAAAACGTTGGAAGAACGTACGTCATTAATGATGATGAAAATGAAACAACTTTCACATGTGGATTGGTCAACAAGCAACAAATGCTGGGAGGAGTTTAAAGGAGCGTATCGAAAAGGCTCAGACCTGTATTTTATAAAGAATGAACCTGCAGCCATAAAACAGCTGGTAAACTGGTACAACCAACTTCATATTAAAGGAGGTGGTTGAATGGGATAACAAAGAAATGTAAAATCCTTAAGCACTAAACTTTGACAGGAGCCGTGCTTAAGGACTTAGGCGAGTTGGATTAACCAACCTTACTTGGTATTATATCCAACTCCTTCAAAAATTGAAAGACTTAAACATATTGAGGAGGAGTGTTAAACATGAATAATAATCAAAACAAAAGCCATCAGGTCAAGGAAGAGAAATTGCACATTATCAATGAAAACACAATGGCCCTTATTCCGAAATATACGAAACTTGCTGAGCTACATAGTACTGTCTTCGAAAAGTACAAGGTTGAAAATGTGAGCAGAAGCCCATTGGACATTGTTGAAGACAGCTGTGATTATTATGGAAGTGACCTATCAGGTAGAATCAATTCAGCACAAAAAATATTAAAAGGACAACGGATGCTTCCTGTCATTATAAGTGAAGTAAATAAATATTGTATGGTGCCATTATGCTCACCAAAGAACACAAATTGCATTTGGCTTGCCTATAAGCATGTGATAGACATAGTACCAAAAGGAAACCATTCAATTATCATCTTCTCGAATCAGAAAAAGTTAAAATTGGAGATTAATAGGGTAGTCTTGGAG
Organism: Metabacillus bambusae; assembly: GCF_017497975.1. GTDB lineage: Bacteria > Bacillota > Bacilli > Bacillales > Bacillaceae > Metabacillus > Metabacillus bambusae. The sequence goes on along the minus strand of NZ_JAGDEL010000005.1, from coordinate 197,769 downwards.
GACAAGTTAAATAAGGGTGCTCGTCTTATTAGTACATACGATATACGACAAGAACAGGCGACAGATCTTTATAAAATGAATGTTGTAGCTGAGAAAGCTAGTCTTTATACGTCAGGAAGGAATACTTATGATGATCAAATTGATCGATAAAACTGTTTTAGGTGCATATCACAACCAGAATTATGAGTGAAGCATGGGGACAGTCCATGCGCATTATTCAAACAAATGTTCTGGGTGTGGTTTCAGGCTACGCTAGGGTTTTATTAAGATTTTGTATATTCACCACCTGAGAAATATTGAATCTGTTTTACACCTACATTTGAGGCAAAGAGGGAAGCATGAGGACCGTCCCCATGCTTTCCCATAATATGCAAGAAGATGTTGTGAGCCATTAGAACATACATGGTAAAATGATAGTAAAAAAATAAGGGTGATGGGAAAGTGAACCGGAATTGGAGTATTCAAGAACTTAAGGGTTACTTACATAACATGGAAGAAAGTGCAATGCAGTTTTATAAGGTGAAAAAGGGGATCATAGAACGGCCGAAACCGAAATTTAGGTTGGATTTTGATGGGATAAAAGAAGATAAAGAACAAAAGAAGAAGGATGAGAGGAGAAAAAGAGATGAGTTAAAGCCTGCTTTGATCCAGCAAAATGAGTTGTATTATTTCGGTCCTGCAAAAGTTGCGATAGATCTCACAAGGGAAGGGTTAAACGCATATAAAGCGGGTGACGTTAATGATGCTATCGCTAAGCTGGAACAAGCAGTAGAAAATTTTTCTGGAAATCCAGACTTATCCTTTAATCTAGGGAAGATGTACCTGGAAAGTGGAATGGATGTTGCTGGTGGTTTGCTACATCTTATTGAGTATCTTCTCTCCAATACGAACGAGTATTACAGCAAGGAGCTTTCGAAAATACTTCACCTGACTCGCAGTAAAAAGCTGTGGAAAGGTTACATAGATAATGAAGAATACGAGATTCACTTTGAAATTGATGATGATATGGTCCATTTTGATGAAATACCTAAGGACTTTACATTCCAGTTTTATCTGCCTTATAAGGTACCTGTTTCACTTGATCTAGAACGTAAGGATAAAGAGAAAATTGAGATGGTAGATTATCAGTTTTTAAAAGAAATTTTCACAATAGACGAATCTCTTCAAACTAATCTTTTTGAAATTACGATAAATAAAGGAAGCTTTACACCATTTGTGAAAGAATTTTATGGAACACTCCTCGAATTGTCATATGACGATGAGGTACCAGAATTAACTTCTTTTAAAGATCTGCACATCGAACAGTTGGAACAGGAGCATTATTATGAGGGGCAATTTAACGAGCCGAAGGAAGTGGCTTTCGACAACTTAAACAATCAGCTAGTTTCGGTATCCCTTGTTGAAATTCATAAAGAAAATAGGGATGAATTTCTGGACTTATTTACAGGCTTTGCAAAGAAATATTTAATCAATGAAAAATCAGATGAAGAACTGGACCAGGAAGAGGACGAATGGGAGTACAGACAACAAGAGGAATATGACAGCCTAGGTCGTTTTGAGATGGAGTCATTTCTATATGAAGAATATCAATCCTTTGTAGGGAATTCCCAATTATATGGCGATGTTTCCGTTATTTTATATAATCTCGAAAACAATGTTCCAGATCCGTATGAAACGAAAAATGAGCTGGTTTTCAAGGAAAAGCAGGAAATGTATATGGCTATATGGGGAGATGTGTTTGATGCAGTAAAACCTCAAGGTATTGCTAATGGGGCAATAACCTTTGGAGGGGAAAAGAAAAATGAAGTACAAGTAGTAAAAAAATTAGATGATTCATCAGAAGAGAAATTACATGAGATACTAGGACAAGTAAGGTCTGAAAAGGTAAAGAAACTATTAACTGCTCATTTTAATGACATCTTTGATACTCTCGAGGATAAGGCCCATTTATCGATGGTTCCAATGCGCCTTACACTTGAGGTTATTTTACAAGAAAGCAGTTTGAAAATTGGAATAAACCTGTTGAATGGTGACAGAAGAAAAACATTGCATCATCTAATAGAGGAGACAAAGAAAAAGAGGCGCTATCCCAAAAAAATAAATGATCAAATGTATAACATACGTACCATGGCCAACAGCTCCCTCCACTACGATGCACTGGAAGAGTATATATCGATAAACGAAGTGGAAGTAAAGGAACTGCTTTCTCAACTGCTAAACATTGTTGAGTATTTTGTTAAGCGGTTTGGGCTGTGAAGTAAGGGTTTTGAGTGCCACTGTCACCACCCGAAAAAATTTGTTCTACAAATTTTTCATATAACTATTTTAGTGTTCACAAAGCGTGCCATTCACTCAATGTGTGATTGTCCTTTCTTTGTGATTAACATGTAAGCGTCGAACTGTTCCCATATTTTTATACCACGCAAACTATGAGAAATTATTTTGACAACTTAAAATTGCCCAAAGTTGACTGTATTCCCTGTCCATAATTTTACAAGAGTAATGACCTTGTATTGTATAATTCTGGAGACTTCCACAAAAAACAACTATGTTTATTGTATCAGGTTACAAACGAGTTTGGTTTTGGTGGAACATTCGCCATCTGAATTTTGTCAAATCTTTGTGTAACAATTTAAATGCAAAGATCATTTCATAATAGGTTGCTCTAGTATTTAATAAAAAGAGAGGTATTTGCATATAAAGCAGGTGATCCTCCAGAGTGTATAAATAAAATGTGATCATCGCGTTTAAAGTAGCCATTACGGATGAGATCAATAAGTCCTGCTGCAGCTTTACCCGTGTACACTGGATCGAGTAAAATTCCTTCTGTTTTTGCCATTAACTGGACAGCTTCTACCATTTCAGGGGTAGGTAAAGCATAGCCAGGTCCGACATATTCATCAAAGCAAGTAACTGCCTCACGGGGGATGGAATGTGAAATTCCGATATGTGCCGATGTTTCTTTCACAAGCTGGTACACTTTTTCTTCTTGTTCTGTTTTTCCTCTGCTTACGTTTATTCCTATTACAGGTATATTACTTTGACTTCCATCAAATCCAGTGATCAAACCTGCATGCATTCCGCCACTGCCGCTTACACAAACGACCGACTTTATATTTATTCCTTGATCAAATGACTGTGCTAAAATCTCCTGGGAGCAAGCGGCATATCCTGTTGCCCCAATGGCAGTAGATCCACCAACTGGAATGATGTAAGGGTGATGTCCCTTCCCTTCTACTTCTTTTGCTACTTGCTGCATTTCTTTCATCAAGTCTGTTCCATTCGGGACAACCTTGATATTTTCAGCGCCTAGTAAATGATAAAGAAAATAGTTACCGTTAAAATCAGGCTCAGAGCTTTTTGTCATACCCTCTTCCAAGACAAGAATGCACTTCATCTTCTCTTTCACTGCAGCGGCTAGTGTTAAGCGACAATGATTTGATTGAATGCCTCCACATGTAATTAAAGTATCTGCACCTTTTTTCAGTGCATCGGCAACAAGAAACTCTAATTTTCTCGTTTTATTTCCGCCAACCGTTAGCCCAAGTAAATCATCTCGTTTTAGATAAATCGTAGGGCCGCCAAGAACTTCAGATAAATTGTCTAATTTCTCGATAGGTGTATAGGATGATGTGTATCTTCGTTTAGGAAATTGAGCTAAATTCATATGTAATAGCCTCCTGTATTGTTCATTTAAATATATGTGAAATGTTGAAAAAATTAAATTCTAGTAGTCTTCTTCTCAAATACTATTATATTTATAAATGTAGAATTGAGCTACTTTTCAAAAACATAGATCCGAAGTATATTTTTGAAAGTCTAAAAGAGGTTCAAGACTACTCATTTTTTTAGCTTGTCACCGCCCGTACCAAAATAAGCCCAGTAGTCATTAAATAATGCTGTATGGTATTTTTTTATTAGGTATAACGAAATGCGTTATGTTAATTATAGGCATTTTTATGGTCTTAAAGTAATGGTTGTTATATAATGGTAAACGTTGTGGTGGTTTTAGAAGATAGCGGAAAACCGTTCTTTTATTTCATCTAAATTTTCATAAGAGGTAGGGATAAGCTTGTTTAATAAAGGTTTATATTACGAGGTGAACGGTAAGGGTGATCCGATTCTTTTTTTACATGGAATTGGAGGAACTCATACAATGTTTCAGCCTCAAGTAGACTATTTTTCACAGGAGTTTCAAACCATTACTGTTGATCTAAAGGGAAGTGGGCAATCGGATTCGTTAAATTGTTTACCCTCAAAATGTTTAGACATCCATTGTGAGTCGATTCTTACCTTATGTCACGATTTACATCTTGATAACATTACTTTAGTCGGTGTGTCATACGGAGGAATCGTTGCGCAACATCTTGCAATTACTCACCCCCAATTAGTAGATAAACTCATCCTCGTTGATACGTACGCAAATACCATTCCAAAAAGTAGGGAAGAGTTTGAACTTTTTTTATTTGCAGGCTTTATTGCCTTTTCCGTATGGTTACCATCCAAATGGATCATGCCTATTTTTAAACGCTATGAACGCTGGGAGCTAGCACATCAAGAAATTGTAGACATTATTCAAAATCGAAGGGCCAAAGAAGTAACAAATCAACTCATGGGATGCTTTGGATTGAATAATCTACCTGCATTGGCAAAATTAGAAATTCCAGTACTAGGCATAGTAGGAGATGATGAACCATTAGTCATCGAAAAAATGCGTGAAGTCATAGAACCAATTCCAGATGGTTCATTACATATTATTAAGAATGCGTTTGATCCAACAAATTTATGTCAGCCAGAGCAGTTTAATGCTGTAGTGGATGAGTTTATTCGAGAGAACTTGTTAAGGGTGCCTGTCACCACCCGAATTTTGTCGAAGATGGATAGCCTAGTAAATGGATAGAATATTGTAATATACAGTTGCAACTGCATATTGTGAGGGTGGTTGGTTGTCAGTCTTCTTTCCGTTTAGGAAGGAGATGATAATCATGGAAACATTTCTTGAATTTGTACGAGAAGTTCTGAAGGGGTTTGTGCGCGAAGTAAGTGCCTATTTCTTTCGGAAGAACGTATTAGAAAACAAGGAAACCACCTCGCGCCGTCACAAACCAAAAGGTGCTGAACCAATCTTGTCTAATTTAGACTAATAAGTTCAGCGATTAAATTCACTTCCAATTACGTTTAAATTTAAAAAGTTCTTGTACATAGCCGAATACGGATACAGGTGACATGATCATTTGATAACCAATGATAAAGAAAATAAAGCCTACTAAATTTTTTCGGATACTTAGATTTAATGGCTTAAACACATAATTCTTTTGATAGAAATAAAGAATGCTATAACTTAAAAAGGTTAACGGCAGGACAAATAATGTTATTGGACCAACAATCCAATAATGACCGAAAAATGCTAATATTAGCCCAGGAATCCAACATACAGTGAAGATGAAGTCTAAGTAAGGCATGATCAAATTAATGCCCGTTAAATATTTAATATAAATTTGCGGCTGATTCCAAGGTTTTACTTCATTTAAACCTTCAATCATGCCCCTTGCCCATCTTGCTCGCTGTCGAATAAAGTGCTTAAGTGTACTTGGTACTTCTGTGAAAGCAACAGCTAATGGCTCATAGTATACTTTCCAATGTTTTTGCAGTAATCGCCAAGTTAAAACGATGTCTTCTCCGATTGCATTTGGCCATCCGCCAACTGCTTTAATACAGTTTGTTTTATATAGACTATAAGCACCTTGTGCAACAAGGGTGCCTTGGTATAAACCTTGAAGCCTTTTAATCGAGGCAATCCCTAAGAAATAATCCCACTCTTGAACTCTGGTCCATAGATTTTCTCTGCTGTTTTTTGTTAGAACAGAGCCAGCTATAGCACATACATCTTCAGGGCTGGATTTGATGCGCGCTACAAGATAGCGGATAGAAGTTGGTTGTAAAAGTGTATCAGCGTCAATTGTAATAACATAAGGGGTTTGAACCATGGTTAAACCATGATTTAATGCATGGAACTTACCAGGTTTCTCCTCATGCAGCAGTTCAATATCTATTGACAATTCCCTTTTTGCTCGTAAGGTTTCTTCTGCTGTTCTGTCTAAGGAACCATTATTAATTACATATATCTTCATTTTTCCATGATAGTCTTGATGATCTAAATAACGAAGTGTTTGATAAATTTTATCTTCTTCATTAAAGGCTGCAATAAGAACTGAAATTTGATCTTCAGGATATTGATTTTTTAAAGGGGGCTGCCGATCTAAGAGTAAGCTCATTACTAGAAAGGCATTCATATACCCAGGAATATAAGATATCCCTCCGATAATAAGCAAAGCTACTGGTAAGGGAAGAATATGAGAAAGATCCTTTAGCCAAGGAAGTCCTAAATAAATGGATAGGCACATCCATAGAAACGCAGTCAAGTGACTTACTATGAACTTAGTTTTGATTGGAATATACGGCTTGGTGTACTCTGTTTTGATTGGTGGTTTTATTTCTGTTTGCATCTTCTTATACCTTTCCCATTGAGTAGTGGATATCGTTCTAATGTACTATAAGGTACCATATCTTCATTTTAAAGTAATTCTTTTTTTTTATGTTTTATAAAGGTAAATATAGGTATGATTTATGTGCTTAGCACCACTCGAATTTTCTCGAAGATTGATAGACTAGTAATTGGATAGAATATGGTAATTCACAGTAGCAACTGGCTAGTGTGAGGGTGGTTGTTGTCGGTCTTCTTTCTGTTGAGGAAAGGATGTGATAATCATCGAAAGATTTCTTGAATTTCTAAGAGAAGTTTTTTGAAAGGAATTGTACGCGAAACAAGTGTACATTTAATTCGGAAAAGCGTATTTAGACAGCAAAAAGAAAACCCCCACGCCTTTTACGAGTTATCCCTTTTGCGATTGCGTAGGAAGCATCTGGATCGGCTGATTTAATGTGTCAAGCTTGTTTTCGATTCGATTAAGTAAATATAATGTGATGATGATCGGGAAGCCGGCATCACTTATCATTGTTAACCATTGTTCCATCCTTTCACACCTCTTTCATTAGAATTTATAGAAAAGGGCCGACAAGAGAAAGCTTGTCAGCCCTATACGTAGTTATCCAAGCACAATTTCCGTCACATTACGGTCAATAATTCTTGCGCCTTTTTTTGAGACAAATTCTCCATCCGTTGAAATGAAAATATTTGCTGCTAAGATTTGATCCATTGCTGCATTTAGGGCAGTTTGATCAACCGGTTCTACTGGAGAATCCACACTGATTTTCACTGTTTTTCCTGCTGTGTTTAAAAATTGAAGCTCTAATGTTTTCGCCATTTTTTTCCCTCCTTTCTAGGGTTTTTGAAGGAATTAGGTGTCTAAGTATTCCTTCAAATAGCTGTTTTTTACATTCTTACCTGTTGTTACGCATCAATTTGATTTGTGTCGTTACGCTCAACAAATGTTAGTGTTTCTGATTGTAAGCTTGCGATCGCTTGTGCAGCTTGAAGCAATTGGTCAGGTGTTGCTGAAGTTTTGACATTGTTGTAGTTTTTACGCTTATAGATGTCTTTGCCGTTCTCATCAACTCCCATGTTAAAGACAAGGCTTAATTGAGAATCTAATAATGTTGCAACTGCCATGCTCTCACCTCCTTTCACCCTTTATATATAGAGAAAGGGTAGGTAGAGTAGCGTGTTATTAATTTTTTTTTATAAAAGATGGATGTAATAGCTTCTGGCATGTTGCTAACCACTGGTATTACCTGATTTCCAAAAAATCCTCACTAGAATACTTCTTTAGTTTAGCAATCGCATTCCTACGCCATCCTTTAACTGCAGATATTGATACTCCTTCATCCTTTGCAACTTGACTTGGTGTTCTATCATGAAGGCAGTAGGCTTTTAGCCATTTGCTTTGATTTGAAGTCAAAAGGGTGGAAATACTGTTAATATTAGAATCTGATAGTAGATGTTTAAAATCATCTTCGCTTGTTTCTTCTTGGGGTGAAACAGTCATGAGACGATTTTCCTTCTCCTGTTTTTTCCTTTCTTTCGTAAGCACTGCTTTCATTCGACCAATGATATAGGAATAAACATAAGACTTGAATTCCCCTTTTTCTTCATTAAACCGTAATGAAGCCTCCCATAATGCAATACAGCCAATTTGATAAAACTCCTTTTTATCTTTGTAAATCTTTAACTTTTTCATCATATGATAAATCATTGGTTCAAATTGTTCATGCAGCTTCTCGAATTTCTCATCTTCATTCATATAAGAATCCTTTTTAAGAATGCATTCTTATGTTTTCCGCGGTAATTTGAGAATATCAGTCTATTTTTCTTTGAGAAACTTTCAATATGGTGGAGATAACGGGGGAGATTAACCTATTAAGGGGATTATTTCTTAGTAATAACGAGGTTATTGGTAGGGAGTTCGTTAGGGTGATGGTGTTATTGGGGTTTTTGTCTGTGTAACGTAGTTTTGGGTGCCTGTCACCACCCGAAATTTGTCGAAGGTTGGTAGGTTATTAGATTAAATAGACATGAATAGAATAGAGTTGCAACTGAATATTGTGAGGTTGGTTAGTTGTCAAGCTTCTTTTCCGTATAGGAAAGGAGGTGATAATCATGGAAACATTTCTTGAATTTTTACGAGAAGTTCTGAAGGGGATTGTGCGTGAAGTGAGTGCGTATTTTTTTGGAAGAACGTATTAGAAAACAAGGAAACCACCCCGCGCCGTCGCAAGCAAGAGGGTGGTTCGAAAAGAAAGTAATTTTTTGACAACCATCACCCTGACGGTAGAGGTTGTAGGGAGAAGAGTTAGTTGGCTTCTCCCTTATATTATATATCCATTATACATAAAAGTATTCCTAATTAAAACTGGCTGTCATTTCATTTAGTTTTCTAGTCACCGCGAATATGCCGGAGATTTTTAGATATTTTGGAAGAGTAAGATAGTTCCACGGATATTAATCTAATTATTTTCCATCAGCTTAGGAGTTTCTCGCTTTACTTCTCCTTATTCAATTAAAGTTTTCACTAGGTACCGTTCGTTTGGATGGAAGTGATCACGATGCTGAAGTGTGTGATTATTGAAGAAAGCAATTTTATCTGTTTTTACTATGGCGAATATGGTGATACTATTGATCACATCGTTCCAAAGTCCAAGGGTGGGCTGACGAACCCGAAAAACTGTGTTTGTGCTTGTTTTCAATGCAATCAGTTGAAAAACGATAAGTTAATTGAAGAATTTATTGTAAGGTAGTTTTGGGTGCCTGTTGTTTTGTTTCTCAAGATTTAAAAAAGTTTTACAAACCAGTTTCTAAGATAGGAAATAGTAAAGTAGCAAACTTAACTAGTCTCCCATTAATTGGCGGAATGCTTGTTGCAACATCAAAAAGGCAAGGGGGGAATAGACTCGTTATTAAAAAGGGATAATCGTTAGGGAGGAACATGGGGATAGGTGCCATGTTCCTTTTTTATGAACAAAAAGTTGTAACCTAGCCAGTACTAGAGACGAGTATATTCCTGTTGTATTTTATTACTATTTTTAAATTTTATTAGCTTCAAAACCTAGAATTAAGAATACTTTAAAATTATAAAAAATAGATAGTTCATTTAAAGTCAACATGAGCAGTGGATAATTATATAAAAGCAAATTAGTCGATTGCACTCTGTGAAAGTTGAGTTTAATAAAATAAAACATTCTTCCTATATTCATTTCCAATTTCACTACTGGAGACTTATGGAAGTGATCTGGTAATTATAGTAACATTTACTTAGCTATTATTGGATTTTATTGAAAATGAAGTTGACGATGAATAGAAAAGTAAGTTAATAATGAGGTGAAATTTATGAATTCAGAAAAAGTCAGAGCATTAGCAAAAGTGTTCCAGGAATCTTCTGAAACGTTAAAATTAGATGAATCGAAATTAATGCAGAGTGTACATACAAATACGGAGACATGGACAGGAGAAGCACGAAAAAAATTTGATTCTCTTCTTGATGAAGCAGATATTTTATTTCAAAGACATTCAGACAATCTTTATACCATAAGCAAAGAATTAGAAAGTGCAGCAAATGATGTTGACAGGGTGAGAGAAGAGATTGAAAGACAAAGAGAATTAGAGCGGCTTGCTTGTATGAGGGATGAGTAGAAATTAAATGAATGAAGGATATAAAGAGGTGTCATATGAAACCGAAGAATAGGGATCGCAAAAGTTTAGAAGAGGAAGGCTGGATCTTCCCCGATAAGAATAAGAACAATAAAGATGGTAGTTTACTCCCCGGCTGCAGTGATTTTTTTATTTTGATCATTCAATTTGGTGTTTTGGCACATCAAGTAATTAGACCAATATAAGAATTTTTCTCATTAGCGAGAAATTGGTACCTACTATATATAAAAGAGGATAAAAAAGAAGATGAAGATAAGGAAAGAAATAGCTGATAAATGGATACTAGGTTGTATCTACTTTTGCTATTTCTACTACAAATTGAAGTTATAGCAGCTTTAATTTAGTTAAAATTACAGGAGGAAATAAATGGGTAATGATAAGCCTAAAAATGAGAATAAAAACGAAAAAAAGCCAGTAAATGATGGTTGTGTCTTACCTGGATGTGTAGATTTTTTTCTACTACCTTTACAGATAATTATATTAGGACATCATTTTTTTAATAGTATTTAGATGGAATAGTAGAAAATATTATAAAGGCTAAAGTAAACCAAAAAGAGAGTGATAGAATGGGAAATAAAATATCAGTAGATCCAGATCGTTTAGAAGATTTAGCAAATGAGCTTGTCTCGAAATTGTCGAAAATTGAAGAGGAATACAAGGATCTTCATTTGGAGCTTTACAACCTAATTAGCAGTGCTCCAGCAGAGTATAGTCATTGTTTTTATCAAGTAGGGGATCCGTGGGGAACGGGAAATCAATTAGTTGATCTTCTGAGTGAAATGGAGATTGACCTGCGAATGACCGCTAATAAATTCTCAGACGCTGATAACTTAGTTGGGAAACTTTATAAACTGTATGATCAGTATGGAGCACTAACTGCGATGGGGGCTTTAGCAACAAAACAACTAGCATTTTATGGACTTGGTTTTACACAATTTCCAAAGAATGCTAATGGGTTATTTACATATAAACATATGGGGGCACTTCATCAATTATCGGATGCGATTGACAATTCCAAGTTTCAAACTGTGGCCAGAGGATTATTAAGTCCAAGCTTTTTATTGAAAAAATACCGAGATGTCCCACTTGCTGATTTAGTTCACAAAAAAGTTGCAAAATATCTTCCTAGTGATGTTATTAAGTATACAGATAGTTCAAAGGCTTTGCTTGAAGGAATTCAGTATAGAGCAGTGGATTCAACTAAATTAAAATCATTTCTTCAAACTGGAGCAAAATTCGCAAGAACAAATGCTGTTAGTACTCTATTAGTAACAGGAGCAGTGGAAGTAGGCGGAATGGGCCTGAAAATTTCTGAAAACTATGCGAAGTATGGAAATAATTCTGAGGTCCTAAAGCGAGAAAATGCAAAAGCGGTGGGAAATGCAGTGAATAATACAGTAGCCATTTCTGGAGGTTCCATTGCAGGGGCAGTAGTAGGTGGGGCTCTAGGAAGTTTAGTCGGTCCAGTAGGTACTGTTTTAGGTGCTACTGCAGGCTCTTTTGTAGGTGGTATTGTTGGAGAGCAAGCTGCCAAACTTACTGCAGGAATAGCAGAAAAAGCGGCTATAGCTTTAAAAGAACCTATACATGCTGGGGTTGAGTTTTTTAAAGGTGGATTCGAAAAAGCAGGGAAAGTGGTTGAAGGTGTTAATAAAGGTGTAGATTTTGTAAATGATCAAATTAAGGAGACAATTGCTGACCCAGTAGGGAAGGTGAAAGAAATTGGTAAAGGATTATCGAAGGCAAAAGAAACAGCGAGCTCTCTAGTCGATGGAGCGAAAGTTTTTCTTGAGGATAAATTGTCATTTTTTTAAGGAGGATATATGAATACGATTCAATTAAGTATTGAGGAATTACTTTTTTCATTTTATAGTGAAGGTTTATTTGAACAAGGAATATCCATTAAAGAAGCCTATTTTCCAACGCTTCAGGATGCGGAGTTAAAATTAATGCTCGAAATTGCCTCTCGCTCCTTGTTAGCAAAAGATATGATTAAGGAAGTCGATCATCAATATAAGTTAAAGGATGAATTTGCTGCCTATATCCATACATTGAATTATGCGGAAGGTACCATTAAGGCTTCTAAACATCAGTCAGACTTCAATGGAGAAGAAAGTATCTCCTTTCATTATAAAAATGGAGAGGTTTATTTACATAAATTACTGTACGACAATCAAGTTCATTCTATTTCAAAGCTGCCGGAAGAAGAAATCCTTTCAGAGGTAAGCAGGTTTTTCAACTTCCATACCTTAGAAAAGCAAGGTGAAGTCATCCTTCGGTTAAAAAGTGAAGAATTTGAAGAACTATTAGAAGATGTAAGTCAATCTCATTCTTTACCAGAATCAATTGTTCAGAAATGGATAAGCAAAAAGGGAGAGTCTACTAGTATCCTAGCGTTTTTAAATGATCTTTCGAATAGAAACGGTACAATGGATAGTTTAGTAAGCTTAGCCTATGACTCAGAAAATACCCCTGACCTAATGGATCTTTATTTTCTTATTCCAGGAAAGAATGAATGTTGGCTAGCGACAAGGGACAACAGCCTTGACCTGAATATTCAAAGAGCAAATGAGGCATCTATTAAACAACTATTCGTAACGAAAAAGATTCTTTCAGCTTAGGAGGTGCATCGTTTGGTAAACGTTAAGAAAGAAAATGAAGTCGTCCACATAAAAGGCTCAAAGTTCATGTACGGGTGGATGTTTCTTGCGACTGTAGGTTTTTTAATTGCATGTATTTTCTTAATCATACACGGGTTGAAATTTAATTCCAAATATTCATTATTTTACCTTGGTGGCGGTATTATCCTCACTCCTTTTTACCTTTATCTAACTCTTTGGTCACTTCCAGGTTTTATTCCAGGGAAGGTTCTGTTAACGATTGTCCAAGGCGGAAACGGCAAGATAAAATCGAAAAAAGGTACAGTTTTTATTAAAAATATTCGTAATATTGATTTAGTCAGAAATCCATTGAATTTGATCAATGATGTTGTCGTTGAAACCTTTGATGACAAGAAAATCAAAATTCGTACTTACAATATTCTTGATGATCTTGGATATCAAATGATGGTCGATCAATATATTTATCCTTATATGACAGAAAACGCCAGAAAAGTATGGGATCGTAAGGTGGATTTAGATAAATTGCTAAAGATAGCCAAATACGAGCGGCAGGAGCAAAAAATTGATTAACCTTCATTTCCTCAAGGTGTGACACCATATAAATACAGGTAATAAACTGTGAAAATAATATCTTTTCATGGTTTATACCTGTGCCAACCTTGAGTCAATTAAACAGTTAATCTGTTAACAAATACTGAAGAAATTCAGCTTTATCCTCAATAAAAGATTCATCAGCCTAACAATGCACCTCACAGCAAAGCCTTCAGATACAGATACCTCTATATTTCTGGCGGTACAGTTACCTTCGTAGGAGGAAAAAGTTTGATTAATATAAAGACAGAAGAAAATTCTATCAAAATCAAAGGTTCAAAGTTCATGTACGGGTGGATGGCTTTATTTGTTTTAGGTGGTTTAGTAGGTTGTTCATTCTTAATTTTTGAAGGCTTTTCATTTGAATCGAAATATTCGTTGTTTTATATCTTTGGAGGTATCATTTTTTTTCCTATTTTTCTATATTTAACTCTCTGGGCACTTCCAGGTTTTATTCCAGGAAAGATCCTGTTAACGATTGTTCAAGGTGTGAATGGTACGGTTAAAGCGAAGAAAGGTACAGTTTATATTAAGAATATCCGTAATATCGATTTAGTAAGAAATTCACTGAATTTGATCAATGATATTGTCATTGAAACCTTCGATAACAAAACAATAAAAATTCGTACTTATAATCTAATTGACGACCTAGATTACCAAGTGATGGTCGATCAGTATATTTACCCTTATATGACAGAAAATGCAAGAAAAGTGTGGGATCGTAAGGTGAATTTGGATAAATTACAAAAAGTAGCTAAATACCATAGGCAGGAGCAGAAAATTGATTAACGTTCGTTAACTTTATTTGCGGTTTCATCACTTCACTACAGGTGGATAAACCATGAAAGCAGCACATTTTCATGGTTTATCGTAGTGCTCTGTGTCAAACATGAGCCAATCAGACAGTTAATCAAGTTCATTTCCTGTATTAGCAAATGCAGACGAAAGTCAGCTTTATTTAACAAAATCTCGCCTTTGTATGAATGCTTCTTATTTCTCAAAACGCCTCACTAAAATGCTTCTTTCACTTAGCAATCGTATCCCTCCGCCAAGCTTTCACGGCATAAACAGATACGCCTGCCTCCTCTGCAATGTCAGCTGGCATTCCCTATTCACTTTTCTCCTTTCACTCGTACGGGCTGTTTTCATCCGGCAGCTGATATAGGAATAGACATATGACTGAAAATTTCCCTTATCTTCATTAAACCGTTGCGAAGCCTCCTATAAGGCAATACACCCTATTTGATCAAACTCCTGTTCATTTTTATAAATCGCAGTTTTCTCATTTAAATTGATTATGTAGTTCCTCAAATTTCGCATCTTCAACCATGTAAGAATCCTATTTAAGAATGCATTCTTACTTTATTCCACGGCAATTTGAGAATATCAATCTCTGTTTCTATGAGAAAGATACCTTATGGAGCTTAAAGGAGAGGTAAATTGACTTATAACGTCAAACCTTTCCCTATTCGTATGAATAAAAGAAGGAATTATAATGAGGCAAATCGAAGTTGTGGGAGGGATTATACTTTGTGTAGATGATGTTTTACAAAAATACACGTATAGACCGCAACATTATACTAAGCTTAAAACCATTTAATGGTGCCTGAGTTCAAAATCGGAGTAGGTTCAGCCACTCCTTTGACGGCTACCATCGCTTAACGTTGATTGCACATGTCATAATGTTTTAATAAACCGTTTTAGGTGATGAGCAAAAACACTCTAATAGGAATCTAGAGTGAATTTTAGAGGATTAGGTTTGGACTAATTGGAAATTTAAAAGAAGACGTAAATACTGATCGGGGGGAGAAGCGGTGAGAAAGAGGAAATTTTATTGGAAGTTGTTTGTATGTATGATGGCGGTTATTTTTGTTTATACGGCCGCATTGTCGTTTGTTTATTATTTAAAGAATCGGGAGTTTACGAATTTCGAGCTGGAACAGAGTCAGAAGGAGCTTTTAAAACAGACGAAGGAAAAAGTGGATCATCGTTTGCAGGTGGCGTTGAGCGGGATTAACCAACTCAAGTCAACGGAGGCGTTTGTGAATTTTAGTCAAAATAGGAATGAAAAGTTGAAATATTACTATGTTAATGAGTTGTATAAGGAACTGCAGAAAAATTCGAATGCTTTTAGCCAGTTTGAGTATAAGCTAGGTGTGATGAATGCAGATGAAGATTTGATTGTGACACCTGATATGACGATTAATCAAGAACAGTATTTTCAGCAGCTTGGTCTGAATAAGGAAGAGAATCAACAGGTGGCTGACTATTTAGAGGAAAAAAACAATAGCTTCGAGCAGTATAAATTATTTACCCTCATGAATCAAAAGAAAGATAACGTGTATATTACCCTGTTGAAAAAAGAGAGGATAGCTGAAGGCAATAACGTTGTCTTTTTTCTTTCCTTCTATACTAAAAACCTGTACCCTGCTCTAAATCCTATTGATCAGGGAGGGTTTGCCATTGTAGAAGGTAACCGGATTTCAAGTCATCGAACAACTTTTCATGATCTTTCGATTACCGACATCTTGACTAAGGATCGATTAAAACAACTTGAACCTTCTAAAGAAGAGCCTGTTCCATATCAAAAAATAACGGCTGCAGACTTTCAGATTAAATCCTTATCCTCAGAAGTGTTAAAAGATTGGAAGTATCTTTATATTACGCCGAAACAAATAACCGAAACATCGTTTACCGGGCTTCTAATGGATTCGCTGCCTGTTTATGTACTATTTATATTAGCTGGTCTTGTGGTTCAAATTTTGTTTGTCAATTATACGTATCAGCCTGTAAAAAAAGTTCTTCATGTATTGAAAGATGGACAAGAGAGTATTGATGGAGATGAGTTTGCCATTATCCAGCAAATAACAATCAATATGAAAAAAATGAACGAAAAACTGCTTTCTACCATCGATCATCACCAGCTGTCGTTGAAAAAAAAATTTATGAAAGATTTACTTCTTGGGTTAGTTGAGAAAGAGGAAGTGAAGGAGAAATCGGGGCAATACGGTCTTGCCGAGTTGAAACAAGGAAGGGTCATCCTCTTTGAATTCACTAACTATAAGGAGTGGGGAGAATCGGTCACACCTGAAGAGATTCTGACGATCAAGCTACAGCTGCTAACCTATTTAAAAGAACATATAGAAAAGGAAATCTCTTACGAAATGATTGAAATGGAAGTAGAGAAACTCGCAATCCTGACAAGTGAAACCAATTTGCAGAGAATTCGCGATTGGTTGAATTCGTTTAAATCAGGGTTGGATGAACGCCTTCATGCAACAATGTTTATTGCGATCAGTGATCCGGTTGCAGAACTTTCTGAATTTGAAAAAGGATATAAACAGGCAAGAAATTTGCTTGAATACAGATATGCGATTGATCGAAAAAACATTGTGTCAACAGAAGATATTGATACTTTTGAGCAAAAGAGCTACTATTACCCACTCGAAATGGAGAAAGATTTGATTAATTTTAGTTGTAGAGGTCAGAAGGAGAAGGCCATGGCCATTTTGAAAAACGTCTTAAATGATAATCTTCATGTTAGACAGCTTGATGAATCTACACTCCGAAGCTTGGTATTTGAAATACTTGCTACCATTCATCGAATTTTATCACAGACTAATCAAGCAGAAAGGACAATCTTTGGTGAAGATGAAACCGTCTATCGAAGACTTCAAGTGATTCGCGGAAAAGAAAAGCTTGAACAGACAATTACTAGTCTTTTCGAGGAGCTTTTAGAAAACATTCAAGAACAAACAAAAAAAGCAGACTTGACAGTGGCTGATCAACTGATGAACTTTATTCATGATCATTTTCACAGGGATCTTTCTCTTTCAGATCTAGCGGAACATTTTAATTTAACCCCAAGTTACGTGAGTAAAGTCTTTAAAGAACAAACAGGAGAAAACTTTAAAGAATATTTAAATATGTACCGAGTAAAGAAAGCAAAGGAGATTTTGTCGGCACAAGAGGTGAAAATCAGTCAAGTAGCAAGCATGGTCGGCTTTAACAACGTCAATACGTTTATCAGAACCTTTAAAAAATATGTTGGACTTTCCCCTGGTCAATATGAAAAAGGATCTTAAGTGATTAATTTATTCTAGTCTTAACGGGCAGTAAAACCTCATGGCACAAGATTATGAGAAGCAAAGAAGATAAGAAAGAGATAACTGCCCGTAAAGATCCGAAGTAGGACAGGATGTCCAAGTAAGGCGAAGACATTAGGCCTTGGCGTTTTATGCGTGATAAGTTTCGCTGCTATTCAGTGGGGTTAGTACCCCAAAAAGAAATCTCACTTTATCGATACTATTTGTGATCCATCTACATTTCTTATGATTTTGCAAAAAACGGTGATGAAAACAAAGAACTGGTGATAGTAATCAGGGGTATGATCGATTTAAAGTTAGGATAATCAATGAAATCAGTCAACCAGATTAAAAAAAGGAAAGGAGGAAAGGTATGAATGGTCAAATTCAATCTGAAGAGAAAAAGCATATGCCGTCAATTACTCATAAGGCAGATCTTTCGCGCCTTCAGAGAATCAAAAAAACAATCATCCGTGATAAATATTTGTATTTATTGTTGATCCCGTTTATTGCGTGGTACATTATCTTCTTATACCGCCCAATGTATGGACTTCAGATTGCATTTAAAGATTACAGTATTTTTCAGGGGATTGAAGCTAGTCCTTGGGTTGGATTTCAACATTTCGTACAGTTTTTTGAAAGCGATTACTTTATTAGAACGTTAAAAAACACCATCCTTATTAGTTTATACACCTTAGTATTTGCCTTTCCGGCACCGATTATTTTGGCTCTTCTTTTTAATGAAATTAAATCGGTAACCTACAGAAAGTTGACTCAGACGGCGACATATCTTCCTTATTTCATTTCAATTGTTGTTGTAGCAGGGATTGTAACTAACTTTCTTTCCCCATCAAACGGCCTGGTCAACATCATCATTGAAAAATTAGGAGGAGAAAAAATTTATTTTTTAACCAATCCAGAATATTTCCGATCCATCTTTATCGGGATGAATATTTGGAAGGATGTCGGGTTCAACGCGATTATCTATATTGCTGCAATCAGCGGGATCAATCCACAGTTGTATGAAGCAGCCAAAATGGATGGGGCGAACCGATGGAAACAAATGTGGCATGTCACCTTGCCGGGGATAATCCCGACGATCTTAATCTTATTTATTTTGAATATCGGAAGCTTCCTGGAGGTTGGGTATGAAGCGATTATCCTTCTCTATCAACCCGCAACATATGAAACAGCTGATGTCATTAACACATACGTATACCGGGCAGGCTTGCAAGGAGCAAACTATGAGATCGGGGCAGCAGCTGGCTTGTTCAATGCAGT
This sequence comes from Metabacillus bambusae, assembly GCF_017497975.1. GTDB lineage: Bacteria > Bacillota > Bacilli > Bacillales > Bacillaceae > Metabacillus > Metabacillus bambusae. The sequence goes on along the minus strand of NZ_JAGDEL010000005.1, from coordinate 179,026 downwards.
TGTTGGTTTAGTGCTAGTGGTCACAGCGAACAAAATAACGAAAAAATTCAGTGAGAGCGGAGGGTTATGGTAAATGAAGGGTTCTGGAAGTAAACTAGCCGATTTCATTATTTATGCTGTTGTCGGATTGATTGCCATTATCTGCATTTACCCATTCATTTATGTATTGTCTGCTTCTATCAGTTCATCTGATGCCGTTCTTAAGGGAGATGTGCTCTTATTTCCGAAAGATATAACAATTGAAGCATACAAACTGGTCCTTGAGGAGCCTGGAATTTGGGTAGCATACGGAAATACAATCTTTTACACGGTAGTTGGAACACTGTTTAGCATGTTTGTTACGATTTGTGGGGCTTATCCGCTTTCTAAAAAACGACTAAAAGGTCGCAGCTTTTTCGCTTTTTTCATCGCATTCACGATGTGGTTCAATGCAGGAATTATCCCTACCTACTTGAATTTAAAAGATCTGGGATTACTTGATACTCGGACAGCGATCATTGTAGGCTTTGCTATTTCAACGTTTTTGGTCTTCATAATGAGAAGCTTTTTTCAATCAGTACCAGATTCCTTGGAGGAGTCGGCAAAAGTGGATGGAGCAAATGATCTGCAGATATTGTGGAAAATCTTCTTGCCCTTATCAAAACCAGCGCTCATAACAGTCGGACTCTTTTACGCGGTTAGCAGGTGGAACGGCTACTTCTGGTCAATGATTGTATTAAATGATGAAAGTAAAATTCCCCTGCAGGTGCTATTGAAAAAATTGGTTGTTGATATGAGTGTAAAGGAACAAATGGCCAATTCACTGGATACAACCTCTCAATACTCTGCAGAGACCGTGATATATGCGACAATTATTGTTTCGATTATTCCGATCATATTGGTCTATCCGTATTTGCAAAAGTATTTTGTAAAAGGAACGATGATTGGCGGGATTAAAGAGTAAAAGTGATAACTGCTAAAGGAGTAATGTATTGGGGATTATGTTTTAGTCTTTGTGCTGAAACAGAATTCATTGTTTCTATAAAATCCCTGATGTTCCGAATATCGGGTGGTTGTACACGTAACAAAAATTAACGACTAAGTCTTGGGGGGAGTCCAATTGAAAAAAATCGCTTTGATCTTGTTCTCCATTTTTCTGCTAATTATGGGAGGATGCTCGAATAATAGTGCTTCAAGTAATGTGGGTGCTAATAAAAACTCAGAAAGTGAAAAAGGTCTAACGGGGGTTCAGGTATCCAAGGAACCAATTGATCTGAAGATTCACCTTCATCATTTTGATGGCCAGGTCATTTTTAATGATGATTGGCCGACGTTTAAGAAGGCAGCTGAGTTAACTAATGTGAACTTGAAAGGAGTGGCTCCAAAGACTTCAACAGATAGTCAGGAAGCTTTTAACTTGATGATTGCTTCAGGTGAAATTCCTGATCTTGTTCATGGGACAAAGGCAGATTTAACGAAGTATGGGAAAGAAGGGGCGTTTCTTCCACTAGATGAATTAATTGAGAAACATGCTCCAAACATTAAGAAATACCTTGAAGAGATGGAAGGCTTAGAAGAATTTGCTACAGCTTCAGATGGAAATCTTTATTTTGTTCCTTTTATAGCAGATGGAAAGGCGCAGAAAGGATGGTTCGTTAGACAAGATTGGTTAGATAAGCTTGGCCTTAAAATACCGCAAACCTCAGAAGAAACATATGAAGTGTTAAAGGCATTTAAAGAAAAAGATCCAAATGGAAACGGTAAACAAGATGAAATTCCTTATTTTTCAAGAATTCCGGAAAGTTTGGGTGACCTTACGATTTTATGGGGCGCTCGCAATGACCTCTATCTTGATGGAGATAAGGTTCAATTCGGGCCATATGAAGAAAAATATGGTACTGCCCTTTCAGGATTAGCTAAATGGTATGAAGAAAAGTTAATTGATCCAGAGATCTTTACAAGAGGAGCAAAAGCTAGAGATATCTTACTTGGTAACAATCAAGGAGGTATGACACACGATTGGTTCGGAAGCACGGCAGGTTACAACAATTTATTAAAAGATCAGGTTGAAGGGTTTAAATTTGAAACATTTGCTCCTCCTCAAAATACGGAAGGTGAAAAAGTCGAACCTACCGTCCGTGATCCATATGGAGACAAAGCAGGAATAGCGATTGGCTATTCAACAGAAGATCCAGTAAAAGCGATCAAATATCTTGATTTCTTTTACACAGAAGAGGGACGACGCTTGATGAACTATGGGGTAGAAGGAGAAACTTATGATCTAGTCGATGGAAAACCTGTATTTAAAGAAGAAATTTTGAGTTCTCCAGATGTTCCAACAACATTGCATGAGTATGGGGCCCAAACTCTCTTTTCTTATCATCAGGATTTTGAGTATGAGAAACAATGGTTAAACCCAATTGCCTTAAAAGGGATAGAAGAATACACTGCTAATAACTATTTTGCAGAGCCACTGCCGCCTCTCACTTTTACTGAAGAAGAAGAAAAGAAGATTATTGAAATTGCAGCAGACTTAAAAACCTATCGGGATGAAATGATGCAAAAATGGGTTATGGGTGCCGAAGAGATAGATTATGAGAAATTTAAGAATCAACTAAAAAATCTTGGTGTTGAGGAATATATTGAGCTCCATCAAAAAGCGTATAATCGATCGATGGAGAAATGATAGGAAAATAGAATAGGAGGTAACAAAGTTGCAGAAAACCGAACAAGTCGTAGATGAAAGTCTCTTAAGAAAAGAAAGATTTTCAACAAGACCACCTGTAGATCGTGCTTTTATTGAAAAGGCACTAGATTATGTGCTTTTTAAAATCGATCAGAGCCTAGAAGTTTTTACATCTAAATTCCCTAGTCCTAGCAGCAAGAATTTAGTTTATCAACAGATAGACAATGTCGAATGGACGACAGGTTTCTGGACAGGAATGCTCTGGCTCGCTTATGAATATACCGGAGAAGAAAAATACAGACGAGTAGCTGAAAAGCAGGTTACAAGTTTTAAAAATAGAATCAAGAACAGAATTGTCGTGAACCATCATGATTTGGGGTTTTTGTACAGTCTCTCATCTGTTAGTGCTTATCAATTAACGGGAGAGAATCAAGGAAAGGAAGCAGCACTTGAAGCAGCTGAATTACTTCTTACTCGCTACTCTGAAAAAGCAGGAATCATTCAAGCATGGGGAGAATTAACAGATCCCAAGCAAAGCGGAAGGATGATCATTGATTGTATGATGAACTTGCCCCTGCTTTATTGGGCAAGTGAAGTAACAGGTGATCAAACCTATCGTCAACTTGCTTATCATCATGCAAAGCAGTCAGCTAAGTATATTGTTCGTCCAGATTCTTCAACATATCATACTTTTTATATGGATCCAGTGACGGGAAAACCTTTATACGGCAACACTCATCAAGGATTTTCAGATGATTCCTGCTGGGCAAGAGGGCAGGCATGGGGAATATATGGATTTCCCCTTACCTATCACTATACAGGTGATGAAACATTTATCATCCTAAGCAAAAAACTAGCAAACTACTTTCTTAATCGCCTCCCAGAGGATCACGTCTGTTATTGGGACTTAACCTTCACAAAAGGCGAAGAAGAAAGAGATAGTTCTGCTGCTGCCATTGCCGTCTGCGGCTTACTTGAAATGAGTAAAAGGCTTCCTCTAACTGATGGTATGAAAGAGTATTATGAAAATAGTGCATTGCATATTGTTCATTCGCTTGCTGAACACTACACAACAAAAGATGAACCATATGCTAATGGAGTTTTAAAACACGCAGTCTACCATAAACCTAGAAATACAGGTGTTGATGAATGTTGCATTTGGGGCGACTATTTTTACATGGAAGCGCTCATTCGATTATTGAAGGATTGGAAAATGTACTGGTAATATCATATGGCTGCCTTAAACTACCCTTAGAATCTATTTGAGGCAGCCATCTTTCTTAGAGGGAACGATAGAGAGTTAAAGATTAGTATGGTTTTGATATTGGAGGCTTTTTCTGTGGTGGTTAGAAATGGAAAAAGGTAGATCTCGATACGTTTGAGCCAAAAATCCCTAAGTCAACTTTTATTATTTTTAGGAGAGAAGCAAATGGCAAACAAAGGTATAATTGGAGGCATTTATACAGTAATGGAGTGGATTTCACGCTTAGTATATCTGCAATTCTTATGGGCAATTTTTACTGTAATGGGGTTGATCGGATTCGGTTTTTTTCCAGCGACATTTGCGATGTTTGCTGTAACAAGAAAGTGGGTTCGCGGACAGACTGACATTGCCCTTTTCCCTACTTTTAAGCAGCTTTATAAAAAAGATTTTTATAAAGCGAATGCTGTTGGAGGTATTTCTGTTGTTGTTGGTTTTATTCTTTATTTTTACTTGCGTTTTTTCCAAGCACAGAGCGGTACGGCTTCGATGGTGTTCTTTTTACTCATGTTTGCCATCTGCTTATTGTATTTGATGACTTTGTTCTTTGTCGCGCCTGTTTTTGCTCATTATGATCTAAAGGTCATCCAATTATTTAAGGTTTCGTTCATGATGACGATCTCTTATCCCTTTCATGTGATTTCAATGACCTTTATCTTGTTTTGTTTTACCTTACTCATGGAGGCTATTCCGGGGCTCCTCCCTTTCTTCAGCTTTAGTTACCTTGCATTTGCACTTATGTGGTTCGCCAATTTAGCGATCGAAAACAAGGAATGTCACACAATGATAACGGTAAGGAGCAATAAGCCGGTTAGTTAAGGGAAGGTATCGTGCACCAGGTTAGTCATGTTTGACAACGAGTTGACGAATGGACGGACATGCAAAAAATATGTTTCTGTATGTTTCATGTAATAATTAACATTTTATCTAGTAGTAAATCTAAAATCTTGAGGAGTGATTTAATGAAAGAATTTGACGTGATCATTTTAGGTGGGGGTATTTCTGGTGCGGTAGCAGGAATAGCGTCTTCAAGGTTAGGGGCCAAAACATTAATCATTGAATCTCATGGTTTTTTAGGTGGGATGCTAACAGCTGCCGGAGTAGGCCCTATGATGACTTTTCATGCAGGAAAAAAACAAGCTATTCAAGGAATTACGGATGAACTCATTCAACGCTTGAAAAAAATTGGGAAATCTGTTGGACATATAAAGGATTTAACTAATTACACTTACTCAATTACTCCATTTGATTCAGAAGCAATGAAACATGAATTAGAAATGATGTTAGTTGAAAGTGGTGCTGAAATCTTATACCACACAGTATTAGCTGAAGTAATAAAAGAAGGAAATAAGATAACAAAGATAAAAGTCTGTAATAAAGCTGGTCTTTCCGAAATTGGCGGTAAGATTTTTATAGATGCTTCCGGTGACGGAGATTTAGCTGCATGGTCAGGTGTCAAGTTTACCAAAGGAAGAGAAACTGATGGAGCATCACAGCCCATGACATTAAAAATGAAAGTAAGAAACGTAGATATCAATCGAGTTAAACAATATATAAAGGAAAACCCTGATAATTTTACAAGAGTACCAGAAAATTTAGATGATCTAAATAAAGTAGAGCGACTATCAGTTGTCGGCTATTTAAAAGAGTTTAAAGAAGCTAAAGAAAAAGGGGACATCACGATAAAAAGAGAGGATGTCTTGTTTTTTGAAACGAATAACCCTGGAGAAGTAATCTTTAATACTACTAGATTGTTAGGTTTTGACAGTACAGACCCTTGGAGCTTAAGCAATGCTGAAATTGAAGGCAGAAAACAATGCCGCGAACTTGAGTATTTTATGAAAAACTATATGATTGGTTTTGAAAATGCTGTAGTGGTTACAACTGGCCCTTCGATTGGTGTTCGAAGTTCAAGGCAAATTGAGGGATTATATACGTTAAAGGCAGAGGATTTATTAGAACAACGTAAATTTGATGATGTCATTGCTCACTCAGGTTATCCAATCGATATTCATAGTCCGGATGGAGAAGGCACTTCACATAGGAAACTAGAATGGGGAGGGATTTATGGTATACCTTATAGATCTCTTGTTTCCAAAGAAATTAACAATTTAATAGTTGTAGGAAGGTGTCTTTCTGCCACTTTTGAAGCACAAGCTGGCGTAAGAACAACGCCTACTGCAGGAGCAATTGGGCATGCAGGAGGAGTTGCAGCTGCAATTGCAGCAAGAGAAAACGTAAAGGTTCAAGAACTTAACATTAAAAAATTACAGGATATCTTACAAGAACAGGGAGCTTATTTAGAGATAGAGCTATCTAAAAAGGTAATTAACTAGTTAAATGTCGAATATTTCTGTTGCACTTCACATGTATACATTGAGACATGAATTATTTTTAAAAAATTTTCAAGCTTTTCTTCAAGAAAAGGATGGAGAGGATATAAGTGCACCTTGCATTCGCACTGGTCTTAAGAATTTAGAAGTTTTTTAAACGTATGTTTTAATACCTTTTTTCGTAGTGTAATGATTATGTAGTAGCAAATCTACCAAACTCACTATTATTTTTACGGATAAGCACGCTGCTGTAGTCCAGATTTGTCATTACACTACCCGTATGCCCTTAAGAGTAATTGGGGATAACTTCACATTCTATTAAGTTATTATTTATTGAGGGAGTGAGTACTGATCATGAGAAACCGTGTCAAGAGATCTATATCGTTTATCTTGACCCTATGTATACTGATCATGAGTTTCATTAGTGTAAAGGCAGAACAGGTCCAGGCGGTGGAAAACCAGTTTGTGTTCGAGGATGCCGAGGATGAGGTAGCCTCTAGCAACGGTACCCCAGTAAATCAACTGTCGATTGTCGGATACCGTGCCAGTGGCAGCGATTCTAATCTACCAGAGTATGCGATCGATGGCGATATCACCTCCCGTTGGTCAGTCTTTGGTGACGGACAATGGATTGAACTTGACCTTGGTTCACAGAAGGAGGTTTCATACTTAGGCGTCGCCTTCTACAGGGGCGATAATCGTACTAAAACGATTGATATCGAAGTATCAAACGATCAAACGACCTGGACCAAGGTATACAGCGGTACCAGTAGCGGTACGACGATTCAATTGGAGGCATTCGGCTTCGAGACTGTGACGGCCCGTTATGTTCGAGTTGTAGGACGTGGTGAGAACCAATGGACCAGCATCACTGAAATTCAAGTGTACCCGCCTCATCAGGATGGGTTCATACTAAACGATTTGGAAATACCGCCAACCGGACCGGATCCGGATGCCCCGATTCCAACCAAGCCTGGTCTTTACTACGCGGACGGCACGCCCCACAAACCTCATGAGCTGCAAGAGGTTAAGGGAAGAAAACTTAATGTCGTAGCTTTTGGAGCGAATCCTTCCAATAACGGTGAGGATGATGCTAAAGCTATCCGCGAGGCTCTGGATAAAGCACAGCCTGGCGATGAGGTCTATCTTCCTAATGGTCATTATCAATTATCCAGCATGTCTTACGATGGTGTCTCCCACTTGACAATGAAGTCAGGTGTCCAATTGCGCGGAGAAAGCCAAGAGGGCGTCCTTCTAGTTTCAGATCATGCGAACGATTCTGGAGAACACGCAACAAATTATGGGATTATTATCCGGATTGCAGCACAGAACAATATCAAAATCAGTAATATGACCCTTACCTCGAGTTGGAACCTGAATTATTCTACGGACACTCGGGTTGCAAACCCTGACAGAGGAGGGCCTAAACAAGCGTTATACATTACATCGTCTGCCGGGAAGCCTTCTTACAATATTACTCTTGACCGTCTAACAGTTGAAAAATTCCAGCGCATCGGTGTAGCTATTATTAATAGTCACGATGTGATCGTAGAAAACTCCTTATTCAGGAACGCAACGGATGTTGCAGAAGGAGGGAGCGGCTACGGCGTTTCTATAGAAGGAAAGCCCAAAGAAAGCCGCTTAGGCAGAGAAGATGATTCCTACTTCAATGTTGTTCGCAACAACCGTTTTATCGGTCCTTATCTGCGTCATGGAACACTTATGCAATTCTACACCCATAATAATCTTATTGAACATAACAACTATAAGAACATTGCGTTAGATTCGATTGACTTTCATGGAGAAGACGAATATATGAATGAGGTTCGGTTCAACCATATCTTCGGCGGCGGTGAAGCGGCTATTGGTGTAGGCAATCCTGGTGCAACGCATGATGCAGCAGGTCCGGGCAACTATATTCATAATAATGTGATCGAGAATGTGGATCGATACGGCATTCAAGTATATCTTGGCTCTCCCGAAACCGTTATAGAGAACAATAAAATTATCAATTTCACCAAAGCGGGTAGTCAGGGGATTCGTCTGAAGAATGCACCTGGAACGATTGTAAAAAACAATAAGATTTATGATAATACAGCGAATGAGTTCTGGGGTATTATTGCATTAGAAGATAAAGGAGATCCGGGGAACGCGGGTAATGGAGCAGGAATTCCAAAAAACATCGTCATTCAGAACAATCGTGTAACGGGCAATACCAACGGTGTTAACATATCGTATGGAACCAATATTTTGTTGTCAGGTAATGAGATAAGCGACAATGCTGAGACCGATTATATAAACAGTGTGGCTATCCCTAAACAGCTGTCTGCTATTGAAGCTGCAAGCATCCAAAAAAATGCATCGTCCCCTCTAGATGCATCCGATTTACTTGTCAAAGGTGGCGATGATGACAGTTCGATTCGAACCTATCTGAAATATGATTTGAGTCAACTAAGTGGAAAGATTGCTACGGCTAGACTGTACGTCTATGGACGAGCATTGGAAAGCAAAAATGAGAAAACGACAGTAGCTAATTCCTTGTACGGTGTCGAGGATGATTCATGGAGTATAAACAGTTTAATGTGGGAATCGGACGATACACAGCCTGCACTCGGTGATCATCTTTCTACAATACAGGTTAAAGATGACGGTGTTGATTCTTGGTATGTATTCGACGCTACCTTGTTTGTGAAAGATCAATTGGCGGGCGATAAGACAGTATCGCTTGCCATCGCCCAAGATCCAGCGCTGACTGGTTATCTTACCCAACTCTATAATGGTACTGACAGCGATAAGCGACCGTACCTAATGGTGGAAACTTATCCACCTGTCGAATTGGCCAGTGTAACAGTATCTGCGGATAAAACTCAACTTACACCGAAAACTTCAACTCTCTTACATGTATCGGGAAAAATGAACACTGGATCTAATACTTCTTTAGAAGATGCTGCGATTGTCTATGAGAGTCTGACACCAGAGATTGCTTCTGTAAACAGCAACGGGGTAGTTACTGCATTAAAGGAAGGTGATGCAGTAATTAAGGTAACTGCTACATTGGATGGAATAACGCAGAACGGTACAATCAAGTTGATCGTGACGAATAACCTGGCGGTAACTGCTCAATTGTCTGTTGATTCCACGCTTGGTACCAATGTAAAAGAAAGAGTAGTGGACAGAAAATTATCTACTCGATGGTTGTCCAGCGGAACACAGACCCCTTTTCTTAAGTTGGATTGGACATCCCCGCAAACGATCAACCAAGTAAAGCTATGGAGTGGACACGTGCCGGTTACTGGCTCTGCCGGCTGGCATGTGAAGGATTTTGATCTTGAATATTTAGATGGTTCAGAATGGAAGAAGCTGGCGGAAGTAAGAGATAACGACAAGGATGCCTTCTTGGAGCAATTCACATTGCTGAACTTTGATACAATCGAGACAACCTCCATCCGGTTCATATTTATCAGTCCGTCATGGGGGAATGGAGATCCGAATGACACGATTGCCCGCATTAATGAAGTAGATGTCAGCTTTGTCGATCGTACACCTCCAACAGAAATGTAAGATGGCATGGTCAAATCAGCAGTTGACCTTTCTTGGACCGGTCCAGGTAATTCTGATTTTTCTAATGTCAGTTTCATTCTTGAAGGAGACGATGATACCGAGGCAGTTTATGTTAATAAGGGAGTGCAAACTACGGTAGGATGCGCCATTTCATAAGATTTCAACATACAAGGAGGGAAATGGATGAGGTGGGCGAATAAGCGTGGCGTTGTATCTTTTGGATTAGGGTGTATCATTTTCTTATCGTTGTCTGTAACCGTTTTCGCGACGTATTATGCAGACCGCGATGTGTATTTCTCAAGTGAGCCAGGTGTATATTCAGATCAACAAGCAATAGAGGATTTTGGAAACATTATTACGAAAACCGACACCAATCGAATCACGATCAATAGTGAGGGACACCTTGTTTTTCACATGCCTGAAGGCGGTGTAGGAACATCCGGAAGCGGCGGTCAAATATTATCTAGATTGCAGGAGAGGGACGCGTACACAGTTGAATATCGAGTGAAATTTACCCCGACTAGCGGTAGTTATGATTGGACAGAAGGGGGAAAGCTTCCCGGTCTTGGAGGCGGTAAAAACTATACGGGGGGCGGCGATGCGACTAACGGAGACGGATTTAGCGTCAGGCTGATGTTCAAACCTGAAGGTCATTTGATTCCATATGTCTATCATGCGGGAATGACAGAATCATGGGGAGACGGTTTTGGGGCAGATATGAATAATCAACCGTTAAATGACGTTGTTCTCTTGAGTAATACCTGGTATACAATCAAAATCTTAGTCAAGATCAATAGCGGCAGTAACTACGATGGCGTTCTAAAGATTTATGTCAATGACATGAGTACACCGAAATTCACCAAGACGAATATTAAATACGTAACGGACGGAACTAAAGTTGATACGCTTCATATGACTGCCTTCCACGGAGGTAGTGATCCAATCCGTTATGGTCCATCTCAGGATCAGAACATACACTTTGATTGGATCAAGATCCATCCATACTAAATCAAAGCATACGATACACCATGGAAACATTTCATTTCTTGAAACTCTACGAGAAGTTCTTTAAGGGAATTGTGCGTGAATACTTTTAATTAGGAACTTAATGTAAAGGAGAAGTCAACTAGACCTTCTCCTTTTTTTAGTTTCGGGTGCCTGTCACCACCCGAAATTTGTCGAAGATAGTCACAGGTGTCCTTCCATAAACAATTCCACGAATTATGTAAACTAAGTTAAAATTATGACATTTAATAATCCTTTATGACTATTTTTTGTAACAATGTATCACTTACTAGTACCTAAGTTTCGATTTCCTCATTAAGTTTGGTTTTTACCCTTCTAAAGTAACCGTTACCAACACAATAATGAAGGGGAAACAGCCCTTCCCGTCTTTTTTTTTTGACAATTTTCCCTATATTGACGAAATGACTGAAATAGAATTAGATGTTAATAAGAGTAATGAATGACTTTAGTATTTTGATATTATCCTACCCTTCTATCATTCATAAATAGCTTTAATTTGTTTTTCCCGAATGAAAGGAGCATTTTAGAAATGAAGAGCATCCAAAGTCGCTTATTCCTTATGCTTCTTATTCTCATCATCATACCGTATTTTTTATCTGTTTTTTTCATATATGGATATACAAAAGATAGAGTGGAACAGCAAGCACTTGAGGTTAGTAACAATCAAATGAATAAATTGTCAGATGAACTGGAGCAATACTTTCAAGATATGATCGATCTTCCTTATATTCTGTATCGGAATCCTGACTTATTTCAGGTCTTCAGAAATGATAGTGAAGATTCAGGGTACTCTAACCCAAACTCAAGAGAAAAAAGCATAGAGACTTTTTATCTTATGCGAAATGAAATCCGCCAGGTTCGTTTTTATCTTGATAGAAACAAAGAATCTTTTACCGCTTATAACGCTAAAGTCAGTGCTCCTAAATTGAAACCTGACTTATTAAACCAAGAATCAATTAAAAAACTTTATCAATCAAACGTAGACTATCTGATTGAGCCGCCTCATCAACTTGTAAATTATAATAATGCTGCGATTGTTCCTCAGTCGGACAACACAGTAGTTATGACGTTTCACCATAAAATAGTTGATGTGCTTTCAAATGAATTTCTCGGAATTATTACGATAGATATCGATTTAAATGGATATGCTCGTTTATGTAATACTCTCATTCAGGAGAATGAAGAATCTGTATTACTGGTTGATTCAAATGATCGTGTTATGTATGCAAGCGACACTACTCTTATCGGTAAGGTTCTTCCACTTAACTTACTAGAGCGTATCAATGCGAAAGATATTAATTCGGGAGAAGATATTTTATTATCGAAAACTTTATCTGGATCACTAAATCAATGGAAACTAATTAAGATAACTCCTAGTCATTTCTTATTCCATGATGCAAGACAGACTGCATTTATAAACATACTCGTTGGAATTGGAGTAGGGATGATGGGTTTGCTAATGATAGGTTTTGTTTCATATAGAATCACTCGTCCAATTAAAATTCTTAGCAAAAAAGTGCGGTCTATTGAAGGGGGAAATATGAATGTCCCTTTTGAGCATAAAGGAGAGGACGAGATTGGTCATCTTGAAAAACATATGAAGGATATGATGGACCGCATTAACCACCATATTGAACGTGAATATAAACTAGACATTGAGAATAGAAAAAACCAATTTAGAGCACTAAAGTCTCAAGTGAATCCGCACTTCTTATTTAACGCATTACAATCAATTGGAGCTGTTGCTCTACGTTCTCAGTCTCCAAATGTCTACCAATTAGTAACATCCTTATCCAAAATGATGCGATACTCTATCCGTGCTGATCAATGGGTCCTGATACGCGATGAAGTGAATTATATACAAGCATACCTCTCCCTACAAATGGAGCGTTTTGGAAACAATCTAAACATTTCTATTAAACTAAACGAAGAAATTCAAAGAATGAAAATCCCGAGCATGGTTATTCAGCCGCTTGTTGAAAACTTTTTTAAGCATTGTTATGAAGAAGGATTCCAAGATGCACACTTAAGCATATACGGAGAAATAAAAGGAGAAACGTTAACTCTTACAGTAGAAAATGATGGCTCAAGTGTCACACTCTCAAAGCTGAAATCATTAAGAGAAAATATTTACACCACTCCTTATACAGGAACCTATTCACACGAACATATCGGTCTTAAAAACATACATGACCGATTGGTTTTAAACTATGGACAAAATGCGGGTATAAAGCTAGATACGAAACAAGGACAAGGCTTTTTAGTTCAACTTGTCATTCCTCTAGACTCTAATGGATCAAACGATTAGCACGCTTTAATTTATAACAACCTATACAATTTGATTATTGTTACATTAAAAAATTTTGATAAGGAGGCTAAGAACTGTATGAAGGCTCTAATTATAGATGATGAGTTCAATGTTCGTTATGTTATTCGACATTTAGGACAGTGGAAACAACACGGGATCACTGATGTTTTAGAAGCAGCTAATGGAGAGGAAGGAAAAAAAATAATAGAAAGACAAAATCCGGAAATTATATTCACTGACATAAAAATGCCCGGAATAAGCGGAATCGAAATAATGGAGTGGTTAAACTCAATCGATTATTCAGGCAAAGTTATTTTCATTACAGGCTTTGATGACTACTCATTTATGCGAAAAGCCATTCAGTTCAACAGTTTCGACTATTTATTAAAACCGATTGAAGCAGATCCATTCAATAATACATTGTCAGCAGCCATTGAATCCTGGCAGAGTGAAAAGGAAGAGCGTCAAAACAAAGAGACAGGCGTACTCGAAGAGGTTAAAAGGTTTCGTATGAATCAGGTTGTTACACAAGCTTGTTTAGGGGAACCATTCGAAGAATCAGAAGTTGCTTCATTTCTTCCCCTTGCAGATGAATACGATGTTACACTGATTTCCTTTTATCATATGCATCATTCAGAACCATACATTCAATTATTAGCTGATGAGCTCTTTAATCAAGACTGGGGAAACGCATTTGCACTTCAGCATGATCAAAATCTTTGTCTTGTTATTTCTACACCAAAGCATTGGTTAGCGATTGAAGAATGGATTAGTCATCAATTTGACATTCCAGTTCGGCTGGTTAGCGGGAAAACGTTACGTTTATTAAATGAAATACCTAGGTTGTACCAAGAAATACAAAAAACGATGGATGATCAAAAATACCGATCGATACACCGTTTGAATGACTTGGATGATGCTCAGCGAATGCAAAACATTGTTGACTTTGTAGAAACGCATTATATGGAAGAACTAAGTTTAGAAAAACTGGCAAACCGGTTCTTCTTAAGTCGTGAACATATCTCAAGAAAATTTAAACAACAAACTGGAATGCCCCTATCCAAATACATTATGAATCTTAGAATTGACCAGGCAAAATCATGGCTAAGTGAAACAGATGAGAGTATTTTATCTATTTCATTAATGCTTGGCTATCAAGATGAAAAATACTTTTCAAAGCTATTCAAAAAGGTAGTTGGGATCACACCATTTGAGTATCGAAACTTAGATAAAAAACTTGCATTGACAAAGTAGATAGATTGAAATCATTTCCGTTATATCTTGTGAAACATACTTGGGGTGAGTTGATGAGAAGAGAGATATTATACATGTTATTAATTGGCACTCTGAGCCTTTCTTTTGCAGCATGTCAAAATAATAATACGGAGTCGACAACGAAAGAGAGAGAAATTGCCGAACGAAAAATCACCTTAAATGTAAGAAATCCTAAAGTGGAAATTTCAAAACAGTTCGAACAAATGGTACAAGCTTATGAAAGGGAAAACCCTAACATAGAAATTCAGATAGAAACTGTTGGTGGTGCAACTGATGATCTTAGTGATCTAAAAGCACAGATTGCTGCAGGTACAGGTCCTGATATTTTCACAAACAATGGATACGAAAGTGCGAAATTATGGCGGGAATATTTAGAAAACCTTTCAGATCAACCATGGGTGAAGAATGCATATAAGGATACATTATCACCAATCACATTTAATGAAGAGATTTATGGTATGCCAATTAACTTGGAAGGATACGGCTTTATTTACAATAAAGATTTGTTTAAACAGGCAGGAATCAATACTTTACCAAAAACGCTAACAGAATTAAGAGAGGCCTCAGAACAATTACAAAAGGCAGGCATCACTCCTTTTGCTAATGGTTATTACGAGGAATGGATATTGGGGGTACTTCTTTCAAATATCGCCTTTGCTCAACAAGAAGATCCAAACACGTTTATAAAAAACCTCAATGCCGGTAAGGAGAAAATCACCAATAATCAGCAATTCAAGGATATCATTGATTTGTTGGATTTAACAATAGAATATGGAAATGATAATCCGCTAACAACTGACTACAATATGGAAGTGAATTTGTTTGCAACAGGAGCTTCAGCAATGATACTTCAAGGGAATTGGGTTCAGCCAATGATTGATCAATTATCGCCTGATATGAATATCGGACTTCTTCCAATACCTATTAATGATGAACGTAACAATGATGCCTTGGTCGTTAGTGTCTCAAATTATTGGGTCGTAAACAAACAATCAACACCCGAAAAGAAAAAGGAAGCAAAAAAATTCTTAAACTGGATGGTTTCTTCCCAACAAGGACAAACATTTATGACTGAAAAATTTAAATTCATCCCTGCTTTTAAAAATATAGAGTCTAACCATTTAGGTCCCCTTGCTAATGATACATTAGCATATTACAAAGAAGGAAAAACCATGCGTTCTAACTGGTTTCATTTTCCTGTCGGAGTAAAAGAAAAATTTGGACCTTCCATCCAGTTATATATTGGAAAACAGCTTCAGCGCGATCAGTTACTGCAAGAGTTTCAAAAATCTTGGAACAGTGCTGCTAGTCAGTAACCATGCCAACAACTATTTCAAGCAAGCAGCGGACAGCCAAATGTTTATGTAATGTGAGACAGAAATTCACTTAAGAACTGTATGAACCTCATGATCCATTTTCACCTTAATCAAATGATATCGTCCACCCCCTTTTTCGGGGGTTTTTTTCGTATGTTGCTTTTAAAACAAATCTATTTCAGGTTGATTGGAACGGATTGCGAGACTCCTGCGGGCGTTTTTACTCCAGATGCTCACCGCCCTCCCCGAGGAAAGTGAGCATCCTCTCGCTGCACTCAACCACACCGCATTACTTGGTAAATAGCAACAAAGTTTGTGAAAACAGCCTTTCGTTAAAATCCCCCTCTATATATCAATTTACGACTAAATTCTTATCAATCTATGACATATTCACAAAATCGTAACTACCCTATAATTCTATTTGTAGACAAGACACGGTGGCACTTAGCCGTTCTGGTAAAGTACTCCCCGTGTAACAACTAAAAATTCTAGGAGGACGACCGATGAACTTTAAAAGATTTGCCAAACAAGCAACAGTCGTAACACTTAGTACAGCTATATTATTAGGTGGGGGAGAATCGCTGACTTTTGCAGCAGAAAAAGACTCCCGAGATCACAATGAATCCTATGGAATTTCCCATATGACACGTTCAGACATGCACAAGATGATTGAACAACAAGGTGATTCAAGATATACAGTACCTCAATTTGACGAATCTAAAATCAAAAACATCTCTTCTGCAAAAGGGTATGATGAGTTAGGTAACTTAATTGATTTAGATGTGTGGGACACTTGGCCACTACAAAATGCTGATGGAACAGTTGCAAATTATAATGGCTACCAAATTGTTTTCGGTTTAGCTGGAGATCCTGATAAAGGATGGGACACTTTTATTTACATGTTCTATAAAAAAATTGGTGACACAGGAATTGATAGTTGGAAAAACGCAGGTAGAGTGTTTAAAGATTCCGATAAATTCAAATCAGATGATCCTGTCTTAAGAAACCAAGCGGAAGAATGGTCAGGTTCAGCTACTTTAACTGAAGACGGAAAGGTTCGTTTGTTCTATACAAACCGTCATGGCTGGGATCCAGCACATAACTTCTTTGGAAAACAAACATTAACAACAGCTCAAATCAATGTATCTGAACAAGGTTCAAACACATTGAAAGTAGATGGAATTGAAGATCACAAATCAATCTTTGATGGTGACAAGAAAAACTATCAAACAGTTGAACAAGCTTTTGGAAATGGCGATTACTCTGATAATCATACATTAAGAGACCCTCACTATATTGAAGAAAATGGTCATAAATATCTAGTATTCGAAGCTAATACAGGAACTGAAACTGGATACCAAGGGGAAGAATCATTATTTAATAAGGCTTACTATGGCAATAGTGAATCTTTCTTCCAAAACGAGAAAAGCAAATTGTTACAAAGCCCTAAAAAGGATTTAGCGCAAATTTCAAACGGTGCTTTAGGTATTATTGAAATTAATGATGATTATACGTTAAAAAGAGTCATGAAACCATTGGTTACATCAAACACGGTAACAGATGAAATCGAACGTCCTAACATCTTTAAAAAGGATGGAAAATGGTACTTATTCACAAGCTCTCGTGGATCAAAAATGACGATTGATGGCATTGATAATGAAGATATCTATCTATTAGGATATGTATCTAACTCATTAACTGGAACATACAAGCCTTTAAATGAAACTGGACTTGTTTTACACCATGATCTTGATCCATATGATGTTACTTGGAACTATGCTCATTTTGCGATTCCGCAAGAAGGCAGTGACAATACAGTCGTAACAAGCTACATGACAAATAGAGGGTACTTCGAAGATCACAAATCAACATTTGCGCCAAGCTTCCAGCTTAACATTAAAGGCGACAAAACATCTGTTGTGAAAAATAGTATCCTTGAACAAGGACAAGTAACGATAAAATAATAGTAGAATTAATCAATAAATTTATCAGGTAAAGTAAAAACATCAAAAAGAAAATGCCAATTTAATTAGTTGGCATTTTCTTTTTTATAGTAACAGAATTTATAACTTTTCTTACTCAGTTTTGGTGTCTAGTTTCAGCGTCTAGCCCCTCGGGTCTGAACAAGGCGCCCAGAGCTTTTCTTATATACAAGCAAGTTTACCCTATTCTAGAAGGAAAACGATAAAGTGGTGAGATAAATGAACAAAGAAATACGTAATAAAAAATGGGTGAAGCCGTTGTGTTTTATACTAATTGGATTATCTATCATCATTGCCATCGGATTTTGGGTTAATCATCCAAATAAATCATCAAACAAAAAGGAAGAAACTCCTTCAAAGGAAGAGGATTCAACACCGGAAAATAAAGAACACTCATATCGGGCTCAATACCATTTTACCGTACCAGATAAATGGAAAAACGATCCGCAGAAACCAATCTATTTTGATGGAAAATATCATTACTATTACCTCTATAATCGAGATTATCCTAAAGGTAATGGCACAGAATGGCGTCATGCAACTTCTAAAGATTTAGTTCACTGGAAGGATGAAGGTGTAGCAATCCCCAAATACACAAACAAAAATGGGGACCCCTGGTCAGGCTCAGTTGTCATTGACAAGGAAAATACAGCCGGGTTCGGAAAAGATGCTCTCATTGCCATTGTGACACAACCTTCAGCAGATGGCGGCAAACAGGAACAATATCTTTGGTACAGTACAGATAAAGGAAAAACCTTTACCTCATATAGCGAGGAACCGATTATGAAAAATCCGGGTACACATGATTTTCGAGATCCAAAAATTATCTGGGATAAACGAAATGATAATTGGGTCATGGTCATGGCAGAAGGCAGCAAAATTGGCTTTTATGAGTCTCACAATTTGAAGGATTGGCATTATACGAGCGGCTTTTTTACAGAGGAAATTGGAATTGTAGAGTGCCCAGATCTTTATATGATGCGTGCTAATAATGGACAATTAAAATGGGTCTTAGGCGTTAGTGCAAATGGAAAAACAATCGGTAAGCCAAATACGTATGCTTATTGGACTGGATTTTTTGACGGGAAGGAATTCTACCCCGATCATAGCGAACCACAATGGTTGGATTATGGCTTTGATTGGTATGGTGGAGTCACATTTGAAGGTAGCAAGGAACCTGATAACAATTTTAAACGCTATGCTTTGGCATGGATGAATAATTGGAATTATGTTCATAACACCCCAACAATGGAAGAGGACTTTAACGGCATGGATTCAATTGTTCGTCAAATTGAACTAAAGCATGAGGAAGACAATCAATACTATTTAGTCTCACAACCAATTAAAGCGATGAACCAATTAACACATTCTATCGATTCTCACGAACAAATTGAATTAAATGGCACTAAAACTCTTGATATAAAAGGTGAAATATATCAATTAGAGGCAGATATCTCTTGGTCAGAACTCAAAAACGTCGGATTTCGTTTACGCGAATCAGCTGACAAAGAAAGCCATATTGATGTTGGTATCTTTATTGACCCTCTTCACCAATACTCATATGTCAATCGCTCAAGGACCGGTCACCCTGACGAGAGTAATAAATATGTAGAAAGTAAAGCACCATTTGATGGCAGCAAACAGCAAGTACATTTGAAAATTCTCGTTGATAAATCCAGCATTGAAGTGTTTATTGATGATGGAAGAATCACTCATTCTAATTTGATCTTCCCAAAAGCAGAAGATCAAGGTATTAGCCTCTACTCTGAGGGTGGAACAGCGATATTTAAAAATATTAAGATTGAACATTTAAAATAGTTTCAGGTACCTGTCACCACCCGGATTTTGTCGAATTTAATAGATTTTAAGAGGCAGAGAAAGATTTTCTCGTTTCACAATTTTATTCGTCATGGTTTTAAATATAGCAATTTAGACGAAAAGAAAAGGATAGCCAATTATAAAAGAGATTGGCTATCCTATTCTATATGCCATTATTGTATGCTGATTTCCTCCTCAGCTATCGTCCCATTGGCTTCAACTTTTAACGAAATCCTACCCTCAGCAATCGCCGTTAATTCACCTGTTTCAGGATCAAATAGGGCATCAAACTTCCCGGAAGCCTTAGCCTGTTCAAGCTGCTTACTGTCAGAACCAACAAACACATTCTCACTGCCATTCCATTTCAATGTCGCAGGGTAACGAAGTGGAATGGTTAGATCACCAGCCTGGCGTCCAGATGCGGTGATTTTTACGGTTTCACCTGTCTTTACTGTAACTGGTGCATCTACCGTAATATCTTCCAACATTGGTCTCACCTCAGCCTCGATCCAACTGCGGTTAGCTGCTTCGCTGCGTGTTGCGGCATTTTCAGGACCAAAGGCTTTGTCTTTTACAGCATTAGGATCAATACCAAACAAGGTCCATGAGTAAAATCCGCCTTCATCGGCAGGGCCGTATGGGGCCTTTCCTGCAGGTCCGACGACCATGTACGGTACGCCTTCGACGCGTTCAACATTGACGGTATGGGCATGTCCGCTAAGATAGACGGCACCTTTTCCGCCTGATGTTTTACGGAAGTCTGTGAGCCATTGTTCAAGTAAGTCAGCCTCTTTTTGGTCGCTGAGCTGGCTGTTTTTCGTTGGGAGCGGGTCGCGTGTTGGATGGTGTCCCACCACGACAACATTGTTAATTTTCGGATCAGAAGCTGCTTCATCAAGAGATTTTTGCAACTCGATTAATTGATCAAAATCACTTGTGCGCAAGCTTCCTGTTGATGTGTCGAGCATGATAAATCGTGTTCCTTTATGGTCAAAGGTAAAACGATTATTTTCAAACACGTTAATAAAATTGTCCAGCGATCCTGAGCCCATGATTTCATGGTTGCCTGGGATATAATAGATTGGTAACTTGTCTCCGACTTCTTCCTTTAAAATCTTTTCCGCAAGCTCAAAATCTTCCTTCCAAGCCGTGTCAACTAAATCTCCGTTGATCACAAGGAAATCAGGGTTTGCTTTGACTATTTGCTGAAGCGATTCGCGCGCAATTTGCACTTGTTGGCTATTTGGTGATTTTGCTGCAAACTGGCTATCTGCTAGTACGGCAAAGGTCCAGTTATTTTTGCTGATTTCTCCGTTTTGAATAATCAATGGATCTTGAGATTGTGACTGTTCAGGAACCTCGAGAGTTGGTGGTACCTTTACAGTGAGATCATCAATGATTATTTTTCCTTTATATTGATTGCTTCTGTTCGTTTCGACCGGATAAATCCGCCATAGCTTTGCTGGGTAGCGAATTCCTGCTGGAACAGATGCCTCAACGTATTTCCAGCCTGTCCAATTGATCTGGCTTGCCAATGATAACGTATAGCTTGTGTTTGCTGCATCTCTAATCACAGCGCGCAGCCAAGCTCCATTTCCATCGCCATATACCCATAAGCCGATTTTTTGCACGTCACCTGGAAGTTCGAGCATTGGATCTGCTTGGATATACGCTGCCCGCGTTGCTGTTGTTGTCGAGAAATCATACGTGAGCTGCAGGCCTTGTCCATTTTTACCGGCCACAGATTCCATTGAAGCCTTTACAGCCGAAGGATAGGTTGTATACGACCAATCAGCAGGATTTTCAAAACCGTCAGCTTGCTTTGTTGAAAGGCCGATTGTAACAGGAAGATACGTTTTATGTCCCTGAACCGTTACCGTAATAAGGGCTGATTCGCCTTCTGCCTTTGGCACAGCGGTAAAACTGCCATCACTGTTTTCTGTGATATCTACAACTGCTTTATCATAGTCAAGCTGAGCATCACGTGGTTCAATCGGTGCCGCATAGCCGTCCTTGTCATAGCCTAAAATTGAAAAGTCTTGGCTTTTGCCCATTTCTAAGCTTAGGCGAGAAGGCGCAGCTTCAATTCTGGCTAATTCGCCAAGGACGGTGATGTCCATTGTTCCTTTAATCGCTGTTGCTTGAGCCTGTACAACCGCTGATCCGGATTTTTTTGCGCGGAATACGCTGTTCTCTTCAAATGCTCCTACATCAGCTGGTAGTGCCCGCCAAGTGATATTGCTGGTCGCAACTGGAGTATAATTTTCATCATATCCAGCACCTTTGAGTGTCCTTGATAACCCTGGAAATACTCGGTTACTGTTTTCCAACTCGGCTGCTGTTGCTACTTTAAAACCTGAAAGCTCACCGCTGCCTGGTTTTGCAAAAATTCCAATTCCGTTTGGCACAGAGCGCTCAGACCCGTCAGATGGTTGATTGACAACCTCAGCCTGATTGGAACCAAGAGAACGGGCAACCATTGTTGAAGAGCCGCCGCCATCTAAATTCAGTATATTGTAGGCGCCGTATTCCTTCATCAGCTCTGCTAATTCTTTATACGTCATTCCACGGCTATCAATTTGCCGCCCATCAACGACAGCTAAAAACATCTTCTTCCCATCCTTAGAGAAGCCAACCGATGTTCTTGGGGCAGCCGTTGTATCATCTAAGCCTGCTGGGATCTCTCCATTTTCCATTAGCTTGATATTACCGCCA
Source organism: Metabacillus bambusae (assembly GCF_017497975.1). Taxonomy (GTDB): domain Bacteria; phylum Bacillota; class Bacilli; order Bacillales; family Bacillaceae; genus Metabacillus; species Metabacillus bambusae. The sequence continues at coordinate 156,766 of NZ_JAGDEL010000005.1, read as the reverse complement.
ACAGCAAATGACAGTAGGCTGTCACCATCCACTTTTGGGACGTAGTCGACGGTTACGCTGTCACCAATCGATAAGCCCTTTAACGCCTCAGCACCCTTTTCTCTGCCGATTACTACGAAGCTGTTTTCATCAATCGGACCGCTTCCAGGCTGATTGGATGTACGAAGCACCTTACCATCCTGAACCACGACTTCGTATGTAGCGCTTGAGGTTCTTTGTTTTGTTCCCCATACTGATGTGTATAAGCCAATACCATCTTTAGAAAGGCCGTACTGATTCAAAGCAGATAGTGAATGCGTTCCACTTGGAAGAGTAATCATGCCTTCCAGAAGGAGATTTGCAATCTGTCCGATCCCGCTTTTGTCAACACCAGCTGTTATAGTATGTGAGCCCTCAGGTCCCTTTAGCAGCTGGCCGTTTTGGATCGCTCCGCCAAGTGGTGCTTTTGTATTGTTAATATCAAAAAAGTCACCATTTACCCCGGCAATTGCGCCTGCTTCCTTGGCGATCTCGGACAACGGCTTTGCCGACGCAATCGAGCCAGGATAAAGCAGGTCCAACGAAACGTTTTCATTTTCTAGTTCAATTGTCATTATTTCCCCATTTAACCAGCCCCGAGCATCAAACCTCTCAAAACGAGATAGCTTAATCCCAGGACCAATCGGCGTCGTTGTTTCATTCGAAACAATCGTTTTCCCCGCCGGTCCTACAAAGGTGACAGGTTCCGTTTTGTCCGATGACGTTGAACGAGCCTGAGCTACTGAAGATGCTTCATTCTCAGCTTGTGCTGCTATTGGAACAGTAAGCATACATGCAAGCAAACCAACTAACCACTTACGCATCATTCTTTTTTTCTCTCCTTTTTGTTTAGAAATAGATTAATAGAAACTCCATTTTTAACAATAGCAGACGAATATTAAACCACTTTTAAGGAAAGGTAATTTTGTATAGGAAGAAAGGAGGATAAACGTTTACATAGTTTGAATCTGGTAGTTTGCAAACATACTTATTTAAGTCATAAAAGTTTATTAAAAAAATGAGAGTTTTTGCTTATGGGATTCGATACGGTTAGTGAAAAAAGCTTTTTCGGAAAAGATAAGGAGAATTCCAAATGAAGTGTAATGCAACCAATTTTATTATACGTTTAAAAGCAGAAAAGGAGAGTCAGTCATAAAAAAGATTGACTCTCCTTTTAATTTTGGGTTGTTTAGATTTCTATAGTAGATAACATTCTATTATCCAGGGAATAATTTTTTTGAATGAAATGGAAGTGTTTTCATCTTTCGCTATTTTCACAGTGAAATCTTAAGCTTTTAATGGATCAACTGTTATTTCTTAATCGTCGACATTTATAGAAGAATATAGGAATACCCTCCTAACAAAATTGTCGAACGTGAGGCTAATATCCTAGAAATAGGAACTGCTGGTGATATACAATCATTTCAATTTATAGGAAACTAAAGTTAACATTTTGAAACTAGTAGATTGTTTAATAGTGACATCAGAAATATAAAAGGGGTAGGTGAACATTATGATGTGTGAACTTTCCAATAGAAAACTGGTAGAAGAGATTGAAGCAACAAGACAAAGCATGATATCAATAGGGTTAGAATATGGGTTAACACACTCATATACGGTTAAATTAAGTACAAAGCTAGATGACTTATTGAATGAATTGCTTAAAACAAATAATAGAGAAATAGTACTTGCCTGTTATCACGAAAATAGGGTTTTAACAGAGGTTGGTAATTAATAATCTTTAGATCTACGATACTTATAAATTTTTATTGAAAGGAGTTTATATTTTCAAAATAATCCTAGCTAATGAGAAAGGTGGATTGTCATGATTGGTAAAAGGATTAAAAAATATCGTATTAAAAAAAATGTATCTTTAGCTGAATTAGGAGAAAAAACAGGTGTTGAAGAATCCTATTTACGTTCAATTGAGAACAATATCCATCAAGATCACTCTACCGACTTTTTATATAAGGTATCATCTGTACTAGGTACGCCTATCAAATTCTGCTTAATGAACAAAGAGAAACAGACCCTAAGGAATTTGAAAACGAATGGATCAACCTGGCACAGTACGCTATGAATTCCGATGTAACCAAGGATCAATTTCGGGAGTTTTTAGAGTTATACAGGCAAAGGAACTGAGGGATAGGGACCATGTCCCTCTTTTTGTGCGATGAGCAGTAGTCAAATGAATGATTAAACCTTTTGTATCTGTGAAGGAAGCATCTAGATCGAGTGATTCAATGTATTAGACTTGCTTTGACCCTGAAAATTAAATAAAACGTTACAAAAATAGGAAAGCCAACATAACTTATGACGGTTAACCATTATTCTATCCTCTCGAGGTAGAGTAGCTGGTATGAAATTTTTAAAACGTGTTGAGTACAAACACAAAATAAGGATCGAAATAGTTCTAAAGAACTCCTTACATATTTGACATCGCTTTCAAACCCTACTATCATAAAACCTATTAATCTAAAAAACTAAAATTTAAAATAATATGGAGAACAACCTATGAAATTTTTTCGAAGGTTAATTATTAGGTACTTTCACCATAAGACATTGAGGTATCAACTTCAGGTAACCTATTTATTGATCGTGATTATTCCTTTTATCGCCATTGGTTACGTGTTTTATGAAGTATCGGTATCAGCTATGAAGAAGGATGCCTTAGAGAACTATAACTCTTTAATGGAAGCTGTAAGTAAAAATATTAACGCTTTCTTGGAAGGGACTAGTAAAGAAATTTCGATTTATGCCTCGATTATACTCGACACGAATTCGTTTAATCTCAATCTTCTGCGTGGTGAGCAATATCAATCAGAAAGATGGCTTGTAGATAACAAACATCTTTATGAGACTTTTAACAGAAATGATTTTATTAGTATCCGGTCTTTTGATAATCTTGGGAATTTAGTTGGGTTTTCAACAAATACAACGAATAATAAGGTCTATGAATATAATTCCCATCAAGAAGAAACATGGCAGCAAAGAATTAAACATAATTATGAGGATGAATTACTTTTTGATATTCACCCACTTGAAATAAATGGAGTGTATAGCTTTACTGCATCTAGAGCCATCATTGATCCGGTGGAAAATGTGAAAATTGGGTATGTAAGCTTCGACAAGGAGTTAAACTCATTTACAAATAATTTTAAGGAAATTGAGAACCGGTTTGGCGGCGAATTGCAAATTATCAAGGAAAATGGGACATTACTCTACCACTCAAATAACACCTTAATTGGCAAACTTGCCGATAAAAAGCTCCTTGCGCATTTAGACCGCCTTAGTGCAGATACATTTATTGAGGAAAATAGTAATGGTGAAAAAATTATCATGTCCTATAATAAGCTAACAAATGAAAGCTTTACAATTGTTGGTTCAATGCCGCTTGAAGTATTAATTAAAGATATTAATTCTCTTGGAAGATTGATCTTTTATAGTGTCCTAATATTAGTGGTACTAATTTTAATCCTTTCCTATTTATTATCAATCTATTTAACCAATCCACTTAAAGTGTTGATGAAACAAATGAGTAGTGTGGAAAAAGGTAATTTTAATCCAGCTATTGATATACCTCAGACGAATATTGAAACGACTCAGCTCGGGAATCGATTTCAAACGATGGTGAGAACAATCGATAATTTAGTAACCATTCAATACCAGACTGAGCTGCATAAAAAGGATGCTGAATTGAAGGCGTTAATTATGCAAATAAATCCGCATTTTTTCTATAACACTTTAGAGGTCATTAGTGGGATAGCAGATGAAGAAGAGGTTTATAAAATTTCAGATATTACCGAATCCTTAAGTAGGCTGTTAAGGTATAATTTAAGCCACGATCGAGAGTTAGTCACACTAAAAGAAGAGCTTGCTCATTGTAACCATTATTTTTTCATCTTAAAAAGCCGGTTTGAAGATGAGTTATCAATCGAGATGAAGGCTGACCCAGAAATTGAGCAATTTTTAATCATGAAAATGATCCTGCAGCCCTTGATTGAAAATTCGGTTAAGCATGGGGTGGAAATGAAGATTGGTCAAGGGAAAATCAGTCTAATTGTAAAGAAATTGAAAGATCGCATTTATATCGAGGTTGCTGATAATGGTGTTGGATTTGACGAGGACAAGCTAAATGACTTTAAGAAGTTTACCATGAATTCTGACAATCGGTTTTCGTTAACAACCTCATCGAATCATTTAGGACTTAAAAATGTGTATACGAGATTATCACTATTATATGGAGATAACCTCTCATTTGAAATTGACAGTGTGAAAAATAAGGGTACAGTGATCAAAATTGAGTTCCCGGCCACAACCATTGACATAAGGAGTATGTAAAATGGAACGTAACGACACGCTTAGGATTTTGATTGTTGAAGATGAAATTGCTGTAAGAAGAAGTTTGAAAGGGAAAATTAGGCGTTATGATGAAGGAAGCTTTGAAATTGAGGAAGCAAAAAATGCAGAGGAAGCCTATGAGATGATAAAAAAGGTTGTTCCTCATATCATTTTTTTAGATATGAAAATGCCTGGTATGGGTGGAATGGCCTTCCTAGAAATTCTAAAAGCAGAGTTTCTAAGGATTAAAGTCATTGTTTTAAGTGGTTATTCTGATTTTAAATATGTGCAAAAAGCGCTGCAGTGTGGCGCAATGGATTACTTATTAAAGCCCGTGATTAAAGATGAGCTATATAAAGCGATGCATGATGTGACAAACAAAATTGAACAGGAAACAAAGAAAATAAAAAGTGAAGTGAAAAACCACCAATTGCTAAAAAGAAGTACTGCCCTTCTAAAAGACAATTTAATGAATGATTTACTATATAGTAATCAACAGAAATCAACAGACATCCTAAAAAAACTAGCGATGCTAGGAATCGAATTTAATTGTGATCGGTATCTCATTGTGACTATGTATATTTTAAATGAAGATGAGATGAAATCGTATTTTTCAGATGATTTATCAATGCTATTTTTTGGATTAGAAAATGTAATGATAGATAGCCTGGAGTTCCTTTTACCAATTGTTAGTTTTAGATCAAAAGTGAATGAAAATGAATGGATTACCATCATCGGGTTTAACGAATGTGAGCCTCTGCGAGAAGAGGTTGAAAAGGGATGTTACAAGATCATCCAAAATACAGGGATTTATCACAAGTTGAATCTACAAATCATCAATAGTGAATTATTTATAGATTTGAAGAACCTGTATTCGAATTATCGAAAGACAGCTTCTGTTTACCAGTCTGAAAAGCAGAGAAACGCAGTGCTGTTTGTTGAAGACATCTATCAAAAAGAAAGCACAGCATTACTAGGGCCAGTATGGTCTACCGAGGAAGAAAAGCGCTTAACTGATTTACTTCAAGAAAGTGATATAAAAAAGGTAACGGAATTTGTTCAAGACTGTTTTTCAAGACTTCATTCCCTGGAAGGGGAATCACCTGTTTCAAGTATTGCTTTGGTAACAGCTATTTTTGATGTTCTTGAAAAGCATTGCCATAAAATAAATAAGCTGTATACACAAGGTTCCCAAGCTTCAATGCCTACATTAAGTGAATTTTTACTCAAGCATGATTCGAATCTTAGGTTAGGATTAATCTCTATACTAAGTAAGTTTTGCAGTGAGCTTGACAATGGGATGACCAAAAAGGAATCAAAAAAAATTGTAAAGGAAATTCAAGAGTATCTTCATGTGCATTACTATGATAGTGACATTTCACTTGATGGACTAGCTCACCAGCATTATATTAATCGCTCTTATTTAAGTGAAATATTTAAAACAGAGGTTGGTGTACCATTTAAAAAATATTTGGTGCAGGTTCGTATAGAAAAAGCAATGGAATTACTATCTGAACAGCCGATGAAGGTATCAGATGTCGCTTATTTAGTCGGTTTCAATGATCCCGATTATTTTGGCACAGTATTTAAAAAGCAAACAGGGATGACAGTACGAGAATACAGTGATAAATTCTCGGGATAAAGGTCTTTTCAATGTCGCGCTATCTCTTAAATTGAGGATAGCTTCTTTTTTTATGGAAGACTTTTTTAAAAAAGTACACGAAATTTTTCGGGGTATCACCCAACATTTTTTATGTAGGTCCATGACCCTAGGGTAGTATAGTAAAAATAAGCTTCAGGAGGGAGTCAACATGCTCCGCAAGAAATGGTTATATGTCATCATCTTATTTCTTTTAATGATTTCAATAGGATGGGTCGGATTTGCATTCTTTGAGTCTGATCAAACCTATAAAAAGGAAGATGCACAAACGGAAGGGAAATATCGGATTGGAGTCTCTTATGAGAACTTAGAAAATGAATATGTAAAAGGCCTTCAACGAGCAATCCAACAAAAGGCGAATGAACTAAATGTAACAATTATCGAGAAAGATGGTAGAGGGAAAGCAGAGAATCAAGTCACCCAGGTTGAAAATTTTCTATTCGATAAAGTAGATGCAATCATACTTAATCCTTATGAAAAGGATGGGACAGTTTTAGCAGTTAAAAAAGCAAAAGAAGCTAAAATTCCACTTATTGTTTTGAGTGGTGAAGTGGAAAACTTAGATGAAGCAACTGCCTATGTTGGTTCAAATGATATTGTGGCAGGTAGAATGGAAACCGAGCTAATTGCTAATGAACTTGGTGGAGTAGGGAATGTTGTTATCCTTCATATTCAGGGTGGTAGTTCCTTACAAATCAGTAGGGATGCTGGGATCAAAAACGTTTTATCACAATATCCAAATATCCATATTATTGCCGAGCAAACTGCAAACGGTAACAGGGAACAAGGGGAATATGTGATGGAAAAATGGTTGCAGAATCTACCAAATATAGATGCAGTCATCTCACAAAATGATGCAATGGCGCTAGGGGCATATGATGCGATAAAAGCAGCTGGAAGAGAAAAAGAGATTCATATTGTTGGGATAGATGCCATTCCTGAAGCTGTGAAGGCTGTAGAAAAAGGAAGAATGCTAGGAACGATCTTCCAAGATTCTGAACAACAGGGCTTTATGGCAGTTGAAATGGCATTAAAAGCCGCAAAAGGTGAAAAAATTGACCATATGAATTACAGTCCGTTTCGAATCATTACAAAAAAATCCTATATAAAGTAGTAGGCATGATAAAGAAGATTAGGCTCATTTAAGGGCTTAAACCTTTATATTCAGGTAAATGTATTCGTTTTCAAAAAACAAAAGGGGTGCTTTAAAATGAGTGAAACCATTAAAAATCATGTGTTATCCCTATTAGAAAAAGCAAAGATTGTTCTCACTGAGAAAGAAATTGAGCAACTAGAGGTTACTGATATGGGATTGGGGCAGATAGAGATTGAGGGTTTACAGCTTGTTACCTATATTAATAATGAAAATTATTGTGCAAAGGAACTGATTCTTCTTCCAAATCAAACGTGCCCAGAGCATCTCCATCCACCGATCGGAGTGTTACCAGGGAAAAAAGAGACCTTTCGTTGCAGAATGGGAATTGTCTACTTATATGTTGAAGGGGAAACAACTGCTGAACCAAGTACAGCGCCTCCGCAAGGGAAGGAAAGTTTTTATACAGCAAAAAAAGAAATCGCTCTCAAACCTGGAGAGCAGTTCACGATCTTACCTGGAGTGAAGCATTGGTTTAAAGCGGGTAAAGAAGGGGCTATCGTTTCAGAGTTTTCGACAACAAGTCGAGACGAATATGATATTTTTACAGATCCGAATATTAAAAGGGTTTAATACTTGTTAAAAGGAGAGTGGCTCAAAGCCAAAGGGTCACCCTCTTTATCATAAAGAAAAAATGTTAAGGGGGAAATTTTTATGAAGAAGGTATTAATGATTCTTACAGCCATTTTACTATCAATTGGTTTAGCAGCTTGTGGTTCACAAGGAAGTGAAGAGGCGGCATCAGGTGGGGGAGAAGAAGCTGGAAGTAAAAAGCTTTCAAAAGTAGGTTTAACAGTTATGACTCTTGATAATCCATATTTTGTAGCCTTCAAAAATAGTTTAGAAGCAGAAGCGGAGAAAGAAGGCTTTGAAGCATTAGTGAATAGTGCAGACTTTGATTTAGCAAAACAGCAATCGCAAATAGAAAATTTCATTTCAAAGGGTGTTGATGTCATTCTAATAAATGCCGTTGATTCACAAGGGATTGCTGGTGGAGTGCAGCAGGCAGTAGCAGCTGGAATTCCTGTTATTGCCGTTGATGTTGGTGCAGATGGAGGCACAACAGCGACAGTTATGTCTGATAATTACCAGGCGGGAGTACTTGCAGGGGAATATTTAGCTGAGCGCCTAGGGGGAAAGGGAAATGTTGTCTTACTTAATGGAAACCCAATCACATCAATATTTGACCGTGTCGATGGATTTAAAGAAGCAATCGCTAAATACCCAGATATAAAAATCGTTGCGGAACAGAATGGTGAACTAAATCGAGATAAATCGTATAGTGTCATGGAAAACATTCTATCTTCAAATCCAGTCGGGGAAATTGATGCAGTATATGGTGTAAATGATCCGACAGCCATTGGTGGATACTTAGCAGCAAAAGCAGCAGATCGTACAGAATTATTCTTTGTAGGTGTTGATGGTTCACAAGACGCAATCGACTTTATTAAAAAGGATGATATGTTTGGATTCACAGCCGCTCAGCATCCTGAACAGGAAATTGTAGAAGCAATTAAGCTTGCCAAGGATTTACTTGCTGGTAAAGAAGTAAAAGAAGAAATTCTCGTGCCTGTTGATCCAGTAAGCAAGGACAATGTTGATACGTTCAAACCAGAATTTTAATTCATTGAATAAAAAGTAGAGAAATGAAGGAGTCCATTGCTACTCCTTCATATTATTTCTGACACAAGGGGGAGGGCTTAAAGTGAGTGAAGCCAATACAATCTTAGAACTAAAAGGTATTACAAAAACATTCCCTGGAGTAAAGTCATTAGATAATGTCTCGATTGATTTAAAAAAGGGAGAGGTTCTTGCCTTAATGGGTGAAAATGGTGCTGGGAAATCAACGCTTATGAAGGTTGTGTGTGGAGTGTACATCCCAGATGGTGGTGAAATTGTTTACCATGGCCAGAAGGTGAGTTGGAATGGTCCCTTGGATGCAAGGAAAAAAGGAATTAGTGTCATCCATCAAGAGTTAAAATTGGCTCCTAACCTAACAGTTGGCGAGAATGTATTAATGGGTGCGGACATTCCGAAAAATAAGTTCGGTTTTATCAAATGGGATGAGGTAAACTCTCGAGCAAAAGAATTATTAAAATCAATCGGATCAGACTTGGATCCTACTCGTTTGGTCTCTACTTTAAGTATTGCCCAACAACAAATTGTTGAAATAGCAAGAGCTTTATCGATTAAAGCAGATATCATTATTATGGATGAACCAAGCGCAACATTATCCAGTAAAGAAATTGATAAATTATTTGAATTGATTGATCTTCTTAAATCAAAGAAAGTGGCTATTGTGTATGTTTCTCATCGGATGGATGAAATTTTTAAAATATCTGATCGATGTACGGTGTTAAGGGATGGAAAATATGTAGGGACATTGAACACGAAGGAAACGAATGAAAACGAGTTAATTAAGCTAATGGTTGGTAGAGAAATTGATACGGTTACGAAAAAAGTAGCCAAAAAGATTGATAGGAAAAGAGAAGCTCCAGTTTTAGCTGTGAATCGGCTTGCAGCTGGGAACGATCTCATAGACGGGACACTTGATATTTATCCAGGTGAAGTTGTAGGAATTGCCGGACTTGTTGGCTCTGGACGTTCAGAGTTATTACAAGCCATTTTCGGTCACACAAAAGCAAAAAGCGGAGAAATCAAGTTAAATGGAGAAGTGATTCATAATAAAGATCCTCGGAGTGCAATAGAAAAGGGAATTGCTCTTGTACCAGAAAGTAGAAAGGATCAATCTCTCTTTTTACAATTAGGAGTCGGAGAAAACATCAGTGTGTTAAAAATACCGAAGCATGCTCATTTTGGCTTCATTAAACGTAAAGTTATTCAGGAAATAGAAGAAGATTACAAGAAAAAATTAAATGTAAAAACCCCTAACCTTGCCGCGAAAATTCTTAATTTAAGTGGAGGGAACCAACAGAAAGCAATCATTGCACGTTGGTTAAGTATTGCCCCGAAGGTGTTGCTATTAGATGAACCAACACGAGGTGTGGATGTTGGTGCAAAAGCGGAAATCTATGAAATTATTCACCAATTAGCAGAGGAAGGCTTTAGTGTTCTAGTTGTATCCTCTGAGCTTCCAGAAATTATTTCCCTCTCTGATCGAGTGTATGTAATGCATGAAGGAAAAGTAGTCGGTGAATTAACAGGTGACCATATAAATCAAGAAACAATTATGACATATGCGACAGGGGGAAAATTAGCATGAGCCTTTCTCAAGTAAACCACAAGACAAAAATAGTTGAAACAAAGCAAGGGCAGTTTAAAAATAGTATTTTGAATTTTCTTAATAAAATGGGAATCATCGTTGTTGTTATCCTACTTTGTTTACTGTTTAGTATCTTATCTAGTGATTTTTTAACATGGAATAACATTGTGAACGTAGCAAGACAAACATCGATTAGTGCAATTCTTGCAGCAGGAATGACATTTGTTATTTTAACAGGAGGAATTGATCTCTCTATTGGTGCAATTGTCGCATTATCAGGTGTTTGTGCCGTCTATTTCTCCGGATTTATGCCAGCACCACTTGGAATACTCTGTGGGATTTTGATCGGTGGTGCAGCGGGATATGTAAATGGTTTTCTAACATCTGTCACTCGCTTACCAGCTATTATCGTAACATTAGGAAGTATGACATATTTACGGGGTATTGCCTATGTAGTAACTGGTGGATATCCTTTAATGGTGGAATCTAGCTTTTTTAAGAGCATTGGAACAGGATATGTAGGTCCAATTCCAATACCTGTTATTATCATGATCGTGGTCTTTGTTATTGCACACTTAGTCTTGAAATATACGGTCTTTGGTCGCAATATCTATATGGTAGGTGGAAATGAAGAAGCGGCTAGATTAACAGGTATTAAAGTTACATCAAGTCTTACCTGGGTATATACCATTAGTGGTATCTGTGCAGGTATTGCAGGTGTTATCTTAGCGGCACGTCTTTTCTCAGGCCAGCCAAATGCAGGGATGGGATATGAACTAGACGCAATCGCAGCCGTTGTCCTTGGTGGTACAAGTTTAGTAGGTGGAGTAGGATTTATCATCGGAAGTTTATTCGGAGCCTTATTTATGGGGATTCTAAGTAATGGCCTAACTCTATTAAACGTACCTTATTATTGGCAGTTAATTATTAAAGGGTTAGTGATTGTGCTTGCTATTTATATTGATCGTGTACGGAGGAAGCGGGACTAATTCATCAAAATTCTTGGGTTCATCGCGCCGTCGCAAGCATAAGGGTGATTCTCAGCATATATAAAATTGTTTGACAACCAGCAACCCTGACGGTTGAGGTTGCAGGGAGAAGAGCTAGTTGACTTCTCCCTTTTATTATATTTCCATTAAACATAAAAATATTTCTAAGTAAAAGTAGGTTTTGGGTGTACTGTCACTACCCGTAATAGCCCCCCCCTTATTACAATTATCCCTTTTGTAACTGTGAAGGAAGCATCTGGATCGATTGATTTAATGTGTCGAGCTTGCTTTCGATCCGATTTAGTAAATATAATGTGACGACGATCGGGAAGCCGACATCACTAATCACTGTTAACCATTGTTCCATCATTTTACACCTCTTTCAATTGAATTTATAGAAAAGGGCCGACAGGAAAAAGCTTGTCAGCCCTATTCGCAATTATTTACCCAAGAGTAATTTCTGTTACATTACGGTCAATGATTCTTGCCCCTTTTTTCGATACAAATTCTCCGTCAGTTGAAATGAAAATATTTGCTGCTAAGATTTGATCCATTGCTGCATTTAACGCAATTTGATCAACGGGTTCAACTGGAGAATCCACACTGATCTTCACTGTTTTTCCTGCTGTGTTTAAAAATTGAAGCTCTAATGTTTTCGCCATTTTTTATCCTCCTTTCTTAGTTTGAAGGAAAGGTGGTCTGATTCACTCCATTATCCTTCAATAGATTGTTTTTACATGTTTCTCGTTTTAAGCATCAATTTGATTTGTGTCATTACGCTCAACTGATGCTAGTGTTTCTGTTTGTAAGCTTACAATTGCTTGTGCTGCTTGAAGCAATTGGTCAGGTGTTGCTGAAGTTTTGACATTGTTGTAGTTTTTACGTTTAGTCACTGCTTTTCCATTCTCATCCACTCCCATATCGAAAACTAGGCTTAATTGAGAATCTAGTAATGTTGCAACTGCCATGCTCTCACCTCCTTTCACCCTTTATATATAGAGAAAGGGGGGATAGAGTAGCGTAGGATATTAATTTTTTTTAATATGCTGTTCTGCTGTGGGTATTAAAGAAATTAAAGTTTTAAGTGTGAAGAGGGACAAAGGCCTGGTTCTATTGTCTCAGGAAAGAATAGATTCATAATTCTACAAACTCACTGCATATAATTCTATATTGAGAAAAAATAGAAGGAAGGCAGCAGGTGAGTTTAGTGAACACGAGTTATCTTAGACATGAAATTGATTTCTACCGTGCGATAATACAGGAAACAAATGACCCTTACTATTGGTACTATTTAGCTGATGCGCAAGTGAGAGCAGGCTACAGGTCAGAAGCACTGCATACAATCTCAAAGGCCTTGTCATTACCAAATCCGTATCCTTCAAAGCAAGCATTGCTAAATATGCAAGCGTGGCTTCAGTCTTCTTCATATAGAGAAACAAATCAGAATAAGAAAACAATTGTGGCTGCTAAGCAAGGCGATATCGACGGAGACGGGATAATCGACAAGGTGTTTCTTACCGCAAATAAAACACCTGATAGTCCCTTTTGGCAAAATATCACTCTTGTTGTCCAAAATGGGCGAACAAGCCTATTTAGTCAAATTCCGTTGAAGGAAAACTCAGGGTACAATCCGACCCTTTTTCTCGGTGATTTTACCGGGAACAAGGTAGATGATATCCAGGTGGTCATTGATACAGGGGGAAGTGCTGGTGCGGTTTATGCATATATCTTTTCATTTATGAACGGTGAAATGAGAGAAATTTTTAATTCTGACAAGTTTAATGAAACGTATCAATATGATGTGAATTATGAGAATGACTATAAAGCGAATGTGATTAGTCGTAACCTGAAAATAAAGTATATACTTGACCTTACTTACAAGGGAAAGGACTATTTATCTGAAATTTATCATGAAAATGGTCAATTGAAGGAACCGATACAAGGGTGGGTGAACCCTTTATCTGGCTTGTATCCTGTTGATTTTAATCGGGATGGGACGTATGAGCTTGATGCCTATCAGAGGATTGCTGGAAGGTATAATGCCGACGGGCTTGGATTTGTCGAGACTGTATTGAAGTGGAATGGGCAGGGTTTTGGTGTTGATAGGCAGAATGTTGCTGTTTTTGGGGGGGAGGTGTAGCGGTGCCTGTCACCACTCGAATTTTGTCGAAAACTGTGGAGCTTCTGCAGCCAGTTTGTGTGGTTGTTCTTTTTTCTTTGTTTATGAGAGTGTCCTCCTTTTCTTTTATGAAACGCCGGTGATAGAATAGCTTATATTAACTAGTAATCTTTTCATTAAAACAAAGATAGATATAGTTTAAGTAAAGCTTCATTCGAGAGGATCCTATTTCACAAATAGGATCCCTTATTACGATTTATCCCTTTTGCAATTGTGTAGGAAGCATTTGGATCGAGTGATTTAATGTGTCAAGCTTGCTTTCGATCCGATTTAGTAAATAGAGAGTGACGATTATAGGGAAGCCAACATCACTAATCACAGTTAACCATTGTTCCATCTTATTTGCACCTCTTTCAATTGAATTCATAATTAGGGCTGACAGGAAAAATCTTGTCAGCCCCTATTTCAGTTACCCAAGAGTGATTTCCGTTACAGAACGGTCAATAATTCTTGCGCCTTTTTTTGATACAAATTCTCCGTCAGTTGAAATGAAAATGTTTGCTGCTAAGAGTTGATCCATTGCTGCATTTAAAGCAGTTTGATCAACTGGTTCAACTGGAGAATCTACACTGATTTTCACTGTTTTCCCTGCTGTGTTTAAAAATTGAAGCTCTAATGTTTTCGCCATTTTTTATCCTCCTTTCTTGGTTTGAAGGAAAGGAGATCTGATTCACTCCATTATCCTTCAAGAGATGTTGTGTTTACATGTTTATGGTGTTACGCATCAATTTGATTTGTGTCGTTACGCTCAACTGATGCTAGTGTTTCTGTTTGTAAGCTTACAATCGCTTGTGCTGCTTGCAGCAATTGGTCAGGTGTTGCTGAAGTCTTGACGTTGTTGTAGTTTTTACGTTTCGTCATTGCTTTGCCATTCTCATCAACTCCCATGTCAAAAACTAGGCTTAATTGAGAATCTAGTAATGTTGCAACTGACATGCTCTCACCTCCTTTCACCCTTTATATATGGAAAAGGGGGAGGTAGAGTAGCGGATGGTGTAAAATTTTTTTATAATCTGTTGAGTTCAAACACAAAATAAGTATCGAAATGTTTCTAAAGAGCCTTCACTTATTTGGTATTGCTTTGGAATCTACTATCAAAAATTCTATAAATCTAAAAAAACTTAAATTTTTATATAACATGTGTAACAACCTATGAACTTTTTAGGAAGGTTATATAGAACCTTCAAGTAAAAAGATTAACGCGTTCTTGAAAGGTGTGAGTAAAGGGCGAATAGCCAATATCAGCAAATACATTGAAAGAGAACTCAGGGTACAATCCAAAACCTTTCTTGATGTTTTCACTGGGAATAAGGTTGATGATATATTAGTGGTCATTGATACAAGAGGAAGTGCCGGTGCGATTTATGCGTTTATCTTTTCTTATATGAATGGTCAAATGATGGAGATTTTTTAGGGGAATTATACATTTTAAAAAATCGACAAGGTCCTGTGGCTTGTCGATTTTTTACATGTCTTTTTGAAATCTTTTTCAGTTCGTAGGTGCGGGTCCAGTTGAAGCTCTTTTTATTAAAATGGTTGGTAATAGAATTTCATGACAAACAGCGTCTTTGTTGCTCATTCTCCAGATTAGTTGTTCGACTGCTTTTTTACCATAGAGTGTTAGATCAATATCCATTGTCGTTATTTTTGGAGTTGATATTTGTGAAAGCTGTCCATTGTCAAAATTGCAAACTGAGACTTGGTCTGGAATTTTAATTCCGGATTGTTGGAGATAGGAGCTGACAAGAAACCCGAATCCATCATTTACACAAAACCATGCAGTGGGCTGTTTAGGTAAATGGACCATTGAGATACGAATATCATCCTCTTCCTCAAGAACCTCAGATAGAATGAAGGTTGGGTTTATTTTTATTCCATGATGATGTAATGCCAACTGATATCCTTCTAATCTCTCATAATAGCTTGGTGAAAAGGAAGCATTTCCGACATACCCAATCTCTCTATGACCTAACTTCAGCAAGTGATCAACCGCAGTATAAGCACCGAAGCGATTATTAGTTAGGATGGCATCCGCTTTGATGTGTGGATGATGATGGTCGATTAAGACTGTAGGGATGTCCGTAGAAAGGATTTCATTAATATAATCTGTACTTAAGTGGGAGAGAATTAAGATCCCATCAACAGAATTGTTTTGAACAAATGACGGTAATTGAAGCTTGGTAACTGCCTGTTCGCTAATGGGCTGGATCAACAAGTTAATTCCATGCTTCGAAAGCTCCCTCTCAATACTTAAATAAATTTCCCCAAAAAAGCTTTTAAGTGAAAAGGCAAATTCGGATGCAATTAGTGCAATATTCCTCTCCTGATCGCTTTTCTGGGAATGATTTCGAACAGATGTATATTCGTAGCCTAGTTCTCTAGCGGCTGCTGCCACGATCTTTCTTGTTTCTTCGCTTACTCCTGGTTTTCCAGATAGAGCTTGTGAAACAGAATTTTTTGATATTTGTAAACGATCTGCGATATCCTGCATCGTGATCTTTTTTGCCATAGGAGTAATCAACCTTTCTTATAAAGTAATAGAATCATCTATATTAGGGGAGTTTATTATTTATCATACTAGTGAACATTACAGTTGTTATTTCTGTAACGTTACAAAATTAATATAATACATGACAATGTAAAATGCAAACAACATAATAATTTACGTTAATTTGGTTGACTTATCATGAAAACGGTGTAATAATGTTGTTTGTAAGGTTACGGAACGTTATTTAACTATAAAAGTAATCTCTGTAACTAATTTTGTAATTTTGATTAAGTAAGTTTTTGTACATGACTATATTCAATTATACTATTTTTTTGAGTAAGATTGGTAGCGTTCTCAAATATTGTACAAAACTTACATTGATAGTTGAAAGGACTAATTTTAAGTCTTTCGCCTTAAAAAATAAAACGGGGGTATTAAGATGAAACATACATTGAAAAAAGGCGCATCATTATTATTTGCTGCAACAATGGCAGTATCACTTCTATCTGGTTGTGGAGATAAAGGCACAGAGCAAGGTTCTGAAAAAGACAGTGTAACAACAATTGAGTTCTGGGCAGCTCCAAACCCAGCTCAGCAAGTATATTGGGAAGCAGTGGCAAAGGAATTCGAAAAAGAAAATCCTGAGATTAAAGTGAATGTAAGCGCAATCAAAGAGAGTCCATCATCTGAAGCTAGCATTCAATCAGCAATTGCAGGTAAGAGTGCACCGACGATGTCAGAAAATATTAATCGCGGCTTTGCAGCGCAGCTTGCAGAAAGTAAAGCTCTAGTACCACTTAATGAAATAGAAGGCTGGGAGGAGATTGTTTCTGCTCGTCAAATGACGGAAACAGTTGAAGGCTGGAAGTTTGCCGATGGAAATCAGTATGTTCTTCCAATTTACTCAAATCCAATGTTGTTTGGGTGGAGAATTGATATTTTGAAAGAGTTAGGTGTGAATGAACCACCTAAAACATATAGTGAAATGCTAGATGTTGCAAAGAAGCTAAAGGAAAAATATCCGGAAAAATATGTGTGGGCAAAAGCGGATTTAGCGGATCCAACTGCATGGAAGAGATGGTTTGACTTCTTTATGCTTTATGATGCTGCATCAGAAGGAAATAACTTCATTGAAGGAAACAAATTAGTGGCGGATGATAAAGCTGGAGTAAACGTTCTAACATTATTAGATGATTTGAGAAAAGAAGATGCACTCTTAGCAAAACAAGTAACAGATCCATTTGAAACTGGTTTAGGAATTTTCACTGACATTGGTCCTTGGACATTCAGCTACTGGACTGAAAAATTCCCAGAAATGAAATATGGTGAGACATTTACACTTGCACCACCACCAGTTCCGGATGGTATGTCAACTGAAAATGTGAAAACATTTGCTGATACAAAGGGTTTAGTCATTTATGCGTCTGCAACGGATGAAGAAAAGAAAGCGGCAATGGAATTTATGAAGTGGGTTTATTCAAATCCAGAGAACGATTTAGAGTGGTTAGAAAAGACAAGCCTGCCACCAGCTCGTGATGACTTAGCAACCAACGAAGCTTTTACAGCGTTCTTTGAAAAAAATCCAGTATTACAGCCGTATGCTAAAGCAGTGCCAAACGCAATTCCTTCGATAGACAATGCAAAATATAATGAACTGCAAACCTATATTGGACAATTTGCTGTAAACCCTGTTGTTAAGGGGGAAGTAGATCCTGAAAAAGGCTGGAATGAGATGAAAAAGGCAATTGAGGGGGATCTCAAGTAATGAGAACGAAAAAGAGTAATGGAATGGGCTGGCTATTTGCCAGTCCATACCTTATCTATGCAATTATATTTTTTGCCATTCCACTTGTGTGGTCATTGTATTTATCGGCGACAGATTGGAATTTAATTTCACCTGAATTTAACTTTGAAGGCATTTCTAACTACATCAAAGCTATGCAGTCACCAGGAGTTCAAGCTGCTTTTTTTGTTACCTTTAAATTTATGGCAGTTTTTGTACCGTTGGTTATTGTCTCATCGATTTTGGTTGCGGCGATTATTCATGGACTGCCTAGATTTAAGGGTATTTTTTTAATCGGTTTTTTTCTTCCTTATTTAGCTTCTGGAGTTGTTTCTTCATTAATCGTAAAAGGTCTCCTTTCCTACAATAGTCCACTTAATGCATTTTTAAGATCAAATTTCGGACTGGATATCGACTGGTTAGGATCTCCGTTTTCAGCGTTATGTGTGGTAGCGGTGATTATCGCTTGGAAATTCACAGGCTATTACGCTTTAATTCTAACATCCGGCTTTGAAAGCATTAATACTGAAATTTATGAAGCTGCCGCGATTGATGGAGTTTCACCCTGGCAGCGCTTTTGGAAAATCACACTTCCATTACTATATCCAGCCATTTATACTGTGTTGATTTTATCAATTGGTGTTACATTTGGGATTTTCACAGAGGTATATCAATTAACAGGTGGAGGTCCAAATTTCGCAACAAATACGTGGCAAATGGAAATCTTTACACAGGCCTTTAAAAATCTTCAGGCAGGTTATGCGTCAGCAGTTGCGATTATTGCATCAGTTGTTACATTTATTTCGATTTTTGTGATCAGAAAACTATTAGAATTGTGGGGGAAACGCAATGGTTGGGTCTAAAAAAAGAGGATTACTTCTTCGCTATATCCTTGCGATTGTCTTATTGATCATAATGGTGTTTCCATATCTCTATATGGTCCTAAATTCTTTTTCAACATGGGATCAAGTTGATAAAAGGATGATTCCAACAGAATTTACGTTCCGTTCGTATCAATGGTTGTTTGGTGGTGGTGATGTCGCTATACCAAGACCATGGATTCAAGCCTTTTTCAACAGTGTGATTGTTTCGGCAGGCTCAACCGTACTTATGATGATTACGGGAGTCATGGTTGCTTATGCGTTAGCTAAAATGAACTTTAAAGGCCGAGATACCGTTAATAATATTATTTTGTTTCAAATGTTTTTCCCAGCAATCATTTTGTTAGTCCCTACCTTTTTAATTATTCAAAATGTAGGACTATATGATACGTACTGGGCGATGATTATTCCGAAAGCGATGAGTTTGTGGGCGGTCTTTATGTATACAAACTTTTTTAGAGCCATTCCAGATACGTTTATAGAAGCAGCGAAATTGGACGGAGCATCTAATCTCCAAATTATGTTTAAGGTCGTCCTGCCAATGTCTAAATCGATAACGACTGTTATTTTCTTATTCTTGTTCATGGAAAGATGGACAGAATTATTATGGGACATGCTTGTTGTTCGAAGTGATAGCATGCTTACTCTTAACGTGCTTCTATCGCAAATGTTTGGGCCGTATGGAGGCTATCCAGGTCCAATGTATGCAGCCTCTGTGTTATTAACATTGCCAATTATCATTCTGTTCCTTTTCTTTGCGAAGAAATTCCAAGAAGGTATGCAGTTTACACTTAAATAAACATTCTGGGGGAAATTATGGAGCAATGGTGGAAAAAAGCAGTTTTCTATGAAGTATATATGCCAAGCTTTGCAGATGGGAACAAGGATGGCGTAGGAGATTTTAAAGGGCTCACAGAGAAGCTCGATTACTTTACAGATCTAGGCATCGATTGTTTGTGGTTGACGCCCTTTTACAAGTCTCCCAAAGTTGACAATGGCTATGACATTTCTAACTATTATGAGATTGATCCGGATTATGGAACGATCGTAGACTTTGAACACTTTATTGAACAGGCGCATAACAGAAAGATCAGAGTGATTGCAGACCTTGTGTTAAATCATACGTCGTCAGAACATGAATGGTTTAAGGATGCCATTTCAGATGAAAATCACCCGAAGAGAGATTGGTATATTTGGAGAGATTCGATCGATGGGAAGCCTCCAAATAACTGGGAATCCTTTTTCGGCGGCTCTGCATGGGAATTTGATGAAAAGTCGGGACAATATTATTATCATGCATTTGCTAAAGAGCAAGTGGATCTAAATTGGGCAAATCCAGAAGTGAAGCACGCGATGTTTAAGATGATGGCTTTTTGGTTGAACAAAGGAATCGATGGGTTTCGACTAGATGTGATTAATTTTCTAAAGGTGAATAACACGTTTGAAAATAACCCAATTGATGAAAATAACCATCAAATTCATAAATATGATAAAGATCAAGCTGGAATTCTAGACGTTATTGAAGAGATATCTAGCTTTGTTCATCAGTTTTCAGAAAAGGTTTTAGTAGGAGAGGTAGGGTCTGAGGAAATCGACTTACTAGCGACCTATAGTGGAAAAAACAAATTAGACGTTGTGTTTAACTTTAATCTCGGAAGTATCCCAACCTTTCATGTGGATACCATTTTTGCGCAATTGCAGAAAATGGAAGCTGTTCATAAGGAAGATCAGCTTCCAACCCTGTTTTTCAGTAGTCACGATATGCCGCGTCTTATTTCTCGTTTTGGTGAAGATGGGATCGAAGTAGAACGTGCGAAGCTACTTGCGACACTGATTTTAACGGCAAAAGGTGTACCATTTCTCTATTATGGCGACGAAATAGGTATGCGTGATATAGTTCATCATGACATCTCATTAATGAAGGATATTCAAGGAGTAACGGCATACGAGCTTTCCATTCAAGCTGGAAAAACCATAGAAGAAGCATTAGTCATTGCCAATGAGAAAAGTCGTGATAAATCGAGATCGCCGATGCAATGGGATAACTCAGAATACAATGGGTTTTCAACAGCCAAACCATGGATGTCATTTCCGGAAAAGTGTGAAGGAATCAATGTGAAGCAGCAGTTAGTCCAAAATGCTTCAATTCTTTCTTATTATAAAAGGCTTATAGAATTAAGGAGGGACCATCCTGCATTACACCAAGGAGAGTATCAGTTGCTTGAAAAAAAGGGTGAAATGATCTATTTCATCAAAGTTTCTGAAGATGAACAAGTTATGGTCCTGCTCAATTTTGGGAAAGTAGATGTACCTTTTCCTGAAGAAGCCCATTTAGCAATTGAAATTTTGCAATCGAGTAAACGAGAAAATGTCGATACAACAGTTCAGCCTGGAGAAGCAATTATTATGTATCTGAAAGGAGATAAATTATGAGTAAACTCATTAAAAATGAAGTGAAAACATGTGCGGATTTATTACAGGAATTTCAACTGAAGGATCAGCCGAATCATGCGGAAAAACTTGTGTTTACAGGTGTTGGGGACAAAGACGTCTACAATATTTCAGCTCCGTTTGAAGATGAAGGAGAGATTGTTCTTGCAGGAAGAGTGGAATCGCGAGACAGTGAACATTCTGAAGTCTTTTTCTTTGTCGAGCAAAATGGCGAATGGGTACCGAAAGAAAATGCTCCTGTTTACAAGCTGCAAGATCCGTTTTTTACAAAAATAGCTGGTGAGCTTGTGCTTGGGGGTGTGCAAATATTCCCTCATCCTACACTTGAAAATTCGTTAAGCTGGCGAACGATTTTTATGAAGGGTGAAAAAATTGCGAGTTTAAAAGAATTTGCAAATGGCCCGAATGGTATGAAGGATCTGCGTCTAATTGAACTGAAGGATGGTTCAATTGGGTTGTTAACTCGACCACAAGGAGAAAAGGGTGGTAGAGGAAAGATCGGTTTTAGACGTCTATCTTCTCTAGAGCACTTAACAATCGAAGAAATTGAGAAAACGCCATTGTTGAAAAATCAATTTATAGATGAGGAATGGGGAGGAGCAAATGAAGCTCACCTTTTAGCAAATAGCTTGATCGGTGTATTAGGTCATATTGCCAATTTTGATGAAGAAGGAAATCGTCATTATTACCCAATGGTGTTCGCGATTGATCCAGAGACGGGTGATTATTCAGACATAAAGTTAATTGCCACACGATCAAATTTTCGTCCTGGTCCATCAAAACGCCCTGATTTAGTAGATGTCGTATTTAGTGGCGGCTTAGTCCGTAAACCAGACGGAACAGCTGACTTATATGCAGGTATTAGTGATGCAGACGCTCAAAAAATAAAATTGGAAGACCCATTTTTACAATATGAAAACTAAGGAGTTAATCATGAATATATATCGCTATGAACAAAATCCATTACTTACACCAAACGATGTCCCACCATTTCATGAAGGTTTTGAAGTAATCGGTGCTTTTAATGCTGGAATTGCGAAATTTGAGGACGAAGTGATTATGCTACTACGTGTTGCAGAAAGACCAATTAGTACGGATTCGAATGTAGTAAAAGCACCTGTTTATAATCCATTGACAAATGAGCTAGACATCTATGAATTTCGTAAGGATGATCCTGAGTTTGATCTATCTGATCCTCGCGTTATCAGGGAAACATCAAAGCAAAAATGGTCATATTTAACCTCACTTTCCTATCTGCGCATTGCACGAAGTAAAGATGGTCGCCATTTTACAGTGGATGAAAAACCGTTTGTTTATCCATCAAATAAGCTTGAAACGTTCGGAATTGAAGATCCGCGAATTACCCAAATTGATGAGACGTATTACATCTACTTCAGTGTAGCATCGCCAATGGGAGTAGGTGAATCAATGGTTTCAACCACAGATTTTGAATCGGTAAAGCAGCATGGGATGATTTTTGCACCCGAAAATAAAGATGTTTTAATTTTCCCTGAAAAAATAAATGGGAAATACTATGCACTTCATCGTCCAGTGCCAAATAGTAATGGTTCCCCGGAAATTTGGATTGCAGAATCGGACAACCTATTGTACTGGGGAAACCATCAGCATCTAATTGGGTTAAGAGCTGGAAAATGGGATGACGGTAGAATTGGTGGAGGAGCGGTACCATTTAGGACAGAAAAAGGTTGGTTAGAGCTTTATCATGGAGCAAGCCAGGATCATCGTTATTGCATGGGAGCAGTTTTATTAGATCTGAACGATCCTACAAAAGTCATTGCCCGTTCAGAAATACCATTAGTTGAACCAGACGCTCCTTATGAGAGAGAAGGATTCTTTGGCGGTGTTGTCTTTTCATGTGGAGCCCTTGTAGAAGGTGATGTTGTGAAAATGTATTATGGAGTCGCTGATACATCAATGGCATGTGCTGAACTAAGCCTGCAGGAAATCCTTGATTCATTAACCTACTTATAAGAATAAGAATGCCAAAACTGATGATAGTCGGTTTTGGCATTTGCTTTATTGAGAAAGAGTGTGAAAATAGTCTCTAGGTGAAATAGCTATTTAAACAGTTAATATGGTTCCATATACCATTTGTGGACATTGTCGATCTTAAATAGAAAGGGGGAGAACAGAAATGAGCAAAGGGAATACCATCTATATCATTTCTGGTCCTTGCGGAGTAGGGAAATCTACTGTCTCAAAGGAAATTGCGCGCATGATTAAAAGGAGTGTGTTAATTGAGGGTGATTTACTAAATGCTATGATTGTCGGTGATTCGGAGCTGACTTGGGAAGAGCGTCTAGAAATAAATTGGAGCAACATCCTTTCTATGACTAGGAATGTTGTTCAGCATGACTATCATGTAGTAATTGATTATGTAGTTGAAACAGAGTTAGAATGGTTTTGTCAGCAGGTTTCAGATATGAATGTGCAGATCAAATATGTCGTTTTAAGGGCGAATGAAGCCAAATTAATCGAACGTTTGAATAAAAGAGGAGATCCATTCTTAATTGAACGTTCTTTATTCTTAATCAAAGAATTTGAAGAGTCTAGCTTACATCAGTTGTATCTATTAGATACAACTGATAAACAACCTTTAGAAGTTGCTAAAGAAATAGTTTTGAGTGCCTGTCACCACCCGAATTTTGTCGAAGATTGGTAGGTTGTTAGTTTTAGTAGATATGGTAGAGCTAGGTGTAACTGAATATTGTGAGGGTGGTTGGTTTTCGTGCTTCTTTCGAAGAAACTTTCTAGAAAACAAGAAAACCACCCTACGCCGTCACAAGCAAAAGGGTGTTTCTCGAAAAAGCAACTAATTTTTAACAACCACCACTCTGGCGGTTAGGTTGCAGGGAAAAGTGTTGGTAGCACTTCTCTAAATTATATGTCAATTTTACATGAAAATATTCCGTTGGGGAAGGCATGTTTTGTGTGCTAAGCACCGAAGAATACCAGAAAAAGATTAACCCCAAAATGAAAGCTTTGTTGCTATTAAATCTTCATTCCTGAACGTCTTCAAAACTGATAATTATATCGATTATTCGATATAAATCAATAAACAGTAGTGTAAGTCTAACTCAAGCAAAATCGTAAATTCTTAACGGGATTTTATCCTGTTATATCCTCGTTCCCCATAAGGCTGAAGGTTTTCTAACCACTTATTCTCAAGTTCTACCAATGCTTCCTTCTCGTTAAAATATGGTTCATCCTTCTTTTTGAGCACCTCTAATACTTCAATAGTAAACGCGTCTTTCCCAAATTGGTTCCAATCCTCTTGAAGCTCTTTGTTGTAGCTTCCACCTGTTTCAAGACTGAATTTTACTCCATTTAACGTTTTTAAGTTTTTTGTACTCCCGATAAAGATTTTTTGGTTTTTGGTGTTTTTAATTTGGTAAACACCAGCTTCAATCGTTGTTTCTTCTATATAACGTTGTTTTAATTCCTTTTTACGGTCCATGTTTGTTCTACCTACTTTCTCTTCTTATTTTTTGGCTGTTTTCGCAAACTTTGTTGCTATTAACCAAGTAAAGCGGTGTGGTTGATTGCAGCGAGAGATGCTCGCTTTCCGCGGGGCGGGCGGTGAGCCTCCTCGGCGTAAACGCCTGTGGGGTCTCACCTGTCCCGCTGCTCCCGCAGGAGTCTCGCACTTCCGCTCCAATCAACCTGAATTAGTTTTTGTTTTAAAAGCAACAATCTCTTAGAAAAGAGCCTATTTTTTTAACCAATATTGGCTTCCATCTGATTTTCGATCTAAAAATCCGTATTCTATTAAATATCTTCTGATCATGACATGATCCTCATAAATCGCCTTCAACTGATGATTTAATTCTTGTTCCGTATACATATGATCAGGTTTTAATTGTTTTGTGATTTCCCGAAGGACGACAAGCCTTTGTTTTTCCTTTGGTGGAAATTTGGTCAAGGATTTATTTGTTCCTTCTGTAAAGTATTTGCTGATTATTTTCTCTTGTTCCTCTTGTGTAATGTTATATCTTTCATCCACCATTTTTGCACTTTTATGAACAGGTAAAAATGCTGGTGCATACTGATCCTTTTCCTTTAACAATTCCATCATTGCCAAAAAGGACTTTGCTTGTCGTTCCTTCTCCTTTAAGGCAAAACGGTGATGACGAATTGTAGAGGTGCTTCCCAAGCTTAGCTCCTGTTGGACTTCTTTATCACTCTTTCCCTGATAGAAGAGACGAAGGAGACTTTTTTGGTGGTCGGTAAGTCCGGTAAGTTTTTTATCCATTCCGAGTAAGGATTCAAAGACAGATTGATGGGTCATCTCAATATGAATCCGCATATATCTTTCCGCATCGTAAAACGTATTTTCGTGTGGATAAACAATCCCTTTTTCTACCTTCTCGCCGCATAGCAGGCATAAATAAGAATCATTATCCTGAATATATCCTCGTTTTAGTTCCTCCAAAGAGGCATTCCAAAAAATATTCGAGATCTCCATGTAAAAAACACATCCAATCAAAGTGTATGGCTGTTTTCGCAAACTTTGTTGATATTTACCAAGTATCGGTGTGGTTGATTTCCACTCGAGTTGCTCGCTTTCCGCGGGGCGGGCGGTGAGCCTCCTCGGCGTAAACGCCTGCATGAGTCTCACCTGTCCCGCTGCTCCCGCAGGAGTCTCGCACTTCCGCTCCAATCAACCTGAATTAGTTTTTGTTTTAAAAGCAACAATCTCTTAGAAAAGAGCCAAGTGTATATAAAATTGAACAAACGTTTAATTTGTTTGGTTAATAATAAACATATTAGTGTAAAGTTTGGTGAGTGTCAATGGAATAACAAACGAATGGTGTGAGTGTTTGTAATTGAGTAAACATTATTTGATAAAGTTTGATTTATCCTATATCGCAAACTGAAGTGTATCGTAGGCTATGAAAATTGTTTTACGGAAAATTTTTAAAAAAATTGAATTTACACGCTACTCTTGCCTTTATAAAACCCTATATAGAGGGTGAGGGAGATTTGTGCTGCTAACAACTCAGGTTTTTAGAATCCCATCTAGATTACTATGAACTTTGTTGGTCAAAAGAAGCCTGATTTGTCGTCCAACAGGCTTTCGCTGCACAGAACTACTTACTTTTAGGAGTTTAAAGGAGAGAGTAGACGTGGAAAAGCTAAACTATGAAACAATCCAGAAGTATCAATCATTTGAAAAGATAGAAGAAATGGATCACGCTGTTCGCGGCTTTTTGTATAAGCATAAAGCGGAATTATCTGAAGGGACGATGGCAGTTCTTAACTTTATTTGGAAGCATTCGGTTAAGGTAGTTGGTGTTTCTTTTGCAAAATATGAGTATATTGCTGAGGAAGTAAATGTGAGCAGACGAACGGTTATTCGCGCTGTCAATTCCTTGGAAGAGAGAGGGATTATTAAAAAAGTTCCTACTTCTCGTATGAATGGGAAACAAGGTGTGAACCTTTTGGTGATTCAACATTTTGAGACGATTGATTCCATCATAAATAATAAGTCACCCCAAGATGTCACTCTACCTGACACTGCTAATAAAACAGAGAATAAGCAAAGCTCACTCTGTGAGAAAGAAATAAAACCTACTAACGTAAAGGAAACGCCAAAGCCGTCATCACAGAAATTGGATTCAAGCTATCTTCCTGAGTCCATTTCAAAGCAGTTTGTCGAAGCAACAAAACCCTTCCTAAACACTTTGGAAATTTATAAGCTTTGGCAAAGAGTGTTAATTGTTTATAACAAAATGAAGCTGCAACGATCCTTGAATGATGTCATTGATTGCGTTATTCACGCCTTTAAACAAACAGTGTTTGCTCAAAAACTTGGGAAAATTCACAAGACATTTGAAGTGTATTTTTACGGGACTTTGTATGCTAAATTAATTGTGGAGAAACGACAGGAGAATAAGTATAAGTTAATTGACTTTATAGGGGAGAATGTATGAAGGTATCAGATATATATAGGGAATACAATTCATAATGAACATAAATTTATGCTACATCATCAATGACGTTTTTAATATGCCTTTGTAAATTCAAGAAGAACAGGTAGAATTGATATATACTGATTCCCTCAGGGGGAATACATAGTAAACAAACATACAGGTGTGATTGAATGAAAATCAAAACTTTATTTATAGCTCCATATTCTGCGATGGCACATTTAATCGAAGAGTGCCGGCAGGAGGAACAAAAGCTTGATATCCATATTGAAGTAGGGAATCTTCATGATGCGATTCCATTGGCGAAAGCTGCGGAGAATCGTGGATTTGATGTGATTATTAGTCGAGGTGGAACAGCCAAACTAATTGAAAAAGAAGTAAATATTCCTGTAGTTGATGTTCATGTTTCTGGCTATGATATGCTTCGGGTATTAACGTTAGCGAATGATTTTCCAGGAAGAAAAGCGATTGTTGGCTTTTCAAATATTACTCTTGGAGCGAAGGCGATTACGGACTTGCTAGATATTCCAATTGAGGTACATACAGTTGAGACAGCTCAAGAGGTAGAGACTATTGTGGAACAACTCAAAACAGAGGGCTGTGAGCTTATTATGGGGGATGTCATCACCATAGATGCCGCTTCTAAGCATAATCTTGAGGGGATTCTCATACAGTCGGGGCGTGAAGCAATCTTTGAAGCGTTTCAAAAAGCACGATCAATTTATCGGTTGCACCAAAAGCAGCAAAAGAAAATTACCCTTTTAAAGAACCTTCTTGAGGAATCGGCTTCAGATATGATTGTGATCTCGGTTGAAGGGAAAGTAGTATATCAAAATTGGACGAACTTTGATGGGTGCCCAAGACCAATTGATACCTTAATCGATCTTGTTCAACAAGGACTACTTAGTCATGGCGTAAAAATAGTTGAATCAAGTGAGTTAAAAAAGATTAAACAAAAGGTGAATGAAAAGGTCATAGATGATCAGACTTATTATTTATTCCAATTTTCAGAGTTTAATTATGAAAACCAACAAAAAGGACTGCAGTTACAAGCCGTTTCACAGCAGCCAATGCTGATTGCAAAAAGTAAAAAAATGCAGAGATGTGTGAATGTGATTGAGAGCAACCTTACAAATAATCGGTGGATTCTTGTAGGGGCAAGTGGGTCTGGCAAAATACTCATTTCGCAATACATTCATTATCTAACAAATGGGGGAAATGGACTCTTTGCAAGTTCATCAGCCGAAAATGCGATAAAAATGAATGATATCGATGACCTTGATATCCACACGATCTACATAAATGAGGTGGAAGTTTTATCTCCTCAAAATATCGAAAAGCTTGCAGTATTAATAAAGGATTGGGCGAAGAGAGGAATAACTGTGATCACTGCGATTCAACAGGAAGATCCTGTGTTTCATTCATTGATGTACGATGATGAAGTGATTCGAGTCACAATTCCTTCCTTAAATGAGCGTAAAGAAGATATTAAGCCTTTGACAACTTATTTTATTGCCTCATTACATGGAGAACTTGGCACATCCGCCATAAAAATTAAGAATGAAGCGATGGAGCTACTTGAGCATTATTCATGGCCGGGAAACGTAGCTGAACTAAAAACACTCCTTAAGGATGCTGTATTAGAGGAAAAAGGGTATGTCATTGGAAAAGAATTGATTTCTGAGCTTCTTGGTGAAAAGCATGGAAAAACAGCGTCCTTCGACAATGACTTTTTAACTGGTACATTAGATGAAATTGAGAAGAGGATTATTCTTAAAATCATGGAAGAGGAAAACCAAAATCAAACAAAAGCTGCTGAGCGGTTAGGAATTAATCGTTCAACACTATGGCGCAAGCTGAAACAATAATGTTCAGCTTGTTTTTTTTATGGGAATAATAAAATCCATGTACTGTGGATAAGTGCTTTGACATCTAGCTCCAGCGCCCAGCAACCTCTTTTATACGCTAAGTCAACATCGAATCGCTTACGCTCTTCGTGTTTCCGTTATCTCATACAAAGTGCTCTTTTTTTATATGTCGCTAAAACTGGCTCTTGCGCTTTTGTTCGTAGTAGAGCTATTTACAACAAGAAACATTCATTGCGCATTAGATTTCATTTACTGTTTAAAATTGCAACGTTTTTAATTTAATATGTTGCAATTTTGTTTGTAAGCCATTACAATAACTATTGTAAACGATTACTTAATAGTTTAAGTGTTTAATATTGAAACAATAACTAAAGGAGTGTTATGATTATGAAGATAAAAGCAACGTTAGATCGAATTCCTGGCGGTATGATGGTTGTACCGTTGTTAATTGCAGCAGTGATTAATACATTCTTTCCAGACTTACTGCGAATCGGAAACTTTACACAAAGCTTGTTTGTAGATGGTGCTGGAACGTTAATCTCTCTTTTCCTTTTATGTACAGGAGCAC
Source organism: Metabacillus bambusae (assembly GCF_017497975.1). Taxonomy (GTDB): domain Bacteria; phylum Bacillota; class Bacilli; order Bacillales; family Bacillaceae; genus Metabacillus; species Metabacillus bambusae. Next base: position 127,213 of record NZ_JAGDEL010000005.1, on the reverse strand, counting down.
AAATCAATGTAAAATCATTTGGTGTTTCAGTTGGTAAAGGTGCAACTCTTTTAGCAACAAAATGGGCAGTAGGGGCAATCTTTGGATTGGTTGCTTATATGCTTGCAGGAGACAATGGCTTATGGTTAGGCTTAGCACCGATCGCAGTTATTGCAGCAATGACGAACAGTAATGGTGGCTTATTCGTTGCCCTTGTTGGTCAGTATGGAAGCAAAGAAGACCGTGCGGCATATTCACTTTTAGCGCTTAATGATGGTCCTTTCCTAACAATGGTAGCGCTATCGATTTTTGGGGCAATGGGCTTTGTTGATGGGATGTTCTCATTTACATCATTCATTTCTGTTTTACTTCCAATTGTTGTTGGTATGGTGTTAGGTAACCTGGACGAAGACATGCGTACGTTCTTAGACAAAGGAAGCTCGATGTTAATACCGTTCTTTGCTTTTGCGCTTGGTATGGGAATTGACTTTGCAGCAATTCTTGAAGGTGGTTTATCAGGTATTATTCTTGGTATCTTAACAGTATTTGTCACAGGATCTGCAGGTTATTTTGTCTTTAAAGCATTAAAATGGAACCCAATTGTGGGGGCAGCAGAAGGTTCAACAGCCGGGAATGCAGTAGCAACACCAGCTGCGATTGCTGCAGCAAATGCAAGTTTTGCTTCTGTTGTTGATATTGCAACCGTTCAAGTCGCTGCATCTACTGTAACAACAGCGATTCTTCTCCCGATATATGTTGGCTTTTTGGTCAAACGACTAGAGAAAAAAGGCTACAATTTTGAACAAGGAAATTCAGAAAAAGCAAACATCTAAAGGTGTGATCATAATGAAAAATAATATTGGTATTATATCTGATGATTTAACTGGTGCAAATGACTCAGGTGTACAATTAGCGAAAAAGCATCTTTCTTCAACCGTTGTGTTTGACTATAACAAAACAAATGTGACACTAAAACCTGATGTGTTAATTGTTGATACAGACAGCAGGGCAAAACCGGTAAATGAAGCATATGAAGCAGCTTACCAAGCTGCTTCCTTTCTAAAGAAGGAAGGATATCAACATCTTTATAAAAAAGTTGATTCTACTTTAAGAGGGAATATTGCAGCAGAATTATCAGCACTTGAAAAGGTCTATCAACCAGAGGTCATCGTCATAGCACCTGCTTATCCGAAAATGAATCGCAAAACCATAAAGGGTCATCATTACGTAAATGGAGTGTTAATCACTGACACTGAGTTTTCGAAGGATCCAAAAACACCTGTAACAGAGTCCTATATTCCACATTTACTTAAGCAATATCAGGATAGAGGTATTGGGTTAATCGATAAGGATATCTTAACTAAATCAGTAGTAGAAGTGATTCAAACAATTAATACCTTTCTTGAAAAAGGAATTATATGGTTTGTGTGTGATGGTGAAACAGAAGCTGATTTGCAAAAGGTGACCGAAATTTTTTCTGAAATGAACAAACGAACAATCTGGACAGGGTCTGCAGGTTTAATTGAGTATTTACCAGAGTCCTTGCAGCTAAACCCGTCAAATAAAGGAAACAATCTAGATCTAACGATTGATAAAACCTTGGTTGTGTCAGGGAGCTTATCACAAGTAACAAAGCAGCAGCTTGTAAAAGTTGAGGAACTATCGAAATCATTTTTTCTAGAAGTGAATCCGGTAGAACTAGTGAAGCAAACGTTTCATCCTAAAAGCTATGTAGAACAATTAACCCAAAATATTCATCACGATTATTTTGTTCTTTATGTCGAAGCTTCTGAGAAAAACCGTGTTTCTGCAAAGAAAGCAGGAGAAGAGCTTGGCTTAACGGTGACAGAAGTAAGTGAAGCTATTTCACAAGGCTTAGGGAAAATTGCAAAGAGTTTATTACAAGACAATTCCTCCATTCAAGGACTAGTGTTAACAGGTGGAGATACGGCTAAGGCTGTATGCTCTGAGCTTGAAATTTCAGAGATGGAGCTGTATTCAGAGGTTGAACCAGGGCTTCCATTTGGTAGAGTAAGTAGTGAAGAGCAAAGCTATTGGGCAGTCACAAAAGCTGGTGGATTTGGACATGAACAATCATTAGTCAATGTTGTAGAATTTATGGCAAACAAGAGAAGGGTGAGAGCATGAATCAACAAAAACCAATCGTCGGAATCACAATGGGTGACGCTGCAGGTGTTGGCCCGGAAATCATCTTGAAAAGTTTAGCAAAAGAAGAAATGTATGAAATCAGCCGTCCGCTAGTCATCGGTGACAGTAAAATCTTAGAACGAGCGAAATCTTTTGTAAACAGTGAGTTAAAGGTTGAGTCTGTTAATGCTGAAAATTTAGACTATCTAGCCTATGAATACGGAACAGTCTACTGCTTAGATTTAAATCTTTTATCTGAAGAACTGACAGTAGGTCAAGTATCCCCAGAGGCTGGTCATGCAGCATTTAAATATTTAGAAACAGCCATTGAACTAGCAAAGCAACAGAAAATTAGTGCGATCTGTACAGCTCCGTTAAATAAGGAAGCCTTGCACAAAGGTGGTCATAAATATCCGGGTCACACAGAAATCCTTGCTGACCTAACGGGAACACAAGATTTCTCGATGATGCTTTCCGCTCCAAACTTAAAGGTTATTCATGTGACAACACATGTTGGAATTCTTGATGCAGTCAAAATGATTAACCCTGAACGTGTCTATCATGTGATCAAGCTTGCACATGACACACTCCAAAAAGCAGGTATCAACTCACCTAAAATTGCCGTTTGTGGTATTAACCCACATGCAGGTGAAAATGGCTTATTCGGATATGGAGAAGAAGAAGAAAAAGTCATTCCTGGTGTTGAAAAGGCACAAGGTGAAGGAATTGATGTCGTTGGCCCGCTACCAGCTGACACATTATTCTTCCGAACTGTTCGCGGTGACTTTGATATCGTTGTAGCAATGTACCATGATCAAGGACATGGTCCGGTTAAGGTTTTGGGCTTAGATGCAGGTGTAAATATTACAGTCGGTTTACCAATTATCCGTACAAGTGTGGATCACGGTACAGCATTTGATATTGCTGGCAAAGGAATCGCAGATGAGAAGAGCCTAATGGAAGCGATGCGTCAAGCGGTTGAATTGGCACCGAAGAAGTAGTGGTGTCTATCCTACTTTAAAGGATTGAAATAGCCATTGTTAGTAAAGGGAGAAGAGTATAAATACTTTTCTCTCTTTTTTACTATATATAATTTGGTAAAAGAAAGTTATAACCCCTTTTAATAACCTTCAGAAAGTTATGATATACTACCCAAAAAGGAGGGATTTTCCATGATTAGTGAAAAACTAGTAAATGGCTTAATTAAACAGATGAATTATGAATTTTATTCTGCACATGCGTATTTAGGGATGGCTGCCCATTGTTCTGCAGAGAGCTTAGATGGCTTTGCGAACTTTTTTCTTGTACAAGCTGAAGAGGAACGTTTTCATGCGATGAAGTTTTATAACTTTATCAATGATATGGGGGAGCGTGCAGTAGTAGAGGGTTTTCCTGCGCCAAATAATGATTTTGCTTCGATTTTAGATGTATTTGAAAAGGGCTTGAATCATGAGAAAGAGGTTACGCGACGCATTTATGAGCTTGCTGACATTGCTTTAGATGAGCGTGAGCATGCGACAATGACCTTTTTGAATTGGTTTATTGAAGAACAGGTTGAAGAAGAGGCTACTTTTGATGGTCTTATTCAGAAACTGAAGCGAATTGATACCGATAGTAATGCGTTCTTTATGCTTGATAGTGAGCTTGGGAAACGGACGTTTGTTCCTGAGTGAGAGTAGTCGCGTAGGTTTCACCTCTCGGCATTTTGTCGGTGATCGTTAAATCAGAATAAGCGAAATCCATCTACCATCATCAGGTGGTAGGTGGATTTCTGTATAATTTGAATTCATATTTTTACATCTCTTCGACAATCCTCTCAGACACCCAACCTTCTTTCCCAGCATCTGTTTCAACCTTAAGCCATGTGATCCCTTTATCATCCGTTTGTTCCTCGTCAAGGTATGTGACGGTTTCGCCTTCCTTAATGTCAGCGACAATTTTCCCGTTGAGGGATGGGGTTTGGCGGATGTTGCCGCCTTCTGGATATTCTGCTTTTAGTGTCAGCTTTGTTGGACTGACAGATTCTACTGTCGTTTGGATCTTCCCTTGGAGCTGGTCGAGATCAAATCCAAGGGATTTTTGGACCTTTTCTTCTGTTGCCCATGCTTCGAATTTATACCATGTTTTTGAATAGGCTTGGCCCGGGTTATTCATAACCGCCATTGGTAAAAGGATGGCTAGAATCATTGCTGCTACTCTGAAGGTTTTTTTCAGACGTGCTTTGTTTCTTGTTCGTTTTTGGGACAGACCTTCTGTTTTGTCTAATCCTTTTAACAGAAGAGCACAAGTATCCTCTAGTATGTCAATCCAAGCTGGGATCAGGTAGTTGCCTGCATGTCTCCGTTTTGTTAAGAAGCGATTAATCCACACCATCAAAGGATAGGAAAGTAGCTCTATCGCTTTTTTTAGAAGGATGCTTGCCCATTCTATCAGTTTCGGAAGGAGACGTAATAGGATAGGTCTTGACAGAATGATGACCAAATAGGTCACTATTGCTATTCTCAACCATACCGGCAATAATGACAGTGGGACCCAAAGCCAAAATACTTGATTTATAATGGTTTCCACAGGTTATTTACTCTCCTTTAGTTGTTTGATAGATATGCCTTAAGTCATCTAGCGGGTCATCCATGCTGCTCTCGTTTGAGGTAGGTTTCTCTCCACTAAATGATTCATGTGGGAAATATGCTCTAATTTTCATAATTTGCTCTTTTGCCTCAACCTCATCCACTGTAGGATCTAGTAATAGTTTTCGTACTTGATCTTGAACCTCAAGCCGGAAATTTTCTTCGTTGTATAATCGATTTTTTACAATTTCTAATGCATCTTTGTTTTCTTCGGCTATTAAGACGGCTTCAAGAAGGTTTCCGGATTCAATTGCTTCCTGGATGCTTTTCGCTAGTATGCTGGCCTTTTTAAGTCTCTTTTCACGACGGTATTCATCTAGTTCATCCTCTTGATCGATCACTCTGAATCTCTTATCATGCTCCTGGTCATCTTCGCTTTGTTTAACAAGAACATTGATATCTGTAACAGCAACTCCAACTTGCTTTAATCCTGCGACCATTGAAGAGTGTTCATGTAGATCCTCGATATGGCGTTTTACACGCTTCGCTTCAGATATTGGATAGTCACTTGTGATTTCTTCAAGCCAATATGGAAGCTTCTTTTGGATATAGGTGACAATTTCTCCTGCCCCTTGCTGAATAAGTGAGATTGGGTCAACAACCTTGTAATCAATCGACAGGTCTACAAGGAAATGGCGTCCACGATCCTGTGAAGGAACCTCATTTTCATAATGGAAATTTAAGGTCGTCATGTTGACACTATAAACTTTCGTATATTTTCCTGCCCGAAGATCACTGCGTGTGATCCGGTCTCCATTTTTCACGACTAAAAAATGATTTTCTTCATTTGTATAAACAAAGGCCTGTGTCATCGAGGAAGCTGGCGGTTTTTCAAAGAAACTAAATTTGACTGGTTGAACATCGATTAAATTCATGTGGTTTTCCTCCCTTTTTGTTGCATCATTTCTTCATATAATTCGGTAAATGGTTGATGGTTTTGTGTTGTCATTCTGATTTTTAACCAGCTTTTTGCTCGTTCTCCTACTGAGTGATTCTCAAAGTAGAGAAGGGCAAGAACGAGTGGTGCTAGCTTCTTGGGCTGTTCGTAGGCAGCCACTGTTAAAAATTCTTCTCCTAATCTCTTACTCTTGCTATATAGTAATGACTCGCTTATAAAAGGAGATAGTTGATCCTTTAGCTGTTCACCTGTTAAGGTTTCGATAAGGCGAGAGATGCGTGACCTTAGGATTGAGAAAAAGAAATGAAGAAATTCAAACGGTTCTTTACTCATTTGTTTTTCCTCTCGTAACCAATCATTAAAGTATAACAAAAACGCTTCATCATAATCAGGATTCAGATTTCCAAGCTTCATTAAGTTGATAAAGCTTTGTTTTGCAGGATGTCTTAATGTTTTTGGGTTGCTTAAATATGCTTTTTGTAATAACTCCAATGATCTCGGATAGAGTAAAATGCCAATTTCAGAACCAAGTGCTACGGTTGCTGTCCATTGTAGCGCAAGATTATTTCGCTGCGAGCTCCAGCTATTTACTAAATGAATCACTTCCTGTACATAGTGTTCAGAAGTGATGAGCTTTGATAAAATCTTGACTGCCGTCAATCGGTAAAACGTATTGTCATGCATTGCCCATTTCTGTAGTAACTCTTGTCTGATGGTTGGTAGATCACTGCTAGAAATCAGAGCTAAGGCATTGGTGAGAGCTGTCATTTCTGACTTCCGTGCCTTTGTTACATATTCATCAAACCACTGTAGGAATGCAGGTCTTGCAAAGCGAAATTGTTCCCAGAATTGAGTTAAAATAACCTGTGCTTCATCTGGGTGTGTAAGTCGAAGATGATCAAGCGCTATGTAGCCAATATCTGAGTTTACTTTTTTGGTAACACGCTCAGCATTTAGAATCTTTAGCTGCTCGCTATCTGTCATAAAGGCAGCTTCATTCCCTTGGGCCCATGAAGTCTGCAGGTGATGTTGCAGGAGCTGAGATGCCTCTGTAAATGTATTTTCTGGGACCTCTTGTAGAATGGCTAGTGTCAAATAGTGTGATACGAGACGAAGTGAATGTCCATGCTGATGATACCATTCAATCACACGTTCTTCCACTTGACTTTGGAGCTGTTTAATCATGGCGTCTAAATCGATGCTGCCGCTCATAACAGGTAATAACTTGTCTGGAATTGAGACAATTTCGTATGGAAGCAGATTTTCTAAAAAAGGATCAATTTCAGTTAAAGTTGCTGGTGGAACCTCATTTACGCCTCGCTCCTTAGCATGGTTGATCAGAATGCTCCTTTTGTTTGTTGGGCAGTCAATCGAATGTGTCACGATCCAATCAGGTAGTTCAGTTTCTTCAGTCGTGATTACAAGGAAGCTGTTTACAAGCTGTAATTTTTCTTGAAGCTCCTCCCAAATGGTGAAACTAGACTTTTCAAAAAATAGGAAACTAGCTTTATCAATGATATAGCCTGTATGGTGTTTGAGTTGTGTACTCATAAAGTCTACGATGGTGTGAGTTGGTAACACCTCGATAATGTGCTCAACAGCTTGATCAAGCAATAAATTGATTGCTGTTGAATACTTACCTGTGCGTTCTGAATGTTGTAAGACAGCAAGGTGGGATTTCGTTAAAAAGCTACAAATCTGCTGGAAATTTGGAACTGGAACATATACACGACTTAGTTGCTCTATGCGTTGGTTCTTCATCATGAAAGCAGTCGTTGAATGCTTGGTTGAGTGTGTATGAACGATCGGTGCTCCAAATGATGTCAGCCAATCTGTTGAAATCTCACTTTGCTCACGTTCAATCTGAAAGGTTTTCATCCTTTCATGAAGCACATCTACTGCAAGCTCTATCGATGGGAATTCGAATAAAGAGGTCATTTGCATGCTTCGAATAATGAGAACGAGCTGTTTGGCAATCGGTGCATCATCAATTAAGATCGGTAAAATCAATTTATTCATTTGATCAGCATATTCAATTTCTCGATACACATACTTTGAATCGTGCACTTCCTTTGAATGTAAGAGGAGGACGACATCTACTTGATCAATTGCATCAACGATATCTACCAAATAGTTATTTCCTTTCGCAATATCCCGTGGGGCATACCAGCATATATAGCCAAGGCTCTCTAAATAATCAGCCATTTCCTTCATGATTGGGAAATTTATACTAGCATGGCTTAAAAACACTTTTATCTTCTCATCCATTGTTATCGTCCTTCCCAATAATAATATAACGATCATTCGTTAAATGGATTCCTTTTGGAGATAAAGAAGAATCTCCAGATCGTTGTGTTCGAATCCAAACGGTTTCTCGGTGTGAAAGGGCAGAAGGACTCGTAAACTCATCAGGAAACCCTTGTAATTGACAGCGCACGATATGGGCTGTACCACCCACCTTTTCCGGCGACTTTGCGCCATTCCATAATGCAAATAGCAAATGACTATGCTGGGCAACGTGGGCACCTACTGCGAAATAGCAGGAGGCATCATTCTTTTTGCCTTGAATAAGCTCAGGCACATAGGCATGTACTGCCTGCTCATAAAGGGAATAAAATTGCTCTCTTTCTTTGTCGGATTTGAAGTCTTCTATATAACGCTCTAAAGGGAAGGGAAGCGTAACATGTAAGGCAAGTCCCCGCTCAAGGGAAAGCTCAGCAACAAGCTGATCAGCACCTGATGCTAATGGCGATAAAACAATGATCTGTTTGTTTGGCTTTTTAAATAGAAGATCATCAAGCCATGCGCCTGTTTTTTCCTTCACCTCTTGAAAAGCTTGTGGGTGAATATCACGATGACCTGTTACACCTAGTATGTATGCTTGCTGCATCTTTTTCGTACTTCCTTTCAATTTTAAAGAGCAGTTAAAATCTCATTGCTTGAATTTAGCTTACTTTGTTTTAGTAAGTTAAGCTGTTCTAGTTAAAGTAAACCCGTAAATATCATATTTAAAAGAAGCCCTGTTTATGAATAATGCTTGGCATTCTTCTTAGTTTTCAATGATAAATGATAAGAAGCATTGGCTTGATGACTTCCTTTCACTCCTGTTTAGATGACTTTTGAAATCTCGTTTTAATTCACTTTCTAATGGTTACTATAATAAAATATTATACAAAAAAAGGGTCTTATTTCCTAGGGGTTAATCGTTTCTTGTCTTATTTTGAAGGTTGGTGGATTGAATTTAAGTCTGAAAAAACGCAATAATTTTAATAATGGATCTATTCCATATTCAATGGCTTTTACATGATGAACTTGTTATAATTCAGCCTATTATAAGTAAGGAGAATTATTAATATGTTTAAGAAAACTGAACTAATCTTTATTAGTTTTATGCTATTTTCGATGTTTTTTGGTGCAGGGAATTTGATCTTTCCTGCCTTTTTAGGAAGATCAGCTGGGGTAGAGGTTTGGCTATCATTAGCTGGCTTTATTATTACGGCTGTTGGGCTGCCGATTCTTGGTGTTATCACAGTTGCGAAGGCTGGTAGCTTTCATCAGCTAGCAACACGTGTTCATCCATTATTTGCGCTTATCTTTCCTTTATTAATTTACGTTTCGATCGGACCTGGTCTTGCGATTCCGCGTGCTGGAACGATAGCGTTTGAGATGGGCTTAAAGCCATTTTTACCACAGACTTTGATGGACAAGCCTATCATGCTACTGGGGTACACGGTTGTTTTCTTTGCCATTACGCTATGGCTTAGTCTAAACCCATCAAAGCTAGTTGATCGTTTTGGGAAATTGTTAACACCATTGCTGTTACTGATGATTGTCGTGATCTTTACGAAAAGTATGATCACACCGATTGGGGCTTTTTCTTCCCCTTCAGAGACATATAATGAAACTCCATTCTTTCAAGGGTTTTTAGATGGGTATTTAACAATGGATGCATTGGCAGCTCTTGTGTTTGGCATTGTTGTTGCGAATACGATTCGGGCAAAGGGTGTGCAAGATCCGAAGCAGCTCTCGAAATATATGAGCTTCGCGGGAATTGGTGCAGGGATTTTGCTGGCATCGATTTATGGAATTTTAAGCTATCTTGGTGCTTCAAGTGCATCGGTTGGGCAGCCTGAAAATGGTGCGCAGGTATTAACGATTGTCATGAATGAGTTATTTGGACAGACTGGTATTTTGATGCTCGGATTGTTATTCACGCTTGCGTGTCTTTGCGTGTGTATTGGGTTAATTATTTCATGTAGCCAATACTTCTCAGCAACCTTGTCCTTCCTTAGTTATAAAGGCTGGGCTGTTGTGCTAGCGATTGTCAGTATGATTGTCGCAAATATGGGTCTCACACAAATCCTGTCTGTTTCAGTTCCAATTTTAGGAGCGATTTATCCTGTTGCGGTTGTTTTGATTACTCTCGGTTTGATAAACAACTATATACCAAACCATGTTTATTTATTTGCAACATTGTTTACAGGGGTGTTTAGTTTAGTAGAGACTGTTAATTACACCTTTTTGGGTAATTCACTCGATTCTCTTTTAGGAGTAGTTCCTCTGTATGATGTAGGAGTTGGTTGGGTGCTGCCGGCGGTTGTTGGGGGAGTGGTTGGTTTTGTGGTGCCTGTCACCACCCGGAAATTGTCGAACGAAGGTATTTGAGTTTTATTGGTGCCTGTCACCACTCGGAATTTGTCGAACAAAGGTATTTGACTTTTATCATTGCATGCTATATTCTAAACCAAAAACAGGAACATTCGTTCTTGGTTAGGAGAGAAAAATGGCTACAATGAAAAATAGTATAAAAGGGCAAGTGTGGTAAAAGAGTGGGAAGAAAGAAGCGAGTTTGGATACCCCATCACTTTTACCACATTGTTTGCCGTGGAAACCGTCGTGACCCTTTATTTATAGAAAATGGCGATTTCCTTACCTTTTTATATATCCTCAGAAAGATCCACGAAAAATACCCTTTTGAACTTGCCTCTTATTGTTTAATGACGAACCACTTTCATCTACAACTCAGATCAACAGAACAATCCATATCCAAGATAATGGCCCTTATCAACAAAAGATACGCAAACTATTTTAATACCCGATACAATCTTTCAGGACATGTATTTGAGAAAAGATTTTTCGATAAGGTGATTCTTTCTACAAGTGGAATGTTGGAGGTAAGTCGATACATTCATTTGAATCCTGTAAAAGCTAACATAGTAGAAAAGCCAGAGGATTATCGATGGGGAAGTTATCTGTACTTTATGGGAAAGGGGAAGATAGACCAGCCATATTTTAACCCTTCGATTTTATTGGATGAATTTGAGGGGGAGGTTGATGAAAGAGTGAGGAAGTATTGTGAGTATGTAGGCGGTGCCTGTCACCACCCGAAATATGTCGAAAAAGAGCTTAACCCTTGAAATGAATGGATTAAGCCTCTACAACATTATACAGCTTTTCTCCGAATATAAACCAGCCCACCTGCAAAGAAAATCACGAACCCGCCAATAATCGCAAAAATAATCGATTCGAATGAAACGAAGAATCCACCCCAAGGACCATCTCCTTTTGGAATCATTGTTAAAAACGGCTGAACCCAAGGGTAGTAAGGAGCATAGTTTTCAGAGTTCGCGACTAATATGTTTGGTAATGTAAAGACGACGTTCAACGCAAGTGGTGCGGCAAAGCTTGACCATGCCATTGATACTAAAAGCATAAGTGCTGCAAGTGGCAGTGTTGCGATCCAGCCACCGACTAAGCTTTTGAACATAACGAGAGTAGGGAAGGGATCTGTGAATCCTTTTATAAGTCCTACCGATATCCAGCAGACCATAAAAAGAATTTGATTTAAGGCGATTAATGACATCACAAGTGAGAATTTAGATATATATACTTGAGTTCTTTTGACAGGTAAACTTAAGAGCTGTTTCCAGCCTCCGTCTTTGTGTTCATATCGGCAAATAAAACTTGTAAAAACACCGATTATTAACGGTAAGAAAAGGATTGTATGAACAGGTGTCATTATGAGTAAAGTTGTAGTCCATTCATTGATAGTTCCTTCCGTTGTCTCTGTTGTTGCTAAACCAACTGCAAAGGCAAGTAAGGGGCTAACAAATAGCAGCAGCCAAATATTTGTTTTTCTCATTTTTAAGATTTCAGATTGTACAAGGTGCCAAAACATTATTTCACATCCCTTTTTTGGAAGTCGATCATACCGATTAACAGGATGATGACCCCAACGATTATTCCGACGGTTACATACCAAATAGGCTCCTGGTCCCCATAAAGCAATGGCCATTTCCAGATAACCCAATCTGGTGCATAATAGGCGAATAACGTCACAACTGCACCGAAAATTCCAACCGTTAGCGGAATGGCTTGATTATCTAGGATAATTGACAGCCAGATATGAATCGCTAATAAAGGCAGACCTGCCAATAGTGGATAAAAGCTATTTTTTAAGATGGCTACAAATGGAATGGGTGATTCTGCAAATCCTAGCCCTATCCCTAAAAGACAAGTTCCGATGAATAATAGAACACATGAGAGTAAGAGCATCATAAATGTGACGATAAACTTTGAAGAAAAAACAACACGTCTTTTAACAGGTAAGCTTAGGAGTTGCTTCCATGAGCTTTGTTGATGCTCGATTGTTGCAATTTGTGAGGCTAGAATCGTGATGCCAAGTAACAGGGCAGGGGCTACAAACATATTTACATTTTGAATGAGGTCCTGCCAGAGATCCTCTCTACCTTCTACTAAATATTCGTACCGGACACCATAGTTCACCATTTGCAGCGCAATCACGCCAAAGGGTCCGAGAAAAACAAGGAACCAAAACCACTTCCGTTTAATTTTTAGTAAATCAGCTTGCAGAACCGCCAGCATGTTGGGCTCCTCCTTCACTTGTTAAGTCGAGGAAGATATCCTCAAGCGATTTCCGTTTTTCTTCCACTCGGTAGATAGCAAGACCGCCATTGACTAAAATCGTAATAATCGTTGCGACCTTTTCATCAGCCATATCCTCACAGATGACATACTCATTTTCAACCTCAACTAAAAAGCCTTTAGCTAAAAGCAGTGCCTTTGCTTTTTTCGCGTCCTTCACTTTTATCATAATCTGTGCCATTGCTTTATTACGTAGCATCTCGATTGAATCTTGATAGATCATTTGTCCTTTTGAAATGATGCCAACCTGGGTGGCCATTTGATCAATTTCGCTTAATAGGTGACTAGAAATCAAGATCGTAATTCCGTATTGCTGGGGCATCCTCTTGATAAGATCACGAATTTCATGAATACCAGAAGGATCAAGCCCATTAGTTGGTTCATCTAAAATTAATAGCTCTGGTCTACCTAATATAGCTGCAGCGATTCCGAGGCGCTGCTTCATACCAAGTGAATAGCCCTTAACAGCCCGGTCTGCATCTTTTGTTAACCGAACGATCGAAAGCACTTCATCGATTCTACTTTTGTGTACTTGTAAGATTTTTCGTAATGCTTCTAAATTTTCTCTTGCAGTTAAATGTCCATAATATGAAGGGGACTCTACCAATGATCCAATTTTCTTAAGTGCCTTCAGATGATCATGCTTCACATCTTCACCGAACAATTCAATTTTTCCGCTTGTAGGCTTCATTAACCCAAGCAACATTCGAATTGTTGTTGTTTTACCTGCTCCATTTGGTCCAAGGAATCCGTATATTTCTCCCTTTTTAATTGAAAGATTAATATGATCTACGACTGTACTTCCTTTGAACTTTCTTGTTAAATCTGTTGTTTTTATCATCATTTCATTCATTATTTTTCACCTCATCTATAGCTTAGAGGGATAGAGTTAAAATTGAGTTGTTGTTTTGTTTAAATTTTGTTTAAAAATTGGGAGGGATTTGGTAATTGGAGATATTCGTGAGGTGGTAAATGGTGACGTATGAAGTATTGAATATATTATTTCAATTCGGTATATTTCTAGCAACATCTTTAGCAGCTTTTGTTGCTATAATTGCAGTAGTCACCAATAGAAAAAAGAAGTAACCGCCTAACCTCTCGCCAAGTTTAGGTAGTTACTTCTTTTTAAATTACAATAAACCAGGCTGCCGCTCATTTGCGGCATGTAGTTGCGAAGTTCTGATCAGGTGGATCCTTCACCTGATCTTTTTTATCTTAACTAAATTATAAGTAATTCATACATAATTATCAAGAGGGAGCGGAGGGATTGTGGCTTTGCAAGGCACAATTAAACATTAGGATTTGTCTTAGCGAAACGAGAAGAGGTTAAGCTTGATTAAGAAGACATTACAGTCGGGACGAAGTTTTAACAACAGAGGTACTATACTACGTTGGCTTACTTCTTTCGGGAAGATATTGATAAAGTTATTCTAGATGAAAAGAGAAGTAACTCTTAGCTTCAAACGAGGTTAGACTGTTACTTCTTTTTTACATTCCTAATTAGTCAGACAGATTTCATCTAGTTACGCCGGGGTGAGTATTTCGACACAGTGACATACGATACTTTTGTTGGGTATACAAGGAGGGCAGTGGAGCTTTAATACCATGCGTATTTCGACCAATAACCAGTTGTCAAAACTTAATCAAAATATTTTCAATTATCGACAAATTTCGGGTAGTGACAGGCACGCAAAATGCTAGAATGAAAATACCAACGGAATATATCTACAAAGGGGAACGGTAATGACATACGAAATGAAAATACTGAAAGGACTTTTCCAACCAGGAACCAGTCTTTATCAATTACAAAGAGCAGAAACAATGACAGGTGTCATTCCTAAATTGTTATTACTTTATCTAGTAGCGTTAATTAGTATTGCGGTAAGTACATATTTTGGAATTGGAGCCGAGACATACTCAGGGACCATTACGGAACAAAACAAAGCGGAGTTTGAAGCAGGTAAACTGTTAGTGTTCGGTGGGAAACTTGCTTCAAGCGTTTTGTATACCACTCTTTTTATTTGGTTGGCTGCACTTTTTTTCTGGATCATGCTTGATATTTCTTACCTAAAAGCAGTGATTGTTCAGATGTTTGTGTTTACAATTCACTTATTCGAACAGGCTATTACAGTTCCAATTCTTGTGTTATTTGATTTGAATCAAGTAAGTAATCCCTTTTCATTTGGCGTCATTAGCCAGTATTTGTTCAAAAATGAGTTTTGGCAGCATTTTTTCGGATCAATTACTCTATTTCACTTTCTAGCAATCTCAGTTCTTTTCTATTACTTAAAAAATCTTTCTGATAGAAATAAATTTGGAACGCTCACTGTCATTGTTTTATTTTATCTGATTATCTGGATGTTAACAGCATTGATGGCGTATGTAGAAGTACCCGTTATCGTGAGGAGGGTGCTGTGATGAAAAAGTGGATTATCATTTCGTTAACGGTTGTTTCATTAGGGTTTATTGCCTTAAACGGGTATTTAATTGCAAAAAAGGATAGCAAGGTTCAGCATACTGTTTACGTTGAAGATTGGACACGTGTTACGAAAGACGATGTTGTCGAAACATTTGATACAGAGGGCGTTATGATGCCTCAAGAAGAATATAAAATATACTTTCATGAAATAGATAAAGAATTTCAACGTTTCCTTGTTAAAGAAGGTGATGTCGTAACGGCAGGAACACCATTATTTGAGTATATCACTCCTGAACTCGATAAGCTGAGGGAAACACTTGAAGCTGAAAAGCTACAGGCTGAGGGAGAAATATCTGGTATTGACGATTACATTAGCACATTACTAGATTATCAAGCTAGCATCCCAGCTCCAACTGAAGCTGTAGAAGAAGTTTTTGCACTAGAGGAGGGTTTAGAGGGAGGATTGAAAATTGAAGTCGATGAAAATGCTTCTTCCGAGATGATTGTTAGTGCAATTGAACAAGAAATCTATAAACAAGAGCTCGAAAAAAGTAAGCTTGAAGAAGAAGTGAAAAAGTATGATAGTCAATTAAACACGATCGATGAACAAAGTGGCACAGCGATGATCGTAAGTGAATCAGATGGGATTGTCAAAGAAGTTAATGAAAAGCTTGGAAATCCAGTCATCACCATTGTTTCCAATGTCCTTTCTGTAGAAGGATTGCTTACAGAATCCCAATTTAAAAAAGCTGAAATGGGCATGAAGTTTTCCGCTGATGTTAATGGAGAGAAAAAGCAGCTTGAAGGAACACTTGCTAAAATCAATCCTTATCCAGCAAAAGAGCCAGAGGTCAATAAAGAAAATCACTACCAATTTGAAGGGGATCTTACCGAACAGTCTGAAACAATCGCCATAGGAGCAAAAGCAACTGTTTCAGTTGTGACAGCAGAGGCAATCGGTGTCTTAACAGTTCCTGAAAAGGTGATTCAGGAGGGCAAGAAACCTTATGTCTATCAATTAAATGGAAATGGTCTCATCACAAAAAAAACGGTACAAACCGGGTTAGGCTTTAATGGAATCAAAGAAGTTACTAAAGGTGTTGAAGTGAAAGAAGTCATGATGGTTTCTCCAGAAAATGTACCAAAAAATAATGCTCATTTTGTTACCGAAATGAAGCCTACAAGAATTAAAAAGGATGCTTTTAAAGAGTTCTCAACGCGTGATAAGTGGGAAGCATTTTTAATTGGGTTGATTGAGAAATAAGGGCTCTTTCGCAGGATTATTATGGGGATATACTAGGGAGAAGTGCTATTGACTTACGGGTTCAGTCCCCTATCGCAGACATTAATAATGTAACCAAAAATGACTATCAAATTGTAAACTAATTTGATAGTCATTTTTTATTGATATAATATTATTAGTAGGCGATACCTACACGTGATTTTATATAATCGCTTGTTTTTATCTGTCTAAATGTAAATTCTGCTGTATCCGGTACGGATATTTCAACTCCACCCTCCGGCAAAAAATTTCGGTCTATTCGATATTTGCCTACCCTTTCTCCATCCGGCAAGTACGTAGGACAGACAATCGTCCATTCGAGGGTTGATTGTTTGAGCATATCGAAAACTTTATGATGTTCTTTCGCTGCGCGGGTTGACTTACGCTTTGATTCACTTGATTGATAACGCAGAGAATTTGGCGTGGTTCTACTTTGCAGGATACCTGCAGTTCCTATAGTTATTATTCGTTTTATACCTTCGTTTTTCATTGCTTCGATAATAAGTGGCATACTTTCTGATAGAGTGGTTGTGCCATCAGTATTTAGTGCACTAATAACTACATCACTCCCATGCATTGCACGTACGATATCATCTTTATTTAAAACATTCCCTTGAATAATGGTTAAATTTTCATTATTTATTTGAATCTTCTCTGGAGTACGAACTAATACAGTAACATGATGTCTGTCATGCAGGGCATAAGTAACTATTTGACTTCCAACTCGTCCAGTTGCACCTAAAAGTAAAATATTCATAAAAATGAGCCTCCTTTTGCAAATACTAATATTTTACTATAAAAGTTATTGGGGTATTTATTTTCACAATCAAAAAGCATCGAAAAACGGTACCAATGTCATATGAATTTTACTATACACTATCAGCTACAAATTCACGTTTTGCTATAGGTAACGGAACCTGTTAGCTCCTTCTCTCAAGTAATAGTGCGCTTTAAATTCTACGGCCCCACAATCTTAACAACAGTACCTTCCTCACTCGACTCAATCGACCACGTCAACCCCATTTCTTTCACCATAAGATCAACAATTGTAAGGCCAATCCCTGCACCTTGCTTATCACTTTTTTCCTTAAATCCATTTCCCTTGTCCTGAATAAGAAGCTGCCCGCCATTCCCTTGTTTGCTTAAGGTAATGCCGACATACCTTCCTTCAGCTGCATGACGAATGATATTTTGCAGGAGATTTTCGATTAATCGTTCCATCCACTGAGGATCAATTGTCCAATAGATTGGTTCTTGATGTGTGTCAATGTCTATTTTAAATTGCTGCTGCTCCAAAACTGGATACCATTGAGCAGCTATTTTTCGGATCAATCGGTTAAGATCTGTTTGCACCGGATGGTATGGATACTTCCCTGCTGATAAAAGTGTGTATGAGAACAAGTTATCAATCAGAGCACTAAGATAATCTATTTTCTGGTCAACTGATGCAAGTGCTTCATTTCCCTTTATTGACTTTACCTCTTCCTTCACAATCGAAAGCTGCGCACGAATGGTTGTAAGAGGTGTGCGGAGATCGTGGGATAAATTTGCAATCAGATCCTTTCTAAGTGTTTCTTCCTCTTGTTCCCGTTTTCGACTTTGTTCTAATTCGGTAATCATCTGATTAAAGCTTTTTTCAAGCTGCCCGATTTCATCGAGTTTTGATATGACAATTGTATGAGGGATGCCAAGTTCACTCCTATCCTGCATAGCATTTGTTAAACGCAGTAATCGTTTATGGATTCCTTTGAAAAACAGCCAGGATAGGAAAATAAATAAAAATAGGATGAAAATAACAATGATCATATAAAGATAACTATAACGATCATCTAACCGCTGAATAGGTGGCTCTAGTAGGGTGCGGTCGACTTTGATGACCATAAACCCATTGGTAGAATCACCGCCGAGAAATGCGACAACAGTAAACGGATCTGCATCATAGTGCTGCTTCATAAATTGAATCGTGTAAGAGGGTGTCCATTTGTCAGGAAGGTCACCTAAGTCACCATATGTTTCCCGCGTTTTTCCTGAGCGGTCGACCCAGAACATTTGCGATTCAGGGTATTTTTTGTGTAGTTCATGAAGGTGTCGGCTAATGGTTGGATCAGATTGATCAGCTAGTTTTTTCGCTTCCTCATGCCACAATTCTTCTAGCTGGCTAAAGCCTTCGAAGGTGTCCTTTTGATCATCCATCGCAATTTGTGGGACAAATACGAGCAATGAAACAACTGGAACTGAAAATGGAATAATCATAACTGCGATGAAAATGATCATTAAATATTTAACCTGTAAAGATTTCACCCATTTCATGCCTTCACCCGATAACCAATCCCACGGATTGTTTCAATAATTTCTGGCTGTGATGGGTTTAGTTCTAGCTTTTCTCTTAAGAAGCGAATATGAACCATTAAGGTCTTATCACCTTCAAGATAGGGTTCCTCCCAGACACCTTCATAGAGCTGTTCCTTTGTTAAAATTTGATTTAGATGTCTCATAAAGTATGTAAAAATTTGATGCTGTTTGCCAGTCAAGATGATTTCCTTACCGGTAGTTGTATTGATAATGACATTGCTTGCTAGATCGATATCTAAATGCTTTAGCTGTTTTTTTGCTGGTGAGCTGCGATCAAACCTTCGCAATAAAATCTCAACCCGCTTCGCAAGCTCCTCTGGATGAAACGGCTTTGTAACATAATCATCCGCAAATTCGAGTCCTTCTAATTTATCCTCAAGCGATGACCTTGCCGAAACCATAATAATTGGGAGCTCAGGATTTCCCTTTTTAATTCTTCTTCCAAGTGAAAACCCATCTAACCCAGGAAGCATCACATCTAAAATAACAAGATTAAATTCAGCAAAGCTTGTTGGCAAATTGATACCAGAGGTTAGCCAGGTGACATCGAATCCTTTTGATATTAAGTCGTTTTGAACCCATTGCCCGATTTCTTTATCGTCTTCTATGTATAGGATGTTCATTTTTGTTCCCTCCCTATCTAGTTACTATCTTACAGAAGGGGGGTGGTGCCTGTCACCACCCGGAATTTGTCGAATTTTGGGTTTGGTGTATCTGTGTATTCCGTGAAGTATTCTTTTCCCTGAAAATTCTCAACTAAATGTTGCTTTAGCGGAATTTTTGTAGAATAATCTATGGCGATATTTGTCTAGATAAGATTTAAAGGGGAGATAAACTAGAAATATTGTGAATAATTCTTTGGAAATAATGATAGTTTTGGTTTTTTATAGGTGATTTAGCATGATTTATAGGGATAGTT
Organism: Metabacillus bambusae; assembly: GCF_017497975.1. Taxonomy (GTDB): domain Bacteria; phylum Bacillota; class Bacilli; order Bacillales; family Bacillaceae; genus Metabacillus; species Metabacillus bambusae. The sequence goes on along the minus strand of NZ_JAGDEL010000005.1, from coordinate 107,644 downwards.
AAAAGAAGATAGCTAAATATCAACCTGAATAAATAGCCTGAAATAATAATTTCCCCTTATTCCAACAATTTGTGACCGAATTCTCTTCATCGAAAGTACTATTCTAATAGAATGAATAAGGACTTTTACTTCATTTTCTCGTTTCGAAAAGGAGTATTTATTTCGTGGGACGAAATGATTTAGTCAGGAAACATAAACGATTTTCTAATAAAGGGGAGATTGGGTTGAAGAAGGGGAAAGTAATAAAAACTGCTATGGCAATGGCACTTGGGCTAAGCACATTTGCGCTAGGGGTCTTGTCGCCTGCACAGAAAGTAGTTGCTGAAACAGCTTTGAAAGAAGTGACGGCACCATCTCTTGGTGTAACTACTGATTTAGGTATTGCAAATGATGAGAGATTAATAGAGATGCTTAAAAAGCAAGGGAAGCTTTCTAAAAAAGCAACTCAAGCACAAGCTGAAAAGGCCTTGCAGGAGTATCTTAAAGGGAAAAATAAGGTAGGTTCAACTAAAGATAAGCTGCCAAAGCCAATTGAGAAACTAGAAGGTTCTGATGAGCCCACTAATCAAAGCTTAAAAAATGGCAATGGAAACAAGCTTGGACAAGCAAAGAATAATAAGGTTGATTCAGTTGAACAAGAGAATTACACAGGAGCTGTTCGTGAGGATAAAGTTCTTGTGCTTGCTATTGATTTTTCTGACTATCAGCAAGGATCAATTACAAAAGAAGAAACAGATATGTTTTATGGGGATTATCCACTTGAGCACTTTGAGAGTATGATCTTTGGTGAAGATGGCTATGAAGGTCCAAATGGAGAAAGCCTTGTCTCAATGAAGCAGTACTATGAGAAGCAATCAGGTGATAGCTATACAGTTGAAGGACAGGTAGCTGGCTGGTATACGGCCGAACATCCTGCAAGCTATTATGGAGGAAATGATCCTGCGCCTGACGGCAATGATGCACGACCTCGTGAATTAGTTTATGAAGCACTGAAAAAAGCATCAGCAGATCCTAATGTAAATTTAACAGAATACGATCAATGGGATCGCGATGATTATGATGGAGATGGAGTGTATGCAGAGCCAGACGGAATCATTGACCATTTAATGGTAATTCATGCTGGTGTTGGTGAAGAGGCTGGGGGCGGGAAGCTCGCTGGTGATGCAATTTGGTCCCATCGATCTAAGCTAAGTACGGGTCCTGTTGCTGTTCCAAATGCAACGTCTGATAGTGATCGCTTCGGTGGTTTGTTAGGTGCTTGGGATTATACAATTGAACCTGAAGATGGTGCAGCCGGTGTGTTCGCACATGAATATGGCCATGATTTAGGCCTTCCAGATGAATATGACACAATCTATAGTGGTGCAGGTGAGCCTGTTGAATACTGGTCAATTATGTCAGCGGGTAGCTGGGCAGGGAAAATTCCTGGAACGGAACCAACTGGTTTTAGTCCATATGCAAAAGAATTCCTACAGGCAGCACATGGTGGTAACTGGTTAACGGGAACGACGATAGATGGAGCCGATGTAACAAGTGAAGGGACAACAATTTTACTAGATGAAGCTGTTACAAAGGGAACAAATCAAGATGCAGTAAGAGTAAATCTTCCTGATAAAAAGACGATTGTAAACACGCCAGCTAGTGGGCAGTTTGAGTATTTTAGTGGTAGTGGTGATGAGCTGGATCATTCGATGACTACAACTGTTGATTTAACAAGTGCAACAAGTGCTGAACTTACATTTAAAACATGGTATGACATTGAGGCAGATTGGGATTATGCATCTGTTCAAGTAAAAGAGGCAGGTTCTAATGAATGGACGGCTATTTCTGGAAACATCACAACAACTGAAAATCCATATGAACAAAATCCAGGGCATGGAATTACAGGGAATTCTAATGGTTGGGTCGATGCTAGCTTTGATCTTTCCGCATATAAAGGGAAAAATATTGAAGTGAAATTTAACTATTGGACAGATGTAGCAGTGGCGATGCCAGGCTTCTATGTTGATAATATTGTGATAAAGGCTGATGGTACAACGCTAGTAGCTGATAATGCTGAAGGAGATTCTGTCTTTACATTTGCAGGCTTTAAGAAGGATGAAGGAACATTCTCTTCCGAAAACTATTATTTATTAGAATGGAGATCTCATAATGATGTGGATGCTGGCTTAGCACATATTCGCCGTGGTGCTAGCCTAATGAGCTTTGATCCAGGCTTAGTTGTTTGGTATGTAGACAATTCCTATGATAATAACTGGACAGGTATTCATCCAGGTGAGGGCTTTCTAGGTCTTGTCGATGCTGATCAGCATACAAACTATTGGAGTGACGGTACGGTTGCCTCGGCTCGTTATCAATTAAATGATGCCGCCTTTAGCCTTGCTAAATCAAGTAAAATGTTCTTAGATTACTCAAGTATCAATGGCTTAACATTAAAGGATAACTTTACACAGAGCAATCCGTTATTTGATGATGGTGCCGACTACAGTAACAAAGGTCTTGTCGATGCTGGACGAAATGTACCAAATACAGGATTGAAATTCCGTGTGGTTGGAGAGAGTGAAGATGGTACGGTTGGGAAGGTGATGATTTTTAAATAAGCTCTTAGCTTGAAGATATCTTTATATGAAAATATTTTTTAGGGGGGGTGGACCATATTGCCTGAGTTCACCCCCTTTTCTAATGGTATTTTTGGTAGAAACAACTAAGTTGGATTTTTATTGTAAAATCGCCCTCTCTACAATATGATAGAAATAGTTCAAAAGTAATAGGAGAGGGGTTACTTTGTGTACTGTCCCAACTGTGGAGCAAAAATGTCAACAAAGACCAGATATTGTCCGGTTTGTGGAAATCATAGAAAAAGTGTAGCTAGTAAACTACTAATCACGATCACAATTTTAATGGCACTCATATGTATATTTGTTTTCATTTTTCTAGGAGTAAAGCTTAATGATTTCATCCCGACTCAACAGACGGAAAGTCAGGTTGTGAAAAGTGAAACAGTCACTCAGACTAAAGAAGAACCGGAAAAGGTTGCTGTCAACGAAACAAAAAAACAAACTACAACACCAAAAGATGTTACAGAAATTATAAATTCTTCGCAACCAAAGGTTTATACCATTTTTACCGAGCTAAGCCAAGGGTCAGGATTTCTTATAAATGATAAAGGTGACATCTTAACAAATGCTCACGTTGTAGAAGGGAGTCTTACGCCAACAGTTCGCAGCATGGATGGAAAGGAATTTACAGGTCAGTTAATTGGCTATAGTAACACAACTGATGTTGCGGTCATTCGTGTGCCAGATTTAGCAAAAATGAGTCCCCTTGCGCTAGAATTAACTCCAGCAAAAATTGGTGAAGAAGTCATTGCGTTAGGTAGTCCACAAGGCTATGAAAATACTGCAACACTTGGAAATATCAGTGGTGTGGATCGAACATTTGTGATCGAGCCTTTCTATTATAGTGGTGTCTACCAAACATCTGCACCCATTGCACCTGGGAGTAGCGGTGGACCATTAGTAAATAAACTAACCGGAAAAGTCGTTGCGGTAAATTCTGCAAAGGATATCCGTGAAGAAAACATTGGTTTTAGTATCCCTATCTACCAAATCATCGAACTAATCAATCAATGGATAAGCACTCCTTTATCAGACGATGACATCATCGCTATGTTTTACTACGAGGAAGGAGTCTACTACTACCAAGACTACCTAGATGAATATGGCTATTTTGAAGGTGGAGATTATAGTGAGGACTATTCTGAGTACTATGAGATTCCATATGAAGACGGTAGCTGGGATGAGAGTTTTGAAGAAAGCAATGAGTATGAATATGAAGAATACGAGTCTTATGAAACGGAAGAAGATTATGATTCTTATGTTGATGAAGAAGAATTATATGAAGCTGAGGAAGACTATGATTCTTATGTTGATGATGAGGAATTGTATGAAGCTGAAGAAGACGAGAGTTGGAACGAAACTGGTGAATATGAAGATGCTGGTTATGAAGAAGAATCTTATTATGAAGAAATACCTGATGATTCATATATAGAAGAAGAAACGAATGTTGAAGGGGAAGAGACGATAGAGCCTTCTCCAGAAGAAAATGCTCCGGCAATAGATGAAGAGATAACCAATGAATGAGATTCATAAGACCGATCAAGCTAGTTTAGTTGGTTGACATTTAATGAGGGGGTTGAACGAATAAGAATTGTTCAACCCTTTTTCTTAAGAACGAGTGAATTTTTCGAAAAAAAGCGTGTATCCAGAAAGGATAAATGGATTTTAAGTCAAATTTTTAAAGAAGATGATTGTTAAAAATAACCCCTTTGTAATAAACACCTTTTGTTTGATAGTTGCTGTCTGTTTTTACCACATTTAAAATCAATTTGAGTTGGTTAACTGCATCGACAATCCCGCTAGCATTGATGATAAGATCACGTTGATGATCGTTCGTATCAAATGTGAATACATATTGTTTCAAAGCCATACACCCCTTTGTGATTTACAGTTATATCAATCATAGTAGGCTGATTCCATATTATATTCCATGCTGTTGTTCGTTTTACTCACATGGTTTTTTTATCAGTGAATTGGCGGAAAACTTCGTGCTACTGTAATCGAAATGATTGGGCAAGTTAAAATTCTTTGAATCGAGGTGAGCTCGTACTTTGGAAAAAGCGGTCAATGTAAGGGATGCAGACAATAAACAAGAATACCTGAGAAAATTCGGACTGAAATCATTTATCGAATTTTATTTTCATAATTACCATGGCTATCCATGTCCACTAAACAATCCTCAAACGTTATCAGAAAAAATTCAATGGTTAAAGCTGAATGGGAATTTAGAAAGATTCGCGCGTTATGTTGATAAATATCAAGTTAGAGAGTTCATAAACAAAACAATTGGAAAAGAGTTCTTAATCCCACTTTTGGATGTTTATTCAACAGTAGATGAAATAGACTTCGAAAAGCTGCCTGAAAAATTTGTGATTAAGGCCACACATGGTTCAGGATGGAATGAAGTGATCCTGGATAAAAGCAAGCTTGATTTAGCGGAATTAAAAAAGAAATGTGGAGATTGGCTTGGGACTAATTTTTATGATGTTAGTGGTGAGCCGAACTATAAACCTTTAACAGGAAGGATTATTGTGGAAGAATATATTGGTGAAGAAGAAGTGGATCTTAAGGATTACAAATTCTTTTGTTTCCATGGTGAACCATTATTTATCCAAGTGGACAGTGAAAGGTTTGACAGCCACAAACGAGACCTTTTTACAGTAAAGTGGGAGCCGTTAGCATTTCGTTTGCTTTATCCAAAATCAGAAGAACAAATTCAAAAACCAACAATGTTAAATGAGATGGTGACGATCGCTAAGGAGCTTTCGCGGGACTTTCCTTTAGTTCGTGTCGATCTTTATCAAACAGCTAATAGGATTTATTTTGGTGAGCTAACGTTTACACCAGGTAGTGGGTTTATTGCCTATGATCCGCGGGAGTATGATTTGTTTTTTGGGTCGAAGTTGGATTTGTCGAAGTATTAGATTTTAAGGGATATATAAATTAATAATGAAACACACGTTCTATTAATGGTAGTAGTTTAGTAATGGAAATGATGACAACATTTGAAGCAATGTCTATTGCACTAAAATCAAATCTAGTTTTGATTGGTGTTTTAACAATTGTCATTATGTTACATCAAAACAAAAAGAAGTAACTTGCCCAACCCGACCAAGGTAAATGGGTAATTACTTCTTATTAAAAACTATATACTTGGTTAGCCGCTCTCTTGCGGCATGTAGTCTGCATGATCAGTGTTCTTAGCACCTGATCTTTTTTATTCTTACCTAGATTATAAGTAAATAATACATCGATATCAAGCAATAGGGTTGATTTTCTCTTGAAGTAACCGTACGAATCAAAATGTTAATTTTAAAAATGGATCAAAAGTAAACCTCAACCGAACGCATCATTTCATCTTCAGTTTCTTTTGTCACCTGCACAACAACCTTTGCTAAAGAGGATGATTTTTTCTGTTGATCAAGCCATTTTGCCAGGGCTTTTGTTGTACTGATGAAATCCTTTATTGCTGTTTTAGTCAAGACCTCATAAAGTCCAATAAAGTCAATGATCATAACTCGGGTCCAGAATTCTTGATCACAGTTCTCCCAGCCGGACAGTTCATATTGTTCCAAAATCATTCTTAAGTCAGATAGACTAAGTCTATATTTTCTGATAGTATTCTCAGATTTACCTTCTGTCTTTTCTTTAAAGAAGGCAACAAAGTCGTCTGAGTAGAAGGTGTTAACGTTATCCGGTGTGAATCCGAGTTGCTCGTAGTATGGGATGTCTTCCTTTTTCACTACATGTTGTCCCTCTGGATTCTGAGTTGTTAGCTTTTCAAAAGTTGATGTTCTATTTTCCCCACTTGTAACAAATGGTGAAAGGGCAAGTCCGAGCTCTTTACGAACCGTATTATAGTCTGCAGTCGTTACGACTTGTTTAAATTGTTGCTGTACTTGTTGATACATATTATATTCCATTTGTTTTAGCCAGTTGTCCGCGTCATCTTTTCTTCCTGAGTCAATCAATTCTCTAATAGTTAAACCGTTAAACAGTCCAATTGGTTTATCTAATTCAAATTGTATGTTATTTTGCGCATATAGAGCAAAGTATTGAGGTATGTCCTTATCGTAAGAAACGACCAATTCTCTTATTTCAGCCTGGAATGGAATCGTTAGTGAATTAATTTTTTCATTCGTAAACGATAAAGCAGAAGAAGCAACTAAGCTTTCCATAAGTTGTTTGAATTCCACAACACGAGCATAATCCAAGCTAATGAACTGTAAGATATTATTTTCTACAGAAAGTTTCCCATGTAATTCAGCAATATGAATTGGACGTGAAATTTCACTATCTGTGTACATGTACCAGCTATCAACCCAACTGCATAGCTTTTTATTCTTTTCCCATATGTCAATCATAAACTGCTCATTGCTCTCGATTAAAGCAGAAAGAGCTTTTTCATCTAGTACCTGATATTGAAGTGTGTATTCACTAATCTCTTTACTTTCAGAGTTCTCCATCGCTTCATCTGTTTTTAATGCAGCTATTACCTCTGGAAAGTAATCAAATAGTACTTGCTCATGGCTTTGTTTAAAGGTTTCAGCTAGTTCTTCAACCTTTTTAACTGCTCGATTTACACCCATAGGATCTTCGAAAACTCTTACACCATTAAAATAGAATAACTGATCAAATGGCTCAAGTAGTCCAATTGTGCCATACCACGGGACAAACTCAGGATCATCGTTTTTAATAAAAGGTACGCGGTATTGCTTATTAGTAAACCGATCTTCATAATAAATGATGTCGGCTTCCTTATTAACAGCCTGGACGATTTTTGGCGTTAGCTCCTGCCATGTATTAGCCATCTGACGTTCTTCTTCTGAGAGACGTGGGGCAATTTCCTTGGTAAACCATTCAATCCCACGAAGTCCATTTTCAAAACGATGGAAGAAAAATAACCAAAACTCAAAAAATCCTGTTTCATATTTTCCTTTAATTGCGTGCTGTGATCGTTTTTTGAATTCTGATTGCAGTTGGTAATACTTGTTTGAAGGTACCTCTTTATTCATAAAATCTCTAAGCTTTAAAACAAGCATATGTTTATTTTGAAAGAATCGTTCTTCTTTAACTTCTTGAAATTGAATGACATTTGCTTTACTTAAACAGCATTTTTTATATTTTTTTCCACTGCCACAAGGACAAGGATCATTACGTTTTATTGCCATATTTATCACCTATCAATTTTTATTATATAAATATGTAGCCATATGTGATTTTAGATGAATAGTACCAACTATTCAAGAGATAGTTTTTCTTTAAAAGGTAAGAAAGTATAAAAGTTTGTACTTAGTTTTGGTGTCTAGCTCCAGCGCCTAGCCCCTCGAGGTCATAAGCCACAAGTGAATTGAAGACAAAGAACGTCATCTATTCACTTGCGTCTTATTGCCCGAGGCTGAGCAAGGCGCTTCCGCTTTTCTAAATAATGAAACTTTCTTCCTTCATCATACGTACTAATAATAGTACGTTAATAATAGGAGTCGATTCGATTGAAACAATTAGTTAACTTTTTACTTCGGTCATCAGTAGCTACATTTTCAACAGGGACAATTTGGCTTGGGAGTTTTTTCGCATTTCATCAACCATTCCTACTTGCAAGCGCTTATGCATTAGGTGGAGGTGGTGTCGTTTACCTATCAATTAAAGGAATGACAACACACCGCTTTTTGAAACAGAATCAGCTGTCGAGGAAGGAATATCAATATATAAAGAAGAACTTAAACGAAGCCAGCAAAAAAATCAGGCGACTCAGAAAGGCACTTTTGAATGTGCGATCAGTTGCTTCTATAAAGCAAAACATTGAAATTATTCGTATCGTTAACAAAATCTATACGATTACCAAAAATGAACCTAAACGTTTTTACTTAGTAGAGCCGTTTTATTATTCTCACTTAGACTCAATGGTCGAAATCAGTGAAAAATATGCATTTTTAGCAGCACAACCAAAGAAGAATGCCGAGTTATCGATTTCTTTAAGTGAAACACGTAGGACAATCTCTAAACTTGCAGAGACCTTGGAGAAGGATTTATACGATGTGCTCGCAAAGGATATTGATCATTTACAATTTGAATTAGATGTTGCCAAGCTTTCTATTAATAAAACAATCAAAAAATGACACTAGGAGGTCTGTTCATATGAGTAAAAATAGTGAACTTGATGATTTACTTTCTAACCCATTTGGTGAAAATGAGGTTGTAATCGATGATAAAGCTACACCAACAAAGGCAAATCGGCTAATTGATGTCTTACCTGAAGAAAATCGCCAAAAAGCCATTCAGCTAGCTGAACAAATTGATCCGAAAAACCAGCAAGCTATCTCATTATATGGCAGCCAAGCGCAAACAAAGCTACTTAACTTTTCACATACAATGCTAGACCATGTACAAAAGAAGGATAGCGGTGAAATTGGCGTGATTATCGGTGATCTTATGAAAAAGCTAGAACAAGTAAGTCCTGATGACTTAAAGCCCGAAAAACGCAATCTTATTACAAAGATGTTTGGCAAGATATCAAACTCAGTTCAGGAGGTCTTGTCAAAATACCAAAAAACCGGAGCACAAATTGATCGGATTACAGTGAAATTAGAACACTCAAAAAATGATCTTCTCGGTGACATCAACGTACTTGAACAACTATATGAAAAAAACAAAGAATATTTTCACGCTTTAAATGTTTATATTGCAGCAGGAGAACTAAAGCTTGAAGAATTAGAGACAAAATCAATCCCAGAATTAAAGAAAAAGGCTGAATTAACCCAAGACCAAATGGCCTTTCAAGAAGTTAATGACCTCATGCAATTCGCTGACCGCTTAGAAAAGCGGACACATGACCTAGTCCTAAGCAGACAAATCACGATGCAAAGCGCACCACAAATTCGCTTAATTCAAAGTGCCAACCAAGCATTAGTAGAAAAGATCCAGTCATCAATCACAACAGCTATCCCACTCTGGAAAAACCAAGTAGCAATTGCTCTCACATTGCTACGTCAAAAGAACGCCGTTGAGGCGCAAAAGCTAGTCTCGAAAACGACGAACGATCTTTTATTAAAGAATGCAGAGATGTTAAAGGTGAACACACTAGAAACGGCAAGAGAAAACGAACGAGGCCTTGTCGATGTTGATACTCTTAAAAAAGTGCAGGATCATTTAGTATCAACACTAGAAGAAACCCTCCGTATTCAAGCGGAAGGTAGAGCAAAGCGTATTCAGGCAGAACAGGACTTAGCTTCGATGGAGACTGATTTGAAGAAGAAGTTGACGGGGATGTGACCCTCTATGGAGTACTAACCTTTAGTTTCTTAATAAATTTCACCCAACCACAGACATTGGTTCTGTGGTCTTTTTGTATAAATAGATGTGGGGACAGTCCCCACATCTATTTAAACTTTTAATTTATGGACTGTTCTCACTAAAAGGGGGACAGTCCCTATTCATTTTCATCAGCTTTTGATTGATTAAAAGAGGTCAGGTCTGGAGTAGATAATTGCCTTTCAATTTTCCTTTGGGGGTTATGGATCTCTATTGGTTTAGGTTCCTCTTTAAAGGCGTATGCACTTCCTAGTGTACAAATAAAAATTAGGATAATAGCAAAAATAACATAATGTCTAGTATTCACACTTATTACCTCCCAACATAAGGTTTTATCTTACTATTTTTGTCTTTTTATTAAAGCTTTAAACATGATCTAGAGTTGCAATTAATAAAATTAAACATTTGGAGAGAAATCTCTATGATTTAGGGAGAGCAGCAAAGTATCATAAGTAACTGCGCTCTCTTTATCTGTGAGTTTATAATTGAAACCTTACTTCCATGAACTGGTATAATAAATTGGGGGACAGTCCCCAATCTGGTGCTTTAAAGCAGTGAGGGACAGTCCCCACCAAATGAAAAGGAGGCAAACCAATGACCAAAGAATCGATACTAATCGTAGAAGACGAAGAAAAAATTCAAAGGCTACTCGAATTAGAGCTCGAATACGAAGGCTACCAAGTCGGAAAGGCCTCTGATGGCATTGAAGCTCTTGAAGCCTATCGTTCAGGGAACTGGGATTTAATTTTACTAGACGTCATGCTTCCAGGGTTAAGTGGTATTGAGCTACTTCGCCGGATCAGAGCGAATGACTCGATGACTCCTGTGATTCTATTAACTGCAAAGGGTTCTGTTGAGGATAAAGTGTCTGGCCTTGATCTTGGCGCGAATGACTATATAACAAAACCGTTCCAAATAGAAGAATTATTTGCTAGAATTCGCGCAGTTTTAAGGATGAGATCTAGCGCTCCAGATAGTGTTGTGATTAATGACGAATGGTTATCTGCTGGTGATTTAAAGCTGAATGATAAAACTCGTGAAGTCATTAGAGGTGAAAATGAAATTGATTTAACCCCAAAGGAATATGATTTACTGCTATATATGCTGAAAAATAAGCGGCAAGTGTTGAACAGAGATCAAATTCTGGAGGCAGTTTGGGGCTATGATTACTTTGGCGACACGAATGTTGTGGATGTGTATATTCGTTATGTTCGTAAAAAGATCGATTACAACTTTGAGACACCACTTATTCATACAGTAAGAGGCGTTGGTTACGTCTTAAAGGATCCAAAATGAGGCTTCGAAATAAAATCAATTTATATACCGCCGTGTTATTTATTTTCCTGTTAATTTTAATGAATGTCGCAATTTTCCTTGTCTTTAGTAACTTGATCATGACGAATGAACTTGATCGGACAAAAGCGGAGACTGAAAAAATTGCGAAAGATGTAAGTAAGGCTGTAAATCAAATTGCGCCAAATAATCTTCTTCGTGCCTATGTGCCGATCGATGGGATGGTCCAAATTGTAGTAGAAACGAATGAAGATTCCTCGACCATTACATCACATCCAGAAAACCCTTTAAAGGATCGAAAACCTATTTTTTATCCAGGAGAAAAAAGTGAAATCATCACTTACAATCAGAAAAAATATGTATTTGCATCAAACCCAATCATCTGGACAGATGGAAGTATCGTCAATCTCCAAATCACGAAAAGCATTCATGCAACAGAAGAAATGCTTGGCATTTTACGCATTGTGTTAATAGCAGTAACCATTATTGCGATGATACCGGTGTTAATCTCAAGTAGTATTCTTAGTAACTTAATTACCCGTCCAATCAGATCGATGATTGATACGATGAAGGAAATTCAAAAAAGTGGCCAATTTAAGCGAATCAGTTTTGAAGGAAAATCCAAGGATGAGCTCGTAGAAATGGGAGAAACCTTCAATCACATGATTGATCTACTGCAAACTAACTTTGAAAAGCAGGAGCAATTCGTATCAAATGCATCACATGAATTAAAAACACCACTAACAATTATCGAAAGCTATGCCGATCTTTTAAAAAGAAGAGGAATGGAACGCCCTGACTTATTTGACGAATCGATCGAAGCGATTCATTCAGAAGCAATCAGAATGAGGGAAATGACTGAGCAATTGCTCCTCCTGGCAAAACATCAGGAACAATGGAATATCAAGCTAGAAAAAATCAACCTAATTGAATTCATGGACGAATCAGCAAAAGTGTTTCAAAATGCCTACCATCGAAACATCGAAATCCATTCGAATAATGAGGTTTTTGCAACATCAGATGTACAAAAGTTAAAACAGCTATTGTTTATCTTTTTAGACAATGCGAGAAAGTACAGTGACGAGTTTATAGATGTCTACATTGGAAAAATAAGCAATGAAGCTTATGTTCGGATTGAAGATAGAGGAATCGGAATCCCCAAAAATGAACTGGAGAAAGTGTTTGATCGCTTTTATCGGGTAGACAAAGCGAGAAGCCGAAAGCAAGGTGGATCAGGTTTAGGCCTATCAGTAGCAAAGGAAATAGCTGATGCACTACATGTACGGATCGAAATGGATAGCCTTGAAGGCAGAGGTACAACTGTGACTCTATTTTTACCGATTAATTAACCTGATTTCTCAGCAAGTTCTCATTTTTCAACGATATAATAAAGCCAACAAAATGTTGGGTGAGGTGACACGATGAAAAATAAAAAATGGATATGGACCGCCGCCACTACTCTCATTTTAGCACTGATTGTCATTGTCGGATTCCAATTGTGGGCGCCGTCATTATCAGCCCAATCGCTTACAGAAGATGAAGCAAACAAAGCGGCACTGGATAAATACCCTGGTGACATACTAAAGACAACAAAATCTGCAGGTGAATATCACGTTGAAATGCAGCTTGAAACAGGAATCTATCATATTAGGATTGATGCTAAAAGTGGTGAGGTCAATTCTATAAAAAGGGGTGAAAAGCCTGAGAAAAAACCTGAAGAAACTCCTGAAAAAACAGCACCAAAACAACTTACTCAGAAACAAGTCGAAGAACTTATTTCCTCACAAGGTGAATTAAAATCAATTGATCTCGTGAAGGAAAACAACAACACTTATTATAAAGCAGTTGTAAGTAAAAATAACGAAAACATAACATTAAAAGTTGATTCGTATTCAGGCGATATTATTAGCTCAACAAAAGAATCACCACGTATCCTAACAGAAACCGAAGCAATCTCGATAGCTGAAGAAAATGTAAAAGGTACAGTAGATGAAGTCGACTTTTATGAACCACCTAATCAAACGCCATATTATCTAGTCGAAGTCGAAGTAAATGAAGACCAAGAGGCCGTACTGCAAATCGACGCCTACACCCGCGAAATCAAAACAGTCTCCTGGGAGGACCATGATGAGGACGAAAGTGATGATGAGGAGGAGTGAATGGTTGATTAATTGGGGACGATTAATTGGGGACAGTCCCCTATTAATAGTGGGGGACTGTCCCCATACATAGCAAAATACGATAAACTCAAGGATTAGATAGCAAGGGGGACAGACCCCACCGCAAAAAGAGGGACAGTCCTCAATCAATAGAAGGGGACTGTCCCTACACATAACAAAATACGATAAACTCAAGGATTAAGATAGTAAGGGGACAGACCCTTTTGCAAAAAGAGGGACTGTCCCCAAAATAAGAGTCCCCAATAAAATGAGAAATTCTAAAAAGCTTCTCATCAAATTTTAATCTTTCTTTCTCCTTCCTCTAATCTTTGCTGTTTATAGTAGAGACTGTAAGACAAAACATTTAGGAGGAAAGAGAAAATGAAAAAGATCGTTACTGTTACATTAGCAGCAGCTATTGTGCTAGGTGGTTCAATAGCAATTAATCATGGTTACGCTCAAGAGGATAATCAGAAAAAGGTTGAGGCTGATCAGACAACTGAATTAATAGGAATTGAAAAAGCGAAAGCAGCCGCGCTGAAAAAGGTAGATGGAAATGTCGAGAGCGTTGAATTAGATAGAAATTATAATGGTCAAACGTACTATGAGGTGGATATCGATAAAGATAATAAAGAATTTGACATTGATGTAGATGCATATACAGCTGAAATTATAAAGGTTGATGAAAATCGAGATGACGACGATGATCGTGAGGTTCAAGCTTCAACATCAACGAAAGAATCAATGATTACAGAAGAAGAAGCAATTGCAATTGCAAAAAAGAACGTAACTGGTGAAGTTGTTAAAATTGAATTAGACGAAGATGACGGTAGATACGAGTATGAAATGGAATTAAAGACAGCCAAGGGTGAAGCGGAAATTACAATTGATGCTCACAGTAAAAAGGTAGTAGAGTTGGACTTGGATAACGACAACGATGACGATGACGAAAATGATGATTGATAGTAAGTAGTATAAACCGGGCCTCCACGCATAAAATAGTGGGGGTCCTTTTAATGGATGAAAATAGAAATATAAGCTATGATGAGGTAAGACGAATTGGTTAATTTTAGTAGGAGGGCTTAGAAAATGTCAAATTCTATAAAGTTTGATCTTCATACTCACCATCATCGCTGTGGACATGCTATCGGCACAATCGAGGATTACGTAAAGCAAGCAATTGAATATGGACTAAATTTTATTGGGATCTCAGACCATTCTCCCTATTTTTATAGTGAAGAAGACCATCTCTATCCAACGATTTCGATGGCTAAAAGTGAATTTGTCCCATATATTAATGAAGTTCTTCATCTAAAAGAAAAATATCAAGATAAAATTCATGTGTTATTAGGAATGGAAAGTGACTTCTTTCCAGATCATATTGACGCCTATAAAGATCAATATATTTTACATCCATTCGACTACATAATTGGCTCCGTTCACTATGTTCAAGACCTTAATATTTTCAAAAAAGGTCGTTGGGATGGTTTAGCTAGTCAAGAGCAGATAAAGGTGAAGGAAGAATACTATGACTTAATTCAAAAATCAGCAAAAAGCGGAGTGTTTCAAATCCTCGGTCATATTGATGCGATGAAAGGGTTTTATCCAGCATTTTCAGATATTGAAACAGACGTGATCGAAAAAACATTGAAAATTATTGGACAAGAAGATATTGCGATTGAAATCAATACATCTGGGAAAACAAAGGATTGTGGCGGATGGTACCCAGCAGACGACATTTTAGAACGTGCACTTTTCTACAATGTGAAAGTAACTTTTGGATCAGATTCCCATAAGCCTGAAAGAATTGGCGATGAATTTGAACAAGTTCAAAAAAGGCTGAAAGAAATCGGCTTTACTGAGTGGGCTTATTTTGTACAAAAGAAAAGAATTATGACTTCACTTTAAAAAGCACAAAAAAGAAGTAACCAATTTAGACCCTTAAGGGCAACTAATTTAGTTACTTCTTTAATATTCTTTTGATTATAGATCTACATCATCATCTTTATTTTTCACTTTTTTGAAGATTAATTTAATGATAATAAAAAACACTGCTATTCCTACATACACTAAAAATAATGCGAAAAATCCCCAAAGTCCAATGATAGCATCAATGAATTCCATGTTTCCTCTATTGGTTATCGCCTGCTGAATTTCGATAGCAAAGACCAATACAAACATAAATGTTAAAGTATATAAAAAGGCGATAAGATGAATTCCAAACGGAAACTTTGACAACCATTTAGAAATAACATATACACAAGCAAATGTGAAAATGCCGATAAACCCCATAATCCAGAAGTGCATGTCTTTATCAGTCATT
The DNA here is from genome assembly GCF_017497975.1 of Metabacillus bambusae. Lineage (GTDB taxonomy): Bacteria > Bacillota > Bacilli > Bacillales > Bacillaceae > Metabacillus > Metabacillus bambusae. Next base: position 91,940 of record NZ_JAGDEL010000005.1, on the reverse strand, counting down.
TGTAATCCAAGTACGTCATTCAATATAAGAATCAATATGTCATGGATGTTGTTTACAACCTCAACAAGAAACTTAATTCCTTCTCCCATTAACTCTTTCACTCGCTTCTAAAGTTTATTCTGAACCTCTATTATACCAACAATTGATAAGGATTTGCTGTTTTACCTTAAATTGTTATTTGGTAGTTGGTGAAAAAATCTTGGGGACAGTCCCTCAATAAGTTAGCGTGATAAAGCGAGGACAGTCCCCCGCAAAGTTAACGCGATAAAGAGGGGACAGTCCCCCACAAAGTTAACGCGATAAAGAGGGGACAGTCCCCCACAAAGTTAACGCGATAAAGAGGGGACAGTCCCCCACAAAGTTAGCGCGATGAAGTGGGGACAGTCCCCCACAAAGTTAACGCGATAAAGAGGGGACAGTCCCCCACAAAGATAACGCGATAAAGAGGGGACAGTCCCCCACAAAGTTAACGCGATAAAGAGGGGACAGTCCCCCGCAAAGTTAGCGCGATGAAGTGGGGACAGTCCCCCAACAAAGTCCCCAACCATAAAAGCAAAAGAATAATCGTCCACACCCCATCATAGTCTGTTAGTAGACAGGCAGCGAGGTGTGAACATGAGAAGACGAAATTCAAGTAAGCTTCCTATTTTGATTGTAGTTGTAGCAGTCATTTTGTTTGTGATTTTTATTATTAGGGTTTTATCAGGTGTTGGAGAACAGGATCCAAAGGATATAGTTGAAGCTTTTTATCATTATGAGCAAGAAGGTGACTTCGGTAGTGCGTGGGAGCATTTCCATCCTGTGATGCAGGAGCGGTTTTCAAAAAATGCATACGTGACAGAGCGTTCACATATTTATATGAGCCATTATGGTGTTGAGACCTTCTCATTTGAGCTCGGAGATGAAGAGGAAGTGCAAAACTGGAGGATGGCCAAGGATGCAGAGCAGTTCTCGAATGCCTATCGTGTAGAGGTTGAGCAGACCTTTAAAAGTAAGTTTGGAACTTTCAAAGTCATTCAGGATATTTATGTTGTGAAAGATGAGGAAGATTGGAAGGTTGTGTGGGAATTTGAATAGGGGGACAGTCCCCAAAATAGAGTAAGGACCACTCAAAAGTCAGCAAAAAGATAATGTGGGGACTGTCCCCGAAATAGAAAAGTCAGCAAAAAGGAGTAATGTGGGGACTGTCCCCCCGCATTACTCCTTTTCCACTTACATTCCATTAAACAAAAAGAACATGCCGACTGAGAATAATAGGATCACAAGTAAAATAAGTAAAATGGAGATGATGAGGATAATCCATCCAGCCACTTTTCGACCTGTGACTATTAAGTAAATCCCAAGTACGATTGGCCCAAATACGAATCCTAAGATTCCCCATAGCCATGGATTACGATCATGCTTCGGTGCGTCAATTGCTAAAAAGATTGCAATAGCAATGGAAATAATAAAACCAAATGAAAATTCCATAATAAATCCCTCCTACAAACAATTATCCTTAAAGGATATGGTGTTCAATCCTTTTTATTCATATACCGTATAAAAAATTACCATAGCCTTAAATATAGTATATGAGCCTTTCCGTATTGATTATTTCATTATCTTTATTAAAAATTTAATTTTCACCTAGGTAAAATCAATATTTCGGTTGTTAAAATTAGGTAAAATTTCCATAAAATAATATTTTTTACCTACTACTAAAGGTATAATGATATTTGTATAAATAACCTAATTTCGATTAAGTCAAACCCCTCTATTTCCTACATCTTTGTTTCCAAACACATTAAATCCGTGAATCAACTACGTTATTGGGAGGTGCTTAACCAAGTCATCTTGTCATAAGCAAAATGTAGTATATAGTACATAAGTCACCAAACTCAAAATTAAAAATATGAAAGAGGTGCAACGATGAAAGTTGTAAAAGATGAATATCTTATTTCAAGGGAAACACAATTAATCTACGCAGTTTATGATGAGTGCGGAAATGAAAACACGTTAGTCCTTGAGCAATATCGAAAGCTAAAAGTGTTAAAGTCAGTTAAGGAATTATTAGAAGACAATTGTGAATTTCATGGTTGCACTCTCGAAGGAAAGTTTGGGGCAGCTAAGACCGTGTTAAAGGGGAAAAGAATGCTGCCACTTTGTTTATCTGCAACATTTCGGATTTGTTTGTTCCCAACACATTCAGCTGAAAAATCAGAATGTATGTGGATTTCAGTCAATCACATTCGAGATATTATTCCATATAAAGACAAATCAATTGTTGTATTTGAGAACTATGATAGAGTAGTTGTTCCAGTTAGCTACGATGTACTAACAATGAAAAAAGCATTTGCTTCAGATCTCCTTAATACTTATATTAACAATCAAGATAAGCTGGAGAATACACTAAATCTTGGCAGGATATCAGATCCAATATCAGGTATAGATCGATTACCATCATAAATCAATAGAAAAAATGTCAGCCCGTTATGGACTGACATTTTTGTGTTAATTCGTACTTGCTGTATTTGTTGAAATCTCCAAATGCTCTTTTAACTGATTTGATAAAGCTAAACGCTCTTCTTCTGAAACGATATAGTAGTAAATACCGTCAATTTTATCCCCAATACCTTTTACTTGAAACTGTTCAAGATTTGCACTAGCCGCTTTATAGTTAGCTTGGATTTCCCACATTTCATCAAATGTTAGGTTTGTTTTTACATTGTCACGTACAACGCCAAACATATCACCAAACTTGGTAATGGATGAAACATTTGCACCTTTTTTAATAACTGCTTCAATTACTTGGCGCTGACGATCTTGACGACCGAAGTCACCACGTGGATCCTCATAACGCATTCTTGTATAAGCTAATGCCTTTTTTCCATCTAAAGAAGTAGTACCTTTCGTGAAATGGTATCCTTCATAAGTGAAGTCAAGAGTGTTATTAACTTCTACACCACCAACAGCATCAACTGTATCCTTAAAGCTTTCCATATTTATTTTGACAAAATAATCAACAGGAATGTCTAGAAAGTTTTCAACTGTAGCTAGTGCCATTTCTGTTCCACCAAAAGCATAGGCATGGTTGATTTTATCCTGTTTCCCTTTACCAACAATCTCAGTTCTAGTATCACGAGGAATACTTACCATTTGCGTTGAATTCGTATTAGGATTTACAGTCATTAAGATTAATGAGTCTGAACGGCCTGCATCACCTTCACGCTCATCAACACCCATTAATAAAATTGAAATTGGATCCTTTTCAGTAAATTCAACTTCTTCCGTTCTCTTATCAGATTTCTCTCTGTCAATATCCTCATGAATACTAGCAACTGTATCTGCAGCAGATTTATATAGATAAAATGCATAACCACCTGTACCTAAAACAAGCACACCGATAATACTAAGAATTATCCATAGTAACTTCTTCTTTTTCTTTTTTGTTTCGCGCATTTATAGTTCATCCTTTTTTATTTAATTAAATTTTCTAGTCTATAAAGATTATAGTGCTCTCCTACTTTTATCACAATCCTTTTTTGTAAAAAAATGTTTCCAATTATATGACGAAAGATAACCCAAAAAAGTTTCATAATTTTGTAGAAATTTGTCTAATAATTCTTATATGCAGAATCTAAAATAAAAATTATAATAAACCCTGACAATATATAGAAAATTATAGGAGGAACGACGAACTTGACTAAACGTTTCGTTTCATTATCACTCGTTGTTACATTACTATTTACTCTCATTACCCCATTCTTATCAACTGCAGTTGCTGTTAATGAAAGCATGACAATTTTACCAGCAGAAAATATTGAGAATGGAATTAAGCTTCAATGGAGTACAATTTCTTCATCTCATTCAGAAGAAAGCTTTACTTTATTGAAAAATACAGAAGAGACTAATTTGCCTTCAGTAGAAGTCATTGAGTCATCAGAAGATAAAGATGGGAATCTCCATAGAACCTATCAGTTAGTTGATGAACAAGTGGTAGTAGGTGAAACGTATACTTATACGGTGAAAAAAACTGGTGATATCGAGCTTCAAACACAACCAATTGAAGTTACATATGAACAAGAAAAGGAAGCAATTGCACCATTCGAAATTAACACGACAAGTGTAACAGATAACTCAATCAAGGTTTCTTGGTCAGAGTTCCTAGAAGCTGATCGTTATCAAGTCCTTGTTGACGGCAAGATTGTGGATGAAGTCGAGCAAGCTGTTTCTTATGAGCTAAAGGATCTTCAAAGTGGGACAAGCTATTCTGTTAGCATTAGAGCAATTGGTGAGGGTGCTATTTTAAAAGAAGCATCGAAAAATATTACGACTACACAAAAGCCTGAAGAAGAAAGTGTAGATACTTCTAGTGTTACCGAAAGCAAAGAAAAGGTAAGTATAACAGCTTCTGAGCCTTCAGGTGAGCTTGTCACAATACCTGATTCTGCTTTAAAGCGTGCAATTAAAGCAGCTCTACAATTAAAACGTGATGAAATTTATGTATCAGATATGGAAAGCTTAACGACATTAGATGCATCTTATAGTGGTATAAAAGATGTGACAGGCTTAGAAAAGGCTATAAATTTAACAAAGCTTGAATTGGCGGGAAATGATATCAAGGATGCAGCTGCACTACAAGGATTAACAAAGCTTAACTATCTTGATCTTACTTCTTTCCAAGGAGAAAACATTGAATTTTTACCTTCATTAACAAACTTAAAAACTCTTATACTCGCAGAATCGTTGATAAATAATGTAGAACCTATCGCAACGCTTTCTAGCCTAGAAACGCTAGATATTAGCTACATAGAGCTTACAACGATATTACCTCTACAGCAGCTAACTAATTTATCTACTTTAACCATTTACGGTGAGCTATATTTTTCTCTAATTGATGAGGTTCAATCACTTGAACGTGACGGTCTAACGATTAACCACGATGATTCGTATAAGATATATATCACATCAATAAAAGCGAATGAAGAGAGAGCAATCATTAGCTGGGAATATGATGGTGAGGATGTAAATTATTATGAAGTGAAAGTTGCTGATAAGGTAACACATGTAGACCCTGATGAGGTAGGGAATCAAATAACAGTTGATACTCTTCAACCAAATACAGAATACACAGTGGAGATTTTTGCTTTTAACGACAAGGATGAGCAAATCGGAAAAACTGTTTCTACGTTTAAAACACTTTCAGCTCCTGAAGGAGAAAAGGTTATATTTAAGGATGCACAACTAGAGAAAGCAATAAAAGCTGAATTTGGTTTAGAACGTGATATTTTTATTAGTGACTTAAAAGGACTAGAAGAGCTATATCTCGACAGTAATAGAATTCAAGATTTATCAGGTATTGAAGCAGCAACTAATCTCCAAAGCTTAAGCTTATCTGGAAATAGAATATCTGATTTAACACCTCTAGCTTCATTGCAAAACCTAAGAAATCTATATGTAGATGGAAATCCGCTTGTGAATTTCACTGCTTTAGAGGGGCTAACGAATTTAGAAAGCTTACACTTAGGGGAAACAGGAATAAAGGATTTATCTATTTTAGCAGATTTGCAAAATTTATCTGATCTTTCGCTAAATGGAAATAACTTAGAGAGCATTGAAACACTGCCAGCTCTTGAAGGTCTTCTTTACTTATCACTATACGAAAATGATTTAAAAGATCTTAAAGGAATTGAAAAATTAACACAGCTTGCATATATCGATGTGGATGTTAACCCAATTAGCTCGCTCGCTGACATTAAGCAGCTGACGAAGCTAGAGGGTATTAATTTAAGCTATACAAGCATTGAAAAGATTGATGAATTGCTGCAATTTGAGCAGCTTCAATATGTGTCTTTATATGGTACAGAACAACTCGATTTAGCAGAAGGGTCAGCCGCTCAGCAAGTAATTGCTCAGCTTATCGCAAATGGTGTAATGGTTGATTATGAAGGTGCTGAAGAAGAAGAGTGGCTTGAAGCCTATATTAATACAATAACAGAGAATTCACTTTCACTTTATTGGGATTATTACGGTGAACAAGAAATTAAAACGTATGAGGTATACGTAAATGGTGAACTTCATAGCGAGTTATCAGGTGAAGAAAGCTTCTTAGAAATTGATGGTCTTAAACCAGCTACTGAGTATGACATAGAGGTTAAGGCGTATAACGGTGATGGTGATCTTGTTCTTAGTTCAAATATCTCTGAAACGACATGGTCTGAACCAACAGGTGAAACCGTACCATTTAAGGATAACAATTTGAAAGAGCTTATTAAAGAACAGCTTGGACTTGATCGTGATTTAAGAGAAAGTGATCTAGAGAAGCTAATCTCATTATCTTTAATTGAGTCAGATATTAAGGATCTTTCTGGATTAGAGTTTGCAAGCAACCTATCTGATTTTTATGTATTTGGAAATGCTGCTACTCTAGACTTATCACCACTTAAGAATTTATCAGAGCTAAACTATGTTCATATTGAAGATGCAGATTTAAAGAACTATTCAGTTTTAAAAGAAATGAAAAATGTAAGTTCTTTAGCTATCGTCAATAGTAATCTATCTGATATCTCCTTTTTAAGCGGAATGACCAATCTGTATGATCTTACATTAATAAACAATGGTCTCAAAGATATTTCTGCTTTATCAGGATTAAGAAAGCTTAACTTTATTAGTCTTGCAAATAATAAAATAGAGGATTTAACACCACTATCAGGATTGAAGGGAAGTCTTAATTATTTGGATGTAAGTGGAAACCCAATTAAGGATCTTTCAAGCATTGCAGATTTAGAAAACCTATATTATTTGATTTTAGATGAAACGATGATTTCAGATTTAACAGCTTTACGAGACTTGCCAAGCCTAGAATACGTTTCGTTATACAATATTTCAACACTGGATCTAAAGGATAAGGAGAATGCCCAAGTCATTTCAGATCTTAAGGATTGGGGCGTACAAGTAAATCTTGACGTAGATAGTAGTCCTGAGCTTAAGATCGATGAAGTAACAGAAGACTCAATTTCGATTTCGTGGGATCCAATGCTACCAAAAGGTATAGGCACTTACAACGTTTCTCTATATTCGAATAATGGAGAACTTGTTGAGGATATTGAGATTGATAGTAGTGAGACTAGGTATCAATTTTTGAATCTCTCACCAAATACTGATTATTACATTGAGGTTAATGTTGAAGAAGATGAGTATTATGGCTTTTTATCTGCAGATGTGACAACCTTACCTATAGAAGGATCAGTTAAGGATGTTAGTCTGTATGTATACAAAACAGTCGATATTCCTGAGGTTGATGCGACATTTGACCTTTACGGAATCGATGAAGAAACAGAAAATATTTATTACTTTGGTTGGTCTGACGAACAAGGAAGATTAATTGACGTTTCGACAGGTGAAGAAATGGATATATTAGAGCTCCCTGTTGGAAATTATGAAATAACGTTTGTGACAGCGGATGAAGAAGAAGTAAGCTTCCAGTTTGAGATAAACGGAACGGAAGATTACCTAGAAGAACCAATTCTCTTTCTTTTAGAAGACGGGGACGATGATCCTGTAACAGCACCTGGTGATGGTCAAGATGAGGGCGTGGATCCTCAAAAGCCAACTCCTGACGATGAAAATCCTTCTAAAGGAAATGATTCATCTATCGGAGAAAAACCAGTAGATTCGAATAACATCGTTACTGAACCTGTTAAGGTCGAAAATAAGAATCAACTTCCTAAAACAGCTACTGTAATGTATAACCTCTTGGCAGTAGGACTCATTGTCCTAGCTTTAGGAGGAATCGTTCTTTTTATTCAAAAAAGAAAACGTGTATCTAATATGTAAATGAGAAAGAAGGGAACCGAGCGGTTTCCTTCTTTTTTGAGTCTTTTTCCTATTTATGTCTATAAAAGCTTTAAAAAAGTAATTTTATGCCGAAATAATAATAGGAATACTTATATAAGTTTAGAAAAGGAGTTTAGTCTAAATATGGTGGGCGAAGAATTATTACAGCATTTACAACATTTAGAGGAACAACTAACTAAATTGATAAAAGGCTATCATGACTATGAGTCTAGGAACAATCCAAAAAATCAAAAAGCAATCCCTTTATCACTTCATATTCTATACGTAGCTGCAATCAGCTTCATTATTATTACAGCAACTTTTGCAATTGGCTCATTTATCGTTGAAACAAGGAAGTTTATTACCTATATTGCTACGGCACAAGTGATCCTTTCCATAGGTTTCTACATGTTTTTTGTGAAAAAGATGACAAAGGAGCAAAAGCCACAGCCTAAAACAAGTTCAACTAATTCGATCTATGAACTTGACCAACAACGATTTGCGATATTACAAGAGCTTGCAGCATCGCCAATTCCTCATACCTATATTACTCCAACTACAATTACAAAAATGAATCAGCTTGTGAGAAGCGGTATGTGCAAGACGATTGATGAATGCATAGCTCATTCTAATCAAGGTAAAGGAAAACTAAAGCATGAAGAAGAATTGAGGCTAATTCAAAAATTACAAATGATTTCCTATCAATAAATAATAGGAAATCTATTTCTTGTTATGGAAATTGTTGTAGAATCAATGTTTTTGTGTATAATTTTAGATAGGAACATGTCGAATATTGGGGGATATCATTGTGAAAAAGCTTTTAGTCTTAGTAACACTAATTGTGTGCGTGGCAGCGATTATTCTTGGAAATCTCCATTGGAATAATAAAATTTCCACACAAGGTGCTGTGACAAGCACAAGTAAGTCTGTATCATTAAAAGAAGAGCCTGAAGAGGAAAAAATTGAGATAGATGTTTCAAAATACGCTAGTAATCTACCGAAAGATCTACAAGAAAAAATAAGTAATGCTTCAAGTACAGGTAAGCAGTTAAAGCTTGTTATTTTTGGAACCTCTGATGAAAAAGGGGCGTGGTCTGATCAATTTAGCGAGGAATTAAAGGCTACATATGGAGAGAATGTATTCGAAGTAACCGTTCTTTCAACAGGTGACAAAACAACTCTTGATGTCATAAAGGATCAATCCTATGAAGGAATTAACGAGCTGAGCCCTGATATTCTATTATTTGAACCATCGATGTTAAAAGATAATGGACTTATTGGAATTGAAAATACTTTGGATAATATTCAAAAAATGATTGATTCTTGGAAAGCGGAAAATGAAGATATGACACTTATGATTCAGCCTCCAAATCCATTATATGATGCAACCTACTATCCAAGTGAGGTATCGCAATTAAAGGCTTATGCAGAAGAGAATGATATGATTTATTTGAATCATTGGGAGAATTGGCCTGATTTAGATGATGTGAAAATGAAGGATTATTTAACAGAGTCTAAAGCGAATGAAAGTGGAAATAAAGTTTGGGCGGATTATTTATTGAATTATTTTATTGCGGAGTAGGCATGGGTGAAATCCTGTGTCTATTTTTTTAGTTTGGGATGTACAACAAAGCGCAGGTGAAGAACCAGACGCAGGTGAAGAGCCAGCAACAGGTGAAGTACCGGGTACAGGTAAAGAAACAAATTCAGAAGATAAAAAAGACAGCAATGAAAAACAAAGCAATGTTGAAAAACAAATTGCTAAGCAAGAGGATGAAAAAGAAGAAGAACTCCCTAACACAAGTACAAACATGTTCAACATGTTTATGTTCGGTTTTGTATTGATGCTGCTAGGTACTACTGCATTCTTCCTTGCTCAAAAACGTAAAAAAGCATAAAATACGAAGGGACTGGCTTCGATCTAGATAGCCAGCCCCTTCTTCTCTTTAATTGAAGAACGTTTGTCTAGGAGGAATGTTATGAAGAAGAAAATAACAGTGAGTCTATTAACAGCAGCTTTACTCGTTACAGCTGTCGGTTGTTCAAATGATAAAGAGGCCAAGACAGAGGGACAAAGCACTGAATTAGAAAAACAAGTACAAGACTTAAAGTTAGAAAATAGTGAATTAAAGGCTGAAAATCAGAAGCTGAAGAAGAAAATTGAACTCTTGCAGAAGAGTAAAAAATAGGGGATGGATCTGATTATTCAGATCCATTTTTTAGTCGCTTAGGAAATTATAAAATTCTTGTACTGTGGATAAGCGCACGACATCCAGCTCCAGCGCCTACCCCCCTCGAGGTCATAACCTAATTTAGAATTGAAGGCAAAGAACGCCTTTTATTTTCTATTCTAAATCATCTTATTGCCTTAGGCTGATCAAGGCGCTTGCGCTTTTGTTGGTACACATTTATTGTTTACTAGTTTTATTATTAATGGCTAGTCTACAAATTAACTCGCGAAATCCATTAATGAAGGCCTTCTCTCCTGATGCTATACTTACGTTGTTATGATTTTGTAAAGTAGATCTTTTCTTTAGCATGACATCTAGCTGCTGGCTCTCTAAAGGGAATTTTGAGGCTAGTTCTTTATATGTTGCTAATATTCGATTACTTCCTAGAAAAGACCACCATCCAAGTGTTAAAGTACCTGATAATTCAAATGGATAATAACCATCACCACGTTTTAAAGAAGAGTAGTTATATCGATAGATACCATTCGTTCCATCCATATAGTTAGTGGTTAAAGGTATATCAAAATGGTTTTCATCAGAAGGAACTAAAACCTCTTCATAGAATTGATTTTCTAAGCCATTAAATACTTTGTTGAAAAACAAGAATTCTTTAGAGTTTTTAGGAAATGAATTCCTTAACGATAATATCCATAAAGGAAAACGATGACTATGAGAAGTATCCTTAGCGATATTTTCAATATAGAATGGGAACTCCTCATTTAACACGAGGTCAGTCCCAGCAAATTTATAATCGGGATGTTCTTTGTATACTCCTGGTTGAAAAATCCAGTTTCCATTATTAGTGAATTTACTTTCTTGGAAATAAACCGTGTATGCGGTATCCACTATGCTATCAATCGTATTATTTTTTAAGCCTTTCAAATAATAAATGGATTTTAAATCAGCGCTAATAGAAAAAATAAATAATTCCTCATCAGTAATCGCTCTATAGTAGCTTTTATCCACATTTTTATTTTTTAACTTCCAAGAAACACGTTCTTTTGCACCTTTAAAATCAACCTTATTCCACATCCATGCAGGTGATGTCGTCCAAATTTTTTCAATAACTTTTATCATATGATTAGTTAATTTTTCTGCTTCTGGAAATGGGTAATGATAAAATTCACATAAATAAATGAATCTAGAAACCAAATAGTAATATTGGAGAGTATTTAGCCTTTCACTCGCATCAATACTATTATTTAGTCCAGAGCTAGATAGCTTTAAGAAATGATGTTGAAAATCATCTATCCATTCTTTCTTGTTTTCTTGAAATGCAATATGCATAGGTACCATCAGTGAATTTGCTGCAATATATCCTTCTTTCCCAATCCATAGATCCTCTTTTAAATATTCTCTTACAGTTGAATCCCATAATTCCTCATCACTTAAAGGTTTTTTGTTTTCTCCCAGGGTGTTTGTCGGAAGAATAGGAATTAATATTGAAACAAAAACAATAATATAAATAGAAATGTGTCTCATATATACCTCATAGTTTATGTTTGTCTTGATAGTAAATAAGGTTAGTATTATCACCTTTCATAAAACCTAGTCATTTTTTTCTATGGGATCTTGAATCACTATTAATACGTTACATGAATTATACAAAAGGTGTGGGTATAGTGCTTTACAGCCTTTTTTGTTATATTTAGTAGTAGGTTCATGTAATGAGTAAGGGAGAGTGTTGACGAATGACAATTCGAAAGGCAATAATACCAGCTGCGGGTCTTGGAACACGATTTTTACCTGCAACAAAAGCTCAACCTAAAGAGATGCTACCGATTGTGGATAAGCCAACGATCCAATACATTGTGGAGGAAGCTGTTCGTTCTGGAATAGAAGATATCATTATTGTATCTGGTAGGGGAAAAAGAGCAATTGAAGATCATTTTGATAAGTCATATGAACTAGAGGAAACCTTAGCTAAAAAAGGTGATTACACTAGACTTGAAGATGTTCAAAATATTTCCAAACTAGCAAATATCCATTATATAAGGCAGAAAGAGCCACTAGGATTAGGACATGCTATTTATTGTGCAAGAAGATTTATTGGTGATGAACCATTTGCTGTTATGTTAGGGGATGATATTGTTACCTCTTCGACTCCATGTTTGAAACAGCTGATTGAACGTCATAATCAATATAATGCCTCTATAGTAGGTGTACAACGAGTTAAAAACGAAGATGTATCAAAGTATGGAATCATAAAAGTTGATCATCAGGAAGATGAGGGCTTGTTTAAAATTGATTCTTTAGTTGAAAAGCCAAAGTTTGGACAAAATCCGTCGAATATTGCTGTTATGGGCCGTTATATATTACAGCCAGAGATTTTTGAAATTCTAGAAAATCAAGAGCCAGGAGCTGGTGGAGAAATCCAGCTTACAGATGCAATTTGCAAATTAACGGATTATCAAGATGTCTATGCATATGAATTTGATGGTGTTCGTTATGATGTTGGCGATAAACTTGGATTTATAAAAGCTACGATTGACTTTGCGCTAGAAAGAGAAGAATTAAATCAAGAACTAGTACAATATTTAAAAGAAAAGTTATGAAATCAAATAAAAAAGAAGTCCAATTCGCAAATGAAAAGGACTTCTTTTTTATTTGGCTCTGTTAAATTTGGTTGTTGATTTCCGCTGCAGGCGTTCGCTTTTCGCGCACAGTCAAGGAGCCTTGAGCTTTTGTTATTCTGTTACATCCTTCTTTCTAATATAGCCAATTCTCTCGGCTAATCTAACACGATACCAATTTCCATAATCACTAACGATAGGATAGGACACCCCACTGTAAATTGCCCCATATTGGACTAAAGAACCGGAAGAGTTATCGTAAACAGCGATATTTAAACGAGGTTTTACATGTTTACTACTATCTTTGTAAGTAGTATTAAGATTTTCTGGCGTATGGTTAAGACTAGGTGTTGTATAGCTTTTTTTTACATAGGCAACACCGTTACCAAATTGAATTTCGTGCCAATTAGGCCCGTAATCTCTAATTCTAGGGTATACCTGATTTTCGTACACTCGACCAACCCTTACTAGATTACCATCTAAATTTTGATAAATGGCAGTTGGAGTATTGACCTTGAAAAATTTAATTTCACTTGAAAAGTCTAGTTGAACATCCTTTTTTCGAATAAAACCAATTCGATCAATAAATTTTATTTTATACCAGTTTCCATAATCGCTAATAATTGGAAAAGAAACATTGGTATAGATCGCACCAAAATTAACTAGTTCCCCAGAAGAATTGTCATAAACAGCAATGTTTTCCTTAGGCTTTATCGTATATTGTGAGTGTTTAGTGGTAGTATCCAAATTGTTAATAGTTGAACCATCAGATGGTACTGTAAATTCTTTTTTTACATAAGCTGTTTGAGCCCCATATTTAATTTCGTGCCAATTTGGTCCATAATCGCGAATCCTTGGAAAGGATTCGTTAGTTGATAATCTTCCAACTCTAACCAATTGGTTGTTTTCCTTTATATAAATCGCTGAAGGTTCAAGAACTTTAAAGAATTTATCGCTAGGTATAAAAGTCTGCTCATTTTCTTGTTCCGAGTCCTGATCCTGACCCTGATTTTGTTCCATATCAATGAAATTAGAAATTAAACCAAATCCATATTCGTGGTCAAACCCTGTAGTCCCTAAATCAACAACCTTTTCATGTAAGAGAGTCCGAATTTCTGAGTTTGATAAATTCGGATTGGCTTCTTCAAAAAGGGCTAAGTAACCTGTTACATAAGGGGTAGCCATAGATGTACCACTCATGTATTGATACTCATTTCCTAAGTAAGTACTGTAAATTTCATCACCAGGTGCTGTAACCTCTAATGTAGGGCCTGTGGAAGAAAAACTAGCACGAGTGTTATTCTCGTTTATTGCACCAACTGCAATAGCTTCATCATATCTAGCTGGAAAAGTGATTGTATCGTTTCCTTTTCCTTTATTCCCTGCAGCGGCTACTATTAAAATATCATTCTGATAGGCTTTTTTAACTAGGTACCTAATAAATGGATCATCCACATCGAATCCTATGCTTAGATTTATCATATCCATATTATTAGTAATTGCCCAATCGATTGCATGTGCTAAATCAACTGTGTTCCCAATGCCTTCATTATTAAAAGCCTTTAACATATAGATATCAGCGTCATAAGCTATTCCTATTGTTCCAATAGAGTTATTTTGAGCATTAATAATTCCTGTTACATGTGTGCCATGACCATTGTCATCATTATATGAAGTAGTATAATCAACAAACGATTTTCCGCCTTTAATTTTTAAATCAGGATGGGAAATTACTACACCTGTATCAATGACAGCAATTTTTTTTCCCTTTCCAGTGAATCCTGATTGATGGATTGGCGTTGGATTTATTTCCGTATATCCCCAATCGATTGTTTGCTGGCTAATTTGAGTTTCTTGTTCTTCAGATATGAATTGGATCGATGGGTCATTATTTAAAAGGTCAATTTTCGATGTCGGTAGCACAACAGTAGCTGCAGGTAATGTTTCAAATTCATGAATAATTTCTCCATCTACATGATTAATAAGATCTTTGTTTATACTATTTGTAAATAAAATGATATATCTTTGTGTATCTTGCTCATTAGCTTGTACATCGTGTGTAGGTGAAAATACAAAAAGACTAATAATAAAGAATAGAAAATAAAAAGTACGCATTTATTGGTCCTCTTTCATAGGAGTTTGATATTTAATCACTTTGTAACATAAATTTAAGCAGGTTTTAAAAAACAAAACCACTATTTTATATTATAATGTTTTTGTTTGCTTCAAGGAATAGACAAATTTCAACATGTTTCTATCAGTATGGTTAATATATAATCATAGTTGATGTATAATTGTGTAATTTATTGTACAATGGTGGATGGGCTCTTAATCAGAGTATTGGTAATAAAGAGTCAAAGCAGATATTTTTAGATGATACATTTGTTGTATTGGAGGATAAATATGAAAATTTCAGTAGTTGGTACTGGTTATGTTGGATTAGTAACTGGTGTTTGCCTTTCGGAAATTGGTCATAATGTTACTTGTATTGATATAAACGAGGAAAAAGTGACTTCACTAAAAAAGGGAAAATCTCCGATATATGAACCAGGCTTAGAAGAGTTAATGGTTAAAAATATTGAAGAAAACAGATTGGAATTTACTAGTGATTTAGTAAAGGGATACTCTGGAGCAGAGGTTATTTACATAGCAGTTGGGACTCCACAAATGGAAGATGGTTCAGCAGATTTATCGTATGTAGAAAGTGTTGCAAAAGATGTAGCAACATATATAAAAAATGATTCGATAATTGTTATAAAAAGTACTGTGCCAGTTGGTACGAATGAACGTGTATTAGCTATTATTCAATCTCTAGTAAAAGGGAAGTATAAAGTTAATATTGTATCAAACCCTGAGTTTTTACGAGAAGGCTCGGCTGTAAAGGATACCTTCCATGGCGATCGGATCGTAATTGGCTATGCAGAAGAAAGTGCTGGAAGAGTACTTGAATCCATCAATAAGCCATTTGGCATTCCTATTTTTAAAACGGATATTAGAAGTGCAGAAATGATCAAATATGCATCAAATGCATTTTTAGCTACAAAAATTAGTTTCATTAATGAGATAGCCAACATCTGTGAAAAGATAGATGCGAATATAGAAGATGTTTCAAAAGGTATGGGGTTAGATAAGCGTATTGGAGAGCATTTCCTTAATGCTGGTATCGGGTATGGAGGTTCATGCTTCCCTAAAGATACAAAAGCGCTAGTCCAAATAGCTGGTCAAAATCTATATGATTTCGAATTGCTATCTTCCGTTATAAGAGTAAATAGTAATCAGCAATATTTACTTGTTGAAAAGCTTAAACAAAGGCTAGGGAACCTTTCGGGTAAAACTATTGCTCTATGGGGTTTAGCATTTAAACCAAATACAGATGATATGAGAGAAGCACCTTCAATTGTGATATCACAAAGGTTAGTTGATGAAGGCGCAAATGTCATCGCATATGACCCAATCGCTATTGGAAATGCCAAGAAAATATTAAATAAAGAAGTGGCGTATGCCGAATCTTTTTCAGATGCTATTAAAGGTGCTGACGCATTACTTATTCTAACTGAGTGGAATGAGGTCAAGACATTTAACCTTGAAGAGATAAACCAACTTATGAAGACTCCTATAATTTTTGATGGGAGAAATTGTTTTGATCTAAAGGATGCAATGAAGGCAAATATAGAATATTACTCAATTGGTCGACCACCAGTAACTCACGCTGAATAAAATACAAAGGAGTAGTAAAAATGGTAAATTTCGCAATAGTTGGATGTGGGCATATTGCCAAAAAGCATGCTGAGGCTATCGAAAAAGCAGAAAATGCAAAACTTGTAGCAGTATGCGATAAAATTCCAGAAAGTATGCAATATTATAAAGAGAAATATGATGTCCAAACATTTACTGAACTTGATGATATGTTACATGAAGATAATAATATTGACGTAATTAATATATGTACGCCAAGTGGTTTTCATGCGAATATTGCCATTCAAGCAGCAAATGCAAAAAAACATATCGTCGTTGAAAAACCTATATCCCTTACACTTGAAGATGCTGATGCAATTATTTCCTCTTGTAGGGAAAATGGAGTAAAGTTAACAGTTGTCCATCCAAATCGATTTAGACCAGCAATAAAAGAATTAAGAGAATTGATGGATTCCGGTAAATTGGGGAAATTGAGTCACGCTGATGCAACTGTTCGGTGGAATCGAAACCAAGCTTACTATGATCAAGCACCTTGGAGAGGTACGAAAAACCTTGATGGCGGTGTATTGATGAATCAGGCCATCCATAATCTAGACTTACTAGTTTGGTTAATGGGTGACTTAGATGAAGTTTATAGTATGAGTGCTACTAGATTACGTAATATTGAAGCTGAGGACGTATCAGTAGGTGTTGCGAAATTTAAAAACGGTGCCTTAGGCATCATAGAAGCTGCCACAACAATCTATCCTAAGAATTTAGAAGAAAGTATTAGTATTTTTGGGGAGACAGGTTCAGTAAAGATTGGTGGAGTAACTGCAAGCTTTGTGGAACACTTGGATATTGAGTCCATGGATAAGGAAGAAATTGACCAAATTATTGAGCGTGTAAAGGCAGATCCACTTGGGAAGCCTGGGCATCAATGTATTATTGAAGATATTGTTGAGGCTATTAAAACAAATCGCGACCCAATTGTAAGTGGTGAAGATGGTAAAAAGGCTCTTGAGTTAGTCATAAAATTATATGATTCAGCTGACACAAACAAACCAGTGTCTTTTGAAAAAAATGTAGGGGTGAATAGTTAATGTCAAACCAAATCGCTGAAAATTTATTAACTAAAATAAATAGTAAAAATGCAACCATTGGTGTAGTTGGTCTTGGTTATGTAGGGCTTCCACTTGCGGTAGAAAAGGCTAAAGCTGGTTACCAAGTTATTGGCTTTGATGTACAACAAGAAAGAGTCGATATGGTTAATAAAGGTCAAAACTATATCGGGGACATTGTCGAAGAAGAGCTAGCTGAAATGGTCCGTGAAAAAAAACTAATTGCAACAACAGACTACTCGAAGATTAGTGAAGTTGATGCGGTTGCGATCTGTGTTCCTACTCCTTTAGATACATACATGCAACCAGATACATCTTATGTAGAAAGTTCATCTAAAGAGATTTCAAAATATTTACATGAAGGAATGTTAGTTGTTTTAGAAAGTACAACATATCCAGGAACAACTGAAGAAATCGTGAAACCAATCATGGAATCTTCTGGAATGGAATGTGGAGTTGACTTTTTTATTGCCTACTCTCCAGAGCGAGTAGATCCAGGTAATAAACAATATAATACAAAAAATACACCAAAGGTTGTTGGCGGTATAACAGATAATTGTACGAAAGTAGCTGCAGCGCTATACAAAAATGTTTTAGAGGGTGAGATCCATGAGGTATCAAGTCCTGCTGTTGCTGAAATGGAAAAGATTTATGAAAACACATTTAGACATATAAATATTGCGTTAGCAAATGAAATGGCGATTCTTTGTAACCGAATGGGAATAGATGTTTGGGAAGTAATTTCTGCAGCCGCAACTAAGCCATATGGATTTATGCCATTTTATCCAGGTCCAGGATTAGGTGGACATTGTATACCAATCGATCCATTCTACTTAACATGGAAAGCTAGAGAGTTTAATTATCATACTCGTCTAATTGAGCTTGCTGGTGAGATCAATAATAGCATGCCTGAATTTGTAGTTGATCGTTGTATGAAAATTTTAAATGAAGATAAGATTTCACTTAATGGAGCTAATGTACTGATCCTAGGTGTGGCATACAAAAAGGATATTGACGACGTTAGAGAATCTCCAGTTTTAGAAATTTTAAAAGATTTAGATAAGACAGGTGCAAATTGGAAAGTCGTAGATCCTTTTGTTCCAGAGTTTAAGCACAACAAACAAAAGGTTAAAACATATGACCTTACAGAAGAGTTGATCGAAGCTGCAGATTTAGTCTTATTAACAACTGATCATAGTGATTTCAACTATGAATTACTTGCAAAAAAATCAAAAGTAATTTTTGATACTAGAAATGCAATGAAACAACATAATGAAAATATCAGTGGAAGATATTACAAACTGTAATCACTCAATAGTTGGAGTGAATGGATTGAATAAAATAAAACAATTAACCAAAAATGATTTTAATAAAAATGTGTTAACTTTGCTAAGTGGGACAATGGTAGCACAAGGTATCCCTATAGCAATATCTCCAATTTTAACAAGGCTATATACCCCAAATGATTTTGGGGTATTAGCATTGATTGTAGCCATATCCGCAGTGTTTGGTTCAATTGCTAACGCAAGATATGAAATTGCAATTGTTCTCCCTGAAAAGGACGAAGATGCAATAAATTTAACTGCACTTTCTGTCCTAGTAGCATTAGCTCTAAGCTTTTCTTTATTTGCAATAATCGTTTTGTTTCATAACCCAATACTAAGTATGTTAGGCAATGAAAATATTTCATTTTGGCTCTATATGACACCTGTTATCGTTTTTTTTATTGGTCTTTTTAATACCTTGAATTTTTTGAATACAAGATTTAAGCAATACAAGTTTGTTGCAAGGGCAAAGATGTATAAAGCTGTTGTTTCAGCAGCAATTCAAGTGATTGCAGGATTAATAAAACCAAATGTCCATGGTCTTGTAGGTGGTCAGTTGTCAGCACATATTTTTGGGAATGGAAGCTTGCTCATTCGCTTAATGAAAAATAAGGAATTGCTAGCAAAAATAAAGTTTACTGAAATGAAGCGTCTTGCAAAGGAATATATAAATTTTCCTAAGTATTCAATGTGGGCTGTGTTAGCAAATAACTTGTCTCAGAATATTATCAGTATCTTTATATCTATGCTCTTTTCTACTATAACTCTAGGGTTTTACTCATTAGTAAATAGGATTTTAGCAACGCCATCATTATTGATTGGTACTTCAATAGGACAAGTGTTTTTTCAACAAGCAACGGCTGAAAAGAATAAGCATGGTCACTCAATAAAGACATACAAATCAACAATGAAAAAATTACTTTATCTTGCAATACCTGCTTATGTCATAATGTTTGTTTTTATAGAAGATGTCATAATTATTGTTTTTGGAGAAGATTGGAGTACAGCTGGGCAGTACGCCCAAATCATGATGCCGTTGTTTTTCTTTAGGTTCATAACATCTCCTGTTAGTACAATAGTAAGTGTATATCAAAAAAATGGTATAGACTTAGCTATTCAATTCTCAATGTTATTTATTACAGCCATTGATTTTGTTATAGCTTTGTTTTTCCATCTGAATGTTGAAGAGTTTCTATATTTATTAACATATTCATTGGTTGTTCATAGAATCGGGACCTTCTATATTTATTATAAAATAAGCAAAGGAACTTCAGAACAATCAACACCAACTGTTTAAAAGTTCCCCTTTACAGTTATTGTTAAATATTCGAAGGGACATCATATGTTATAATCAGCTTAAAATATAGATTGTTTTGAACATGGAGGGGGATCATGTTTTCATTATTATTCGTCATTAATTTTTTAATGATTATCATTATAGTGATATATTTAGCACGCAAAAGTAATATAAGATTTCTAGTTCCAACAATCCCTAGTATTTTTTTATGGAGCTATTTTGTATTTTCGTATGTAGGGATTTTAGCCCTGTTCTTTTTATGGAACGATTATAGAGTAAGCTTAGGAATTGACAATAAGTTTAAAATATTAGAGCTATGGGGATACTCCAGCATTTCAATTCTATTAATTGTTGTTGTGTTCGTCATGTTAGCAAATGTTTTTAACTTAAAGCTGAACACGTCCTATAGTGAGATTAAGGACAGTGGTGAATTAAATAGATATGTAAAGATGGCAATGTTTTTGCTATTTTTACTAAGTATTGGGGTAGTACTTCTCTATTTAAGTAAAATACCATCAATACCATTAATAGAACAGCTTAGGGGTGCAAGCTCTGAGGAGTTAGCGTTATCTAGGAGTGAAGCAACAAATGGATTTAGCGGGAATTTGCATTGGTATAGGCTCTTCTATTCATCAGTGTTAACATTCCTAGGATATTACACATTTGCTGCTAGTTTGAAAAAACCTAGTCTTATTAACTGGTCTTTCTTTTTAGTTACCTTTTCTGCAGCATCTTTCACTGCATTAATGACTACTCAAAAGGCGCCACTCGTGTGGTTTTTTATTGGTTTGGTATCAGTTTATTTAATTACAAAAAAAACACAGATAAAACTAAAAACTGCACTGATTTTAGGAGCAACAACATTTACAGCGCTGCTTTTTATGTATCGCAGATTTATGGGGTTAGAAGGGCGCCCAATTATTGATGTTATTCAATCGATCTTCAGCAGAGCATTTACAGGACAGATAGGCCCGGCTTATTTTTATATAGAGATGTTTCCAAAGCATGAAGAATATTTATTAGGGAGATCATTTCCTAATCCTGGGGGGATTTTCCCGTGGGAAAACTTTAGCATTACAACTGAAGTAATGAATTTTATGAATCCAGCAATGATTGAAGCAGGAGTTGTTGGTTCTGCACCTACAGTATTTTGGGCGGATATGTTTGCTAACTTTGGTATTGGGGGTATTATCCTATCTTCTCTACTTGTTGGTGTGATCTTATATTTAATTCAATACTTCATAAATAAATTAGATTTCAATCCAGTGATTATTGCGTATTGTTCGTGGTTAATTGTAGAGGCTATGACACTTTCAAGTACAAGCTTAGCGAATTTCCTACTAAATATTGACCTTGTATTTTTGACAATTGTAGTAATAGGGATGTTGTTTTTAAATAGCCAATTAACTCTAACAAATCCATTAACATGGATAAGATCTAGTGAACAAAAACTTTTAAGTATGAGGAATAAAACATGAAAAAAGTTATTTCTTTGGTGTTTAATAATTTCAAAAATGACTCGCGTGTATTAAAGGAATGTACAACCTTAACTGAAAATGGCTATGATGTATCAGTTTATGCTTTACATGAAGATGGTTTAAAAGAGCAAGAAACGATTTCAGCAATTAAGGTTAAGCGAATTAAATTAAAAACGAAAAAATTATCAAAAAGTTTATTTATGCAAATAATTAAATACCTAGAATTGGCATATAAGATAATCAAAATGTCAAAAGGAAAGGTAGATATCATCCATTGCAATGATATAATGCCTTTACCAATTGCAGTGATAGTAAAAAAATTATCTTCGGGAAATGTGAAAATTGTCTATGATGCTCACGAGTTTCAAACAGAAACGCAAAAGCTTGTAGGGAAAAAGCTAAGAAAGAAGTTAACTTTTTGGACTGAACGATTTTTTATTCGCAGTGTTGACCAGGTTCTAACTGTAAGCGAAGGAATCGCTGAAGAGTATCAGAAGCGTTACAATATTCCAAAACCAAAGCTTGTTTTAAATTGTCCAGCCTATAATGTGATAAAAAAAGAGGATAAGTTTCGAGAGCTTTATGATATAGATCCTCACCAAGTTATCTTCCTTTATCAAGGGGCATTAACACCTGGACGAGGGATTGAAAAACTTATTGACGCATTTGAAGAAAGGAATAATAATGATTCTGTACTCATTTTTATGGGATATGGTCAATTAGAAGCTAAAGTGAAAGCTGCTGCAGAAAAAAATGAAAATATTTTTTATAAAGAAGCAGTAGCACCACATGAAGTGCTCTCTTATACTACTTCAGCTGATATTGGCATATCGCTTATCGAAAATAGCTGCTTAAATTACTATTATTGTTTACCTAACAAACTCTTTGAATATGCGATGGTGGGACTTCCTGTATTAGTGAGCAATTTACCAGAAATGAAAGAAATTGTTTCAAAAAATCAAAATGGGATTGTTGTTAAAGAAAATACGGTTACTGCCTTTAAACAAGGTTTAGATGACATCATGAAACAAGACCGTAATGAAATGGCAAATAACTCACTGAATCTAGCCAAAACATTTAATTGGCAAAATCAAGAAGAAACTCTATTGCAAGTCTATAGACAATTGAGTCATGGATAATAATTCTATAGTCATTATTGGAGGCTAAGATGAAAAAGAATAAATTTTTAATATGGTCTATTTTATTGCTGTTAATTGTCCCGGTCCTATTTGGTGTTGTAACTTATATTCAAGAAGTAAATAAAGAAAAAACATATAATGCGACTGTTGAGGTATCACTAGACAATTTGAATACATCTGTTTATTCAAATCCCGACACAGTTGAAAAAATGTTAAGTAGTAGGAAATTTCTAAGCTCAATAGAAATTAGTAATATAGAACAAGTTCAAGATAATCTAGTTATTGGTAAAAACAATGATTGGGTTACGATTGGTCTAGAGGGTTCTGAAAAGGATGAAGTGAAGAAGAACCTGGAATTAATTACAAACAAGCTACTTAAAGATAGTGAAGCAATCTATAATAATCAAGTGCAATTAATCGAAAATACAATTGATGAATTGAAAAACTCTAGTCCTACATCAGAAAAAACATTAGAAACCGAACAATTTTTATATGATTTGGAGTTAAAGAAGATTAATGCTCTTAAAGCTGAAATACAAGAACCTATTACCGTTACTGAAGTTGGTAGTAATCCAATGAAGCGCGCCATTGTAAGTGGAATTCTTGGTTTTGCTCTTATGGTTGTAGTCATCATAGTAGGTGTACTATTTGTTAGAAGAAAATAATTCAGCAAAATGAACCCTAAAACTTTAGGGTGTTTTTTGCATAGGAGAGATATTTTATGCGGAAAATATGCCATATTACCTCAGTTCATAGATATGATGATACAAGAATATTCATTAAGGAATGTCAATCCCTAACTAGTGAATATGAAACACATCTTATCTCACCAGGTGCTCCAAATGAGGTAATCAATAATATTCATGTTCACGGAATTGAAAAACCTAAAAATAGAATAAAAAGAATGACAGATACGGTTATGGCAGTTTATAAGGAAGCATTGAAAATTAATGCTGAAATTTATCATTTTCATGATCCTGAGCTAATCTTTGTTGGTCTTCTATTAATGAAAAAGGGTAAAAAAGTGATATATGATATTCATGAAGATGTACCAAGACAAATTCTCTCAAAAGCGTGGATAGCAAAGCCAATTAGATACTCAATATCAAAAACATTTGAGACGATTGAAAACTATGCAGCCAAAAGATTTAGTGCTATTATTGTTGCAACTCCACATATAAAGAAAAGATTTTCGGGACTAAGATCAGATGTTCTTGATGTTAATAATTACCCGCTATTAAAAGAATTAAGACTGTCAGATGTTAATGACATTGAAAAGAAAAACTCAATTTGTTATGTAGGGGTTATTAATAAAATTAGAGGTATTTTTGAAATGGTTCAAGCAATGGAGTATACTGATGCTGAACTATTATTAGGTGGAAAATTTGTGTCAGAAACAGATAGAAATTCAGTTAAGAACAAAGAGGGCTGGAAAAAGGTTGATGAGCTAGGACAAGTTAATCGAGAAGAAATGGCTAAAATTCTAGCAAAGTCTTCTGCGGGTTTGGTACTTTTTCATCCATTACCAAACCATATCGATGCCCAACCCAATAAAATGTTTGAATACATGTCTAGTAGTGTACCGGTAATTGCTTCAAATTTCCCTTTATGGAAAGAAATCATTGAAGGAAATAAATGCGGGATTTGTGTTGATCCACTTAACCCTAAAGCCATTGGAGAAGCAATCAACCACCTGTTATCAAATCCTGATGAAGTTGCTATAATGGGTGAAAACGGTAGAAAGGCTGTAGAGCAAAAGTATAATTGGGAAACAGAATCAAAAAAATTACTTGATTTATATGCTAATCTATTAGTGTAATAAAAATATCTAAATTTACTGGAGGTTATTCCATGCAAGTACCTATGTTAGATTTAAAAGAACAATATCAAAACCTTAAAACAGAAATACATGCTTCACTTGAAGATGTTATGTCTTCTTCAACATTTATCCTTGGCAAGAATGTTAAAAAGCTTGAGCAGGATGTCGCTGACTACAGTAATGTAAAATATGGTGTTGGGGTAGCTAGTGGAAGTGACGCATTACATATTTCTTTATTAGGTTGTGGAGTGGAAGAAGGAGATGAAGTTATCACAACTGCATTTACTTTCTTTGCTACAGCCGGCGCAATTGGAAGAATCAATGCGAAGCCAGTTTTTGTAGACATCGATCCTAAAACATTTAATATCGATCCTACTAAAATTGAAGCAGCAATTACTGAAAAAACGAAGGCGATTATTCCTGTTCATTTATATGGTCAAATGGCAGATATGGATCCGATCGTTGAAATTGCCAAAAAGCATAACCTTGCAATTATTGAAGATGCAGCACAAGCAATCGGAGCTACATATAAAGGTAAAAAGGTTGGAGAATTAGGAACTACAGCATGCTATAGCTTCTTCCCAACAAAGAACTTAGGTGCCTACGGTGATGCAGGTATGATTGTAACAGATGACGAAGCAATAGCAGAAAAAATGAGTGTCATTCGAGTTCATGGAAGTAAGCCTAAATATTATCATCATGTATTAGGCTATAACAGTAGATTAGATGAGCTTCAAGCTGCCATATTAAATGTGAAATTTCCACATTTAGATGATTGGAGTAACCTTAGACGTGAAAAGGCACATACATATAACCAATTAATAAATGAACAACTAAGCGATGTAATTGTTACGCCATTTGAGGAAGAGCATAACCATCATATCTTCCACCAATATACATTACGAGTACAAGATCGCGATGAATTACAAAGCTACTTGAAAGACCATGGAGTTTCAACAATGGTTTATTATCCAAAGCCTTTACATTTACAACCTGTGTTTGAGTACCTTGGATATAAAGAAGGGGACTTACCAGTAACTGAAAAAGCTTGTCAAGAAGCACTATCATTACCAATGTTTCCTGAATTAAAACAAGAACAGCAGTCATATGTTGTAGAGCAAATCGCTAATTTCTATAAGGAAAAAGCAAAGGCATGAAAAAGATTTTAACAATTGTTGGTGCTAGACCTCAATTTATTAAGCTCGCACCAGTATCACGTGAACTTAGAAGGTCCTATCAGGAAATTATCGTAAATACAGGGCAGCATTATGACCATAATATGGCAGGTGTGTTTTTCGAGGAGTTAAATATTCCTACACCTGATTATGATTTAGGTGTAGGTTCTGGCTCACATGGAAAACAAACTGGTGATATGCTAGCTAAGATAGAGCAAGTTATTTTTGATGAACAACCAGATGCTGTTTTAGTATATGGGGATACAAATTCTACTTTAGCTGGTGCCCTA
The DNA here is from genome assembly GCF_017497975.1 of Metabacillus bambusae. Taxonomy (GTDB): domain Bacteria; phylum Bacillota; class Bacilli; order Bacillales; family Bacillaceae; genus Metabacillus; species Metabacillus bambusae. The sequence continues at coordinate 66,002 of NZ_JAGDEL010000005.1, read as the reverse complement.
GCTGCAAGTAAACTTCATATTCCATTATTTCATGTTGAAGCAGGATTGCGAAGTTACAATAAACTGATGCCAGAAGAAGTCAACAGAGTGTTAACAGATCATATTTCTAGCTTATTATTTTGTCCGACTGAACATGCGATATCTAACCTTAAAAAGGAAGGTATTACAGAAAATGCTATAGCAGTCGGAGATGTTATGTATGATGCCGTAAAATATAATATTAAAATTGCGGAGAAAAATTACTCCTTAGCTAAGTTCAACGTTGAAAAAGGCAATTATATTTTAGCGACGATACATAGAGCTGAAAACACTGACGATAAATCAAGATTAGAGGCAATTTTTAAATCGCTAAATTTATTGGCCGATCCGATTATTTTACCTCTACATCCAAGGACGGAAAAATTGTTAAAAGAAAATGGACTTTATCATCTTATTGAAGAATCAACCAATATTAAGATTATTAGTCCTGTATCGTATTTAGAGATGTTGTTGCTTGAGCAAAATGCTAAAGCAATCATAACAGACTCAGGCGGGGTTCAAAAGGAAGCCTACTTTGCAAAGGTACCTTGTTTTACGTTAAGAGATCAAACGGAATGGGTGGAAACAGTTGAGGTTGGTTGGAATCTTCTCGTTAACCCTATTGAGCATGATCTTGCCCATTTAATCACTAGCTTTAAAGAACCAAGCTATGTTGAAAACCTATATGGGGATGGGAATGCCTCTCTAAAAATAGTAGAGCATATTAATCATTTTTTCAGTGAAAAGGAAGATGCGAAATGACGAACCCAACTGTCGGAGAAAATGTCATAATTAAAGACAATGTATCGTTTGGAGAGAACGTTACAATTGGTAATAATGTTATCATTTATGAAGGTACTCAAATAGGACCAAATGTTATCATTCAAGATAATAGTGTTATCGGTAAGCAACCAACACGAGCAAAAAATTCAATCTTACCTGAGGTTAAAAAGCTACCCCCTGCTATAGTAGGGGCTGGATGTACGATTGGTACATCATCTATTATTTATGCGAATGCAACAATAGATGAGGAAGTATTTATTGCCGATCTAGCAACGGTGAGAGAACGTGTTACAGTTGGAAAACGAACAATAATAGGACGCGGAGTATCTGTAGAAAATGATTGTAAAATAGGTGAAAAGTGTAAACTAGAAACAAATTGTTATATTACTGCTTATTCGGAATTAGGCGATTATGTTTTTGTAGCGCCATGTGTCGTTACAACAAATGACAACTATATGGCTCGATCAAAAGAACGCTTGAAGCACTTTAAAGGTGTAACCATAAAAGACGGTGGAAGAATTGGTGCAAATGCAACTATTTTACCTGGAAAAGTCATTAACGAAGATGGGGCAGTTGCCGCAGCAAGTACTGTAACAAAAGATGTTGAAAGTGGTAAAATTGTTGTAGGTTCACCAGCTAAAGTCCTTAGAGAAGTACCGGAAAACCAATTGCTAAAAAATCAATAAAACAAAAGGGTCTCTTCATTAAATTGATGAGACCCTTTTTATATCCTTTACCTGCATGGTATAGAAGTGTTTAGAAGAAATACTTGATTGGGGTATTGGCTCTGCATATTGTGAAATCCTATCTAGATTTTTAATGTTGGATGTTTGTTTAATTCAAGTTGCTAGATGTTAAGTCTAAAAAGGATTGTAAAACATGAAAAATCATGACACCTAACTACTAGTCTCATATGGTACTATTTTCATAGATTGAATTAGTGAAATTTTAATTGTATAATTTACAAGTATTTTAAATGAGTATTTATACTTAGAAAACTAGAAAAGGAGAAGCCATGAAACAGCAAAAATTGATTATAATTACGATTATCTGTTCACTTATTTGTTCTATTATTCCATTTTTTGACCGTGCCCAAGCTATAGAATTAACTAAAAGCTACTTTGAAGTAAAAGAAGATAGTGAATTCTTTTCTATTGAAGGAGAAAAAGCTGGTGTAATTAATAAAGGGTTTATTATAGAGGGAATAAAGGAAGAACAGGATGACCAGAATGTGGGCTTCTATATTAATGAGACTTTCTATTTAATGGATGAAAGTTTACTAGAAGCAACACAAGAATTAGAACAAGCTTCAGATGAATTAGCAGAGCTTGTTCCAGTCGGAGAATTTATCAGTAGTGATTCAACTTATATTTATAGTGAGTTGGGTAATGAACAAAGTAGTGTTATAGGAACACTAGTGCCAAATCAGACGTATACATATACTAAAGACAATACGGGTTATTTTGAATTAAAACTAGGTGGGGTAATAGTATTTGTTAAAAAGGATGAAGTTCAGACATATACAATTAATCAAGAAGAAGAACCAGCAAGTAGTATAACTGAAAACACTGAAAACGAAGCTAATGGTTCATCTACTCCTGAACAACCTAATATAGTAGAAGAAGAGAAACAAGCAATTGAAGTTCTTGAAGAAACTGATCGTGTAAATGAAGAAGAAGTCGATGCAATGACCGTAAATGAAAGTACTGATGCTACTGTATTAAGTGCTTTTTCAAAAAATGATCGTTATTTTGAAGTGATTAATACAACACCGATCTATCTTAAAAAGAATAATAAATTAGTTAGAGTTGGAAGATTAACGATAGGTGAAGAATATCCGAGAATAAGAGATTATGGTGAGAACTGGCATGAAGTTAAATTTAGTAATACTGTTGCTTATGTTAAGAAAGAGGATACTAAGCCATCAAATGGAGCAGACATCAAAAATCTTATTAATGGGGAGAAATCTTCTACTAGGAATGTTATAGCCAAACAAAATATTGCAGTTTATGATAATTCATCTGGTGAGCTTGTTCCGTATGCATCAATATATGAAAATGTAAACTATCATATCATAAGTGATTATGGAAGCTGGTACAAGATTTCCATTCTCGACCGGGTCGGGTTTATTAGAAAATCAGATGTAACAGAAAGCTTTTCATCAGCTATTAAGTACTTTAAGGTCACTGATGCAACAGCAATGTATATAAAGCAAAATGATAAATTAGTTCGTGTAGGTAGGTTATCGGTAGGAGAAGTATATCCTAGAGTCCGTGATTATGGTGCAAATTGGCACGAAATCAAATTTGGCAATAGTGTAGCATATGTAGAAAAAAGATATACTGAGCCTTCAGATGGAAATCAAGTAAAGAATCAAATAACAAATTACAAGAATTCATCCATTACCTTTCGACCAAAAGAAAACATTGCTGTTTACGAAAATAGGAATGGTAAGCTAATTCCGTTTGCAGGTATATACACGAATGCCTCTTACCCCGTTTTAAGTGATTATGGAAGTTGGTTTAAGGTTGTAGTTGCAAATCGATTAGGTTATGTAAGGAAAAAAGATATAGATGTTGAGTTCAGTAGCAATATGAAACTATTACAGGCCACCGTTAATACAGCCATTTATATTAAAAAAGGTGGCAATTTAATCAGTGTCGGTTTTGTCAAAGAGGGCCATGTCGTTGAAAGAATAAGAGAATATGGAGCAAATTGGCATGAAATTGAATATGGTAATGGAGTTGCTTACATACGAAAGCAATTCACGAGTCCATCTACAATTAAAATTGTTAATAAAAGTGCAGGAGAAGTAAATACAAAAACAAGCTTTAAAACAAAGATAAATAGTGCTGTTTACCATAATGATTCAGGGAAATTAGTGCCTTTTGCATCAATAAATGCAAATGAAACGTATCCGATTGTAAGTGATTATGGAACTTGGTACAAAATTAAGATATCAGGTAGAGTTGGGTACATAAGTAAAGAGCATGTAACAGTCCTTAGAAATGATCTTGTGAATCCTGTACAAACATATTCTTATAAAGAGATGGAGCAGGATATTTTTTCTCTAAATGCAATGTACCCATCGATTGTTGATATTAAAACTATTGGTAAATCGGTTGATGGTAGAAACATCTATGCTTTAAAGCTTGGTACTGGTAAAACAGAAGTCCTATTCAATGGGTCACACCATGCTAGAGAACATATGACAACCAATTTATTAATGGAAATGATTGATGAATATGCACAAGGCTATGTTGGGAGCAAAGCGATAGATGGTTATAATGTTAAACAAATCTTAACCAATACTAGTATATGGTTTGTTCCTATGGTTAATCCAGATGGAGTAACATTAGTTCAGGAAGGTTATAAAAGTGCAAAAAATCCTTCATATGTTTTAAAAATTAATAATAACAATAAGGATTTTTCTGCTTGGAAAGCGAACATAAGGGGTGTTGATTTAAATAGACAATACCCAGCAGATTGGAACAATATATGTTGTAATCCAGGAAAGCCAGGACCGCAAAATTATAAAGGTGAAAAACCATTAAGTGAGCCAGAAGTAAGAGCGATGTATAACTTTACTCTTGATCACAGCTTTAAGACAGCTGTTTCATATCATTCATCTGGCGAAATTATTTATTGGCATTTCCACCAGAAATCTTCTGATTATAGTCGAGATTATAAATTAGCTGAAAAACTATCTGATAAAACAGGATACAATTTAGTAGCACCAAAGAGTAACCCAAGTGGTGGTGGTTTTACAGATTGGTTTTTAATTAATCAAAGACAGCCAGGCTTTACACCAGAAATCTCTCCTTACGTAGGTACAAGACCTGTACCATTAAAAAACTTTGAAAGTATATGGAAAGAAAATCATTCTGTTGGGTTATTAATGGCAGATGAAGCGTATAAAAGAACTAAATAAGATCACAAAAATCTCCTTAGCTAACAACTGAGGAGATTTTTGGTTCTAATTACCTAGTAAAATATTATGATGAATTGTAGTTTTTTTCCGTCGAAATTTGGTAGTATAATAGAGACGAAGTTTATGTAGGGGGGAAATAGAACGTAAATGATTAAAAAATTAGGGATACTTTTGGCACTATCAATGTTGATAATTTCAACATTTGCACAAACAGTCTCATTTGCTAATTCAAATGATGCATCTATGAACAATGATAGTGTATTAGTTTCGAGTAATTATGTTGAGATGATTGAACAGGCTCAAATTTTTTCAGAAGAGAATGGAGAGGTTGGTCAAGTAAATGTAGGATCTGTCTTGACCGTCAAAGAAAAAAGAGATGGGAAAGTCTTTTTTCAATGGGGACAAGAATTGGCTTATGTTGAACTTGAGAAAACAAAAGATACTCTTTTGACAGAGGAAAGTCTTCTTACACCTTATGATGAATTAAAAAGTAATGAAGGCTACTTTAAATCAAGTGAAGATGTAGAAGTACAACTTCTTGATACTAATCTGGAAGTGGAATCTGGGGATTTTTTCTTCACTATTCAATCTGATATTCTTTACCCGGTAGTGGAAAAGAAGGATGGTTTTCTGAAGATTGCAATAGGCGGTTTTTATTATTACCTTCTAGATGATCAATCGAGATTTTCATATGTTGCTACAGATAATATATCTGATCCAACAAATGAAGAGCCCACAACAGACCCGACTAATGAGGAACCTTCTGATGTTGACGAAGAACCTGTAGTAGAGGAAGATCCTGTTGATGGAGAAGAACCTACAGTAGATGACGAGAATAAAGAAGAAACAAATCCAAGTAGTACTAAAGATAATACTCCATCAGAATCTTCTGATGAAGACATGTCGAATGTTGCTGAGGATGAATCAGTAACTACTGAGAATAATAAAGAAGAAACAGATCCACAGATCACAACAAAAACGACTGCTAGTGCACAATTTACATCATCGATTAAATATTTTGAAGTAACTGGTGCTACTGCTATCTATATAAAAAAGGATGGCGACTTAATTAGGTCTGGTAGATTAAGTGAAGGAGAAACCTACCCTAGAATTCGTGACTATGGTGCAAATTGGCATGAGATCAAGTTTGGTAATAGTGTTGCCTATGTAATGAAGGATTATACAAAACCAGGTAGCTCATCAAACATTAATAACTTAAACGGACCATATAATAATTCATCAAAAACGATTAGACCGCTTATCAATGTTGCAGTATATGATAATACGAGTGGGAAATTAGTTCCATTTGCTGGATTATATACAAATATTGATTATCCAATTGTTGGTGATTATGGTAGCTGGTATCGAGTTATTGTAGCAGGAAGAGTTGGCTTTGTTAAAAAGTCTCTTGTTAGTACCTCGTTTACTTCTACAGATAAATACTTTAAAGTCTTAGAAACGACTGCTATTTATGCAAATGAAAATGGAAAGCTTGTAAGAGTAGGAAGAGTCCCAGAAGGTGAAGTATATCCACGTATTAGGGATTTTGGTAATTGGCATGAAGTGAAATTTGGTAATGGTACTGGGTACGTTGCTAAAGAGTTTACTACACCATCTGATGGAACAAGCCTTAAAAATATAAACTCAGGCTATAGCAATACTACGAGATTCTTTATACCAAAGGAAAATGTTGCTGTTTATGATAATTCAAGTGGAAAGCTCATTTCATTTGCAGGAATAAATGAAGGGGTAAAATACCCTATTGTTGGTGATTATGGTAGCTGGTTCAGGGTTATTTACTCTGATCGAGTAGGATATGTGAGAAAGTCAGACGTGAATGTTGCATTTAATACTTCAGATAAGTATTTTGAAGCAACTGAGGATTCTGCAATTTATATTCTTGAAGGCAGCAAACTAGTTAGTGTTGGTGCTGTGTATAAAGGACAGGTATATCCAAGAATTAGGGACTACGGAAATAATTGGCATGAAGTGAAATTCGGTAATACTGTCGGTTATGTTAAGAAAGATCTAACTATTCCTTATATTGGATCGATTGGAGATCTAAATAATACACAAAATAGTTCAAATTCCTTTTATCTAAGCCAAAACATTGCTGTATATGCTAAAAACAGCTCTGGTGATCTAATCCAATATTCCGCTCTATATGCTAATTATAGATATCCAATATTAAGTGATTATGGAAGTTGGTATATGGTTGATGTTTTAGGTAGGGTTGGATATGTTCGTAAAAGTGATGTTCAAACTGGACAGGCTGTCACGACAGAAGCATTACCGGTATATAATACCTGGGAAGAATTATCTGATTGGGAAATACATTTGAGCACTGATTACACTCATAAAGATGTTCTAACTTATGGAGATTTTGTAAACATATTAGAACAGTATTCATACGGTGCAAAAATCATGTTTAATACAAATGAAATTGGATGGGTTCAAAATAGTTATTTATTAGATAACCCATTAGATGCCGATTATTTATTAGTAGAGGACCGAAATATCCGAACAGATCGTTTGGTAAATGATAGTACGTTAATCGGTCTTGTAAAAGGTGGTACCAAAGTAAAAGTTCTTGAATACCAGTATAATGGAAAAGATTCTTATAAACATTGGTATAAGATTAGAACATCTGATGGCAAAGTAGGCTGGATAACTGGATATTCTAGTTCAAGAGGAAAGTTGCTTGTCCGAATTGAAGATGCTTCTAGTACATTTAGTATTTTTACAGACCTTCGTACACAACAACAAAATGTAACTGCAGAGGCTATCGATGCGTTTATAAAGAGTAAAAAAAGCGATAGTGTGTTAATTGGAATGGGTAAAACCTACGTGGAAGCTGCTGAGCAAAGTGGAGTTAATATTATTTATTTACTTGCGCATTCAATACTTGAGACTGGTTGGGGAACAAGTAGTTTGGTGAAGGATAAGAATAACTTCTTTGGAATTAGAGCCTTTGATAGCTGTGCATATAGTTGTGCATCATCTTGGGATACAAAAGAAGAAGGTTTAATTCAAGGATCAATATGGATTGCAAATAATTATATCTACGATGGCTATAAGCAATACACCGTAGATCATATGCGTAATAACCTACAAGTACATCAATATGCAACAGATGAAGCTTGGCATCAGAAAATTGCAAATCTTGGTAGAGAATTTATTGCATTTCAAAACAATAATAAATAATACTAAAAGTGGTGTTAAAAGGTAAACTTTTAACACCACTTTTTTGTTTGATTTAAAATATTAATCTAGGATTCAAAGCGTGAAAAGGCTAATTTCCCCTACCATTTTCGATGTATAATTTGACTAAATAAAAAGGCAATTGGAAGTTTTGGTTAGAATCTTAATTTGACGATTTCTATTTATTAGTGTTAAAGTTAATTTTGTGTGATATGATAAAATTGTCGAATAAGGAGGAATATTAGAGTGGGTTTAGATAAAGAGAACTTACCATATGTATCGATTATTACTCCCTCCTATAACTCTAGTAAATATATAAAAAAGACTATTGATTCAGTTAAAATGCAAACTTTTAAAAACTGGGAAATGATAATTGTAGATGATTGTTCAAAAGATGACACAAGATCTATTTTACGCAAATTATCTGAAGAAGACTCTAGGATAAAAGTCATATACTTAGAAACGAATAGTGGAGCAGCTGTAGCAAGAAATACAGCCATTGACGCGGCAATGGGTAAATATATTGCCTTTCTAGATAGTGATGATCTCTGGCTTCCAGAGAAGCTTGAAAAACAAATTAAATTTATGGAAGAAAAAGACATTCTTTTTTCTTTCACAAAATACGATGTAATTGATGAAGAAGGGAATAACTTAAATAAACCTGTTAGTGTTCCTGAAAGTATTGATTATCATGGGTTATTGAAAAATACAATCATCGGATGTTTAACGGTTATGATAAACATCGAAAAACTAGGGAAAATGAAAATGCCTGAGATTAGAACAAGACAGGATTTTGCATTCTGGTTGTCTATATTAAGAAAAGGGCATAAGGCATATGGAATAAATGAAACACTTGCGCAATATAGATATGTTGCTGATTCAATTTCTAGTAACAAAGTAAAAGCTGCAAAAAGAAATTGGCAAGTATACAGAGAAATTGAAAAATTAGGCTTCTTTTATTCTGCTTGGTGTTTTATCAACTATGCATATAACGGTATTAAAAAAAGATCTTAATTTAAAAATGTAATAATATTTACACAAATTTATCTTAGGTTTATTATTTAATATTACCTATCCGTCTGTTAAAATGTAGGTACCTGAAAAAATTGGTGAACTTTAACTTGTTTAGATAAAACAGATTAGAACAAAATAATAAAGACTTATTATTAAAAAGGTGAGCAGATATGGATATTAAACTAATTGTAGCATTTTTTGTTTCACTGGCCACCGTATTATTAATAACTCCACTTGTTATAAAATTGGCTATTAAGATAGGCGCAACTGATAAACCAAATTATAGAAAAGTACATGAAAAAGTAATGCCAAGAATGGGTGGTTTAGCAATTTTCGCGGGTGTCTTTGCTGGTTATTTGGCTTCTGGATTGTATAGTGTGAAAATCACAGGTATATCTTTAGGTGCAGTTTTAATCATTATCTTAGGTATTTTAGACGATATGTATGAATTATCTGCTAAAGTCAAATTCTTAAGCCAAATAGTGATTGCACTTATGATTGTAGCAACTGGTCTAACCATTGACTATATTACAATACCGTTTGTGGTTGAAAAATTTGAACTTGGCTGGTTATCTTTCCCACTAACTATCTTTTGGATCGTTGGTATTACAAATGCCATAAATTTAATTGATGGTCTAGATGGTCTAGCAGCAGGAATATCTTCCATTGCTATTGCAACATTAGCAGTTATGGCTGGTATGGCTGACAAGGCGCTAATCTTAACGTTATGTTTAATTGTACTAGGTAGTACAATTGGATTTTTGTTTTATAATTTTAATCCGGCTAAAATATTTATGGGTGATACCGGGGCATTGTTTTTAGGGTACTGTATTTCGATATTATCATTATTGGGCTTATATAAGAGTGTTACACTTTTTAGCTTTTTAATCCCAATTATAATCTTAGGAGTACCTGTATTTGATACAACTTATGCAATAATAAGGCGTGTATTAAATAAGCAACCAATATCTGCACCGGATAAAGGTCATTTACATCATCGACTGCTTGCTTTAGGCTTTTCACACCGTAATACAGTTTTGTTAATATATGGATTAGGGATTTTGTTTAGTATATCTGCGATATTGTTATCTTCTGCCACTTTATGGGGAACGATCATTATCATTTTTGGATTGCTTATTTTCCTACATCTAGTTGCTGAAGTTATTGGTATAGTTAACGAAAAGTATAAGCCTTTAGTAAAGTTTTATCGGAAAGTATTTGGCAAACAACTATAAAATAAGTCATTTAAAACCCGACATGAATTGATGCATGTCGGGTTTTTGTATAGTTTTTTTGTTTGAAAAGTAGATGTTTGGACTCCTGTTTTTAGGAGAATAAAGACATTGGCGTTGATTAAGGGATGAAATGCAGAATAGTTAGAGATATAAGCAAGTTTTAATGATAAATGGGAAAGTTATTAGTTTAAAGACAAAAAAAGAGACCTCTTTTTTGATAAGAGGTAACCTTTTTATCAATTGTTTCTACTAGCAGGATTTAGTTATTGTGAAAGGTTGGAGTAACTATCTTCAGTTCCTGTATTGATGTCTAAGTGTGTTTTCAGTTCCTTTTGGATTTCTGCGACCGAATCCTCATTTGGATCAAAGTAATAAATATCATTTTCGTATTCGTCTGTTCCTTCAATCGTTAGCCTATCGATGCTACTTGAACTAAAATTTGAATATTTCTGTTGTATTCCTAACGCTTCCATGACTGCCATATTTGTTTCTACATTATCTCCAACATGCTTTGCTAAATCATCTAACTTTAACAAGCTATTAGGGGACATGACTTTATCAATAACAGCAGTAATGATTTGTTGCTGGCGTTCATTTCGTCCGAAATCGCCACGCGGGTCTCTTTTCCTCATTCTTGCATAAGCTAGCGCCTCTACACCGTTTAAATTCATTCTACCTTCTTCGAAGTAAATTTTAACGCCACGTTCACTTTTCTCCCAAAAATCAAATGGTACGTCAACAACAACTCCATCTAATTCATCAATCACTTCTTTAAATGCATTGAAATTTATTGTTGCATAGTAATCAATAGGAATGTCTAAGAAGTCTTCTACTGTATCAATTGTTAATTCTTTTCCACCTTTTGAGAATGAGTGATTGATTTTGTCAGAACCTTCTCCGGGAATTTCAACTCGAGTATCTCGAGGAATACTTAAAAGCTTCATTGTCTTATCTTCTGGATTAAGTGTGGCAACCATAATGGTGTCAGAACGCCCTCCACTTCCATCACTTGCATAATCTTCAACTCCTAATAAAAGGACTGATACTGGATCGTTAGAGATGCTTACAACTTCTTCGCGAAGCTTTGATTTTTCTCTACCCAAATCATCATATGATTCATTCGCAGCTACATAGGTTTGAAATAATACATAGCCTATATAACCTAAAACTACTATAAATATTAGTAGTACAAGGAATAAAAGTCTTCTTAGTATGGGCCTTCTACGCTTTTTCCTTCTCATTTCTTTTCTATTCATATGTTTCTCCTCAAAGTTAAATTTGTACTTGCTCTTCTAGGTAGACAACATCTCCTTCAGAAATATCACCTTTCCCATTTGTCAGCTCTGTCATCCAGTCAATAAAGGTACCCTTTTTATCTTCTTCTACATATGCTTCCACTTCAACATCATTTAAATAATGAATTTCTTTCAATAAAAATGTGGAAGAACGTAATTCATTTTCCACTTTTCCCAACCATGTATAGTCAATTTTTGTATGCATCACACGCATTAGCTTTCGTTCGACGATTCCGATCGCGTTTAACCCTTCAGAAACAGACTTTCCGTAAGCGCGTATTAATCCACCGGTTCCAAGCTTAATCCCACCGAAGTAACGGGTTACAACGACAACAGTGTCTTTTAATTGTTTCTTTTTTAGCACTTCTAGCATTGGAACTCCGGCGGTTCCACTAGGTTCCCCATCATCATTTGCTTTTTGGATATGATCATTTTCCCCAATGATATATGCAGAGCAATTGTGATTGGCGTCATAGTGTTTCTTTTTTATTTGCTGAATAAAGCTTTGAGCGTCTTCTTCATTGGTGACTCGCTCTATATAACAAATAAAACGTGATTTTTGGATAATTATTTCATGCTCTCCATAGCCTTTTACGGTATAATAATGTGAAAGCATGCTTGTACACCTCCTGACAAGCAAGCAAAAATAGAATAGCACATTCTTTTATTATAAAACGACATTTTTTTTACTTCAATCGTTAATAATGTGACAAACTAAAAAGAGTTATGTTGAAAGTTGTAAAATGGTGTTGTTGTTCAGGTTTAGTATACATAAAAAACGGAGGGAATAATGTGAACTCCAATAAGATAGATAGCAAATTACTCGATGAAGTTTTAGATAAAATGATCCATACAGTGGATGGAAGCAAGGATGAGATTTTTCAAATTGGAGAGGAGTCTCGTCAACAATATGAAGCATTAGTAGTGGAGCTAAAGGATATAAAGATTCAAGTGAGTAAGGTGATTGAGGAAGGAGATAAACTTGAAGTCCATGCGCGATTTGCACGTAATCGACTTTCACAAGTGAGCAAGCATTTTAAGGAGTTTTCCGAGGATGAAATTCGGGAGGCTTATGAAAAGGCTCACAAGCTTCAAGTAGAGCTCACAATGATTCAGCAGCATGAGAAACAGCTGCGTGATCGTCGTGATGACCTCGAGCGTCGTTTACTTGGTCTTCAGGAAATTATTGAGCGTTCTCAGTCACTCGTTAGTCAAATTACAGTTGTTTTAAATTATTTAAATCGCGATATCCGTCAGGTTGGATTACTATTAGAGGATGCTCAGCAAAAACAAGACTTTGGGTTACGGATTATCGAAGCCCAAGAGGAGGAGCGAAAGCGGGTATCAAGAGAGATACACGATGGTCCGGCACAAATGCTTGCTAACGTAATGATGCGTTCTGAGCTAATTGAACGAATTTATCGTGAACGTGGTGCAGAAGAGGGTTTTAAGGAAATTCGTAACTTGCGTCAAAACGTTCGTAATGCTTTATATGAGGTTCGTCGGATCATCTATGACTTAAGACCAATGGCATTAGATGACTTAGGACTTATCCCGACCCTCAGAAAATATATGAATACAATCGAAGAATATAATGGAAAAACGAAGATTCACTTTGAAAGTCTTGGCTGCCTTGAAGCAAAAAGACTTACTTCTCGATTTGAGGTTGCCCTTTTCCGTCTTGCCCAAGAGGCAGTTACAAACGCCTTGAAACATGCGGAGGCAACAGAGATTTTTGTTAAGGTCGAAGCAGCAGAGGAAACCTTTACGATGGTTATTAAAGATAATGGTAAAGGGTTTGAATTAGAGGAATTTAAAGGAAATAAAGACAAGAAATCGTTTGGACTTATCGGTATGAAGGAAAGAGTTGACTTGTTAGAAGGGAAAATGACAATTGATTCTAAGATTGGTGTAGGGACTTTTATCATGATTCAAGTACCATATCAAGTTGGTTAACAAAGGTAATTAGATAAATACGGTCTAAAGGCTTATTGACGGTATAGATGGCTAATAGACTAGAATAAACTAGTGGGGAGGCGTAAGCATGAAGACGAAAATTGTAATTATTGATGATCATCAGTTATTTCGTGAAGGTGTAAAACGCATTTTAGACTTCGAACCAAGTTTTGAGGTTGTAGCAGAAGGTGATGACGGAGAAGAGGCTTTAGCAATCGTTGAGGCACACAAGCCTGATGTCGTGATCATGGATATCAACATGCCAAAAGTAAATGGTGTCGAAGCAACAAAACAATTAATTGAAGCGAACGCTGAGACAAAGGTCATTATTTTATCAATACATGATGATGAAAATTATGTAACACACGCGTTAAAGACAGGTGCAAGAGGCTATTTATTAAAAGAGATGGATGCAGATACACTGATTGAAGCAGTAAAGGTTGTCGCAGATGGTGGCTCTTACTTACATCCAAAAGTAACTCATAATTTAGTTAATGAGTTCAGACGACTTGCAACATCAAGTGGACAAGCTTCACCAACTCAGCACTTACAGCCAGAAATCCGTCGTCCATTACATATTCTTACTCGACGCGAGTGTGAAGTCTTACAAATGCTTGCAGACGGTAAAAGTAACCGTGGAATCGGTGAAGCATTATTTATTAGTGAAAAAACAGTTAAAAACCATGTAAGTAACATTTTGCAAAAAATGAGTGTAAATGATCGTACACAAGCTGTTGTTGTTGCGATTAAAAATGGTTGGGTTGAAGTGAAGTAAATGTAATTAGAGGGTCAGGCTCTTTTTAGGAGCCTGGCTCTTTTTTTGGAGATTTACCAATTTAAATGGAGTATGGACATTGAAAAGTAAGCCGGTATTTGTCGAATGGTCGATATCTTTTTGTTTTCGGTTGATATAATTAGCATTTCGGACAATATATTAAAAAAACCGGACAATAAAATAAACGAACTCGACAATAAAACTTTAACAACCGACATAAGTTCGTGTTCCACTTTAGATTGCTTTTGACCTCAATGCTAAAGGTAGTGTAATTACATACATGATCCGTTAAAATATAAGTAAACTATAAGTATTGTAATAAGGAAGGAATTAAAATTATGAAAACGGCTATTTTAACAGATAGTACCGCATATATCACAAAGGAAATCCGTGAAAAGTATAAGATCCATATGATTCCATTAAGCGTCAATTTTGGGATGGAAACCTATCAGGAAGAGGTCGAAATTACTGCTGAACAATTTTTCGCAAAGGTTAGAGAGAAGCAGGAGCTCCCTACAACATCACAGCCTCCAGTAGGAATGTTTGTAGAATTATTTGAAAAACTAGCTGAAGAATATGATGCAGTCATCTCAATCCACCTTTCAAGCGGTGTTAGTGGTACATATAACGGAGCTGCAACCGCAGCAAATATGGTTGATAACATAAAGGTTTACCCATTTGATTCAGAAGTGAGCTGTATGGTACAAGGCTTTTACGCGCTTGAAGCATCGGAAATGGCTCTAGCTGGAAAAACTCCTGAAGAGATTTTAACACGCTTAGAAGAAATGAAGCAGTCAATGCGTGCCTATTTTATGGTTGACGATTTAACGAACTTGCAGCGTGGGGGACGATTAAGTGGAGCTCAAGCATTAATCGGCAGCTTACTACAAGTTAAACCGATTCTCCATTTTGAAGATAAAGTCATTGTTCCTTTTGAAAAAATCCGTACCCGGAAGAAAGCATTAAACCGAATGTATGAGCTTTTTAACGAAGATGCTGAAAAAAATATCCCAATCAGAGCAGTGGCGATTCATGCGAATCAGCCTGATGAAGTAGAGAAAATGAAGCAGGAGCTTGAAATGAAGTATCCAAATGTTGAATGCTTGATTAGCTATTTTGGACCGGTTACTGGTACCCATCTAGGAGAGGGTGCGATTGGTCTAGGATGGTATAGGAAATAAGTATTGTTTTCTATAGTGTTCATAAAAAATATATAAGGGAAAAGTACGGAAGTTCTAGTACTTTTTTCCTTTGTTTTAGTAAAATTATGGACACGTTGAAATATATCCTTCATAATACTGATGAACTATGCAGAGGAAGGTTTGATTGCTATGAGTTTTACCTCCAGTCAAGACACAAAGAACAACAAGGAAGACAAGAAAAGAACATATCGTCATTGGACAACCCTAGAAGATCGCAAACTTTTAGAATTGCGTAATAGTGGGATGAGATTTAAGCATATCGCAACACAATTATCTCGAACTGCCATTAGTGTAGAAAAACGATATCGGAAAATTTTAAAAGGTGAATGAGGTGACAAATGAGATTTACTGTTCAAAACAATATTCTATCTCCAGTCTTTTCCCACCAAGAAGGATTGCCGATTTCTAAGTGCAAATCCATTCCACAAAACTCTATTAATGAAGAATTTAGTTTCTCTCTAGAGCTACAGCAATACCTATTGGGGAAGGAATTACTTCATTCGGAAATTTCCTTCACAATTGAACGACTTCACACTCATTATCAGCATGGCTTTATTAAGATGAATCATGGTATTTCCCACGAAAAGGATCACTTAACCTGCAATCGTTGTGGCAACAATAATCCTTCATTTTTTGCGCACTTTTCATGTGCTCGTTGTGGAGAACAACAATGTCATTATTGCAGAAATTGCATTATGATGGGTCGAGTGAGCGAATGCACTCCTTTATATAGTTGGGTAGGCTCTTCACCAGTAGAAAGATCATCAGCATCTCTAGAATGGAATGGAGTCCTGTCAAAGGGACAGGCTCATGCATCAGAGCAGGTAGTAAATGCAATCAAGCTTGATCAAGAGCTTCTTGTATGGGCTGTATGTGGTGCTGGAAAAACAGAGGTATTATTTAAAGGTATTGAATATGCACTATCGATTGGTAAGAAAATCTGCATCGCCACCCCGCGCACAGATGTTGTCCTAGAATTAACCCCACGACTTAAGAAAGTATTCCCAACAGCCTCCGTCATTGCTCTATACGGTGGTAGTGAAGAAAACCACAATTCCGCATCCCTATATCTTTCAACAACACATCAATTATTACGATTTAAAGAAGCCTTTGATACTATCATTGTCGACGAGGTAGACGCGTTTCCTTTCTCTGTTGATAGGTCCTTACAATATGCGGTAGAGAAATCCCGCAAAGCCACTAGTTCTCTCATCTATCTAACAGCCACTCCCTCTAAGAAATGGAAAAAAGATGTAGAACAAAAGAAAAGAAACGCTGTAAAAATACCCGCTAGATATCATGGACATCCTTTACCTGTCCCACAATTTTCTTGGTGTGGTAATTGGAAGAAGCAATTAAAAAAAGGAAGATTACCTAATGTGATTATCAAGTGGATGACCAAACAGCTTCAACGTAACAAGCAGGCGTTTTTATTTGTGCCATCTGTTTCAATCATCGACCAAGTTGTACAGCTGTGTAGGCATTATGATGAGCGAATTGTCGGAGTATCTGCAGAAGACCCAAAGAGAAAGGAAAAGGTAAAGAGCTTTCGTAACGGAGATGTGCCAATCATTGTAACTTCTACTATATTAGAACGAGGCGTGACGATCGCAAACAGTGATGTAGCAGTACTCGGTAGTGAGGATGATATTTTTACCGAAAGTGCACTTGTACAAATATCAGGCAGGGTTGGAAGAAGTGCATCATATCCAACTGGAGACATCATTCTGTTTCACTTTGGTAAAACACAAGCGATGCTGGATGCCAAAAGACATATCCTGCATATGAATGAGGAAGCAGCAAGGAGTGACGATTTTACCAAAAATTAGTAACTGTATTTTCAATAAATCCATTCTATGTCATAATTATAGTATTATTGCATGAGCAAGGAGATCGATCGCATGGTCATTAACGCTATGGAAAGGATTATGAAGGATTTATTAGATGAATATAAAAATCGGTTACAACTAAACTGTACCTGCAATGAATGCTTAGACGACATCCTAGCCCTCACATTAAATAAAACCCACCCACGTTATGTCACGAAAGCAGAGAAAGTCATGTATATAAAGGCGGAATTTATCGATAAACAAGAAATGACTTCCCTTTTAGTAAAGCTAGCTGAATGTGCGAAGATTGTTTCTGATAATCCATTATGCCAAATACAACAACAAAAGGAGAAGATCTAAGATCATATGTCTTATTTGTAATGAAGAGATTGCTGCCCAGGCTTCATGGACAAGCTTGCTGTTGCCTCCTGAAAATGCAGCATGTGATGAGTGCTATCAAGCGTTAAAAAAGATTACAGGGGCAACCTGTCCAAGCTGTTGTCGGCCACAAGAAACTAAAGCGCTATGTATTGATTGCCAAAGGTGGGAGGATGATCCTATGTGGAAAAACATTCTCCATAAAAATATCTCAGTATTTGAATATAATGACGCAGTAAAGGAGGTTCTCGCTACCTTTAAATTCCGTGGAGATGCTGCATTGGTAAACGTATTTCAAAAAGACTTTCTTGGCATTTATAAAAACCAAATTTCCTCTCTTAATATTGACTATGCAGTCCCGATCCCCTTAAGCAAAGAACGATTATATGAACGTGGTTTTAATCAAGCAAAACTGCTTGCTGATTTCATCCCAATTCCCCAACTAGAAGTTCTCCAACGAACCCACCATGAAAAACAATCAAAAAAATCACGACTCGAACGATTAACAGCCTCAAATGTGTTTTCTTTGACAGATTCGAGTAAAATAAATAATAGAAGTTTTTTATTAATAGATGATATTTATACAACAGGCAGCACACTCAGGCATGCTGCAAAGCTACTTATTCAAAACGGGGCTGCTAGTGTTTCCTCATTAACATTAATTAGAAGTTAAAAA
Organism: Metabacillus bambusae; assembly: GCF_017497975.1. Classification (GTDB taxonomy): domain Bacteria; phylum Bacillota; class Bacilli; order Bacillales; family Bacillaceae; genus Metabacillus; species Metabacillus bambusae. The sequence continues at coordinate 47,709 of NZ_JAGDEL010000005.1, read as the reverse complement.
TATCGATTCACCTGCCGATATAAATAATAGATCATATTCGGATAGGAGAATGACAATGGGAGAACTATCAAACTGCCCAAAATGTAATGCCTTATTTGTACAAACACAGTTTCGCTCAGTATGTGATGCCTGCTTTAAAAAGGAAGAAACAGCATATGAAACAGTCTACCAATTTTTGCGCAAGCGTGAAAATCGCAAAGCAATGCTCCATGAAGTTGTAGAAGCGACGGGGGTTGAGGAAGAATTGGTGTTAAAATTCATACGTAATGGAAGAATTCAGCTTTCAAGTTTTCCTAATCTCGGATACCCATGTGCAAAATGTGGAAAAACAATTAAAGAAGATAAGATTTGTGAAGGCTGTAAACAGGATATTCATAAGCAACTGGATCAAATGGAGCAGGTAGAAAAGATTAGTGAGCGAAACAAACCAAAAACGTCGAGCTACACCTACTACTCCCAAAGTACTAAAAAATAATGAATCACTAAAACTTGGTGAAAACCATCCGATAAATAATATATATAACGCACGAAAGCGAGGGATCCTCTTGAAAATAAATAATCTTGGTTCTATGGGTGTAAATCCATATAAACGCAGTTTAGAAAAAAGTGCTGCAGCAGCACAAAAACCTCAAACAAAGGAAGATAAAGTAGAGATTTCCTCAAAAGCAATTGATCTTCAACAATCAAATGAGGTTACGAAGGCGAGACAGGAAAAGGTTCAAGCGATAAAAACACAACTAGAGAGCGGCAATTATACGATTGATCCGAAGGCGATTGCGACGGGATTACTTAACTTTTACAAAAAATAAAATGACTTACAAGCTATCAATGGAGGGTTATATAAATGTCAGCAGAGAAATTGATTCAAAATCTAGAGAAACTTTTACAACTTCATCAAAATCTCCATAAAATAGCCCTCCAGAAAACGGAAAGCTTGAAAAGTGAGAATATAGAAGAATTAAGGGAATTGCTCAAAAAGGAGCAAATGTTTGTTCAAGCGATCAGACAAGTAGAAGAGGAAAGAATAACTCTTACAGTTGAATTTTTAAATCGTGAAGAAGAATTAACTTTATCTGCATGTATTGAAAAAGCTGTAGGGACAGAGGAAGAAAAGCTAATAGTGATCTCAAAGGAATTTACAGCTGTGATGGCCAGCCTAAAAGCAACCAATCAGCTTAACAAAGACCTAACAAAACAGGCTTTACAGCTTACTTCCATTACGCTTGACATGATCATGCCACAAGAAAAAGATTTCAACTATAATAAACCAGCCGATCAAACGAAAGAAAAGCAACGTCGATCTTTCTTTGATTCGAAAGCATAAAGTAAGGAGGGAACCAAATGCGCTCAACATTTATGGGATTAGAAATAGCAAGACGCGGAATGTTCGCACAGCAAAGTGCACTTCATACCACTGGTAACAACATTGCAAATGCTAATACACCAGGATATACACGACAAAGAGTAAATTTTCAAAGTACGGAAGCTTATCCAGCTCTCGGACTAAACCGCCCACAAATCCCAGGTCAAATGGGTACTGGTGTAGAAGCGGGAAATGTTCAACGTATACGTGAAAGTTTCCTTGATACCCAATATCGTTCAGAAAATAACAAACTTGGATATTGGGAGTCTAGAGCAGATGCCCTTGAGAAGATGGAAGAGATTATGAATGAGCCTTCGGATTCTGGGTTGGCAGCATCGTTAGATCAGTTCTGGCAATCATTGCAGGACTTAGCGTTAGATCCAACGAATTCTGGTGCCCGAGCAGTAGTTCGTGAACGTGGAAATGCTGTAGCGGAAACATTCAACTATTTATCAACATCACTTAAATCGGTACAAAGTGATTTGAAAAATGAACTAGAAGTTTCTGTTGAAGAAATTAATTCAATTGCTAATCAGTTGAATAATATTAATAACCAAATTTCGCAAATCGAGCCGAATGGGTATTTGCCAAATGATTTATATGATGAAAGAGATCGTCTCCTTGATAAATTATCATCACTAGCAAATATAAAGGTGTCGAACAATCCATCTGGAGGTAACGCATTAAAAATAGCAGAAGGTACAGTGACTGTTGAAATTATAGATGATAATGGCAATAGTATTGGTACATTAGTAGATGCAGAGCAAAAAAAGGTAAATGAACTAAGTGTTAGCTATGAACAACTTACGAATGAAGATGGTCAACAAATTGATGGATTAGTAGAAGCGATCAAAATGGGTTCGGGTGATTCAGAAATAACCATTGATATCATGGGTTTTAATAGTAAAGGAAAGATTAGTAGTTTAGTTGATTCATATGGTTTTGTCGATGGGTCTGATTATGGCGGTGGTTTGTATCCTGAAATGATTGAAAATCTGGATACAATGGCATATAAATTTGCAACAGAATTTAATGCTGTTCATAGTGCTGGTTGGACACTTAACGATTATGATGCTAATAACAATCCATTAGATCAAAATAGTGAAATAGATTTCTTTTCTGTAGGAACTGATTCAAAAGATGCAGCAAGTCTAATCAGAATTTCCGATGAAATTGAAGATTCGACAGATAATATAGCTACAGGATTCAAAGACGGTGAGGTCTTACCACCGATTGGTGATGGAACGAATGCGTTAAAGTTGGCTGAAATAAAGAATAAGACCATGGATGACATCGGTGGAGAACAAACAACATTGCAAAACTTTTATGAAGGTGTTATCGGTGGAATGGCAGTTAATGCACAAGAAGCTGAAAGACTAACAACGAACAGTACGATATTACGTGATTCTGTTGATCAGAGAAGACAATCAGTCAGTGCGGTATCATTAGATGAAGAGATGACAAATATGATTTCATTTCAACATGCATACAACGCTTCTGCTAAAATGATTTCATTACAAGACGAGCTCTTAGATACAATTATTAATGGGATGGGTATATAAGTTAAGATTGGTAGGTGACTAAACATGCGTGTTACACAAAGTATGTTGGCGAGTAATTCTTTAAAAAATTTAAGTAATAGCTATTCAAAATTAGGAAAGTATCAAGACCAATTAGCGACAGGTAAGAAAATAAGCCGCCCTTCCGATGATCCAGTTGTTGCGATTAAAGGAATGTTTTATCGAACCAATTTAACAGAGGTTGAACAGTACCAAAGAAATTTAAATGAGGCATATACATGGATGGAGAATTCTGAAGCAGGGATTGAGCATGCAACGCAAATTGTCCAACGGGTTAGGGAATTACTAGTACAAGGAAATAATGAATCAAATAGTCCGGAAGATTTAAAATCAATTGGAGTAGAAATTGCTGAATTAAAAGAAGATTTAATGGGTGTTGCCAATACTCAAGTAGCAGGGAAATATATTTTCAATGGTACAGAAACACATTCAGCACCTATACAAGATCCAGTTTCGTTAGATGCAGACGGTAATTATGATTATTCAATGAATAAATCTAAATTCGGGGTGGAAGTTTCAAAAGGAGTACAGCTTCAAGTTAATATTGATGCAAATAATGTATTCGGTAAAGACATCATGAATACGTTAAAAGATATTGAAGAAGCTTTAATTGATGGTTCTCTTCATGAAGATGCTGATAGTGATGGACTTCGATTAGGTGACGATCTCCTCGCAAAGCTGGACGACCACTTTGGTGATCTAACAGCTGAACGATCAGAGTTAGGTGCACGCTATAATCGACTTGAACTAGTTGAGTCGCGTTTAGGAGACCAAGAAGTCATAGCGAATAGAATCTTATCTGAAAATGAGGATGTTGATATTGAACGAGTTATCACTGACCTCACAATTCAAGAAAGTATTCACCGTGCATCACTTGCAGTTGGTTCAAAAATCATTCAGCCGACTTTAATAGACTTTTTAAGATGAGCTATCTTCTCTAGTAAGATAGCTTTTTTACTAGGAGTGATAATGAATGAAGATTCCACAAATTAGACTTGATAGTACTATGGCACAAATTGGTATACAAACAAATAATGCAGTCAATAATATTCAGCAGCCTATGGCAAACCTTTCGATCGAACAACCTAAAGCAAGTATTCAGATGAAGACTACACCATCTAAATTAACAATTGACCAATCAGAAGCTAGAGCTGATATGGATTTAAAATCCATTGCAAGAAGAACTGAGGAATTTGCACAAAATGGTAAGAAAGTGTGGCTTGAAGGACTTGCACGACGAGCACAACAAGGCGAAGCATTAATGAAAATTGAAAATCCAGGTAATCCTATTGCAAGTCAAGCTAAGCTTAACAGCGAAAAGCCGATGAAAGAATTTGGCCTAGCTTTTATCCCTTCTCCTGGTAGTGTGAAAATAAATTATAAGCCATCCAAGTTAGAGATAGATATAAAGCAAAATAAACCAACTATTGATGTTGGCGTAAATAAACCAATATTTGATTATAAAAAAGGGAATGTCGATATTTATCTACAGAGAAGAAATGAACTGAATATAGATGTTGAAATGATTAATATTAAGGCATAATAGTGGAAAGGATGGTGACTTATGGAAATACAAACGAAATATCATGGTGGACTTACGGTGAAGGAAGATGATTTTATTCATTTTGAGACTGGAATCCCAGGGTTTTCAGATGAAAAGAAATTTATCCTTTTACCTTTAGACAAAGAATCCCCTTTTATGATCATGCAATCACAGAAAACGCCTGAACTAGGATTTGTCGTTGTAAACCCATTTTTATTCTTTCAAGACTATGAGTTTGAATTACAGGACAATGACAAAGAAGTACTTAAGATAACTTCCGAAGAAGATATTCAAATCATAACGATCCTAACAGTCAAAGACCCATTTGCTGAATCAACTGCAAACCTACAAGCTCCTATTATTGTGAATCAACATAAAAATATAGCAAAACAAATCATTTTAAATAATACAACGTACACACCAAGACATAAAATCATTCAAGAAACGATTCAGAAGTAGGGGGTGGAAGTATGCTTGTCTTAACAAGAAAAATTGGTGAAACGATTCAAATTGGTGATCAAATTGAAGTGACCGTATTATCGGTGCAAGGTGATCAAATTAAACTAGGGATCAATGCCCCAAAGGATATTGAAATCCACCGGAAAGAAATCTACTTAACGATACAAGAATCAAATAATGAAGCTGCTTCCATCAATAAAAACATACTTGATCAAATGAAAAATACTAATTTTAGACCTTAAGTAAAACCAGCTTAAGGTCATTATTTTTTTGAAATTAGATACTGTACATACTTCTACTCTAAAAGCGATTTAAGACAAAACCACCTCATTTAAATTCCTACATAAAATTCCCAGAGAAATATTAAAATATTTCTATAAAAACTATTAAACATCTCTTAATCTAGTCGATAATATTAGTGTAAGGGAGGAACACACTATGGCGGCCGACAATGAGTGTTCCTTTCTAAAAACCTTTCATTCACAAGGATGTGAATGAACTTAAATTCAAGGAGGAAAACAAAAATGAGAATTAATCACAATATCGCGGCGTTAAACACACACCGTCAATTAACTAGTGCTTCTGCAGCACAATCTAAATCAATGGAGAAACTATCTTCAGGACTTCGTATCAACCGTGCTGGTGACGATGCTGCTGGATTAGCAATCTCTGAAAAAATGCGTGGACAAATCCGCGGTTTAGAAATGGGTTCTAAAAATGCTCAAGACGGTATTTCTTTAATCCAAACTGCTGAAGGTGCATTAAACGAAACACACTCAATCCTTCAACGTATGCGTGAACTAGCGGTTCAATCTTCAAACGACACAAACACTAACACTGACCGTGCAGAGCTTCAAAAAGAAATGGATCAGTTAGTTGAAGAGATTGATCGTATTGCTAATACAACTGAGTTTAATACTAAGAAATTGTTGAATGGTGATTTAAGTGGTGTAGTTGCTGAAGATCAATCTGCAACGTTTAATGAAGTTTCTGATAGTGGTGTATTCGCATCTATCAGTGGAGCTGCTACTATTGGTAATAATAGCACTTACAATTTAGAAATTACTTCAGCTACAGCAAGTGGGGTATACACAGTAAGTTATACTGATGATACAGGGGTATCTAATACTGCAACTGTTTCTTCTGGTGGTGCCATTTCAATTGGTGATGCTTCTATTACTTTCGGTACTTTAAGTACAGGTTCAATCGGTGAAGAAGCTACATTTACAACTCGTGCAGCTGTTGCTGATTTAACTGATGAGTCTTTAACTTACCAAATTGGTGCAAACTCTTCACAAACAATGAAAGTTGCAATTGAAGATATGAGTGCTTCTGCATTAAATGTTGATGGTATTAATGTAAGTAGTTCACAAGCTGCTGAAGCATCAATATCAGCTATCAATAAAGCTATTGAAGATGTATCTTCACAACGTTCTAAACTTGGTGCATTCCAAAACCGTTTAGATCACACTATTAACAACTTAGGTACTTCTGCGGAAAACTTAACAGCTGCTGAGTCTCGTGTACGTGACGTTGACATGGCGAAAGAAATGATGGAATCTACTAAAAATGGAATTCTATCTCAAGCTGCTCAAGCAATGCTTGCTCAAGCTAACCAACAACCACAAGGTGTTCTTCAATTACTTCAATAATTGAGAATCTAGTTAAATGAATAAAAAGACCGGCTAATCCTATTTAGTCGGTCTTTTTTAAAGAAGGGGAATCTATGAGTACACAATTATTAGAGTTGAAATTATCATTAAAAGATTTGCTTCACAATTTAATCTCTCGCATCAGCCCAATTTGTGATGACTTAGAAGAAGGTGCAGATGCTGAGCGTTTAAAATATTGGCTAGAAGATCTTTCTGTCTTAACAGAAACAGTTATGGTATTAACTGAAAAAAATTTAATGGATATTGATCTTGATTTATTTAATGAAAAGGCAGAAATGCTATTAGACAAAGTAGAAGAAAAAGATTATTTATTTGTTTCGGATCTTTTACAATTTGAACTAAAACCTTTATTTACTTATTGGGATGAGTGTATTACAAATGACTAAAAAATTAAGTATTTGTATGATTGTTAAAGACGAAGAAAAGAATTTGCGTAGATGTTTAGAAAGTTTAAAACTTTTAATATCAAAAGATTTTTCAGAACTAATTATTGTTGATACTGGTTCAACAGACAAAACGATGGAAATAGCTAAAGAGTATACAGAAAATGTCTACTTTCATGAATGGAATGGGAATTTTTCTGATATGAGGAATATTTCCATCTCCTATGCAACAGGAGAATGGATTTTTATAATTGATGCAGACGAGGAACTTAATACACCAAATGAACTTATCGACTTACTTGAGAGTTCTAAAATAAATAATTTTAAAACAATTAGAATTAGAGAAAAGAATTTATTATCAGTCAAATTGAATAAATACGTTTACCATGTTCAAGAGAGATTATTTAAGAATGATGGAACGTTTCAATATAAAGGTACAATTCATAATCAACCCATCTATCAACATCCTGTATTAACAGTCGATAATATATGGCTTATGCATTATGGATATATTAATGAAGATAAAGAATTAATGGAAAAGAAATTTCAGCGCACAGCAAATATGCTCAAAACAGAACTCAAAAATGATCCAGAGCATGTTTATTACCGATTCCAGTTAGCGCGCTCATATATGATGCATGGTGATTCCGCTACTGCAATTGAAGAAATTAAAAAAGCATATAAATCTATGAAAAAACAAGATAATAGATTAATTACTTATAGATATTACGTATTTGGTGAATATGCCAGGATGGCACTCCATACTAAAAAATTTGAACAGGTAATTGACGTATGTAAAGAAGGGTTGTCGTACAATGATAATTACCTTGATCTTTATTATTATATGGGTCATGCCTATATTGAATTAGAAGAGTATAAAGAAGGTCTTGATACGTTAACTAAATACGTTGAACTCCATGGTCAATATTATAAAAATAAACTAGACTTGTCGAACTTTACAGCCATAGAAATGTATACCCTTGATAAAGTTACACTTGAAAAAACGTTGGATCGAATTATTTCACTAGTTTATAAGGAAATTAATATCATTTATGATTTAAATCAGTACAAACCTTTACTGAATGAAGTCGAAAACATAGCATTAAAAGCTAAATTGTTAACAAAAGTATTTATTTTAGAGAAAAGCGAAAATGAACTTCTTAACTTATATAAAAATATAGATGAGTCGCAACGTTATCCTTTCATTAATTATTTAGAGATGTTGAAAAAAGACTTCGATGAAGGGCAATCGGAGCACTTTAAACATATTTTTTCTAGTATCGAAGATGACTATGGATTATTAAATGAAATTCGGAATACAGAAAAACGTAACAAGTTACTTCTACAGTTTATTAACAATTACGATATTGTTAGATTTACGGATGAAGTGATTATTGAATTTGTAACATATTTAATGGAAAGCAAGTATCTGAATAAATTTTTCAAAAAGCTTGATAGCGTAACGATCAAAAAGATTGTAAAAGTATTAATTGATAAAGAAGAGAAAGAAGAATACTTTTTAGGTAGTTTACGTAACGATTATAAGTTTAATGACTTTCAAAGTAATAGAATTTATATTGCTATTGCTAACGTTCTTTTACTAACTACTATTGAAGATTCTAAAAAAAGTAAACGAGAATTGGATAAAGATGTTCACGATTTATATGAGTTATATGTTAATCGAGGAATTAATTATATTAGGTATCTATACCATGTAGACCATCTTAGGTTAATTTATATAACTTTAGGAAATAATGAAGACAGGTTTTTTATATTAATGTATTTAGCAAATGAGGCTAATGATAAGGGAAATATTCGTACTTCTATAAGGTATTATAAAGAGGCATTAGAGGTCTATCCTTTCATGGCTGAGTTTCTCAATAATAAAATTAATCAAATAAACGTTGGTTTAAGTAAAGATATAATTATCACTGATATTAACCAAATATCTTCGGAATTGGCCAATAAAGAGTTGAGAGTACTCCATGGGTCAATAGAGATAGCCAATCAAATGAACAGCCTAACAAAGGGATTACAAAATATTGGTATAAATGCAAGATCACTAAATTATTACCCAAGTTATTTAAATTACAGTAATAATTACAGAGTTAATATTTCTAAAATAAAAAATGCAGATGAAATAAGCAACTTGACTACTGAAATTGGTTTAAAGGCAATAGAAAAGTTTGATATATTTCACTTTCACTTCGGTACCACATTAATCAGTGATCATTCAGATTTGAGAATTTTGAAGGATTCGGGTAAAAGGGTATATATGCAACACTGGGGATCCGATGTGATGCAGAATTCTATTGCAGAAAAGATAAGTAAATATGTCGTTGTGAAAAATACTGATGAGGATTCTATAAAAAGAAAGTTGGATTTTCTGTCAAAGTATATTAAACACTGTATAGTTGGTGTAGGTTTATATGAGTATGTTAAGGATTTCTATGAAAATGTCCATATTTCAAGGGCTGCAATTGATATAGATTCATATGCTCCGTCAATTTCTACTACTAAAAAGTCTAAACCCTTAATAGTACATGCACCAACTTCGCCTGAACATAAAGGGACTAAATATATATTAAAAGCAATAGAAAATCTTAAAATTAAGTATGACTTTGATTTTATTCTTGTTCAAAATATGTCACACGAAGAGGCGAAGAATATTTATCGAAAGGCAGATTTAATTGTTGATCAAATTCTAATAGGTGCTTATGGTTTATTTGCTGTTGAGGCTATGGCTTTAGGAAAGCCTGTTATTACTTGGATAAGTGAATTTATGAAGGATAAATATCCTAAGGAGTTACCTATTATATCTGCTAACCCTGAAAATATTGAAAAAAAGATAGAAGCTGTGCTTAAAGACAAGGATATGAGAGAAGAATTGGGGTTTGAAGGAAGAAATTATGTAGAAGAATATCATGATATGAATAAAATAGCAGAGGTTTTACAAAATATCTATATCAATAATCAATAAATAGGCTGTTGTTGTGCTAGATGAAATACCTCAGTTACTTATTTTCTGAATTGGTTAAATATGATTAACTATCACTTGGTATTAAACAAGCTACAATTGGAATTGAAATTCAGCAATTAAGAGTAAGGGTAATATCATACACAAAAATGGCAAAGGTGAAACACTTTTGGAGGTTTTTAAATGTATGTCATCCCATTAGAACTAATTTTTAAAGGTGAACGGAATTACGTACAAAGTGCAGATATATATAATGAAATTGCTAATCATCTGGAATTTAAGTTTGGTAATAGGGAAGTATTAAATTTCCGGATGGATCTTCATCGCTTTGTAGCTACTCAATGTAATTTAATTATAAATAATACAAAATCCACCATAAATAAAACGAGTGAATACTTTGGAGAGATACATTTTACTACTAAAGAGGGCACTATTACTGGTTGGTTACTAGAGGGAAAGTCCCCAATTAAAATGCGCAATTCATATAATGAAGATATTATACAAAAGCATTCTGAATATACCGAGAAAAAAGTATCTCTAAAAGAGAATTTAGGTTATAGACCTATGGAGATAATTGTTTCCCTAACAAAGCACTTGCACAATTATCTATATCCTAATTTAAATGGAAAATGGATCTTTACTAAAATTGAATTGAAGCGGTTATTAATATCAGGTGATATCGATATTGATATAGAATTGCAACATAATTTTCAAAATCGTCTAACTAAATCTGTTATAAAAATTGGGCGTGAACAAATAGGATATATTTATTTTTCACATTTAAGTGGAGGAAATTAAGTATGATTGGAATTAGAGAAATTGCGAGTTATCTCCCCAATAAATACCTATCTAATTTTGAAAGAGTAAATGAATTTCAAATTAATGATGATTTTATTGAAAATAAATTAGGGATTGAGAAAGTATTACAAAAAGAATTAGATGAAGATACTTCAGATATGTGTATTAAAGCTTATCATAATTTGCAAGAGAAAATTAATGTGAACTTAGATGAGATAGATTGCATAATCGTTTGTACGCAGAATCCTGATGGAAATGGTATACCACATACCTCAGCTATCGTTCATGGGAAGTTAGGTGCATCTACAAGATGTGCTTCTTTTGATATTTCATTAGGATGTTCTGGTTATGTTTATGGTATTTCAATAATTAAATCATTTATGGAATCTAATGGTCTAAGAAATGGATTACTGTTTACTTGTGATCCTTATTCTAAAGTTATTAACCCCTCAGATAAAAATACTGCCTTATTATTTGGAGATATTGCAACAGTTACCTTATTAAATGATTGTGATGGGAAAGAACTTTGGTTCCCCCGAAAATTTACTTTTGGTACATCAGGTGCGGATGGAAGTGTACTAAATAATAATAATGGTTATCTTGAAATGAATGGAAGAGCAGTATTTAATTTTAGTGCAAAAGCAGTACCTAATCAGGTTAAAGAATTATTAAGTTCAATTCAATGTGAACCAGAAGAAATTGATTTGTTTTTATTTCATCAAGGAAGCAAATATATAGTAGACACTATAAAAAAGAGGTTGAATCTCTCAGATGAAAAAGCTCCAATCAATTTGAAGAATCAAGGAAATACAGTATCATCTTCAATTCCCTTATTATTAGAGAATTACATCAAAAAAGATAATTATGAGAAAATAATACTTAGCGGTTTTGGCGTAGGTCTTTCATGGGCTACTTGTATTATAGAAAGAAAAAATAATAATTAGTGAAAGGTTGGTCAAAATGAAGGAACTAAAATTAGAAATAGTAAAAATTATTGAGGAAACTTGTAGCGATATTAAATTACAGGAAGATCAACATGATTTAGAATTAAAAGAACTAGGTGTAGATTCTTTAGATTTTGCTAGTATCTTTCTCGCTTTAGAGGAGAAATATAACGTAGAAATTCCTGATGAAGAAATAGATTCACTAAATACTTTAAATTTAATTGTTAATTGGTTAGAAAATAAAGTTGGTTAAGGATTAATATTATGTCCATATACAAAATATTACAACCAATTACTGTCCGTGAATTAGTAGATAAAATTAGGTATGATGTTAACTTGGTAGGTGATAAGGAGAGAATTATAAAAGGTGTTTCATCATTAGATACTACAGATCGTAGTATCTTATGTTTTTGTAATGCAAAAGTAGAAAAAGCGAATAACATTCTTGAAACTACTCCTTCGGACATAATAATTGTGGACAAGAACTTAGAAATTACAGATCAGGTAGGGAAAAATAAAACATTATTATTAGCTGATGATCCTATGCTTTATTTTATAGAATGTTTAAATCTACTTTTTCCAAGCAAGGGAGAAAAGAAGATTAGTGTTAAAACAGATATAAGTGCTAATGCAATAATAGGGGGAGATGTAAATATAGGATCCTTTTCTATTATTGAAGAAGATGTCTACATTGGTAGAAAAACTAGTATTCATAATGGTGTTCATCTATATAAAAGAACTAAGCTCGGTGAAAACATATTAGTTCAAAGTAATACAGTAATTGGTGTGGATGGTCTTGGATTTAGCGAAAATCAGGAGGGGGAATTTGTTACATTCCCACATTTAGGTGGAGTAGTAATTGAACATGATGTTTCTATCGGTTCAAATACAACTATTGCAAAAGGAATGTTAACTGAAACCTTCATTGGAAGTGGAACCAAAATCGGTAATCAAGTTAATATCGGGCATAATGTAAAGATTGGTGAAAATTGTTTCATATCATCTGGGGTTATTATTTGTGGGAGTGTTGTAATCGGAGACAACTGTTGGATAGGTCCAGGTACTAAGATAGTGAATGGAGTGAATATCGGGCAAAATGTAAAAATTGGCATTGGATCAGTAGTTACTAAGGATATTAAAGCAAATTCCTTTGCAATAGGTGTTCCTGCAAAAGTTATTCAGGTGAATAATTGATAAATAACCTGCTTTTTGTATTTTTTAGTAAATTAGGGATTGAGTATAAATATATTGATCCTTTTTATTTAAGTGATTCCTTTCGTTTGCACCTTATAGCTAGTGAAATGGAAAAAGACTCATTCTAAAATAACATATAGAATGAGTCTTTTTCCATTTGATGGGTCCCATTATTTCACAAAAGTAAAAGTGTATTTCCATTTATCTTTATTAAAAAGAGATATTTTTAATGCGGAATTGTGAAACCACTTATCCTTTTAATATTTTCTTGAATGTGTTACAAATAAAATGAACTTCCTCTTTTAGTAAAGCTGGATGCAATGGAAGAGCTAACCCGTTATAATAAAGCCTTTTAGCTATTGGGTATGTATTAGCATCGAAATTGTACTTTTCCTTATAATATTGGAGCATATGGATAGCTTGTGCACCTAGGTTAGTTTCAATTTTCTTTTCAAACATCCATTCCATGATCTGCTTTCGATGGATATCTATTGGAAGAACAACCATAAAGGTTTGCCAAGCATGCCCCTCTATATTAAATGGTAGAGAGATTTTGTGATTATCTTCTAATTCTTCAATATATACATTTATCAATTCTTCGCGTTTTTTTAGCCATTGATCAAATTTTTTTAATTGCATATCCCCTAAAATTGCTTGAAAATCAGTTAATCGGTAATTAAATCCTGGTAAAAGAAAATCAATATTACCACTCTCATCTCTATGGATTCCGTGGTTTCTTAACATTTTTAATCGTGTATATAATTTTTCATCTTTGGTGACTAGGGCACCACCTTCTCCAGTGGTAATTGCTTTACGTGGATGCCATGAAAAACAGCCGATGTCTCCGAATGTCCCTACATGTTTTTCTTGAAATTTTGTTCCTAAAGCGCATGCTGCATCTTCAATTACATATAGATTGTATTTTTGGGCTATTCCCATAATTCTCTTCATATTACATGGTGCCCCAAATTCATGTACAACGATAATAGCCCTTGGTTTTTCAGCCCCCGTCCAATTTTTAATGCTCTCTTCTAGCTTATCAGGGCAAATATTATAAGTGTCCATTTCAACATCTACTAATACAGGGCGAGCGCGCTGTATTTCTACAACGTTTGCGGTTGCAGGGAATGTAAATGCAGGGATAAAGACGGCATCCCCCTGCTTAATATCTAACGCCGCTAATGCTAAGTGTAGGGCAGCAGTGCCACTGGATACAGCTAGGGTGTAATCTGCTCCAATATATTGTTTGAGAGACTTCTCAAATTGCTCTACATATTTACCTTGAACTAACATACCGCTTTTTAATACTTTTGTAACCTCATTAATTTCTTCATCACTAATAATCGGTTGAGAAAGTCTTATCATTACAATCTCTCCTTGTAAAAATTAGCAGTTTTTAGAATTCCTTCCTCTAAGTCAACTTTAGCTTCAAAGCCTATTATCTCTTTAGATTTTTGTGTGCTTGGTATACGTAATTCAATATCTGCTGATGTTTTTGGAACAAATCGAATATCTGAGCTTGAATTTAATACTCGTATAACAGTGTTGGCTAAACCATAAATGGTTGTGACAGTTCTAGAGTTTCCAATATTGAATGATTCTCCTACAGCGTTCGGGGATGTCATACAATGAATAATTCCTTCAACCATATCATCTACATAACACCATGCCCTTATTTGTGTTCCATCGCCATGGATGGTTATATCTTCATTTTTCAGTGCTTTAGTAATAAATGCTTTTAAAGCACCTTCTCCAACTTGACCTGGTCCATAAACATTAAAAGGGCGAACGGTCACAGTTGGTAGTCCTCTCTCTTTAAAATATGCATAAGCCAAATGTTCTTCAGCCAACTTACTCACAGCATATGTCCATCTTGCTTCTCCAACAGCCCCTAAAACTGCAGGACTTGTTTCATTAGATTGAAAGGCTATTTGTCCAAATACTTCGCTAGTACTGAAACAAATTACTCTCTTACAATTTGGTAATCCGCTAGCTGCTTCTAATAAATTTGCAGAACCAACCATGTTAACTTGCATAGTAGTTATTGGACTTTTTACAACTGTATCGATTCCAGCGATTCCAGCACAATGAATGATGTAAGTAGCTGTGCTTATACAATCCTTTAAAAAAGCTAAGTCTAATATATCTCCTTGGATAAGAGTAAGATTTGGATGATTAAAAAATGGCTTGTCCTTTATAGAATTTCTAGCAAAGTTATCATATATAATCACTTTATTATTAGCAACTAGTAATCCAGCTAATGTTGATCCGATAAAACCTGCTCCGCCAGTTATGAAAATAGTTTCATTCTTTATATCACTTGTAAAATTTAGCATATATTTAATATCCTCTCCATTTTAACGACCAAATAATCTTCTGTTTCATTTGTATTATCGGCTAAATATATTTACTTTATAGAAGATAATAAATGTTTTTTAATGTAACTCTATTTTTCTAGTTAATAAAAGACCAAAATAATTATAAATCAACCGGCCATTCAGGAAATTATAAGATGATTGAATGGCCGGTTGTTTTGTGCAAAATGTGAAATAAAACGATGTTTATTTGTATTTTACATATGATAGCTGTGTAATTACTTGCTTATTAATTCTGGAGAATGTTTTTCTTAATATTATACAAATACGACGTACAATTAGGACTCTGTCTCTTCTCAGCTCTATTTTCAAGCTGGTAAAAGAGGTACCTTTTTGTATAAGTGAGAATCTTTTTTCAGAGGATTGAAAAGTAATCATAATCAAGTATCAGATTAATAAGTTTGTCTTAAGGACACTTTCAAGCAAGTTAGAGGAAAATATTGTGGACTTAGCTAAAAAATGAAAAAAAACTGACGATATAAAAATCAAAGCATTTTGTTAGATACGTTCAATAAAAACATATCAGTTAATTAAAAATTATAAGGAAGAAAACCCATGAAAATAACCCATAATATCTCAGCGCTAAATACGCACAGAATCCTTACCCAAACAGGAAAAAACACTTCTGAATCAATGGAGAAACTATCCTCCGGCTTACGTATCAACCAAGCAGCAGACGATGCAGCTGGTCTAGCAATCTCTGAAAAAATGAGGGGGCAAATCAGAGGTTTAGAGAAAACTTCTCGTAATATACAGGATGGTATTTCTTTGCTTCAGACAGCAGAGGGTGCATTAAATGAGACACATAGTCTTCTACAAAGAGGAAGAGAATTGTCTGTTCAAGCTGCTAATGACACTTTAACACAGGAAGATAAGGCGGCAATACAAAAAGAAGTCGAGCAGATAAAGACAGAGATTGATAGTATATCGAAAAATACTGAGTTTAATAAAATAAAACTCTTAAATCGTTCTTCTACCTCAAACTCTGTAAAGGAGCAAATGCTGGCTGCATTGCCTGGTATGCTACAAAACTCTGAGGCAATGATTAGGGATTATTTCGGTCTTACAGGGGATAACCAGTCGATTACGATTTTCCTTGATGATAGTATTGATGGAGCAAGTGGAACATTAGCATATGTAAGTGCGAGTATCAACCCGATGACTAATGAAGGCACTAATATTGAACTTCATGTGGATATGTCAGATTTTACATCCTTTGTAGCTCCTAATGGAAATGATGATCCGTTTAATTATTTGGATCGAACCATTGCCCATGAAATGGTCCATGCAGTATTTGATCGAACGCTAAATATGGATCAAGATCTTAATAATGATGGCAGTTTTGGGGATCTTGCTGTGCCTAAGTGGTTCAATGAAGGATCAGCTGAGTATTTAAAAGGTGGAGCAGATCGCTTATTTGGAGAGGTTAGGAATTTAATTAGTGGCGGAGATACTGTAGATGAGGCTATTGATGATGTTCTAAATGCAGTTGGAAATGGGCAATCATGGGGCGGAGAAAGTTTGAATTATGCTGCTGCCTATGCTGCTGTTCGTTACTTAGACGCTAATATAAGTGCTGAAAGTGGTGGCAGTCTAACTGATTATAAAGATTTTTTAGGTGCTCTTTATAATGGTGGAGCAAGAGATAAATCGGTTGATGATATCTTCAATTCGCTTTCTTCTACGAATCCTTCAACTAGCTGGGGAAGCCTAACTGATTTCATTAATGACTTTAAAACGAATGGTCATGCGTTTGTAAAAAGTATATATACAGATTATGATACAGCCTATACGGCTGCAGGTGGGGATGTTTCGGCCATTGATGTTGGTTCGATTATAACAGGTAAAAACGCTGATAATGTGGTGGAAGATACGTTAGTTGCTCCTGGAACATCAGATGATCCGATGCAAAATTGGATAGAGATCTTTCCAAGTACAACCGAAAACGATGCACCACTGAGTTTTCATATCGGTGCAAATTCAAGTCAAACAATGGATGTTGCTTTGGCTAAAACGGATAGTGCAAGTTTGGGACTTAACAATGTA
Organism: Metabacillus bambusae; assembly: GCF_017497975.1. Taxonomy (GTDB): domain Bacteria; phylum Bacillota; class Bacilli; order Bacillales; family Bacillaceae; genus Metabacillus; species Metabacillus bambusae. The sequence continues at coordinate 30,374 of NZ_JAGDEL010000005.1, read as the reverse complement.
GATGTCTCAGCGGATGCTCAAAGTGGCATTACTTCTTTTGATAATGCAATAACAACAGTTTCAGGTATCCGTTCACGTTTTGGAGCAATGACGAATCGGTTAGAGCATGCTTTATCTGTTAGTTTAAACAGCCAAGAAAATATAACCGCTTCTGAATCTCGAATAAGAGATGTGGATATGGCGCAAGAAATGATGAATCAAACGAAAAACTCAATTCTTTCCAAAGCAACGCAAGCTATGTTAGCCCAGGCTAATCAACAGCCACAAGGTGTTTTACAACTATTGGGCTAAGAGTAAGAAACACTTTCTAAGACACTAGGTATAATCCTAGTGTCTATTTTATTTCTATAGATCAAGTAGGAGTAGTCAATACTTAATTCCAGTTTATTCTTCACAATTTAGTATTGTGGTGTTTATAAAAATTTATATATAAATGATAAATATTAAAGACTTATCATTTTTTACCGATAATAATAGTGCTTTAGAACTAGATGGTTATGTTAAAAGTAAATTTAGACTACATATTTTTCACTTTTTAAGTGTGGTGAAATGAAGATATTACATATATAAAGGGTTCTTTTGGGGGGAAACCAATGATTATAAGACATAATATATCATCACTAAATTCATTAAATAAATTAAAAACAAACAATGCTCAAACAGCAAAAGCTTCAGAAAAACTCTCATCTGGTCTGCGAATTAATATTGCTGCCGATGATTCAGCAGGATTAGCCATTTCTGAGAAGATGAGAGGGCAAATTAGAGGTTTAGAACAGGCGGAACGAAATATACAGGATGGCATTTCTTTAGTTCAAGTTGCAGAGGGTGGTGTTGCACAGATTAACAACCCGATTTTACAAAGAATGAGAGAACTAGCTATTCAAGCTGCTAATGATACATTGACTGATGCGGATCGAAAAGCAATTCAAAAGGAAATTGAGCAGCTTAAAGAAAGTATTAATCATATAGCAAATAATATCGAATATAACGCGATGAAATTATTAAATGGTACAAATCCACATCCATATGCTGGATCAACAACAACTACGACGACTCCTAGTTATGAAAATGTTTTGTCCTTATCTGTTGATTCAAGTGGTAGAGCGAGTTTTAGAGCGAATGAAGGTTTTCCTGAAACCTCTGATGATAATAACCAACCATTAATTTATGGGTCAGGTAGTACTTCAAGCCCTTCCGTTTTAATTGATGGGACACAGCACCGATTATGGAATGGAGGCATTTCAGGTTCAACCACTCAGGTAAGTGCAACAGAATATAATACAACATATTCAAATGTAGGTGGCACTGGAGTAAATGTCGTTCAAAACATTAAAATAGTAGAAGATAAATATGAAATTACTTATAAAGCAACAAATAGTGATTCTTCAAATCATAATATAGGTTTTTATTTCCATATGGATGTATTGCTTGGAGGGGATGATAGTGCACCTTTCATCGTAAATGGAGCTACGATCACTCAAGATGAAGCATATACAGGTGGAAATGTTCCAAGTACATTTAATGTTTTTAATGATACAGGAGCTGATATTCAAGCAACAGGTGTTATTACAGGTTCAGATATTATCGAAGCTCCAGACGAATTTCGGATTGGGGCATATAGTTCAGTAAGTAATGTTGGATGGTCTGATTCGAACTCATCAATCGGTGATAGTGGCTATGCTCTTTTATGGAATGCAGATACAATAGGAGCAGGAGGTTCTCGAACTGTTAATACATTTTATGGCTTAACTCTACCGTCAACTGTTACACCAAGACAGGCTCCAATGAATGAAGAAGGGCCATTCTACATGAACGTACATACAGGGCCAAATTCATCAACTAATTTATCTATTCAACTATCAGATGTTCGAACAGAAAAGTTAGGAATTGATAATGTAAACCTAGAAACCCGCAGTGGTGCAGTTACTGCAATTTCGATCATTGATAACGCGATTGAAAAAGTGATTTCAGAAAGAACAAAATATGGGGCCTTCCAAAATCGATTAGAACATTCCTTAAGTAATGTCATTAGTTATAATGTGAATCTATCAGAGGCTGAATCACGTATTCGAGACACAGACATGGCCAAAGAGATGATGTCTATGACAAAGAATAACATCCTCTCCCAAGCTTCTCAATCCATGCTAGCTCAAGCAAATCAAAAACCACAAGGTGTTCTTCAACTCCTTCAGTAGGCTTAAAACATACTATAACTCTAATCATTGACATATCTTCCATATCGTCGTGATTAGAGTTTTCTATATATAAAAAATTTCTTTTTTAATATTTAATCCAATTATTACTAATATAAACTATTAAATTAAAAAGAATATTGCCGATATAATCAATAGAACAAGTGAATGGTAGAGGAGTGTGTAAATAATGTTTGTTGAACCAATTTCATCACCTTTAGCTTCTCACAACATAGAATCTACGAAAACGTCTGGAAATAAAGAGATAATTCCTACAAATCAAGAACAAATACAGGTAAAAAGTGAAGAAAAACCAAAAATAGAAGAAGTCGAGAATATTGTTAATAGTATGAATGACTTTCTTCAGGCGTCATATACACACGTTAAATTTGAATTTCATGAAAAGTTGAATGAGTATTATGTAACGATTGTAGATAACGAAACAGATGAAGTAGTTCGTGAAATTCCGTCAAAAAAATTACTTGATATTTATTCAGCGATGGCAGAATTTCTTGGCTTTATTATAGATGAAAAGGTTTAGGGGGCATAACAATGGCAACCATGCGTATAGGTGGATTAGCAAGTGGTATGGATATTGATTCGTTAGTAACTGACTTAATGAAAGCTGAACGAATTCCATTAGATAAATTAACACAAAAGAAACAGACGCTTGAATGGCAACGTGATAATTACCGTGATATGAATAAGCTTTTATCCGAGTTAGATGATATGCTTTTCACGAACAAAGATAGCATTGGAAGAGAATCAACATTCCTGAGTAAAACAGTAACTAGTTCAAATGAAGCCTTGGTATCTGCAAAAGCTATTAACGCTCAAACGAATATAACATCAACGATCGATGTCGTTTCATTGGCTAGTGCACAAACCTGGAAGACTAGTGGTACGGTTAGTTATACTGCGCAAAGTACTGAACTTAAATTTAAAGTAACAGATCCTGGATCAACAACTCCACGTGATGTAAAAATAGCAATTACCGCTACAGATACAATTGATAATGTCATTTCTAAAATTAATTCATCAAGCCTTGGTGTTACCGCGATGAAGGAAAAAATCTATAATGGCACTTCTTACACTGAGACAATCGTTTTTACGAGTAAAAATACAGGTTCCGGAGCAAAAATTGAATTAGATACTAGTGATGCAACCTCACAGGCAAATACAAAAACGTTCATGGAAAACTTAGGATTTACTTTTACTAACAATACTCTAGATGGTCATAATGCAGGTGCAAATGCAGTTGTAAAAGTAAATGGTTATCAAATGGAGAAGACCTCAAATACATTTACGATTAATGGTATTGAATATACGGCAAAAGGTGTTACAACTGATTCAGGTTCAGTTACGATCTCATCTTCAACAGATGTGGATGGTATCATGGATAAAATTGTTAAATTTGTCGATAAATACAATGAAGTGATTAAAACAATTAATGATAAGGTGTCAGAGACACGCTACCGTGACTATCAACCATTGTCTGATGAACAAAAAAAAGAGATGGAAGAAAAAGCTATTGAACTTTGGGAGGAAAAAGCAAAAAGTGGATTATTAAAAAATGATTCTATTCTTTCAAACGGTTTGAATAGTATGAGGATTAACCTGTATACACCTGTTAACAACTCAACAAATATTACTGGGTTTAAGCAGTTATCAGATATTGGCATAACAACTACTTCTGACTACTTAGAAAAGGGTAAACTTACGATTGATGAAGATACGCTTCGAGAAAAAATCCAAGAGAATCCTTCAGCGATTTACCAATTGTTTAATGCAGATGGTGGAACTGATGAGACAAAAGGACTTGCGAAGAGACTTCGTACAACAATTGAAAATACAATTACTAATATTGAAGAGAAAGCAGGTAACTCACTACAAGTAAATAATCAATTTTCAATAGGGAAAAACATAAATTCTGTTGAAGAGCAAATTGAACGATTTGAAGACCGATTAACACAAATTGAAGACCGTTACTGGAGACAATTTACAGCAATGGAAAAGGCGATTCAAAAATCAAATGAACAGTCCTCCTATCTAATGCAGCAATTCTCAATGTAAAAAACATAAATAATAGAGGTGGAAATAAAATGGCAATGAATAATCCTTATCAAGCCTATCAACAAAACTCAGTCAGTACAGCTTCCCCAGGTGAATTAACATTGATGCTTTATAATGGATGCCTAAAATTTATTAGACAAGCCACTAAAGCGTTAGAGCAGTCTAATATTGAAGAAAAAAATACAAATTTAATTAAAGCACAAAAAATTATCACGGAATTGATGATTACATTAAATATGGATCTTGATATTTCCAAAAATATGATTATTATGTACGAGTATTTGAACCACCGACTTATTGAAGCAAATACAAAAAATGATAAAGAAATTTTAAAAGAAGTAGAGGGTCATGTAACTGAGTTTCGCGATACATGGAAACAAGTTATTCAAAATGCTCGTAAGCAACAATATGGTCAAGGTGGGCAAGCATAGTGAATGCTGTGAAACAAGTCTATGATATGACAAAGGAACTTGTGGACATTTCTACTAACGAGATTGAAAAGGAAGATCGTGAGAATGTTATTAATAACATCACAGAGCTACTTGAACAACGTGATCTTCTTATAAAAGAGATGAAACCACCTTTTACTCAAAATGAGAAAAAGCTTGGGCAACAAATTATTCTCTGGAATGAACAACTTTCAGCAAGTTTTGTAGAAATAAAGAAAAGAGTTCAAGTCGATATCGCACAATTGAAAAAAACAAGAACTTCTACGAATAAATATATAAATCCATACCAAAATACAACCATCGATGGGATGTATTACGATAAGCGGAAATAGCTGCATATGCAACTAACTGAATAATCTTAGTTTCTTTAATAAGACAAGAATCCCCTTCCTCAAGCGAGAAATGGTCGGTGGGGAAGGGTTCATGAAATAGATTAAGGTCATTATTTTTATGTATGCATACCCACTATACTCAACAAATGTTTTTTACTGGAAAGGAGGATTAATTACTATGAAGAGTGATTAATCCTCCTTTCGTGTGTCCTATCCCCTCGTTTATTAAATATTGTATACAAAAGAGCCTCTCCTGCATTAGGAAAGGCTCTTATATATACGTGTTAAGTAGTAATAATAGTTAGAATATCAGCAGCATTTTGATTTACGTTAGATACTAGTAACAGATCACTTTTTTGGCGTATTTCCAGACTAACGAACTGCATCATTTCTTTTGCCATATCCGTGTCAGTCAATTTTGAAATGGAAGAAGTAAGATTAGTCTCTTTCAAAAGAGAATTATTCATATGATGTTCAATGGATTCGTAATAAGAGCCAACCTTAGTCAAATTTCCAGTTGTCTCCATAATGGCGTCATCAAGCTTAGTGATTAAATCGGAGGATGTATCAGTTGTGAGCAGGTTTACATCATCCAGTTCTAATGCTGATGTACTTGTATCCATTAAATCTAAAGTGATTTTCTGTCCAGGATTGGCACCAACCATCAATACTAAAGGTGCATTGTCTCCGAGAATTTTTTTCGTATTAAATTCTAGTTTGTTAGCTGTGTCGTTGATTCCTTCCATTAACTGTTCGAGTTCCATTTGACTAGCTTGACGGTCGGAATCTGTTAATGTGTCACTCGCATTCATAACTGCTAACTCACGTGCTCTTTGTAAAAGTCCATTCACATTATTTAATCCTTCATTGGCCGCTGACAAAACGGAAAGACCATCCTGCATATTACGCTGAGCTTGTGAAAGGCCTCTTATTTGTGCACGCATTGTTTCGGATACAGCAAGTCCAGCTGCATTGTCACTTGCGCGGCGGATATTTAAACCGGTTGCCAACTTATCGATTGTCTTTTCCATCTTTGTTTCATTACGCTGGTAGCGGTTTACAGAAAAGGCAATAGCTGATTGATTGTGAATTCTCAAATTTTCACCTCATTTCACTAAAAATCTTCTTTTACCTTAGTAATATCGTCATATTTTCTGTTTTTTTCAAGGAGGAAAGTGAACTTTTCCAAAAAAGTGACGATATTATCAATATATATTTAAGAGGAGTCACGTTAATGGATATAAAAATGGTAAGCAAATTATATAAACAAAACAGCTTATTAACATTGCCAACGGGAAAACTCCTTTTATGGCTTTTAGATGAGACGATCAAGGTAGTCAAAAAAGGAATACAAGCAATGCATGCTATTGACATTGCAGAGCAAAATAGGCAAATTCAAATAGCTCAACAGATTGTAGTTGAAATCATTCCATTGATTAACAATTCAATAGATGGCGGGAAGAAATTTATGATGCTAATTGATTATATTAACCGCAGATTGATCGAAGCGAATATGAATTGTGATGTTTTGATTTTGGAAGAAGTAGAGCAGTTTTTGAATGAGCTAAGAAGTGTCTGGAATGAAGTGATATAAAAAATCTGCTCTAAAGTTTGTCACTTCCTAAAGATTGTTAGACTCCATCAATATATATAATGATAGGAAACAAGAAACTCTAGGAAAAGTTATCCTAGAGTTAAATTTTTCAACCTTTCCTCCTCAAACTTTGATTAAGGTTGTACATACGATTCTTATTTCCATTTTTGCCGGATTCTTATGAAAAGTTCTCCCAAAATGTAAATGTATAACTACAAAAAGAATGCCCTGATCAATAAAATCATATTGTATGCAAATTTAGTTATATTGATTTTGAATGATAGCGAAGGAGGTGTGGTTATGGAACAGGAAACAATGTTGAAAGAAATACTCAATGCATTAAAATTACATAGGAATCAATCATAATACACCTCAGCCTCTAATTCCTCGTGTACTGTTGCCATACGAAAAGTTTCATTCTCCTTTAAGCCACACAATCAATATTAATCCAAGCTCCAAGCCAATCAACAACCCCAAAACGTTTTGAACTTACTAAAGTAATTTAGTGAGTTTTTTTTGTATCTTAATTGATCAATTCATATCCCCCAATGTAAGCGCATATACTATTACACTTAATCCTGTATTTACAAAAATAAAACAATCTTCAACAATTTTCACAATTTCTTCACGAAATTTTTACGTTTAGGCAGGAGACGAGCAGGGGAATATAGAATTAAGTATACATAGCTTTATCATAAAGGAGGAGTTCAATCATGAGATATAACGTCAGAGGGGAAAACATTGAAATAACTCCAGCACTAAGAGAATATGCAGAAAAGAAAATTGGTAAGCTTGAGCGATACTTTGAAGAGTCAGTTAACGCAAATGTGAATGTAAACTTAAAATTCTATAATGACCAAGAGTCAAAAATAGAAGTAACGATTCCAATGACAGATCTTGTGCTTCGTGCTGAGGAGCATAATCAAGACATGTACGCAGCCATTGATCTTGTGGTAAATAAATTAGAACGTCAAATTCGTAAACATAAAACAAAAGTCAATCGCAAGCTTCGTGAGCAAGGTGCTCCAAAGTTTGTGTTTAGCAATCTACAACCTGAGGATAACGCTCCTTTAGAAGAGGAAGATCAAGAAGAAGTTGTTCGTACAAAGCGCTTTAACTTAAAGCCGATGGACAGCGAGGAAGCGATCCTACAAATGGACATGCTAGGCCACAGTTTTTTTGTATTTACGGATTCTAAAACAAATAAAACAAATGTTGTCTATAAACGTAAAGATGGTAAATATGGCTTAATTGAGCCTCATGTATAAAACAAGGACAGCGCCCAATTAGGGCGCTGTTATTTCATTTATAGGGGAGAAAAAGATGAGTAAACCTAAAATTACTGTAATAGGAAGTATAAATATGGATCTTGTTACGAAAACAAATACAATTCCAAAAGTCGGAGAAACCGTTTTAGGGGAATCCTTTTTCACAATTCCAGGTGGAAAAGGTGCTAACCAGGCTGTAGCAGCAGCGAGATTAGGAGCAGGGGTCACCATGATTGGCTGCGTAGGGGACGACGCATTTGGGAATGAATTGAAAAATCATTTAACCGCTCAAGGAGTTTCGGTGGAAAATGTCAAAACCATTCCCGAAACTTCAACAGGTATTGCCTCTATAACACTTTCCAATGGAGATAACAGCATAATCATCGTATCTGGTGCCAATCATTTTGTCACACCTGAAGTCGTTAAACAGCATGAACACCTCATCGCTGAAAGTGATATCGTGCTTTTACAGCTGGAAATCCCATTGCAAAGTGTAATGGAAGCCGTTCAACTAGCAAAAAGACATAATGTGCAAGTGATCTTAAATCCTGCTCCGATTCAAAAACTACCAAAGGAACTAATCCTACAAGTAGATTACATAACACCAAACGAACACGAACAAGAAATGCTTTTATCAGCAAGCAACATGTCTGACGAAGAATTAAAATTAGTTAAAGAAAAATGCATCGTAACAAAAGGCTCAAAAGGTGTCATGCTTTATCAATATGGAGAAACTCTCATCCAGGGCTATAAAGTCAATGCTGTTGATTCTACTGGTGCAGGAGACTCCTTCAATGGAGCGTTAGCTTTCTCTTTAAGCAATGGTGCAGCTTTAAAAGAATCCTGCCAATTTGCCAATGCGGTTGCAGCATTGTCTGTAACAAAGCTAGGTGCGCAAGCAGGTATGCCTACCTTAGATGAAGTAGAGGCGTTTGTATCAGGGGACAGTCCCCAGTCATAAGCGTATGTAGTTAGCACCCTATAGAATGTTTTTATAGAACAAATGTTCCATCCTGGTATAATAGTAAATAAGGATGTGATAAAATAATGATGATCTATAGGGTGTTAGAGAAGCCTCGAGAATATAATGGTATTGATTATGATGGACTTTGGAAAAAATTGATTTATGAGTTGTTTGAAGAGTTTATCCTATACTTTGCAGCTGATTTATACGAGGAAATTGACTTTTTAAAGGAACCTGAATTTTTACAACAAGAACTTTTTTAAGAAATAATTCAAGAAAAGAAAGGTAAAAATGTAGCCGATCAAATTGTGAAAGTATTTCTAAAGAATGGAGAAGAAAAGTGGATTCTTATTCATATTGAAGTACAGGGAGACTATGATCCAGGGTTTTCGAAGAGAATGTTCCAATACTGCTATCGAATTTTTGATAAATACAATCAGGATATTTGTGCAATTGCATTATTAACGGATGGTACTAAAAGTTTTCGCCCCAATAAATATCATCGTTCGTATCATGGGACTGAGTTGATATATAAATATAATATATATAAATTTTCTGACCAAGATGAAAATCAGCTACTATTATCAAGTAATCCATTTGCTCTTGCTGTATTAGCAGGTAAATTTGCAAATGAGGCAAAAACTGATGACGAGAAACGTTACCGCTTTAAACGGAAATTAATCAAGTTAGTCTTACAAAAAAATAATAACCCCCAAGAGGAACAACGCATTTATATTTCTACATTAATCTACTTCATTGACTATTTACTACAATTACCTAAAGAACTAACTCAAAAACTAAGAAATGAAATCATTCTCTCAAAGGAGATGGAAACGATGTATCTAGATCGAAAAAATCTACCGTTAACTTTTGGCGAATTAATGAAGTTGGAAAGGGACGAAGGAAAAGAAGAAGGAAAGCGGAAAGTCGCGAGGAGAATGTTAATTGAAGGGTTACCAGTTGAGATGATTGCAAAGTTAACAGATCTACCAGAAGACGAAATACGAAAGTTATAACGATAGTATACCGCAAAAGGCACCCGGTTGTACCCCATCTCAAATAGTGCTAAAATAAAGGATAGTTTAACAAAAACAATAACAAAAATGATAATTTCACTCTAAACACAGAGGAGCGTTATGAATGCTTGGAATTTTAAATAAGGTGTTTGATTTTAACAAACGTGCGTTAAATCGTTATGAAAAGATGGCTGATCAGATTGATGCGTTAAGCAGTAAAATGAGCGGTTTATCAGATGATGATCTTAAAGCAAAAACAGAAGAATTTAAGGGTCGTGTTGCGAAGGGTGAATCACTCGACGATCTTTTAATAGAGGCTTTTGCTGTTGTTCGTGAAGCGGCGAAGCGTGTGTTAGGTTTACATCCATACAAGGTACAGTTAATGGGTGGTATTTCCTTACATGAAGGGAATATATCAGAAATGAAAACAGGTGAAGGGAAAACCTTAACTTCAACAATGCCTGTTTATTTAAATGCGCTATCAGGTGAAGGTGTACATGTTGTCACAGTCAATGAATATTTAGCTAGTCGTGATGCACATGAAATGGGTCAATTATTTGAATTCCTTGGTCTAACAGTTGGTCTTAACTTAAATTCACTTAACAAAGATGAAAAGCGTGAAGCATATGCTGCAGATGTTACATATTCAACAAATAATGAACTTGGCTTTGATTATTTGCGAGACAATATGGTTCTTTACCGTGAGCAAATGGTACAGCGTCCACTTAATTTTGCTGTAATTGATGAGGTTGACTCGATCTTAGTCGATGAAGCGAGAACACCGTTAATTATCTCAGGACAAGCTGCGAAATCGACAAAGCTTTATATCCAAGCCAATGGTTTTGTTCGTCAATTAAAGCAGGAAGAAGATTTTACATATGATGTGAAAACAAAGGCTGTTCAGCTTACAGAGGACGGTATGACGAAAGCTGAAAAAGCGTTTGGAATTGAAAATCTTTTCGACATCAACCATGTTGCGTTAAATCATCACATCAACCAAGCGTTAAAAGCACAATTTGTGATGCAACGCGATGTTGACTATGTGGTTGAAGAAGAACAGGTTGTTATTGTTGACTCGTTCACTGGTCGTCTAATGAAGGGACGCCGCTATAGTGATGGGCTTCACCAGGCAATTGAAGCTAAAGAAGGTCTAGAGATTCAAAATGAAAGCATGACACTTGCAACAATCACATTCCAAAACTACTTCCGTATGTATAAAAAGCTTTCTGGTATGACTGGTACAGCGAAAACGGAAGAAGAAGAGTTCCGCAATATTTATAATATGCAGGTTGTCGCAATTCCAACGAACAAGCCAATTGCACGTGATGATAAAGCTGATTTAGTTTACCGTTCAATGGAAGGGAAATTCCGTGCGGTTGTAGAGGATGTATCACAACGTCATGATCTTGGTCAGCCAATTTTAGTTGGTACCGTTGCTGTTGAAACATCTGAATTAATTTCTCAGCTTCTTAAGAAAAAAGGGGTTCCCCATCATGTGTTAAATGCAAAAAACCATGAGAAGGAAGCAGAAATTATTGAAAATGCTGGTCAGCGTGGAGCGGTTACGATTGCAACAAATATGGCTGGTCGTGGTACAGATATCAAGCTTGGTGATGGTGTTCGCGAGCTAGGTGGTTTAGCGGTTATCGGGACAGAGCGTCATGAATCCCGCCGTATTGATAACCAGCTTCGTGGACGTTCAGGACGTCAAGGTGATCCGGGTGCAACGCAATTCTATCTTTCTATGGAAGATGAATTAATGCGCCGCTTTGGCTCAGAAAATATGATGAATATGATGGATCGTCTAGGTATGGACGATACGCAACCAATTCAAAGTAAAATTGTCTCTCGTGCTGTTGAATCTGCGCAAAAACGTGTTGAAGGAAATAACTTTGATGCACGTAAACAGCTTCTACAATATGATGATGTTTTACGTCAGCAACGTGAGGTTATTTATAAACAACGCTTTGAAGTTCTTGATTCTGATAACCTTCGTGAGATTGTTGAAAAAATGCTTCTGTCAACGATTGAGCGCACTGTAGGTACGTATACACCACAAGATGAGGTTGAGGAAGAATGGAACTTAGAAGGTATTATTGATTATATGAATGCCAACATTCTTCAAGAGGGTGAGCTTGGAATATCTGATCTTCGTGGAAAAGATCCTGAAGAAATGACAGAGCTTATTAGCAAAAAGGCAATCGCGCTCTACAACCTGAAAGAAGAAGACTTCGGCGATGAGCAAATGCGTGAGTTCGAAAAAGTTATTCTTCTTCGAGCTGTTGATTCAAAATGGATGGATCACATCGATGCGATGGATCAGCTTCGTCAGGGTATTCATTTACGTGCATACGGTCAAAATGATCCATTGCGTGAATACCAAATGGAAGGCTTTGCAATGTTTGAAAACATGATTGCTTCCATTGAAGAGGATGTTGCGAAATATATCATGAAAGCCCAAATTCGCAACAATCTTGAGCGCCAAGAGGTAGCGAAGGGCCAAACAGCCGTACATCCAAAAGAAGGCGATGCACCTCCAAAGAAAAAACCGTCTCGTAAAGTCGTTGAAATTGGTCGAAATGAGCCATGTATTTGTGGCAGTGGTAAAAAATACAAAAACTGCTGTGGACAATAAATAGCTTTCAATAGAGAAAAAGGTATATAATATAGAAATTACTTAAACTGAGAGAGGTGACATTACACCTCTCTCTTGTTTGCGGATTTATCCTGACAACACAAATTAAACCCGAGGTGACTGCAATGGAATTGGTAGAAATTCGACAAGAGCTTGAAAAAACAGCTAAACGTTTAGCGGACTTTAGGGGGTCTCTTTGACCTCGATATAAAGGAAGCTCGTATTCAGCAGCTAGAAGGTCAAATGACTGCACCTGATTTTTGGGATAACCAAAACGCTGCGCAAACTGTCATAAATGAAACAAACGCATTAAAAGAAATGGTTGACCAGTTTCATGAGTTAAATGAGTCTTATGAAAATCTTCAATTAACCTATGAACTTGTGAAAGAAGAAGAAGATGCAGATTTACAGGAAGAGCTTGTTTCTGAAATTAAGGATTTAGTAGGTAAGTTGAATGACTTCGAACTACAGCTGTTGCTAAGTGAGCAGCATGACAAAAATAATGCGATCCTTGAGCTACACCCAGGTGCTGGTGGAACGGAGTCTCAAGACTGGGGTTCAATGCTATTACGTATGTACACACGTTGGGCTGAGAAAAAAGGCTTCAAGGTAGAGACACTTGATTATTTACCAGGTGATGAAGCTGGAATAAAAAGTGTTACCCTCCTTATCAAAGGACATAATGCATATGGCTACTTAAAAGCAGAAAAAGGTGTTCATCGCTTAGTACGTATTTCACCTTTCGACTCATCAGGTCGTCGCCATACTTCATTCGTTTCTTGTGAGATTATGCCTGAATTTAATGAAGAAATCGATATCGAAATTCGGACAGAGGATTTAAAAGTTGATACGTACCGTGCGAGTGGAGCTGGTGGACAGCATATTAATACAACTGACTCAGCTGTTCGTATCACACATTTGCCAACGAATATCGTTGTGACATGTCAAACAGAACGTTCTCAAATTAAAAACCGCGAGCGTGCTATGAAAATGCTTCAAGCTAAGCTATACCAAAAACGAATTGAAGAGCAAGAAGCAGAGCTTGCGGAAATCCGTGGTGAGCAAAAGGACATCGGCTGGGGCAGCCAAATTCGTTCCTACGTATTCCACCCATATTCAATGGTGAAGGATCACCGCACAAATACAGAAATCGGCAACGTACATGCGGTCATGGATGGAGAATTAGATCCGTTTATTGATGCATTCTTACGTTCGAAATTATCATAAAAATGATGAAGCAACTCGGATTGTGAACGCAATCGGGTTGCTTTTTTTAATATAACTGGCTAAAAGCATCAATTGCAAAATTAATAGTAGAAGTTGCAAAATTATAAGTGAAAGTTGCAAAAAAATCATCCGAAGTTGCAAAATTAATAATAAAATTTGCAAAAATAGTCTCCAAACTTGCAAGAATCACTAGTTAACTCCTCTAAAACTGCTATATTTCATCTCATTTCTATGAAGTTTTTCCTATCTCAAACCCCACTTCGTAATTTTTTCACCAAAGTAGCAAACAATAATCAAAGTTACCCTCTCTTTACCTCGTTACCACGTTATTTAGCTGTCATTCACAGACAAAATAACGAGTGCTATACTCATTTAGGGCATCTATGTCTAACCATAAAACGCTAAAAAGGAGGTACATTTCCTGTGAATTTTCGCAAAAGAAATCATTCATACAATCCTAGGCTAGAGAAAGTGATTGAATACATATACATATTGATTGGTTCATCATTTGTTGCGATCGGCTTTAATTTATTTTTACTACCAAACCGAGTTGCGTCGGGTGGGGTAAGTGGTATTAGTACGATCCTTGATGCGACATTCGGATTCGAGCCTGCTTATGTGCAGTGGGCATTCAATATTCCGCTATTTATCGCAGGTGTCATTTTATTAGGGAAACAATTTGGGATTAAAACATTAGTTGGAACCATTTTTGTACCACTAGTTGTCTATCTTACGAGAAACTGGGAGCCGGCCACAATGGATCCGTTGCTTGGTTCATTATTTGGTGGAATTGCCATCGGACTTGGATTAGGTATTGTTTTTAGAGGGAAAGCATCAACTGGAGGGACAGACCTTGCCGCACAAATCATTCATAAATATACAGGGCTTACGCTTGGTACTTGTGTAGCATTACTTGATGGATTTATCGTGCTAGCTGCAGCGTTTGTGTTCGATATTGAACGAGGGCTTTATGCGTTAATCGGCTTGTATGTGACAAGTAAAACGATTGATATCGTTCAAATTGGCTGGGGGCGTTCGAAAATGGCAATGATAATAACCAATCAGCAAAAGGAGATTCAGGATGCAATCCTCCATGAAATTGATCGAGGTGTGACCCGGTTAGCAGCACATGGTGGGTTTACGAACAATGAACGACCTGTTTTAATGTGTGTTGTTGATCAATCGGAATTCACAAAATTGAAACAACTCGTTAAAAGTATTGATCCATATGCATTTGTTACTGTTACAGATGCTTCAGAGGTTCTTGGAGAAGGTTTCAAACGTGCCTAGTTAGGTTATAATAACCTAGAAATTATTAAACGGTACTATACATAATGAAGGAGGAAATCACAATGAAAACAAAGCTACTTACATTATTACTTGGAACATCGGTTATTCTTGGTGCTTGTGGTGGTGGAGAAGAGCCTAAGGAAGAAGCGAAGGGTACAACAGAAGCTAGCGGTGATGCAGAAACAATCGTTCAACAAAGCTGTATTGGCTGCCACGGTGAAAATTTAGAAGGCAAAAATGGTCCAAACTTACAAGAAGTCGGAGCGAAATATGAAAAAGAAGAAATTAAAGAGATTCTTATCAACGGACGTGGAGGCATGCCAGGAGTATTACAAGATGCAGATGCTGAAGTTGTCGCAACATGGTTGGCTGAGAAAAAATAAAATCACTCTAAATGAAATATATTGTAATAAAATGAAAGGTTGACTCCGACAAAGGTCATCCTTTTTTTATTTTTTCTTGCATTATTAGTCAGAAAGTTCTAAAATTTTAACTATAAAACGCTTTCTTTTTATAAATCTTTTGTCACATTATCCCATAGAGCCTTCAAAAAGCTTATTATATCAAGGTGTTTTTGGTTTAATATGGATGAAATAAAATTGTAATATAAATTTAGTCTATTTTTGACGAAAATTGATGGTATAATGAAACTTGTAGTTTTGAAGACAAGGAATTATTATGTCTGTTTAGTCGACAATATACGACAATGAACGACATATTTCCAAATAAAAACAACTATTAGGTGGTTTTTTTATGATAGAAATGTCAGAAGTATATAAAACATATCCAAATGGTGTTTTAGCCATTAACGGGCTTGATATAATGATTAACCAAGGTGAGTTTGTTTATGTCGTTGGACCTAGTGGAGCTGGGAAGTCAACATTTATTAAAATGATGTACCGTGAGGAAAAGCCTTCAAGCGGAAAAATCATAATTAATGGTGTCGATTTATCAAAGCTTAAGGAAAATAAAGTTCCGATGCTAAGACGTAGTATTGGTGTTGTATTCCAGGATTTTAAACTATTACCAAAGCTAACCGTGTTTGAAAATGTAGCATTTGCATTAGAAGTGATTGGTGAAAGCCAAAAAAGTATAAAAAAGAGAGTACTAGACGTACTAGATTTAGTTCAGCTTAAACATAAAGCACGATTTTTCCCTAATGAATTGTCAGGTGGGGAACAGCAACGTGTTTCTATTGCGCGTTCAATCGTTAACAATCCTGCAGTAATGATCGCAGATGAACCTACAGGTAACCTTGATCCTGATACGTCATGGGAAATCATGCACCTATTTGAAGAAATCAATAATCGTGGTACAACGATTGTTATGGCAACACATAACAAGGAAATCGTAAATACGTTGAAAAAGCGTGTCATCGCAGTCGAAGATGGAAAGATTGTGCGTGACGAAGCAAGAGGGGAGTACGGTTTATATGATTAATACTCTTGGTCGTCATTTCCGTGAAAGTTTAAAGAGTTTAGCAAGAAATGCATGGATGACGTTTGCATCAGTCAGTGCAGTAACCGTGACATTAATTTTAGTTGGTACATTCTTAGTCATTATGATGAACTTAAACAATGTTGCTGATAATCTTGAAAATGATGTTGAAGTTCGAGTTCTTATCGATGTAACTGCTAAAGAGGATGCACAAGCAAAGCTTAAGAGTGAGATCGAAAAGATTAAAGAGGTAGAATCTATTGTTTACTCTCCTAAGGAAAAAGAGTTAGATAACTTAGTTGAGAGTTTAGGTGAAGAAGGGGAATCCTTTGAACTTTTCGAGCAAAATAATCCATTAAACGATGTGTTTGTTGTAAAAGCAAAGGAACCACAAGATACAAAGCTAATTGCAGATAAAATTGCAAAATTTGAAAATGCATCAAAAGTGAAATATGGTCAAGATGAAGTTGAAAAGCTTTTTGATGTCATATCACTTTCTCGAAATATTGGTTTAGGTCTTATTATAGGTCTGATTTTTACAGCGATGTTCTTAATATCTAATACTATTAAAATTACGATTTTCGCTCGTAGACATGAAATCGAAATTATGAGACTTGTTGGTGCTACAAATGGATTTATTCGCTGGCCATTTTTCCTAGAGGGTTTATTTTTAGGAGTACTCGGTGCGGTTGTTCCTATTGTACTTATCATAACAGTTTACAAATCGTTATATACATGGGCTTTACCAAAGCTTCAGGGCTCGTTTGTTGAGTTCTTGCCATTTAGTCCATTCGTATTCCAAGTATCAGCAATCCTATTATTAATCGGTGCTTTAATCGGTGTTTGGGGAAGCTTAATGTCAGTACGTAAATTCTTAAAAGTGTAAACTAGCAGTTTTTTTGACTGCTAGTTTACTAGTTTTTGATACATAACGTAGGGGAGGAAAGAGAAAAACATGATGAAAAGAAAAATAGTAACGTTCAGCTTGGCTGCGATCATTGGGACAAGCGGGTTATTTCTGCCATATAACAACCTTGCCCTCGCTGAAACGTTAGATGAGAAAAAGAAGGAAATTGATAGTAAGCAATCAGACGTATCAAATAGTCTTGATGAAAAAGAAAGTGAAATCACTAATCTAGAAAAAGAGCAAGAACAGCTTAATGCGGATATTGAAAAAATTGATATGCAGGTTGCTGAAACGAACGGAGAAATAAGAGAAAAAGAAGCTAGTATTGAGGAAACGAAGAAAAAGATTGAAGAGTTAAAAGCAGAAATTGAAGTAGTAAAAGCAAGAATCGCAGAGCGTAATAAATTATTAGAAGAACGTGCGCGTGCCCTTCAAGAGAGTGGCGGTATGGTTAGCTATTTAGATGTGCTACTTGGTGCTCAAAGCTTTGGTGATTTTGTCGGACGTGTTAGTGCCGTTACAACAATTGTCGAAGCAGACCGTGAGATTCTTAAAGCACATGAAGAGGATAAACAACTTTTAGAGCAAGCAGAGGCAGATCTAAATAGCCAGCTTCAATCGTTAGAACAATCACTAACTGAATTAGAAGGTTTGAAGGAGCAATTAAGTGCTCAAGTCAAACAAAAGCAAGAGCTTATGAAAAAGGTAGAGCTGCAGCACGGTGAAGCAGTTCATGAGTATCATGAATTAGAAAATGAAGCAGAATTTTTAGCTCAACAAGAAAAGGCAATCTTACAAGAACAACAACGACAAAAAGAGGCAGCGGAAGCAGCAGCTCGAGCAGCCGCAGAAGAAGCTAAGAGGAAAGCAGCAGCTGCTACTTCAAGCTCAAGCTCGTCTTCAGGCTCAACTACTTCAACAGTTTCAACAGATATACCAGCTGTTTCTAGTGGTAACTTTATGTGGCCAGCATCAGGAAGACATTCTTCTGAATATGGATATCGGATCCATCCGATTACAGGAGCTCAAAAATTACATTCAGGTATAGATATTGCTAATAGTACAGGTACTCCAATTGTTGCATCAGCTAGTGGGACAGTTATCCGTTCACATTATTCTAGTAGCTATGGAAATGTAGTCTACATTTCACACAACATTAATGGACAAGTCTATACAACTCTTTATGCACATATGGAAGCTCGCCATGTAAGTGCAGGTCAATCCGTATCTAAAGGTCAACAAGTAGGTACTTTGGGTTCTACTGGGCAATCAACTGGCCCGCATTTGCATTTTGAAATTCATAAAGGGCCATGGAACGGAGCATCAAGTTCTGTAAATCCTAGAAACTATCTACCATAATTATACCCTTTCAAAAACCTCTAATACGTCATGTTTTAGAGGTTTTTTGTGTCTAGAGCAACTTCCAGTGACTTTTCAGATTGTCTTACATGATTTGTACAAGCTTGACATATACTAAAAAAAGTCTAATTATCAGCTGTTTTACATAAACCTGGCTACATTGGAAATAGGAGGTATAGGATGAATCAGAGAATAACAGCATTGTTGATCGCATTAGCATTAGTAGTAGGGGCAGGTGGCATGTATATAGGAATGGAGTTATCAGCTCATGAAGCTCCAAAAGAAGTTGAGGCAGTCCCGACAATTGGTAATGTGTTTAATGCAGAGGAAGAGGCCTCAGAAATTGAGGGGTTTGATAAATTTAAGCAAGCACTTGAGTTGATTTCTACTCGTTATGTGGAGGAAGTAGATGAGGAGGAGCTGTTAGAAGGGGCTATCCAAGGCATGCTCTCCACATTAGATGATCCATACTCGGTGTACATGGATAAGGAAACGGCAAAGCAATTCTCGCAGTCACTTGATTCTTCCTTTGAAGGAATTGGTGCAGAGGTTGGTATGAAAAGTGGTAAAGTGACGATTGTTGCTCCTTTCAAAGGATCTCCTGCCGAAAAGGCTGGACTTCAACCAAATGACCAGATTGTTAGCATAGATGGAGAAGATGTTGAAGGATTAGATCTTCATGAAACGGTGCTAAAAATCCGTGGTGAAAAAGGAACAAAGGTAGCGATTGAAGTTATACGACCAAATTCAAGGGAAAAGATTACATTTGATGTCGTTCGTGATGAAATTCCACTTGAAACCGTCATTGGTTCAACAAAGGAATATAAAGGGAAAAAGGTAGGATACATCCAAATTACCTCTTTTTCTGAAAATACAGCAGAAGACTTTCAAAAGACGCTATCAAAGCTAGAAAAAAATAATATTGAAGGGCTTGTATTAGATGTACGTGGAAATCCTGGTGGTTACCTGCAAAGCGTGGAAGAAGTTCTAAAACAATTTGTAACAAAGGATAAGCCTTATATCCAAATTGAAGAGCGCAACGGAGATAAAAAGCGTTACTTTTCATCTCTTACTAAGAAAAAGGAATACCCTGTCAGCGTGTTAATCGATAAAGGAAGCGCATCAGCCTCTGAAATCCTTGCTGGGGCTTTAAAAGAAGCGTCAGGCTATGAGATAGTCGGTGTCACCTCATTTGGTAAAGGAACTGTACAACAGGCAGTACCAATGGGTGATGGCAGTAACATAAAACTAACCCTCTATAAATGGTTAACACCAGAAGGGAACTGGATCCACAAAAAAGGTGTTGAGCCGACCATTAAGGTAGAGCAACCAGATATATTCCAACTAAGCCCGATCCAGCTAGAAAAAAGCTTAGAACCAGATATGAATAATGACCAGGTAAAAACAGCACAACTCATTTTAAAAGGATTAGGCATAAAACCGGGAAGAGAAGACGGCTACTATAGCAAGGAAACAGAAACAGCAGTAAAAGCCTTTCAAGAAGCGAATGAACTACCAATAAACGGAAAAATTGATCTCCAAACTGCAGATACACTAAATCAAAAAATAGTTGAACTAAAAGGAAGAGAAGCAAATGACCTCCAGTTGAAAACAGGAATCAAGGCGTTGTTTGAATGAATGTTTGGGGACAGTCCCCCGTCGCTTTAAAGCGATGAGGGACTGTCCCCATTTTAATTCATCACATAAGGACGTAAAAATACCAGCAGTTCCGAAGTAGTATAAATAAAGATAAGATCTTAGGTATAGATCGGCTATAAGTAACTCCAAGTAAATTAATTAATATAAGAGAGAAAACCGGGGGGTTCAATATGAAAAAGTCCAGTTACCTGAAGGAACAGGTTTATCAACAATTAATATCGGAGTTAAGTGAAAAGAATTCGGCAGCGCATTCATATGCTAGTTCTAGTAAATGGATTCGTTTGTTTTGTATGTATTTAGCAAATTATACGGCTATTAAAGAGATTGACCAGGTGGACAAAGCAAGTGTACAGAAATATTTTACGTATTTATTGGATAATCATAAGCGCTTGTCTCTTAGTTTGACAGATATAAAGAAGTCAATGCAAATGATAGAGGAGATTTTACATATTGAAGTAGGTAATTCGTTGAATGATTTTTCACTGTCTAATACTAGTCTGTGGAATAACTTAAAATAAGCATACTCAATCCTCTCCTTAGATGGTAAAATATGAGTAACCTACTAGATACGTACGGGTAGAAACAGTAAGGTGGGATTCTGTTTTGATAGAAAATTGGTTACTTGAGTTACTTTGGGCAGTTGGACGTTTCTTTATTCATCCACTCTTCTATTTGTTCCTCCTGTTGACACTAACATACGGCTACTTTCGTATAAAACGCGAAAGGAAATCCTTTCATGTACGTGTCGAGGACATTTACAATGAAATGAAATTTACTTATACAAAGGGATTACTCGTTGGCTGTATCGCATCACTCGTCCTCTTTGGGATCGGGTTAAGCTTACCATTTGGAACAATTGTGTTACTAACGATTGTCACAGCTCTATTAGGGTTTACATTTCAGTTACGTTGGCTTTCAGCTGCTTTTTCAATTGGGATTACGCTCTTTGCAACTGCGATTATAACTAATGTAGATGCTGGTGGTTTTGAACAATTTTTTGTAGGATTATCTGACACAAGCTATGCGTCACTAAGTATAGTTGCAGGCTTAATGGTTATCGCGGAAGGTGTATTAATTTACCGTACTGCACATAAAAACACGTCACCCTTCTTGAAAACGAGTACAAGGGGCTTACCAATTGGTACACATGTCGCAAACCGCACATGGATGCTGCCCTTGTTATTTCTTGTACCAGGTGGCACGCTGACCTCAACACTACCGTGGTGGCCTATCTTAACGATTAACGGAGAGCCATTTTTACTTATGTTCATTCCATTCTTCATTGGCTTTAATCAACGTGTCCAAGGGTCACTTCCACAAGAAAGCATTAAGGTTACGGGACTCCGCGTGATTTGGCTAGGTGTACTGACTTTATTAATTTCTGTCGTAAGTATTTGGTTTACAGTTGCTGCCTTTATCGCCTTATTTATTGCAATGGCTGGTCGTGAATTTATTACGATTCGTCAAAGAGTAAACGACAAATCAGCAGCATTTTACTTTTCAAAAAGAGATCAAGGCTTAATGGTATTAGGAATTCTTCCACAATCACCAGCTGAGAAAATGAATTTGCAGGTTGGAGAAATGGTGACCAAGGTGAATGGCCAAGCTGTGAAAACAGTTGAGGAGTTTTACCAATTTCTTCAGATAAATCGTGCATTTTGTAAACTGGAAGTCATCGGCTTTAATGGTGAAATTCGCTTTGTTCAGCGTGCATTGTATGATGGTGAGCATCATGAGTTAGGGATTCTTTTTGTATTGGATGAGAAGAAGTGGGAGATAGAAGCGGTATAATGGATAGAAAGGGTTCAGTTTAATATATAATGTTGAGGTACCAAAAAGATATTTATATTATCTTTAGGTACCTTTTTTTAATTTGATAAATTAATAGTTTTTTTGAGGTTAAGAATTCTAGATGTAATTAAAGCATTATTTTTTACCTTTTAAGAGATGATTTGTTTAATTCTAAAGATAGATCAAAGTTTTTTGATTTAATTATTCCTATAGTACCTATTTTAAATAGTTCAAACTCATATGATCAATTATTAAAATACTTTGAAAGTGGAGGAATTATTAAAAAGTTCGATACAACTTATTTGGAGAGACTTTCATTATACATAGATGATATGAGATTGCTAAAGAACATCTACAATGAGTTTCTAATATATTATGGAAGAATTCAATCCACAGAGTTAGATTCTAAAGAGACCTAAATTTGATCTGAACCCAAAAAGTTAGACATGAATATTAAGCAGCTTCCTGGGCATGAGTTCGGTATTGAACCGGACTCATGCCTTTTAATTTTTCCTTAATTCGTTTGTGATTGTAATAGTAAATATAATCCTCTAATTCTTGTTTAAAATGTTCCATACCCTTCATGTAGTGCTCTACTGATGAAATTTTTGTTTCAAGTGAATACTTTGTCATAAAAAAACTACACCTCCAAATGTTAGTTGTGTCTAACATTTGGGGTGCAGATCAAATTTTGGTCTCTTATTTTTTTGGCAGTGTCAGATTGTAAAGCGTAGATTAATAAAGTGTAAAAACGATTAAGGAATATTAATTCACTGTAAAGAATTAAAAGAATTTATTTTTCGACAATTAGTGGCATTTACCTATTTGAGGTTTATTGACTTTTCAAATTTTATGACAAATTTTGATTCCTATTCGACTTTTTTCTCTAGGAAATGAAGGAATTGTAGTTTACTGTCGTAATTTGTATGTCAATTTTCCTAATTTTCTCGGTTTACAAAGTCAATAAATTTTTTCAATACTAGCTTAATATTTTAAAAATAAAATAATCTTTAGAGTCACTAAACAAAATGATGAATAAAAAGGAGCGGTTTTGAAGATGGATCGTCGTAAATTTTTAACGTATATGGGTAGTGGAACAGCTGCATTGGTTGCGGCATCTTCAGGTATAGGAGTTTTAGCACCTAAGGCTAGTGCTGCAACAGCAAATCATTTAATGGATGGACAACCTAACGGCAAGGGAAAACCTTTTACTGCACCTTTTAAACCAATTGGACGTACATGGGAAAATGAATTAGTCCTTCCAAATGGTTATAACTATAACATTATCGCTTCTTATGGAGATGTTATCAACTCTAAAGGGGAAATATTTGGGGATGCTGCTGACTTAACAGTATATTTTCCAATTGATAGTTTAGAAGGTGGAAATAATTCAGAAGAAGGGTTAATTTGGGTTAACCATGAATTCCCTGAACCAGGAAACTATATGGATATGTTAGGTATAAATAAGACTACATATAAAAAAGAAAATCTTGCACAGTACCCTGAGCTACTAAAATTACAAAAAGAAGCAGTTGGTGGATCTGTGATTCATGTAAAGAAAGAAAAAGATGTATGGAAATTAGTGAAATCTGATCAATATAATCGCCGTGTCGATGGGACAACCCCTATTCAATTAACTGGTCCTGCAGCTGGAAGCAGTGCGGTTAAGGGAGCTAAAACAGTTGAAGGATCACTTGGAAACTGCAGTGGAGGACGTACGCTTTGGAATACTGCCCTTTCTTGTGAAGAAAATACGGAATATGGTGATGATTATGGGTGGCCAAACTTTACAGACGAGCACTATGGCTGGGTAATGGAAGTAGACCCATTTAATCCGGATGCACCTGTACGCAAGCATACTGCTCTTGGACGTTTTGCCCATGAAAATACAGCAATGGGACAAACAAAAGACGGACGAGTTGTTGTGTATATGGGTGATGATTCACGAGGAGAATTTTTCTATAAGTTTGTAAGTGAAAAGAAATTTAATCCAAGTAACCGTGAAGCAAATTTTGATATTTTAGAAAAGGGAACATTATATGTTGCAAATCTTTCTAATCAAACATGGATTGCGCTAGATTATGCAAAAAATGAAAAACTTCAAAATGAATTTGGAAGCCAAGCAGAGGTGTTAACTAATGCTCGTCAAGCAGGTCGCGTTGTAGGTGCGACACCATTAGACCGTCCTGAAGATGTTGAAATTCATCCGCATGACGGAAGTGTATTCTTAGCATTAACAAATAACTCTAATCACGGAAATTTCCATGGTCAAATTATTCGTTTTATGCCTGCTGAGGATGACCATGCTAGCGAAAAATTCACATTTGAAGTATTTGTTGCCGGTGGTCAGCAAAGTGGTATCACTTGTCCAGATAATCTACACTTTGATAGCAAAGGAAATCTATGGGTAGTGGAAGACTTTGGTGCTACTGAAGATAACGTATATGCAGAATATAAAAACTGTGGTGTGTTCATGATCCCTACAGATGGTAAAAATTATGGAGAACCATTCCAATTTGCATCAGGCCCTAAAGGTTGTGAAGTTACAGGTCCTTGGTTAACACCAGATGAACGTACATTATTCCTAGATGTTCAACATCCAGATACTTGGAACCCTTACCCTGGGCAAAGCTTCGGACGTTCTTGTTTAGTAGCAGTTCAAGGTGGGCCATTTAAGTAATATAGTCAAATTTTAATAGAAACATTTAATTCCGTTACGAAAAAAGGAAACTGTCTCAAAAAAAGGACTCTCAACCGATTTTAGTGGGAGAGATTCCTTTTTTTAGACAGTCCTGTTTTATAACTCAGGAGGAGAGTTTTCATGATCGTTGTGTGTAAACAACATGTTAACAAAGCTTTGAAAATGATATTTCTTCCGCATATACAACCGATCTCTAAGGAAAACGTGCTATCTGGACACTTTAAATGTCATGTCTGTACTCAAAATGCTGATTTTAAATTATATAATTTTGAATCCAAAAGAAAGCACGTAACTCAAGAAGCAATATAAAAGGAGGAAATAATTTGTTACAAAATATTGGAATTCCTGGATTAATTCTTATTCTCGTAATCGCATTAATTATTTTTGGGCCTAAAAAACTTCCGGAAATTGGTCGAGCTTTTGGTACAACATTAAAGGAATTTAAGAAATCAACACGTGAATTAGTTGCAGATGAGGAAACTGAAGAGAAAAAAAATAAGCTGGAAGAAGACCAATCTAGTACAAAAGAGAACAAACCAAAAGCAGTTTAATAAAAATGATTTATGAGATGTAGGTAGAAAATCTTACTTGCATCTTTTTTTCATGGAGGTGTTTCCTAATGGAGAACAGGGATATGAATCTTATTGACCATTTAGGTGAGCTGAGAAAACGTCTAATCATTATTCTGGGCAGCTTCACCCTTCTTTTAGTCATTTCCTTTATTTATGTTAAAGAGATTTACGATTGGGTTATTCAAGATTCAACAATTAAGCTTGCTATATTAGGTCCAAGTGACATCATCTGGGTTTATTTAATGCTGGCAGCCGTTATTGCTATTGCAGGGACAATCCCGATAGCTGCCCACCAGATATGGCTTTTTGTAAAGCCTGCATTATCAAAGCGTGAAAGAAAGGTAACACTAGCTTATATTCCAGCTTTATTTATTCTATTCATTGTTGGAATTAGCTTTGGATACTTTATTATTTTTCCAATCGTTTTTGACTTTTTGCTATCATTAGCTGGTGATATGTTTATGTCCTTTTTTACTGCGGAAAAATATTTCCGATTTATGATGCATATAATATTGCCATTCGGATTTTTATTCGAATTACCAGTTATTATTATGTTTTTAACTAGTCTGGGGATATTAGATCCATACCGCTTGCAGAAAATGCGCAGATATTCTTATTTTGGACTAATCGTTACAGCTGTTTTAATAACACCACCTGATTTTGTTTCAGATGTGATCGTCGTCATACCACTGCTGTTTTTATATGAATGTAGTGTGTTATTGTCGAGGGTCGTATACCATAGAAAGCAAAAGCAGGAACTAGCATTTGAATCATAAGTAAATATAAGGTAACAATGGAGAGAGAATTTACCTGCATAGCCACTACCAATGTAATCTTAATTCAATAAATTGGCAAGTGAGGACTCCCTTATTGGTTAAGGAGGTAATAAAAACTATGTCAATTCAATCACTAAAAAATGGTGGTTATATTGTATATTTTAGACACGGAGAAGCAACAGTGGGGCGAGATCAACCCTTTGTCGACTTTGATAGGTGTGAGACGCAAAGAAATTTAAATGAAACTGGTAGAAGGCAAGCTATACTTATTGGAGAGGTTTTCAGGAAGGAAAGTATTCCTTTGGAACCCTTTATTATCTCCAGTCCCTATTGTAGGGCCTTGAATACAGCAAAATTAGCCTTTAGTAATAAACCGGTACGTATAGAACGTTCATTGGCAAGAGTAGTGAATTTAAGCGAATACCCTACAATAACGGATAATGAAAAAAACCAAATATTAAATGACCTAAAAAGGGTATTAGAAATTCCGACATCTTTAGGTGAAAATAGAGTTGTTTTTGGACACAGTTTTCCAAAGGGAATAGGTCTCGGCAATATAGAATATATGGTTGGGGTTATAATAAAACCAAAAGGACAGGGGAAGGGATATGAAGAAGTGGATAGAATAAACTTTAATAAATACATATATTCTTAATTACTAGTTTATAAAATTTTGAAGAAAAAGGGACTACATCAAAGTGGTCCCTATTCGTAAGATTTCTAACATCTCATAGATTTGTGTATGTAAATCATTTTGGAATTTATAGAATATAATATTTGCATTTTGCAAATAATTGTTGTAAAACTAAATTAAGAGGTGAACGTATATGAAAGATGAAAATCTTCGCGAACTATTTCAGACTATGACCAGAAGATTTGGTTTTTTGAATAAAAGCTGCTGTACTTCAGGAGGGTACGATATTTCCCTTATTCAAAGTCATATCCTTTATGAAATAGATCGTCAACATAAACCATCGATACAGCAAATTGCTGAAACGTTAGGAACTGATATTACAACCTTTAGTCGTCAGATTCAATCGCTTATTAAAATGAACATGGTGAAAAAAACACCAGATCCTGATGATCGACGGGTTTATATTCTTTCGCTTACTACAGAAGGGAAATTTGTAGCGACTATGATTGATCAACAAATGAATTCTTATTTAAACGAAGTCTTCTCACATATGAACGACTTCGAAAAAGAGACGGTTATTCGTTCCATCAATTTATTAAATGATGCTATGGCTAAATCCAGCAAATGTTGCACGGCTCCGATGGGATAATCTTCTCCCTATTAAATACTTGCAAAATGCAAATAAAAAGGAGTGTTAATATGACGATAGTTTGGGATACTATTGTAATTGGTGGAGGGCAGGCTGGTCTTGCTTCAGGTTATCATTTGAAGAAGAAAGGATTAAAATTTTTGATCTTGGAAGCCAATAATCAAGCAACCGGTTCCTGGCCTTCTTATTACGATAGTTTAAAGCTCTTTTCCCCAGCCGGTTTATCTTCGCTTCCAGGCATGAAGATGACTGGAAAGAAAAATCACTACCCTTTGAAAAATGAAGTGATTCGTTATTTAAAGAATTACGCTAAAAAGTTTCAATTTCCTATCCAGACAAATCAACGAGTTACAGATGTTATGAAACATGATATGGGTTTTACGATTCATACTCAGACGGGTGACACTTATCAAACACGAACGATCATCAATGCTACGGGTCACTTTCACAATCCTTATATGCCAGAAATTAAGGAGAATGACCTTTTTCAGGGGGAAGTACTTCATTCATCAGCATATCAAAACCCTGATCGTTACATGGGTAAAAGAGTAGTGGTTGTAGGACGTGGTAATTCTGCTGTTCAAATTGCGATTGAGCTTGCAGAGATTAGTCATACTTCATTAGCTGTGCTTCAGCCTGTTCAATTTGTAAATCAAAAAGTTTTGGGTATTGATTTACATTATTGGTTTAGGGTTATCTGTTTAGACACCTTTCCATTCTGGCGATTCGGGAAAGAGGTTCCCATTCCGAGTGCCGTTGCAGACTTAGGTGATTACAAAGCGAGATTGGAAGCTGGAAAACCTGATCAACAAAAGATGTTTACATCTTTTTACTCTGATGGTGTTATTTGGCCGGACGGAACGAATGAACCAGTGGATACAGTTATCTTTGCAACCGGTTATCGCCCAAACCTTTCCTACCTAAAAAAGATTGGAGCACTAGACTCTGAAGGGAAGCCTTTACAGGTTGCAGGAATAAGCACCACTATTCCTGGTATTTACTATGTCGGATTGGAAGGTCAGCGTTCATTTGCTTCTGCCACATTGAGGGGCGTAGGACCTGACGCACATTTTGTAGTTAGAAAATTAATTCGATATTTAAAGAGTTTAAATTAAAAGGTGCAATAGGTAATAAGAATGAATGGGTACCAAGTGTATTTATTCCTTATGAATTTCTATGAAAGTCTTGGCAAAAAGTGTTACTCGATCTAACAAAAAAAGTAGTTTTCAAATAATCAAGCTGTTTTAAACTGAATAAATGATTTGTATTATCGTTAGCCTAAAGGCTTCTATGTGAATGCCGAACAGAAAATGAAGGATCTAAAGGTGCTGCAAAATATATTGGTAGATATCTTGCTAGACCTGCGGTAGCTGAATATCGTATAGAAGAATATGACGGCAAAATCGTACGACTCTGGTATAAAGATCATCAAACAGGAAAGAGGGTGGATGAAGTCCTCTTTGTATACAAATTTCTCTTTAACTTCATACAACACATTTCCCCCAAGCATTTTCGGGTGGTTGGTCGCTTTGGTTTGTATAGTAGAAGATCTTACCGAAGAGCTAAGGATGTTTTGTCTCTTCATGCCTTTAAGAGAACAAACAAATTTCTTGGTTATTAGAAACAAAAAAGAAGAAGAAAACATATCGACAAAGTATAATTGAAGCATTTGATAAAGATCCATTTTTGTGTCCTCATTGCCTTCGTCAGATGGAATTGGTAGAAATCTGGCATGCGGATTACGGGTTCCTGTATCATTATATGGAGGATACGAAATGCATTAAGGGTTAGAGGAAGATAGGTAATGAGCAGATGAAATGAGTAAAGATTTATTGAAATGGCTAGAAGAAGAGGATCCGTTTGTTCTAAATCAAAACTCTAACTATTAAGTGTATAGATTGTGGAAAAGAAGATGAGATACCTGACTTTGTAGTTGAAGAATTCAGTTTTGATCTGAAAGAGAGTGAAGAAGTAGAGATTGTATGTCCTTTTTGTGAGGGCACTATGCAGTTAGCGAGAAATATCCAAAGTGATTAATCAACACTTGGGACGTGATTTAGTCGCATTAGCGATTTTGTTATTATATAGAAGCGTACTGAAATAGGTCGTAGCTATCATTCTATATCAGGAATGTTAGGTGGAAGAGTATAAGAATAAGAACTAGTAATAAATTGATAGTATGAGGGTTTTTAACGTTGATTATGGTGTTCTTAAATTATTTATCAATAGTTATTGACTTCTTTTAAAAAGGATAGTAATATAGTAATTCCCCACTGAGGGAATTGAAAAGTCTCGCATTGGTGGACATTTTAAACACTGTTGAAAAAGTAATTCTTCGTTACTAATTCAAATTTAAGTATTTCAGAAAAGTTATTGACAGAAAAAGAACAAAATGATATATTGTTATTCTGTCTTCAAAAAATAGTTCTTTGAAAACTAAACAAAACAGAAACGTCAACGTTAATCTAATTAACAAAAACGTACTATATAAGTACAAATTTTTATGAGCTATATCAAACACTTTATTGGAGAGTTTGATCCTGGCTCAGGACGAACGCTGGCGGCGTGCCTAATACATGCAAGTCGAGCGAATCAATGGGAGCTTGCTCCCAGAGATTAGCGGCGGACGGGTGAGTAACACGTGGGTAACCTGCCTGTAAGATTGGGATAACTCCGGGAAACCGGAGCTAATACCGGATAATATTTTGAACCGCATGGTTCGAAATTGAAAGATGGCGTCTAGCTATCACTTACGGATGGACCCGCGGCGCATTAGCTAGTTGGTGAGGTAACGGCTCACCAAGGCAACGATGCGTAGCCGACCTGAGAGGGTGATCGGCCACACTGGG
>NZ_JAGDEL010000048.1 GCF_017497975.1 Metabacillus bambusae | reverse complement strand
GATTATATTTACTATTACAATCACAAACGAATTAAGGAAAAATTAAAAGGCATGAGTCCGGTTCAATACCGAACTCATGCCCAGGAAGCTGCTTAATATTCATGTCTAACTTTTTGGGTTCAGATCATTGTCAGCCTCTTAACTCATTTTCTTTCAATATCAATCTTAAACTTATACCGATCCGCTCGATAAGAAGACCTGACAAGTTCAAGTGGTATTCCATTTTCTAAATATGTCTCTCTCTGGATAAGTAAAACAGGCAATCCTTTTTTTACGTTCAAATGTTTAATGTCTTCTTCATTAACAACTGCAGCCTCAACAGTTTGTGTAGCATGACCGATGTTTAAATGTAGTTCGTCCTCGATATAAGTATATAACGATTCCTCTAAAATCTCTGGAGTTAATCCTGGAACCAGTTTGACTGGTAGATAACTCGTCTCTAAAGCAATCGGTTCTTCATTTGCTAAACGTAGTCTCTTTATTTTATAAATAAGCTCTTCTTCTCCGAGATCAAGGCGTTCTTTTATATCTTGGTCAGCGGGGAAAATTTCAAAATGTAATAATTTATTTCCTGGTACTAATTTACGAGCCTTCATATCTTCAGTAAAACTCGTTAGTCCTTGTAAATTTTGTTCAAACTTTTGATTTGAAACAAAGGTCCCTTTCCCTTTTTCTCTAAAGAGGTATCCCTTATTTACTAAGTTTGTAATCGCTTGTCGAACAGTCATCCGGCTTATTTGATAGCTTTCTGAGAGTTCCCTTTCTGAAGGCAATGAATCACCGGGCATCAATTTCTCAGATTCAATTGTTTGTTTTATATGCTCTTCTAACTGATAGTACAATGGAAGAGGAGAATTTTTGTCAATCACATTTAGATCTCCTTTCAATTTCGCTAATATTCGCTATTGCCATTATAGTAATAGTCCCACTTTTATACAATTACATTATCTCCTAGAACGTAAACAAAAAACTACCTGTATTTATACGTACCAGGTAGTTTTTATGTTTTTTTATCTATTAACTTCTACGGATTTTTTCCATTTCATCAGCTACAAATTGTACTTGTGTTCCAACAATAACTTGAATGCTTTGTGGTCCAACAATGTTGATACCAGGAATACCTGTAGATTTAATCTTATTCTGATCCACTGCATCCATGTCTTTTACTTCAATTCTTAAGCGTGTAACGCAATTGTCAACAGACGTCACATTTGCATCTCCGCCTAAGCCATCATAAATCTTTGCAGCCATTACAGCAAATTTATTTTCTGTTGTTGCTGAGCCTATAGATTCGCCTTCCTCAAGATCTTCATCAGTATCTGCCTCTCTACCAGGAGTCGCTAAGTTAAACTTCGTAATTAAGAAGCGGAATAATACATAATAAATAACGGCAAAAACTAAACCTTGAAGCAGTAGCATAAATGGTTGGTTCGCCAAAGGAAGTTTTGAACTTAAAACAAAGTCAACTAAACCAGCACTGAAGCTGAATCCTGCTGTCCAATGAAAAAACGCTGCAACCGCTAAAGAAATACCTGTTAATGCTGCGTGAACCACATAAAGTGCTGGTGCTAGGAACATGAAAGAAAATTCCAATGGTTCTGTAACACCTGTAAAGAATGAAGCAAAACCAGCAGCTAATAACAAGGACGCAGCTTGTTTTTTTCTAGTTGTTTTTGCAGTATGATACATAGCTAAAGCTGCTGCAGGCAATCCAAACATCATTACTGGGAAGAATCCTGCTTGATACATTCCTGTTATTCCCTTTGTTCCAGTCCCTGCCCAGAAGTTACCAATGTCATTAATTCCTGCAACATCAAACCAGAACACTGAATTTAGGGCATGATGTAATCCTGTTGGTATCAATAGTCTGTTAAAGAATCCATATAACCCTGCACCAACAAACTCCAATTGACTAATCCATGTACCAAATGTAACTAATCCTGTAAAAATCACTGGCCATGCAAAGAACAATACTGCTGAAACCAGTAACATTGCTATAGCTGTCATAATAGGAACTAAACGTTTACCACTAAAGAAGGATAATGCTGCTGGCAATTGTACATGACTGAAGCGATTGTACATAATAGAAGCGATGATCCCTGAAAGTATTCCAATAAATTGATTTTCTATTTTTATAAAAGCGGGATTTACATTTTCTGCATCAATACCTTGCAGCATCGCTACAGAGTTTGTTGAG
Organism: Metabacillus bambusae; assembly: GCF_017497975.1. Taxonomy (GTDB): domain Bacteria; phylum Bacillota; class Bacilli; order Bacillales; family Bacillaceae; genus Metabacillus; species Metabacillus bambusae. Next base: position 3,058 of record NZ_JAGDEL010000048.1, on the reverse strand, counting down.
AGCAAGGTTGTAACAACTAGAAATGCTACCAACCCACTTAGTGCTGCTGATCCATCTTTATCCTTAGACATCCCCAATGCTACACCTACTGCAAATAAGATTGCCATATTGTCGATTACTGAGGAACCAGCTTTAATTAAGAATGCTGCTAAAGGACTCCCTGCTCCCCAACCTGCTGGATCAATCCAATAACCAATCCCCATCAAGATTGCTGCAGCTGGTAATACTGCTACTGGTAACATCAATGAGCGACCAATTTTTTGTAAATATTTCATCATTTTTTCTTTCCTCCTATCAAAAATTCATACCCCAGTTGTAACTTAAAAAAATGATTATTTTCAGGATAACTTTTCAAAAAAGTAGTAAAAATACTAGTCCAGGAGATACTGCATTATGAAGCACTTATGATTTCAATACTATGTTAAAAATTATGCTTTTTTACCTCTCCCTTCATATTTGGAAGCGTTTCACAACCTCATAGTAACACTTAACCATATAGATGTCTATACCAATTTTTATTTTATATAATGGTTATTGTAATAATTTATGGAAAAACGACGTATATCGCCCTTAACTGGTATAGACAACTATATATTTTAGTGCTATTCTTAAATTATCAAATTAGAAGAAAAAGAAGGAGTACATGGCTATGAATTCATCTTCGAAAAAGGTAATGCTTCGATATGGAACAACTTATGCAGAAAATCAAGTAATTAAAAATGCCTATATTAAAATAGATGACGGAAAAATCACAGAAATTGGACCAACGAATGATCTTACAGATGCATCAGATTATCAAATCATTAACATTCCTGATGATTTTAGTATTATACCCGGAATGATCGATATTCATATTCATGGAGCAAATGGTGCTGATACAATGGATGCTACGCAAGAGGCTCTCGATATTATGTCATCCACTCTTCCAAGGGAAGGCACTACAAGCTTTTTAGCGACGACAATGACTGAGGATACTAATGCCATTGTAAAAGCTCTAAGGAATGCGGGAGAATATATCGACTCTTTTCAATCAGAAGGTAATGCAGAAATTTTAGGTATTCACTTGGAAGGACCTTTTATTCATAAGGATAAAGCTGGTGCACAACCAATACACCATATTATTAATCCTAATTTAGAAACCTTTAAATCATGGCAAGCATTGTCTAATAATCATATTAAGCTAGTTACGCTTGCTCCTGAACTTCCAGGAGGTGGTGAGGTGCTCCAATATTTAAAGAATCAAGATATTATTGGCTCTATCGCACATTCTCAAGCAACATATGATCAAGTATTAGAGGCGATTGAAAATGGGCTTAGTCATGTTACACATCTTTTCAACCAAATGACAGGTCTTCACCATCGAGATCCTGGGATAGTTGGTGCAGCATTTTTAAGAGATGAATTAATGGTGGAAATAATAGTTGATGGGATTCATGTTCGTCCTGAAATCGTTAACCTTGCCTATAATCAAATTACTGATGAACGAATGATATTAATCACAGACTCTATGAGAGCAAAATGGCTTAAAAATGGGGTATATGATTTAGGTGGTCAGATGGTAACAGTGAAGGATGGCCATGCATTACTAGACGAAAACACATTAGCCGGCAGTGTATTGAAAATGAAAGATGCCTTTAAAAACATTCAGGAGTTTACAGGCTGTGATATAAAAAGTGCTATTAAAATGGCATCTGAAAATCCTGCAAAACATTTAAATATCTTTGATCGAAAAGGAAGCATCTCAATTGGTAAGGATGCAGATATCGTTGTCCTTGATGATCAAATGGATGTTTTTATGACTTTATGTAAAGGGAAAATCGCTTATTCAAAGCAATTGTGATGTTTTCACTTTACCATTAATGAATAGAAAGTTGTTCTACACCCCTACTTCAATTAGGGATGGAACAAGCTTAAGCACATCTATTATAAGGAATTATTCTGAATCTAAGCTGGGGACTGTCCCCTATCTTTTTACACTGGAGATGACATAAATGAAAATAATTGAAGTGAAAAATTATCAAGAAATGAGTCTTGCAGCTGCACAATATATCATTAATATGTTAAAAAACACTCCCAAATTAACACTAGGACTAGCTACCGGAGGTACACCACAAGGAGTTTATCAACACTTAATAGAAGATTATAAGAAAAACGGCACTTCATACGCACAGGTCACTAGCTTTAATTTAGATGAATATATCGGTTTATCAAAGGATGATCCAAATAGCTATTATCGCTATATGTATGAAAATCTTTTTAAGCATATCAATATCTCTCTTCAGCAAACAAATATCCCAAGTGGAATAAATGCTAATTTACAGACAGAGTGTGATGAATATGAAAACAAGATCCTACAGCATGGCGGTATTGATTTACAGCTATTAGGAATTGGTAGTAACGGCCATATAGGATTTAATGAGCCTGGAACTTCCTTTCAATCAAGAACACATGTTGTTGACTTAACTCAATCAACAAGAGAAGCAAATGCTCGTTACTTTACAAGTATAGAAGAAGTTCCAACACAAGCCATTACGATGGGAATTCATTCAATTTTTAATAGCAAGGAGATCTTACTTTTAGCATCCGGAAAAGCGAAACAAGATGCTATGGTTAAGCTTCTAAATGGAGATGTAACCGAAAGCTTCCCAGCCTCTATTTTAAAACAGCATCCAAATGCAACAATAATCGCTGATGAGGAAGCTTTGTTGGGTGTGAAGGATGTTAGTTTATTTAGGTAAGAATTAAAAGCGCAAGCGCCTTGATCAGACCCGACAGACATAAGACGCTCAGGAATAGAAGACGTTCTTTGTCTTCAATTCCTGAGTGGCTGTAGACCTAAGAGGGTCTAGGCGCTGGAGCTGGATATCAAAGCGCTTATCCTCAGAATTTTTTAATTTTCTAAACAAAAAAGCCTGCCCGCAATCACATTAAAGTGAAGTGACCCCATAAAGTGAGACAAGGAAAAAACACCTCCTGAGTCGTATTTAATCAATATGATTCTAGCGGAGGTGTTTTTCTTATGGGTACAAGAATCCCTTATCCAGAGGAAATTAAATGG
>NZ_JAGDEL010000047.1 GCF_017497975.1 Metabacillus bambusae | reverse complement strand
TCTGACTTTTCACTTTTAAATTCCATTCTTCTTAAAAGTGATTCTGACCAGAAAAATTCACCGTCCGAATGCAACAATTTAAACTCTTTTATGCAATCTTCTACAAAGCTATGCATTGCATCTGCGTCGCATTGCGTTTGCATTGCAAGTGCATTCCACACGTATTTTGTAATCTCAATTTTGTGATTTTCTTGTTCCCTTAACATCTCGATAATGATCCAATACCAACCGTATCCCTCAGATCCATATACACTTCTCATTGAAAGAATTTTAGGGTCATGTCTCGCGTTGCTGTCGTGTGAAAAGTAATATGCTTCTTTGGACATATCACCTCGCCTCCTCTTCAAAATCCTTATTTCTTTTTACAGATGGCCTTCATGCCTTTAATAGTTATGAATTCCAAATGTGGAAAATAAGCCTTTATATAACCGTCAACTAGGTTTGTGAAATACTCTTTTTTATTAGGTGCATCTTTTGCCCAATGGTAGTGTTCTAGTAAAATATCAACTTCGACTTTATCCTGGGACATAAACAACATTTCCAGTTAGACTCATAATTTCTTTCTTGAATTGATCAGCATTGCTGTTTGAATCACTCAGATGAAGCAACCAGATCTCTTGCACCTTCGATAGATCATTTTCCTTTAGAAAGTCTTTAACGTTTTCTAGGCTAAAGTGTGACCTTATAAGACGCTTTTTCATCACTGGTGGAACTTTACCATTCATGATGTTTTCATTAAGAATTTCTAAGGAGTAATTACACTCCACTAGAAGGTGTGTAATGCCTTTGAATTTGTACCTGATGTAATAAGTATCTGTAGCGAATAAAAGCTTCTCTCCTGCTTGATTTGCGAGTAAAAAACCTAATGGTTCGGATACATCATGTTGAACATCAAACGGTAATATGGTCCATGTTCCAATCTGAAACTGTTGTTTAGCTTTAACCTTTTTAATTCGATGGTGCTGAACATTAATTGCTCCAGCTGTACCCTCTGACATGTAGCAATCAATTCCGGCTTTCATAACATCCTTAATGGCTTTGCAATGATCGCCATGCTCATGTGTTACTAAACATGCTGCAACCTCAGACATTTTGAATTCTAATCCTTTTTGAATCTCCCTATAGTTGATACCGCATTCCAGAAGAAGGGGCGTATGGCCGTCTGTAACGCGGTAGCAGTTCCCCTTCGAACTAGAAGCTAGTGCTGTGACCTCAATCAAAATGGAGGACCCTCTAAATCCATTGCGCTTTGCTTTTGTTGAAATTGAGGTTGTTCATCTTGCATTTCTGTAAACTCAACATCGATAATTTCAGAATTTGCATTTTCCTTCACTTCTTGCTTAACTTCTTCTTCAGGTGAAGAAAAATTCGAGTTTGATTGTTGTTCTTCTTCGGTATACATGTTCCCAAGGTTCCCAGGAAAAGCTTCACGCATGGCATTTACTATTGCGGTTTTTCTGATCATATTTAAAGGCATTTGCTTCCATGTAGCTTGTCCCTTGCTGAACTCGTCAACACTAATTCGAACTGTTATTGGAGCCTTACGATCAGTACGAAAGACCTTCGCCCAACCACCTATTAAGGTGTCACTTTTTAATTTAATTGCTCCTTCGATGTCGATCATCTTTCCTTCACGCTCTACAATGATCCCGGCTTCTAATCCCTCAAAGTTCTCATTAGCCTCTGCACGTTTCATAAATGCTTCTTTGGAAGTAATAATTTGTGCCGGAGCACCTTTGAATTTCACTAGATAAGCCTCATTCAAGAACGGATTTAACTTTTGGTATTTGCAAAGGTTGATAAACATCACAATTTCTTGTTCTGATACAGTGTCATTACCACGTACAAGATAATTTTTCACCGTAGATCCTGATAACTTTACTGGCTCACCATTAACCTCAAACTCAACGCTTTTTGTCATTAAATCATTACTCATTAGATAGCCTCCTTATTTAAATGTCCTGGATACTCGATTCTAAGCTTCTTATCAGCCTCTGAAACAATTAAGCTAATAACCTGTGAATCAATGTCTATAAGAGAAGTAACAGCCTCACTGTTATCTACAAAGATCGGTGCAGATACCTTGTAATGCTCTGAAAGAGTATTAATAATATCTAGACCGACATTGATACGTGCTGCATTGTTTAATCCACCAGAGTAAGGAACACCATTAAATGTAGTTTCACAGATCTCTTCAAGCCCACCGTTGATATTCGTTTTAAATAGATTGAATCGAGCATATTTGAATTTAGAATTAATTTTTTCCTCGAGCAGATTTACTTTTGTACGAATAAATTCTTCTGTAAGGAAAAGCTGTTGTTCGATCTCTTCAAATTCTTTAGCAAGCTCTTTCTCTTGATCTTCAAGCTCTAATACTCGTTTTTCGACCATTTGAACCTGAGCAAATTTCGCTTTATCCTGCTCTAGTTTTGCAATTTCTGTTTTAAAGGCGTTGATCGATTGTTTTACCGTCTCAACTGCAGTAAATGAAGATTGCTGTAATTCACCAATTGATTGTTTAATTGCTTCAATTTGCTTTTGCTTAGCCTGGTACTCAGGTGATTGTGTGACATCAGATACAGTTGATTTGATTGATTCATAATCTTGTTGTACCTTTTGAAGTTCAAGTTCTTTATCAGCAACTTCTTTATTACGCATTTCAAGAGCAACTTCTTGAGACTCGATTTCAGATTTAACATATATAAGCTCATCTGCCATTCGCTTTCCTTGAGACTGGATATCCTCCAGCTTTTTACTTTTTTCAAGATTGAATCGGGCAATTGATTCCTCAATTTGTTCAGTTGGTAAGTCTTGTCCACATGTAGGGCATGAAGTTTGATGTTGCTCAAATGTCTCAGCATTTACCTTGCCCCATTTACTTCTAAGATCAGCTACCTGAGATTCTTTTGAGTTGGCCATATTACGTAATGAATCAAGTTCTCTTTGTTGAAGTTGGCTATTATGTTTTAAGGAGTCTAGCTGACCCTTAACCTCATATACTTGCTTTTGTATTTCATTAGTCTTGCTGTAATTCGCTTGTTGATGCTCATTTTTTATATCAAGCAATTCCATTTCAACTTCACGTAATTGCTTTTGTTTTTCCGTAACCTCTGAACCGTTTTGTATACGAAGCAATTCTTGTTCTTTTTCGTCCACTTGGCTTTTAAAGTAAGTAATTTCATCGTAAATTTCTAATTCACTTAACTCTGATATATCCGGTACCGTTCTTTGAACCTCATCAATTCTAATAGGGATACGATCTAGTTCTTTATTGATCTCAGCACGTTTAGCAGCAATTACTTTTCGATGATCTTCAATACTTCGATTACCTAAGATATTAGGAAGTTTAGATAACTTTTGATTACTAGCAATTACCTCTGCATCTGTTATGTCACCACAGATTTCTAAAAGGATTTCACGACGTTTTTGCCAATGTAATTGTTCATTGAAGTAAGATGGTGATGTTAATAATTTAAAAATATCTTCATTAACCAGATCAGCAACACGATCAGCAAATTCCTTTTTCTTAGCTGGCACTCCATCGATGTAATAATTTGTAGTGTGGCCACTAAATTCTGTTTGTGCAGCTCCACGTTTCTTGGTCCATTTCTCAGCAAACACTTTGCGTAGTGACAGTTGCTTGCCATCGATAAGGAAAACACCCTCAACTTCATGCTCTAGACCTTTAAGATTTTTACCATTACTTAATGTTTTGATTTGGAAGTCTTTTCGATTCTGACTATCCTTATCAAACAAGAGCCAAATGAAACTATCGAATAAGGTAGTCTTACCAGTAGCGTTATCACCGTACACTTTTACGTTTTCTGCTTGTAAATCTAGCGAAAAATCACGAACACCTTTGAAGTTTTTGAGATTAAGATTCAATAATTTAATTTGTTGCATGCACTTTACCTCCGTTTTGTACATTTTTTAATGAAACGAACAGATTAAATTGCTCTTTAGACTTGAATTGGAATACGGGCATACCACTAGGTTTAATAGTGATCTGTCCACCAACTAGGGATAAACGACGTTGATCAGCTTCATTGAATGGTATTTCGATCATTTTCCTTCAACCTCCATTTGATTTTTTGAAGGGAATCCACTAAAATAAATGTAAGTTTTCATATTCATGGATCCCTTTAAAGCCCACTCTACCCAGTGGGCTTTTTTGATGCTCATTCGCATCATTCAGCCTTAGCAGGGAAGCACCAGGGGGACGATGAACCTCCGTTGCTAAGACTCAATGACGAGAACAAGAGTTCTTGCCATCACTCGAAATGAGTGGTAAAATAGATTTATTCAAACATTAATTTTGGCAGTGGGCTTCGGAAGAGCTTGCTGCTATTTTTTTTGTTCATTTCTTTCTCGTGCACCTAACATAAAACCGAACATCAAAGCGACTAAAACAAGTACAGACATTCCTAAAAATAAAGTTGTATCATCAATCATTGCTTCACAAACCTCCTTTGAATTAGCTTCAACTTATGTTGGGTCCACATTTTCATCCATGAAATACCGTATTCCTTACAAAGGACTGCAACGTAATGTGTTAATGCTGTTATTGCATCGATACATTCTTGAATCGATTTTTCAATGACCTTGATTTCTATTTGTTCAATACTTTTTGGATTGACGGTCAATTTTTTACTAGCCTCTGTTACAGCTTCAAGTGCCTCTTTTAGTTCCTCTTTTGTTTTTAATGAGACACTCGTTCTATGTAGATCAACAGCCTCACCGTTTAACTTTGCGATTCCCCAATTTGTATATTCGTGTGCTGCCTGAATTGCTGGGAAAGGATTGTTATGTTTTTCTGCATAGTATTTAGTGAGTTCTGGTTGAACCTGGTACCGACCGTTTTCTTGTTGTGAGATTGATTCACGGGAACCGAAATAATCATCAAAAGTAATTTCTAACTGAGTGCTTCCAATCTCTTCTCTAGCTGATTTAACCTCTTGTGCAGCTCTACCAATTTTCATATGTTCGCACCTCCCTTCTACCATTGAAGTAGGAATAATTTGCTAATCTATTAATAAGAGCCAGATAAAGAGTTGGCTAACATTTTTCTTTCCAATGGACTGAGAACGATTTCTATTGTGCTTTCTTCATTTTTGATTGTTAGAATCGTATGATCTGATTCAGCATCTTCAATATAAAAGGTGTCGTTGATTTCTATGGTTGTATTGTCTTCTAATATAATTTCGGAATTTTTAGTTGTTATCGGAAATTTATCCAATAGAAGCAACCTCCTTAGAGTTTTCTTTCTTTAAACGATTGAATATGTAGGACTGACCTTTAGGTGTTACTCGCATTGTTAGCCAAGCATGAGTACCGCCTGCATTTTCTTTCACGCCTTGTGAGATTTCGAAATAACCGCGATCAAGGTATTCTTGGTAAGGTTCATTTTTATTAGCAAAGATAAGTTTCCACTCTCTTAATTTTTGATAGAGTCTTCTTTCGCCAATAACAATTCCTTGTTTAGTAACGAGTTTCGCAACTTCTCTGACCAGAAGTGCTTTTTCGCTAGCCATACATGTTTTCGCAAAGTTTACTAACGGTTGTTGTTTGTCGATTTGGGATTGAAGTTCAACCATTTTTCTGTCGGCGTATTCTAATGCGCGTTTCATAATTGCTTCTGGACTGTTCCAGAGCTTTTCAATTTTCAAGAAGTATTGTCGAGCTTGTTTTCCTTTGTCAGATCTTTGAATCATTGCTATTTCTTTTGCCATATCTAACTTGATGTGATGATCGATAAATGTTGTTTCATTTCCTTGAGCTGTTAGTCTTTTTTGGCTAACAGTTAAATAGTCAATTCCATGATCAAATCCATAGTCAGTCATTCGATCAAACCATTTAGTGTACTGAGTTCCAACTTCTAAGAAATCATGTAACTCACGACCACTTACAATAATTTCACCAGCACTATTGTGATTGGTTTTTATTAATTCGTTCATCAAATCGCCTCCTGAATGATTTTTGTTTCTTGGTCCCTGATCCAGGCATCGATCGTTTCAACACTAAACAAAATGCGACGACGCACTCTGAAATGCGGGATTTGTTTTTCTCTTACCATGTTGTAGATCGTATCTGGATGTACACCGAGATATTCAGCTACACCTTGAACGGTGAGTTTTTTGTTAGCCATTTGGCACCTCCTATAAATTGTGTTTATAAAGTAATTCAAGAAGTTCTTCTGCAGCTTCTTCTTTTGAGTAATTCTCATCGCTTATTAAATCATTCGCGATTGTTAATATTGCGGTTCGTATTTCAGAGTTTCGGAGTAATTCATTGATGTTTTTCATGAAGGGCCTCCTTATGCAGATTGTGATTTTTGTAACGATTCGTTACCTATTTCACTAAAAAAAATTGTCCAATCAAAACCTAAAGTCTTCCCTATTGACTTAGCAACAGTAACACTTGGTTTCCTATTACCAGTTTCAATCATAGTATAATAAGATCTTTCAATCTCTGCTTTAGTTGCAACATCAAGTTGTGTTAATCCCTTAGCTGTTCTTATTTCTTTCAACCATGTTCTCAAGTGATCACCCCCTGTTGTAACGATTCGTTACATTAATAATAGTATCATTTTGTTACATTGTCAACTGTTTTAAAATAAATTGTTTCTTTTTGTTACATACACTTCAATGTAACTATTTGTTACTGTAAAATGTTGTTTGAATGAAAGAGGTGAGCAGCCTTGCTATCTGATAGATTAATTAGCGAACGGAAAAGAAAAAAGTACACTCAAGAAAAGGTTGCAGATTTTTTAGGAATAACAAGACCTGCATATACTGCTTATGAAAGAGGTAATAGGCAGCCTGATTATGAGACATTAAAGAAATTAGCAGAGCTATTTGAGGTGACTACAGATTACTTATTAGGGTTCTCTAATACCCCTGATTTATCTGAAAAAGATGAAAAAGATGTTGCAAAACGTATGGAAGAACTGAGAAAAGATATAGCTAGTGGTCATGAAGGGCTTTCTTTCAATGGAGAACCTATGAGTGAAGAAGCTATTGACTCTTTTTTAGAATCCATGGAGCATATAATGAAACAAACTCAAAGAATCAATAAGAAGTACATTCCTAAAAAATATAGAGAAGACAACAAAGAATAGGGATGCGAGGCGATATAAATGGGATGGGTCAAGGACAAAGCAACAAACTTAATGAAAAAACATAAAACAAATGATCCTTTTGAACTCGCATCTTTAATGAATATTCATGTTGTTCCTTGGGATCTGCACGAAGAAATTCTAGGTTATTATAAATACGATAAAAAGAATAGATATATCGTAATCAACAGTAACCTAAACGATTACAAACAGCGTTTTACCTGTACTCATGAACTTGGACATGCAGTATTGCATCCTAAAGCAAATACACCGTTTATGAGAAAAAACACACTTTTTTCTATTGATAAGATCGAGGTTGAAGCTAACACCTTTGCTGTAGAGCTACTACTACCAGATGATCATCTATATGAATATCGAGATACTAACCTATCAATTTATCAAATAAGTGAGATGCATGGTGTTCCTAAGGAATTATCACATCTCAAAATTTTTTGATTTTAGTATAGTAATATTTACGCATTTCATTATAACCACGCCTTTATATTGCGTGTTTTTATTTAAGGTATTACTGGGTTTTGTGCCCATTTATACATATATCAGTAAAATTAGGAGGAGTTTTGTAATGGGATTATTGAGTGGGCTTTTAGGTAATGCATCTACTGTAAATAAAGAAGAAGTAACAAACGAATTAGAACTGATTTTAGCCAATGGTGAAGAAGTGGATGTTGCATTTAAATTGGTAAGAGATTTAATTGTATTCACTGATAAGCGTTTGTTGTTAGTGGATAAGCAGGGTATAACCGGTAAAAAAGTTGATTATCATTCAGTTCCATTCAAAAGCATTTCTCACTTTAGTATTGAAACTGGCGGAACCTTCGACCTAGATGCTGAGTTGAAAATATGGATTTCTGGAGCGCAAACACCTACGATTTCAAAACAATTTAAGAAGGATAAAAGTATTTATGATATCCAAAAAGTATTAGCTACAGTTTGTGGATAAGCCCTATCGGGCTTTTCTTTTCAACATTAAATCGAACATACATTTCATGGGAGGTATTGGAATTGAAAGAAATTATCTATTTAGACACAGGGATGCTTCACTCATATATTGCTCAACATTATGACGGTTTACCTACAGAAACAAGTAATGAACGTGGGGAAGAAGTAAAAGATGTTAACGAACAAGATCATGGATACAAAAGTGGAACATCAATCGAGGCAAGAATTAAATCTGGTAAATTTGAAATACCTGCATTTATTAAAACTCCAGAAGGTGAAATCAAAGTTAGGTGGCAACCAGGAGAATTCATGTCTGAAAAGGCTGTAATATCCCAAACTGAAACTGGTAAAGAAATTATTTCTAAACAACTACACGATAATGCATTAGAAACATTTGAGAATTATTTAGAAAATGAGAACATTTTATACGACATTAATGATACGGATATAGAAGGTAAATATGTAAAACTCACTTCTTCTTTTAAAATAATTGATTTTAACTACCTAAAGAAAATCCTTCAAACAGATAAATTAATTGAATTTATGTTCATGAAACAAGACGAAGAATTAAAGAGTATAAAAGATGAAGTAAAAGCGGTTCAAGAAAAACAGCTTAAAGCAAGACAACAAGCATTATTAAATCAAGTCTCCTCTGATTTAAATAGTAAGAAGGCAGAAATGAGAGGACAATTTCAATTTATTGAAAAATCAATGGATTACCTTACCGATATATTACCTACAAATTCATTTATTGTTATGGAAAATACAATAGCACCACTTAAAGATGACTATTTAAGAGAAAAAGCAAATGAATTAATGTTTAAATACGGTACATCTAGCACTAACATTTACTTAACAATGGTTGGTAAAGTAACTAATAAAATTGATAGTATTGAATTACCTAACTTTGATAAAGATCCATTTTTTTCTTTTCCAAAAATATTAAACATGGTATTAAATCCATTGGGTGTAGTTAATGAAGGTGATTTAATTATTTCACCAGTCGCTATTTATTTTGAATAAATTTAAATGATTTCCGTCTTTCTTCCATTACCTTTTTATGATCTTTAATATTTTTTTGGATATCTTTTGATTTTTGTTGAGCGTGTACTTCTTGTGCAATAAGGCTCTTTGTAACAATTTTAAATAAATCATTACCATGCTTTTTGAACATAGAATAACACCTCCCTCTAATATTAATTATTATCTTAACACGTAATAAAATATTCAAACAGTACCATTTTTTGTTACAAATTAATCCCTATTTTTTCGTAGGGATTTATTTTCTCATTATAAATCGAACGTACATTCTAAAACGAGGTGATAATATGGCATATTATCAAAAAAGAGGAAAGAATTCTTACCTACTAACGGTTAATACTGGGTACGACTCACATAATAAAAGGATACGTAAAACAAGAACCATTAAAATAGAAGATGAGGCACTTTTAAAAACAACAAAAAAATTACGTGACTATTTAAATCAAGAATTACACAAATTCAAAATGGAAGTCGAAGCTGGAGAATACATTTCTCCAGAAAAGATGCTATTGAAAAACTTCATCATAGATTGGGAAAATAAATATGCAAAAAAAGAACTATCAGAAACTACTTTAGCTAACTACCTTTCTCACATAAAAAATCACATTTTACCTTCACTTGGTCATTTGCAGATCGATAAAATTAAACCTGTTCACATAATTGATTTCCTAGATCAGATGAAAAGAGTGGATGATCCTGACACTCCACTATCCATGAGAACTAAACAAGATTCATATTTAACTATAAGGAATATTTTCGAACGTGCAGTTGAATGGCAGATCATTAAAAATAATCCAGTTAAAAATGTTAAAAAGCCGAAAGTTTCAACAGAACGAGATGTACATGTAAATGTGTATGATGAATTAGAAGTTGAATCACTATTTTTAGCAGCTCGAGATGAGCAAATTCATTGGCGTATATTTTTAACATTAGCGCTAGCTGCAGGTTTAAGAAGAAGTGAAAACTTGGGCTTAGAGTGGCCGAAGGTTGATTTAGAAAAAGGTACAATCGAAATTACCCAAGTTATTGTTAAAGGTACACATGGTTCTCTTATTAAAGGTCCAAAATCGAAGAATTCTAAAAGGCTAGTATCTTTACCCTCATCTGTCGTTGAGGAACTAAGATTATTTAAGTTGCATTGGAATAAAGAAAAAATACAAATGGGTGACGATTGGATTGAGCATGAACATAAATGGCTGTTTTGTAATGAAGATGGCACCCACTTTTATCCAACAACTCCTACTACATGGTGGAGACGATTTACAAAACGTGCAGGAGTTCGGTTTATTCGCCTTCATGATCTCCGCCACACTTCCGCAACACTATTAATTAATCAGGGTGTTCATGCAAAAATTATATCTGATAGACTAGGGCATTCTGATATTCGAATCACGATGAACACATATGGCCACGCTCTTCAAAAGGCTGATCAAGAAGCTGCTAATAAATTAAATGATATATTCACTAAAAAAGCTTAATTAAACTTAAATTGAACGGTTGTTGGCGATTTGTTGGCTCAATTGACCAACAACTTTCCGAATTCATCCTACTCTAACCATAAACCATCAGATCGAAGCCTTGATACAACTGCATTTATTCAAGAACATCCGTTCCTAACCTACCACGTCATTTGCACTGGCAGCGTAGAGGTCAGGGGTTCGAGCCCCCTATGCTCCATACATACAGAACGACGGAGACCCTTGTGAAATAAGGTTTTTTTCTATATAACAGATTATAGGATTTTTAGTAGTACAGATTGTTTGGGGACAATTTGGGGACAGTTATCATAAACAGAGGATTGGAGGTATTCGTTATGCTTCTAGTCCTCTACTTTTTTTGTTTACACCAAATAAATTTTCAAACTTGTTTGCAGCTTCCACATCAGCTTCTTGTAAAGCGTGTTCATATATATTCATTGTTGTTCTAATGTCTGCATGACCTAAGCGTGAACTTATAATTTTAGCATGTACTCCGCTGTTGATTAGTAACGTTGCAGAAGTATGTCGTAAATCATGAAATCTTATGTGAGGGAGGTTGTACCTCTTTTCAAATCTGTTCCACCATGTTGTAATGCTTGATGGGTGCATTGGCTTTCCATGCCACGATGAAAATAAAAATTCATATTCTCCTCCTTCCCACTTATCACCTACCTTGAAGCGATCTTTCTTCCAAACTGACTTGAATTTTTTTAATTCATCGATCAACGAAACAGGTACTGTTACTGTTCTCACAGAGTTTTTTGTTTTGGGTTCTTTTACAATGTGTTGTTTATTCACATATACAACAGTTTGTTTTACTTGGATTGTTCCCTGCTCTAAATTTACATTCTTCCATTCTAATCCTAAAAGTTCACCCCTTCTCATTCCTGTTGTCAAGCCAATTTGATAAGAACTCGCCACTTAATTTCTTCATTTTTTAAACAATCTAAAAGATAATCTGCTTCTGCATTGTTATATACAGACGTTTCCATTTGTATCCGCTTCGGTTTTTTCACAATATCAACAGGACTGCTCTTAATAAGTTGCCACTCTACCGCACGTTTAAAAATATTGCTTAAGATACGATGATTATACTCAATGGTTGAGGATGACAACATACCTTCTCTCCCATCTTTCCTTTTAGCTTCATTTTCAAGGAAATTCAAGTAATCTAGGACATGCATCGTCTTAATATGATCCAGTTTCCATTCACCAAAGAATGGGATAATTCTATTTTTCAAATGACGATGATATGTGTCTAATGTCGTTGGGCTCAGATGCCTTTTTGCATACTTCTCCTCCCATTCCTGAACAAACTTTGAAAAAAGCATTTTTTCTGGTGCAATATATTCGCCTGCATAGACCTCTACTTTAAATTGTGCTCCTAATTTGTTGCTTCACGCATGTTAGGTGCTTTTACTGTCTTTCTTTTCCGAATCCTTTTTTACCTTTTGAATCAAATCCCAAGCTAACAGTTATACGATAGGAATCTTTCCCTCGCTTCTCAATACTCACAGCCATTTTGTGCCCTCCTTACCTGTTTATTTATTTTCTTCTACTTGCAAAATCTGCTCAATTCCTTTTCCTCGATCTAACTCGCTTAAAACTAATTCCATACATTTCATGCAGTTCGTTTGTTGAATTGGTATCTTCTCTACTTTAACACCACCACAAGTCATAGTCCTGCAAGTTTCCCCATTGCTCCCATACCTATGAAGAAACCATAAATGAGTTTTTTCGTGTATCGCTTAGGGATAAAAATTGCTACGTTTGCATCTCCTACTTTTCTTATAAATCGCTCTCTTAAAAGAAGATACTCATTATATTTAACCTGTTTTGCGGTTATTTCATTATTAATCCTTAACTCTTTAACTATGTTTTCAAGTGCTACGACTATTCTGTCAGTTTTATTACTTGTCATCGATGATCCTCCAATGGCTAACTTATTTTACATTATGAAAATATATAAACTTTTAATTTTTACTGTTATTTCTTTTATTTCTTTGCCGATAAGTGTTCTCACATGTACTTCTCTTCCTATTTGGCAATGGAGCACAAAAGTTTTGGCGCCCATGGCGAGCTAAGAACTATTTAGTGTAGTTCAAACATCTTTGGAATTCAGCATTTTCAATTAAAGCCCTCGCTATTTGATACTGAGCAACATCAAGTAAAGTTGGAAAACTTATCGCATCAATAAATTGGTTATCAATTACTTGTTATCGACTGTAAGAAGGTTGATTTTCCTCTAATCTTTTTTGCTATATATTCTTTTGACTTTGCTTTTACACCGTTTGGAATTACATATTCATTTTGATAAAAATAATCTGGATTTTCCATTTGATTTGCTTCGTCGATCATACGTGTGAGTTCCTTATCTAAGAAATTTTCATGTCTCTTACTTATTGATAACTCGTCTTTCGAACTAACCGTCGCCTCGTGAAAAGCCTCTTTAATATGTGAAATAGATGTCAATGCATTAATATACACCTCCTCTTTAAATGCCTTAATATGAGGTACAGAATTCCAATACTGAACATCTCTGATTTTCTCTTCCTCTACTAAACCACCAAATAAACCATATTCCTTGAAAAAATGTAACATGTCCGTTGTGTCGAGCTTTAAATTAGCTATGGTAGACGCAATATCCGCTTCTTCCAAAGGATTATACGTATGCTTGATTTCACCAATAGCAATAAATTTCCCGTTTTCCACTGATGTTCCTACATATTCATAATTTTCATAAACAGCAAATCTTGATAGACAATAGAAATTTTAGAATATATAGGTCAAGCTGTACCTAAGTTAACAGATTTCTTTGGCAAGAATCTATAAGAAATAAGAAAGTAGCATCCAACGTGTTTTTATAAAACAGAAGCTTGGTATCATTAAGAATAAAGCCGTTTTCCTAGTCATTTTAGGAAAACGGCTTTATTTTGCTTCAGATAAGAAGCTGAATAACATTTGAATTTACATTTGTACAGAAACTAATTCTTATTCAATATAATGGCCCTTATGTAGAAGAACTTCAGTATCCGCTTACTCCGTTAAACTGCCCTTTAATGGAATAACTTAGAAATTCAAGATGAACCATCTAATTTCCTTTCATACTCCAGAATATGGCCCGATTGCTGAACAAGCCATATATAAAACTAGTTACCATAATGAAGCATTATCGGTACTGAAAAAGGATCTTCCCTTTGTTATTATCCCCTTATAGTGGACAGTAAAAAGAAAGGATTGTACTGTCTTCTATGGAGGGGATTTTTTCATGGGGAAAATTAGAACAACCTATACAAAAGAAATTAAGCTAAAAGCGATTAATT